>NZ_LT670849.1:0-1305833 GCF_900142985.1 Bradyrhizobium erythrophlei
TTCAGCATCACATCTTCATCATCGAGACGTTTGCGGAACTTCAAGGCGCGAAGCCACTCGAATCTCGATGTGCAGCCGGCAAATAAAAAGCTGCGGGATTCAATTAAATTTTCGAAAAACCGGCTTAACTGGACGTCCGACAAGGTATTTCTCGACACCATCTTCGAGTGCTTTCCGGTAAACCCGCAGTGCTTCCCCTACTCCATCAATGGTTCGATCAATATCAGTATCGGCATGGGAAAAGCTAACCACCAACGAGGGCATCAGCAATCCTCGCCGAATGGTTTCCTGAAGAAAGAGCGATCGAAACGCCTGCGATGGCCTCCTCGATTGGTCATACGTCGCGTAAATCAGATTAGAAGGCCTTCCCAGCACCTCGAAATACCCGTTAAGGCCAAGCGACTCGATGGCCCGATTGATACCAGTACGCAACTTCTCACCCTGAGTGCAGAGGTAGTCAATGACCCCGTTATCCCGATAAATTTGCATGGTCTTAATTGCAGCCGCAAGCGAGTGGTTCTCGGCTCCGTGGGTCGTGGAAAGCAAAAATACACGCTCCTTATCGTGATGCAGACCTCCGAGCTCCATTATTTCCTTTCGACCTGCCAACGCAGAAACCGCGAATCCATTTCCCATGCCCTTACCGAAGGTGGATAGATCGGGCTGGATTCCATAGACCTTTTGCGCACCACCAATATGCCATCGGAAGCCCGTAATCATTTCGTCGAGAACAAATATCGCTCCTTCCTTTCTGCACAGGGTTTGAACCGAACGAAGAAAATTAGATTCGGGTTCGATCGCCGTGGCTGCTTCCATAATAACGCAAGCAATCCTTCCAGGATTCTGCTCGAACAATAGCCGCAGGCTGTCGATATCATTGTAGCGAAACTGTAGGGTCAGAGCTTGAACAACCGTTGGAATTCCCGCTGACATCGGGGTGTTTCCGACGAACCAGTCGTCGACAGAAAAAAAGGGGTGATCCGCACATCGGGCAATCAGATCACGACCTGTGTAGGCCCGCGACAGCCGAACAGCCGCAGTAGTCGCGTCGGATCCGTCTTTTGCGAATTTGATCATGTCCGAACCTTCAACGAGGTTTAGAAATTCCTCGGCGCAATCAAGTTCGATTGTGGCAGGGCGGGTGAAATTGCTCCCGAGCACCATCTGACGATAAGCAGCCTCAATCACTGGCTGGTAGCCGTGACCGAGAGTTACAGCGCGCAGTCCCATACCGTATTCGATGAACTCGTTGTCGTCGACGTCCCATACGTGACAACCCTGCCCCCGCGTTAAGAAGCCGGGTGCCAGGACTGGATACTGATCGTCGCCTTTCGCATAGGTGTGCGCTCCGCCCGGAATAAGCGAATGGGCTTGCTTCTGCATTCGAGCGGAGGTTTCGAAGTTCAGCTTTCGGTCTTGATTACCTGATGATACCAAGGAAGCATCCTCGTCAATTTCGCCTAAACAGAACTGGTGACGCGAGTTTACATCGCCCTGCTGCACAAACCCCGTCTAGATACCTCAATTTCCATCAAGGGTAATACTAGAGCGCAAAATATCAGGTGATGGCACCAACCTTGGGTTTGACAAGTGTTCCAAAGGCTTCCACACCTCTTTGTGGCAATTGTCACAGACATAAAATCAGCAGTCAAATCAAGCTAGTATATGGCAAGACGGACCAGCCTGATCAATCCCCGTCGTTAACCGACAGAATTAACTTGCGACGAGGCTAAGTGCGTTGCTCCTCTGTACTAGTTGCGCTAGCCATCCACCGCTACAAACATATTTTAATTACGGGCATGCCCGCGAAAGCGTAACTTGGTAATTAGACCTTGAAACTACTTCGGAGATGGATGGAAATAATTAACAAATAATGCTGGATCAAGCATGCCGTGGTCAGAGTCAGGGCTTTGTTTAAAATCTGATTGACAATGCTGCCATTTTGGTTCGATTCAGAGGCAGGAGGAAGGTCACCAGCGTGGAATCGAAGTCGCAAACTTAGGTGGACGTGACCTACAACCCAACAGGGGGTGGTCTGAAGAACATCAGCCGTAATGGCCTGTGCATCAATTCGACTGGCACGGGCCGGGTGGATGTCGACATCCAGTACACGCGATTCTGAATCAGCGGTGAGCGCAAATGCTTACAAGACGAAGATTGATTGGCGCGGCTATGGGTTCGCTGGTTCTGCCAAGAAGAGCCTCCGCAGAACACTCATTTTCTGCGGCAGTAACTCCCGCCGTCACGCAAGGTTTTCCCGTTGCACTGGACGCGACCAAGACATTCTTTGTAGATCAGAACGGCGAACCCTGTTTCGGATCAGGTGAATCACCGCAACTCATCGTCGAAGCGCTCTCCAACAGCGACACACTACTCTATCTGAACGATCGGGCTTCGCGTGGCATCAATCTGCTATGGATGATCGTCGCCGATAACAAAGACGGAAATAACCCGCCCCTTGACTCCAATGGGGATGCGCCTTTCAGCGGAGCAGACTTCACTAACTTCAATGAGCCTTATTGGCAGCACGTCGATTTCGTAGTGCAACAGTGTCTCGCTCGCGACATGACGATTTTGTTCATGCCTTTTTTTGTCGGGATCACGTCCGCAGAGGGCTACCACGATAGTCTATTGGCCGCTAGTACGGCGCGATTGCAAGGATACGCCGATTTCATCTCAACGCGTTACGCAGCATACCCAAACATCATCTGGACATTGGGCGGTGACGCTGATTGTCAGAACGCAACAATTTACTCGCAGATTGATATTTTTGCCCGCCGGTTGAAGGCGAACGATTCTAATCGCCTCATCACGATGGAATGCTTCAATTCGGCCGGCGGGACAGGTGGTCGCGTCTCAAGCACGGCGGGTACGAAAGTTGGCCTCGGTTCCGTTCCGTCATGGCTCGATATCAACTGGGTCTATACGCTAGCGCCTAATGCGATTGCGGATGCCCAGAGGGCCTATGACGCAGGGCTGCCTTGCATGTTGGGCGAGGACAATTATGAGCTGGAAAATCTCGGCAATGGTCTAACGACGCAATTGCAACTAAGAACGGAAGATTATGGATCTGTTCTCGGCGGCTGTGTTCTTGGAAAGCTTTTGGGGACCGGCGAATGGGCCTTCAATCAGGCCAGCACTGGCTTTGCGGTTTCAAGCCCTTCGTGGCAATCGCAGCTTAATTCACAGGGGATACAAACCCATCAACTAGCTGCAAAACTCTTTAGATCAAGGGCATTTCATAAGCTTAGGCCGGACACTTCTAATGTTGTGATGACATCGGGGGCATCACGTGGCGCAGTTTGCGCGCGAACGAGCGATGGGCAGACCGTCATTGCCTATCTACCAAACGGTAATGAAACGGTCACGATCGATATGACGAAGATTACGGACACTGGCAGTCAGGCGAATTGCAATTGGTACAATCCACAGACCGGCGCAGTCACTAATATCGGGACGTTCTCAACTTCAGGGACGAGGAAATTCACGTCTCCGGATTCGAATGATTGGGTTTTGGTCGCGGACTCCGAGGCCGCTGGCTTGAGGGCCCCGGGCTCTTAAGTAATATGTGGCTTTGCAAGAATGGCTGTCCCGACGCGGTCCGGCCAGACTGCGGGAATGATCCCGGTCGGCCCGCAGAACTCATCAACGGCCATACGCGATCCCTTGTAATGCTCGCTTAAATAATCGTGCACCAGGATGAGCCCGCCCGGCACCATGCGTGGCCAGAACAACTCGAGGCCGGCCTTGATCGGCGCGTAAAGATCAGCATCGAGCATGACAAAGGACCAGCGGCGATCCTCAAGGCCTGAGAAGGTCTCGGGGAAAAATCCCTTGCATAAGACGAGCCGGTCCGGAGTCGAAGCACCGCAAATGTTCCTTCGCACTAGGTCGATTGATGTGTCGCCGAAATGGCCGATAGTATTGCTGGCGCCGACCTTTGAGGCATCGATGGCAACATCTGCGGCGTCAAAGCCCTCGAACGTGTCGACGCAATAGAAGTGCGTCTCATCAGCCATGCGGGAATAGATGATGCGGCCATAGTTTCCGCGGTAGGTGCCGACTTCGGCATAGTCCCCGGTACGCAGCGTCTTGACGGAATCGAGTAAAAGATGGGCTTGAAGCACCCGGTTGCCATCGCGCACATCCGGCCAGTCGTGAAGTCGATGGTAGTCGCGCGCATCCGAGCACAGCGACTTAGGATCTGCTTAAACGGGCATCACCTGGATGTAGAAATGATCGCGGGGCAAGATCGCTTCGCTGGCGCGTAAGCGCACGGTTCGGATTTTTCTACCTAATTGCAATCTAGATCGAATGCCACGCAGCACTTTACGAACTCCTCCATGTGGAAACGAAACAATCGAGGCTATGGCAAAGGCGATAGGCATTCAATGAAGACGCGGGTCGCAATCTTGTCCAGCACAACCTAGGTCCGGACAGCGGTGGTTCTCAATCTAGCACAGTAGCTCTGACCGGCTCCGTGGTTGCAAGCGGCAATCTCGTTGTTGGCGCTGATCAATTTGACACTTCTGCTGGGTCCGGTGGCGCTGGTAAGATTCACTGATGACAGGGGTAACACCTACAATATCGCTGACAATGTCAACGACCTTGCTCACAATCAGGCTCAAGCTACAATCGCAGCATCAAAGGAACGGTATAGTAGAAGGCGGTAAGAGCCGCCGGAAGAAATAACTCGGTTTGGTGGAACTGAAATTCATTCAAGTCGACGACATATTGGTCGGCCTCCCTTCACTATCGGCAACCAGCGACCGGCAGGATGTGCCGAATTGCGCATTCGAGTAGCCTGCGAAGGCAATTTGCCGTCCCTCCTGGGCCTTTGATAAAACCGGACTAAACTACAATCTTTCTCGCATGGAAAGCCTCGGCGAATCCTTCCGGAGCGTTACAACCAATGCCGCGCAACCGGGCCAAGCCCTCGAACGTCTCTTTTGTGAACCAGGCTCGCCCGTGTTGAGTACGAAAATGCGCTAGAATAAGATCGATCTTGCGGCCGAGCAAAGCCTTCGTTAGCGGCGCGAAGAAGTTCGGATTCCCAAGATCCCCATCGTATTTCGGGATTTCGTATTCGAGAATCATGTGGTTACGAAACGTGTTGTAGGCGAGCTCGGAGAGAATTCGATGATCCTGATGGGCATCTTCCATCCGATGCGTTAGTACCACGGATGGATCGAAGTCGCGCTTCAGTGCCTCGAATACATCTTTGATCTCCGCTCCCTGAAAGGGAAAATAACCATCCCTGAAATTAAGAACTTCAACCTGACTGGCTTTTATGTTCTTCAGGAAGGCGGCTGCGCTCTCGCGTGCTTCAACAGCTCTTTCGCCGCTGCCGCTGAACACGATCCATCGGATTGATAGATTAGGGGTTTCGTTGATCAGACGAAGAATGAACCCCCCGCAGCCAATTTCGATATCGTCAGAGTGCGCGCCCAGACAGAGAAGATTAAATGTCGTCGACTTTCGGCGCGAGAAATCAAGATGAAGCATACGGGGCTCCTAGAATACCGTGACTTCAGGGATTGGCACCACAAACTTAGCACCCCAGTCTCGGACATAGCCCAGCTGACCTGCAATTTCCTCTCGCAAATTCCAGGGCAATATCATCACATAATCTGGCCTGGTAGCCGCGATCTTGTCGGGCGCGTAAATCGGAATCCGCGTCCCCGGCAAGTACATGCCCTGCTTATACGGATTTCGGTCAACCGTGTAATCGATGAAATCAGTGCGTACCCCGCAATAGTTAAGTAGCGTGTTGCCTTTGCCGGGTGCACCATAGCCAGCGATCGACTTGCCAGCGTTCTTCGCTTCGATCAAGAAGGTCAAGATCTTCCGCTTGGTATCGCGAACCTGATGCGCAAAACGAGCGTACGCATCAACACGATCAAGACCAGCTTCGCGCTCTTGCTGGATTATGCGGGAAACAGAACTTTGCGTTGGATACTTCGCACTATCTGCACGGCACGCATACAGGCGTAGCGAGCCGCCATGCGTCCATAACTCCTCGATGTCGAAAATCCGTAATCCATGCGCCTCGAAAATCTTCCGGACTGTAAGTGCCGAGAAGTAAGAAAAATGCTCATGGTAAATCTGATCAAACTGATTTCCTAAAATGGTTCTCAGCAGGTGTGGAAATTCAACTGTGCACACTCCATCAGGCTCTAAAAGAATACCTATACCTTCGACGAAGGAATTGAGTTCAGGTACCTGTGCCATCACATTGTTCGCAACAATCAGATCTGCTTTCGTCCCCGCGCCTGCCAGTTCCCTTGCCACGCCGGCGCCGAAAAATCTGGTTAACGTTTCCACTCCTCGCTGGCGTGCCGCAGCAGCTACGTTGATTGCAGGCTCAACGCCCAGAACCGAAATTCCCTTTTTCACAAAATACTGAAGTAAATAACCGTCGTTACTGCCGATTTCGACCACTTTGCTTGCACGACCGAGGCACAGCTTTTCAGCGATCATTTCCACATAGCGCTCTGCATGCTTCAGCCACGCGTCTGAAAACCCTGAAAAGTAGGCGTATTCGGAGAAAATCTCTTCCGGAGCGACATACTCCTCCAATTGGACCAGGAAGCAGGACCCACATACGAAAGCCGCAAGGGGATAGAAGCGCTCCGCTATGTTGAGACGATCTTCCGGGACAAAGCTCTCACAAAGCGGGGACATGCCGAGATCGACAAAGTCAAAGAGTGAGCCACCGCAGAAACGGCAACTTTTGCAACCGCCAACCTTGTTCAAAGTAAGTTCTCCAGAAGATATGCCTCTTGTCTCTCTAGGCGCCTTCGAAATTCCGGCATTGCGTTACGAATTCTGTCGCTGAACTGATCTCGTCCGTGGAAAACCTCTTCAAATTGCGCAATCAGACGCTCTGCATCGAACTCCTCAATAGTCTGACAAAAAGCGCCAAGGCCTACTTCCGCAAGCAACACACTATTTTTATCGGCGTATCCAACCGAAATGGCCGATCTTCCCATCATTAGTGCGGCCACGATGTTATGAAATCTCGTTGCAACGATTAGCTCAGTTTCCCCTATCTGGTACATGAGATCCTCCAGGGAATGGGCCGGCTCCGCAAGCAGAAGCGCAGCAGCCCGAGAACCACATTGCAAGGTTACTCGCTGCACCACTTCGTCGAAGCTTTGCTTATCGGACAACTCTCCCAAAAGAAGGCGCACGCGGTAGCCATGTTCAAGCAACCAGCAAATGAATTGCGTCAGTCCACCAACATATGTCTCGTGAATTTGCGACCGGCGCTTTGAGCCGGAATCCCAGCCGTAGTAGTCCATGACGCCAACGCCGATCACCGGTGATCTGCCGTTTTGTATCCCGCTGTGCGGAGAATTGGGAGCGCGTAAATTGAATACGAGGTCTGGAAACACTAGATCATCTTGCGTCAGAAGGCCTACCGTTCGCACGAAATTTTTAGAGATATCGTCGCGATACGATCGATAGATTGCCAGCCGCGCCGCAAGAACCATAAGCCACCGACTAACCGGATGATGTATCGGTCCTGCACCGACACTGACGAGTGCAAATGGACGTCTATTCAACTTCGCTGCAACGCTCCACTTGAAGAGATCAAAAGGCAGCCCTTGCCATCGCTCGCTAAAGTCATCCAAGATCCCGGTACCTGGAACGATGAACAAGTCGAATTTTCGCGCCAAATACAAAGCGCGCACAAAATCCGTCAATCGGAGGGGCAGACCGGCGAGCAAGCGGTTAACAATCGCAAACCACCAAATCTCAGGAAGTGCCAACTTGATTGGTATCGCCGGCACGTCGTGTTCTGCCCGAGCGCGGTCAGGGCCATAACAAACGCAGGTCACCTTGGTATGCGGTCGGGCGCGACGGATAAAATCAAGCATCGCCTTCAACGACGCTTCATTCCCTAGGTTGTTTGACCCGAAATTTCCGAAAAGAGCAATATGCTTGGGTCTAGTACGCATGAATCAGCACAAAGCTCACCTATACCTCGTCCCGACGCCCACGTTCTTTTGGCCTGCGTATGCTCGACCTTAAGAACCTTCGGAATATATCAGCTCGCCGCGAGTCTCGGTCCCGTCATTATACATTTCAATAATTTCGTCAGGTACTCGCGACAAATCAGTACCACGGAGATAATCGCGCATCGTGGTCCCAGTACAAGCTGAATCAATGTTTGGCGCGCCTCGTTTCATGGCGGCGTCGTCCAGATGAATTGTTCGAAAGTCGATGCTGAAACGAGTCACGCCCGATGTATTGGGCACGCTCGAATGCATTTGCGCTCCCGAAAACAGAATGACACCACCCACGGGGCAAATCAGTCGAATCTGAGGTTCAAGCTCCAGTCGCTCGGTTGCACGTGGCAAAGGCCGCGGGTCTTCCTTGATGAGCTTTGCAACGTTTTCGCCGCGATGAAGCTTGTTCCACGAATAGTAGTTGTATTCTGCCGAGCTATTTTTGACTGGTCGAGACCAATACTGCGGGTGAAAGGCCATCGCGTTGTCTGACTCAATCTCATAAATGGGCAACCACCAGTTAATCTGGCAGCTAGGAGCGGAGTACCAAGTGTCGCGATGCGGATGCCACGCAAAAGCAATGCCAGTCGTGAGATAGTTATTGGTAGTCGAACTGCGCATTCTCGGTACATCAAAGTACGTTTTGTCGAGGTCGCAGCCAAGATCCTCCAAAATATCTCTTAAGTGACGCTTCGATTCTGGGTGATGGATAAATGCTGGTTTCAATTTACCAAGAAGGGATGCGTAGCGTTCTACCTCCATGTGCTTCTGCGCTATTCTCGGATCCAGTCCTCCGAACGCATCCTCGATCATGGATTTAGCGAAGCTGACAAAGGCCGCGATGCTGGCCCGTGCTGAGTAGACAAAGAGCTGCCCATCGTAGAGCCGCTGGCGCCGAACATCATCGGACATATCAAAATCGTAGTAGATTGTGTTATTCATGAACCCCACCTCGACGAGAAAAGGCTGCACATACTCGCTGCTAATCTATAACGATTAAATAGGCAATTGTTAAATATTGCCGACACGGCCTCCACATTGCCCCCGTAACCTTACCGCGCGTAATCCAGCCGCCGTGATTGAACGATCGAGCTGACGCCTGTCCTCGCCCAGCCAGCATGGCTCGCTTTTGCGAATAAAGCGCTGCGCGCCGACGCAAGTCGGTTGATAGACCCAATTGATGTCGAGCCATGGCTGTATCGACCCGTAGGCGACCATGTGGGCGTCAACGACGGAGTGCCGTTCGAGCAGCATGAGCTTCAGCCCAGCATCCTCCATTTGAGGCCAGCCCAGCTTCCGTGAAAACGCGAAGCCTCAAAGTCAACAGGCGGCATGAATCTGGGGCTTTCAGCGCTACTTCAGGGAGCTTGTCTTATGATATTTATTATAGATTGAACCCTCACCGGTCAACCAGATCAGCGCGCGCTGCTGCATATCCGCAGCGCTCAAACAACGCTCCGAAAGTTCGTCGAAAACCGCCCAGTCACCCGGCCGAATTGCCCTTGTCATCTCGATGCCCAGTTGTGGACGGCTCTAGGTTGGCAAGCGCTTTTTTCACGTTTGCAGCATTGGTCTCGGTGCATCGCTTATACTGCTGGGCCTATTTCTGCCTCCGCTCAAGTGCTGTTTCGGCGCGATACGATTGGCGCAGAAGTTGCGTCCTGATCACAAGAACTTGGATTAGCAACGGCAGCAACCAAAGCAACGGCCAACACCGGACCGACGCCGGGGCGTCTTCGAGCCTCATGCTCATCTCGTTGGATCGGAGCCAGCCTCTGATCAGTCGGTTGAACTCCAGGATCTGCTCTTTGATCCTGCACAATTGAGCTCCGAACGCTAGGAGACGCACGCGGGCCATTTCCCGAACCCGCCTGTCGCTTGGATCGGCGACGACATCGAGCACTTGCTCGACACCGTTTCGTTCGCCTTTGGCAAGGCTACTCGAACCTAGGGTTTCGAGAAACGGTTTTCGCCCGAATCTTTGCGGATCCTGCGGTTAATGAAATTCAAAGATTCTGTTGTCCGATCCCTCTTCGCCAATGATCAACCCATCCGCCAAAAGTGTTTCTGGACAAGTGACCTGACCGATTCCGTAGAAACCAGTTTTCAAATTCGCAAACGATAGGCAGAATCGATAAAATCCTTGAAAACTCTGTCATTGACGACAAGCGTCGCGTCAATGCGATACTAAACAGGCAAGAGGTAATGCCGGAACCTCGCATATCATTCGTCGGACGCCGGAGCGCTTCCCAATTTCGGTCGTTCAGTGCCAACATCGAGCCGGAAGACATATGTTTCGTGCCTGGTCTAGTATACTTTTAGCTCACATTGCGTCTATTTGTCCGGCTCTCCATACCAGCTTACGTTCGCGCGGTGGCGTTTTGTTGGCCGTCCAGACGGACTCAGTTGCTTGTTTCGAAGATAGTCTTGAAAAAATCGCTAGCGACAGGAGTTTAAGGAATTGAATTATCGAGGTTCGGTCAAGAGAGTCTGGCTCGCAATCACTATCTTGCTCAGCGTCGCCAGCGTTGTCGTGATATCTTCGCCGAAGATTTTTCCATACAGTCCGGATTCCGCGAGCACAATTCAGAAAATTGTGCACCACATAAACTGGCGCATTCGGTTCTATTTCGCCAAAGCCGTGGGGGGCGTCCCCGAGTTGTCTTGGCTCGAAGTTGCCCAAGGCACATGGCCAGGTCAACATCTAAGAGGCACTTGGCCCGGAAGCGGATTTATAACGGATTCAATGATCAGGGAAGGACGAAGCCTCAATGCTTCAGTGGTGAATCCCTTGAACGACGCGAAAGGCCTTTTCGATGGAAAGGAACTCTTCCAAACGAATTGTGCAGGTTGCCACGGACACGATGCGCGTGGTGGAGGTCATGCTCCCTCGCTCGTCACATCGAACTACAGCGTCGGGGCAAGCGATTTTGCTTTGTACAAGATGCTTCGCGACGGCATTCCTGGGACTGCGATGCAATCGCTGGGCCTATCGGTTAGAGAGCGTTGGGAAATCGTCGCATTTTTGCGCTCGCTGTCGCGTGAGACGGATGACGCACACCGGACCATAGAACTGCCGCACGTGGATGTCAGCTGGGACATGCTTAAAGCGGCAAGGAATCTAACCGACTCATGGTTAGTCTATTCAGGTGGGCTTGACGGCTGGCGCCATTCGCCCCTCCGAGAGATCTCGCCGCTCAACGTTTCTCATCTAAAACTGTTGTGGTTGCACCAATTTGCAGGCTCGCGCGAAGATTCGTTTGAGGCAACACCACTCGTCTCCAGCAAAACGATCTTCATGACCGAGCCGCCAAACAGCGTTGTGGCGATTAATGCGGAAAACGGGCGCGAGATTTGGCGCCACACCCACCCTCTGCCGACAGATCTTCCTGTTTGTTGTGGCCGCGTAAACCGGGGTGTCGCTTTGCTCGGTGGAACATTGTTCGTTGGAACACTCGACGCTCACATGTTGGCAATCGATGCAGCAAGCGGCGGCGTGAAATGGGAAGTTGAGGTTGCTTCTCCCAAGGATGGATTCTCGATTACGGTGGCGCCACTCATCGTAAAGAACATGGTCATAGTCGGGGTTTCCGGTGGCGAATTCGGCATACGCGGCTTTCTGGCGGCCTACGACGCTGCGACTGGCAAGGAAGTCTGGCGCTTTTATACCATTCCTGGTCCCGCTGAATTTGGCTCGGAAAGTTGGAAAAACAATGCATGGCGCAGCGGCGGGGGACCCACTTGGATAACAGGAAGCTATGATCCGGATCTCGACCTTCTCTACTGGGGCGTCGGTAATCCTTCCCCAAACTATACGAGTGAGGTGCGGCCCGGCGATAATCTGTTCACCAATAGCGTGGTCGCTCTCAATGCAACCACCGGAAAGCGGGCTTGGCATTTCCAGTTTACGCCGCATGACGAGCATGACTGGGATTCCAACCAGACCCCCGTGCTTGCCGATCTCATGATGGACGGCGTGTCCCGAAAGGTTATTTGTTGGGCCAATCGCAATGGCTTCTATTATGTGCTCGATCGCGCTGACGGTACTTTTCTAAGGGGCGCTCCTTATGTGAAGGTGACTTGGGCAAGCGGTCTCGACGTACATGGTCGGCCAATCCTGACGTCAGCTGCAAAAGTCACAAAATCGGGCACACTGACGTGGCCGTGGGTGGGAGGCGGCACTAATTGGCTTCCACCGTCTTTCGATCAAACGACTCAAACTTTCCTCGTGCATGCCACAGAGGGCTCGTCGATCTTCACTCAGTCGGATGGCAACGAAGTCAGGCGCGGAGCAGGCGGCCTCTATGTCGGAAGCGGGTCATCCGCGGCCGACGTGGCCGTCAATGTAGTGAAAGCGCTCGATGCGGCTTCCGGTGCCTTGAAATGGCAGCATGCCCTTCCCAACGCTAACCCGGAATTTTCTGGCACTTATAGCGGTATTCTTTCGACTGAAGGTGGGGTGATGTTTACCACTTATGCCGGAACAATTTTCGCGCTCGAGATGGCGACAGGCAGAGAACTTTGGCGAGCGGGGTTAGGAGGTAAGACTCAGGCCACCCCAATCAGTTTCACTCTTAATGGCGCTCAGGTCGTCGCCGTCACAGCCGGCCAGGCGCTATTCTTATTTGGATTGTGACTTGCTCCTCCCGCACCTCAATGAGGTAATCAAGTTCACGCATCATCCGCAAAGCAAAACGGAGAGCGAGTGTCCGCGACCTGGCCCAGGCATTGCCGGGTGAAGTCGTCGACTACGGTCAGGATACGAAAGCGCCGGCCGCTGGAAGCGTGTCCATCACGAAGTCAAGCGACCAGCGCAGGTTCCGGTCCTGCGGGATCGCCGATCGGAGCCGAGCGCCCGTTTGCGGCCCCCGCTTGGGCACCGACAGCCGCTCCTCTCTGTAGCCGATAAAGCTTCTTATGGTTGATCCGGACAACTTGCCGAGCCAATAGCAGCCCTCTTCCGTGAATCTGCCTTTGCGCATCGTCTGTCTCCTCGGTGGAGAACAGAACCCTAACTTAAAACCGGGGAGCCTTTCAGAGGAATAGGTCACATTCGCCAATGGTGTTTTTGTACGAAGACTCCGAGCGACGCTATCTGGCCAGTTCCGTAGAAATCAGTTTCCAAAATTCGTAAACGATAAGCACTGTCGATATAGTCCATCACAACCGTGTCATTGACGACAAGCGCGACGTCAATGCGATATTCCCCAGGTACCAGAGGCAATGCTGGGATCTCGCATATCATTCGCTGGACGCCGGAGCGGACCCCCCAATCTCGATTCTTCTCATAGCTAGCGCGAGCAGCAAAAATGACTTGCCCGTAGAGATCAACGAAATTCAATCGGGGATCAAACCGATCGGTGGCTTGGGGTAGTTCAAATTCAACATGGCACTGTAACGCACCCGCAATAGGCAGATCACCCTTCAGAGGTCGGCCATCTCCATCGTATAGTTCAAGTTTTTGGAGCCAGGGCCCATATGATGCACGCCGACCACCGTTCGAGCGCAAATCCACAACATGGGAGTGTTCGTCGGTATCGGCGTTGGATGCACTGATATAAAAATCTACAGCGCTCTTTGCGTCTCCCTGGAACGTCATTTGTCCCCGATTCAGAACGATGGCCTTCTGGCATAGATTTATGATCGCCGGCATATTGTGCGAAACAAACAAAACAGTCCTTCCGGCCTGTCCGATGCCACCCAGTTTTCCGAGACACTTTTTTTGAAACGCCGTATCACCAACCGCCAGCACCTCATCTACGACCAGAATCTCCGGCTCCAGATGAGCGGCGACTGCAAACGCCAGACGAACATACATGCCTGACGAATATCGCTTTACAGGCGTGTCAAGGAATCGCTCGACTTCGGCAAATGCTACGATCTCATCGAACTTTTTGCGGATTTCCTTCTGGGTCATACCCAATATAGCGCCGTTCAGGAAAATATTTTCGCGACCAGTTAATTCGTTGTGAAACCCCGTACCCACTTCGAGCAGGCTTGCGACCCGCCCGCGCAGACTGATGCGCCCGTCAGTGGGTTCGGTAATGCGACTCAAAATCTTAAGTAATGTGCTCTTGCCGGCTCCATTGTTTCCTATGATCCCGATGGCTTCACCTCGTTGCACATCGAAACTAAGATCTTTAAGCGCCCAGATCTCTTCGACATCATCACCTTGGACCACCTGTTGTCCACGAATGACGTTGACGGTCTTACGAACCAGATTCCGAACCTCGCGACCAGCAACATCACGCAAAGCCGTGTACTTCTCCCGCTCAGCCGACAGATGTCCGACCAAGTAGCGCTTTGACAGATTTTCGACTGAAATGATCGTGTCGGACATGACTAACTAAGCTTACGTCAGATCAAGTCTGCGAAGCTTTTTTCCATCTTTCTGAACTGACTAAAACCCAGCCAAAGAAGAAACGCGATGCAGCCGAGGCTCGTGGCAAGCCCTGGCAGGTAGAGTGGGCTTTGCTCGCCCAGGATGCACCATCGAAATCCGTCAATTACCCCTACCATCGGATTCATCGAATAGATCACGCGCCATTCCCCTGGGACAATGTTCGAACTGAACCCGACGGGTGACACATAGAGGCCGAGTTGGACAAGGAAGGGAATGATGTATCGAAAGTCACGATACTTGACATTAAGAGAAGCGATCCACAACGCCGGCCCCATGCTTGCGAAAAAGGCGAGCACCGCAAACCCTGGCAGGGCCAACATCCTCCACGTCGGAGCGAACTGATACCAGGCCATTACGGCAGCAAGAATCAAAAAACCGATCAACAGATCCAGGAAAGCGACCACGATACTTGCGGTCGGAATGATGAGCCGCGGAAAGTAGACCTTTGTAATCAATCTCTCGTTGTTGATGAGACTATTAGATGCTTCTGACAAGGCCGATGAGAAAAAGGTCCATGGCAGCATACCAGCCAGAACGAGCAAAGCATATGGCGCAGATCCTTCCGACGGCAGTTTGGCGATCCGACCAAAAATGATCGTAAAGATTACCATCGTAACTAGGGGACGAATAAGCGCCCACAGGATTCCAATTACAGTCTGCTTGTAGCGGATCGAAACATCGCGCCAAGCCAGAATTCGAAATAATTCGCGGAATCTCCAAAGATCCCGCCAGTAATTGCGGTCGCCTCGACCGTTCTCTATGATCGTTAACTCTTGCATCGGCTGGATTTATTTGCGTTCTGGTGGCAAGCTTGCTGCCATTTCAAGAAGGATGTCAACGATCTGGTGTAGGAAACTTATCTGATAATATTGATGTTCGCGACACTTCGCGATTGCAGGTAAATTCCCCGGCGACCGACCATAACGTTGCATAACGAATTTCCGGCGGCTGAAGTCAAACAAGGTTAATGTAAATGAAAGTATTGGTAACTGGATCTGACGGCTATATCGGCGCGGTATTGGGGCCGACGCTCCTCGAACGCGGGTTTGAGGTGGTTGGTATGGACTGCGGCTATTATCGTGACGGATGGCTCTTCAACGACCAGCGAACCCGCCCCCTCACCCTGAGCAAGGACATCCGTCAGGTAACGGCAAAGGATGTCGAGGGGTTCGATGCAGTCGTGCATCTGGCTGAATTATCCAACGATCCCTTAGGAGAGCACCGAGCCTCGATCACTTACGATATTAATCACCAGGGTTCGGTCCGCCTTGCAATCGCGTGCAAGGAGGCTGGCGTGCCCCGGTTTGTGTATACGTCATCCTGCAGTGTTTACGGGGCCGCTGGCGACGGAAATGATCGCGATGAAAACTCCGAAACCAACGCGTTGACCGCTTATGCCAAATGTAAGGTGCTCGTCGAGCGCGATGTGGCTGCAATGGCAGGGCCTCATTTTTCTCCCGTTTTCCTTCGGAACGCGACCGCCTTCGGCGCAAGCCCGCGAATGCGGTTCGATATCGTTCTCAACAATCTCGCCGGCTTTGCGTGGACCAGCAACGAAATTAAGATGACGAGCGATGGCACTCCGTGGCGGCCGCTTGTTCATATCGCTGACATCAGCGAGGCCGTAGTGAGTGTACTAACAGCGCCACGGCAGCAAATTCACAACCAGATTTTTAATGTCGGCGATGATAACCAGAACTATCGAGTGCGTGAAATCGCCGAAGTGGTCGGCAATATCTTCGAGGGAGCGAAGGTGAGCTTTGGTCAACAGGGAGGCGACAACCGAAGCTATCGAATCTCCTTCGAGAAAATCAGGCGTCACTTACCTGACTTTCAATGCCGATGGACTGCTGAGAAAGGCGCACGTGAATTGGAAGAGATTTTTCGCCGCGTCCAAATGACGAAGGAAACGTTCATGTTCCGCGCATTTACCCGGCTTGAGCAATTGAAACACCTTCTAGCCACCGGCCAGATTGATGAAAGCTTCTACTGGCGTTCCTATAACGAAGCGCCGTGATGATCGTTTCTTCAACATCGATTGACGGCGCCCGCATCCTTGACGTCGAACCCGCTTTCGACGACCGAGGATTTTTCGCGCGTACCTGGTGCCGGCGGGAGCTAGCGGAACAAGGCCTCAGTGTCGAAATCGCTCAGGAAAGCATCTCCTTCAACCGGAGGAAAGGCACTCTGCGTGGCCTTCATTTTCAGACGCCGCCGCATGATGAAGTGAAGATCGTGCGGTGCGTACGCGGCGCAATCCTCGATGTCATTGTTGACCTGAGACCGCAATCAACGACCTACCTGCGCTCACTGAGTTTCGAACTGTCCGCGGAAAACCATCGCGCTGTTTACGTGCCAAAGGGTTGCGCACACGGCTTCCAAACCTTGATCGATGAAACTGAAGTCCACTATCAAATTTCGTCCTTTTACGACCCGACGGCGGCTGCAGGCCACCGCTTCGACGATCCAGCCTTTGCGATTGTGTGGCCCCTCCCCGTCTCCGTCATCAGCGAGCGCGATTTGCAATGGCCTATGTTTAGCGCAATGGAAACTGATGGCGGCTAATTCGCAGGCCAGCGGACATTAAACTAGACGACAGGCTCCAAAAGTTCCGCATTGACCAAAGCATCGGCAGCTGCGCGGATCGATGAAAATGGCAGGCCTGATCGCTCGGCCATGTCGAGCAGCGAATGCTGTCCATCAGCAAGATTGAGTACCCAGAGCAATGCCATCTGGTCATACCCGGCCGAACGAAGTCCGCCCAAACCGCCCCACAAACCTCGGCGACCAAGTTGGGGCTCGCCTTTGGCGTTGCAACTCCGATAGGTCACGTCGCCGTCGATGACCTCGACAATTCTTTTGAGCACTGCAAGAGAATGAGCAAGGCTCTCGGGACGCAACAAGGACAGATTGTCACCTGAGCTGTGGTATTCGGGATACTCCCCATTGGGGCTTCTCATCAGGCAGCCTACCGGCAGGTTGAAGCCGGGTGAACAGTACTGACGCTCGTCATAACCATAGGGGACAAATGGGGTTATGCGGTGATCTCCTGGCTCAGTGCGAAGTACATGAGCGACAATGCGATCGATGCTAGAGTTACCTCTGCGGCTTTGCTTGTAATTTATATGACCGGAATCTCCGAGGCAGGACAGAACGAGCCCGTGATCAATCAGCCCCAGCTTGCGCTCGTTTCGTGAAAGCCACGTGAGCGAGCCAATCGTGCCAGGTATGAAGACAAAACGATATGTGTGGCGAGGTTTGGCGTTGCGCAAATGCTGCGCCAGCATCGTCGCCACTACGATTGCAGACAGGTTATCGTTCGCAAGCGATGGATGACAAATGTGGCAAGACAATAACACTTCTCGATCGATCTCCCCTTTGATGATGCATTCCGCGTAGGTGAGATGGCCGTCAGCCAGCGTCGAATCTATAACAACTCGATATTCCTCGTCGGTCAAAGCTTCTAGCTGATGATGAGTAAGGCAAAGACCCCAAGTCTCGCTGTAATATGAGGTACGATAGGGAATCCAGTCAGGATGTTCCGGTAACGTGTGAAGGTGATTGCGCAGCTCGTCCAGCGGGACAATCCGATCGAGTGGAGTACTATACTGGAGAACGTGCAAGTTATTCTGTTCGAAATCGATAACTCGCGTGCCATCTAGTTTCGCTATGTAAGCCGCTCGAACGTTCCACTCTCTCGGAACTGTCCAGTCAAGCGCTGCGGTCCCTGATGGTACCTCGGCTACCTGCAAGGGAATGAAGCGAGAGAGTATCTGGAGCGTCTGCCGCACACCGTTGCCAGTGATACTTCGGCAAATCGGAAACAACTCCTCCGCAAGGCGCAGCATGGACGCCCCTGCCTCTGGCTTAGTTGAGACTTCTCGCCCTTGGTCGGGAACCCAGTTCATGCCTAAGACGCCACCTCAGTCCCGCAGTGAAATCCGTATTTGATAAGAACAGCAGCTCTCACTTTTCAAAGGCCTGTAGGAGGTGCAGTTGCAATTTCTCGGATAGTGCTGGGGCTTGTTTCGGTTTTCTTCCACACTTCCCATACGGCGTCCCCTCGCTCGTACAGACCTTCCAGATATTGTTTGTCCTTGAATGTGTCCATCGCAGCAAAGAACCCGTCGTATTCTAATGCAGCCAATTGCTTTTTTTCGATGAGCCGCTGGAAGGGCTTCACCACGAGTTCTTCTCCCGGCATCAAGTATTGGAAAATATCTTTCTTCAAGACAAAAAATCCTGCGTTGATTCGTATATCTGTCTGCATCAATTCCTTGATTTCTGTAACACTGCCATCGCCGTCGGTCTTGACGACGTGATAGCTGAGGTTTGGCCGCACGCTTAGAAACGTGGCGATTTTGTCTTGGCGGCGCGCGTATTCCAAATAGGTCGGCAAATGTAGATCTGTGAAGCCGTCGCAGTAATTCGCCAGAAACACATCTTCGCCTTCAAGATATTTTCGGACGGCCAATAGCCTTTCGCCGAGGTTTGAGTGAAGTCCGGTATCGGCGAAGGTGATCTTCCAATCGCGAATATCGCTGTTTTCGGCTACAAGTTCTTTGCCGCCGTCAGAGAACACGAAATCATTGGATAAATACTCGTTGTAATTCAAGAAGAACTGCTTGATCAGGTCGCCGCGATATCCCAAGCAAAGTATAAAATCCTTGAACCCAAAATGAGCGAAATACTTCATCACGTACCAAAGGATGGGGCGATACCCGATGACCGCCATAGGCTTTGGTATCTGATCTGCATCGCGCAATCGCAAACCAAGACCACCGCAAAACAGGACCACCTTCATCCCGATCTCCTCCTAGGAGCAAAATTCTGCCGTCAGGCAGGCCTCATCCGAACGTTGACAAAAACAATCATATATCGAATTGCATAAGTCCCGAAGAGCTACGCTAGCACACCTCTACGGATCGAGTAGTTTAAGTGATATTAGTTAAAATCTGAGCTTAACGCTGGAGCCGCGGCAGGGCCCTTTTGGTAGAGACGGCCAGATGGTTCGGTAATCGGTGTAGCCGGGCTCGCTCGCATTCGACGCCTGCAAGCGGTGAGGATGCGCAATCGGCTTCGCCGTGGTCACAGACAGCTGACGCCTAACTTCGATTCTGAAACTGTCGACCGTACTTCGCTAACGCTAACCCTGTTCTTAAGTCTGAACAACAAGCCTTCCTCGGAGGAGGACGGACACAGGGGCCAAGGGGCAACATAAACCGATTTTTTTGAAATTAGATCGAAGGGCGATGCGCCATTGTTGCAGGAGATACCCCTAACGAAACCTTTTGCGCAAACGGCGGAAGTAAGCATCTACATAGATGTCCAATATGGCCGCGTAGACTGCAGCGATCGCGAAGGTCACCAAGACGAGCAGTGGCTTGATCGTGGCAAGCCAAGGGGCATTCTTCTCTATGACATTGATCACAACGTAGTGGACCAAGTACATTGCGTAGGAATAAACGCCAATTCGCGCGACCCAGGGATGATTGAGTAGCGTAAAGGGGAAGTTCGCGGCACATTTTATCGCGTAGTAAAAAATTGGCATGAGCGCGAGGCCTTGAAGACTGTACCGGAAGGTCTCTCTAAAATAAGTGTCGCGCCATGCGAGCGTGACCGCCATGACAACAGCAGCGGAAAATAGGAGTGTTGCAGGCTTTGCTTCCAAGAATGGATTAGACATTCCAGGTTTTGCAGACCTCGGATTGGCGGCGAGCCCGAGAATGCATCCGAACACAATGGAATCGACGCGGGTATCCGAGCTATAGTAGGTCCGCTCGGTCACGAAATTCGGCAAACCGGCGAGGTACATCCGCCAAGCCAACACAGCGAGGCAGGTCATGGCCAGAACCAGAACGATGCGTCGCGTTGACAACTCAAGTGCGAGCAGACCCGTCAATGCGGCCGGGTAGATCATGTAGAAATGCTCCTCGACCGCGAGCGACCATAGAATGCCTGTACCTGCAGCCGTTGTATTTCCGGAATCGAAGAAGAGGCCATAGTAGTTCGCGAAATATAGGAGCTGCGCGAGAATGGCAGCCCACGAGATACCCCCGTCTAAGCGACCGAGTATCACTAGCGAGTACGCGATAACCAGGGTCACCACGAGCGGCGGAAATAACCGAAATATGCGGCGGAGATAAAATTTGCCAATATGGATTTGACCGGTTCGCTTCCGTTCATCCATGAGAAGTGTTGTGATCAAATACCCACTCAGGAAAAAAAATATTGTAACGCCAAGTCCTCCGGGAACTACGATGCCGTAACCCGCATGCGACACCAGAACAATCAAGATAGATACGGCGCGCAGTCCATCCAGTGAAGGTATGGTGCTTTTGTCAGAAGGATATTCAGTGATCAAAAGCCCAACCTCATACTATCTCGGGAGGTATGTTAGACTTGGCAAAGTCAAACAATGTGTCAGCGAGTGAAAGAAGCAAGTAATCGAATATAGTAAGATTGGTAATTTAGCGAAGGCTCGGTGATCGCCCACGAATTCGCCGGCCACGGGTCATTGAACTGAAGATACGACTTGGCCTGCGGCTGCGCCAATGGCGGCACAAAATTCCGCTGACACAGAGAGAACGTCTTTGCACCGTAACAGCGGTTTGCTGGCGACCCTTCAGGCGCACGACAGCACGCGTCAGGCGAGAATTGCGGATTGGGTCCGCCCACTAGGAAACCTGGGGGTGGGCCCGGAAGTTGCTCACTCACCTGTTGCCAGCGCGTCCCATAAGCAAACCAGGTGTGAAACATGGTGACGGCAGATTGACTGGCGCCAGCCGAGGCCATGTTCGTCAGATAAACGAGGCCGAGCGGGTTTACGCCGTGGATGTAGTGAGCGTATTCCGACGCTGCAGCGAGCGAGACCCCTGATAGCTTCTGATCCGTACTGTGCAGCGCCGCCAACTGGTACAATCTTGCTTGCATGGCCTTTCCCTTATTGCTGCCCCATGTGTAATCCTTCAACGGGGCGCGATAGGGATCCGCTCGCTGGAGAGAGATTTGAAACGCTTCGGAAGCCCGCCATAGATTCGTCAACAAATGCTCGCGAATAGATTTCGCTACCTCAGGCGTCGAGCCAGGCAACCGCGCATAATACAGCAGACTCTCGAGCGCATCGACCTCCCACATCGAGGCACCCCACGGCGGCAGCAGCGCGCTGTAGTTGGCGTCAACGAACGCCCTGAATTGCGCCTCTCCACCCATCTCGAACAGAAAGGTCGCTGCCTCGAATTGTGCCCGCAGCCGATCGGTCGTGCTCATTTCCTGCTGGCCAGACGCTAGTCCCTTGGAACCCGGCTGCTTTGAATCGTCGTTATTGTAGTAGAGTACATTGGGGTTTGAGGTCGCCCAGAGCCACGCCGCCCTTGCGCGGTTTTTGAGATCGTCACCGTATCGCTTGAGGTCCGGCTCGGGCCGAGACGCAAAGAACTTGGAGGCGTATCCAAAGGCTGCCGCACCCATGAGGGTAGCGGACGTTGTTGAAGGGCCATAATAACTGGCCCCTTTCGCGTTAGATGGCGGGCTTGCGCCATCCAGGCCCTGAACACAGAGTAACGAGCCGTCCAAATTTTGCATCCGGACAAGCCAATCCAGACCCCACTTCACCTCGTCAAGGATATCGGGAATGCCGTTGCCTGACTCCGGAATTCCGTAGTCATCGCTGAAGGCCTGAGGGTTCTCCTCATACGCGTGCAGCAGAACGATGATGTAGCGCGCCGTCCAAGATGTGTATTTGTTGAAGTCGCCGGCATCGTACCATCCGCCGTGAAGATCCTTGATTTGCGATTTCGAAAAGGGGTTCGACGGCGACCTCTCATGCCACGGACGCGACTCGGAGTCTTGGCCCGGGCCAAGGTGGCTCGCTTTGTCCGCCCACGCGCTTCCTGCAAACTCCGGCTTTTTTTCGAACCCCGCGCGCTGGTAGAAAAATACGCGAAGAGCATCTATCATGACATTCTTGTAGACGTGCTCGCCGATCGAGAAATCTGGCGATCGAACACCCTTCTCAAGGTCCACGACTGCATACTTGCCCGGGGCCTCGATATCGGAAAAGTCAAACCACCAGGCCTTGTCGCCAGAGGTCTGATCCGTGCCTCCGAAGTTCCACGCTGTCGGGGGTGCCGTCTTGACGATCTTGCCGGTGGGGAGCTCGATCAACGCGTAAGTCTTGCCGGGCGCAAATTCGAAGATACTGTCATAGCCGACTTGTGGAGCGCGTACGACGGCAACCTTCCTTGACTTCGCGAGATATCCGAACTGATCAACAACAATTATTGGAATCAGACCGTTCGGACCAACCGTCAGATTCTTCTTCCAGTCTGCAGCGGCGAGATCCGGCCGGTCCGGTGCCTTGGTCTCACCGACTTGGGCTTGGACCGTAGAAGCGTAGACCAACAACAAAGTTGCGAGGCAGAAGGTACAATAGCGCACGTGTTTGACCTCGCTCTGCTGCCGCAGAGGCTGGAATCGCACCTCCCGATTGCGCGGCCCTTCCGCCCCTATCCTGAGGTTTGCTATTTGACCCAAAATTCCATCGGGGGTCAAATCGACCGAGCCGCGCCCAATGTCCGCTAGCCGCACACAGATGGGCAACATCGGTCGCAGCCCGAGCTCGCCGGGTCGGCGAGATCGTCCCTCTGCACACCAAACGAGCGATCGGATACAAAGACGAGCCCAAATCTGCCCGGGAGCGTTAAAATCATCTTTTCTGCTCTAATTAGCGCCGCAGATCGCATCCTCGTTTCTGCGCCCCAGAAGAGCGCCTTCGTGGCTTCCGCTGCCAGTTGTTATGTTGGTGCTTGGAATTTGTGGCACGCTGGAGATGCAAAGTGGATTTGGGTCAAATGACGGAGCTGTATAGAAAAGCTGATACCTATAACGGCAACAACTCGCGGGCAGGCATGACCACATGAAATTACTTTTCGTTACGCCCTACGTTCCCAATCCGCCGACGTTCGGCGGCCAGCGACGTATCCACGGGCTAATGCGCGCGCTCAGCAAGCGGCACGCACTCTCTCTGCTAGCGCTGCACAACCCTATCGATCCAATCGATGAATGGCGTGAGCGCACTCGAGGCTTCTATCCCGACACGGAGCTGTTCGTACAGCCGGCCTTTGGCCTGCAGGCACGCGCTAAGCGGACCGCGCAACTTCGCTCGCTCTTCGACGTGCGTAGCTGGGACGCTATCTCGCACCGGAACGAAGCTTTGGTATCGCGTCTGCGCGAACGATTAACACGTGAAATGTGGGACGCCGTGGTCGTTGAGTTTGCGCAAATGGCCGTCAATCTTACGGAACTTCCACATGGCGTGCCTTGCGTTGTGGACGAGCACAACGTCGAATACGACCTGCAGCGGCGCAGCGCGACCAGTTCTGCTAACCCATTGCGGCGCACGTTTCTGGAAGCGAATTGGCGCAAGCTTCGTCGCGAAGAAACGGCGGTCTGGCGCAGTTTCGACGGCGTGTCAGTGACTTCCCCACGCGACCTGTCCATCGTACAGATCCATGCTCCACGGGCGCGCTGTGTCCTTTCGCCCAATGGCGTCGACCTCGACGAATTTACGCCGCCGCCCGGAGCGCCCGCCCCCGATACCGTCATCTTTTTTGGTGCGCATAACTATTTTCCGAACGCTGACGGCCTGCGCTTTCTGTTCGCCGAGATCTGGCCACTTGTCTTGGCTGCACGGCCGTCGGTGCAGCTGCGCATTGTTGGTCCGACGCCTCCGGCGGACATCGTCGCGATGCAACCTCCGAACGTGACATTCGTGGGCTACGTGACGGACATCGTAGCCGAAGTTGGACGTGCCGCAATTGCTATCGCACCGCTGCGGATCGGCGGCGGCACGCGCCTGAAGATTGTCGAAGCCATGGCCCTCGCTCGGCCTGTGGTTGCTACGTCAATCGGCGCTGAGGGCATCGAGGTGCAGCACGACCGCGACCTGTTACTTGCCGATGCGCCGCGCGATTTCGCAGACGCAATGCTGCGCCTGCTCGCGCAGCCGTCCGAGGCAGCAGCAATGGGCCTACGCGGGCGCCGCCTCGTCGAGAAGGCTTATAGCTGGGATAGCTCGGCGGCCCGGCTGGAACACCTTCTCGAAGAGCTTGTTGAGTGGCGCCGAACAATTCGTGCAGGCGCGGGTCAAGTCGACCAGGCCGTCCGATAGTCATTCGCTCGTTTAGAAAGTACCGCACTCGTCACAGATCGCTACCGGTGCTCATAACGAATTGGCAAGCCGAAGTCACAGGCGTCCTAGGGTCCCTCACCTCCGATCGCTCCGCCTAGAAAACCGGTCATTCTCTTGACATAGAGATCGAGATTCATCTGGCACTCGATTAGCTTGCGGCCATTGGCGCCTAACCTGTCGGCCTCCTCCGGACAAGACAGCAACCGGCGGATCTCCGTCCTTAGGGTTGATGGATCTGCCGGCGGCACATAAAGGCCGTTCTCGCCTTCGACAACCACATCGGTTTGACCAAGAACGCGAGAACATATAACCGCTTTTCCCATCGCCAGGCATTCCAGAATCGCAGTGACGCCGGCCTGGAAGTTCACGTTCTCCAGCGGCATGACCATGAAACAACTGTCGAGGTATAATTGCCGCAACTCGTACTGGCTGTACTTCCGCACCGTGACGTTGTTCGGAACGGACCTTGTCGCAACGCCCTCAGTACGTTTGGACCAAGGTGACGCAGCAGCAATAACTACACGTACGTCGAGACCCTCTACGGCTTGCAACAGCGTCTCGTAGTCGCGGCGCTCCAGCCCGACCGCGCAAATCTGCGGACGCGTGCCGGAGCTTGGGGCGACACGTTGGGGTGCGAAGAACTCCTGGTCAACCATGAACGGCGTCCACGGCACGCGGTCGCGACTCAATTTCCAGCGATCCTCTATGAATCGTTGTTGCCAGCGGCTGTAGGTAATGAAGCGGTCGATGGTGCTTTGCACGCCCAGCCAATCCAGGAAAACCATCTTCTTCGGTTCCGAGATGACGTGCACGATCATCAGATGGCGTGGCCGCCTGCCAGGTGTGAGTCTGAGGAACGTAGCCAAAGGCAATCCAACCTGCTCGCCATCTGTGACGATCGCCTGATACCTCTTGCGGACTTTCCAGCAAGCGAAGGCGAGGAGCAGATTGGGACCACCGAATCTCTCGAGCACCGCACCCGTTCGACCTGTAATCGTTCGCGCCGCTGCGTAGTCGAGAAGATCGGCATCAAAGCTTTGCGCAAGCTCCAAGTAGTCGGCCCTGGGACGCTTGCCGCTCGCGATCTGTTCGCGAATGTCCGCAGGGATGACGCCTGACACCGTCAACACCACGCGCTTACTCATCCGTCGAACCCCATCCATTGCCAAAGCGCATTGTTAAGCAAAATGCGATGGCCGGGAGCGGCGTGATCGCCGACACCTTGCAACTTTACCGCCAACTGTTGTGTCTTAATTGTCCTTAGATCACGAGATTGCTGCGCGCAAGGCCAACAAAAAACGTCTCTTCTCTACCGCCGGAATATTCGAATGGGCGCGCATATTGACGCCACCCGAGATAGCGATCGGCCCAACCTTCAAGAGCGCCAACAATATTGTCCTGAATCCGCACCAAATGGCGCAGAGCGCTGGCGTTTCGCGAACGCGGTCGCCTCGCTGCTACAATCATAGGTCAAAGTATTTGGATTCGCGCGCTCCTGAACGCGCCATCCCTCGGCATCTATTATTGACAAAGTTAATGAACAGGTCCGAGCGGGCTACGCGGCACTGACGGTAGGAGGGAGACAAACTGGCGTTTTTTTAATGCTTGCAATGGCACTCGCCCTGGATCCGGTATTTTGCTTGGCAGTGAGAAATGGACCGCCTCCACAACCACAAATAGATACAGCATCCAGAGGGAATTCTCGACAATCCAGTTTGAGTCAGTCAGGTTTATAAGTACCGCAAAAAGCTCAATCGAAAGATACCACCACGCACGGACCGGGAACTTTCGTCTCACTCGCTCCAGCAAATGCAACGAGGAATAGATAAATACCAGGAATATCCAGTAGCCAATCCGGCCCGTCTCGAGCTTCAGCTCTAAAAATCCGCTATGGCTCGACGGCATCTGCCGAATATATCCCGGCGCCTGATTCTGCGGTGAATTCGGTACGAAGTAGTAGGAGTGGAAGCCCCAACCAAACCAAGGATAACGCGATATCTGCTCACCGATAAAGCCCCAAATTCCAGTGCGGCCGGTGAGAGTAGCGTCCCCAAAGATCCACCATCCCGCTCGTTCAATCGGGTTGGATATGAACATGGATGCGACCACGATTGCGGCGACGAAAAATGCTGGTGTCAGACTTGTCCTCTTGGAAACCTGCAATATCAGAGCCGAACTCGGTATCGCTACCAGGGCAAAAACCAACGCGCTCTTCGACTCGCTCTCGAATACTAGCCAGAATGCCAGGCCCAGTGTGATAAGCGCAACAAGGCGTCGCCAGCCGCGATGCAAAAGCTCATGGCTTGAAATCAAGATTCCGCAGGCGCAAAGGAGACCGAGTTCCTGCTTGTGAGTAAAATATCCAGAATGCCCGATGGGCGACGGCGGTGTCGTCAAAACATAAATGCCACTGATGACGAGCGCGACGGTGAAACAGAGATGCACGGCTGGTATCGTGGATTTCGTACTTATCGGCAGTGAGTACGGCAAAGCGACGATAATCACCACTAGCACCTGCACGACAAGCCGGCTGAAGGCAAAGTCCGGGCTGTAAGCCCATGTCACGCTCGCTGCCGCGAACACAAGGTAAGCAATTAGGCTCTTCATCGGCAAGGATCGGAAGAACATGTAGTCTATTCGCGTCCGATTCCAGAAAACAAGAATCGACACCAGCGTTGCCATGACCGGCCAAAACAGCACATTCTCCAGCCGCCCTTTTCCATCATCGGGTAAAAGCGGCAGCACCACTATGACATAAAAAATTGCAAACACCGGCATGATTGCCAACAACCTGGCGCCTGAAAAACCTGCGCCCGGAAGGCTCGATGTCTGCGCATGGTCAATGAGCTTTGGCATTCCAGAGACACGCCCTAGTTGTCAGGGTTGCAGCTCGCATCGGCGACACAGGTGACCGCAGATGCAGAGTTATTACTGCACAGTCACCCGATCGTAGTAATCTCGGAAAGTTGAATTTTCGGGTCCAGTATACATTTTGCGACATTCGCAACTGCGGTGTCAATGTTGCGGGAATTGTCCCTGCGGGCGTTTCGTAAAAAGTTAATTCTAAGCCAACGACGGTTTGTGTTCTTAATAACTACCAATTGACGAGGGCATTCGTCACCTCTACGGCTGTCATGACGACGCAGGTTGGCTGTGTCAGATAGTTTCCCCCCAACGAGAATGTGACAAGTGCTGGTCAAGATTCGCGACATACCCTCCAGCCTCTGGGCCACGGCCGCATTCCGCTGGGCAGGTGCGCGCGGGGCCATTGTGATTGTGGAAGGGCGCCATCCGGTGCTCTACACTGACGGATCAATCAAATGCGGACGCTTGTTTCTGCGTTGTAAGACGATAGCAATTGAGTTGGGCGCAGCCAAGAATGGCTCGCTTGTGGTTGGCGAACGTGTCTTTATCAACACTGGTGCCACGATTGTAGCGACTCACAGCATCGAACTCGGTGACCATTGTCTGATTGGAGACTTGGTAGCTATCTTTGACTCGGACTATCATTCCATGGAGCCGTCGCGTCCAATCCGGACTGCACCCGTTCGCCTTGGTGTCAATGTCTGGGTCGGCCGTTCTGCAACAATCCTTCCGGGGGTGACCATCGGTGACCATGCCGTCATCGCGGCCGGATCGATGGTGACGGACGATGTTCCTGCAAGAACGCTTATGGCGGGGGTACCAGCGCGACCGATCCGAACTCTGGACATCCCTGACGGCTGGCGTCGCGAGTGAATTGCGCAACTCCGGTAGTGCCATACGTGATCCATACAGCTGACTGGTGAGTTTTGATCGACGCTCGAGACCCCAACTTTCTCACAGAGCTTTCGGGCGTCCCGGTTAGCCGTCCGACGCGGATTTTGGCGCATCGGAAATAAACACCCTGTTGCGCACGACCTCCATCGCGAGTCGCAGATCGCTCGGTGATATGAGCCGTGTGACTAGGGCTATCACCGCAAATGATAGGGCGAAGAGCGGAACGAGATACAAGAGTCCAAGCGGCTGCAACATAGACAGCGGCGCGGCCGTGCAGAACGAGACAACATGAGCTCGAACCACGTTGAGTGTCGTTGTTGATCCGAGCGCGCCCTTAGGAAGCATCATCAAATATGCAATCATCGCCGGCAGTTCTACCAAACCAGCAATGATCACAAGTGCGATGGCTCCATTTCCATATCGCTGTTGCCAGTAACCCACAAACACCCAACTCAATGCCACATACAAGGCTATCCTAGCAACGTTTAAGACGACCAACGCCTTATTCCGCCCCAAGGCTAATATAACGGATGCCAACAGGAACGTGAAGAAAAGCAAAGGTACGAAGATGGCACTTGTGCGCAGGATCGACGCGGTTTGTTCAAAGCGGCCGTGTCCATATATGATCGCGACGATATCGTTTGCGAACAGGTAAAGCGCGGAGGACGCAAATGCTGCCGCTATTAACAGAACCCTCCCGGTCGCATCGATCATGCGCCGAAGATTCAGAACCGAAAGCGATGCACGCGAAAGCTCAGGAAAAGACGCCCCTAGCAAAATCAACGCCGGAGACGTAACAACGCCGAATATGGTACGGAACGCGCCGTACCAGCCTACGATTGCCGGACCGGCAAGGGCTGAAAGCAGCAATATCTCCAAAAAAGGCTGCGACGCTATCGCCAGCGAGATCGCTGCGATCGATGCTCCACGTCTAAAGAGTTCGTTAAATGCCTTCATCACAGGCGCTTTGACTGCAATATCCAACCGTTGAGCTGCAATCACCGCGGCCAGCAGGATCGAGACATTGCCGACGCCAAGCATTAATATCACTTCCGTCAGCCCACCCCCGAAGCGCAAAGCAATCGCGGTCGCAACCAGCGTAACCGCCTTGCCAACAATGTTTGCAAATGCATCGACGTCCATTCGGTCCTTCGCGCGAAAGGAACAATCGAACGGCACGAACAGCGAGGCCGGAATCATGGCCGCCATCGTCAAAAACGTCAACGCAATGATCTGGGAATCGTATCCCCGCGCCAGCGCGATTGTCAGTGCAAAGATCGAGGAAAACAGTATTGTTGGCAGCCGAACTAAAAGTGCACTTCCAATTAACTCAGGCTCGTCGGCACGCCCTCTCGCCAATTCTTTGACAAGATATACACCCTGCCCCCAATCGACGATGACATAGACGAATGTACTGATTGCGGTGGCGATGTAGAGGTTACCCAGTTGCGCAGGCTCCAAGGCACGCCCAATGACCGCAGCCAGGAGGATCCCCAGCGCGGTGGACGCAACCTGTCCCAATCCGAGGTAGGAGGCATTACGAACCAGGAGCCTGGTTGTATTGGATCTCACCTATAGCTCCTGATATGGAAGGCCCATCGCGGCCAAGCGTGCACGATACGTGAAAACTTGGGCGCGTCCAGACCAGCCCGACCGTCTGTCGTCACAATATTGCGGTTAACCTTTGAGGTAAGTGGTAGCACCCCGGGGATGTTGTTCCTCTCGCGGATGCAGGCCAAGATACGGGCTGAGGATTCGTGCGGGGGGTGCGAGATGACTGTCGGCCGGATATTGGCGCGGGACTGTGGCCAAGCGCCCGCGGTCGCATGCGTATCTCGGGTTGTCCGGGTTGCTTTTTTCCCCACAATTTTGACCTACGCACATTTTCCAGAACGCACAACTGCACAAGTTTCTCATGTCCTCCAAGAACCTTAGCAAAGAATGTTTAATTTCATGCGCTCTGCCCCTGATAATCGAACACGGGTTCTCTTCATCAATTCGGCGGTCCTTGCCGGCGCAGACACGTGGGTCCACTTTCTGCTTTTGCGCAACCTGCCACAGGTCCAATTCGAACTGCACGCGGCCGGACAACCGGGATCGCCGTCGCCTGCGTTTGACGATTTGCGTGCCATTCCCGGAATCACGGTGCGTCCGACAAATTTTGGACCATCGCTTTGGCAACGATCCAATCTTCAAAAGTTGAGCAGTATCGCCGAGGCCGTGCCGGCGTCAGCGAGCTTGCTGGGACTCGCTGCGTACGTCCGGCATCACAGGATCGAGATCTTGCATGCCACCGATCGGCCGCGCGACGCCATGGCTTGCGTGGTGCTCGCGGCTCTCACAGGTGCCAAAGCCCTCATTCACGCACACGTCTCCTTTGGCGACTGGATGAGTCGCGGCGTCCTCTGGGCGCTGGGGCGGGCCGATGCGATCGTCGGCGTATCAAATTATACAGCGGAAACGTTCGTGAAGGCAGGCTACCGAGCGGATCGCGTGCACGCGGTTCTCAATGCGATCGACCCCTCACAATGGGATCCTGCGCTTGATCCGGGGCCGGGACGCGCTTTATTGAATGTGCCAGTTGGTGCACCATTGATCGTGAGTGTCGCACGAATATTCCATTGGAAAGGGCACTCGGAACTAATAAGCGCGCTGGCGCTCATTAAGCGCCGATATCCAGACGTTCGGCTTGCGATTGTAGGCACGGACTACCCCGCCGACAGTGGCGCTACTCGAATGCTGAAGGAGCAAGCGCGCCAACTTGGCGTCGCAGAGAACGTCGTATTCACCGGGCAGCGCTCCGACGTCGCGTCACTGCTTGCAGCCTGCGACGTATTCTCACTTCCTAGCTTCGAGGAACCGTTCGGGCTTGTGTTTGCAGAAGCTATGGCGATGAAGCGACCCGTCGTCGCCTTAAACAACGGCGGCACCCCGGAGGTCGTCGAGCACGGCAAATGCGGCCTACTATCCCCTCCTGGCGATATCGATTTGTTAGCGGCCAATCTACTGCGGCTGTTAGATGACCCCGCATTACGCACAGAATTTGGAGAATACGGCCGCTCGCGGGTCGTGAAACACTTTAATCCGCAGCGCATGGCGTCAGATTTTGCTGCGCTTTATTCGCGTATGCTCAAGTGAAGCGTTTTTTCCGGAACACCTACTTTTTCCGGAACACCTACTTTTGAGCTATTGAACAACTGAGCGTAAGAAAAGATAACCCTTGCCCAGCGCGGGTAACGACGCAAAAGCGTGCTCACGTAACCTGCCGCTGAAGTTCTGCGCGTACCGGTTAGGCAGCAACGTGATCTTGCCGCCATGTGCGGTGTAAGGGTCGGCAAGATCGCTGCCGTCGTTTTCCCACGTGAAAGCGAGCATCGGGCGGATCACGTTGCTTTTATTTGGCATCCCGCGATGCCAAAGCATAGAAGATCTCACGATGACATCCCCGGCACTCATGCATGTGCGGATCGAAGGCTTTCCAGAAAAAGCATATTGCCAATATTTGTAGTCGCGCAGATGAGTTCCAGGCGTGATCTCCATGGCTCCGTTGCTGAGGTCGGTGTCAATTGGAGCAACATTCACGATGACGAAGGGGGATGCAGCATAGCCGTCAGCGTGCGGGTTCTGTGCACTGCTGTTTGGCAAATTCAGGTTGCAACCGACGTTGGGCATGCGCGTTGCGGAAGGCAAAAGCTTCCTGACCAAATCGAACACGCCAAATCGCTCCAGCTCATCATACACAAAACGCGATTGGCCGCCGGGAAAACAGTTCAGGTGGCCGCTGATCGTTCCGCCGCCCGCGAACAGCTCACCTTTCGCCCGCGCGCGGTTATATTCGCTCCTCAACTCTTCCGTGAGTGCTGCGAGCTTCGCTTTCGAGACCACGTTCGGCAGCGTGACATAACCTTCGCGCTCGAAGGCTAAAGCATGAGTCTGCATCTGCTGACTAAGCGGAGTCATAGAAGGTTACCTCGGTAAGGCCTGCTTCCCGGATCAAAGCTACAGCGACGTTCCGCAGGATAACAACTGAGAGCGCCACCCGTTACGCCACATTCCTATTCGCTACGTTGCGAATAATCAACGGCGAGTAGATTACCCGCGCCTTGCGAAATCCAACCGAAACAATTAAGAATTAACATTTAACCCGCGATAGAGTTCTGGAAATTTTAGCCAGATACTTTACCATTTTTGAGCCACTCTGACGAGAGAACAGCCGCGCAAACTAGTTAAAACGATGGATTTTGGCCCCGCGAGCCAGAAATCGACGGAACCCGACGGAACCCAACAGTATTATGGAACCCAACAGTATTAATGATTAAATTTGACTCATTTAATCATTCTGCCGGGCTCGCGGGGCCAAAATTCTGGACCGCGGCGCTAAACTTATCTAAAATCGCGATTGAAGTATCCAGCGCACGAAAGAAGTGAATCATGGCCTCCCACAACGACAGCCAAGTGACTGATCCCGCGGCGCATCGAGGGATGGAACCTGTTCAACCTGAAGTTGCCGATCTTTTTGGAATTGCTCGGCGGGGATGGATCTTCATCGTCGCTGGCACGGCCGTGGGCGTCATTTGCGCATCGATGCTACTCCTTACTATCTCTCCCGCTTACAAGGCGAGTTCACGCATCGTATTTGAAAAAACGATGTCGCGGTATTTGCAGACAAACAAGGTCACTAACGAGCCGATCATTGAAGACTATGACACGTTGGGCCAGACCTACGTGATGTCGTCCGAGAGTATTTTATTGAAGGTCGTAAGATCCCTTTCGCTGGCGAACGATCCTGATTTTGTAGGAAAGACCGACGGCTCAACGCCGACCTCGCGGATTCGCGGCTTGTTTCAAAATACCGCGCACGCGATGGGCCTGTCGACAAACGCCAACGAAACCAAGATTGACGCGGAGAAGATCGCTCTCGAAACATTGGCTCGCAATTTGACCATCGCTCGTGAGGATGTCCAAAGCGTTATCTTAGTATCTTTTTCGTGGAAAGACCCGGTTAAAGCGGCCGCCATCGTCAACTCTCTTGTCGACACATATATCGATGCCGGCGTTGCTAACAAAATGAGTTCTACCAAGGTAGCTGGTCAGGTCGCGCTGGAGCGCGCCCAAGAACTCAAGCAGCAGATCAATGACGCAGATCATGCGCTCTTAGACTTCAAAGCGGCCAACAATCTTGTTGGTAGCGACCAGCTAACGCTTTCGCACGCACAAGTTAACGTTTTGCAGAATCAGCTGACAGGCGCTCGACTCGCGATGGCTGAAGCAAAGGCAAAAATGGAGAGAATCGCGGATTCCTCTGATGATGATGCCGCCTTGCTCACACCGGACAACGAAATCGTCAAAAGGCTACGTGGAGAGCTGACGGATCTGTCGACCCGCGCCAGCGAAATTGAAAAGCTCGTCGGAAAAGACCATATGGCTGTCGTTAAGCTCCGCAGTCGGATGGACGATGTTCGCCAAGCCATTGCGACGGAGCAAAGGCGTGTCGCGGGATCGTTTAACAAGGAGTATCGGCTTGCGCGCGTAAGATATGACGAGCTTACCGAGGCAGTTTCGCAAGTGACCAGTTCTGAAGGGGTCCACAGCAATAAGCAGGCTCGGCTGCGCGAGCTCGAAGACAACGCGAGTGCTCTTCGGGCCCTGTACGGCCGGATGCTGCTGCAGGTCACCGAAAATAGCAAGGTTGACGCGCAGCCCCCAACCACGCCGGATGCCCGTGTTTTGATGCGTGCAGTTCCCCCGTCGCAAACCGAATCTTCAAAGAAACGGTATCTAATCCTTGCTGGCGGATCGGTGATGGGGTTGCTGATGGGGGGTGCGCTCCTCTTGATCAGGAACTTCCCTTTTGGCGTTTTCAGAACCGCTACACAGGTAACTCAGGCAACGGGGTTGGCCTGCGTGATCATGCCGGAGGTCGTCGATTCAAAGGATCGGGCTTCTTTAGCTGCGGGTGAATACACGTTAGACGAGCCTTATTCGCGGTTTGCGCAGGCCATGCGCACCATAGGAAGCACCATTGGCAACGCCCAAAGGGTCGCCCACTCGAAGGTGGTTTGTGTTGTCTCTTCAAACCCAGGAGAAGGCAAAACGACGATCTCTATGAATCTTGCGGGGCATCTCGGTCAGCGCTCGAACTCGCGTGTGCTCCTCGTCGATGCTGATTTCTATCGCCAGTCGTTGACGAAGAGCATCGCTTCTAATGCTCAGGCTGGAATTCGAGAGGCTTTGGCGCAGCCAGAAGCGCTCGCGAAGTTCGTTCTCAGGAAAGAGCGACTGAACTTAGACGTCCTTCCCTGCCCTCTTCGCGACAAACTGCCCGATCCGTCAGAATTACTCGAAGCTGCGGGGTTAGAGCGACTTATTACGGCTGCGAGAGAAACTTATGACTTGGTTATCATTGAGGTGCCTCCGATGTCGGCGATGGTTGACTACAAGATAATCGCGCGGCACTGCGACGGATTTATATTCGTCGTTGAGTGGGGCAAGACAAGTCAACGCCTCGTCATGGAGTGTCTTTCTGAGGCTTCGGCACTGCTCGATCGCGTCTTGTGCGTGATCCTTAACAAGGCGGATCCCTCTGCGCTCAAGAGCATCGAGCACTATAAAGGCGATCGGTTCCACGCCTATTACGCCGATCAAACAGGGGCATGACAGGTTCGGCACGTCTTGCCGATGTGCGCATTTCAACTGGCTAACTCGCTCTTTTGCCAGGACTTCCGTATATAAGCGGCGTCGGTGTCTGGAGCGATCGTACTGGTCACATCCACGTGCCCGGCTCGGTCAAGATTGGCTCTCGCTACCATCTAGAGGTTCCATCCATTCGTGATCGACAATGACTGGCGTTGCCGAAATTAGGCCCGCCTCGAAAGCCGTCTTCCGGCTTCCGTTCCACAATCGCAGCGAAGAGCATCGTCAAGGGGAATATTTCCTCCGCGTCGTGTTGCTGCGGGCAATCTGCTCGTATCCCCCCAACCTCACTGGCTTCGAATGCCTCCAATCGACGCATGGCGGAAATAGTGACGAAATCCCTCGAGTTATGAAATGAATAACGCTGAAAAAAAAACGATTCTGGTAACGGGAGGAGCCGGCTATATCGGCTCGCACACCTGCAAAATCCTGGCGCAGGAAGGGTATCGGCCCGTAGCTTTCGACAATCTGTCGTCGGGGCACACATGGGCCGCTAAATGGGGACCTCTCGAAAGAGGAGACATCCTCGACCGGGCGGCTCTCGACCAGGCTATCGAAAAGCACCGGCCAAGCGCCTGCCTGCACTTTGCGGCTTTTGCCTACGTTGGTGAGTCGGTTACAGATCCCGGAAAATACTATCGCAACAACGTCGTCGGCTCTTTGACGCTGCTCGAAGCGCTGAGAGACCACGGCATTGATCAGTTTGTCCTGTCGAGCACTTGTGCCACTTACGGTGTTCCGGACAAGGTCCCGATTGATGAGACGTTGACACAAGCCCCGATTAATCCTTATGGCGCTTCGAAGCTTATGGTCGAGCGTATGCTGGCCGATTTCTACGCGGCCTATCGATTGCGATCCGTGGCGCTAAGATATTTCAATGCAGCCGGAGCTGATCCCGAAGTCGAGATTGGTGAAGATCACGATCCCGAAACACATCTGGTGCCGCTCGTCCTGGATGCCGCTTCCGGAGACCGCGAGGACATCACGGTCTTCGGTACCGACTACGATACCCCCGATGGAACATGCGTTCGTGACTATATTCACGTATCCGATTTGGCGAGGGCACATGTCCTGGCTCTACAAGCGCTGGAACAAGGCCAAACACACCGCGCATTCAACCTGGGGAATGGCCAAGGCTATTCGGTTCGCGAAGTGATTGCGTCAGTCGAGCGCGTTACGGGACGGCCGGTACCCGTGCAATTCGGCGAACGGCGCCCGGGTGATCCCGCCCGGCTGATTAGCAATTCTGTGCGCGCTGCGAGCGAGTTGGGATGGAAGCCGCAGATATCGACGCTCGATGATATCGTCTTCACGGCATGGGAATGGCACAAGAGAAGAGCACAGGAGAAGAGCCGAAGATCGTTTCCTTCGCCTTCGGACTCCTGACAATTGCTCTAAGACTTAGGCGGAAGAATCGCGAAGCCGCAGCCGCATAGGCTTTATGGTCTTAAGCAATTTACGGGTGCTTTGTTACCAGATCGGGGCGACGCCATCAACGCACGCAGGCACGCAGTCTACGTCACGATAAAAATTTTCGCTGCCGTCTCGGAACAAGTGCTGCACGGGCAAGAAGCCCAGGCAAAGCCCCCATGCACAACAAATAGCGGTAAAGAAGCCGCTGCGGGTTGCTGGCAGCGCGCCACAACCATTCCATACCATACCTCTGCATCCATCGAGGTGCACGGATTTGCGCGCCAGCGATAAAATCCAGCCCGGCGCCAATGCAGACAAATGATATATTGGACAGGACGTTCTTGCCATAGTCAGAGAACAGCTCCTGCTTGGGGGCGCCTAGGGCGACGAAACACAGATCAGCGCCTGAGCTGCTGATTGCCGCAAGGCAGCGGCTCGCATCCTCGGATGTCGGGTCAAATCCCTGTGGCGGCGCTGACATCCCGGCGATCGTCAACCCCGGATTGCGCTCACGAAGAACCCGCGACGCCTTCACGAGGACCTGCAAATTCGATCCAAAAAGATAGATAGACTTGCCACTGCGCGCGGCCTCGGCGCTGATTGGCTCGATTAAATCTGATCCAGCAACACGACTAACGCGCCTTCCCTGCAAGCGGCAGGCGATCACGATTGGAAAGCCATCTGCGGTAATCAGTCCAGCCCGTCGATAAGCAGCCCTAAATCTCGCGTCCCTCCGCAGCTTGACAATGTGATCCAGATTCAGCGTGAAGACATTTTGCGCTCCCGCCGATCCCGCGTTGTGGCAAATGAGTGCCGCCGCCTCTACGAGCGGGAGCGTGCTGACGTTGAAGCTCTCAACAACGGGATCCGAGTACACGGCTCTTCTGCTCCGGGAGATCGCGCGGCGCAATTTGATTTATATATTTAAATCGATTGGTATAATTTTATTAATCGATCCACTCAACTTTATTCCGAACGGAGCTGCAAGACAAACAAGATGGCTTGATTAACGGTCGAATTTTTAATCAGGTAATATAATACCAAATAAACGCAGCTGCGATTACGCGTAGCGCGCAGACAGAGCTGCAAATCTTTCTGCGCGAGCCGCGGTTGCCTCTGCCTTGAGCAGGCCGAGCAGACGGCTGGCATTGGTAGGTGCGTCATAGTGGCGGCTAACATGCTCCATGGCGCGTTCACCGAGGCCAATGCGCAAGGTGGGATTGGTTGCCAAATCCCGAAGTGTCCCCGTCAAGGCAATTACGTCGCCCACCGGTACCACTACCCCCGTCTCACCATTGCGGACCAGCTCGGGGATGGCGGCAACACTTGTAGATATGATTGCCATTCCACACGCACCCGCTTCCGAGAGCACCATCGGAAGGCAGTCCCCGAAGGTAGGCAGAGCGAAGATATCGCAGCGGTGATAAAGATCCTTGAGCGGCTGGCTGTTGGCTTCAAGATTGTTATAGACGAAAACACCTGGCTCTGGCGGTAGGCGATCCTTCGTCACCAGGTGAAGTTCGAGCCCCAGGTGTCGGAGGGCGCGAAAGGCTTCGAGAAGCACCACCCCGCCCTTACGCTCAAGGTCGCCTCCGACGAAGAGGATCTTGACCGGATCGGCGTGAGGCACGCGTGGCGTGGGTCGTCGCCATTCATCCACGTTCACGCCAGGAGGGATGACGACAATCTTGTCGGCTGGCACCTCATAATCCTGCACAAGGCCGAGTTTTGTCCATTCCGACCATGCAACGAGCCGACGCGCGGACCTGAAACAGTCGCGGTTCAAGCGCCATTTCCAAGCCTCTAGCCACGCCGGACCCTTCGCGTGCTTATAAAACGGGCCCAATTCGTCGTATTGAAGCGGTGTAGCGTCAAGGGAAACGATGCTGGGGATCTTGCGGACCCAGCGCTGGGCGAGGACGGCCGGCACTTGCGTATGGAAAAACAAGGCGTCAAGCTTGGTCTGTTTGTTCTTTCGTGCAACGTCCCGATACGCACGCACGCCAGCCCGTACCGTCCAGTTGCTCTTGTAAACAGGGATTTTTGCAGCAACCCCCGAGGCCTCAAAATCGATCAGGCCCCAATGTGCATGCACCTCAGGATCACGAGCAACGTTGGCAAGCAGGTTTTTGGCGTGCGTAACGTGTCCAAGCGACTGCTCCAAAATAAACCCGAAATCGTAACTCGACATCGTCGTCGACCTTCCAGATGCACCCACCAGCTTGCCCACCGCCGGTACGATGCATTTTGCATGCCTACCTGCTGGCGGTGCGGCGGAACGCTCCGTCGCAATCGAACGTGTCTCTGCGGGGGCCGCAGTTGCCTCCGCCTTGAGCAGGCCAAGTAGTCGGCTGGTATTGGTGGGTGCGTCATAGTGGCGGCTAACATGGTCCCTGGCGCGTTCACCGAGGGTGAGGCGCAAAGTGTCGTTTATGGCCAAATCCCGAAGTGTCGCCGTCAAGGCAACTACGTCGCCCACTGGTACCACAACCCCCGTTTCGCCATTCCGGACTAGCTCAGGGATGGCGGCTACATTTGTAGATATGATCGCCATTCCAGACGCGCCCGCTTCCGAGAGTACCATCGCGAAGGTGTCACCGAACGTGGGCAGAGCGAAGATATCGCAGCGGTGATAAAGATCCTTGAGCGGCTGGCTGTTGGCTTCAAGATTGTTATAAACAAAAATACCTGGCTCTGGCGGTAGGCGATCCTTCGTCACCAGGTGAAGTTCGAGCCCCAGGTGTCGGAGCGCGCGAAAAGCTTCAAGAAGCACCAGCCCCCCCTTACGCTCAAGATCGCCCCCGACAAAGAGGATCTTGACCGGATCCGCGTGAGGCACGCGTGGCGTGGGTCGTCGCCATTCATCCACGTTCACGCCAGGAGGGATGACGACAATCTTGTCGGCTGGTACTTCGTAATCGCGCACAAGGCCGAGTTTTGTCCATTCCGACCAGGCAACGAGCCGACGCGCGGACCTGAAACAGTTGCGGTTCAAGCGCCACTTCCAAGCCTCTAGCCACGCCGGACCCTTCGCGTGCTTATAAAATGCGCCCAACGCATCGTATTGAAGCGGTGTAGCGTCGAGGGAAACGATGCTGGGGATCTTGCGGACCCAGCGCTGGGCGAGAATGGCCGGCACTTGCGTATGGAAAAACAAGGCGTCAAGCTTGGCCTGCTTGTTCATTCGCAGCACCTCACGATACGCGCGCACGCCTGCCCGCACCGTCCAGTTGCGCCGATAAACAGGGATGTTTCCAACAACTCCCGAGGCCTCAAAATCGATCAGGCCCCAATGTGCATGCACCTCAGGATCACGAGCAACATTGGCAAGCAGGTTTTTGGCGTGCGTAACGTGTCCAAGCGACTGTTCTAATATAAATCCAAATTCAAAGCTCGTCATCGCTTCGGGGACTTCAAGTGCACGTACGGACATGAGTGCGCCTATCCCTCGTAATTTTCATCTGCCGGCGCTTTCATACGATCGGTTCTGATCCAACTCGATGCGGCTTTGCCGGTCGAAATCGAGCGATACAAACCCAATTTTCTAATCGCGTGCAGAGGAAGTTGGAGTAAGTCGCGAAAGGATAACACATCGCGACCAACGGCTGTCCACGCGAGCAATGTTCCGAACATCAAAAGCAGAATACTGACGGACGAAATGGCAAGGGCTACGGATGAAATGCCGAGCGTGACCAAACCGCCAGCGAATATCTCGCAGAAGATTACGACAAGTACAAGGAGCGACAAAGGAGGGATTGTCATATCGATAGCAAGCACGGCCAAGGCGAGATTTCCATCGCGAAACGATTTGGCAAGCGCCCTCGGGACCAGGTCGACAATGTTATCGAGATGCCCCTTTTCCCAACGCAGTCGCTGCTGCTCGCTGCCAGCTTGCGACACCGGGAAATGACTGTACACCTTCGCTTCACTCACGAAATAGGGTGGATAGCCGGCCGCAGCGAGTGACATGCCCAGAGCAGTATCCTCCGCCAACCGACTGTTTCCCAGGTCGCGCTCCCTGAGCAGATTAAATGGGAAAGCCATACCGGTACCGAAGAGATGGGTTGGCAGCCCAAATAGTCTCAAACCAAGCGGCCTGATCCAGTTTTTGACGCGCCAGGCAAAAACTTTCACCTTACCACCGGACCGAGCACCCTCTGGCTCAAGCATAAGGTAGAGGCACTGTGCGGGGCGCCCCTTCTGCATTGCGTGACTCGCAAGGCGTCGCAGCGCCCCCTCGCCAAGTCGGCAATCGGCATCGAGAATGACGACGACATCAGGGGGATTGACGGCCAAGTGCCGCACACCGAACTCTAACGCGTAACCCTTTCCGCGGCGGGTCGGGTCGACCCGAATCGCCACGTCTACCCCAGCTGCTTTGACAATCTCCGCCGTTTCATCTGTGCAATTATCTGCGACAACAATCACGCTGTCATGCGGCCCAAGCTGAGCTTTAACGTCAGCAAGGGTGGGTAATATCCCGCTCCCTTCGTCATGAGCAGGAATAAGAACAGTCGTCCTGAAGAGAGCGACAGGCACCGCAGTTTGAGAAAGCCGCTTCTCACGCAGTGCGAAGCATCCTGCCACAATCTGCGAAAACCACACGAAGACCAGAAATGCTGGCACGCAAACGATCACAATTACGACGCCACTGAACATAACCTGATGTATCCAGTCTTGACGCTCATTTCACAAGGTCAGCCGACAGCAACCGCAAGATTGGTTGCCTTGTCTTGCACAAGACGGCCCCGAACCGTTCAATCGTGCGAAGCAGGAACGACGCCTGAATAATCTACCGTGCCGTGTTGAAAAGCCTTATAACGAATTGAATTCGTTTGATCAATTGCGTTTTCCTAGGCAAAGTCAAGTCAATGTTCGGATACGATTAACAGGTTCCAGATTTAACTGCCGGTCAGGAGGTTTAGCTTAACGCTCAAGTTTGGTTGCAGATTTTTGCGGAGGCAAACATGATTAGATTGCGAAAATCATATTCCTCGACCCTTACGAGAATACATTGCCGAAAACACCGACTGACATCGTTGAGCAGTTTCAAAATCTTAAAGACCTTTACCAAGAGCTACTGACGCTCCGATCGCAAGTCTACCAGGCAGAGCGCCTCAGCACGGAGCGGCTCTCTGTCGAAGCGAAGCCTCAACGAGGTCGCAATCCGGCTCATGGAAAATCAATTCGCCGCAGGCGATCGAAATAACTGTCTGAAATCTGGCTGGTGCGGAGCAGGCTCTTTTAGCGCCGAGATACGGTAAGCCTCCGCTGAGGGCCGCCTTCCCGGATTGGGCTCGATCGTGAGATGATTTGCTCATTAATTTGCAAGCAAATGAGCAAACGTGACAACGGTTACGATTCTGTCCGGTCCAGAGCGACGACGGCGGTGGACCACTGCCGAGAAGCTTCGGATCGTGGAGGAGAGTCTGGCGCCCGGGGCCAGTGTTGTCGAGGTTGCTCGACGACATGATGTTCACCGCAATCTGGTCACGGCCTGGCGGCGGCAGGCCCGCACGGGCGTCCTCGTTTGCGAGCCCGGGCCGATGCAGCGGCAAGCTGACGAAGTCCGTTTTGCGGCGGTCTCCATTGCGCCAGAGCGGCAACCGTCGGCGGCGCCCTCCGGGACCAGCGGTGCGATCGAGATCGAGTTCGCGGCCGGGGCTCGGATGCGGATCACGGGCGCGGTTGACGCCGCGACGCTGAGCGCAGTCGTGGCGGCGCTGACTGATGGGCAGTCACGATGATCCCGTTGCCGGCCGGCGTGCGGGTGTGGCTCGCAACCGGCTATACCGACATGCGGAAGGGCTTTCCGTCGCTGGCCTTGCAGGTGCAGGAGATCCTGCATCGCGACCCGCTGGGCGGCCACCTGTTTTGCTTCCGCGGTCGTCGCGGCAATCTGCTGAAGGTGATCTGGCATGATGGCCAGGGCGCCTGCCTGTTCACGAAGCGCCTGGAGCGGGGTCGCTTCATCTGGCCGAGCCCGGCTGAGGGTGCGGTGACGATCTCGTCGGCGCAGCTCGGTTATCTCCTGTCCGGGATTGACTGGAGGCACCCACAAGAGACGTGGCGGCCGACATCGGTCGGATGAGGCTTTGCACTTCTCGGATCGCGATGGATGTGATTCCATCATCGTTGTGACCACCTCTGAATCGCTCCCCACCGATCTGGCCGCCGCGCATGCGATGATCCTCGCGGAGCGCGCCGCGCGCCTGCAAGCGGAAGCGGTCGCGGCGAGCGCCAAAGCGGAAGCGGCCAACGCGAAGGCGGCCGAAGCACTGATCAGTTACCTCAAGCTCGAGATCGAGAAGCTGCGTCGCCAGATTTACGGCAGCCGATCGGAGCGCAAGGCGCGGCTCTTGGAGCAGATGGAGCTTCAGCTTGAAGAGCTGGAAGCAACCGCAACCGAGGACGAACTGGCGGCTGAGAGGGCGGCGGCTCAGACACAGACCGTCAAGTCCTTCCAGCGTAAGCGGCCGTCGCGCAAACCGTTCCCCGATCATCTGCCGCGCGAGCGGGTCGTGGTCCCGGCGCCGGAGAGCTGTCCTTGCTGCGGGTCATCGAGGCTCTCGAAACTGGGTGAGGACATCACCGAGACGCTGGAGGTCATTCCGCGGCAGTGGAAGGTGATCCAGACCGTGCGCGAGAAGTTCTCGTGCCGGGATTGCGAGACAATCACCCAACCGCCGGCGCCCTTCCACGTGACGCCGCGCGGCTTTGCCGGGCCCAACCTCTTGGCCATGATCCTGTTCGAGAAGTTTGGCCAGCATCAGCCTTTGAACCGGCAGAGCGAGCGCTACGCCCGGGAGGGCATCGATCTGAGCCTATCGACGCTGGCCGACCAGGTCGGCGCCTGTGCGACGACCCTGCAGCCGCTTTATCGGCTGATCGAGCGTCATGTCCTCTCCGCCGAGCGACTGCATGGCGACGACACCACGGTGCCGATCCTGGCCAAGGGCCAGACGGTCAAGGGCCACATCTGGACCTATGTCCGCGACGACCGCCCGTTCCGGGGACGGGCGCCGCCGGCCGCGCTCTATTACGCCTCGCGCGATCGCCGGCAGGAGCATCCTGCCCAGCATCTTCAGACGTTCACCGGCATCCTGCAAGCGGACGCCTACAGCGGCTACAACGCGCTGTACGACCCATCGCGCGCGCAGGGACCCATCATGCCCGCACTTTGTTGGGCGCACGCCAGGCGGCAGTTCTTCGAGTTGGCGGACATCGCCGCCAATGCGAGGCGAGACAAGAACGCCGCGGCGATCTCGCCGATCGCGCTGGAAGCAGTCAAGCGCATCGATGCACTGTTCGACATTGAACGCGGCATCAATGGTCAAAGCGCCGAAGAGCGGCTGCGGGTCCGCCGGCAACAGAGTGCGCCGCTGCTGACGGCGCTCGAAGCCTGGCTGCGCGAGCAGCGTGCCCGGCTGTCGAACTCGTCCGCGGTCGCCAAGCCCATCGACTACATGCTGCGCCGCTGGGACCGGTTCACCCGCTTCGTCGATGACTGGCGGATCTGTCTGACCAACAACGCGGCGGAGCGCGCGCTGCGCGGCTTTGCTTTGGGTCGCAAGTCCTGGCTGTTCGCCGGCTCCGAACGTGGGGCCGACCGCGCCGCCATCATGGCCACCCTGATCATGACGGCAAAGCTCAACGACATCGATCCGCAAGCATGGCTGGCCGACGTGCTCGCCCGCATCGCCGCCACTCCGCAAGGCCGGCTCAATGAGCTACTCCCTTGGGAATGGAAGAAGCTCCTTGTTCAGTCCGCCGCATGATCGGATCACAGAACCACGCGACTATCCCGCGGCCCTCACCGGATGGTTACGAGATACGCGAAGCCGGGGACGAAGCGCTGTCCTTGGTGGCGGCGCTTGACGCAAAGCTATTCGTGGTCCCGATGAATTGTTCTGGTAAACGCCCCCAAGACGTCCGGCACCATGCTCTTCTTCATCGCATGAACAAACCCGTGCGACACACGACCTCGCCACGAAGGCGACAACCATTGAGCTTCCATCAACGACACCTCCATCGGCCGCCAGCGGAGTTTCGATTGATCGCGTCCCGTTGAAAGATTGATCTTTTCAATTCCGTGACAAATGGCCCACTTGATGGCCTCGACCTTACACGTCGTCATAACCGAGTACTTGCTCATCTTCGGGTGATAGCCCGAAAAGTAGAGGTATAGGTGGTCGCCTAGCACAAAACCGATTCGAGATGCCACGACCTGTCCTTCGACCAACAGTTCGAACAACCTGGCAGAGCCTAAACGTGAGGCACAACTCATATATTCGAGCACGAATTTTCGCGCTGCCAAAGGCGCGAACACATCGGCGTGGCTCGGGGTGCTCGGCGCACGCGCGCGCAAACTGTGCAGCTCGAAAAATGTCTCCAGCCGTGCCTCTATCTCGTCTGCCCGCTCGGTTACCCTAAACTCGTATTGAAGGTTGTCGCGCCGCAACGTTGTATAGCATTTTCGAATTGCCTCCTTGAGGTTACGCGGAAGACCTTTTTTGAAAACCTCCCAGTCATAGCCAGGCTCAATGAGGAAGTCCGGAACCTGCCGAGTCCAAATTAACGGCGTGCGCCTAGCAATCACTTCGTGGGCTGGCCCGTGCTCCACGAACCCTGATAGCTCGACCCAGTCCCAATCTTTGGCTCGGGCCTCCAAATGACAAAGAATTGCGTCAAGCACTCGGCCCTCGTCAGAGCGGCGGCAGCACAACCCTCGCACCTCTGTTACGTTCGGATCGGCGCCGAAAAACTGAAGGTGTCTGGCGCGCACTGGGCCCATGGCCGGGCGCTCGGTCAGCATCATCGGCGCCACCGCCAGCAGCCGATCCCCGTCGAACACCACGAAACTTTGAATGCGGTCTGCCACGGTGCGCCGGTTCTCGGCGAAGTGCTTCCACCACAGCAAATTCCAGTGCGGCCCGGTAAACGGCAATCGGGGGAACGTCTGTTCGTCTAAAACCTGCCACGCTGGAGCAATCGCTTCCAGCAAACTTAGGCTCTCGACGACATTTACCTTCACGCTCACGTTAGCTTACCAGGTGACATCATTGCGACCTGCGTAGAGCCCCTCAAGTGTAAAGGTTTGAACCAACATGATCGCAATTTTCAGCATTAATCGTAATAGTGTTATTTTCTTTGCGCGACACCCAGATTGACGCAGGTCGAGGTTATGACAATGAAGGTGCGAACGTGGCGAAATGCCGCAATACGCGTCGCAGTTGGGGTTGCCGATTCTTCCCGGAGTAACAGACTTTGACAGCTTAACTGTTTCCGAGCCCGAGCAAAATCCTACACACAGCGGCCCCGATCTGTGAAAGCCTCGTTCGTCAAAGCGGCCATGGCAACTGCCCTCCTCCGCCATGGAGGCCATCTATTAAAGCGTCTGAATTAATCGTTTTAGGAATTCGCTCTACCACTAACGTTTGAAACCGAAGAGCAGGCAACATCATCCCTCTCTCCTGTTGCAAACCTCCGCACAATCCGAGCAGGATTTCCAACCACTAGGCAATTGGCAGGAACGTCTCTTGTCACCACACTGCCTGCTCCTATGACGGCGCCATTTCCAATAGAAATTCCGGGGAGAATAATTACCCGCGAGCCGATCCATACGTGGTCACCGATGATAACTGGAACTGCGGGCGGCGCCAACTCGTGCTGTTGCAGGGGATGCTCGTTCCTGTCCACGATAAGTGTGTAATGGCCCAGCAGACAGTGGCGGCCGATTTCGACATGCTTGTATGCCGAAATCGATGAGCCGTAGTTAATAAATGTATGATCGCCTATCGAGATGCGAGCTCCTGGGTGAGCGACGAATTCGAGCGGCACCACATCTCCTACTAAGGTAATGCTCTGCCCAAATTCCACACGTCCGTCGCCTTTGAATCGAATGCGACCGAAAAGCCTTACAGAGATTGGGACTCGCGCCTTTGCCCGAATTCGAAACTGCGCGTTGATGAGCGCTGCGGCAAGGCGCCGATCGCAAATGACTTGTATAAATTTCTGAAAGAGCGCTCGAGTGCCTACAACACTTCTCATGAATCCAAGCCGGTCCAATTACACTCTGAACATCACGAAACTCATGGAATGGCCGCGTATTCGCTATCTTGCATAATTTGCCGTTTCTGACCATCGAAACGTTAACCAATGCAGCCGCTTAGTTAGCCTGCAAAACGATACGCAATCCTCGAGATATTGCAACAAATGCCATGCGTTAAGATAACCTGATATGGTTATCTTGATCTACATCATCGCTGATGTGTCGCTGTGTTTTACATGAAAGGACCATCGGCTTGCGCCGATCCCGTGATAAGGAGTGGAGCGACTTAGCGAGTGAAAGGACGCGCTAGTTATGGCGGCCGCTAATCCCGCTCCTTACGCAAGCGCCGTAGCGCGTTTTCGGCAAAAGCGCCTTCCCTGAACAGGCCCTCACAAGAGTTGTTTGCTTCTCCCCCGGGCCGCTCCCGCCTCGTACAAAGCAGCGCGCTTTAGGATCTGAGCTGAAATGCTACGATGCCGAGCAATGCAAAAAGTAAAGCAACTCGCACGCCTGCACCCCGATCACCTCAACTGGCCGACGACCTGTTAACTACTTGATCGACGCCACCTGTCATGATTTGAACATGAGGTGCCACTCGGTACCACTTTCGGATTCGTCTCATGCTTCGCTTTTGGCAATCACGCAAGACGGTGAAACCGCCCCAACTCCCTGAGGGAGTACGCATCTATGCGTTCGGCGACATTCACGGACGTGCGGATCTGCTTAAGGAAATGTTCACCGTCATCGATCGCGACCTAGCGCATAATCCCATCAACCGTCCGATCGAAGTTTATCATGGTGACTACATTGATCGCGGACCAGATTCCGCACAAACTCTAGACCTCCTCATCGAGCGAGGCCGAAATCGGATGGCCGTGTTTCTCAAGGGCAATCATGAAGCCTACTTTCTTGAAGTTCTCCACGACGCGACGAAATTCGAGGACTGGCGGCAATTCGGCGGCCTGCAAACCCTGATGTCGTACGGCATTCAGCCCTCACTCAAGGCAGGTGCCGCTGGACAGATAGAACTGATACAGTTGCTTAACAATGCTCTGCCGGACGAACACCTTCAGTTTCTCTGCAGCCTCCAACCTTCATTTGAATGTGGCGACTACTTTTTCGTTCATGCCGGCGTTCGACCGGGAGTCCCACTAAACGAACAACAAGAATCGGATTTGCTCTGGATCCGGAATGACTTCCTAGATAGCGACGCGGATTTCGGTAAGTTTGTCGTTCATGGTCATACCCCGGTCCGCCAGCCTGAGAAGCGGAAAAATCGCATCAATATCGACACCGGTGCCTACGCAAGCGGTAATTTGACCGTGTTGAGGATCGAGGGCAGCAGCATGATGCTCGCAAGCAATACGGATTGATTGCGAGGAGGCCTCTTTGATTTTGCGGATGAGACCCGGTGACGGTAGCGGTTCGATTTTGAAGCTTGCCTTCGCCATCTTCAACTCGTTGGAGAAAACTCTATCGCAAATGTGACGGCCGCACCGTTTCCCCGCAACGAGCCTATCCTTTGATCGCAGAGGGTTGCCCAATCGGGCATTCAGAGTAGAACTGCCCATTTGAGGCGGCCATTCGCTCCAGGCAGTGTTTCGGATTCGTAATCGCTCCACCGACGCTGAAGTCGTAGGCTTGGCCTTTCAACACCAAAGCATAACGTCCCGGCGCCAGCGCCGTTTCCGGATCTTCGCCCTTTACTTCGTACATATCGGGTTGATCTTTTTTTGGCGCAGTCCGGTACGGAATTGAAATATTCCGTATCACCCAACTGTCGTCAGATTTCGAAGTGACCGGCTTGCCTGCCTGGTCGAAGCTGATTTCACGCGCAATCTTGGCGACCACGCGAACCTCTGCGTGGTCGGCTGCATTGGTTGCGGAATCCCGGCGGAATACGACGAACTCGACATGCCCATCAGGCAGTGTCGTCCGACTCGGCGTCAGGATGGCGGCCGAAATCGCCACACGAGGGTCTGGTGCGCGGCCAGGCAGCAACTCCAGTTCGTAAAGCTTGTCGGCACTGATCGCGTACACGCCGTAGACCGTTGGCGTAAGAGGCGATCTTGCCGGCGCGGCGACGGTGACCGACGCAGTTGCTTGGGGAACCTCAGCCGGCGTCTCTTTCGGCGCCTGTCCCGCGAGCGAAGCGACCAGGCGACGGGCCTCCTTCCGCAGCTCATCGATCGAGGCACTCTTTTGCTTCGCGACGAATACGAACGAAAGTATGATCGCGAGAACCAGGAGGAGACGAACGGGCGCGATGAACCGGCGGGCTTTGTCCTGTTGCATCAAGGTCGTTGCCGAATTGACCTCGCGGGCCGGCCCAGCTAATCGCGGAACTTGCCCCTGTCCTAGAACGGCCTCCTGACGGGATCCCGGCAGGGTCTCCTGCCCCTTGTCGATGGTGAAAGCTTCGACGCCCCGTATCGCAACTTCTAGCGCATCCGAAAGCCGCTCGATATCTGGCTCGGCGCCGAACTGTTCTTTCAGCTTGTGCCGTGCGAGTTCATAGACCGTTGCGCGCAGATGCTCTGGATCGGTCTTGATCGACTCGATCATGCGATTGATGACGAGTGCGAATTCCACCTCGGGAACAATCGCCTGCCCGACGTCGTGGCTTCGTGACCCCTGCATCTCCCCGCCCACTTCGCGTTCGGCCCCCGACCCGCTTCCGCACTATCCCGATAGACGACGCGGCAGCGCCTGCCGCGCGACCTAACGAACGTCGTTCCGAGACACCGTCCTGCGGCGACAATCCAACCTAGCACAATTTATCGCTCAGCTCGAACGATTATTCCTTGGAACATCAAGGGGATGCGACGCAATACTAAAAAATTGGTGGCGATCGTCATCGATTCGCAAGTCCAGCGGACGATCTTACACTTCGCCGAATGTGAGATTTTAAGCTCTCGAGACCTAACAGGGCAACGGTTGTCAAAACCGTTGCGCGCGAGTTTCGATCGCATCACCACCAAAAGCGAATGAATGTGTCTGGCCAAAGGCAGGCGCGGGACGCTCGCAACAATCGACACTCGTCGAGATCGCAGGAATTACGCTTACTGCGCGATACTGCTGGTGACGGCGGGCGCGTCGTTTTTCTCTACTGGCGGCGGCTCATTCTTCTTCGGCAATCCGGAATAGTCGAGATGCATTCCGTTAATCTGACACGCGAGTTTGCCTAATCCCGTTGAGATATTAAAGCCGTTAGCATGGGATATTTCGATAGTTGAATATTCATAGAATACGCCAGCTACATTTTTCTCTCCAAGAGGCATGTTCATCAATCGGATGGAGAGCTTGGTCACACTGCTTGCCCCGCCCGACCCAAAACAATTAAACGAGCATGCCCCCCCAGCGGCGCAGGAATACTGCCATTCGAAAGCGGCCTCGGACCCAACGGGATAAGTCGAGCTCATTTCCGCGCGCCCTGCATCCTTGGCGAGCGAAGCCCCCGCGAGTGGACCGCCTACGAGCAAGACGCCACTCAAAAACAGACTGAGAAAACTCTTTGAAAGTCTGACCATCTAGGTACTCGCAGTTTACTTTCCGCTAACCTACTGCCTTTGGCGTCCGCTTGCTACGGCTGATTTGAGCCATAGCGACAGATGCTCAACTGGCTTAGTTTTCCGCAGCCCATTCTTGCACGCTTCAGACGGACCGATCGGCTGTCCCAGTCGAGCGTAGACGGTTCTGAATTCCATCTCGAAGACTTGCTAGCTGCACGCGGCTTGATCATCTCAGCCGGAAAGGCCTTCATTCGCGATGCCGGTCTGGAACTAACCTTAAAAACGGAACTCAAAATGGAACTCTGCTAAAAAGTGGTTAATTCTATTTAAATGTGTTCACTCACTGATTTTTATGTGTTTTTGTATTGGCCTAAATCTTTCAAGCTGAGGTGCACTTTGGAAAACTCATCGCGCAGACGCTTCATAAAGGGTTCCGCAAATCTAGCAGGAAAAATTGCAGCCACGGGGATGGTAAGTCTGCCTCTGCTTGCATCGATGTCCAAAAAAACGCGGGCAATGGGTCCCGGTAATTGGCCTGATTTCAACCCTCCGGGCGGCAATCGCCCCGCAGGAGGAGGACATTGCTTCGTTCGCGGAACGCTCATTCGAACTCCCGAGGGTGAGATTGCGGTTGAGGATCTAACAATCGGCGCTCTCGTTGAGACCCTTAATGGGCCATTACCTGTCAAGTGGATTGGCCGGCAACGGTTCAGAAAGGACAGCGCCTCATGGCACTGGAGCGTAGCTCCTATCCGTGTCGCGCGCTTTGCCCTGAGCGATCAATATCCGCACCGCGATTTGTATCTTTCTCCTCACCACAGCCTTCTTATTGATGGCTTTCTCATTCCTGCTCAATGGCTGGTGAACGGAAGGTCGATTGTACTAACATTGGATGACCGCGACGTCGTTGACTACTTCCACATTGAGTTAGAAACGCACGAAGTTGTTTTTGCCGAGGGGGCTCCCGCGGAGACTTTGCTGGTCACCGACGACCGTGAGCACTTCGCGAACTTTGCAGAATACGAAAGACGGTATGGAGCCGAGGTAGGCCGCGCGATGAAGCCGTTTGCCCCTGTTCTCGAATATCAAGGTGCTCGTGGCGAACTGGAACGGCTGCTTCGATGGGCCGTATCGCCTGTCCTCGATATTCGTGATCCAATCCAAAAAGCCCGCGCTCGAATTGCAGCTCGAGCCCGTGCGATTGAAACGGAAGTTTGTTGACGACCTCTCGAGCGGTGGCCATCACCTGGCTAGATGGCCGCCGCTCTCCGGCTTTTAACTTAATAGACTAGTCGCCGCTTGCCGCAAAGCGCGCGCTGCAGCCGCATACCGTGGACGCGGCGCCTGATGCTTTGCTTTGCCGCCGATTGGCGGGATCCGCTGCGGCGCTCCTTACACCCGCCTCCAATGCTGGATGATGTCTACGGCGATACCGCATATCGACTCCCTCGCAGAAATCGCCAACAAGGTTTGGCTTTGAAGCGTTACGATTTTTAGACTCCGGACGGCTATGCTGCTCCAACGCCTCTGCAATCCGGCCGAGTCAGTTGCTGTCGTTACCCGTTTGGCAAAGGAGCCAGCGGCTGAGTTCGCCGTTCTTAAAATATCTGCAAAATCGGGTGTAGTGATTTTTTCCAAAAACATCTGAATAGTATATCGCACCCCAAACGAGATAGAGTTTGGTTCCTGCCCGAAACTCCTCGAGTTCCGCTTCTTTAAAAGTTCTGGTGATCGGATCTGATGCAGCGATGCCCCCGCCGAGAGCGACCGTGGGCTCACTGTCAGCATTGTATGAAGCTGAATATGCGCGTGGCGGTTTAATGTCCGATCCAGCAGAGGGAATAATCACAGCATCGACCAGGGTTTTAAGACCCAGGGCAGGCGTCTGGCCAACATTTTTGTAGTTCAGGCTTGATGCCATGTTTTTTTCGAACGCGTTTTGCGTCGAGATTCCGAGGACGCTGACATAGGCGCGAAGTTGGTTGCGGGAGGTTTCCGCGGCCAGATCATAGTTTTTTTCGGTCGCTTCGGCCCGCCTGTTCGCAGCAAGTATTGCGTATCGGGATACCTCAATACTGTCGCTTACAGACTTGGCTTGTCGAAGAGCAAAATCGTGCAATTCGTAGATCGACCAGGCAATCCAGGCGGTACAGAAAATGGAAACTAAAGTGGCTGCCATCGACCATTTGGCGAATTGCTCCAATCGAGTGGTGGATCCCATAAGTGGGTTCACCTCGGGCAAGGAAGATTCGGTCTCAGGCTGCTCCTGCTTCTCTTGCTCAGCGTGTCGGTCCTTGAACGACGAATGAGAGGCTACAACCTCTAGAAAGGACGGCCGGGAACCAACAAGAAAAGCCGGCGGATTGGCTGCCGGTTTCGGACCGTTGTTGTCGGCGGTAGTCATTGAAACGGTGTCTCAATCTGTGTCCCGATCGAATTCTACAATACCCGAGCATGTTTACCGAGTATTCGGATACCATTTTGAGTCTTTGCGCCCAAAAGCAACCATTCCATTGAGCACTGTCGCTTGGGCGCGGATCTGATGGATTATGGGGTGACGTCCAATCGGACGAAAGGGCAACTCTCGCTGAAATCGCAATAGCGGCGAGTTCGATTTGCTCATCATGGACAAGGCACCGGTCACGATAACAAGCTATTCATGACCTTCTGGCGCTACGACGGCTTTCGATAAATCTACGGGGCTAATCCCTGGGGGACTGCAATGGTGGATTCCCGGCGATTACTTCGACACGTTGGAGTCGGCCTCGCCCATTGTTCCGCCGTTCTTGACGCACTTACTAAAATAAGCCTGTGCATCCTTGCCAGATCCCTTTGCGCTCCCTGCGGCGGGATTGCCGATTACGCGGGGAGGAAATGCCTCGGCCATCAGCGCTTGGCACTTTTTGGCGAGTTCGACCGTGATGGCTGAGGTGCCACTCATTAGCGGTAAAGAGGCCAGAAGGAGCAGCGTTGCCGTTGTGAGCGTCCGGCCTATCATGGTGAATCGCCTTGACTGAGGGGCACAATTCTGCGGCTCCTGCGACGGTCACATTCTATCGAGTTTAACACTTTTATCGGCTGATCAGAAAATGCTCGAGTCTTTTGCCAGCCTTAAGCTGCGCCTGCACCCAGTGGGGTCGTTTTCCGCGGCCAGACCATTTTTCGGCGGGATTTTTTGGGTTCTGATATTTCGGGTGCACTTTGGGATAGGCACGACGGGGCCGATCGGACCTAATCGTGTTATCGGAGTTTTGAAGCTTGCGTAGACGCTCTTCGAGCTTTGCCTTTTCCTCGCCGATTTTGCGAGCCAGCGTCGACGTCACCTGTTCGTGCAAACTCCATAGCTCATCGATGTCCATGGAATCGAAATCTTTGTTTTTCATTAAAGCGCCTCTAGTCGTCCTCAGGCTACCGTTCTCGCACTCTGCGGCCGGACGTAAACATAACTCGAAGTTAGAACCTGGGTTTGATTCGAAACAACGAAAAATGTCATTATCGGGACGTCAAAAACTCTAGTTGAGCCCCGCTGACCACACGGTTGGAAGCGAATAAATAGTTTCGCTTCTCTAGAAGTGGCCTAAACTTCTCAAATTATTGATCAAATAGCACGGCTTGTGAAAGCAACACGCGACCCAGAGTTGAGCCGCCATTCGCTCTCAATTGCTAAATCAGTGCACCACAATAACAACAATGTTCCTGTGTGGCCCAATTGTTGTCGGCTGAAAAAATGTCTCCCGGGTGACGTTCTCGAAAACCTAAGGTTCCACGCTAACATCTGCTATACTTTTTCAGACCAGAATCCACAGACGACTACCCACAGGCCGTCAGACGGTGATCGAACGGAGGTTGGCTTTGAGTTCGAACAAGGTTGCAAGGTTGCTCATCCTATCTGTCCTAGCTACTACGGTTGCAACCTGGTCTTCGGCCGAAGACGGAGGTCTTAGGAGCGGCAGTTCCTATGGACGAAACGTTCACAAGCCAGACTCCGTCAGAAACGGCCTAGTCGTTGGCGGGATCATCCTAGACGGCTATGGGTACGGCGGCGAGGCTACTAACATGAATGGGCCTAGCAACGGCGCCGGGAACGCCGACGGGTATGGTGAGTGGTACGGAATTTCTTCCACTCACCGTGAATGCCCTCTCTTCCGGCAGCGTGTTCTGACGCCCGATGGATGGCAAGTTCGGATGGTTCCGGTCTGTTAGAGAATGAATTCGGACACCTTAAGCAGCTGATGAAATAAACTCACGGAACATTGCGTAGGATCGAAACGAGCCCTGCCGATGCGCTAAGAAATTTTCGCAGCTTAACGTGAAAATATCACGCCAACTCGAACCGTTTTCGAAGCTCAGCCACAAGAAGCGGCAGGGCTTTTCTGTAGAAGGACGCCTTCGCAGAGGTCGTCGCTCTTGGCGCGAAGGTCATCATCGCGTTCCAATGCGCTCCAAACCCGTACACGGTCAGATCGATACCGGTCCCGGGGAAACCTTCGATCTGTCGAAGTCCCCTGAAAATATGCTCGGAAATCTCTTCCGCGCTCTTCGACAGTTTTGGTCCTGTGTTCTCGGTGAAAGAGTCAGGGCCTCCGAACAGGCCGATCTCGACAACCGAAGCAACGTCGTCTCCGGCAAAAACCGGGTTACCTTGACCGGCTGTCCTTTCATCGAGTGGCACGGTTGCCTTGCGCGGGGCGGGAGTATCGTCGGTTTCAAGCTGGTCTACCGAAGGCGCCGTCGAAACAGAACGATTTTCGACTTGCTGGGTCTCAGCCTTTGTCTCGATTTGTAGCAGTTTCTCGATTTCATCCGCGATCTCGGCTGCGGTGGCATCTGCCATGGCGGTCGCGTCAGTCGACAAGCGGACGTCAAATTTTTGAACTGAGAAACTGTACGGAGCGACTACATTCTCTCCATAATCACCTATTGGTTGCGCTGCGACTAAAAGCGCCTCCGGGGCGGCACTGCCTTCCGTCCGGATCTGTGCCGCACCGTTGGACAGCTGGTCGATATCTGCCTTGGCCGACGTTCCGAGGCGGAATGTTACGTGCCTCGGTCTTTTCCGAGGGACGCGGGTTTCAGTCAAACTGGCTGCCCAATTTTCCATAATCCGCCGGACCTGCCCGATCTGGACAGGCACCGGCTCAGCCCCTTTTTTATCGGCGCTGACTGTTGCCTTCCTGACAAAGCTTAGCAGCGACTGTTCATCTTCGTCGTTCACTTTTCTCAAGATCCCAAAATCATCATGTTAGAGGTAAAAAGATAGCCAAAGAGCCTCAACCTGCCTGGATTAGGCTGGCTAGCTTTTTCCGATAACATGGCGAGACAGTATGCGCCGTAGCCGAGCCGAGCTAAAGATGCAATCGCGCGGTATAGGCGTGACCTCTGCGAAAGCGCGGAGCACGCTGTGAGCCAAGACGAGACGTTTAAGGCCATCCGAGATCGTTCAGCTGGAGGACCATGCCGATATCGCAATATCTGAAAACCCTTCGTGCGAAGATCGGCCGCGATCTCGTAATGCTTCCGGCGGCTTGTGTCGCGATCATTGATGATCAAGGACGGCTGCTTATGGGGAAGGAAGCGGAGACTGGCCTTTGGATGCTTCCAGGCGGCGCGCTCGATCCAAACGAAAGTCCGGCTGATGCGGCTATCCGGGAATGTTTCGAGGAAACCGGGCTCCTGATTGAAATCACGGGAATGATCGGTGTCTTTGGCGGCCCGGAATTTCTGGTTCGATATCCGAACGGGGATGAATGCTATTACATTTCGACGGCGTTCCGAGGCACCGTCATCAATAAATCAGGCGTATCGGGCGACGGTGAGCTAAGTGAAATTGGCTATTTCAGTGAGGCAGAGTTTGAAAAGCTGGCAACATCGCCGCAAACCAAACTCATCGTGCGGACGGCCTTCACCAACTCCAACGTCCCATTCTTTCAACCTCCGACGTATTCAGCCGTAAACTTAGAAAATATAGTGCCCCAGACGATAAAGGATCTCGGCTAGGGCGGCGTGCGATCAGGTTACGTTCGCTGTTGCTTGCGCCGTTGCAGATCAGGTTGAACTGCCGATCTCAAGCCCCACACCATCCAAAAGGCGGCATACCTGCCGCCGTCGATGATCTCCGTCTAGCGGCAATTTGCTAGTCACCGCTCATAGAACCGCGAATTACCGAACTGGATTGACCTGAGGCTTACCCTGTGATGCCACCTCCCCTCCTTGGTTCTCCGCCCGATATCTGTCAAATAGTCAGACGATCCCCACAGTTGAACGAAACAACTCGCCCTCGCGGAAGCGCCAACGGCCGCGCAAGCAAATGCCGTACTCTCCCTGGACGGGGAGGACCGCATCATCGGGGACAGGTTTCTGAAGATAAGGGGCGTCTCATAAGTGACTTGGTCGAAGATCGATGAAGGCGCACTCGACGGGATCCGTTTGGCCGATTGCGTTTAGCATTTTGGAGACACAACGCACGCCTTAAGGCAATTATCTCTGCCATCTCCTGCTCAAGACTAAGCAACATACTGATGCGACGCGAAATAACCTCGATCTGAACTGACATTAAAAATACCTCGTAATATTGCGAGGATAGAATAACACAAAAACATGAACATCAGTGTACACTTTTGTGCAGCGCCAGATTACACCGGCTCACGTCGTCCGCTTTGGCACGCCGCGATCAAGTCGACGCTTTCGCTATCAGGAAGTCATTCAGCTTTCTTCCCGACCGAATTTGCTCCCTTACCCAACCCGGTTGTTTGCCTCGTCCTGTCCATGTCTCGCTCCGATTTTTTGGATTGCGATACTTAGGGAGAACTTTCGGGTAAGGACGCCTTTCGCGGGTTCCTTCATCCCTGGCAATAGAACCAAGCCTTCGCAGCTGGCCCTCCAGCTTGGCTCGTTCTGCCGCCATCTTGGAACTGAGCTCACCGACCACCGACTCGTGCAGCTGCCAGAGTTCGTCGACGGTCATCATTTTTAGATTATACTTCGTCATTGATGCTCTCGAAAAAAGATATGCGCTAGCTAGTTTTATAAAGTCCCTCTGATGCTCGTCTCCATTAACATGGGCGAATAGCATCTGGTCGTCATTTTGCAAGGCCTGATGTTGATCAGAATCTATCGACATTCATTGAACTATAATTGCGTCGCGTTAAATGCTTGGACGAACGCGCCAATCTTACTGCTCAAACTGAACATTTGCGGCTTATCCGGTTGCGAGACGGCAGCGAGCTCTCATCCGATGCGGCCGCTTACTGGGATAGCTCGATACTGCGCATGGAGATCGTATTCCGGGGATATTGGGACGACTCCGACTAGGGGCCAAATATCTCGCGGCTCGACTCTCGATCCCGACATTGAAACGATTAGAGATATCGCTTCCGCTCTATCTTACACCTTATCTTTCGTGCGAGACGGCCACATCGCACGTCAGGCGCAAGCGTATGATTTAACAACGCTTTTCAGATGCGATTTTTCCAGGACGATGAACTAGGCCGTGGCTCGTCCGATTAACCGGCAGCGCTGACATCAAGCTTAACGCGTAGGTTTCATTGCGACGACATCCGGCTGCGGTATTAGAATTGCAAGACCTATTTTGGAGGGGATCGCGCGACCACGTGGGGTGGCCATTCTCAAGCCAGTGACATTAGACCGTTTTGCTCAACATCTAACCGCTTGCGAGCCCGGTTTTTCTGCCGAAAGCAACAACAAACAGCAGTTCGATGGGACACCTTTGCTTTACCCTCTTTTGAGCCAAACGAATATTTCAAACCGTGCCCAACAATGCGGATTGCGGCAACTTTAAGCATCTTTGACTTCAAAGGGTTTTGTTATGAACAATGACGTCAATTTTCAAATGGTCTGCGACACCTGCGGCTGCCTCGGAATCAAGATTGAAAATCCTGAACAGGCCTCTCGAGAAACCCTCGTTTATTGTGGTGATTGCGGCACCTCACGAGGAACGGTCGGCGCATTAAGAGACCTGTCCGTTCGATCAGAGGCCCCCTCGGTTCCGCACACGAGGCGAGAACTCAAGATGAAATCTTGCAGCCAGCTTGTCGCCCTTCATCAAGAGTTGCAAAGCCTTCGTCGAAAGGTCGCAATGGCCGAGTCTCGTCGAAAGTCATAGGTCTGGCAGCGGCGGCGGGTACATCTTTGGGATTTAGTTTAATGAAAGCCGCTCGATTGCTAACACATCAACGCAAGATCGATCGCTATCAGAAGCTTCTCAACGAACTGCGCTTCATCGAACAACAAGTGTCTGAGGACAACAAGTGTCTGAGGAGCGGTGTAAGTTGGCGATGCTATAGTTCATGAACCAGTTGCATTCCGCATCGAACATTTGGCTCCCCGACGGGCCGCAATAGGACGAACGGTCAATAAATTCGCCGCCGGGATCGAGCACGAAGTCGAGCGCAGCTGGATCAGCTTGCACGAGAGCGGCACCAACCTGAAATTCGCCCAAGCCGGTGCATACCTTTTCGCTTGATATCGATTACGGAGCGTCGCCGCCTCCGGGTTTCTCTGAACTTCCGTAGAGTCCCCTGATTAGAACCAGCACGTCACGTAGCGCTGCCTGATAGCCCGAGTGCCAGTACTCTTGCTCGGGCGCGTTCGAACCGGAATTGTCGTGGTCGCTGATCACATAGGGCGCCTCTACCGCAATCCAATCGCGGATACCATCCAGACGGTCTTGAATTGCCAAGAGGACCGCGGGATCGATCTCTTCCATGGGAACTCGCTAGCGGGCAACTCCGGGAATAGACCACGGTTTTGGTTAAAAAAAACAAAATAGCGGGCCGGAATATCTATCTCAATAGTCTTTGACCAAGCTAGCAGCCGGCAAGACGTTTGGACGTTCGCAGAAGCTGGACTGGCTCGACAACGTGATCGAGGAAGGCCGTACAGATTTGATTGATCAGCACGCGACCGAGCGAGAGGTCGAGGCTTGGAACATGTCCTGCCCAATCGCTTTCCTGTTGAAGGTTGCATGATAGAAGTTTCGTCGAAGGCGTAGGCGCAATCGGATAATCGCCATCAAATCAGCTAGCTGCTCCGTCAGCCGCCAGGTGATTGCGACCTAAAGTGATCCTATCGCGGTGCACAACCTTGATTTAGCCCGAATCTTTTGGCGGAACTGTCGTTCTACGTGGGGCGTTACGTAGTTCACAAAAGTCAGAGAACGGTGGAGATGCGCGGTGCAGATCGCGTTGCAGATCAATTTTGCCTTATGGATCATGATGGGCTGCGCGATCGCCGAGGTTACGCAGGTCGTCGGATACTTGTATTAAGTCAGCAACCACACCGTTGCCTTGACCGTTAGCCAACCAAGGGCTGACCACCAGCCGAACGTCGCAACCGTGATTGTCGCCAAGAAGCAAACGCAGAAAACCCGCTGCGAGGGACTGGCTTTGCCAATCAGAGAGCTTGCAAGGGTCTCTTCAGTTAGGTCGCTCACTGCCTTCACTCCCTGCCAGGCGCTAGTCGTATCCAGTGCCGAACCATGTCCGCCAGATTGCAACTTGGCCAAGATAAGTTGATCCTCGGACAGTCGCTGTTCGACAAAGCGCAATTCGGCAGAGCTAAGATTTGATCGAGGGAGCTTTTGAAAGCGATCAATATTGCGCTTGAGTGCACGTAAACGCGCGGTGCTTTCGTCCATCAGAATTACTCCTACAAAATGAAACTCTGAAAATTCAGCTCCGTTTAGCGACCTTCCGGTAAATCCGTTTGTCAGCCCGTTAAACTTGGTGCGAACGAGAAAATGGGGCGATTCATCCCGACGTCATACAACCGCAACTTGAAGCCCCATCGGCTTGCACTGGAATCGAGCAAGTTTTGTGCCAGTGGCTGCAGGGGGAGCCGCCGCTTTCTCAGCCCAGCGGTGGCTTTCTCGTTGTAATGATTGGATTTTTCGCCACCTGCGGGCGACTGCTCGGCCTCGTGATCCATCACGGCCCTACAACCAGAACTTAGACTCGCGCGGTTTTTGATCATGCAAGCCGTGATCCGGGGGATGTCGGGAATTTCTGAGCTGCAAAACCGGAATGCACCACTGGTGCACATTTGCTGCGCTTCGGGGCTAAAGGCGTAGCTCGACGTTGACAGCATGGAAAACGAAATGGCGAATGCTGCAATCAACGCGCCTTTACGAAATGACCTTGTCATGACCAAACTCCGTCGTTGGTCGTGGCCTAAAGGCTAGACCCCCTCGTGTTTCAAGAATGTGTCGCGGATCGGAAAAATGGTTTCTGGCACTCTAAACGGAGCGAAGGCGGGGCTTGAGGCCCAAGTCACTTGAGGACGCGACGGCGCAACTAGATAATCGCCTTCAAATCAGCTAGCTGATCAGCCAGCCGTCAGGAAACGGAATAAGTGGCTAGGCTAGGTCGTTGTCGTTCGCGTAGCTCTGGGGGCCTTTCAGCACATATTCTGACGCTTTTGGTTGAACAGACCTCAGCGTAGGATTCCCTACGAAAATACCCCTCAGCGATAGCGACGAGACACTGGGCACGAAAACCCGCCCGCAAAACGGAGCCATCCGTCAGGCGTCATGGCTGTGCCGTGTCCGGTAAACCGGGGGCATCTGTCGGCTGTATCCCTCGCGAGGAGCCTCGCATTCCAGCCTGGGAGCGTGTCCTTTCGGGGCGCTCGATCAGGCGTAGGGGCCTTCGATACTCCGCCCTGACCATCGTCAATAACATGGTTGAACTGGCAGATGCACTGACGCGGCGTGCCAACACCCGTTCAACAACTACGAACCAAAGTAGATCGCGTTTTCCCAATACCTAGCGGCTCGACTAGTCGGAATCATTTGGGGATGCGGGAGCAAAAGATCACCCTTGGGGGACTGCGCGGAGCCGGCGTTATCGAATTGCTGGTCTATTGCAGCGACTACAAAACGATCATCAGAGTGATGATCGCGATGAAACCCAAGCGTCAATCTTGAAGCGCTTTCAACAGAGTCTGCGCCACGGCCATGTGGCCCGACGCGCTCCAATGACCGTCGGGGAGGAGATGAGACGGCGAAGCAGCGAGTGCGTCGTCGAGGTCGATGCAGACGTCCGCAAATTTGCAAAATATCGTCGAGGAAAGCCCGAGCTTCGGCCCGAGGAAATCTTGCGTGCCTTGGTGGGCCAGGACCACTTTCACGCCGCGCGGCACTTCCTCTCGAATTCGGCCTAGAATGAAACTGATAATTCCGATCGATTGGCTGGGGTCCACATTCTCCGGAATTGTGGGATCGATGAATCTCGTTGCGACCCTCGCCACGAGAGACCGGTCGCTCCAGCGTTCCAACAGGCCGATGCGCGCCGGGCGAATGATATATGAGTCTCCCGCCTTCTCAACATAGGGCTTTGCTCGGCCGAAGAAGCGCTGTCGCAATACATCGAGGTAATCGCTCTTATTCAGCACGATCAAGAGGATGTCGCTCGTCTTCAAAACATGTTTCCATTTTCTGAAAACCACGTACTCTTGGTCAGTTCCATAACCCATCGTGCCGGTGTTTATGACGCGAGCAGGGAAATGGGAAAGCATTTTAACGTCGAAGCGATCCTCGATGTTTATGCCTTCGCCAAAAGACAACGAATCGCCGAGGATTAAAATCGTGCGATCGGCGCGAGACTCTTGCGCAATCAGCCTTTGGCCATTCTCGTCGGTACTGATGCTCCACTCTTCTCCGGCTGCATTGATACGCGTTGTCACGATATTAGGCGCGTTACTCCATCCGGTTTGCGCATCTGAGCGGAAGAGCCGAGCGGGTCTGCTAAAGACGCTTACGTAAAATCGGAGGGCCGCTTCAGCTGCTACCGGCGCCAGTATCGTTACGCTGAGGAGAGCGACCCAGTGCAAGGGGATTTTCATTTGCCGATGTCCCGCGTGAGACGTTTACCAACCAAGCTACCCGGGCCGCATGGGTGCGCAGTTGGTCTCGCGCCCAAGCCCTAGCGGCTTCCTCTGACCGCAAATCAGTGGAATCAATTGGGGCCGCCGCCCGAATCCTCCACATTCCGCTCTCCGCCAAGAATGAGGCTGTTCACAATTCCTTTTAAAGCTGTCTCTTGCCGCTGACGATTTCAGGGCTTCAGTATCAGGCGCTGCCGGGACAAACACATTTTGAGCCGACAGCGTAATTTTTGAAGGTTTTATTTTATGGAAGCGGATGGCCACGCCTCCGATGAAGCGTGTAACAAGTGCGTCTGCCCTGTCAAATCGCTGTGGCGATCCCACCCATTGCAGCCCGGCAAATCCCTTTTCAATCTCGCTGACAACGCTTATCAACCTCGCATTCACAGCCGCTGTAGCTTGCCCGTCCGCATCCCAATTCATAGCGGCTTTCGGATTATCCGAATTTGCGGAATCAGGGAATGCCATGGCGTCGGAAACCGGAACGATGGTTGAGCTATTGGTGGGGACGCTGCTTACCCCACGCCGCCAGCGAACCTCTAATTCGCGTCGCCGCTAAGCTCGATTAGACTACACGCCGCTCATGGTCCCATATCTCCAGCGCATGGCCGTCGATGAACTGCATGGCCGCGATGTCGCCCTTCGCCAAGAACTCCTGTGGCCGTCCTGATCGACGGGAAATGCCCGATAGATCCCCATAGCGTCCTGCCTAACCGAAGCTGATGAAAAACGCGGCGAGCATCCCGATCACCCATAGCCGAGGTCAGCGTTTCGCGTGCTTGGATAGTGTCGGCCGATTCCTACCCCGCCGATCTTGCAACCGGCGCGCCGGCAGATGCGCGTTAGCCGCATGCCGACGTAGCTCGCGGGGGACGGCAGGACCCCCGCCTCAGACGTTTGGTTCCCAAGGATGGGAGCACGACATGGATCAAGAAACGAAGCGCGAAATTACCGTTCCTGCCCGTCGTCACAGGTATCGGCCTCGCCATAGTGGTCGGTGCTTTGGCGTGGTAGCGAGGTTTGCGCTCATGACGGTGGTTATGAAGATTATAGCGGTCTGGTTTGGCCTGAATTTATTGGTCCCGGCCTTCATTTATTACCAGCGTACGCCAAGCTTTCGACATCGGGTGTTTCGGGCGACCTTCGGCCTAACCGCCTTTCCAAGCGAGCGCCGCCTAGCGCATGCGCTGGTCAATGCAGCTCATCAGCATCGTTAACCGGAAGCACGCCCTCGGGAGGGAGTGCACCCGGTTACGTTCTTTGCTAGAACATCTGGCGCTGGAGCACGTATTTTGAGCCAGCGGACCTATTTTTTTGAGGTTAGTTTATGAGTACCCCAAGGACACGCTCGCTGGAGCAGCTTCGAAACCTTATGTCCGAGCTTACGGTTCTGCGAGCGCAGGTGGAGCAAGCCGAACGCAATCGGACACAGTCGATAGTCCAGTTCAATCGGCTGTTGAAGTTGCGCAAGCTCGAAGCCGCTCGCATTAAGCCCAACTGTACGCCACCTGCATCGCGCACAACATCATGCCCCAAAGGCCAAGATTGACTTCGATCGCCACCAGCATTGATTGTGTCCCCCGACGAGCGACGAGAATCCCCCGACTCGCGTCGCGGTAACAGCTGACTGTTACAATATGCGCAAAGTATGGTTCGCAATTGCGAGACGTCTTCGGCTTTCCGACATCAAGCAAATGAAGACCAAGGGCCGGCGCTCGGGCGGCCGTCGTTAAGGCGACGCGGCGCGCACAGTACGTTTTCTGATTCCCGACTCGGTTGAACGTCGCATTTTGCTTGGAGGTAGGTCAGCGTGAGGAATTGCGATGATCGACAAGAAGATTGCTTTTGGAATTGCCGTTGCTGCGATGGCTACCGCTGTGCTGGGGATTATGCTCCTGTTCGGCAGCGAGAGGCATTTCGCCTCCATGGATCAAGCTGGGGTGAACCACCCAAGCGGCACAACGCAAACTGCCGAAACGCCAAATCCTGCACTGTCTCGCATTCGCCTGCTGGTCTCCAATCCAAACTGAGCCAATAACGGCAGTCACCCATTTGGGGGCGAACCTTTGACCCGCTTGCGCGATATATCCTTCGACTGGCGGATTTCAGTGCTCCAGTGACTAGCCAGCGCCGACAAGGCATCGAAGCCCTAGGGGCGATCGGACGGCGCGACACTGTATTTACAGGTAACCTGAGCGAGATTGCCGCCTTGTTCATCCGACAAGAAGTAGCGGCCGCCTGCCCCCGCGCGTTGCAGAACTGCTCGCATGCACGGATGGGCGCCCGGCTCATCAGCGCGCAATCCAAGTCACGCAGCCGGCTGCTTGTAGTCCGGAAACCGGCTCAAGACCGCGGCCCTCAAAAACTTGAAGTGGGAGATCGAGTCGGCGAGCGACCTCAGCCGCTTCTGGCCATTTGAAATTTCTTCGCTGAACAGGTTCTGGTGGTGGCCGTCCAGCGGCTCACGATCCAGGTACTCGTCACTGGCGTTTCCAACCGTCACCGCGGCGCGTGCCAGCACCTCTTCGACCCGCTGGTTTAATCCGCTTTGCTCACCCTCGGCAGCCTGCAGCGCCGTTTCAATCGCGTTCATGACGATATCGACACGCTGGCGGTCTGTGTCCTCGTCCCGCTGCGGCGAGCGAACCTTGAACTGATCACCTTCAGGGCTGCTTTGGGTCAAGTTGCGCAAACGCGCTCTTAGGAACAGCTGGAACATGGCTTATGTGAACTCCCGCGACAGCTCTCAAGGAAGCGGGCGAAAAATCACTCAAAAGATGACAAGCTGATTACAGGCATGGCCCGATATTGCCTTTGGCCGCACGATATCACGAATCAACCCTCGATCAAGCGTTCGGCAATTCCGCGCAGCCTCGCCGACGAATGACACACGATAAAAAACCGCCCTCGCGATTGATCGCGCGAGGGCGGCTTTATGTACCGCCAGCGAATCGTCGCCGAATGCCTAGAGCGGCTTGATCTCAACCTTGCGGAACTTCACCACGCCCTTGTCGTTCGCCACGCCCGCGGCGTCCTTGCTGCCAAGACCATGCTGGAGAGCGACCTTTCCGTTCGCAAGCTTTGAGTCCTGCGCGCCATCGACCGTCTTCTGGCCGTTGAGCACAACGGTGAATGACGAACCTTTCGCCGTGATCTCGAAGGTGTTCCACTTGCCGCCCGCGTGCGGCATCGGATTGACCTTGGCGACGTTGACGATCGCGCCGGTGCCATAGCTCGGATCCGGCCGCGTGTCCCAGATATTGACCTCGTAGCAGGTGTCCGCGCCGATCTTCTCAGGCTCGGTGCAGCGAATGAAAATGCCGCTGTTGGAATCCGCTTCCACCCAGAACTCGGCCTTGATTTCGTAATCCTTGTAATCGGACTTGGTGACGAGGAAGCCGTTACCCTTGTCGGCCACGATCATGCCGTCCTCGATCCGCCAGTTGGCGTCACCGACCTTGCTGAAGCCGTCGAGGCTCTTGCCGTCGAACAGCGAGACCCACCCTGCCTCGCTCGAAGCCTGGGGTGAATACGCCAGAGCTGAGATGCCGAGGACAAGCGATGCGATGGCGGCGCGGCGTTTCATGAAAATACTCCCTGTTGATGTTGTTTTTGGTACTCGATCGCGCGGGACGATAGCAGGAGACAAATCTTCCGGAAAGCCAGCGAGAGGCTATGCTTGCTGCGTTTCGAACGCCGGTCGGGTCAATACGGTGTGAACGGCTTTTTCGCTCTGACGCGTTTTCTTCACGCGAACCGGTATCCACTTCGCTTGAAAACGCTCTAGTGACCCTCAACCGGCGGGGTGCCGTGGGTGTGGAAGGACTCGATCGTTTTCAGTCCCCATGCCTGCCCCTTCTTGCGCTCCTCCTCCGTCCAGACGATCGGTTTCCAGTCCGGCGCCAGGATCAGCCGCGCGCCGGCATTGGCGACCTCGACCCGGTTGCCGCCGGGCTCATAGACGTAAAGAAAGAAAGTCTGCTGGATCGCGTGCTTATGCGGACCGGTTTCGATATAGACCCCGTTCTCCAGAAAAATGTCCGCGGCCCGCAAAATATCCTCGCGGCTGTCGAGCGCGTAAGTGAGATGGTGGAAACGGCCCGGCGTGCCGGAATGGTCGCGCGAATACGCAAAGTCATAACTCTTGTTCGTGACCGTCATCCACATCGCGGCTTCGGTGCCGTCGTTGAGCACGATCTGCTCCGTCAGCCGGCATCCGAGATACTTTTCGAAGAAAATCCGGTTGGCCTTGATGTCGACCGCCAGGCAATTGAGGTGATCGAGCCGGCGCACATTGATGCCGCGCGCCGGAAAGCGCTGCGCCTGGTTCTTCAGCGCCGGCTTTAATTCGGCCGGCGGCTGATACCATTCGGTCTCATAATAAAGTTCGACGATATGGCCGTCCGGGTCGCGGCAGCGAAACGCCGGACCATGGCCGAGATCGCCGCCGGTCCAGCCGATATCGAAACCCGAGTCCTTCAGCGCCGCGACCCGGCGCTCGAGCGCCTGCGGGCTTCGCGCCCGCAGCGCCATGTGCTCCATGCCTGAGGTCTTGGAAGCCGTAAGCTTGAGCGAATAGCGTTCATAATCGTCCCAGCCACGCAAATAGACCGACTCGCCCTTTCGCCCACTGACGGTCATACCCATCACATCGACGAAGAATTTCAGGCTCTCGTCCGGCTTCGGCGTCAGCAATTCGAGATGGCCGAGATGGGCAAGGTCAAGAATGGGCTCAGGCTGCATGTCAATGACCCTCTTCAATCAGCGGACGCGTCACATCGTCGAACAGCTCGTCGACGGAAAATTGCCGGGCAATGAGACTCTGCTGCGCCGCATACGCGGTGATGCATTCCAGCGAGCGCCGCATGTCGACGGCGAGAAAACGGCCGTCGCCAGTGATGGCGGCCACCGAGAACAGGCGATGGACCTCGCGCACGATATCGGGATGTTCGTCGGACAGATCCTTTTTCACAACCACCATGTGATTGATCGGTCGCACGGCGTGTTTGGCAAACCAGCGGGCTTCTTCGCCCTTGACGTCCGCAAATAGCGGCTTGAGGTCGGGATGGTCGACCTTCTCACCGAGGATCGCGTCGAGCTCGCCATCCAGAAGCATCTGGACGATCTGCTTTCCCGCCGGCGCGCGTCGCGTGTGATCTTCGAATTCGGCGACGTGCGCGTCTTCGAAAGTCACCCAGTCGATCGCATTGAGATCGACGCCGTAATCATTGGCGAGAATGCCCCGCAACCAGGCGCCGGTCGTGGTGCTGAAGGAGCGGATGCCGACGCGCTTGCCGGCAAGATCATTCGGCGTGAGCGTGCCGAATTTGGGGTTGTAAAACGCATGGCCATGCTGAAACCGCGCCAATACGACATCCGGCAACAGCACCATCGGCTTGTTGAAATTCTTCGCCATCAGGTAGGTGACGATCGCCATCTCCGAGACGTCGAAGGCGCCCTCGCGAACCATCGGCTTGAAGCCCTTGTTGGTCGGCTTGTAGTCGACGAAATCGAACTCGACGAGATCGGATTTGATCGACCCATCCTTCAGCGCTGCCGTGCAGGCATGATCGCCGAGCAAGGTGCGCAGGCGCACGGCCATCTCAATCGGCCTCCGGCTCGTCGACATAGACGAGACCCGCCTTCGCCAGCGGCTCACGCATCTTGTACATGTCAAGCCCGAGCACGCCGGAGGCAAGCTGCTGGCGCTTGCCCTCCTCGTCGGCCTGGCGCTTCTCGCCCTTGGCCGCGACCTCAGTGGCGTTCTTTTTCAACACCACCACTACGCCGTCATCGTCGGCAACGATCGCATCGCCGGGATGGACGTTGACCCCGGCACACACGACGGGAACATTGACCGCGCCCAGTGTCGCCTTCACCGTGCCCTTGGCCGAGATCGCCTTCGACCACACCGGAAAGCCCATCTCCTTGAGCGATTTCACATCACGGCACCCGGCATCGATCACAAGACCGACCACACCGCGCGCCTTCAGCGAGGTCGCGAGCAGATCGCCGAACATGCCGTCGGTATTATCAGTGGTGCAGCCTACGACCAGCAGATCGCCGGGACGGCACTGCTCGACCGCGACATGGATCATCCAGTTGTCACCGGGCTGCGCCAGCACCGTGACCGCAGTGCCGGCGGCCTCACCGCCCGCCCAGACCGGCCGCATGTACGGCTTCATCAAGCCGAACCGGCCATAGGCCTCGTGCACCGTTGAGGTCCCAAGCGCGCCAAGCCGCTTGACGATACCGGCGTCGGCGCGCGCGATGTTGCGGACAACGATGGTCTTCATACCAGCTTCTCCATCACACCAGTTCTTCCAAAGCCATCGGGAACAGCCGCTGATAGGCCTCACCATAAGTCATGGCCTTGCCGGAATTGCGTCCGCCCTGCATGCCCCGCTGCAACGCGACGCGCTCGTAATAGGCCCACAGGTGCTTTTGTGCGGCGAGAATTTCGAAGGTCCTGCGCTTGATGTCCCAGACCTCGTCGATGTTGAGGATCACCTGCGGCTTGAAGTTACACATCTCCGGCTGGTGCGGCTCGAACAGGAAGACCGGCGGCGCGGCATAGCTGTAATCAGCTTGCGGCTTGTGGCCCATCGCTTGCGCCACGATCCGCGCTTCCTGCGCGTAAGCCGTCGCGGCGGGATGATCGACGTTGTAGGGATCTTCCAGCGAATGGGTCAGCACGAAGCTCGGATTGAGCTCGCGATAGATATCGATCAGCCGTTCCATATGGGCGTCCGTCAGCCGCAGCGGATAATCGCCGGCATCGAGGAATTCGATTTCCGCGCCGAGTGAAGCCGCAGCGCGCTCGGCCTCGTCCTTGCGGCCGGCTTTGACTTTCTCGAGCGTCATGCCCGACTGTTTCCAGGCGAACTGGGATTCCCCGCGCTCACCGAATGCCAGGCAGACGATCTTGACGCGGTAGCCTTTTTTGGCGTGAAGCGCGATTGCGCCGCCGGCGCGCCAGACGAAATCGCCGGGATGTGCTGAAACCACCAAACCTGTCTTTGCCATCGCTTTCCTCAGATCTTGCCGATCCATTCTTGTTGACGCGGCGCTCGCCTCGCAGCGAGCGTCGCCTTCACCGTCAATGCGCTACCGGCGCCGGCCCCTGTCAATCATTTGCCGCCAGTCGATGCTTCACGAAGAGCGCGAGCGGCACGGCGTAGAACAAGTGGGACATGAAGCCGCCAATGATCACGTTGGGGTCGAGGTAATTCGGGTGGCTCGACGAAGCAACCGCGATCGCGATATGCATCACGATCCACAGGAAAACCGCGAAGAACATGCCGATCAGCGACGCCTCATAACCGCGACGCGCAAAGGCCGGCCACACCCACGCGAAGGCGACGCCCCAGGCCAGCGCGAAGAAAAAGTGAATGCCGGTGCCCACGAGATAAGCGACGGCTCCCAATGAATCCTGCACGTCCTTGCCGAACACGAGTCCGGTAGCGTTGCGGGGAATGCCCGCAAGTGGCATCAGATGCTGGATGCCGACCCAGACGATGGCCTCATAAATCCAGATGATGACACCGCCGATCAGGCCTCCAAGAAGCCCTACGCGGACCGTTTCACCAAGTTCCCCGTGATTGACAGTTGCTGACGCAGTCGTAGCCATTCTCATCCTCCCCTTTTTGCAACTCCATTCGACCTTGCTTGTTAGCGGCGCCCTGACGGCGCTCTTGGATTATGAAGTGGTGCAGTGGAAAGCCGCGGCGCCGGCCGCCGCTCATCCAGCGCGGGCGCCTGGAACGAAGCAACCGTTGCCTTGACCAGTTGCTCGATCGCGGCGGCGGCATCGCTGCCGTCGGCCTCGCCCCGCGACAGGCGCGCGACGCGCTCGGGCGTCACCAGCGTGTAGTAAAGCGCGCCCAGCAGAAAATGGCTGCGCCAGACGATCTCGGTGCGCGGGATATGCGGCAAGCTTTCACAGATCGCGTCGATGAAGGCGTGGCTCGTGTCGTCAAAAGTCTGCGCGATGATCTTGCCGGCAACCGCATTGCCTTCCGCCGACATCACCGCCCGCAGCCGGGTGAAACGCGCCCCGCCACCGGCAAGATCGTTGCCGGACGAAAAAGCCGGCAGCACATAGGCGCGCACGATCGCCTCGAGCCGGTCGTTGAGATCCCGCACCCGCTGTGCGGCCGCCAGCAGTTCCGACCGTCTCAGGTTCATCGGTCCGCAGTGCCGACGATAGATTTCAAGCAGCAGCCCGTCCTTGGTCTTGAAATGGTAGGTCACGCTGCCGGGGTTGGCGCCTGCCGCCTGCGCGATGTCGCGCACCGAAACGGCGTTGAAACCATTGGTCGAAAACAGTTCCTCGGCGGCGCAGAGAATGGCTTCGCGCATATTCGGCTTGCGCGGTGCGGCATCATCGCTGTCGGGTGGACGGGCCATTTCGATTTGTACAAATGTACAAATCATTCGGTCAAGTCAACGAATATCTGCCGCGTTCGACAGATAGCTGGTTTGCATCGCGGGATAAGACCGGCACGGCCACTCGCGGCCCGCCTCTCCCCGGCGCAGCACCTCGTTGATTGGTAAATCAAATATGAACGCGCTGCCCTGCCCGGCGGTTGGCGGCCGTTTGATTTTCACCTTTTGCCGGAGGAACGCGCGCCGAAAAGAGTTCCAACATGGATATGCACCGAAACGCCGCTTTTTTGCCTAAGGCGATTTAACCGTTTGTGCAGCGACAGCCCTCATAGTGTCGTCCAGGACGCAATTGGTGACAGGTCGGGTTCAGTAATCGTGACATCGTTTGGACGCGTGATTTTGGTGCGCGGCTCGCTTGCGCGGGTCGGCCTGCTGGGCAACGGCAAGGTGGGCCCGTCCGAAGTGCGGGCAACGGTCGGCCGGTTCATCAGCATACGCTGCGCGAGCTCGGTCATCGTTGCGATGATCACCGAGGTGTCGTGCGAAGACCTGCCAAAATCAGACAACTACATCGCCAGCGCCTCGGTCGACCTGCTCGGCGAGATCCATGGAGCCGGAGACAGCCAGAAATTCCGGCGCGGCGTCACCAATTACCCATCGATCGGAGATTCCGTCGAACTGATCAACAGCCAGGAACTGCGGACGATCTACGCGCCCAGCGGTTCGGATCAGATCAATATCGGCACACTCCAGCAGGATTCCTCGGTCATCGCCTATGTCGATATCGAGGAAATGCTGTCCAAGCATTTTGCGGTTCTGGGGTCGACCGGTGTCGGTAAATCGACCGGCGTATCGCTGCTGTTGAACGAGATTCTCAAATCGCGGCCCACCTTGCGGGTTTTCCTGCTCGACGTTCACAACGAATACGGGCGCTGCTTCGGCGACCGCGCGCTGGTCCTCAATCCGCGCAACCTGAAGCTTCCGTTCTGGCTGTTCAACTTCGAGGAAATCGTCGACGTGCTGTTCGCCGGCCGCCCCGGCGTGCCTGAGGAACTTGATATTCTCGCCGAGGTCATTCCGGTCGCGAAATCGATCTACACGCAGTATCAGAACTCGGACCGGGTGGGCCTGAAGCGCGGCGATCCCAAATCGGTCGGCTATACGCTCGACACGCCGGTGCCTTATCGCCTGGTCGACCTGATCTCGCTGATCGACGAGCGCATGGGCAAGCTCGAGAACCGTTCTTCGCGCATCATCTATCACAAGCTGATCTCGCGCATCGAGACGGTGCGCAACGATCCGCGTTATGCCTTCATGTTCGACAACGCCAATGTCGGCGGCGACACGATGTCTGAGGTGATCAGCCATCTGTTCCGCCTGCCTTCTCAAGGCCGGCCGATGACCGTGATGCAGCTCGCCGGCTTCCCGGCGGAAGTCATCGACTCCGTGGTGTCGGTGCTGTGCCGGATGGCCTTCGATTTCGGCCTCTGGAGCGACGGCGTCTCGCCGATGCTGTTTGTCTGCGAAGAGGCGCACCGCTACGCCTCCGCCGATCGCAATGTCGGCTTTGGCCCGACCCGCAAGGCGGTGTCGCGCATCGCCAAGGAAGGCCGCAAATACGGCGTCTATCTCGGTCTCATCACGCAGCGTCCCGCCGAGCTCGATGCCACCATCATCTCCCAGTGCAACACCCTGTTCACGATGCGTCTTGCCAACGAGCGCGACCAGGCGCTGCTGCGTTCGGCGGTTTCGGACGCCGCCGCGAACCTGTTGTCCTTTGTTCCCTCGCTCGGAACGCGCGAAGTGCTTGCTTTCGGCGAAGGCGTGGCGCTGCCGACCCGCTTGCGGTTCAAGGAGGTTCCGGTGCACCAGCTACCGCGCGGCGAAGCCACGATATCGACGGTGCCGTCGGCCACTTCCGGTCATGACATGCACTTCGTCAGCGCGGTGCTGGAACGCTGGCGCGGCGCCACGTCCAACCGCGACGCGGCTCCCAACGATCCCGGCTTCAGCGATCGCCCGGTGTCGCGAACGATGGGCCCGGCGGAAGCGCCGATGCTGCAACCCTCCATGGGGCTCGATCCCGACCGCTTCTCGCTCCTGAAGAAGCCGCTGCGCTAGATCATCTTCAGCGCCGAACGTGAAGCCGCACGGCTTTGCGCCATCGTGGCCAAATGACTATGCTCATGCGAAGCTATCCCGTCTAACGGACGCCTCGCCATGACAGAGCCGAAAGCCTCGCGATTCCCGGTTCCTCCCGTCAACAGCCTGCCGGAGGATATCCGTACGCGCCTGCTCGCGGTGCAAGAGAAGTCCGGGTTCATTCCGAACGTTTTCCTGACGCTCGCCTTTCGGCCCGATGAGTTTCGCGCCTTCTTTGCCTATCACGACGCCCTGATGGAAAAGGACGGCGGCCTGACCAAGGCCGAGCGTGAGATGATCGTGGTCGCAACGTCGAGCGCCAACCAGTGCCAGTATTGCGTGATCGCCCATGGCGCCATTTTGCGAATTCGCGCCAAAAACCCGCTGCTCGCCGACCAGGTCTCGGTCAACTACCGCAAGGCCGACATCACGCCGCGCCAGCTCGCCATGCTCGACTTCGCCATGAAGGTGAGCCAGGAAGCGCAGCTCGTGTCAGAGGCGGATTTTGCCGCGCTTTCGCAGCACGGGTTCAGCCAGGACGATATCTGGGACATCGCCGCGATCTCGGCGTTCTTCGCGCTGTCGAACCGGATGGCCAACGTCACCGCCATGCGGCCCAACGACGAGTTCTACCTCATGGGTCGGTTGCCGAAAGCGTAGAAGCAACACTGCTAGGCGTCAGGCGCTGGTCCGCACCAACCGGGCAAATAGGTCGCGTCCTGGCTTTTGGCCAGCGCCAAGCTCTTTTCCATCGCCTTTGCAAAATTCTCTTCGACGACCTTGGTCGAGATTCTTCGTCGCAGGAAATCGGCCCACAAAAATTCGCTGAAAGGCGTCGTATCCTTGGCGAACCCACCGGAGCGCCGCAACTCGCCGGCAAGGCTGCGGAACGGATCGTCCTTGAGTTCGGTGATCGCCTTCGGGATGTCCTTGAAATGCCGGCGCTCGCCCTTCGTGTCGTAGGGGTAGACCCAGCGCTTGTTGTCCATCACGCCCCAGAAGGCGTCCTTTTCGACCATGCTGAGATCGCCGATCACGGTGACCAGAATATCCGTGATGCCTTCTTCGTGAAGTGCGCGCGCCAGATGATGATGATCGACCACGTAGTATCGCTTGTCCGGCCCCTTCACGACCGGGATCATGTGCTTGCCGAGCGCTTCAGACTGCTTTTTCTTTTTCTGCTCCCGAAAGCGTTTGCGCTTTTCCTTCACTTCGCGCATCCCGACGGTCATCTGGGTCGGGCGAAGCGCCAGTATGGGAATCGGGTGAATCATCGGTTCGCGGACGTTCGACATGACTAGACAACTCCCTGCCGGATTGTGAAATATGCCGTTGTTGTTCCTTCGATTATGGCATGATGACACCAACGATCAATGACCTTTGACCGCACGCAGAACGCGTACGGCCCCAAAGGCTGCGAAATGGCCGCTATTCGCGGGCCGCACGCAACAATCGTCGAGAGCTTGCAGGCCGCCCGCCGCACCGCTTGTCGAGAGACCCTGAAGAGATGATGAGCAGCCTGAGGGATCGGATGTCGAGGTCGTCGCGCGTCACCACAATCCGGTTCGGCGACCGGGAAATCATTGCCGACGGCCTTCGCCTCAATTTCTGGGCCGATATCAGCCACCGCTGCATGACGGCTTCCTGGCCGGCCTTCATCGCCGGCGCAGCGCTCGTGTTCGTCGTCTTCAACACGATCTTCGGTTTCCTCTATTGGCTTGGAGACAACCCGGTCTCGAACATCACGCATAGCGATTACATCGATTATCTGTATTTCAGCATCGAGACGCTTTCGACCGCCGGTTACGGCGACATGCATCCGCAAACCCACTACGGGCACTTCATCGCTACCGTCGAATTGTTCACGGGCATCTTCTCGATGTCGGTCATGACCGGCCTCGTCTTCGCGCGGTTTTCGCGGCCGCGCGCCCGGCTCTTGTTTGCCAACAATCCCGTCATTTCGACTTACGAAGGCAAGCCGACGCTGATGGTTCGTCTCGCCAACGAACGCCACAACTTCATCGGCAACGCCACGGCGCGGCTCTGGGTCCTCAGGAATGTCGTGAGCGCCGAAGGACAATCTGTGCGCCGCTTCGACGAACTGTTGCTGGTGAAGAACGAGCATCCCGCGCTCGCATTGACCTGGACGCTCTATCACGTCCTCGACGACAGAAGCCCGCTTCACAACATGAGCGCCGACGACATGAAAGCGGCGAGCGTGGGGCTGATGGTCGTGGTGTCCGGTCTTGACGTTGTTGCGGCGCAAACCATCCACGCCCGCAAAACCTACGATCATACCGACATCCGGTTCGGCCAGCGCTATGTCGATATCCTCGAAACCTTCGACAACAGCCGGGTTCGAATCGACTACGGCAAGTTCCACGACACGGAAGCCGGATGATTTCCGACGATCTGCTATCCTTATTTTTACTTCGAGCTACCACGCCGGCGTGCTAGGAAGAGCGCAGTTGCCCCGGAGCTGGCATCCGTGAGACCCCAGCGACCCATCGTATCGACCGCGCAGGAAGACGAGCACCGCGTGCTCCAATTTCGGCCGCGCCCCGGGTCACCTCTTGCCCAGCGCAGCAACCAGCCTCCACTCGCTCGTCGTCTCGAGGTTGCCAACGATCTGTCGCGCTATGAACGCATCCCGGAAGAGGCCGACAATTATCGGCAGCGGATGCTGGCCAATGTCGCCGCTTTCGCCTTCACGGTGGCCCTGCTCGCCATCGGCATATGGCTGACGATGAGCATCGCCCAGCTCCGCAGAACCCAGGATTGTGTGCTGATGGGACGCCACGACTGCGTCCAGATCGTCGTACCTCACAACTAGCGGCGTTTCGGCGGCCCGAACGCCCCTCCTGTCAGCAATATCCGGCAAAACAGCGGCTTTGACCTTGGAATCGGCCGCCACAACCACCAGCTCCCTCCATTGAACTCGCCGCTCCGCTCCGATATACGGGCTTTCGACTTCGGGTGGTGGATGCGGCCCGATCGGCCGAGCGCTCGTCACCCCCACGCTCCGTGGGATTTACCTTCAAAATATCAAAGGCTTAGTGATGTCTTCTACATTCGATCAGGTGGCAACGATTATCGCTGAAACCTGCGACATACCGCGTGACACGATCACGCCGGAGAGCCACGCGATCGACGATCTCGGAATCGACAGCCTCGACTTCCTCGACATCGCCTTTGCGATCGACAAGGCGTTCGGAATCAAGCTGCCGCTGGAAAAGTGGACCCAGGAGGTCAACGACGGCAAGGCGACCACCGAGCAGTACTTCGTCCTGAAAAACCTCAGCGCCCGGATCGACGAACTGGTCGCGGCCAAGGGCGCAAGCGCATAAGCGTGGCAGCCCAAAAAGTCCGCATCATTTTTGCCGCGAACTTCGGAATCGGGACACTAGTCGCGCGACATGCAGCTTGAATATTTTCACCTGATCGACCGCATCGTCGACCTCGACATCGGCGGGAAGAAGATTGTCGTCGAAGCGCAGGTTCCGAAAGAAAGCACGATCTTCGAGGGGCACTTCCCCGGTTATCCCTTGATGCCGGGCGTGCTGCTGATCGAATCGATGGCGCAGGCCTCGGGCTGGCTCCTGCTCGGCGTGCTCAAGTTCGAACGCATGCCGATCCTTGCCGCGGTCAAGGAAGCCAAGGTGCGCGGCTCGGTTTTTCCGGGCGACCTGATTTCCGTCGAGGCTGCCCTCACCCATGAAGGCTCGGGCTATGCCGTGACGGAAGCAAAGATCCGCGTCGGCGGCAAACTCCGCGCCAACTCGGCGCTCACCTTCACGCTGATCCCCTTCCCCAATGCGGATATGCGCGGATACATGAACTCGGTAGCCGAGCGGGTCGGATTTCCGCAGCAGGTCATCACCCCATGACCGAAAAAAAACCTGCAACCGAGGTCTGGATCACCGGCATTGGGCTAGCGACCTCGCTCGGCGAGGGTCTGGACGCCCACTGGGACGCCCTCAATCAGCGCCGCATCAACGTTGATGAAAAAGGCTTCGCGCCCTGCGTCGTGCATCCCCTGGCGCCGCTGGTCTTCGACGCCCAGATTCCGAAGAAAGGCGATCAGCGCCAGATGGAAGCCTGGCAGCGGATCGGCACTTACGCCGCGGGACTGGCGCTGGAATCCGCGGGCGTCAAAGGCAACGCCGAAATTCTCGCACGGATGGACATGATCGTTGCCGCCGGTGGCGGCGAGCGCGACCTCGCGGTCGATTCGAACATCCTGAGCCTGGAAGCAAAGGGCAATTCGGCGCCCGGCTTTCTCAACGAACGGCTGATGAGCGATCTGCGCCCCACGCTCTTCCTGGCGCAACTCTCCAACCTGCTTGCCGGCAATATCGCCATCGTGCATGGCGTCACCGGCTCGTCCCGCACCTTCATGGGCGAGGAAGCATCCGGCGTCGACGCCGTGCGGATTGCGCTTGCCCGGATTGCCGCCGGCCAAAGCGACATCGCGCTGATCGGCGGTTCGCAAAATGGCGAACGCAAGGATCTCCTGGTTCTCTATGAATTCGGCGAATTCAATCTCAAGGAAAAGTTCGCGCCGGTCTGGGAACGTGGCGCGCCAGGCGGCTTTGCGCTCGGATCAGGCGGCGCGTTTCTCGTCATCGAGTCGAAGGCGCATGCAGAAGCGCGCGGCGCCAAGCCGTTTGCGCGCCTTGCCAACGTCGTTGCGGACCAGTCGCATCGCAAGCAGGCCGGCGACGTGACCTCGACGCTTGAAAAGCTTTGGACCCAACTTGGCAAGATCGGCGACAAGGCCGCCGTCATCACCGGCGCGACCGGTGTCGAACCCGCGACGTCGGAAGAACTCGCCTTCCTGAAGGCGCATGGGGGACTTCCGGTGCGCGCGAGCGGAACGGTGTTCGGCCATACCATGGAAGCGCAGTTTCCGTTGGGACTGGCGCTCGCGGCTTTGTCGCTGTCGCGGGGCGCCTTGTTTCCGTCCGCGGGCGCTCCTTCTGTCGAGGTTGAAATGTCGGCAAGACCGTCCCAGATTGTCGTGATCGGGACAGGTCACTGGCGCGGCGAAGGCATGGCGCTGGTCGAAGCGATCAAGTAAGCACGGGGGAAGCCATGACAGCCACGCACGATAAGTTCGGCCGGCCAATCGTCGTCGTCACCGGCATGGGGGTTGTCACCTCGGTCGGTGCAGGCAAAGCCGACAACTGGAAGAAGCTCACGGCGGGCGAGTCTGGCATTCGCACCATCACCCGCTTTCCGACCGACGGGCTGAAGACGACCATGGCCGGAACCATCGATTTCATCCCGGTCGAGCCGTTTTCGTCGACCGACCTTTCCGAGCGGCTCGGCGAACTGGTCGCCGAAGAGGCCATCGCCCAGTCCGGCATCGGGGCCAAGGGCGATTTCCCGGGGCCGCTGTTCCTTGCGGTTGCCCCCGTCGAAGTCGAATGGCCGCAACGCCAGGAGCTTGGCCGCGCGATCGGCTCGCAGACCGAAATCAATTACGACGCCATGCTGCGCGTCTCCGGCGGCGGCCGTTACACGGCCTATCACCGGCGCTTTCTGTTCGGCTCCGTCGCCGATCATCTCGCCGAGGCGTTCGGCACCAAGGGCTCGCCGATCTCGTTGTCCACGGCCTGCGCCTCCGGCGCGACCGCCATCCAGCTCGGCGTCGAGGCCATCCGCCGCGGCGAGGCCGACGCCGCGCTTTGCGTCGCCACCGATGGTTCGGTCAATCCGGAAGCCCTGGTGCGCTTTTCGCTGCTGTCGGCGCTCTCGACCCATAATGATCCGCCGCACGCCGCGGCGCGGCCGTTCTCGAAGAACCGCGACGGCTTCGTGATGGCGGAAGGCGCCGGTGCGCTGGTGCTGGAAAGCCTTGAGGCTGCAAAGGCGCGCGGCGCGAAGATCCTCGGCGTCGTCGCCGGCTGCGGCGAGCTTGCCGACTCGTTCCATCGCACCCGTTCGAGCCCCGACGGCAAGCCGATCATCGGCTGCGTGCGCAATGCGCTTGCCGATGCCGGCATTGCGGCCGAGCAGATCGATTACATCAACGCCCATGGCACCGGGACGCCCGAAAACGACAAGATGGAATATCTGGGCATCTCGTCCGTCTTCGGCGAACGCGCTAAGGAAATCCCGGTGTCGTCGAACAAATCGATGGTCGGACACACGCTGTCGGCCGCGGGCGCCGTGGAAGCCGTAGTCTCGCTCCTGACACTGGAACATCAAAGAATTCCGCCGACCATCAACTACGACATTCCGGACCCCGCCATTCCCTTCGATGTCGTCCCCAACAAAGCCCGCGACGCGCGCGTCACGACCGTGATGTCGAATTCCTTCGGCTTCGGCGGCCAGAACGCCTCGCTGGTTCTGACCCGTGAACCGGTTTAGCCGGGCGCAAATACGCGTCCCGCTTAATCGTCGTTGATCCCGATGCACCTTTTACTGCTTCGCGCCAAAGCCAGAATTCGCGATGCGTCGAAGACGGTCGTCGATGGCATGGTGGGCGCGGCAACCATCATCCTGTTGCGCACCGCGCGCTATTTCGATCCCATAAAGACCGCCGACTTTCTCGGGCGCGCTACCCGCCTGATCGGGCCTTTGACGCGCGAACAAAAGATCGGGCGCGCCAATCTGGTGGCCGCCTTTCCTGAAAAGTCGCCGGAGGAAATCGAGAAAATCCTTGACGGTGTTTGGGACAATCTCGGGCGGCTCGTCGCCGAATTTGCCCATCTCGACCACGTCTGGGACCACGACCCTGCGTTTCCCGAGAAGAGCCGGATCGAAATCTCCCCGCGCACGCACGAATTATTCGCAAAGCTCCGGCTGCAAGAGAGACCCGTACTGGTTTTCGCAGCCCATATCGGCAATTGGGAACTACCGGCAGTCGCGGCGGCCGCCCACGGGCTCGACGCCGCCATCCTGTTTCGCCGGCCCAACAGCGCCTCCGCCAACCGGATCATCGAGGAGCTGCGCGCCGTGAAGATGGGGACGCTCATTCCGGCCGGCCGCGACGCGCCGCTGAAGATGGCCGAAGCGCTGCGCAAGGGACAGCATGTGGCGATGCTGGTGGACCAATACTTCACCAATGGCATCGACGTGACGTTCTTTGGCCGCAAGACCAAGGCCAACCCGACGCTGGCCCGTCTGCTGCGGCAGATCGAATGTCCGATCTATGGCGTCCGCGTTGTTCGCCTGCCAAACCGCCGTTTCCGCGCCGAGATTTCGGAAGAGGTCGTGCCGGTGCGCAATGCCTCCGGACAGGTCGACGTTCAGCAAACCATGCAGGCCATCACGTCGGTGGTCGAAGGATGGATTCGCGAATATCCGGATCAATGGCTATGGCTGCACCGCCGTTGGCGGTAGCTAGTGGAGTGGATTTGACGTTCGCAACCCGCCTAGCCGCAAATTCGAGAAGCGAACGTCAAATCCAAAACTCCACTAGAGACTCATATTTGCTAGTGGTCCTTCTAATTCTAACATTCGCAAGAGTGGCTGCTGAGAAGGGATGCGAATGTTAGAATTGGACCACTAGCGTCCCGTCTTCACCTTGGTCCAGAGCCGGTTGATGACACGCTGCGTGGCCGGATCGCGCGCGGTGATCACGAACAGCTTGGCGATCGCCGCTTCATCCGGGTAGATGTTCTTGTCGGCAAGAATCTTCGGATCGAGCAGTTTCTGGCTCGCCAGGTTTCCGTTTGCGTAGGACAGGAAGTTGGAATTCCTGGCGGCAATGTCGGGCCGGTAGAGGAAGTTGATCAACTCGTAGGCTTCCTTGACGTTCTTCGCATCGGCAGGAATCGAAAGATTGTCGAAGAACATCTGCGCGCCTTCCTTGGGGATCGCATAGCCGATCGCGATCCCGTTCCCGGCTTCGGCTGCGCGGCTTCGCGCCTGCATGATGTCGCCCGACCAGCCGACCACGAGGCAGATTTCGCCGGTCGCCAGCGCGCTCAGATATTCGGAGGAATGAAACTTGCGAACGTAAGGCCGGATTTTGCCGACCAAGTCGGCCGCCTTGTCCAGATCGGACTGCTTCGTTGAATTCGGATCGAGACCGAGATAGTTCAGCGCGGCCGGGAAAATATCGTCAGGCGAGTCCAGCATATGGACGCCGCAATCCCTGAACTTCGCGAGGTTCTCCGGTTTGAAAACGATATCCCAGCTATCGATCGCCGCGCCCGCACCGAGGATGCTCTCCGCCGTCCTGACGTTATAGCCAATGCCGGTGGTGCCCCACATGTAGTTGGCGGCGTACTGATTGTCCGGATCGTAAGTCGCGAGCCGCGCGGTCACCATGGCCCACGCATTGGCGAGATTCGGCAGCTTCGACCTGTCGAGCTTCTGAAACACATTCGCCTTGATCTGGCGCTGCAGGAAATAGGCCGTCGGCACCACGACATCGTAACCCGACTTGCCGGCCAGAAGCCGCGTCTCCAGCGTCTCGTTGGCATCGAAAGTGTCGTAGACAACCTTGATGCCGGTCTCGCGGGTGAAGTCCTCGAGCACGCCGGGCGCCATATAGCTCGACCAGTTGTAGAAATTGACCGTGCGCTCCTCGGCCTTCGCTAGCGCCGGCAGTGCCAGCAGCATGCTAACGATCGACAAGCGGATCAGAGGCACGACGCGCTGGAGCGGCATTCTCATTCTCCGCTATCGCCGGCGCACTGCGTCCGACAAACGCTCTAGCGCAGTATCGAGCGTCGAATCCCGCTTTGCAAAACAGAAACGCACCACCGTCGTCACCGGCTCCTGCTCGTAGAAAGCCGACACCGGGATGGCTGCCACCTTGTAATCGGTGACGATACGCTTGCAGAAGGCTTCGTCGGTTTCGTTCAGGCCAAGCGGCGACAGATCGACGGTGAGAAAATAGGTGCCCTGCGAGCGCAACACCGGAAAGCCGAGGCGTTCGAGCCCGCTTGTCAGCCGGTCGCGGCTACGCGCGAGGTCCTTTCGCATCTCGTAAAAATACTCATCCGGCTTGCCGAGACCGTAGGCAACCGCGGCCTGAAGGTTCGGTGCCGTCGTGAAGGTGAGAAACTGATGCACCTTCGCGGCGACCCGCAACAGCGGCGGCGCGGCGCAGACAAAGCCGATCTTCCAGCCCGTGAGCGAAAATATCTTGCCCGCGGAGCCGACCTTGATCGTGCGGTCGCGCATGCCAGGAATGGTGATCAGCGGAATGTGTGCACGCCCGTCGAAGATGACGTGCTCCCAGACTTCGTCGCAGATCGCGATCACGTCGAATTCCTGGCAATATCGCGCCAGCAGTTCGAGGTCTTCACGCGGATATACCACCGCAGCCGGGTTCAGCGGATTGTTGAACAGCACGGCCTTGGTCTTGCGGTTGAAGACAGCGCGCAGCGCCTCTTCCGTCAGCCGCCAGTGCGGCGGTTCAAGCCTTACCAGGCGCGGGATGCCGCCCGCCTGGCGGATGATCGGCAGATAGGAATCGTAGACCGGCTGGAAGACAACGACCTCGTCGCCGGGTTCGACCACCGCGAGGATCGCCGAGGTCAGCGCTTCGGTGCCGCCGGACGTCACCATCACCTCGGTCATCGGATCGAGATTAAGACCATGCCAGTGCTGATAATGGCTGGCGATCGCCTGCCGCAGTTCCGGAATACCCATCATCGACGGGTACTGGTTGTTGCCGTTCATCACGGCGTCGGCGGCAGCGTTGCGGATGTCCTCCGGTCCGGGATCGTCCGGAAAACCCTGGCCGAGATTGATGGCGTTGTTATCGCGGGCAAGCTGCGACATCGCCTCGAAGACCGTGACCGGCAGGTCGCCGAAAACCTTGTTCAGGGACGTCATGGGAACGGTCAGCCGGGCGAATTCGTCGGCAAACCTGCGCCTTTCCAGGCCAGCATCCCGCCCGCGAGATGTTTGTCGTAAGGCAGCCCGGCCGCCTGCGCCGCCAGCGAGGCGGTCACCGATCGCTTGCCCGACCGGCAGGCGAACACCACCTGTTTGCCCTTCGGATCGGGAATAGCATTTGGATCGAAGCTCGACAGCGGAACCACGACCGCGCCGGGATAGGCATCGACCGCAACCTCGTTGGGCTCGCGGACGTCGACCAGAAGATAGCGCCCTTCAGCCATGCCGCGCGACACGTCTTCCGCCGCCAAATCCTGAACCCGATGTCCTTGATCCGTCACCCACATCCTCCACTCGAACGCCTCTTGATCAGCCGCCAACCTCGCCCCTCACGTGACGAAAATCAAGCGCCCGATAAGTCGAATTACCGGCGGTCCCGGCTCAAACGGTGACCTGGGTTCCGACCTCGACCACGCGGCCGCTCGGAATCTGGAAATAGTCGGTCGCATCGTTGGCTGTGCGGCTCAACGCAATAAAGAGATGATCTTGCCAGCGCGGCATTCCGGAATGCGCGGCGGGCTTCAGCGCCCGGCGCGACAGGAAGAAGGACGTCGACATGATGTCGAACTGCCAGCCGAGCTTGCGGGCAATGGCGAGGGCCTTTGGAACGTTGGGCGACTCCATGAAGCCGAACTTCAGCGTGATCTTGGTAAAGGTATTACTGATCTGCTCCAGCCTTACGCGCTCCGATGGATCGACGCGTGGGGTGGCCGCCGTCTCGATGGTGAGAATGACATTCTTCTCATGCAGCACTTTGTAGTGCTTTAGACTATGCATCAGCGCGGTCGGTGCGCTGATGGGGTCGCTGGTCAGAAAAACGGCCGTGCCGGGAACGCGTTGCGGCGGCCGCTTCTCCAGCATCGCCACGAGGTCGGCGAGCGGAAACTCGAGCTTGCGCGACTTTTCAAACAACAGCCGGCTGCCGCGACGCCACGTATACATCAACAGCATCACGATCGAACCGAGCGCGAGCGGCACCCAGCCGCCTTCCAGTACCTTCAGCAGATTGGCGGCGAGGAACGTAAAATCGAGAAACAGGAACGGCGCAATCAGCGCCGCGGCCGCGATCGGCGACCACTTCCATACCCGCCAGATCACGACAAAGCCCATCATGCCCGTTACCACCATGGTGCCGGTCACCGAGATGCCATAGGCCGAAGCAAGCGCGCTCGACGAGCGGAACATGACGACCAGCAGCACCACCGCGATAAAGAGCAGCAGGTTGATGCGCGGAATATAGATCTGTCCGAACTGCGATTCAGACGTGTGCCTGATCTCAAATCTCGGCAGCAACCCGAGCTGGATCGCTTGCTGCGTCAACGAATAGGCGCCGGTGATCACCGCCTGGCTCGCGATCACGGTGGCAACGGTTGCCAGCCCGACCATCGGAATGAGTGCCCAGTCCGGAAACATCAGGAAGAACGGATTTTCGATCGCTTTGGGATCGGCGATGACGAGCGCCCCCTGTCCCAGGTAGTTCAACGCCAGCGATGGCAATACAATGAAGAGCCACGCCGTCTGAATTGGCTTTTTGCCGAAATGCCCGAGGTCCGCGTAGAGCGCCTCCGCACCGGTCACTGCGAGAAACACCGCGCCCAGCGTCACAAAGCCGATCATGCCGTGATGGAGCATGAAGGAGACGGCAAGTATCGGATTCAACGCCTGCAACACCGCGGGATGCTGCATCACCGGGATGATGGCGCCGATCGCTATGATGGCAAACCAGATGCACATGATCGGCCCGAAAAAGGCCGCCACATGGGCCGTGCCGCGCGACTGTGCCGCAAACAGCACCAGCAGGATGAGGACGGTAAGCGGGACCACGTACGGGTCGAACGCCGCGGTGACGAGCTTGATGCCTTCGATGGCCGACAGCACCGAGAGTGCCGGTGTGATAACGGCGTCGCCGTAAAACAGCGCGCCGCTGATGATACCTAGAAGAACAATGGTGCCGGCGCCACGGCTGACCGCGCGCTGCGCCAGCGCCATCAGGGCCAGTGTTCCGCCCTCGCCGTGATTGTCGGCGCGAAGCAGGATCACGACATATTTCATCGTCACGACGATGATCAGGGCCCACAGGATCAGAGATACCACCCCGAGCACGGCAGCGGGATCGACGACGCCCGAGGGCCCGCTGGCAGCGACCACCGCTTCACGCAGAGCGTACAGGGGGCTGGTGCCGATATCCCCATAGACGACGCCGATACTGCCGATCAGCAGCGCCTTCAGGCTGGCCGTCGAATGGATCTCTCCATGGCCATTTGTCCCATGGCCATTGGCCGCCGTCGTTTCCGCGGCGGGAGCTGCAACATCGGTTGTCATGAAAGTAGGAAGCCTCTAGCAAAGCGAGCGGCTTATGCCCCGCGCCCGAAGCATAGCCTAGCCCTATTTTAGGCCAATGGCATGCTAAAAATGCATAACTTCAAATAGTGACCTGCGTCCCGACTTCAACCACCCGGCCGGTCGGGATCTGGAAATAGTCGGTCGCGTCGTTTGCCGAGCGGCTCATCGCAATAAACAGATGATCCTGCCACTGCGGCATCTCTGACTGGGCGGATGGCTTCAGCGCCCGGCGGGAGACAAAGAACGACGTCGACATGATGTCGAAATGCCAGCCGAGCTTGCGCGCGATCCCGAGCGCCTTGGGCACGTTGGGCGTTTCCATGAAGCCAAAGCGCAACTGGACCGCCGCAAATCTTTCGCTGATGGCCTCCATCCGGACGCGTTCAGCGGGGTCAACCCTGGGTGTTTGCGCGGTCTGAATCGTCAAGATCACATTGTGCTCGTGGAGTACCTTGTTGTGCTTGAGGTTGTGCAGGAGCGCCGTCGGCACGAAGCTCGGGTCGCTGGTCAGAAAAACCGCGGTGCCCTTAACGATATGAGGCGGACGCTTTTCGAGACTCTTGAGCAGATCATTCAGCGGCACCTCGATATTTCGGGTTTTCTGGACCAGGATCGCGGTCCCTCGGCGCCAGGTCCAGATCATGATCGCCATGGCGAGACCGAACAACAACGGCACCCACGCGCCTTCGAACAGTTTCAGGAGATTGGCGCTGAAGAAGGTCGTGTCGACGATGACAAGCGGCATGATCACAGCCGCAGCCGTCGCCGCACGCCAGTTCCACAATTTCCAGATCACCACGAAACCCATGATGCCATCGGTGACCATGGTGGTCGAAACGGCGATGCCGTAGGCCGAAGCAAGGCCACTGGACGTGCGGAACAGCAGCACCAGCAACAATACGCCGATCAGCAATAGCCGGTTCACGCGCGGCAGATAGATCTGGCCCGCGTGCGTTTCCGACGTGTAGCGAACCTCAAAGCGCGGCAGCAGACCGAGTTGCACCGCCTGTCGCGTCAGCGAATAGGCGCCCGTGATGACAGCCTGGCTGGCGATGACCGTTGCAGCCGTCGCCAGCGCGACCAACGGCAGCAGCAGGACCTCAGGAACCATCCGGTAGAAGGAATTCTCGATCGCATCGGGATGGGAAAGCACCAGCGCGCCCTGGCCGAAGTAGTTGAGAAGCAGGGATGGCAGCACGAAGTAAAGCCACCCCGCCTGAATCGGTTTGCGCCCGAAATGCCCGAGATCGGCGTAGAGCGCCTCCCCGCCGGTCACGGCAAGAAATACCGCGCCCAGCGTCACGAGGCCGATTGTTCCGTGAGAGAGCAGGAATTGCAGCGCGTACCAGGGATTGATCGCCGCGAGCACCGACGGATCGTCGCTGATGTGATAGAGGCCCATCACTGCAAGAGCGAAGAACCAGACCATCATGACCGGACCGAAGGCCGAAGCGACGCGCGCCGTACCGCTCCTTTGGACCGCAAACAATCCGACCAGGATGAATATCGTCAGCGGCACGACATAATGTTCGAACGCCGGCGTTGCGAGCTTGAGGCCTTCCACGGCCGAGAGCACAGAAATGGCCGGCGTGATCATGGAGTCGCCGATAAACATCGAGGCGCCCAGCACGCCAAGCGCCAACAACAGCCAGCTTCTGCGGCCAAGCGCGCGCTGGCTCAGAGCCATCAACGACAAGGTGCCGCCCTCGCCGTTATTGTCGGCACGCAGCAGCAGCAAGACGTATTTCGCGGTGACGACGATGAAGAGCGCCCAGACGATCAGCGAGAGAACCCCGAGCACCATGATCCGGCTGACTGGCTGGCCGTGCGCCGCGCCGGCGACCGCTTCGCGGAAGGCGTAGAGCGGCGAAGTTCCGATATCGCCGAAGACAACCCCGATGCTTCCCAGCGTCAGGGACCAAAAGCCTGTGGTGGTGACGGGCCCGTCATGAGCCTCTGTCGACGTAACACTGGCGGTCATGATGACAGGAGGGCTCGATCTCTGATTTTGGTCCCGACGGTTATCGACGCTTTCCTTGAAAGCCTGTCAACGCCTTGACTCGGCGTCCACGAAAACCCGCAAAGACTCAATCGTTCTCGAAGAGGGTAATATGGTAGCGCGGCTAGGGCTTTAAGCCGGGCGGCAGCGGCGGATTTTCGCGCATAAGGGTGATGGTCACCCGGCGATTTGCCGACAGCGAGGGATCGTCGGGGAACAGCGGCAAGGTATCGGCCTTGCCGGAGACGGCGAAGATGTGGGCCGGCGGCAGCCCTTCCCGCTCGAGGATTTGCCGCACGGCGTTGGCGCGGTCGGCGGAAAGGTCGAAGGCGCCGTAATCGCTTCGGGTCGGAACATAGCCGGCCGAGGTGTGGCCGGCGATCGCAACGCGGAGCGGGGTCGCCTTCAGCGGCGCCGCGAGCTTCTGGATCAGGCGCCGCGTCCGCTCAAAGGGAACCTTCGAGCCTTCGGCAAACATCGAGCGGCCATCCTGATCGACGATCTCGAGGTTGAGGCCCTCTTTGGTCTCCTCGAACATGATGTGCTTGGAGATTTCGGTCATCTCCGGCATGTCCTGCAACGCCTGGCGCAGCGAGGCCGAGGCCAGCGCGAATTCGCGGTCGATCTTCAGCTTGGCGCCGGAAACCTGGTTTTGATCCTGCTGATCCGGCGTCGGCGTATTGGAAGCCTCGTCCGGCGAAATATGATCGACGTTCTTCAGCTTGGGCCGCGTCGGCAAACCATCGGACTCGATGATGCCGGAATAGCGCACGTCGGTCTGCACGCCGAAGGCCTCGCGCATCGAACCGGCGACGATCTTCAGCTTGTTGTTGTCCATGGTGGAGAACGCCACGAGCATCACGAAGAAGCTCATCATCAGACCCATCAGGTCCGCGAAGGTCACGAACCAGCCGTGTCCTCCGCCGTGTGTCTCGCCGCGTTTTTTCTTGGCCATGGTCGATCCGCGGGATTAAGCGTGAGCTTCTTCGCCCTCTTCATGGCGATGTTTTTCCGGCAGGTAGGCCAGAAGCATTTCACGGACCAGCGTCGGGCTCTTGGAATCGCGGATCATCAGAATGCCATCGATGATCAGCGTGCGGTTGGTCTCCTCGTCAAGCAGCTTGCCGTGAAGCTTGTCGGCGATCGGCAGACAGAACAGGTTCGCAACCAGCGCGCCGTACAGCGTGGCGAGCAGCGCGGTCGCCATGAAGGGACCGAGCTTGGAGGGGTCGGTCATGTTCGCAAACATCTGCACCATGCCGATCAGCGTACCGATCATGCCGAAGGCGGGAGCGCAATCGCCGATGGCGCGGTAGATCTTGCTGCCTTCATCGAGGTGCATCAGGAAGTTGTCGCGGTCGCGCTCGAGATTGTCGCGGATGAATTCCATGTCGTAGCCGTCGGCGATGTAGCGAATGCCCTTGGCGAGGAACGGCTCGTCGGTCTCGACCTTTTCGAGACCGACCGGTCCCTGCTTGCGGGCGATCTCGGCGATACGGGCGAGTTCGTCGACGAGATCGTGCGCCGACAGCCGGCTCATCGTGAAGGCGAATCTGGCGCCGAGCGGAAGACCATGGAGCATGACACCGAGGGGAAAGCGGATCATCGTGGCGGCGATCGATCCGCCGAAAATGATGATGGCGGCGTGTTCGCTGACAAACAGCTCGAACGAGCCTCCGAGCAGCATCATCACCGCAATGACAATGACGCCTGCGACGAGGCCGACGCCCGTCATAATATCCATTGGGAGACTCCAACGCGTACGCGAACGACCGGCCGTCCTGGACGGTCGCGCAGCCCCCTCCGAGCCGCGCACCTAGAACCCTACGGGCCGGCCATTAAAGAGGCGTAAAGGTTAAGCGGTTTTGAGGTCCCATGCTCCGACAACCCGGGGAGGCACGGCCCGCTCAAAAAACCGTGCGTCCTGACAGCTTGGCAAGACTCTGCTAACCATTGTGCCGTTCATCTTTGCAAGCCTCCACACCATGGCTGTTCGTCTCGCTGCCCTGCCCGCGATTGTTTGCGCAACATTGCTCGCCGCCTGTAGCGGCAGCGATCGGGCGATGTTCGGCGGCTCCGACAATGCGCCTTCTGCCAGCAGCGTTCCCGCAGGACCCGCGGCCAAACCGCCGCCGGTGAATCTTGCCGGCCGGTGGACGCTGTCGGCGACCGGCTCAAGCTCATGCGCGATGACCTTCGGCGCCAGCTCGCCCGACGCCACCGAGGGCACGATTGCACCCGCCGGGGGCTGTCCGTTCAATTTCTTCACCAGCCGGAAATGGAGTTACACCGACGCAGGCCTCACGCTGCGCGACCACAACGCGCAGGCGCTGGCGCAGCTTTCACCGGCCGGTCCCACTCGCTTCGAGGGCAAGGCCGGGGCTGGCCAGGATGTGGCGCTGTCGCGTTGAGACAGCGCCGTCGCCGTCAGTGGAGTGGATTTGCCATTCGCTACCCGCCTCGCCGCGAGTTCGCAAAGCGAATGTCAAATCCAAAACTCCACTAAAACTTATCTTCGCTAGTGGTCCTTTGATTCTAACATTCGCAAAAGCAGCCGCCGAGAAAGAATGCGAATGTTAGAATCGGACCACTAGTGCCCACTTTCCGAAGTTCGTGCATCGTCTCAGCACCCACTTTCCACGAACTTCGGAAAGTCATGGGCACTAGCAAACCTATGTTTCTAGTACCGCTTTGCTATTTGAAGTTCCTGGATCGAATTCGCCGCTTGTGGTGCAGGAACTTCAAATAGGCGGTACTAGTGGATTTCAGCCGAACGCTTGAGGGCCTCTTTCAGCTTCTCGAGGCTGAAGTCCTTGCTTCGCGCGATGTCGAGGATCGGCGTCTCGCGGCGGCCGCACAGTTCGGCGGCGTCGGGAATCTTCGGCGCGATGTCGGCCGGGATGATGATCGCGCCGTGCTGGTCGGCGTGGATCAGATCGTCGGAGCGCACCGTCATGCCGGCGACGCGGATTTCGCCGCCAAAATGTTCGGCATGGACCCACGCATGCGACGGCCCGACCGATCCGGCGAGCGCCTGGAAACCCGGCGCCCATTGCGGAATGTCGCGGATTGAGCCGTCGGTGATGACGCCGAGGCAGCCGAGCGCCTTGTGCACGTTGCTCTGCACCTCGCCCCAGAACGCGCCGTAGCCGACATCGGGGCCATCGACATCCTGGATCACCGTGATGCGCGGTCCCCAGCCGGTGCCCATGTATTCGTAATATTCGATGCGGCGCTTCGACTGCTCGTCGGCAGGCAATTGCGACTTGAGCACCGAACGAATCGTCACCGTGCGCGCATAACCGACCATCGGCGGCAGATCCGGAAACGGACAGACCAGCGGCTTGGTGGTGTAGCCGATCAGGCGGCGCTCAGGTGCGACGACTTCCATCGCATTGCAGATCGTCGGTGTGTCGTAGCGACCCAGGGCTTGAAGCAGGTCGGCAGGCAATGGCGCAGGCGCGGAATTCGTCACAGCTATCTCCAGCATTCGGGTACTTGTCCCGAACGCATATAGCCGACCGCCACGCGATCGGCAAAAGCGAGTTGGGCAGATCGCTCTGCTTTTTCACCTAGAGAAAGTCAGTTCAGCCGTGCAGGCCGGTCGTCGTTGTCACCGGCGGCCGACAAAAACGGCGACGGCGCTTCGGCAGACGTGCCCGTGGCAGCGGTGGCCGTCGCAGCCATCGCCTCGGCCTTGCGCTTGTGATCGCGGTAGGATTTCCACCCCAGGGGCAGGCTCAGCAGGTACAGCAAGGTACCTGCGGACAGGATGTGCCAGGGATAGCCGATCAACAGCGCGATGAAGAGCACGACGGATACAAAGACCGGCAGCACCATCTCCGGCGGCACCCGCATGCGCACCATCTTGCCCGAGAAGACCGGTAGCCGCGAAACCATCAGGAAACCGATCACGAGCGTGTAGGCCGCCGTCAGCATCGCCGGCGGCGGCGGCAGCCCGAGGAACGCCAGATAGATCGGCAGCAGCACCGCAATCGCGCCAGCCGGTGCCGGAACGCCGGTGAAATAATTCGCGGCATAAGCCGGCTTGTTCGGATCGTCCATGGTCGCGTTGAAACGCGCCAGCCGCAAGCCGCCACTGATCGCGAAAATCATCGCCGCGATCCAGCCACCGTCTTTCAATTCATGAAGCTGCCAAAAATACAGGATCAGGCCCGGCGCGACACCGAAATTGACGAAGTCGGCAAGGCTATCGAGTTCGGCGCCGAATTTCGACTGCCCCTTGATCATGCGTGCAACGCGGCCGTCGATGCCGTCGAGCACGGCGGCAAACACGATCGCCGCGACCGCAAGCTCCATCCGCGCTTCCGTCGACAGACGGATCGCCGTCAGCCCAGCGCAGATCGCCAGCAGCGTGATGAAATTAGGAACCAGCATCCGCACCGGGATCGGACGAAACCGGCGGCGGCGCAGTTCGAGATATTTGGGGTCGATGGCCATGGCTACACCATATAGCAATCGGCGGCCGGCTTCGCCATGCGACGGCCGTCCGGAGAGACGATCCTGACCCGTGGTTAACTGCCGCGGTAGGTGCGGCCCTGATCGCTGAGCCTGAAGTCGGCCAGAATGGTTTCGCCGGCAATCGCCGTCTGGCCCTCACCGACCAGCGCCGCCGTCCCCTCAGGCAGATATACGTCAAGCCGTGAGCCGAAACGGATCAGCCCGAAGCGCTCGCCCGCACCGATCGTCTGCCCCTCCCGCACGAAGGTGACGATGCGCCGCGCCACCAGGCCTGCGATCTGGGTCACACCGATGCGGCCGTTGGCCGTGGAGATGACAAGCGAATTGCGTTCGTTGTCTTCGCTCGCCTTGTCGAGTTCAGCGTTGATGAACTTGCCCGGCCGGTAGGCGATGCGGTCGATCCGTCCCGCCACGGGGCTGCGGTTCACGTGGCAGTTGAATACGCTCATAAAGATCGAAATACGCGGCAGCGGCCGGTCGCCAAGCCCGAGTTCGGCCGGCGGCAAGACCTGGGCGATCATCGAGATGCGCCCGTCGGCCGGCGCGACCACGATGCCATCCCGCACCGGCGTCGTGCGCACAGGGTCGCGGAAAAACAGCGCGCACCAGACCGTGAGCGCCGTGCCGATCCACCCGAACGGCGACCACACCCAGAACAGGACCAGACTTGCGAGCGCAAACCCGCCGATGAAGGGGTAGCCCTCCGGATGGATGGTCGGAATCTGCGCGCGAATGGAATTGGAAATCGACATCCGCCCTCACTACGGTGGCGCCTTCCCCCTTGCAAGGGAGAAAGCCTCAAAAATCACTCTGCCGCGGCCGGCGTCACCAGCACGTCGTCGACCGGCGGCGGCTCACGGTTCGGCGCTACGTTCTCATCGGCAATACGTGCGAGTTTTTCGCGCGCTTCCTGAGCCTCGCGCTGCCGGTTCCACATGCTGGCATAGAGCCCGCCGCTTGCCAAAAGCTGGACGTGGGTGCCGCGCTCGGCGATACGGCCCTGATCGAGCACGATGATTTCATCGGCGGTGACGATCGTGGAAAGCCGGTGGGCGATCACGAGCGAGGTGCGGTTGCGCGATACCCGCTCCAGCGCGTCCTGGATTTCCCGCTCGGTGTGGCTGTCGAGCGCCGATGTCGCCTCATCCAGCACCAGGATCGACGGCGCCTTGAGAATGGTGCGCGCAATCGCCACGCGCTGCTTTTCGCCGCCCGATAATTTCAGGCCACGCTCGCCGACCTGCGTCTCATAGCCCTTCGGCGACATCTGGATGAGGCCGTCGATCTGCGCCAGCCCTGCCGCCTCCTCCACCTCCGCATCGGTCGCATCCCAGCGGCCGTAGCGGATGTTGTAGCGGATGGTGTCGTTGAACAGCACAGTGTCCTGCGGCACCATGCCGATCGAGGCGCGCAGTGAATTCTGCGCGACGTTACGGATATCCTGGCCGTCGATCAGGATGCGGCCGCTGGAGACGTCGTAGAGGCGAAACAGGAGCCGCGAGATCGTCGACTTGCCGGCGCCGGAGGGCCCGACAATGGCGAAGGTCTTGCCGGCCGGCACCTCGAAACTCAGGCCTTTGAGGATCGGTCGATCGGGTTCATAGGCGAAGTACACGTTGTCGAAGCGGACGTTGCCGGAGGTAACGATCAGCGGCAACGCGCCCGGAATGTCCTGGATCTCGGCTTTGCGCGACAGCACGTTGAACATTTTCTCAATGTCGATGATCGCCTGCTTGATCTCGCGATAGACCATGCCCATGAAGTTGAGCGGCTGGTAGAGCTGGATCATCATCGCGTTGACCATCACGAAATCGCCGATCGTGTTGCGTCCGCTGCGCACGCCGAGCGCGCACATCGCCATGGTCGCAGTCAAGCCGGCGGTGAAGATGACCGCCTGGCCGGCGTTGAGCACGGCCAGCGAGGTGTAGGCCTTTACGCTGGCCTGCTCGTAGCGCTCCATCGAGCGGTCATATCGGGCCGCCTCGCGTTCCTCGGCGCCGAAATATTTCACCGTCTCGTAGTTCAGAAGCGAGTCGATCGCCTTGGTGTTCGCCTCGGTGTCGGAATCGTTCATCTTGCGGCGAATTCCGATCCGCCATTCGGTCGCGATGTAGGTGTAGAACATGTAGATCACGACTGTGATCAGGGTCGCGGCCACGTAGCGCCAGTCGAACTTCCACAGCAGCACCGCCATCAGCAGCGCCACCTCGACGATGGTCGGGACGAGCTGAAGGATCACCATCCGCACGATGGTCTCGATGCCGTTGCGGCCGCGCTCCAGCACCCGCGTCAAACCACCGGTCTTGCGTTCCAGGTGAAAGCGCAACGACAGATCGTGCATGTGAACAAAGGTGAGATAGGCGAGCTTGCGCACCGCGTGCATGGCCACGCGCGCGAAAATCCCGTCGCGCCATTGGGTCAGAACGCCCATCAGCACGCGCAAGCCGCCGTAGCCCAGCGTCATGATGACTGGCGAAGCGACGACCCATAGCACCCAGTTCGAGGGCTGCACCGGCGCGCTGTCCGCGCCGGTCAAAGCATCGGTCGCCCATTTGAAGGTGAAGGGCACGGCCAGCGTGGCAAGCTTGGCCGCCAATAGCAGCACCACCGACCAGACCACGCGCATCTTCAGGTCGGCGCGGTCACCCGGCCAGATATAGGGCCACAGATGGGCCAGCGTTCCGGTCAGGCTGGCCTGTCCGAGGGCACTGTCGGAAGCGGATGCCGGGCTGGCCGGCGTCGCGGGATCAGAGTGCGCCATGGAGCCTGGCCCGGCGCAATTTGGCGCGCCGATTCGGTGCGCGCATGTTCGGATTTTGCTGCATTCGGGCTCTCATATAGAGCGTTTGACTGGCTAGTGAAGTGGATTTGACATTCGCCCCCCATTTGGCCGGGAATCCGTCAGGCGAATGTCAAATCCCAAACTTCACTGGAAACCGGTATTTGCTAGTGGTCCCATGATTCTAACGTTCGAAAATTGGCCCGCTGAGACGGGATGCGGCCGCTGGAATCGGACCGCTAGGTACAGCCTCTGAAGGTAAATTCCTCAGCGATCTTCGGGCCTTCCTGCAATATTATTCGCTGGCGAATCCATTATGGTTTGACTGATTTACGCTGCGATGCCACATGAAATGACATGAGCAAGATCAAAACTGTCTGTGTCTATTGCGGCTCCGGCCCCGGCACCAATCCCCATTTCATCGAATCCGCCAAGGCGTTCGGCAAGATACTGGCCGAAAACGGCATTCGCCTCGTCTATGGCGGCGGCTCGCTCGGCATCATGGGCGCTGTGGCGAGCTCCGTGCTCGATCATGGCGGCATGGTGACCGGAATCATTCCGGACTTTCTGAAGCTCCGGGAGAATGCGCTCAAGCGGGTCCAGGAGATGATCGTCACGCCCGACATGCATGAGCGCAAGCGGCTGATGTTCGAACACTCGGACGCTTTCGTCGCCCTGCCCGGCGGCATCGGAACGCTCGAAGAGCTCGTCGAACAGCTCACTTGGCAGCAGCTCGGACGTCATACCAAGCCGGTGCTACTGGCCAACATTGACGGGTTCTGGGAGCCGCTGTTCGCCCTGCTCTTGCACATGCGCGAAACGCAGTTCATTCGCCAGGGTCTCTCGGTCGATATCCTCAAGGCGGACCGCGTCGAGGATATCCTGCCACGGCTGCAAGCCGCCGCCGCGATCGCGCCCGAAGGTACCGAAGCGATGGAGCCCGAAATCGCCCGACGGCTTTGAGGCGCGCATTCGGAGCTCAAACTCAAGGCCTCCCATGCGGCTAGATGAAAAAGGCCCCGGCATTGCCGGGGCCTCTTTTGGTTAAGTTCAGATCAAACCGATCAGTTGCCGAACTTGTAGTTCAGGCCGACGCGGGCCAACTGGACCGATTCACTATAGTTCATGCGGCAGGGCTGCGCGTTGCTGCAGCTCGTGAGTCCGCTATTGCTTCCGCCGACCTGGTTGAAGATTGCATCCGAGTTCTGGAACTGCATCAGCAAATATTCGCCCTTGAGGGTCCAGTTCTGGGTCAGCGCGAATTCGACGCCGCCGCCGACCGCGAGCCCAGTCTTCCACTTGTCTTCAGACGCCAGGTCCGAGAAGCCGTTTGCTCCCAGCTGGGTGGTATTCTTGATGTGCCCGAAAGCAAGACCAGCCGTTGCGTAGACGAGCGTACGATCGAGTGCGAGGCCCGCCCGCGCGCGAATGGTCGCGAACTCGTTCATCTGAAAGCGAGTGGTATTGGTCGGCGGCAGAACAGCCGCAGCGGCGATCAAAGCGTCCTCAAATCTGACGGGGGAAGCGATGTCTTTAGTCTTGTCGACGTTGGTCCAGTTATAGTCGCCTTCAATGCCGAGCACGGTGTTGCCGAACTGGTAATTATATCCAGCCCCGACGCCGACCGTTCCAAAAGCTTCCTGGAACTTGGTGTCGCTCGCGACAAAGTCATCCGCATCGAGGTGTTCGGAGTCGGCAAAGCCGCCGCCGGCATTGCCACCGATGTAGAATCCGGTCCAGTTGTAAACCGACTGCATCGGCGCAGCCTTGTACGGCATCGACATGTCGGCAGCATTCGCCGCGACGGTGGTGACGGCGACCAGAAGCGTAGCCGTAAGAAAATTCTTCATTCGGTGATTCCTTCGTTGATCCGATGGCGCCGAAGGAGCCCCGGCGACGCCGGGGCTTCCAAGACCAGATGCAAGCTAGATGCGTCAGTAGCCGAACTTGTAGTTCAGGCCGATGCGAGCGAGCTGGACCGACTCGCTGTAGTTCATGCGGCACGGCCGCGCGTTGCCGCAGGCGCTAAGTCCGTTGTCAGAAAATCCGGGATCAACGTTGTTGATGATTGCGTCCGAGTTCGCGAACTGCATCAGCATGTATTCGCCCTTCAGAGTCCAGTTGTGTGAAAGGGCGAACTCGACGCCGGCGCCGACCGCAAGCCCGGTCTTCCATTTGTCTTCAGATGCCTGCGCAAACGTGTCGAATCCGAACGCCGTCGTATTCTGGACGTGCGCAAAGGCGAGGCCAGCCGTCGCATAGACCAAGGTCTGTTCAAATGCGAGACCGGCGCGCGCACGCAAGGTCGCGAACTGGTCCATCTTGAAACTCGTCGTGCCAGTTTGGCGGTCGTTCGCGAACTGCGTGGTCCTGTCGACCGTGGCCCAGTTGAAGTCGCCCTCGACGCCGAGCAGGGTGTGGCCGAGCTGATAGTTGTAGCCAGCGGTGAGACCGACTGCGCCGAACGCCTCCTGGAACTTGGTATTGGCGCCCTCGAAATCGTCTGCATCAAGGTGCGACGAATTGGCAATACCGCCGCCGGCGGTGCCGCCGAGATAGAAGCCGGTCCAGTTGTAGACCGATTGAGCCACCGGCGCGGCCTTGTACGGCATCGACATGTCGGCAGCGTTCGCCGCAATAGAGGTGGCGGCGACGAGCAGCGCGGCCGAGAGCAGAGTCTTCATTTGAATGTTCCTTCATTTATCCGGCAGTGGCTGCCGCGAAGGAGCACATAGCGCAGCGACTCGATGCGAGCCGTCAGTCGATCGGCGGAGAACCAACCGAAATTCAACATCTGTTGCAGAATGATCCCATCATGAGAATGCACGACAAGTTCAAGCAGTCGCTGTGTTGTATTGCAGGCCGGAATGCGATGCGGCCGATGAGTTGGCCGCTATGCTTGCTTCGCTATGGGATGAAGCGTCGGTCGAACGATGGAGACCGCGACGAACTCACAGATGTGTTACAAGCCAACCGCATCCGAGTAGTCGTCGCCACCGAAGTGTTTTACAGCGAATTGCTATTCGCCCGGAAACGTCACCGCTTCCACGCGATTACCATCGGGATCGCGGATGAAGGCCGCATAGTAGCGCACGCGCTCGTGCGGACGGTAACCTGGCGCACCGTCCGAAACGCCCCCCGCCTTCAGCGCCGCCTCATGAAAGGCATCGACATCGCCGGTCGATTTGGCGCGCAGGCAGACGTGATTGCCGCTATCGGCGGCAACCGGCGTCATGTTGGGACGAAGGTTGATCCAGAATTCAGGATAGGCTTTGCCGAAACCGATCGTTGCCGGGCGCGTGACGACTTTCGCCAGGCCAAGCGGCGCCAGCGTGAGTTCGTAAAAGCGCAACGAGCGTTCGAGGTCACTGACGCCAATGGAAATGTGGTCGATCATCCCGCCGCCTCCTCGCACGGCCTTACGCAGGCGCGCCTGACTTGACGAGCTTGTAGATGACCGAATCCATCAGCGCCTGGAACGAGGCGTCGATGATGTTCGGAGACACCCCGATGGTGCTCCACGTCTCGCCGGTCTCGTCGGCGCTCTCGATCAACACCCGCGTCACGGCCTCGGTACCGCCATTGAGGATACGCACGCGATAGTCGATCAGCCTGAGGCCCTCGATGAACTTCTGGAATTTGCCGAGGTCCTTGCGCAGCGCCACGTCGAGCGCGTTGACCGGGCCGTTGCCCTCGGCCGCTGAAATCAGTTTCTCGCCGTCGACGTCGACTTTCACCACCGCCATTGCCACGGTGACGCGCTGGCCGTTGGCGTTGTAGCGCTGCTCGACATTGACGTCGAACTGCTCGACATGAAAATAATCTGGCACGCGGCCCAGCGTTCGCCGCGCCAGCAGTTCAAAGGACGCGTTGGCGGATTCGTAGGCATAGCCTGCCGCCTCCCGCTCCTTCAGTTCTTCGACCAGGCGCGCGAGCTTCGGATCGTTCTTGTCGTAGGCGATCCCGGCGCGATCCAGTTCAGCTATCACGTTCGAACGGCCGGCCTGGTCCGAGACCAGCACCTTGCGATGGTTGCCGACCGCCTCTGGCCGAACGTGTTCGTAGGTCTGCGGGTCCTTCATCACGGCGGAGGCATGAATGCCGGTTTTGGTGACGAAGGCGCTTTCGCCAACATAGGGCGCGTGTCGGTTGGGCGCGCGGTTGAGCATGTCGTCGAGCGTATGCGAGGCCGTCATCAGGGTCGCCAGCTTCTCATTGGTCACACCGATCTCGAAGCGATCCGCAAATTCGCTCTTCAGGCGCAGCGTCGGGATCAGCGAGCATAGATTGGCGTTGCCGCAGCGTTCGCCGAGACCGTTGAGGGTGCCCTGAATCTGCCGCGCGCCGGCGCGCACCGCGGCGAGCGAATTGGCGACCGCCTGCTCGGTGTCGTTATGGGCATGGATGCCGAGGTGATCGCCGGGAATAAGCTTGACGACTTCGCCGACGATTGTCTCGACTTCATGCGGCATGGTGCCGCCATTGGTGTCGCACAGCACGACCCAACGCGCGCCGGAATCGTAGGCGGCCTTGGCGCAGGCGAGTGCGAACGCCGGGTCTTCCTTGTAACCGTCGAAGAAATGCTCGCAGTCGAGCATGACCTCGCGGCCGGCTTTTTTCGCTGCCGCCACGCTGTCGCGGATCGAGGCGAGGTTTTCCTTGTTGGTGGTCTCGAGTGCGACGCGCACTTGATACGCGGACGACTTTGCAACAAAGCATATCGCGTCCGCTTTGGCTTCCAGAAGCGCGGCAAGACCGGGATCGTTGGATGCCGAGCGGCCGGCTCGCCGCGTCATGCCAAACGCGGTGAAGCGAGCGTGGGCCAATCCGGGTTTCGTGGCAAAAAATTCCGTGTCGGTCGGGTTGGCGCCGGGATAGCCGCCCTCGACATAGTCGACGCCGAGTTCGTCGAGCATCTTGGCGATCAGCTGCTTGTCGTGCAGCGTGAAGTCGACGCCGTTGGTCTGCGCGCCGTCGCGCAACGTGGTATCAAACAGATAGAGCCGCTCGCGGGTCATTTCGGACCTCCTGATGCTTCTCCAAGCGACTTCTGCATCGTGGTGTTGGCGAGCCACTCGCCGTTGAGCGAAACCGTGTTGCGCTGCCTGACTTCATAGCCACGCTTTAAAAAAAACTCGGCCGCATTGTCGCTGGCGTCGACGGTGAGGCTTTTGGCGCCTCGCGCGGCGGCCAGCTTTTCCATTGCGTCGCACAGCGATGCCGCGACCCCCTGCCCGACTGCGCCGGGATGCACGTAGAGCAGATCGACGTAGTCCTTGCCCTTCAGCGACGCAAAACCGACCGGCGATCCGTCAATCGTCGCCACCAGCGTCAATTCCGACGCCAGCCGCTTGCCGAAGGCTTCTTCGTCGTCGGCCACGGCTGCCCAGGCCTCCTGCTGCGCTTCGCCATAGTCGTCGCCGGTCAGGGCCTCGATGCTGGCGACAAAGATCGCCGCCAGGACAGGCGTGTCGGCAGGCAGGAATGGCCGCAGCGCGGGCGCACTCATCGCGCGATCTCCCAGGTGGTGCCTTCCTTGGAATCCTTGATCACGACGCCCATGGCCGCGAGTTCGTCGCGAATGCGGTCGGACTCCTTGAAATCCTTGCGTGCGCGAGCGGCGGTGCGATCCGCGATCAGGGCACGAACGACGTTGTCATCGACGACAACGGCTCGTGGATCGCCTCTCAGGTATTCCGCTTTGGTCTTTCCCAGCAGTCCAAGCACGTTGGCGGACGCCTTGAGGGTCTGCTGGATATCGAGTTGAGCTTGTTCGGAAGTTGCCATCCGACCGGCCGCAATGGCGTGCAGACGCGTAATTGCGCCGGAGGTGTTGAGGTCATCGCCCAACAACGAGAGAATACCTTCGTCAGGTTCTCCGGCGGCTTGACCGTCGACGATGTCGTACCAGGAGTCGACGACCTTCTTGCTCTCCTCAAGACTTTTGAGCGTCCAATCGATCGGCGATCGATAATGCGTCTTCAGCATATTGAGACGCAGGGCGTCGCCGGGCCAATCGTCGAGCAACTCCCGGATCGTGAAAAAATTGCCGAGGCTCTTCGACATCTTCTCGCCTTCGACCTGCAAGAAGCCGTTGTGCATCCAGTAATTCGCCATCGTGGGCGTACCATGCGCGCAACGCGATTGCGCGATTTCGTTTTCGTGGTGCGGGAAGATCAGATCGAGACCGCCACCATGAATATCGAAGATATTGCCGAGATAGGCCGCGCTCATCGCAGAGCACTCGATGTGCCAGCCCGGACGCCCCCTGCCCCATGGGCTTGCCCAACCTGGCTCGTTATCGGTGGATTGCTTCCACAACACGAAATCGGCTGGGTTCTTCTTGTGCGCGTCGACGGCGACGCGCGCGCCCGCCAATTGCTCATCAAGCCGGCGGCCTGACAGCGCGCCATAGTCCGGCATCGATTGCACATCAAACAGCACTTCGCCGCCCGCTTCATAAGCATGGCCGCGTGCAATCAATTCCTTGATCAGCGTGACCATGTCGGCCTTGCCGTCGGCGCGTGGCAGCACAAAGTCAGTCGCACGCGGCTCGAACGTGGGCGGCAAGCATCCCAGCGCGGCGACGTCGGCATGGAATTGATTGGCAGTCTGCTCGGTGACTTTCCGGATCGCTTCGTTCAGCGGCAGGCCGGGAAAATCGCGCGCGGCGCGATCGTTGATCTTGTCGTCGACGTCGGTGATGTTACGGACGTAGGTGACGTGCTTCTCGCCGTAGAGATGGCGCAACAGACGAAACAGCACGTCGAATACGATGACCGGGCGAGCGTTGCCGATATGGGCGAAGTCGTAGACCGTCGGCCCGCACACATACATGCGCACGTTGTCGCGATTAAGCGGCACGAACTCGCGCTTCTCTTTGGTCAAGGTATCGTAGAGACGCAGTTCCATGGGAATCCCGTAACCTTCCGGCCGGGCGTCCAATGATCTCGTTTGAGAAAAGACGGCCTCAGCCAGCGAATCGCTAGCTAATAATCTCGCGGCAAATGCCACAAATGGCGAGGAGACCGTTCATGGAAAATACCATGGGCCAGCCGGCCTGAGGGGTCAAGGGGAGTGGAGTGGATTTGACATTCGCTCCCAACTCGCCGCGGACCGTCAAGCGAATGTCAAATCCAAAACTCCACTAAAAACCTATATTTGCTAGTGGTCCTTTGATTCCAACATTTGCAGAAGCACCTGCCTCACCGGGATGCAAATGTTGGAATCGGACCACTAGCCTCAGAAAAGCCGGTTTGCGCCAGCAAGCCACCGCCCCTCGACCCAAGGGTTAATCATTATTTACATCTCGCGACTATCGTAGGTCGCAGTCGTCCTTCCTCTAGCGGTGCACCGATGCGATCCATTTCAGCCCTTTTGGCCTGCGTGTCTCTCTTTGCCGGCACGGCAGCCTGGGCTGACAGCCGGGTCTTCATCGTTGCGAACCAGCCGGACGGTTATGGCATCGATCAATGTTTGGCGAGGAGCGAAAAGTGCGGCGCCCATGCCGCGCAGTCCTACTGTCAGTCGCGGAATTTCGCGCAAGCCTCGTCCTACCGCCGCGTCGATCCCGACGAAATCACTGGCTCGGTGCCGAAGGAACACGAGAATTGCGGCCGCTCGGGTTGCGGCGAATACATCGCGATCACCTGCCAGCGCTGAATTCCCTTTTCGCTCGAGTTCCAATCCTGCGGCGTGGCGCGCTTCCGTCAGACGTTGGTATTGGGTGAAGTGCGTCTTTTTGGAAATGGTGGTCCAAGGAATGCGGACAAGCTCTGGATTCCAGTGCGATTTTGGATTTGAGCCTCGCGCCTGCGATTAGCGGCAAGATTGCGGCAAAACACCCAATCGACCGCACTATTGCCGCCGAAACGACGTGACGGCGCCCCGAGAAGCAGGTAAATGACGCCGGAATTCGAAAATCGCGGCCTCGGGCCGCAAGCCCGGCGTGACCTAAAGGGTGCCCGGAGTTGCCCTAACGGCGGGACATGCCTGACAAACTGAGCGTTTTCCAGTCCAGATCAGCCGCGGCCTGCGCGGCACTTGTTGTCGCCGCGCTGTTTGGCGCAGACGCCCGCGCGCAGACGAGTGCTCCGCCGCCTCCGCCCGGTGCGGCCAATCCGATGTGCCCGCGGCTCGAGGCTCAGTTGGCCTCGATCGACCGCGGTGGCAATGACCCGGCGAAGGACGAGCAGATCCGCCGCTATCAGGATTCCGCCGCCCGCCAGCAGGCCGAGCTCGATCGCGTCACGGTGCAAGCCAAGCGGATGGGCTGCGAGAGCTCCGGCTTTTTCTCGTTGTTCAACGGCCAGAATGCGCAATGCACGCCGGTGAATAATCAAATTCAGCAGATGCGTGCGAACCTCGATCAGATCACGACTAACCTCGAGCGCCTGCGCAGCGGCGGGCTCGGCGGCAGCGAGCGCGAAAGCCAGCGCCGCTCGGTGATTCTGGCGCTCGCGCAGAACAACTGCGGACCGCAATATGCCGCTGCGGCTCAGCAGCAGCAACAGGGTGGCCCCGGCAATTTCCTGAACAACCTGTTCGGCGGCAACAACAACTACAGCCCCGTGCCGCCCGATGCCGGCGCGCCATCCGGCACCTATCGCACCGTCTGCGTCCGCGCCTGCGACGGTGGCTATTTCCCGATCTCGTTTGCCACCGTGCCGGGCCGCTTTGCCGACGACGAGAAAGCCTGCAAGGCACTCTGCCCCGCCACCGAAGCCAACCTCTATGCCTATCGCAATCCCGGCGAAGACATGAACCAGGCGGTGTCGATCAGCGGCCAAACCTATACCTCCTCGCCCAACGCGTTCAAATTCCGCTCGGAATTCAACCCGTCCTGCGCTTGCAAGGCCGCCGGCCAAACCTGGTCGGATGCGCTCAAGAACATCGACGACAAGGCCGCCGCCCAGCAACAAGGCGACATCATCGTCACCGACGAGAGCGCCAAGAAAATGTCGCAGCCGCAGTCAAAAACGGTGTCCGGCAAGAAGGGCGCCGCTACGGCTCCCGACCAGGCATCGACGCCCGCGACGCCGGGTACGCCGGGCACTTCCGACGCCTCGTCCGACAACAAGCAAATCCGCACCGTCGGCCCGACCTTCATCCCGCCCGGTAACACTCGTTAGCCGTCGAACACCTCGCTCGATCCGCGCGCCGCGCGCGAAACCAGCGTGTCGTCGGGCGCCTGCAACGGGTGGCCGTCATCGCGAAACCGGTTGGTGATGGGGTAACGGCGATCGCGCCCGAAATTCCGGCGCGTCACCTTTACGCCCGGCGCTGCCTGCCGCCGCTTGTATTCGGCGATGTTGAGCAGACGATCGATCCGCGCGACGACCTCACGGTCGAAACCGGCGGCGGTAATGGTCGCCAGGGGCTCCTCGCGCTCGACCAGCCGTTCCAAAATCGCATCCAGCACCTCGTAAGGCGGCAGCGAATCCTGGTCGGTCTGGTTTTCGCGCAGCTCAGCCGTCGGCGGCCGCGTGATGATGTTGGGCGGAATCACTTCGCCGGAAGGGCCGAGCGCGCCGTCCGGCTTCCAGCTGTTGCGCAAACTGGAAATCCGGAAAACTTCCGTCTTGTAGATATCCTTGATCGGATTGAAGCCGCCGTTCATGTCGCCATACAGCGTGGCGTAGCCGACCGACATTTCCGACTTGTTGCCGGTGGTGACGACCATGGCGCCGGTCTTGTTGGAAATCGCCATCAGCAGCGTGCCGCGGGCGCGCGCTTGCAGGTTTTCCTCGGTGATGTCGCGCGGCAGGCCCTTGAAAGTATCGGACAGGATCTCTTCAAAGCCGTGAACGGCCTTCGCGATCGGCAACACCTCGTAGCGGAAGCCGAGATTGGCGGCAAGTTTCTCGGCATCGTCGAGCGACACCTGCGCGGTAAAACGAAACGGCAGCATCACGCCGCGCACGCGCTCCGCGCCGAGTGCGTCGACCGCGATCGCCGCACACAGCGCCGAGTCGATGCCGCCGGAGATGCCGAGCAGCACGCCCGGAAATCCGTTCTTGTTGACATAGTCGCGCAAACCGAGAACGCAGGCGGCATAGTCGGCCTTGTCGCCCTCCAGTAGATCCGCGACCGGACCGAGGGAGCGCATGCTGGTAGTTGTCTTCTTCTTCCAGCGCAATGTTGTGATGTTTTCCTCGAAAGCCGGCATTTGCATCGCCACCGAAAGATCGGCGTTGAGCGCAAACGAACCACCGTCAAACACCAGTTCGTCCTGGCCGCCGACCTGGTTGAGATAGATCAGCGGCAGCCCGCTTTCGCTGACCCGCGCCACCGAAATCGACAGCCGCATGTCGACCTTGCCGCGGGTGTAAGGCGAGCCGTTCGGCACGATCAGAATTTCCGCGCCGGTCTCGGCGAGGCACTCGACGATGTTCTCGTATTCGGAGGATTCTTCCAGCCAAGTGTCCTCGCAGATCGGCACGCCCACCCGCACGCCGCGAATAGTTACCGGCCCCGAGACAGGTCCGCGCGCGAATACGCGCTTCTCGTCGAACACGCCGTAGTTCGGCAGATTGACCTTGAAGCGAAGCGCGGTGACACGGCCGCCGTCGAGCAAAGCGACGGCGTTGTAGAGCTTGCCGTCATCGACCCAGGGCGTGCCGATCAGCACCGCCGGACCGCCGTCGGCTGTCTCGCGCGCCAATTCCTCGATCGCCGCGCGACAGGCCGACTGGAAAGCCGGCTTCAGCACCAGATCCTCCGGCGGATAACCGGCGATGAACAGCTCAGGGAATACCACCAGATCGGCGCTGTCGACTGCAGCCCGCGCCCGCGCGACGCGTGCCTTGGCGGCATTACCGGTGACGTCGCCCACCGTCGGATTGAGCTGGGCGAGCGTGACGATGAAATAGTCGGCGAGTTCGGTCATGAACGAATGGTGCCTATGATGCGGCCAAACTTCAATGTGCTGCGTTTAGATGACGCCCATGCGCTCGGCGATCGCAAACAGCCAAAATACCCCGGCGGTGACCAGCGCGACGCCGACCGCGGCCGACCCCATGTCCTTGACCCGCCCGATTTGCGGATCGTGGTCGGTGGTCAGGCGGTCGGCGAGCTTCTCGATCGCGGTGTTGAGCAGTTCGACGACCAGCACCATGGCGACCGCGGCGACCAGTTCAATCCGCCGCATCGTGCTGGCGCCGATCAGCCAGGCCAACGGCAGCGAGATCGCAAGCGCAACCAGCTCCTCGCGCACGGCCTGCTCGGAGCGGATCGCAAAGACGAGCCCGTTTCGCGTATTGATCGTGGCTCGCCAAAGCCGCAACAAGTTTTAAAGCCCCGCGACCGCCGGCATCGGATTGGCCTTGCCGGCGCGTTCCTGCTTCAGCAGTTCGGCGATCAGGAAAGCCATATCGATCGATTGCTCGGCATTGAGACGGGGATCGCAGGCCGTGTGATAGCGGTCATTGAGATCCTCGTCGGTGATCGCGCGTGCGCCGCCGATACATTCGGTGACGTCCTGGCCGGTCATTTCCAGATGCACGCCGCCGGCATGTGTCCCTTCCGCGGCGTGGATCGAGAAGAACGACTTCACCTCGGACAGGATGCGGTCGAACGGCCGGGTCTTGTAGCCTGATGTCGAGGTGATGGTGTTGCCGTGCATCGGATCGCACGACCAGACCACCACGCGCCCTTCCCGCTTCACCGCGCGGATCAGGCCCGGCAAGGATTCCGCTATCTTGTCGGCGCCGGAGCGGTTGATCAGCGTCAGACGGCCGGGCTCGTTGTCCGGATTGAGAACGTCGATCAGCTTCAACAGCTCGTCGGGCTTGAGCGACGGACCGCACTTCAGCCCGATCGGGTTCTTGATGCCGCGGAAATACTCGACATGGCCGTGATCGAGCTGGCGGGTGCGATCGCCGATCCAGATCATGTGGCCGGAGGTCGCGTACCAGTCGCCGGTCGTGGAATCGACGCGGGTGAACGCCTGCTCGTAACCGAGCAAAAGCGCCTCGTGGCTGGTGTAGAAGTCGGTCGCGCGCAGCTCGGGATGGCTTTCAAGATCGAGCCCGCAGGCGCGCATGAAATTCAGCGCGTCCGAGATGCGATCGGCCAGTTCCTTGTAACGCCGCGACTGCGGGGAATCCTTCAGGAAACCCAGCATCCACTGGTGCACCGAGCCGAGATTGGCGAAGCCGCCGGTGGCGAATGCGCGCAGCAGGTTGAGCGTCGCCGCCGACTGGCGATACGCCATCAGCTGGCGCTGCGGATCGGGCGTGCGCGCCTCTCTCGTGAAGGCGATGTCGTTGACGATGTCGCCGCGGTAACTCGGCAGCTCGACGCCATTGACCTTCTCGGTCGGCGACGAACGCGGCTTGGCGAACTGGCCGGCGATGCGGCCGACCTTCACCACCGGCACCGCGCCGGCGTAAGTCAAAACCACCGCCATCTGCAACAGCACGCGGAAGAAATCGCGGATGTTGTTGGCGCCGTGCTCGGCAAAGCTCTCGGCGCAATCGCCGCCCTGCAACAGGAACGCTTCACCGGCGGCGACGCGCGCCAGCGCCTTTTTCAGGTTGCGCGCCTCACCTGCAAAAACCAGCGGAGGAAACGTCGCGAGCTGCGCCTCGACATCCGCCAATGCCTTCGCATCGGGATATTGGGGCATTTGCTGCACCGGGCGGTTGCGCCAGCTATCGGGTGTCCATGCTTTGGACATGACGTTAACTCCTTGAGAAGAAACCGCTACTTTTCGCAATCCAGCGGAGGGCCGCTATATACACAGGCTCGCCGCGAACCGCCAGTACGTCAAAGGTCCGGCCATAACTGTCGCCCATCTGCTACGGTCTTAAAGCGATCACCGTAGCCCCGCCGTCAACCCCTTGCCCCGAAAGCCGAATTCGCATTTGCTACCACCACGCGAAAGCGGAGGGGGAAATCGCGGTGACCGACGCTGATCTCGACGACGTTTTCATCGACGATATCACCTTTCCGGCCGCCGACGGCTACGCGCTCGGCGCGACGCTGTTCCTGCCGCGCGGCACCAAGCAGCACGCCGTCCTGATCAATTCGGCGACCGCCGTGCCGCGCAAGATCTACCGCAAGTTCGCAAGCTATCTGGCCCGGCGCGGCAGCGCGGTTCTCACCTACGACTACCGCGGCATCGGCGATAGCAGACAACGCGCGATGATCGGCTACAACAAGCCGAAGTCGCTGGTCGGCTTCAAGGCCACGATGGTCGACTGGGCCGCGCTCGACATTACTGCTGCTGTCGCGTGGATGCGCGAGCGCTATCACAACGTGCCGCTGACTTACGTCGGCCATTCCTTCGGCGGCCAGGCGCTCGGCCTTCTTCCCAACAATACCGAGGTGAAGCGCGCGCTGCTGGTCGCGGCCCAAGCCGGCTACTGGAAGCTGATGGCCTCGCCCGAGCGCTACCGCGTCTATGCGCTGCTCAACTTCGCCGGCATGCCGCTGACGCGGATGCTCGGCTACATGCCGGGCTGGGCCGGCGTCGGCGAAGACCTGCCGAAGGGCGTGTTCGAGCAATGGACGCGATGGTTGATAAGCCCGCGCTATCTGTACGACGAACCGAACCTCAGGGCGCTGTCGAATTTCACCAGGTACACCGGCGCACTGCGCTCGATCTGCCTCTCCGACGATCCCTGGGCGACGCGGCCCGCGATCGAATTGATGGCTTCCGGCTTCAAGGCAACGACGCCCGACATCATCACCATCACGCCCGCCGATATCAACGCCAAGGCGATCGGCCATCTCGGCTTCTTCCGCCCCGAACACCGCGACACGCTGTGGCGGGGAGCCGCCGAGTGGCTGGAGGCGGAATAGCCGCGACGGGCGCGCGGTCTCCTCGCGGATTTCTGTATTCGAATGTCAAACAGCGGCGTCATCGTCTGGCGACGACGCTCTTGTCACCTCTCCCTTTGTGGGAGAGGCATAGGCCGCCTTTGGCGGCCGTCTTTAAGTGACGCCGAAGCAAAGCTTCGGCCATGGCGAAGCGCCGGGAGAGGGGGTATGTTTCCGACGCGAGACCATGACCCCTCAACCCTCTCCCACAAGGGGAGAGGGAGCACACCGTGCCTGCTGATGGTTCAGCGGACGGCCGCGCCTTCACGGCGCAGCTCTCCCCTTACCGATCCATCATCCGGCCGCGATCACCGCCCATGTGACCACCGCGGCCCAACCCGCCGAGGCCCATGCCGATGCCGATGCCCACAGCCGAGCCGATGGCGGCGGCGGTTTCCGGATCGATGTCGTCGCCGCCTCGGCTGCGGTCGATCGTTCGCCCGCCGCCCTTGTTGCGGACTTCCTTCTTGTTGGCCTTCTTGCTGTTGGACGGCGTTGTCGAAGAACCCCCGCCCGTCACCGTCTTCTGGCCGGTGTCGGTTTTAGCCGTATCGGTCTTGGGTGTGTCCGTCTTGGGCGTATCGAGTTTGCCGGTGTCTGTTTTCCCGGTGTCGGTCTTGGGGGTGTCCGTCTTCCCGGTATCGGTGTCGGTCTTGGCTTCTTCCTTCGGCGCCCAGGGCGGGGGACCTCCGCCCCACTGCACAGACGAGCCGTCCGCCGTCGTCGGCAGTTCGGCGTCCGTCGTTGGTGGCGCCTGGGGGGTCGTCTCTTCGGGCGGCGTGGTGACTTTCGTTTGCCAGGTCTCTTCGTAGAGGTCGGCGTGGTGCTTGGTCAGTTGCCAATCCTTCGGACCGCAGTGGACCTTCGAGTGCCGAACTCGCTCCAACCTCCGGAATCCCTTCCCGTCCGGACAGGTGTAGATGCCGTCCGAGACCGCCTGCCAGCAGAACTGATTGATGACGTCGATTCCAGGACAACCGGGCATGCAGCGCCAATAGGCGTGCCTCCCGGCAAGGCTCATGCCCTCGCAAAGGTTATGGCCGCCCGGATATCCGGTCCCCGGCGGAATGCCTTTGTCATTGCCCACCACTTCCCACTTCCCCCAATCGGGCGCTTGCGCCAGGCCTTGCGTCGACAGCGGCAGCAGCAGAAAAGCAAGGAGGCCGATCGGGGCGAGCCACCGGCCCGCTCGCGACCGGCCAGCCTGTTGAGGAGAGAAATGCACCAAATCGAAAAGTGTCATTGCAAAGTACTCCCGCTAGTTGTGCGTGCAAAACCGAACGGAAACATGCAGAAACACAAGCAGAGTACGTGACGCACGGTCCTTGTCCACTGCGGCATCAGGCTTTTGCAGCATAATCCTCGCGCAAGTTCTTCCTTCGTCATTCCGGGGCGCGCGTGAGCGCGAACCCGGAATCCATTTCTCCTCGCGTCACTGCGGCCCGATGGATTCCGGGTCTGGTCCTTCGGACCATCCCGGAATGACGAAGGAGGCACAGACACACCTCTTCCTCCCCGCGATGCATCCGCACCCGAGTTGAACCAAAACCTTCCGCCCAAAGAGGGCGTGGGGAATGCCGGGCGACAAACGCACCCGCAGCCTCGCGTGCAAAAAATAGAAAGCACACGAGTTAGCCACTACGAGTCCGCCAGATCATCCGGCATTCCCGCACGCGAATGGTTTTAACGGCCTATGGCGTGCTCTCCCCGGGGATCGGGCTTTCTTGCCCCCGTCCCGGGTGCCATGCGCCAGCATCGTCACCCAGTTGACGCCAGCGTCGAGGCGTCAGGACCACACGACTTCACCGTCCGCATTCGTGCGCCTCGTCCTTCGCGCACCAACGCGTCCACCGCATTCCACGCCAAACGTTCGTGACGACCGCGAAGCGCCCCTTGTGTCCAGGAAATCTGGCAGAATGTGCGAACGGGCGGTTCTGACCAACCGCCCGTTGCTGGAGCTGAGCCCGTAGCGCCCCAAAAGCGACAAAGCTTGTTCAAGAGCGAGGGACAGTTCCGGTGTCTTCCTCAACCCGAACAGTTGCAAGGGCTTCGAGCCCGTACCGAGCAAGGAAGGGAGTGGATGATGGCACAAAGCGGTTTGGTTGTCGCCGGTATCGACGTGGCCAAGGACAAAGTAGATGTCTGCCTTCGCAAGTTCGCATTGCGTCAGGTGTTCCCGAACACCGCGCCAGGGCACAGCAAGCTGGTGGCCTGGCTTCGCAAGCACCAAGTGAACAAGGCCGTTATGGAGGCCAGTGGCGGCTACGAACGCGATTGGGCCAAAGTGCTGCGCCAAGCCGGCATCGAGGTGCGGATCGTTGATCCCAGGCGGGTCCGCAGCTTCGCGCTGTCGGCCGGACGCCTAGCGAAGAACGATCCGATCGACGCGGGGATGATCGCCTGGTTCGCAGAGACATTTGACGAGATACCTGGCCAGATCCACGATGCCGCACGCGAGGAGCTGGCAGCGCTGGTGAAGGCACGCAAAAACCTGATTGATGTTAAGACCCGATTGCAAAGCCAGAACGAACACGCCGGACCGAGACCGGTGCAGAAGGCCCATTCCCACGTGTTGAAGAGTCTGGCTGCCGAAATTGCCAAGCTCGAGACTGCGATCTCCGCCAAGGTCAAGACGACACCGGGCTTTGCTGAGCGCGCCGAGATCATCGAGAGTGTGCCGGGCCTCGCCGAAACGACATCCGCGATCCTCATCGCGGGGATGCCGGAGCTCGGGATGGTGGGTGAGGAGATCGCCGCGGCCTTGATAGGCCTCGCACCTTATGATGACGATAGTGGCAAACGGCGCGGCGAGCGACACATCAAGGGCGGCCGCCGTTGGGTCAGAAACGCCGTCTACATGCCTTGCCTCAGCGCAGCCACGCAGCACAACCCGGTGCTCAAGGCCTTCTATCAACGCCTGATCGCCAAGGGAAAGGAGCCGAAGGTGGCCCTCGTCGCCTGCATGCGAAAGCTGATCGTCATCCTCAACGTCATGATCGCTCGTCGCCAGAAATGGGATGCCGCGCGCTACACATCGGCCTGATCCAGCGAACTTTATCGCCCTTGGTCCCCGTTTACTTCGGCACAGTTGCTCTTGTGAGGGCCGGGATGGCGCGAGCTTCTAAAGATGATTTGCCCGTCGGGGTGAGCGAAATATTTTTGCGGAAGGGGTAGACAGCGGATGCGAAGCAGCCGGGACCGCTTCTCGAACCTCTCGGCGGCCCTACCTGGTCGCGCCCTCGTTCAGCGCACGGAGCGCGCGGTCGTAATAGGAGAGGTCCAGGTAGGCTTGCGGATCTCGCGGTGGCTTGCCTTCATAGGCCGCGCGCAGCGCGAGCACGTTCTTGAAACCCTCGATGTCGAATTTTCCATCGCGTGCAAACCCTTCCGTCTCGCCCGTAACGATCGCGTAGACGTCCTCCGCCACGTCTGATGTCAGCGACAGGCGTCTTGCCAGGATCTCGGTCGCCTTCGCCCGGTTGGCTTTGTCCAGCGTCCAGCGCACCGCTTCGATGTAAGACTGGAGATAGTTCACCAACGTGTCGCTGTGCTCGCGGCCCCATGAGCGAAGCGTGTAGCCGGCCGGCCCCTGGTATGGGCCGATGAACGAGACGGTCGCCCCGAGATCGGCGAGTCCGGCCCGGACCGCCTGGATCGAGAAAGGCGGGTTTATCATCCCGGCCTTGTTGCTCGGGTCGCTCAACAGCGCTTCGAGGCGTTTCGGCGTGGCGCCGACGAGGTTGAGGTTGTAGTCGCCCTTCTTCAGCCCGTACTTTTCCAGGATCGCGTAGATGACGTAAGCGTAACCCGTGTCCGCGCCGTCGAGCACAATGGTCTTGCCCTTGAGGTCGGCGAACGACTTGATGTCTTTCTGGGCGATAATGTGGTTATGGGCGTTGTCGCCGCCGATGATCAGCGCAACGTCCAGTCTGTCGACGTCCACGATCTTGACCGCGTTATCCGATGTGCTGTGGATGATCTGCCACCGTCCATCCACCAGACCTTTCGGCAGTTCATCCGCGTTGGGCGCATTGATCAGATCGACGGACAGGCCGCGCTTTTGAAAGAAGCCCTGCTCCTGCGCGACGAACAACGGAAGATTTTGGCCTCCCCGGTAGACCATCACACTCAGTCTCGTTTGCTCTGGTCTGGTTTGCTGTGGTCCGGTTTGCTGCGCCCAACCGTGCATCGTGCCGGCGAAAAGCAGAGCCAAAGCCAACAATACACATCTACCGAAACCGGCCATCGCATACCCCACCACAGAAACAGCGCGCTTTAAGCAAACGATCTTGCGGCCGGAATGGTACACGAGATACCGATTTGTGGGTGGTTGATTTAAAGGCCCACCTGTCACACTGTTTATGGAAACCACATGCCTGGGGTGAAGATCGTATGGCCTTCGAGATTGAGCGCAAATTCCTCGTTATCGGTGACGCTTGGCAGCAATCGATCAGCGATGAGAGCTATATCCGCCAAGCTTACCTGACAGGTCGCGACAGGGCTTCGATCCGCGTTCGCATCCGTGATAACAGAACCGCAACGCTAACAGTCAAATCGCGGGGCGCCGATCTGAAGCGTCTCGAGTTCGAGTACGAGATACCAGTTCTCGAGGCCGAGGCCATGCTACCGCTTCGCTGTGGAGCGATCATCGAAAAGCGCCGGGCGATTGTTCCGTTTCAGGGGCATGTGTGGGAGGTTGACACATTTTTCGGAGACAACGTCGGACTTGTCTTGGCCGAGATCGAGCTGAATGCCGTGGGTGAGACCTTCGCGAGGCCGCAGTGGATAGGCGCCGAAGTGACGAGCCATGCGAGCTACTACAACAGTGCGCTGGCCAACAATCCCTTCTCGATTTGGGCTGACAGGGACCATCGTTCGGCGTGAAGTGCTGACCTTGAGCTTACCAATGTCCCAGTGGGCAGGTTGGCTGGCGTTTACGAGTAAAGGCCCTAGCCCAGGTGTCGACTAGCTGTGTGGCCGGCCTGACGGCGGTCCGGCGAGATCGGAGCTGATGCCGCGCATCCGGGGTCCGCGGATCGGGTCGATCTCCCGGCGAAACGGGCTGTGCTCGCGAAAACTCGCCGCGCGGCGGCGCATCGGGTTGTCGAACTTGTTCAGCGCGTCCAACCAGGCCGCAAGAAGCGGCTGGCGCCGTCGAAGCGCCGCCCTTGCCTTTTCAGCATCGCTCGGCGGAGTCCTCATGGTCCAAGACACTAGCCACTTATGGTTTAAAATTCGTTTCGACGGGGTGCTGCCACCCGGCCCGAACAACGGGGCCTGAACGACCCATGCGTCGGCCATACGCATGAACCTTTAGTTGACCGCCGAGACTCACGTCTAGGGCGAGTTGCGCCCGAATGATGGGGAGCATCCGTCCTATTTGCACAATCGGAGGGAATGCCATGAGATCCAATCGTAAAATCGCAATGGTATTGCTGACTGGCGTCGCAATCGGCGCTATCGCGGTTCAGGGCCTCCACGCCCAAGGAGCGAAACTGAAGGCTTACGCTATCGCTGAGTTTGATCCCATCGATGCTTCAGCCCAAGCCGCGATGCTGCCCGCTGCCCGCAAGGTGATCGAAGCAGCCAACGGTCACAGTTTGCGCACCACGGCCGGACGAGTGGTTCAGATAGACGGAGGGCCAGCCCCCAAGAGTGTGGGGATTACCGAATGGGGGAGCGTCGATGAGGCCGTCGCATTCTACAAGTCGAAAGCCTGGGCGGACCTTGCACCGCAGCGCGACAAGGCGTCCAAGGTGATACGAAGGTACCTCGTCGAAGTCGAAAAGTAACGGTCCATAAAAGGCCGGGGCCGCCGTCGCATTCGGCGGAAGTGTACGAGATGACGGCCCCCGCGATTTCACACGGAGGGACGACGAATGAAAATCACTCCTGTTGCTTTTCTGTATTTCTGCCATGGCCGCCGCGGCGGCATTACCGGCCGCGGCTCAAGAGGCGACCACGTGTACGCAGCGGCTCGGCCTGTGCAATTCGCGGTGTAGCACCGCCGTGCATTTTGAGAGCGGGGGCCGCACGGGTCCTGCCGCGTGCAGCAGCAAGTGCAAGTCGAACCATGCGATTTGCATGAAGACCGGCACCTTCCCCGTCATTGGGCCCTACGGTCCATGGCCCGGACTTGAGAAGCGCTAACGAGGTGGAAAACGCTAGCTACAGTGGTCTTCGGACCAGTTTCGCTGTCCGCACAAGCATTCAAACATGCGAATCGTCTTTCCGGTATTTGGCTCAAGCATGGTCCGGACAAGGTACGGCACGTCGCCACAACGTTCGCAATTTCGAATTGGTTGCGATCTTGGCGCGGGCGGCGGCGTTGCCGGCCTTAGTCCTTCACTCACACGTCACTCCTCCAGCGGCGTGGAATCACAAGTGCAGAAGTATACATTGGTTCCAAGGGCCGGCGGAAAAAAGTGGTGCTGGTTAGGGCCTTACTTGGGCGGCTGTCCATCCGCTTAGCCGACAAGATCGAATTTCGACTCTACGCTCGCGTAACGCCAATTCAGGAGGGCGTTCCCGCAACCAAAACGTCTTTCAATGGAATCGATTTATTTCAAGAGGTTGGTCCGGTGGGGCGAATACGTACGAAACCCCATCACAAGCGTTTGACCCCGTTATATTCACATAACTCCAACGCTTGTCTTTCCGCGCGCCCTCCCCTTTAAATATCCGCCACTAACGACTGATAACAACGAGCCCGCAGTCGAAACGCTGCGGCCATTTTTTCTACTCGCGTGGGAGGATCAAGATGCCGGCCAACAGGCACACCAGCAAAACCTTCGCTTCCGTTTTGTCGCTTGCAGCGGCAATCGTGCTCGGCGCCGCGGCGCACGCGGCCGACCCGAAACTCGTCGTCACCACCGATCCCGGTTCAGACCCGGAGAGCGTCACGCTGGCGCCGGACGGTTCGCTGATCCTCGGCAGCGCCGCCAAGCCCGTGATCTACCGCGCCAGGAAGGGCGAGACCGAAGGCAAGGTCTTCATCGATGTAGCCGCCACCGAGGGCAATGTCTCTTTCCTCGGCGTGCTCGCCGACGCTCCGACCAACACGCTGTGGGCCTGCCAGATCATCGGCACCGGCAAGAACCGCCATTCGATCCTGCGCAGCTTCGATCTCGAAAGCGGCGCGCCGAAACTGCGCTGGCCGTTGCCGGGCGAGATCAACCTGTGCAACGATTTCGTGGTCGGGCCGGACAAGGCGCTCTATGTCGCCGACACCTTCGGCAGCAAGATCTTCCGCCTCAAGCCCGGCGCTTCCGAGCCCGAATTGCTGATCGAGGACCGCACGCTCGACGGCGTCGACGGCATCACGTTTCTCGGCAGCGAGCTCTACGTCAACAACATGATCTCGAACAATCTTTATCGCATTCCGCTGGATTCATCCGGCAAGGCCGGCGCGCCGGTGCAGATCTGGCCTGATCATCCGATCAAGGGGCCGGATGGCATGCGCGCCGCCAACGGCAAGCTGTATCTCACCGAGAACCGCAACGGCCGCGCCAGCATGGTCACCGTCAACGGCGATCAGGCCACGGTGGTGCCGATCCTCGAAGGCCTGACGCGCCCGACCGCGATCGAGCCGGCCGGCGATACGCTATGGGTCGGTGACCGCGCCAAGGACAAGGCGATCGCAATCCCGATGCCGAAATGAACCCCGAACGCGCGGGGTTATCGGCGTCGCCTGCGGCGATCGTGCCACCATCCCTCGACGCGCGCCGCAAGAGAGTCCAGGCCAGCTATCGCCCCAGTCACTAAAGCGATAGTTATTTTCCGCAACATGCTGATCCCTCTTGGAGGTCACCCCTCCAAGAGACAGTTTTGGCAGCGATATTATTTCAACATGGCCGGAGACTCTCTCCGGCGCCGCGCGTTAATGTCGGCGTCATGATAAAAAAGATCACATTGACCGCCTGCCGCTGCGGCCAGGTCGAGATGCAGGTGACCGGCGATCCGCTTCTGCACGGCATCTGCTATTGCAAGAGTTGCCAGCAGGCGGGCCGCCTGCATCAGGCAGTTTCGGGCGCGGATGCGATTCTGGCCGCCGATGGCGGCACGGACTACGTGCTCTACCGCAAGGACCGGGTGAGTTGCGTCAAGGGTGGCGATCTTCTCGAAGAACGGCGGCTGAAAGCAGAGTCGCCGACGCGGCGGATGTTCGCACGCTGCTGCAACAGCGCCATGTTCCTGGACTTCACCAAGGGGCATTGGCTGACGCTCTATCGCGGCCGCTTGCCTTCCGATATTCCGCCAGCGACGATGCGGATGATGACGGCGGACCGGCCAGCAGGTGCTGATCTGCCCGACGACGGCCTGACCAACTGTCCCGGCCAGTCCGGAAAATTCTTGCTGAGGCTTTTGGCTGCGTGGATGGCGATGGGATTCCGCCGGCCGGCGGTCGCAGGCGTGCCGTCAGCCTAGACCTCTTCGCCTAAACCTCTTCCATCATGAACACGAGGCCGGTCAGCGCCGCGCCGACGCCGAACATCAAGACGACGCTGCCGACGAAAGTCTCCATCGTCACGGAGGGATCGTCGCTGAGGTTGATGAGCGGAAGAACGCCGAAGAACGGCGTCCAGATCAGGATCAGCGCGAACACCAGCGCGAGCGCGACGCCCATGGCCACGTGGCTTGCAACCGCCAGTATCAGACCGGGCTTCGGGACGGCTGACGGTTTTTTCCTGGCGCGCATGCGGCGGCTCCTCAGGGTCTAAGAGAACGCACCAAATCGTCACGCGGTTCCTAAGGCCAAAAAGTACCCGAGGAACGGTTACGCCCGAGGCCCGTTATCCCGCCAATCAAACTCCGTTGAAGCACCAGCTTTTGAGGTTACCCCATGAACGAAGATCGCATTGCAGGCACCGCCAAGGATTTCGCCGGCAAGACAGAAAACGCCTTTGGCAAGGCGGCCGGCGACGCCGAGTCCCAGGCCAGCGGCCGCGCCCGCGAGATGGCGGGCAAGGCGCAGAACCTCTACGGCCAAGCCAAGGATGCGGTGCAGGACGCCGCGGACACGGCGACTGACTACGCCAAGGACATGTACAACCACCGCGGCGATGCAATTCGCGACGGCCAGGACGCGCTCGCCAGGAAAGTCCACGACAACCCGATCGGATCGCTGGTGACTGCGGGCGCCATCGGCTTTGCGCTGGCGCTACTGCTGGCGCGGCCCGCCCGCCGGCCACCGCGTGGGCGCTATTACTCGTGAAGGGACGTTCGCCTTGGAGATCAGATCCGTGAACGATGAAATCCCGCTTTCGCCGCCGATGTACGAAGATCCCGACGCGGTCCTTTACCGGAAGCCGAGGACCACCGACGCGATCGACGCGTTGAAGTCGGCGATCGCGCGGGTGCAGGCCGCGATCGATGCGGGGCGCCAGCCGGGAATGCCGCTGAGCGTCCTGAGCAACGTCGCCAAGGAAGCGCCGCTCGGTTCGCTGGCCATCGCGTTTCTGCTCGGCGTCGCCATCGGCCGAAGGTCGCGGTAATTCTCACAATCCTCATGGTGAGGGGGCGCATCACCGCCGTCTCGAACCATGAGGCCATCCACACGGGCCTCATCCTTCGAGACGCGCGCAAGCGCGCTCCTCAGGATGAGGGTTTTTGAAGCGCCCCTACTCCGCCGCGGCGCGGACGTGCCGCGCGATCGGGTTACGCATGGTCACGAGTTCTTCGGCCGCGGTCGGGTGCAGCGCCATGGTGGCGTCGAAATCGGCTTTCGTCGCCTTCATCTTCACGGCGATGCCGAGCACCTGAACCATTTCCGCGGCGCCGTCGCCGACGATATGACAGCCGACCACGCGATCGGTTGCGCCGTCGACCACGAGCTTCATCAGCATGCGGGTGTCGCGGCCGGACATCGTCGCCTTCATCGGGCGGAACGTCGCTTTGTAGATGTCGACCGTGGCAAACCGTTCGCAGGCCTGCGCTTCGGTCAGGCCGACGGTGCCGACTTCCGGCTGGCTGAACACCGCGGTCGGAATATCGGCGTGATCGACCCGCACCTCGCGCTTGCCGAACACCGTGTCGGCGAACGCATGACCCTCGCGGATCGCCACCGGCGTCAGATTGATGCGGTGGGTGACGTCGCCGACCGCATAGATGTTGTCCGCGGACGTTTTCGAGAAGCCGTCGACCGCGATGCCGCCGTTCTTCGCATCGAGCGCGACGCCGGCCTTCTCGAGCCCGAGCCCCCTGATGTTCGGGTGACGGCCGATCGCAAACATCACCTTGTCCGACGCAATGCTTGAGCCGTTCGACAGATGCGTGGTGAAGTCGTGCGCGTGCTTGTCGACCCTGGCCACCGTGCAGCCGGTCAGGATGGTGATGCCGGCCTTTTCCATTTCGCTGCGGACATGCGTGCGCACGTCCTCGTCGAAGCCGCGCAGGATATTGTCGCCGCGATAGATCACGGTCACGTCGGAGCCGAAGCCGGCGAAGATGCAGGCGAATTCCAGCGCGATGTAGCCGCCGCCCTGGATCACGATCCGCCGCGGCAGTTGCGGCAGATGAAACGCCTCGTTGGAGGAGATCACGTGTTCGATGCCGGGAATGGCCTCGCCGTGGTTCGGCGCGCCGCCGGTGGCGATCAGCACGTATTTGGAACGCACCGCCTCGCCGCTCGCAAGCCGCAGCGTGTGCGCGTCCTCGAGCACGGCGCGGGTCTTCAGCACCTTCGCGCCGGATTTTTCGACGTTGGTGGTGTAGGCCGCCTCGAGCCGGGCGATTTCCTTGTCCTTGTTGGCGATTAAAGTCGCCCAGTCGAAAGTGGGCTGCGGCACGGTCCAGCCGAAGCCAACGGCGTCCTCGAACTCCTGATGGAAATGCGAGGCATAGACCAGCAGCTTCTTCGGCACGCACCCGCGGATCACGCAGGTGCCGCCCATCCGGTACTCCTCCGCGATCATCACCCGCGCGCCATAGCCGGCCGCGATGCGGGCCGCGCGCACGCCGCCCGACCCTCCGCCGATGACAAACAGATCGGTATCGAATTCGGCCATGTCAGTCCCGCTCACAGTCAGATGGGCATGGCCCAAGATGTAGGCGAACTGTCACGGCGTGGGAAGTGTGCCGGCCGCGCTATCACACCAGACCTGCATCGGCGCCTCTTATCCCTCCCCCTTGCGGGGTCCGAGGCGAGCGATAGCGAGCCGGGGTGGGGGTCAAAAATTACGTTCGAAGCCGGACGTTCTGCCGACGCGAGCGCCCCCACCCGACCGTCGCTGCGCGCATAGCTGATACAAAGCATCGGCGTTCTTGGACCTAAGAACGGCGACCGAGGGTCGCCTACGCACCCTCCCCGCGCGTTCCGCGGGGGAGGGAAAAGCGAAGCCTAGCCCAGCGGCTTGCCGCGCTTCTTCATCTCGGTGCGGAATTCGTTGGCCACCGCCTCGGAGAAGCTCTGCGCCCACTGGTTCATGTACATCATGCTGGCCTGGATCGCGTTCGGCTCCATCGTGAGCAGCTTCTGGCCGAGCGCCGACTTGTAGAACGTGGTGAGGTCCTTCATTTCCTGCTCGGTGAAATCGTTGGCGTAGATCTTGGCCATCTGCTCGCCGATGTCCTTTTCCTTGCCGGCCATGTCCTTCGCGACCGTCACCGCGACCTCGTTGAGGTCCTTCTGATAGCTCAGGTTGTTGGCGAGGAACTGGTCCTTGGTGCGCTGAATGATGCTCGGCACCGCATTGACGTAGACCTGGGCCACATTCTTCACCGTGAGCAGGTCACGCGCCGCCTGCATGGCGGAAGCCGACACCGGCTTGAGCTCGGGCACTTGCGGGGCGCCAGGCTGTTGCGCGGCGGCGGGTAGCACCGAAAGCGCCAGCGACAGCGCCACGCCGGCGGCGAGCAAAATTCCCGATGAACGTTTCATTTCAATCTCTCCTTTTGGCGGCGTTTATTGCCGCTCAACAACACGAATTCCCTGGGAGCCGGCGAGCATCGCCACGCTGGCAAGACCGATGAATAGCCCGTGCTCGACGACGCCCGGAATAAGACCGAGTGACTGCGCAAGACCCGGCGCATCGCCGATGCGCCCGAGATGGGCGTCGACGATCCAGTGGCCGCCATCGGTGACAAAAACGTGACCGTCTTTGGCTTTTCGCACCACTAATTCGCCGGCAACGCCACAGGCAACGAAAGCCTTTTCGATCGCCCGCTGCGTGGCGCCGAGGCCAAACGGGATGACCTCGATCGGCAGCGGGAAGCGGCCCAGCGTTTCGACCCATTTGGTGTCGTCGGCGATCACGATCATGCGGTCGGAGGCGGCAGCCACGATCTTCTCGCGCAGCAGCGCGCCGCCGCCGCCCTTGATCAGGTTGAGCGCGGGGTCGATCTCGTCCGCGCCATCGACGGTGAGGTCGAGGCGGTCGACCTCATCCAGCGTGGTGAGGCGAATGCCGCAGCGGATGGCATCATGGCGCGTGGTCTCCGACGTCGGCACGCCGATCACCTCTAGGCCGTCGCGCACCCGCGCGCCCAATAGCTCGACGAAATGCCTGGCGGTCGATCCGGTGCCGAGCCCGAGCTTCATCCCGCTCTGGACGTATTCGAGCGCGCGCGCCGCCGCCTGGCGTTTCAGTTCTTCGGAGTTCACGTACCAACGATCCCTGTCGCGCCGCGTGGATAGCGCCCGTTTGTTCCGGGCGGACTATTAGCCCCGTTTTGAGAGCAGGAACAGCGTTCAGAACACTCCGGGGACCAAAATCGGACGGGAAGTCCGCTGAAATTGGATTGTTTCCGGCCGGAAAATGTCCGCCCCTTGCGTGTTTGGCGGCGGGAAGCTAGCCGTCTCTCTATGTCCTCTGCCCGCACCGTCGTCTTCGACCTCGATGGCACCCTGGTCGATACCGCACCCGACCTCGTCAATGCGCTCAACTTCGTGCTTCAGCGCGAAGGCATGCCGCCAGTGCCGCTGCAATCCGCGCGCGGCATGATCGGCGCCGGCGCGCGTAAGCTGATCGAGCGCGGCCTTGAAGTCGACGGCCGCGACACCACCCCGGCCGAGCTTGCGCGCCTGACCGAGGACTTCATCGCCTACTATGCCGAGCACATCGCCGACAGTTCCCGGCCCTTCGACGGGCTCGAGGCGGCGCTCGATGACCTTCAAGGCCGCGGCTACCATTTCGCGGTCTGCACCAACAAGCTCGAATGGCTGTCGAAGCGGCTTCTGGACCGGCTGGCCTTAAGCCCGCGCTTTGCCGCGATCTGTGGCGCCGATACGTTCGGGGTCGCCAAGCCCGATCCCGCCATTTTCCGGCAGACGGTCGCCCGCGCCGGCGGCGACGTGTCCTCGGCCATCATGGTGGGAGATGCGGGGCCGGATGTCGGCGTCGCCCGCCGCGCCGGGGTTCCCGTGATCGGCGTCTCGTTTGGCTATACGGAAGTTCCGATTGCGGACCTCAAACCGGACCGCGTGATCGATCACATGAGCGAGTTGACCGCAGCGATCGAAGCGCTCGCGAGGTAGCTTCAGTTCCCCGTTCAACTCTTTGTTTCCAAATATTGTTTGCGTCCGGCCGCAAACGTTAACCATCAATTAACCAAGCTGGTTGCGCTGATATGCCGAGGCTCCTATGGTCGGCCTCGGGGATTGTGGCAGTTGGCCGCACCGGTGGATGACTTTGACGGATTGACCGGTTTCTTCGCGGGCAAAGTGCGCTTCGCGGGGGTTCGCGACCGACGTGCCCGCACAATCGAGATGGGATCACGGCCCGACCTATACCCAGCGGGGCCCGTGACCTTGGAGTGACGGGTCAATCATGCGTCGTGCTTTCGCGATGGCCGTAGCCGCAATCGGCCTGGCCGGCTGCTCATCGTTTTCGTCGGGCGACTATTTCAGTTCGCTCCGATCACCGCCACCTTCCGCTCAGGTTCAGCTTGAATCGACGCCGCCCGGCGCCGAAGCGCGCACCTCGCTCGGGCCCGGCTGCAAGACGCCCTGCTCGGTCAGCGTGACGCCGCCGGACAGCGCCACCAGTTTCCTGGTGAACTATTCGCTGCCCGGCCGGCAGCCGGCCGGCGTTCCGGTCAACATCATCAAGGTCGACGGCGGGATATTCGGCTACAATACCATCAAGGTCGAGCCGAACCCGGTGGTCGCCGAATTGCAGCCGATCGGCCCGCCGCCGAAGGCGGCAAAGCCGCCCATGCGCCCGAAGCGGAAGAAGCCCGCCACGGCGGCGCCCCCGGATGGCTCGATCGACCAGGCCGCCCCTCCCCAGCGCTAATTGTCCGCACTGCACAAGAGCCCGTGATATCTGGCGTTTTGCCGGATTGTGCAGGATGTCCAACGTGCCTACATTGAGATAACGCTTGACTGCGCTAGTGCCCCGCTTCCGAAGTTCGCACTGCTTGCGGCCCCTCGTTTACGAACTTCGGAATCGATAGGACACTAGCCAAACCTATTGATCTAGTGCGGCTTTGGTTCAAAAGTCCGCATGAGGAAGTCGCGGCATCGGTGATGCGGACTTTCGAACCGTCGCACAAGGGCCGGAAGCCCGAGGGCATTCCCTTAAGGCTGTCCGCCCAAAGGCATATGATGACCGTAGCCCTGTCTCCCTCGCCTGCCCTGTTGCGTCCGATGACCGATCCGTTCGGCCGGACGATCAGCTATCTGCGCGTCTCGGTCACGGACCGCTGCGACCTGCGCTGCTTCTATTGCATGGCGGAGGACATGACCTTCCTGCCGAAGGCCGATCTCCTGACGCTCGAGGAACTTGACCGGCTGTGCTCGGCCTTCATCGCCAAGGGTGTGAATAAGCTGCGCCTGACCGGCGGCGAACCGCTGGTCCGCCGCAACGTGATGTCGCTGGTGCGCTCGCTGTCGCGCCACCTCGTCTCCGGCGCGCTCGGCGAGCTGACGCTGACCACCAACGGCTCGCAGCTCGCACGCTTTGCCGACGAACTCGCCGATTGCGGCGTGCGCCGCATCAACGTCTCGCTCGACACGCTGGATGCGGAAAAGTTTCGCGCCATCACCCGCTGGGGTGATCTCGGCAAGGTGCTTGAGGGCATCGAGGCGGCGCGCGCGGCGGGCCTTGCCGTGAAGATCAACGCGGTCGCGCTGAAGGGCATCAACGAGGACGAAATCCCCTCGCTGATGGAATGGGCGCACGGCAAAGGCATGGGACTGACGCTGATCGAGGTGATGCCGATGGGCGACATCGGCGCCGGGCGGATCGATCAATACGTGCCGCTGTCGCTGGTGCGCGCGCGGCTGGCCAAGCGCTTCACCATGACCGACCTCGCCGAGAACACCGGCGGACCGGCACGCTATGTCAGCGTGCATGAGACCGGCGGCAAGCTCGGCTTCATCACGCCGATGACGCATAATTTCTGCGAGGCCTGCAACCGCGTGCGCATCACCTGCACGGGTACGCTGCATACCTGTCTCGGACACGAGGATGCCTCCGACCTGCGCAAGCCGCTGCGCGCATCGCCCGACAACGATCTGCTCGCGGCCGCCATCGATCGCGCCATCGGCCTGAAGCCGAAGGGCCATGATTTCATCATCGACCGCCGGCACAACCGGCCGAGCGTCAGCCGCCATATGAGTGTTACCGGCGGTTGAGGAGGATTGGACCACTAGCCCTCCAACCGCTTGATCCTTCGTCAATTTGCCCATTTTCCAATTGACGGGGCCGTAACGCGCTGAAATGGTGCGGCCGGTTTTTATTGCTTTCGCGCCTGACAAAAGCCGCTGCATCGGATCGGCGAGTAGAAGACGGCACGGGCGCCGGGGGAGGACATCGGTTGCAATCGGTACTGCAATTCCGCATGCGCGGAATCCGTTTTAGCTTCGCAAAAGCTGCGGGCGGCGTTTGATGGCCGCCGGGACAGGCGCGATGCGTCCGTTGCTGGCGCTGAGCGAAGCGATCGACGCTCTCAACGAAAAGATCGGATACATCTGCAACTTCCTGGTGCTGGCTGCCTGCGTCGTCAGCGCGGCGAATGCGATGGTCCGCTACGCCTTCGGCTATTCGTCGAACGGCTGGCTGGAACTGCAATGGTACATGTTTGCGTTCCTGGTCATGTTCGGCGCCTCCTACACGTTCAAGCGCAACGAGCATGTGCGGGTCGAGATCTTCTACCTGTTTCTCTCCGAGCGCGGCCAGCTCTGGCTCGACATGATCGGCACGCTGTTCTTCCTGATCCCGGCCTGCCTGCTGCTCGCCTACCTGTCCTGGCCGTTCTTCATGCAGGCCTATGCCGTCGGCGAAATGTCCGGCAATGCCGGCGGACTGCTCCGCTGGCCGATCAAGTTCGTAATCCCATCCGGCTTCGTCCTGCTCGCACTGCAAGGCGTCTCGGAAGTCATCAAACGCATCGCGGCGCTGCGGGGCGAAGTGACGATCGACGCGAAATACGAGAGGCCGACGCAATGATTACGCTGCAAACGATGCCGCCGCTGATGTTTGGCGGCCTGGTCGTTGCCATGCTGATCGGCTTCCCCGTGGCGTTCACGCTCGCCGCGGTCGGGCTCTCGTTCGGCTTTCTTGCGATTCATCTCGGCTTCTTCGACCTGAACTTCCTTCAGGCCATTCCGGGCCGCGTATTCGGCAGCGTACTCTCCAACGAGCTGCTGCTCGCGATTCCCTTCTTCACCTTCATGGGCGCGATCCTCGAGCGCTGCGGCCTGGCCGAAGACATGCTCGACTCGATGGGACAATTGTTCGGTCCCATCCGCGGCGGGCTCGGCTACTCCGTCATCATCGTCGGCTTCATCCTCGGCGCCATCACCGGCACGGTGGCGGCACAAGTGATCGCGATGGCGCTGATCTCGATGCCGGTGATGATCCGCTACGGCTACAACATGCGTTACATCACGGGCGTCTTGGCGGCCTCAGGCACCATCACCCAGCTTGTGCCGCCGTCGCTGGTGCTGATCGTGCTCGCCGACCAGCTCGGCAAGTCGGTCGGCGACATGTATCTCGGCGCGTGGGGACCGTCGGTGTTCCAGATCCTGCTGTTTGCCGGCTACACCTTCGTGCTTGGCATCTTCAAGCCGAGCCACGTGCCGCCGGTGCCGAAGGATGCGCGCACACTGACCGGCTGGGCACTCTGGAAGAAATGCCTGATGGGCATCATTCCTTCGGCCGTGCTGATCTTCGTCGTGCTCGGCACCATGATGATGGGCCTCGCGACGCCGACGGAAGCCGGCGCCATGGGCGCGGTCGGCGCCATCGTGCTCGCGGCGATTCACAGCAAGGATTTTTCGACCACCGGCCGCAAGGTCCTCATCATCGGCGCGATCGCCGGCGGCATCGGCACGATGGTCGGCATGTTTGCCACCGAAGGATTGATCTTCAAACTGGCCTTTGCCGCCACCTATCTCGCCGTGCTCTGGATCTGCCTCGAAGCGGTTCGCATTCCTGACCTGCGCGACCTGATCAAGCAGGGTTACGAGACCACCATGCGCATCACGTGCATGGTCACCTTCATTCTGATCGGCTCGACATGTTTTTCGGTCGTGTTCCTCGGTGTCTCCGGCGGCGTCTGGCTTGAGCACCTCTTGACCTCGCTGCCGGGCGGCGTCTGGGGCTTTTTGATCTTCATCAACCTCTTCATCTTCTTTGTCGCCTTCTTCCTGGATTTCTTTGAAATCGCATTCATCATCCTGCCGATGATCGCGCCGATCGCCCAGAAGATCCTCGCTCCTGTGGTCGGCCCCGATGCGGCGCTGATCTGGTTCGGCGTCATGCTCTGCGTGAACATGCAGACCTCCTTCATGCACCCGCCATTTGGCTTCGCGCTGTTCTACCTGCGCGGCGTGGCGCCCAAGGAGGTCAAGAGTTCCGACATCTATTGGGGCGCGCTGCCCTGGGTCGGCTTGCAGATGGTGATGGTCGCGCTTGTCATCGCCTTCCCGATCACGGTGACGGGCCTGCTCGACAAGCCGGCCAATGTTGACCTGAACCAGATCAGGATCGAGGTGCCGCAGATCGACCTGCCGCCGCTCGATTTCGGACCGCCGGCGAAGTAGTCCCGGTCCACATAGAGGCAAACGAAAACCCCGGAAAGCAAAGGCTTTCCGGGGTTTTTTGCTTTATGAACTCGCTCGGCCGAACTAGGGCGTGGGCATATAGCGACGATGTCCGCTTATGAGGGGCAGAACAGACATCCCGAGGTCACGTTGCCATGTCGGCTTTTGACGGAACGGACATTCTGAAGCATGGCATCGGCCCGCGTCAGGCTCGGGAACTTACGGAGCGTTTCCATCGGCTCGGGCTATCGCCCACGATCCTTCCGAATGCACGCGTGAATGTGGACTGATCGGAAAAGCCCGATTGCAAGGCGATATTGGCGATGGGAAGATCGCTGGTGAGCAGCAGCGCTTTCGCGTAGTCAATCCTTCGTTCAAGGAGCCAGCGATAGGGAGAAACACCGAAGCTCTTCCGGAAGGCGCGTGTGAAGTGGCTCACCGATAGCCCGCACTCACGGGCCAAGTCGGAAAGACGAACGCCCCCATCTAGATTCTCCCTAACCATCTCGGTGGCGCGCCTCCCTTGCCACGGGGCCAGCCCTCCTCGTTTTGTGACGCCCAAAGGAGGAACACCGGCATACGTCTTCAGTACGTGAGCGCCGAAGATAAGGCTAAATTGATCTAGCGCCAGGGAGTTTGTCCAGTCGCGCGAGCCTATGAGGGGCAAGACATACTGCGTGAGCTGGGCCAGTACGATATCGTGCTCACCTTGTGCAAACCTGTAAGACCCGACCGGTTTTATCCCGTGGTCTTTCGCAATTTCGTCCAACCCAGCTCTAGGCACATGGTAGTGCACGTAGTCGAAACCAGTCCCTGTCCAGCAACACGGATCAGACTGAAGGTCAAAGAATTGCGTGTGGAACGACGGAATATACGGAGCGCCTATAGCCTTTCCAACATCTACGGCCTTTCCGTCGATCCAAAGCTCGTAGGTGCGCAGCGGCACAGGTAGAATCGAAACCGAAATAAGGAGCGCAGCTTCCCTTGGGACAGGCGTCGTGCGGTCCGGAAGGCCAGCGTCGGACTGCAAACGCGTGATAGCGAAAAGATTGTTTACCGGCCACGCTGTAGAAACTTGCTCACTCTCCTTTAGGTGAAAGTGAGCGGCCAGATTACTTCCGAACGCACCCTTCGTGTATTGCGACGTGTCTGCGTTTTGGGTCATGGCCGAAGCCCTTGCGCACGGGCTTGAACGGTATGAAAGCTAGGTTCCCTCGTCTAGCGTGCTGCGGCCCAAAATCTAATAAAATGCTCGGATCGGCAAATAACAGTAAAATCTGCAAAGACCCCGGCGCGCGCCCGCTGCCTATGGTGAGAACTAGAAACCTCTGGACTACTCGCCTTTCGGTCGATGCCTCGCTTCTGCAGCCAGCGGCGTTCCAGGACTAGCGCTGAGGCGGCTGAAGGGAAGCCGCGGTAACCAGTAGTGTTCGGGACTCACGGATCGAGGAAGTATACGGCCTCGTGTCTTCCACCGTCATCGACTGGGCTTGGCAACCATGTCTCGGGATGGAGTCTACGGAAGCCTAAGGTTCGGCCCTTTCGAGCTTTCGAGCAGGGACAGGATACTTCGGCGCGAAGGCATGGAGCTTCCCCTCGGCAGCAGGGCACTCGACATTCTTGTATATTTGGCGGAGCGCCCCGGCGAAGTCATCCCAAAGAAGCAACTTATTGATCACGTCTGGCCGGACGTTGTCGTCGAAGAGGGAAGTCTGCGCGTCCATGTAGCCGCCATCCGCAAGGCGCTCAGGGACGGCCAATTCGGCGATCGATACATCGCGAACATCCGGGGGAGAGGCTATTGCTTCGTGGCGAAGGTCGTCCGAGTTGAAGATGGCAAGGACGGCGGAAGCAATGACCCCAATTTTCGAGGAAGGCTCGCTGCGCGACCTCTAATACTGATCGGCGGCGGAGCGGATGTTTCCCAGGTTCGCAATTGGATTCGACAGGGACGGCTCGTCACCCTGGTTGGTCCAAACGGCATCGGCAGGACGACGTTCGCCGTGGCTGCCGGTCATGACGCGAAGGTGAAGCCGATTGCAGCCTTGGTTCAAGCTTTGAAAGTGCGGCGTTGATCCTTGACCGTATCTAAGCGTTGATCGACTTAAGTAAGTGACTTCGGTTTTTGGCACAAAACCGACATGTCGTTGCGGTCGCCACATGTCGGCTGTTGGGGGACAAACGGACGTCGATCAGACATCGCCTGAGGTCCGAGTTTGACCCTGGCTGTGTGAAAACGCATCGTCGCTGTTATGATTCTCCAGTGATTCTTGGAGAAATCGATGAGGCGCTTCGTTGAGGAGGCGGATCGTGGGCAATGGACGCTGTTGCCCGGATGCCTTGATGATTTTATTGACGAGAGCAACCCGGTTCGTGTGATCGACGTGTTTGGCGACGCGCTCGACTTGGCCGAGATGAGTTTCGAAGGGGTAGAGCCGGCAGCAACTGGTCGGCCGTCGTACCATCCCTCGGTTCTCCTGAAGCTGTACATCTACGGCTATTTGAACCGGCTGCAGTCGAGCCGGCGGCTGGAACGAGAGGCCGGACGCAATGTGGAGGTCATGTGGTTGCTGGGTCGGCTCGCGCCTGATCACAAGACGATCGCGGACTTCCGCAAAGACAATGGTCTGGCGCTTCGCAAGGTATGTGCGCGCTTTGTCGAACTCTGCCGTGAAATGGGCCTTCTCGCGACGACGAGCGTTGCCATTGATGGCAGCAAGTTCAAGGCCGTGAACAACCGGGACAGGAACTTCACAAAAGCGAAGGTGGAGCGGCGACGCGCTCAGCTAGAGGAGAGCGTCGCGCGCTATCTGAGCCAACTCGACACCGCCGACAGGCAGGAGCCGACTGAAGCGCTGGCCGCGAAGGTGACAAGGCTCACCGAGAAACTGACGAAACTGAAGGAGGAAATGGGCAAGCTTGCGGTTTACGAGAAGCGGATGCTGGCTTCGCCTGACCAGCAAATCTCTCTGACCGATCCCGACAGCCGTTCGATGGCAACGAGCGGGCGTGGGTCTGGCGTTGTCGGCTACAATGTGCAGGTCGCGGTCGATACCGATCATCACCTGATTATCGCGCACGAGGTAACGAACACCGGCTCGGACCGGGCACAACTCGCCAACATCGCGTCTCGTGCAAAGGATGTCCTCGGTGTCGAAAAATTAGAAGCCGTTGCTGATCGTGGCTACTACAGCAGCGAGGAAATCCTTGCCTGCGACAAGGCGGGAATTGCGGTGACGCTTCCCAAGCCGATGACATCAGGTCTTGAGGCACGGGGTCGCTTTGGCAAACAGGACTTTGTCTATCTCAGCGACGAGGATGCGTATCGCTGTCCGGCTGGCGAAAAGCTGATCTACCACTACACCAATGAGGAACACGGGCAGCAGCTACGGCGCTATTGGACTAATGCGTGCCGCGACTGTGCACTCAAAGCTAGCTGCACAACCGGCAAGGAGCGGCGGATTACGCGCTGGGAGCATGAGCATGTGCTGGAAGAAATGCAGAGGCGCCTCGACAACAACCCCATGGCCATGCGGCAGCGGCGCGAGACAGTCGAACATCCGTTCGGCACGATGAAAGCCCGCATGGGGGCGACGCACTTCCTCACAAAAACGCTTCCAAAAGTAGCCGCCGAGATGGCCCTCTCGGTTCTCGCCTACAATCTGACCCGGGTAATGAACATCGTCGGGATCAAGCCGCTGATCGCCGCGATCGTGGCCTGAGACACCACTTGGGCCGACTGCCAGGGGCGACATCGCTAAGGCCGTTTTGACACGACCAAGACCCAAAGCGGACACCGCCCGAGTAGCAGAGGCGCGTGTTCAAGGGCCGGCTTATCGGACCGAATACAGCCTCCAGCTGCCGTCGATCCCCTTCAGAACATGCTCGCCGCGATCGCCAAAGGTATCAGCGCCGCCGAGCATCATGTCGCGCACCGTAGAGGAAGTCCAAAGTTCTCCGGCGGCCGCATGTTGCTCGACCCGGGCGGCAAGGTTCACCGCAATTCCCGAGATGTCGCCATCATCATGTACTTCGATTTGTCCAACGTGCAGACCGGCGCGGATTGTCACGCCCATCCCGCCAAGGGCATCGCACATTTCAATACCGCAAGCTACGCCCTGAAAAGGAGCGTCAAAGATTGCAAGCAGGCCATCGCCTGTGCTCTTGATCAACCGGCCGCCGTGTTGACCGATGAGTTCGCGCGTCACCCGATCATGACCTTCAAGCATTGCACGCCACTTTGCGTCGCCCAAAGCAGACGATTGACGGGTCGAGTCAACAATATCGGTGAAAAGGATCGCTCCGAATTTACGACTGGAAGTTCGCTTCAGAGCCGCGCCTGTGTAGAACTCGATAGCTGCATCGGTCGGATCGCGCCAATTCGGCATGATCCAGGCGAAGTGGTCGTCGCCCGCAATTTCACGGTAGACGGCGTTGGGGATGATCTGCGCCAAAAGCCGACTACCAGCGACCGGAAGAACCTGGTCTCCCTTGACATGCATAACCATGGTTCGACTTGAAATTCGTTCTGGGGCATCTCCGGCGTCCAGAGTATGGATACTCTCCACCTGTCTACGCAAATCCCTTGGACTGCATGTCATGCGTTGCAATCGCCCGGTCCAGCGAATGAAGGATCCGTTCCCACTTTGGCTGGGCGTCATCCAGTCTACCATACACGCCGGTTGTTCAGACCAGGTTTCGACCAGATTGAGGAAACGCTCGTAAATCTCCTTGGTCGTTCGCAAGGGGAGATCGCCGTCCTGCACGTAGTCGGGGATACGCTTCCGGTAACGCGGGGGTACCACGGAGTTGAGAAGCACCAGGCTCTCGACTCGCTCTGGAAAATCCGCCGCGAAAAGCTGCCCCATGGCACCTCCCTCGGAGATGCCGAAGAAATGTGCCTTTTCCCAACTCACGGCGCTCATGACAGCCCCGATGTCTTCAATGCGTTGTGAAAGCGTTGGAAGCTCGTCGAAGCGATCCGAAAGTCCGATACCCCGCTTGTCGAAATGCACGCAGGTAAAATGCTTCCCAAGGTACTCAAGGGAGCGGCCAATTAACTCGTGCTCCCAAACGATTTCTACGTTGCTAATGAGAGGTGGCACGATCATCAGGGCTGGACCTTCGCCCCACTTCTGGTAAGCGATCCGAAGTTCGCCAGACCTTGCATAATGCGTCTCAGGTGTTCGCATAACAATCACCTTTGGCTCACGCGAATACTTACGCTAATTGACAAACCTTTGGAACCGCATTCGGCTTTGAAGAAGGCCTTGATCGAGCCGGAATCCTTATCGGCAAGAGCTACCGAAGACCACCGATTCCCTTTGTTGGTCGATCAGCCGGGGTGATGAGTGAGCCTACTTCCGAAATTGGCACGAAGCTGACAAAGCCTTTGCCCTGATCAGGGTCCGCTGCTGGGGGACAAACAGACGTGGACCATTCGCTTTTCGAAGTCTCACTTTGGACCCAAAAGGGACCTCACATTTCCGCCCCCAGACGATCACAAGTGCTATAATTTTGTCCAAGGTCCGCGCGGCGTCGGGGGCCTGAGGGTTCGTTGTGAGGCGGAAAGACAACGTGGGACTTGAGCGCGAGCCTGCTACCAACGAGGCGGCACTCGAACGTGCGGAGCGCTTGGCCAATCTGCTGACACTATCCTACGAACCGATGCTCGCGTGGCGACTGGATGGGCCAATCGAGTTCTGGAACGCAGGTGCCGAGCGGCTTTACGGTTTCGCGCAAGACGAAGCGGTGGGACATACAAGCCACGCTCTGCTTCGGACTGAATTTCCGATTGATTTTGCTGACTTGCGCTCGCAACTCAAAGATAGGCGAGATTGGTCGGGCGAGCTACGTCACACCTGCAAAAATGGCAGAAAAGTCGTCGTCGAGAGTCATATGCAGTTGTTTAGTGGCAACTTGGTGCTCGAAGCCAATCGCGACATTACCAAACGTATGGAGATCGAAACTGCGCTTGGCGAAAGCGAACAACGGTTGCGTTGGCTGGCCTCCTTAGTCGAATCCAGCGACGACGCGATTGTAAGCAAAAATCTCGATGGTATCATTACAAGCTGGAATAGCGGTGCTGAGCGCGTCTTCGGCTACTCTGCGAGCGAGGCAATTGGTCAACCCATTACTCTTGTGATCCCTCAGGATCGGCAAAGCGAAGAACGTGAGATTTTAACGCGCATCCGACGAGGTGAGCGCATCGATCATTTTGAGACTGTTCGGCAACGCAAGCACGGCAACTCGATCGTCGTTTCACTGACCGTTTCTCCTGTCAAAGATGCCAACGGCAAAATCGTCGGCGCATCAAAGATTGCGAGAGATATTACCGAGCAGAAGAGAAATCAGGAGCTGATCGTGACCTTGGCTCGGGAGGCCGAGCATCGCAGCAAGAACTTACTTGCGAACGCATTGGCAACGGTCAATCTGTCTCAGTCAAGCTCGCCAGATGGTCTCAAACAGATAATCGCTGGACGCATCCAGGCACTAGCAAATGTCTGCTCGCTTTTCGCGGCAACACGCTGGATCGGTGCCGAGCTAACGGCGATTGCGACACAGGAACTAGCTCCCTATTCCGCGATGAACGGCGAACGAACTTTCATAGATGGCCCGCAAGCCATGTTGGAGCCAGACGCCGCTCAAGCTATTGCGATAACGTTGCACGAGTTGGCCACCAACGCTGCGAAATACGGTGCTTTGTCCACGCCCCACGGCCAAGTCCGCTTGGAATGGTCACACGCGGCTGACCGTCGATTGCGACTACGCTGGATTGAGACAGGTGGTCCAATCGCGCAGAAACCTACGCAAAAGGGACTCGGGAGCCGTATCATCGAACAAATGATCGTCCAGCAAAAGGGTACAGTTCGCTTTGACTGGCGCAATGACGGGCTTGTTTGCGAAATTTTACTTCTGGTGTGAGGATGTCTGCTGTTGGCACTTAGCCGACGTGTTTGGCGGCTACGGCGATGTCCGCTTCTGAGGGCAGAACCGACATCCCGTGGTCACGTTGCCATGCCGGCTTATGCTCGAAGCGACCCGGGGCTGAGGCAAATTGCCCATGCGCCGTCCGTCTTTAAAGCCGATAAATTATTTGACGTCGCGGCCTAGCTACTTGATCTTTGGCACAGTGAAGGGTTTCCTTGGGGGCTCGTCAAATGCCGATCCGGTGCAGACCCGCCCGCGCGCAGGATCTGGAGCGAGCGGACCGGCTCGTCGTCGCCAGCATTAACGACCTCACCGTACGTCACGGCTTTGGAGCGATGGCCGTTTCGCATCCGCCCCATTTTTAGTTATTTTCGTTGCAGGACGATCCCGGCGGCCTGTGGGTGGCGGAAGAAGGCGATGAAATCCTCGGCTTCGCATGGAGCTGGACCTGCGGCGATCTGTGGTTTCTCGCGCAGTTATTCGTGTCACCCGGACATCAAGGCCGCAGCATCGGCAACGAATTGCTGCAACGAACATTTGAACATGCGCAAAATTCCGGTGCGACCACCAGGGCTCTGATCACCTTCACCTTCAACCGGGTATCGCAAGGCCTTTATATTCGCCACGGACTATTCCCGCGGTTTCCGATTTACTTTTTCGACGTCACACGTGATCGTCTGCTGGGCCGGCCACCGGGCGCGCAATTCCGACATGCCCGGCTCGAAGAGACTGCCTCGGACCTGAAGAGCCTTGCCGAAATTGACGCCCGCGTGCTGGGCATATCGCGCGAGAAGCATCACCGGTATCTGATCAATGAGCCCGCGACGCGAGGCGTGGCCCTTTACGCCGGGGACGACTGCGTTGGCTATGCTTATGTCAGTAGCAGCGGCCACATCGGACCTCTCGCGGTCTCGCGGCCCGACGCACTTGCCACCGCCTTCAGGACCGCCATCGCCTTGGCCGCGGAGAGCAGCGCTTCGAAGGTCTCGGCATTTCTTCCTGGCGCAAGCGAGATGGCTTTGAGCATCGCGGTCGAACATGGGATGCGAATCACGTTTCCCATGCTCCTGATGTCGACCCGAGATTTCGGCGATTGGACTAGATATCTGCCCCGCAATCCGGGTTTCATGTAATTGCGAGACTTGGGCGGCTTTTTCCTTGGCCGCATGCGCCATATCGAAAGGTGCGTTGTCCGTTCATAGCGCTTGGTCCACATGAAAACCCCGGAAAGCCCAGGCTTTCCGGGGTTTTGTTTTGTCGGCCGCTTTGGATCAGATCTGCGCGTGGCGCGCCATGAAGTTGTCGTAGCCGACTTCGGCGACCTGGATCCACTGATATCCCGTGCTGGAATAAGCCGTCAGCGAATCCAGCAGCTTCTTGAAATTGGGGTTGGTGGCGGCGACTTCCGCATGCAGTTCTCTCGCCGCCTTGAAGCTCGCCTCCATGATCGGCTGCGAGAACCCGTGCAGCTTGGCGCCGCCCGCCAGCAGCTTCTTCAGCGCGGTCGGATTGACCGTGTCGTACTTCGCCATCATCCAGTTGTTGGCGAGGTGGCCAGCCTGCTCGAGGATGTTCTGATAGTACTTCGGCAGCGCATTCCATTTGTCGAGATTGATCATCGCAAGCAGCATCGGGCCGCCTTCCCACCAGCCGGGATAATAGTAATGCGGCGCGACCTTGTAGAGGCCGAGCTTCTCGTCGTCATAGGGACCGACCCACTCGGCGGCATCGATCGTGCCTTTTTCCAGCGCCGGATAGATGTCGCCGCCGGCAAGCTGCTGCGGCACGCAGCCGAGCTTCTGCATCACGCGACCGGCAAAGCCGCCGATGCGGAATTTCAACCCTTCCAGGTCGGCAACCGTGTTGATCTCCTTGCGGAACCAGCCACCCATCTGACACGTGGTGTTGCCCGCGAGCAGCGAGGTGACGTTGTAGTTTTTGTAGAACTCGTTCAGCAGCTCCTTGCCGCCGCCGAGCATGTACCAGGCCTGGTTGAGGCGCGCATTGGGACCGAACGGGATCGAGGAGCCGAACGTGAAGGTCGCATCCTTGCCGAAATAATAATAGGACGCGGTGTGGCCCATCTCGACGGTGCCGTTCTGCACGGCATCGAGCACCTGCAAGCCAGGCACGATTTCGCCGGCCGCAAACGTCTGAATCTGAAACTTGTTGTCGGTGGCCTCACCGACCACCTTGGCCATCACCTCGGCCGCACCATGCAACGTGTCGAGCGATTTCGGCCAGCTCGTCGTCATGCGCCACTTCAGCTCCGGCATCGATTGCGCAATCGCCGGAGCTGCGACGCTGGCCGCCGCCGCGGCCCCTATTCCCGTGACCTTGATAAAGTCGCGACGCTTCATTGAATTCCCTTCCCTTGCCGTTTGATGATCTGTGTCAGCCTTCGTTTCGAGGCCTTGGTATTTCCGAGCATGAAGCATCCGATTTCGGATTTCCATGTCGATCTCTCATCTCGCAACGCAAAAAGCCCGGCGTCTTGCGACGCCGGGCCTCCGGACACGCTTAAATGGACAATTAGCCGCGGGTGCGCGAGCGGATCATGAAGCTGTCGAAGGTGTATTCCGCCACCTGCCACCACAGATATTCGTCCGAGCGATAGGCCTGCATCGCATCGATCGACTTCTTGAAATCGGCATTCTTGGCGGAGATTTCAGCCCACAATTCGTTGGTCGCCTTCAGGCAGGCTTCGAGCACCTCGTTGGTGAAGGGCCGAAGCTGGGTGCCGCCGGCGACCAGTCGCTTCAGTGCGGCCGGGTTCTGCATGTCGTAACGCGCGGCCATCCAGCTATTGGCATTGGCCGCCGCGTTGGTGACGATTGCCTGATAGTTCTTCGGCAACGAATTCCACTTCTCGAGGTTGCAGTAGGCATGCACGGTCGGCCCGCCCTCCCAGAAGCCGGGATAGTAGTAGTACTTCGCGACCTTCTGGAAGCCGAGCTTCTCGTCGTCATACGGACCGACCCACTCGGCCGCGTCGATCGTGCCTTTTTCGAGCGCCGGATAGATGTCGCCGCCGGCAAGCTGCTGTGGCACGACGCCGACCTTTTGCAACACCTGCCCCGCGATGCCGCCGATGCGGAATTTCAGACCCGACAGATCGGCAACGGTCTTGATCTCCTTGCGGAACCAACCGCCCATCTGCGTGCCGGTGTTGCCGCAGGGGAATCCGATCACGTTAAACTTCTTGAAGAACTCGTTGCCGAGCTCTTGGCCCCCGCCCTGATACCACCAGGAATTCTGCATGCGCGCGTTCAGGCCGAACGGCACCGAGGCGTAGATCGCAAAGGTCGGGTCCTTGCCGACATAATAATAAGAGACGGTGTGGCACAGCTCGATGGTGCCGTTCGACGTCGCGTCGAGCGCTTGCAGACCCGGGACGATTTCGCCGGCGGCGAAAACCTGGATCTGAAACTTGTTGTCGGTCATCTCGGCGACGTATTTGGCGAACTCGGTGGCGCCGTTGTAGATCGTGTCGAGCGACTTCGGGAAACTTGACGTCATACGCCATTTGATTTCAGGCGAGGACTGCGCAATCGCCGGCGAAGCCACAGCGCTCGCCGCAGCTCCCGCTGCTGAAACCTTCAAAAAATCACGACGCTTCATCTAAGGCATCTCCTTGATCGACATTTCCCGAAATTGAACGGAGCTCTTCTTTCGGCTCTAAACCCGGCTTAACACGGAAGCCGGTCCGGCCAAAACCACATCAACGCGTTGATTCAACGAAAGTCTGATATGAAATTGGAGCTTGATCAGGCCGCCGCGTGGGTAGCTTTAAGCTGGTCGCGGACCTTGGATGCAATCTCCCGGTAGATCGCCGCATACGGCCCCTTCGGCTCGCTCTCGACGACGGGAGTGCCACTATCAGACGTGGTGCGGATTGAGATGTGCAGCGGGATTTCGCCGAGAAACGGTACCCCGAGACGCTCGGCCTCATGGCGCGCGCCGCCATGGCCGAAAATGTCCGACTGCGTGCCGCAATGCGGGCACTGGAAGTAGCTCATGTTCTCGATGATGCCTAGCACGGGGACATTGACCTTCGTGAACATTGCCAGTCCGCGCCGCGCATCGATCAGCGACAGGTCCTGCGGCGTCGAAATGATGATCGCGCCCTTGAGCGGCACGTTCTGCGCCAGCGTCAACTGCGCATCGCCAGTGCCCGGCGGCATGTCGACCACCAAAACATCCAGCGCGCCCCAGGCGACGTCACGCAACATCTGCGTCACCGCCGACATCACCATCGGCCCGCGCCAGATCATCGCGGTCTCTTCTTCGACCAGGAAGCCGATCGACATGATCGACAAGCCGAAGCGCTGAAGCGGGATCATCTTGCGCTCGTCGTTCAACTGCGGCTTGCCGCGAAGGCCGGTCAAACGCGGCACCGACGGCCCGTAGATATCGGCGTCGAGCAGACCGACGCGCAAACCGAGATCGCGCAAGCCCAGCGCGAGATTGAGCGCGGTGGTCGATTTTCCGACGCCGCCCTTGCCGGAGGCAACCGCAATGACAGCCGCAACGCCTGGAATTTCGGCCTGCTTCGCCATCGGCGAGGCCCCACCCGGAGGCCCGCGGTGAGCCGCCACGTTCTGCACGCCATGGCCGTGCCGGTGTGGCTGTGGCGGAGCCGCCGCGGCCCCTGCCTTTCGTTCGGCGGTCAGCGCGACCATGACGACTTCGACGCCGGGAATGGCCCGCACGGCAGCTTCGGCTGCCGCACGAACGCTTTCCCAGGCGCGCGCTTCGGTGGCTTCCACGTTGATCGAGAAAAACACCTTGCCGTCATTGGCCGTGATCGGCGACAGCACGCCTGCATTGGACAGGCTCACGCCGCGCGGCGTGGCCACCTTGCTAAGGGCATCCTGGACTTGTTGCTGCGTCGCGCCCACGGGGCATCTCCTGAATATTTTCGGATGCGACCGTTAGAGCGTTCCGGCGCTAAAATCTAGCGCCTGCCGGGATCGTCGGTCCGCTCGAGCGGACGCTCGCCCTGCTCCTTGGCGGCCTCGTAATTCAGCTCGATCATCACCCCATTTGGGTCGTTGACGAAGATCTGCCAGAGGTCGCCGCCCGGAACCTGCCGCGCGTCGAACGGCATTTTCTTGGACTGAAGCCGGGCCTTCATGGCGTCGAAGCCGCGGCTCACGAAGGCCACGTGATGGACCACGCCGGAATCGGCCTTCTGCGCCTCTGCCGTCGGCGAAATATCGACCAGGTGCACCACCGCCTTGCCCTCGCTGTACATCCAGGCGCCGGGAAAGGCGAAATTCGGCCGTTCGCCCTTTTCGAGGCCCAGGACGTCCTCGTAGAACCGTACGGTTTCGGCGAGATGGCGGGTCCGGATATTGAAATGGTCAAGCACGCCCACGCTCATGGACATAGGTTATCTCTCCCTTTTTGTTTTGAAACTCGACACCTCGACGATGCTAGCATAAAACCACGCCCGCCCGCCAAATGGAGGCTTTGCCAGTCCTTTAGGCATGCTCTCGATGCGCGCGGGTTTAAGGCGGGCCTGTTTCGAGCACGAAAGCCAGTCACCCGTCTCTCTTCCAGATCATGCCCGGCCACCAATGCGCCGGCAGAACCCCAGGATTGCACAAATGGCTAAAGTCGCTTTTCTCGGTCTCGGCGTCATGGGCTACCCCATGGCAGGGCACCTCGTCGCCAAGGGCGGCCATGAGGTGACGGTCTACAACCGGACCCCGGCGAAGGCCAAACAATGGGCCGAGAAGTTCAAGGGCAAGACCGCCGCGACGCCAAAGGCCGCGGCCGAAGGCCAGGATTTCGTGATGTGCTGCGTCGGCAACGACAACGACCTGCGCGCGGTCACGATCGGCGCCGACGGCGCCTTTGCCGGCATGAAGAAGGGCGCAACCTTCGTCGACCACACCACAGCTTCCGCCGAGGTCGCCCGTGAGCTCGATGCGGCGGCCACCAAGGCCGGCTTCCAGTTCGTCGACGCGCCCGTGTCCGGTGGACAGGCCGGCGCTGAAAACGGCGTGCTCACGGTGATGTGCGGCGGCAGCAAAGAGGCTTACGCCGGTGCCGAACCTGTGATCGCCGCCTATGCGCGGATGTGCAAGCTGCTCGGCCCCGCGGGAAGTGGCCAGCTCACCAAGATGGTGAACCAGATCTGCATCGCCGGTCTCGTGCAGGGGCTTTCCGAGGGCATCCATTTTGCGAAGAAGTCGGGTCTCGACATTGCGTCTGTGATCGAAACCATCTCCAAGGGCGCGGCGCAGTCCTGGCAGATGGAGAACCGCTACAAGACCATGAACGAGGGCAAATACGATTTCGGCTTTGCGGTCGAATGGATGCGCAAGGACCTGTCGATCTGCCTCGCCGAAGCCCGCCGCAACGGCGCGCACCTGCCGGCGACCGCGCTGGTCGATCAGTTCTACTCGGAAGTCGAGAAGATGGGCGGCAAGCGCTGGGATACGTCGAGCCTGCTGGCGCGGCTGGAGAAATAAGCTCCACGCCGGCTCATCCGAAAAGGCCCCAGCGCCGCCCAAGTCGAGCATGATCGCTCGGCGGCGTTGGGTGAACGATCAAGCTCCGCCAAGCAAGGCGCCGGCTTCAATAGCCGCCGCCGCCACCGGCATTTTTGCGGTCGAAATCATCTTCATACTTGATTGAGGAATACGGGCTGGCTGAGGGATCGGCGGCGCTGGGACGCTGGTGCACGACCCTCATCTTCTTCTTGATATGCTTGTTGGTCGTCGCCGCCTCGGCTTGCGTGACGACTGGAACAACGAGCCACGATGTCGTCAGCATCGAGAGGATCAAAAAGCCGATCGCACGTTTCGCCATGCATCTCTCCTGTCAGGCAAACAGCCCCCAATGAGAAACGACACCGCTGACAAACCAATATTCCTGAGACTGGATTCCTGGACCTGGTTTTGCTGTCCGCCGACATGGCTCTTCGACGACGGTTCCAAAGGCACTTGCTGACTTGCTGCGATGCCGTGCGATCGCCGGCAACGCGACCTCGCCAAGCCCTGCGCTTAACCTCTTATTAACGAGAATTTTTAGGTTCTTAAGCACCCTCTTAATGATTTAGCGCAAGAGATAGACGATGCAAAAGCTCGCCCGGGGCGTGGGGTAATGGCGGGCAGGATTTGTGTTGTCTGATGAGTAATTCCGCTGAAAAGCCAGAGGTTGTGCAGCTTCCTGCTGAATCGCCTGGCACGGCGCCCGTCGCCAGCCGGCGCGCCTCGGCACAGCGGGTGCGCGAGGCGCGCGACCGGTTAACATCATCAAGCGGAACCCGGCCGGCTTTCGACAGCGAGGTGCTCCGGCAGTATGCGCAAACGCGTCTGTCGGCTTCCTACGTCGTCATGCTCCTGATCGTGGCGACCGGCCTGTTGTTCGGCTTCTGGATGCCACCGGTGTCGGTCGCGGCGTGGACCTGCGGTCTGCTCTGCATCCACACCGCCATCATCCGCAGTTGCAGCCAGTTCATCGCCGCCCAGCCGTCGTCGCTGGCCGCGACCCGCACATGGCGTACCCGTTTCATCGTTCTCGATCTGCTGTACGGGCTGGGCTGGACTGCGCTCTTGATCCACCCTTCCGGCTTCGACGTCGTCTCCAATACGCTCATCATGTTCCTGATGCTGGTGATCGTTGCGGTGTCGAGCATGCTGGCGGCCAGTCTGCCGATCGCAGCCCTTGCGGCGACGGCGCCGGTGACGGCGGCGATTGCGGTCAACTTCACGCTCGGCGGCACCTTCGACAATTACGTGCTGGCGCTGCTCGCGCTCGCGGCGGAAGGATATTTTGCGCTTTTGGCGCATCGGCTGCATTCGGCGACGCTGGCGACGCTGGAAGCGCGCGCCGAAAAGGACGCCCTGATCGGCGAACTCGAGCAGGCCAAGGCCATTTCAGATGAAGCCCGGCATCGCGCGGAAGCCGCCAATGTCGCCAAGTCGCGATTCCTCGCGCAAATGAGCCACGAGCTGCGCACGCCCCTGAACGCGATCCTCGGCTTCTCCGAAGTGATGAAAAGCGAGATCTTCGGCGGGCATACGGTGCCGGTTTATCGGGAGTACTCTTCCGACATCCATAATTCCGGCGTTCACCTGCTCAATCTCATCAACGAGATTCTCGACCTGTCGCGGATCGAGGCCGGCCGTTACGAGCTGAACGAAGAAGCCGTCTCGCTGGTGCATGTCGTTTCCGACTGCAACCACCTGCTCAAGCTGCGCGCCACCAACCGCGGCATCACCATTCACGAAGTGTTCGAGAAAGACATGCCGCGCATCTGGGGCGACGAGCGCGCGGTGCGGCAAATCGTGCTCAACCTGCTGTCGAATTCGATCAAGTTCACGCCGCAAGGCGGCGAGATCTGGCTGAAGGTCGGCTGGACTGCTTCCGGAGGCCAGTATCTCAGCGTCAAGGACACCGGCTCGGGCATTGCGGAGGACGAAATCCCGATCGTGCTGGCGTCATTCGGGCAAGGCTCCAATTCGATCAAGTCGGCCGAACAGGGCGCGGGCCTTGGCCTGCCGATCGCCAAGAGCCTGATCGACATGCATGGCGGCACCTTCACGCTGAAATCCAAACTTCGCATCGGCACCGAGGTAATCGTCACCTTCCCGCCGGAGCGGGTGATGTCGGCGCTCGGCCCGATGTCGGAGGATGCGCCACCGCTGCAACCGGAAACCACGAACGGCAAGACCGCTGACGCTGCTTCCTCCGTCCGTCACAAACCGATCCTGAGCGCCGGAACCGGGTTGTAGGGGTAGGCAAATCATTTAATTCGCTTCACTATCAAACGATGAGCATAGAAACACCGTGTATCGCAGTCTGCATGATGGATCCGAGAACCAACCTTTGTTTCGGTTGCGGGCGCACGCTCGCCGAGATCGCGCGCTGGCATCGCATGGACAATGCGGAGCGCTTGACCGTGATGGCGGAATTGCCGGCGCGAATGGAGCAAGCCGGCTTGCAGCAGATCGCCCCGGCCAATCGTTCGAAGACCGGCTGAGCTACCGGCGAGGTGCGCTGTGAGCCGGATCCTGCTTGTGCTGGCCGTTTTGCTCGCCACCGCCGGCGCCGTCGTCGCCTATGGCGATCCCCACCAGATCGCGCGCGCCAAAAGCACGGTCTCAAGCACCGTCTCGAACCTGCTGCGGCCGCACGGGGCATCGATCCGCGCTGTGCAGATCGGCCGCGCACAAGGCGGCGAATTCGCGCTGCAAGCCAGGATCAACGGCGTCAACACGCCGATGGTGATCGACACCGGCGCGACCTCGGTCGTGCTCACCTATGAGACCGCAAAGGCGATCGGGCTTCCGCTCGAATTGCTTGAATACGACGTCGACGTCGAGACCGCGGGCGGCCACACCAAGGCTGCGCGGCTGACGCTGGACCGGCTTGCGATCGGCAAGCTGGTCGAGCGCTCGGTGCCAGCACTGGTGGTGCCGCACGGACAGATGAAGACGAACCTTTTGGGAATGAGTTTTCTCGACCGGCTGGAAAGCTGGGAAGTGCGTGCCGACAGCCTGATGCTGCGCGGCTATCCGTAAATTAGGCAGCGATGGCTGCGGGACTGGGAGGTCGGGGATAGCTGCTTTTGCCCTCAATGGACAGCGACGAATTCCTCTCTCGATACGGACAGTACCCCGGTGAGCACCTCAAATGAGATGAACCTTGAGATCGTACTTGCGATGGCTGTTGGGCTTGCAGCTTCGCATCGTCTGCTCGTCGCAAATGCGACGAGCGATAGCCTTCACTGAAGGCGAGGGATTTTAGATCCCCAAGGAGAAACACCTAGTACTGCCAATGGATGCGGGTCGCAAAAATGTTGATCGGCCCACGATCGCCATTAAAGCCGGGGTTTGCAAAGTACTGGTAATCGAAGGTGACAGCTGTCGAGGCGTTCAGCTGCCAACTGTAATAGGCCTCCAAGACCTGCTCGGCCCGAGGGTTGGGCAAGAGTCCGTCTCCGACAAACGAACCGAGGCCTCCGAGATTTAGATAGTTCTGCTCGGCCTTGGAAATCCGGTTGTAGATATAACCGGCCCCAATCGTATCGGCGGGCCTCCCCCACATTCTGCCCGTCACGGAGACGCCGCCGGAGGCGAAGAAGTTACTGTCCGTAACCGCAAGATCCTCGATATAACCCGGCGCCCAGCCAATTCGAGAGAAGATCCCGATATCTTGTGTAATAGCCTGCTCGATATTGATGTGTGCGTCGACCTTTTGGGTGTAATGACGCACGCAGGCTAACGCAGGAAACCCGGCTACGCCCCCCGCCAACGCGATCGAGCACGGCGAATTAGCCTGCGCATCGAAGATGGCATTCGAGTAGGTACCCAAGTTAGCGCTGATCAAATTGACGTTGAACTTGAATTTACCTGGCTGTCCCCACAGCTCATGCCGCTCCTCAAATTCAGCCATGATATCAAATTGTTTGAACGTCGGATCAACACCAAAAGTTGTCGACGTGGGGAGGTTGTCGGCGATTGCCGACTTTTCCGTGTCGAACCATCCCAAGCGGAACGTGTAGCGGCCTGTGTACCATTCGCCGACCGCGCCCCAGCCGGATCCCCAGGCGTCCCCGCCCCAATCGAATGGCAGCGCGTAGAGGAATCCCCAGTTCAAAAATTGGGTTCTGGAGTTGCCGGCATATTTGTTCGTGTCAAAAATATCGATCGGGGCCAGCCTGCCGAAGGTAAATACAAGGCGATCCGCGGTCTGGGTTCCGGCGAACTGATTGATATCGGCCGCCACTTTCTCCTTCTCGCCGCCAAGATCAATCGTCTGCCGGATGAAAGCGCGCTGTATCTTGGCATACGGTTCGGACGAGCCGATCTTGAAGGCCTCGCCGTTGACGTAGGCGCCAACACCTATGCTGTTACCAAGCCCGAGGCCTTGATCAATCTCCGGATTAATCCAGAGTTCAGCGCCGTTCCATAGCCGCATGCCCGCATAAAGCGTAGCCTCGCCGATCGAGCGGGCTTCTCCGCCACCGGGGAAGCCCAAAAATGGCGGTGAGGCTATAACGAGAGATCCCGGAGGATTCCGGAACGCGGGATAGCCCTGCCATGTGTATGTGGCCTGGGCGTGCATGTTGAACCTGTCCGGATCAGAGAAAAAACCGTTAGTGGGCGGCGGGTCCTTCTCGCCAAAATGATAATTCAGGCCTACGCGAACCTCCTGCTCGGACAGGTTCGAGGTGAACTGCTGGTTCGAGGTCAGGAAGTTTACGGGTCTGTTATTGCCGTAGCCGGTGAACAAGTACTCGGCCTTCACAGTCCAATGCGGCAGCAGCGGTCCTTCAATACCCGCTCCGGCCGCCCAGCCCGTTCGTTGCTGGAAAGAGGAATCGGTGCTGGGCGCCAGCAGGTAATTCTCCGAAGTCCAGGCAAAGCCGCCGGTCGCATAAAACAGCCAGTTCCCGGGCGCATAGCCGATGCGGCCCCGCACCGTGCCGGAAGCGAACACGTTGTCGCTATAGCTCGCGGTGCCCCCCAACACGGGGACGGTGTTACCGATTCTGTTGCCATAGTAATTTAGAAAGGATGAAACACTGACATCCGCTTCCACGCCAAGCACAACGCGGTTGGCGAGCATGCGGTTATAACCAACTTGTATGCCGTTGAACCAGCTTCCACCCTGGTTGTTCCCATCATAGCCCTGCGCCAGGCTGACGAAGCCCCTGTCGGTGACGGCTCCGCCCGAACTGGCGGTCCAATTTGAATTCCCCCATGCGTAACCTGTGTGAGCGCCGAAATAGAAACCTGTCCAGTCGTATAGTGCGGACGGCTGCGCTACCGGGGCTTTATATGCGAGGTCCGCCGCGGTGGCGCCGCTCGTAAGCAGGATCGCCACCGACGCGCCGCCCAATGCCGGACGCCATTCCGGCAGCCAATTCCTCGCCTTGGCAATGTAGAAGATATTCATACTCAGGAACCCCCCGATCAGGATCTAAACCTGTCCAAGAGGGATGCTGAGCCTTTCGGTGGAAGCGCAACGCGGAGGCTTCGCCGAAAGGAACGAAACGTTCCCCCTCGGTGTGAACCTCCCGGGCTTTTATCCCGCCGTGTGTCCGGCCTGAATGGGCCGGATTGCGACTCTCGGACCAGACACCGCTTCAACGAGCAGCCGGAACCCTAGTCGCATCAACTGAAAAGCGAAAAGCGTGCCAACAGAAAACCCAGCTTTTCCGTCGCTCGCGGCCACGCCCTGTCAAACATTTAGCCATTCGCGGGTCAAAGAAGCAGCCGAGCGCCGAATATGATGCCGATCATACATTCCGGAAAAGTCCAGGCCAATCCCGGACCAGCAGATGAGGCAGACTTCCTCCTTCGTAAATAGCCAGCCGAGCAGAGCACCGATGACCATGAAGGCGGACTGGCCATGCAATCGCACTAGATGATTTGCTGAATCAAAAAGCCTTTGCCTTTGGCACGCCGATTGCTAGATAGCGTGCAGAGTTGGCAGCTAGGGTTCCGATTTCCTCACGGGAGTGTCTGGTCCGAGAGTTGCCGCCGGAGGTCCAACCTCCGTGCACGGCGGGATAAAAGCCCGGGAGACCTCAGTGGCCGCGCTTGGCAGGCAACTCAGGTCCGTTTGCCAGTTCGCGGTCATCAAACCGATGAGGAACTGGAAATGCTGAAATCACGAAGCGTACTGACTGCCGTAGCTGCTGCCTGCCTGCTGGCGACCTCATCGATGTCGCCGGCTCTCGCCGAAAAGAAGACCGAGTTCAATATTGCCTGGACAATTTATGTCGGCTGGATGCCGTGGCCGTATGCGGCTGACTCCGGCATTGTCAAGAAATGGGCAGACAAATACGGCATCAAGATCAACGTCACGCAGATCAACGACTATGTCGAATCGATCAATCAGTACACGGCCGGCAAGTTCGATGGCGTCACCGTGACCAACATGGATGCGCTGACGATACCGGCCGCTGGCGGCGTCGATACCACCGCCGTGATCATGGGCGACTATTCGAACGGGAATGACGGCATCGTCTTGAAGAAAGGCCAGACGCTCGCCGACATCAAGGGTCAGAAAGTCAACCTCGTCGAACTGTCGGTCTCGCACTACCTGCTGGCGCGAGGATTGAGCACGGTGAAATTGAGCGAGAAGGACATCAAAATCGTCAACACCTCGGACGCTGACATTGTGGCCGCATCGAAAACCAAGGATACGACGGCAATCGTCACCTGGAATCCACAGCTTCTCGAAGTGAAGTCGGAACCCGGGGCGACGCTGGTCTACGATTCCAGCAAGATACCCGGCGAGATCGAGGATCTCCTTGTCGTCAACACCCAGACCTTGAAGGACAATCCGGATTTCGCCAGGGCGCTGGTCGGCATCTGGTACGACACCATCGCCTTGATGAAGGACACGGGCGAGAAGGGCAAGGCGGCGCGCGAGGCGATGGCAAAGCTCTCGGGCACCGATCTTGCCGGCTTCGAGAGCCAGCTCAAGACAACTCATATGTATTATGACCCGAAGGACGCGGCCAGCTTCGTGACAGGGCCGGACCTGGTGAAGACCATGGACCTCGTGCGTGGCTTCTCCTTCGAGCACAACCTGCTCGGCGAGAAAGTCACATCGAAGGATGCCGTTGGTATCGAAACGCCGACCAAGACGCTTGGCTCCGCCAAGAACGTCAAGCTTCGCTTCGATCCGAGCTACATGAAGCTCGCCGCGGACGGAAAGCTCTGATCAACTCCGCGCTTGACAGCGTTGTTGCCGGCATTGCATCTGCCGCCGGCAACAGCTGCCAGCGAGTTTGCGGTGTCGAGGAGGGCATCCTATTACACGCGTAATGAACGTCGTTCCCGGACGCGGCGCCCGGATCATTCTGGCTATGCTGCCGTTCATCCTGATTGCGATCATCTATGTGATCGGATCAGCGGAGCGGCGCGCCGCCAATCCTGACGACAAGCTGCTGCCCCCGGTCTCGGAAATGGTCGTGACATCAAAACGGCTGGTTGCCGAACCCGACCGGCGCTCCGGCGATTATGTGCTGTGGACGGACACTGCAGCCAGCCTGCGGCGCCTTGCGCTGGGACTCGGCATCTCGGCGCTGGCCGGTTTGATACTGGGGATTGCGATCGGCCTGTTGCCGGTCGCGGGCGCAGGATTTGGCACGCTGGTTGCGGTGCTCTCGATGATTCCGCCAATGGCGGTGCTTCCGATCCTGTTTATCGTGTTCGGCCTCGGCGAATTGTCGAAGGTGGTGCTGATCATCGTTGGCATCACGCCGATGCTGGTTCGCGACATCTCGCTCGAAGTGGCGGGCATGCCACGCGAACAGCTCATTAAAGCACAGACTCTGGGGGCCTCGACCTGGCAGGTCGCAATCCGCGTGGTGCTGCCGCAAATCATGCCGCGCCTGATCAAGTGTCTGCGGCTGATGATCGGGCCGGCGTTCCTGTTCCTCATTTCGGCGGAAGCGATCGCGGCCGACGCCGGTCTTGGTTATCGCATCTTCCTGGTTCGCCGCTATCTTTCGATGGACGTGATCTTGCCCTACGTCGCCTGGATCACGCTGCTCGCCTACCTTCTCGATCTCGCCTTGTCGTTGATCGGCCGACGCGCCTTTCCCTGGGCGTATGAACAGGAAGCGCGCTAATGAGCACGTTGTCCTTCCGCAACGTCTGGGTCGAATTTGGCGATCAGGTGGTTCTCGAACGCATCAATCTCGAGATCGCCTCCGGAACCTTCCTCTCAGTCGTCGGTCCTTCCGGAGCCGGCAAGAGCACCCTCCTGCACCTGATCCTCGGCCAACAGCGACCGACGCAGGGTCGTGTCCTGCTCGACGGAAAGCCCTTTCCAGCCGAGCCTGGACCAGACCGAGGCATCGTGTTCCAGCGCTACTCGGTGTTTCCGCATCTCACCGTGCTCGGCAATGTCCTGCTCGGCTACGAGCTCGCCGAGCGCGGATTTACCGCACGCTTGCTTGGCGAACCCAGGCGCAAGGCGATCGAGAAGAGCCTCGCGCTGATCGAGGCGGTGGGCCTCGGTCAGCATCGCGATAAATATCCCAGCGCCCTGTCGGGCGGCATGCAGCAACGGCTTGCGATTGCGCAGGCGATCGCCAAGCGCCCGCGCGTACTGCTCCTCGACGAACCCTTCGGTGCACTCGATCCCGGCACGCGCGCCCAGATGCATGCGCTGATCAAACCGTTGTGGCGCGATCTGAAGATGACGATTGTTATGGTCACCCACGACATCAAGGAGGCTTTCGGTCTTGCGACGCGGCTGATTGCGCTCGATCGAACGCGACACGACCCACAGGCGCCCGAACGGTTCGGCGCGAATATCACCTACGATTTGGATCTCACCCGCGACAGCACAGTGCCAGTTTTGGGTTTCACCAAGGCCGAAGCGGAAATCCGGCCATAAGACATCAGAGAGGAAGCTCATCCATGCTGTTCGAAACCCGTACACGCCATGCGCGCCGCGCCGGCCTGTGGCCGCAGCCACGGCGGACACGCCGACATCATCCCGACTTCGACAAGATGGCAACGCAAGGCTGGCAGTCGTTGGAAGCCGAAGGCAAGTTGCCTCACGCCCGCTGGCGCAAGGAGCGACAGTGGGCGCTGGATATGGGATTGCCCGGCGCCGAGAGCTTGACCGACCGCGATATCCCGACCTTTGCGCGAGGCGAGCTGCCGCATTTTGCCGGCATCAACACCTTCATGAAAGCGCCCTATGTCGAGGATGTGCGCGACGTCAGCAAATACGACGCCGCCGTGATTGGCATCCCCTTCGATTCCGGCACCACCTATCGCCCCGGCACCCGCTTCGGGCCGCAAGGCATCAGGCGTATCTCCGCGCTATATACGCCCTACAATTACGAGCTCGGCGTCGATCTGCGCGAGCAGATGACGCTGTGCGACGCCGGCGATGTCTTTACGATTCCGGCCAACCTCGAAAAGAGCTTTGACCAGATCTCGCGCGGCGTGGCCCATGTCTTCTCTTCCGGTGCGCTTCCGATCATGCTCGGTGGCGATCATTCGATCGGTTTTCCCTGCGTCCGCGGCATCGCGCAGTGCACCGACAAGAAGATCGGCATCATCCATTTCGATCGCCACATCGATATCCAGGAAAAGGATCTCGACGAGCGCATGCACACCACGCCATGGTACTGGGCAACCAATCTGCCAAACGTTTCACCGACCAATCTGGTGCAGCTCGGCATTGGCGGCTGGCAGGTACCGCGCGAAGGCGTCGAGGTGGCGCGCAGGCGGAACACCAACGTGCTGACGATCGCCGATATCGAAAGGATCGGACTGGAAAAGACCGCCGAGATTGCCCTGGAACTGGCGTGGAAGGATGCGGACGCCGTCTACATCTCCTTCGACGTCGACTCCCTGGATTGCGGCTTCGTTCCCGGCACCGGCTGGCCGGAGCCCGGTGGCTTCCTGCCGCGTGAAGCTCTGAAGATTCTCGGGCTGGTCGCTGCCGAAGGCCTTTGTGGCCTCGAGGTGGTCGAGGTTTCACCACCTTACGACACGTCCGACATCACGGCGCTGATCGGCGTGCGCGTTGTGGTCGAGGCACTGGGCTCGATGGTCGCCCACGGCAAGCTCGGCAGCCACAAGAAGATCATTAACAAGCCGGTTGCATATTGAGGGCCACCATGCATCGCCATCACCACGACCACGGGCATGATCACGAACATGACCATCCTCATGACCATGAACACCACCACCCTGGTCATCCGCCGCACGGCCCCGGCCACAACCATCTTCATTCCCACCGCGCGCCCGTGCAATGGCAGACGCCACACCAGCCGGACGGCGCCAAGGAACACGCGATTGGACCAGAGCCCGACCTCGACAAGGTTGAGGCGGCGTTTGTCGATGGCTTCTTTCAGGCGGCGGATCCCACAAGCTTCCTGCGCTTGGCGCGAATCCCGTTCGAGATCGCGGCCGACGGCGAAAACCTGAAACTGCTGCGGGTCGAGATCGACGCACTCACCGACGTCGGCAGCCTCACTCCGCATGTCGGCGGTGGCACCTTCCGCTACGATCCGCTGCCGTCGAATTTCGTCTCGCGCCGCCGCCGCCTGCGTTTCGTCTATTTCGACGGAGCGTCTCTGCGCGCGCTGAGCTACGCCGAGCTTCGCGACATCCAGACTCCCGCATAGCTCTCCCACTGGGAGACGCCACCCAATCTGCTCGGAATGAGTTTCTCGACCGGCTGGAAAGCTGGGAAGTGCGTGCCGACAGCCTGATGCTGCGCGGCTATCCGTAAATTAGGCAGCGATGGCTGCGGGACTGCGGTCGCTGACCAGCGCAATCGCAGCCTTCAATACATCCACGCCCGCGCCTTGCTTCACGCCGTGCTCGGCGAGATGACGGCGGAACGCCCGCGCACCGGGCACGCCGTGGAACGCGCCGACAAAATGCCGCGTGATGGAGTGCAGCCGCGTACCCAGGCTGAGCTCGCGCTCGATATAGGGCATCATCGCCTCGAACACGTCCTTCACGGTGGCGAACGGCGCCGCCTCGCCGAACAGTTCGGCATCGACGTCGATGAGCCGCCACGGCTCCTGATAGGCCGCGCGTCCCAGCATCACGCCGTCGACATGAGCGAGGTGCTGCTTTGCCTCTTCAAGATTGCCGATGCCGCCGTTGATGATGACGGGTACGCCAGGCATTGCCGCCTTGAGCCGGTACACGCGATCATAGTCGAGCGGCGGAATATCGCGGTTTTCCTTTGGCGACAGCCCGTTCAACCAGGCCTTGCGGGCATGAACGATCAACGCGTCGGCACCTGCCGCAACCACGGCGCGCGCGAGCGTATCGAGGGCTGCTTCCGGGTCCTGATCGTCGATGCCGATCCGGCATTTGACCGTCACAGGGATCACCACAGCCTGCTTCATCGCAGCCACGCAGGCGGCAACAAGCTCAGGCTCCGCCATCAGGCAGGCGCCGAAGCGGCCTTCCTTCACCCGGTCTGACGGGCAGCCGACATTGAGGTTGATTTCATCGTAGCCAAAATCCTCGCCGATCCTGGCCGAGGTCGCGAGGTCGCGCGGGTCGGACCCGCCGAGCTGGAGCGCCACGGGATGCTCGCTTTGGTCGAACGCCAATAGCCGCCGCCGGTCGCCATGAATGATGGCGCCTGATGTCAGCATCTCCGTGTACAGCCGTCCACGGCGCGTCATCAGGCGATGGAAGACGCGGCAATGCCGGTCAGTCCAATCCATCATGGGTGCGCAAGAAAATCGATAATCTTGATATTTCAACTATTTAACCTGCCATCTCAATGGGATGAAGGAAGAACATGGGCACCCCAAACTAGACGAAATTGCACACGTTTGTACCCGTTTTGACCTCTCTGCGCACACATAGCGCACACGAAATAGGGAGTGCAAACGCCCGTGGCCAGCTTCACGCAGTTGCCGTCCGGGAACTGGCGCGTCCAAGTCCGTCGGAAGAACCGCTACGTGGCAGAGACCTTTCGCCGCCGCAAGGACGGCGAGGAATGGGCGCTCGACATGGAGCGCAATATTGATCGCAGTGGGTCACCGAAGCCGCGTGCTGTCGTAAAGGCTCGAACCTTCGGCGACATCATCGACCTGCACGTCCAAGACATGCACGAGGTCGGCCGCCCTCCCCGCCGATCTAAGGCAGCCGTATTGGAGGCCCTGAAAGAATCTTTGGGATCCGAGGATCTGCTTTTTCATGACCTGCGGCACGAAGGCACTAGCCGACTCTTTGAGGCAGGACTCTCCATTGAAAAGGTTGCTAGTGCGCGCCGCCACTTTCGAGGTGACCAGGTTTCTTGAGCAGAAGAGACGCAATCAACGCAATGACCAAGGCTATTCCCAAGAGATAGAACGTGTCGCTGAAGGCCAGGATGAATGCCTGCTTCTGCACGACATTGCCGATCGCGACATAGGCACGATGCGCCGCGTCAACCCGATCGATGACACCATGGTTCATGAAATACTGCGTGAGCTGATCGATCCGGGTGCGAGTCGCCTGTTCGAACAGGGAAACCGATTGCGTCAGCACGTTGGAGTGATATTGCTCGCGCTTGGTTAGAACCGTCTGCAGCAAGGCGATGCCGATCGCACCGCCGAGATTGCGCAACATGTTGAAGAGCCCAGACGCCGAACCGGCATTCTCTGCCTCGATACCCGAAGTGGCAACGGCGGAGAGCGGGGCGAAGGCGAGCGCCTGTCCGACGGCGCGCACAACATTGGGCCAGAACAATTGATCGGATGCAAAATCCGGCGTCATGTAGATGTTCATGAAGTTGCTGGCGGCGAACAGCGCGAAGCCTATGCCGATAATCAATCGCACGTCGAAGCGCTTCATCAGCCGCGGCACCAGCGGGATCAGCACCAGTTGCGGCAGGCCGGTCCAAGCCAGGACCAAGCCTATCTGCTCGGAATTGTAACCCTGGATCCGCGTCAGATATTGCGGCAGGATGAATACCGATCCGTACAAAGCGATGCCCATCAGGAAGTTGGCGAGGACACCGAAACCGAAATTGCGGCGGGCGAGCAGACGCAGATTCAACAGCGGCTTCTTGCTGGTCAGCTCGATCCAGAAGAATAGCGACAGTGCGACAGCGGCGATCACCGACAACCGCACGATAAAATCCGATCCGAACCAATCGTCCTTGTTGCCTTCCTCGAGCACGGTCTGCAGCGCGCCCAGGCCGATCGCCATGGCGACGATGCCGGGCCAATCGCCCTCGCGCAGCAGCGAGAGCTTCATCGGCTTGGCCTCCAGCGAGAACCACAGCATGCCGAACATCAGCACGCCCGGCGCCAGATTGACGTAGAAGATGTATTCCCAACCCCAGTTCTCGGTAAGATAGCCGCCGATCGTCGGCCCAATCGCGGGCGCGAACGTCGCCGACACCGCGAACATCGCAAGACCGATCGATTGTTTCGTCTTGGGCAGCAAGGTGATGATGAGGGTGAAGGCCATAGGGATCAGCACGCCGCCAAAAAAGCCCTGGAGGGCGCGCAGCACGATCATCTGCGACAGATCCTGCGCCAGCGCGCAGGCGGCGGAAAACACGAGGAACAGCAGGGCATTCGTCAGCAGATAGACGCGGATCGAGAATACCTGCGCGAGCCAGCCACTCAGCGGAATCACGATGATCTCGGCGATCAGATAAGAGGTCGAAATCCAGCCACCATCGTCGATGCCGGCGCCGATCCCGCCTTGAATGTTTTCGAGCGATGCATTCACGATCTGAATGTTGAGCACCGCCATGAAGGCGCCGAGGGTCGCGCCGAACACCGCTATCCAGGTCTTGACGGACACCGCCTGAGAAGTAGCCGCCGATCCCGATGCGAGATCGACCCGCGAGCGATCGCTACCAAGGTCCGATGATGCGGTGTTGATAGTGGTCTGGCGCGTGGTCATGGCCGTCCCCTTGGGTGACAGAAGCGGAATGCGTTGAACGATGAAGCATTTCAGTCGGCCGCCTTTTGGCGCGACTGCGGAGTGGCATTGGACGCAAACCAGCTGCTCGACCGGCGCGCGGCGACTGCGGTGGCCTTGGTGTCGATGGTCGGCTCTGCCGACATTCCGGGGCGCAGCAACCCGGTCAGGCTGCGATCGTCAAGCACGATCTTCACCGGCACGCGCTGCACGATCTTGGTGAAATTGCCGGTCGCATTGTCGGGCGGCAGCAGAGCGAATTCGAGACCGCTTGCCGGCGACAGACTGTCGACATGACCCTTGAGCCTGGTGCCATGGAAGCTGTCGATCTCGATCTCGACGGGTTGACCATTGCGCACATGGGTGAGTTGGGTTTCCTTGAAATTGGCCACCACGTAGACCGCATCGAGCGGAACAACCGCCATCAGCTGCGTGCCGGCCTGCACGAACTGACCGACCCGTAGTGTACGCGCGCCGACAGTACCGTCGACCGGTGCAATGATCCGCGTATAGGAGAGGTTCAGCTCCGTCTGCGCTTCGACCGCGCGGGCGTGATCCAATTGGGCAACGGCTTTGGCACGGTCGGTGGTGAGGACGTCGACCTTCCTCTGGGCTGCGAGCAGGCCGGATTTGCCGTGCTGCAACTGTGCGATCTTTTCGCGCAAGGCCGCGTCGGTCTGTTGAGCACGCTGAACGGTGCCTGAGCCGCTTTTCATCAGGTCGTCGTAGCGAGCCTGTTCTTCTTGCGCGAACTTCAGGTTGGCCTCGGCGGCCGCCACATCGGCTCCACCCTGCTCAATCAACGGCTGCTGCAGGGCGATCTGCGCATCGAGGTTACGTATCGCGGCTTCGGACGCATTGACATCGGCGCGCGCCTGATCGAGTGCGGTCTTGAAATCGCGATCGTCGATCCGGGCCAGCAACTGCCCGGCTTTGACGGACTCATTGTCGGCAACCAGCACTTCGGAGAGATAGCCGGAGACCTTCGGCGACACGATCGTGGAGTCGGCCTTGACGTAGGCATCGTCGGTCGACTGTAGATACCGCCCGGTTGTCAGATAGTAGTGGCCGAAATCAGCCGCACCGGCGACACCCAAGGCCAGAGCCAGCCCTAGGGCGGCGCGCTTGATCGCCTGACGGGAGAGCCTGAACCCTGTTTTAGCAGGTAAATCAGTAACATAAGATAGATTTGACATGGCACCCTCTAGGAGAGAACGGCGTCCTCCCGTTCCACCCGAGATATGCAATGCCGCACGTGGTCTGATAATTATGGAAATATAGAAAGCATTATCTAGCAGGAGTGGATAATCGGAGGTACCCATGGACCGGCTGACCAGCCTGACGACGTTTGTCCAGGTTGCTGATAGCGGCGGATTTTCCGCGGCTGCACGCCACCTCAACATGTCGACGACGATGGTAAGCAACCACGTACGGGCTCTCGAAGACCGGCTCGGCGCGCGGCTGCTCAACCGCACGACACGTAAGGTCAGCCTCACCGAAGTCGGCAAGGCCTATTACGAGCAATGTACGCACATCCTTGCCGAACTCGAACATGCAGATGGCATCGCCAGTGCTTCGCAGTCGACGCCGCGGGGCACGCTTCGTGTCTACACGTCCACTCATATGATCCCGTTCATCTCGCCCGCGGTGTCCGAATTTCTAGCTTCGTACTCCGAGGTCAAGGTCGACGTGGTCATGGGCGAACGGGCCGTCGACTTGATCGACGAGCGGTATGACGTGATGATTCAACTCGCGCCGCCGCCCGATTCAAACCTGATCGTACGCAGCCTCGCCACGTGGCGTCATGTGTTGTGCTGCTCGCCTGCCTATCGCGAAAAGTACGGATCGCCGCAGCAACTGTCCGAACTCGCTGACCACAATTGCGTTAAGCACGTGCATTATCCATTTCAGGACGGATGGCATTTTATCGACCGCGATGGCGCGCCCGCCGTCGCATCGGTCTCAGGCAACCTGCTCACCAACAGCGGCGAGATGCTGCGGCTGGCGGCGCTTGACGGCGCTGGCATCAGTCTGGCGGCGGGCTTTCTTGTTGCCGGCGACCTCGAAACGGGTCGACTTGTTCGTCTGCTTCCTGACTACCGGCCAGTGCAATTGGCGGTCAGCGCGGTCTATCCGCATCGCCATCATCTGTCGGCAAAAGTCCGCAGATTTATCGACGCCCTCGTCGACAGCAGTGCCAGGCAACAGAGGCTGATCAATCCCTGGTGAGCAAACGGGCGTACGCGCCGCTTCGATCGGACGAAGCTCCGCTCATCAAGAGGATTCGAATGGATACATCACGCCGCCGTGCAATCGCCCGTATTGCGTTTGACATCAGCGTGATTATCCGGTCCCGATGGATGGTCCTCCCCTAATCCCACCAATAATCAAATCGCGCGCCTGTCCCTATCTCGAAAATGCGCAGAGAAGCCAAGGCAATCGCCTGATGGCAAAGCGCCTACGATAGGAGACTGAAATGCGAAAGATCATTCTGACCGTTCTCGCCACTTCTTTGATTGCAGCGTCGACTGTCCAGATGGCAGCAGCCGCCGAGCGGCATGCTCGTCACGCGCACCACGACAGCTTTCGTGGAGCCTATAACCAGCTGAGCACTCCCTCAAACGCGAATACGGGATACAATTGGAGAGACGACGCGAAGGTCGAGCCTGCCGGCAACTGAGTGCCATACACACTCGAAGCGGTACAGCTCTCAGACGCGCTAGCGTGCACGCCGCCGGCGTCCCAGCAAAGGATTTGCTGGCGCGGCGGCGGTGCCGTCGTTCACGGCGCTTGGTCCAACGGCCTGCATCGGCCGTCATAACTATTTGGCGATCAGTTTGAATTCCTTAAGCGTTATGGACATTTTTCATGTTGGTCCAAGCACGCGATAAACTCCGTGTTCGAATTGCCGATAGGCCTTAAGAGCTTGCCGATCGGCGAAGGGGAGAATCTGCATCATGATCACACCGGCGATACGCATCGCCGGGTCGATCCAGTAATATGTATTGAACAGACCGGCCCATGTGAGGCTGCCTGCTTTGCGTCCGCCGGGGACCGGAGCGACATTGATCATGTGTCCAAGCCCCCATCGCAGCCGAACACCCGGAAAAAAATCGACGTCATTCGATAGCGCCGGGTTTGTCGTCTTGAGGATCCCTGCTTCAAGGTTGCCGATCTGATTTTCAGACATCAGGGCAACGGTCTCCGGCCGAAGGATACTTCTCTCGCCGAGACTTCCGCCATTCAACAACGCCTGCAGCAAGGTCAAATAATCCGGCGCTGTGGAATAGATGCCACCTCCTCCGGAAAACACTTTCGGAACATCCGGCTTTTCCAAACTTTGGGGGAGAAGTTTTCCATGCGCGTCCCTCACGTGCAACAGGGCCTGACGCGCGCGCTGTTCCCCCGTGAGCGAGAAGCCTGTGTCGATCATGCCTAGCGGTCCGGTGATGTGATCGCTGAAGTAGCGATCTAGGCTCTGTCCGCCTGCGATTTCCACCATCCGACCGACCCGGTCGAGACTGCCGCCATAGGCCCACCTGGAACCAGGTTCGAACATCAGCGGCATGCGCGGCAACGCCGGATTGCTGCGGGCGACCTTGAGATAGCGAACGACATTCGGATCCCAAAGCAGATAACTGAACCCGGACGTGTGCGTCAGCAGGTTGCGCAGCGTAATGGGCTTTTGCGCTGGGCGCAGTTGCGGAATCCCCTCCGCATCGAAACCGGCGAGAACCTGGGCCGATCCGAGTGTCGGATCGATATTGCCGGCCGGTTCGTCAAGCTTCAGCTTGCCGCGCTCCACGAGTTGTAGCGCGGCGACCGACGTCAGCAGTTTTACCATCGAGGCGATGCGGAAGATCGTGTCGTTCGACATACGTGACGCCGTAACCGTGTCGCGGAAGCCGAACGCTCCTTCATAGATCACCGATTGTTGGTTCGCGGCCATCGCGACTACGCCGGGTATTTCTCGGGCGCTGACTCTTGCCTGTAATTCTCTGTCGATTTCCTCACTGCGGGCCGACTTGGTTAGAGGCGCGGCGATGCCCGTCAAAGGTGCGGCCAGACTCATACTGGCCGATGCAAGAGCCGCCGTCCGCAAAAGTGCTTCGCGTCGGGTGATTGACCCTGTCATTTGCGCCTTCCGATGAGGGTTTGGTCCTTGGCGCGGATGGCACGCCACTGTGAAACAGCGTTTTTGCACCGCAATGTGAACCTGCTCACATCTGTTTGTAGCGAAATGAGATCCTGTATTTGATCAAACAACGGGGTTCGATCATGCAGTCACGTTACGAATTCGTTTCCCTGGATTTTCCTTCGCAGTCACCGTTACCGGTCCTAGGATATTCACGACACTCTTCATCGGCTAAGTAGACATACCGACAAGCCCTCGAGATTTTTCTGCTCTACGCCCGCTAAGCATTTCGACAAAAAGGTTTCGACGCGCGTTGCATCCTAAGAAGGCTCACCAATTTTCGGGAGGAGACACGCATGAAAAATAGCATCGTTGCCATCCTTACTGCAGCAGCTATCTGGGCCGGAACTTGGCCCGCTGCTTCCGCCGAAAACTCCATCGTTGGCACATGGCTGCTTACGAGCTTCTCAATGACCTTTTTGGATACGAAGGAGACCAGCCACCCATACGGTGACCACCCGACGGGATATATCCAATATACTCCCGGCGGGCATATGGTCATGTTTCTTACCGCTGGTGAATTAAAACCCCCCGCGGCCGGAAGTTACACTGATGCGGAGCGAGCGGACGTTCACAGGGCGATTGTTGGCGCATATGCCGGGACCTATGTCGCCGAGGGAAACAAGGTGAGTTATCATATCCTCACTTCTTGGCGACCAGAATGGATTGGTCGCGAGCAAATTCGCTACTTCGAGATCAAGGAGAAAACCCTGACGATCACAACACCTCCGATCATATTCTCGCGAACGGGGCAAACCATTGCGGCAACCCTGACATTTGACAGGGTAGAGTGAGCCGCTGTGGGTCATTTTCGGCGGTCGGCGCTCAACTGCCAAGGTCTGCTTACCCCCATAAGCCGCCCTACTCGGCGCGAGACGGCTGGTCCGCCCGCTTGGGTCGTTAGCGGAAGCACGCTTCTCGAACATAAGCTGTCCGCGACGAGCACGTCCCAGACTGCGCTTATCGCACGCGTCGCAATGTAAGCCCAATGCGGCGTAGTCTCTTCACGACTAAGTACAATTTCGGTTTCCAGCGTCAGGAACCGCCAAAAAAGTAATCGTCGCTGGCGCGAACCTTATCGAACCGGCGTTCGCCGGCACGCCCGCAAGCTTGGGCAGCTGATCCGACCCCTCCACCGCTAATGCCGCGCCGTTCAGGCGCACCGCAACGTCCTGCAAGGTTCCGGCATCCAACGTGAACCGCATTGAAGAATTCGGCAGGATAAGCTCGTGCGATGTTTGAGGGTCGTTGTTGATGATGAGTAATGCCACGGCGCCCGATATCCGACGCTGACAGTGCGCATAGACGTGCAAGCCGCGCTGGACCGGCAGGCCCGGATCAAGCACAACCGTCCCCATCAATTGCCGCCACAGCAGCGCTGCCCAATAGTTCGGTCTCGGCACTAGCGTCATCTCGTCGAGAAGGCCATAATCACTCGCTACCAGCGTGTTGTGCATCACGACCTGTACGCCTGACCTGGCTAACCGTCCGAGTTGGTCGAGGTATCTAAAGCTATCGAGAAAAGTCGCGCTCCAGCGATCTCCGCCGCACGCAGCTTCCGCCGTCTCGGTAAGCCAGATTGGCTTGCCCGCTGCGGCGCGGTCGCGTAGCGCAGCATAGAACGCGAATGTCTTTTCGGTGCGCGCGAGCCACTCGTCGGACAATGAGATGTCAGCCGTATGCCCGCCGGCGCATCGCTCCGATAGCGCCCCGTAGAAATGATAGGAAACGGCGTCGATGCCAGATGCCGACGCCAGAAAAAACGCGGAATCATCGGGTGAGCGACCCATGGTGCCTGGCCCGAGAATCATGACGTTCGGCGCCGCTTGTCTCATGAAAGCGCGAAACACCTGGAAATCATGCGCGAAGGCGGCTGCGTCGTAGCCGGCAGGCGCGCCACCAATCGCAGGCAGGTCTGGTTCGTTCATGAACTCGGCTGCAACGATACGGCCGCCGGCTTTGCGGGTTGCGGAAATGACTTCCAGGGCCTGATCAGGCTTCCATATTCCTTTCGAGTCGCGCGTGCCTGGGCCGATGGCAAAGGACGTAATGATCGGCGCATCGACCGCCTTCGAAAAGTCAATCACACTGTCCCACCGGTGGCGCGTCAGCACGTTCTTGTATCCCGCGGGTGGGCGCGTCGACGTGACGCCGGATCCGGGGAAGAACGTCGTGTTGGCCCAGGTGCCGCTGACGCGCAGGTAGGCGGGCGACAGAGCGGCGGCGTACTTCCTCAATCGCGCGCTTCCGAGATCGATAGGCGATCGGACCGCAAGCAAATCTCTATTCTTGTGTGGCGTCGACTCCTCGCTGGGGGCGTAGGGCTTCCAAAACGGTCCGCCGGTGACGCTGACCATTTCGATATTGAAGGACTGAAAACGTTCATCGATCGTACCGACAACTGGCATATCCGCGGGAGCGATCGTCGCCTCGTCCGCTGCCAAGCAAGGTCCACATACGGCCAAAAGCGCAATGGCGACGACGGGAGCGCCGAGAATGCAGGCGGAGCCTATCCGGACTGTATACATTGGACGATTCTGGATTGCTTCAGCGTCGCGCGCAACCCCGACGCAAGGCGCAGTCAGAATGGACGCTCCCCATCTAGCTAGTGGTTAGTAGGTTAAAATCGGGGACCTGCAACCATCCCAAATTGCTATTCGAAGCAGCCGTCCTGAATCAGGACGGAATTGTCCACTCACTGATGAGAACCGGATGGCCCCTTTTTCGCGCAAGCTACGCCTACGCACGCGAGGAGATCGAACCCAATGTATTCAGCTATCGGCGCTTGCTTGAGTTGTGTTTTACAAACTAGCATAATGGAGGACGCCCAGCGGAACGCTGCAATACTGCGCGGCCTTCCAACGACCAGAAATTGGAGAACGCTATGCGTGCCGGCTTCGTCGTTGCCCTTACTCTGCTTTTCGCCGTAAGTTCCGCGCACGCCGCCGGGGATGCGGTAGCCGGTAAGGCCGCGTTTGAAAACCAGTGCGCAGCTTGTCACACCACGGTCATCGGTAAGAACGGCTTCGGTCCCTCACTGGCCGGCGTGATCGGTCGCAAATCTGGCACCCTCGCGGGCTACGCGTACACGCCCGCGATGACCCACGCAAACCTGATCTGGGATGCGACTACGCTCGATCAGTTCCTCACCAACTCAACTGCCAAGGTGCCGGGCACATCGATGCCCGTTGAAATCGCCGACGAAACGACGCGTGCCAATGCGATCGCCTATCTGGCCACCCTTGCCGGCCCGCCCGCGGCCGCCGCCGGTGCTGCGGCTCCACCTAAGGCAGCTACGCCACTACCGGCTGGACCGACAAGCGAGGAACTGCTGCACGCTGCGACCGATACCCACGACTGGCTGTATGCCAGTAGGGACTATGCCGGCCAGCGTTTTGTTCCGCTCAACCAGATCACCGCGGCGAACGCTCATGAGTTGCGCGCAGCCTGCATCTATCGTTCGAACACGACTGGCTCGCTACAAGCGAGTCCGCTGGTTTATAAAGGCATTTTGTATTTCACCGTCGACAATGTCACAGTTGCGATCGACGCTTCCACTTGCCGCGAAAAGTGGACGAACACCTGGGAACTTAAAGCGACGCCGTTGTCGAAAGCCAATCGCGGCGTCGCGCTCGCGGACGGCCGCCTGGTGCGCGGCACGCCCGACGGTTTTCTGATCGCGCTCAACATGACCGACGGATCACTCGTCTGGAGCCAGCAGATTGCTGATCCGGCGCACAGCCAGTATCTGTCGATGCCACCGTTGATTTTTGGCGACGCTATTATCTATGGCCCGGCCGGCGCGGATTGGGGCGCAAAAAACTGGATCGGGGCGTTCAAACTCGCCACGGGCGAGCCGATCTGGAAGTTCAACCTGATTCCCGATGCGAACGAGCCGGGCGCGGATAGCTGGAAAGATCCCGCTTCGCGCGAACACGGCGGCGGCAGCGTGTGGACGCCGGTTGCGCTTGATGCGGAAAAGGGCGTGCTTTACGTGCCGGTCGGAAACCCGTCGCCGGATTTCTATGGTCAGGCGCGACCGGGCGATAATTTATACACCAATTCGCTTGTCGCGCTCGACGTAAAGAGCGGCAAACTGCTGTGGTTCCACCAGTTCGGGCCGGGCGACGTCAACGACCGCGATCTTTCGCAGGTGAGCCCGCTGTTCAGTGCGACGGTAAACGGAAACGCGCGCAATCTGGTTACGGTCAGCGGCAAGGATGGCCTGTTGCGCATGCTCGATCGCGATACACACGAGCAACTCTACGAACTGCCGATCACGACGCGCACCGGTTTTGAGGAAAAGCCGTCGCTCGACGGCGCCCACGGCTGCCCCGGCCTGCTTGGCGGCATGGAGTGGAATGGCCCGGCCTACAGCCCCGATACGAAAACGATCTACGTCGCCACCGTCGACTGGTGCGGCACGTTCACCCGACTGCCAGACCTACCGTCCTACACCCAAAACGCGCACTATTACGGCGGCTCGGTCACGCCCGATCCGCGCGATCAGGCACGCGGCTGGCTGCGTGCGATCGATGCGGCGAGCGGCAAAGAGCGTTGGACACAGCAGTGGCCGACGCCGTTGGTCGCCGCCGTCACTGCTACATCGGGCGGCGTGCTGTTCACGGGTGATCTCGACAACAACTTCCTTGCAATCGATGCGGCGACCGGCAAAACACTATACAAATTCAACACGGGTGGATCGGTGGGCGGCGGCGTAATCAGCTATGCGATCGGCGATAAGCAATTTGTCGCGACCACCTCTGGTGTCGTTTCCGGCTTCTTTGGCGGCACCGGCAACGCGACCATCGTGATCTTCTCGCTCCCCTGATAAGCCATGGCTGACTGATTAGCCAACATGGATCATCCGCGTCAACAATCCCTACAGCGCTCAATGCCGGCTTCAATCACGGACAAATCGTCATCGAAAGATCGAATAGCAGGGCTCACGTCGTAGCGCCGTTCCTCGCCGTGCAAGAACAAATTCACTTTCAACCGATGGCGGTGCATCCGCATTTCTTCCAACGCCGCTCGGTTCTTCAACCGCACGTACGCGTCGACGATCGAGTCCATCGCGCTTGACATTTGCACACCCCCAAGCCGCCCAATACTCGACATCCTCGGACGGACTGTTAGCCCACTCAAGCCTGTCGCTTTCACCTACTTCGGCGTGTCGGAACGAAAACCCGTCGGGGTTCAATTCGGCTGGCTCGAAGTGACTAACTAGCCAACTCTTAGATTTTCCGCTGAAGTTTTCCCGCGGTTCTCCGCCTCGTCGTAGCTGACTTTGGCACCCTCATTGAGAGTACTTAGGCCAGCCCGCTCAACGGCTGAAATGTGCACGAATACATCTTTGCCGCCTTTGTCGGGTTGAATAAATCCGTACCCCTTGGTCGCATTGAACCACTTTACTGTGCCTGTCGCCACGTCCGCACTCCCCGGTTTGAAACCGCAACCTTAAATCGGCTGCGGGGAGCGCGGCAATAGAAAAGCCGTAGTGAGACCCGGTGACCATGCGCGAAGCTGGGGATCATGCATCTCGCGCCCTACCGCGCGTCGCGCGGTTTGAAAATTCGGCCAGTTCTCCAATGGCTTTAGTGACGGCCCGCTCCGCCGTCGCCTCGTCAGGCCACGACTGCCGCAATCTCCTCGAGCAGAATCGCATGTTGTTCCCAGGGAATTCTGTCAACGCTCATTTGCGGCCGTCCTGGGCTATCTACCCGGCTGTCATCTACCGCCTGCCCAATCTCGACGGCCGCCGATAGCAGGCGATGATCCATATCTCGATGAAAATGGCGCAGTAACGCGGAGGCTTTCTCCGGTTGCAGGCAGGCCATGGCCGCGAGAAGCCCATAGCCCCCCCAATTCGATACCCCGGCCACGATAAGGTAGTCGGCTGGCGTCGTGGCTGCGATAACTCGGCCGTTGGGTATTTCCGCCTCGACGACGTCCGCGGGCAAAGACCCCATTCCGATCTCATTGCCACCATCGCCAATCCCGATGGTGATCCAGCGCCGCTGCCAGGTCAGATCGTCGAAAAGGAGATGCAGCGGCGCGGTCTCCCCGGACATATCCCATCCATGTTCACGATGAGGTTTGCCATCGGCCGCGGGCGAGACACGCTCGATCGCAATGAGATGCGTGATGGGTCGATCGGCACTTTCAAGAGATTTTCGTAAGCGATACACCGATCTCTCGTTTGTCGCCGCCACCTCCAGGTCAATCTGTTCCGGGACGGCGTTAACCACGGCCCATACCGCCTTTGCGCAGGGAGCGTCCGTGATAACCGTAACCGGTAGACCTGCGCTCGCGAGCCCGGCGGCAAGATGCCCCATTCCTATCAGACCATCCGTCTCCGGCGAAGGTGGGGTCGCATGGTGAATAAAAAAGCCGGTTACGATACCGACGTGGGCATCAGGCGCGTTCAGGATAGATTCCGCCGCCTTTTGAAGATTCCCCTTCATCAATTGCGTCATTCGAGTGATGTCGCGCTTGACCTTGCGACCAACGATAGCCTCGATCCGACTGACCTTCTCATTCATCTTGATAGCGTTGCCCTCTTAAAATTGTTCCGCAACCGGAGCCAAGGAGTTTTGACTAAGTGGCGGCTAGCTGCAGAAGCATAGGGATGACCCGGCTCTTCTTTCAGATAGTAGGTTGTCCTATTGGCATTCCGGCCGCCGATCGACCTAGAGAACTTCGCTGGCATACTCGTCGAAGAGCCGCTGAACTTCGCCGTTCGCCGCAATGAAACCGCACCACGTATCGAGAAAGTTCTTCCAGGCAACATCGCCGTGACGGATCATCCACGTGTTTGGACGCTTATCGAAGGGATTTTTGGCGTCAACGATCACCGCCCATTCCGAATTCCGCTTGGCAAGAGCAAGTGCTTCGGTGTCTCCGACGATACACGCGTTGACACGGCCCGCACGCACGGGTTCGGCGGCCATGGAGTGTTGGCCGGCGACCGCCATGAACTTTGCCTTGGGGAAAAGCGGCGGCATCCGCTGCTCATCGCTTGATCCCCCGTTGACGGCGATCGTCACATCCGCGCTGTTGAGATCCGCCGCGGTCTGGTATTTGCCCGCGTCCGCCTTGCGAATGACCGCCAAGCTCCCCTTTGACCACAGAGGACCGACGTAGTTGCACACGGTAGCGCGCGGCACCGTGTACGTCGCAGATGAACCGAACAGGTCATAGTCGCCCGAACGCAGGCCGATCGTGGAATTGGCGAAAGTTACCTCATGCCAATTCACTGTCATCTCAAGGTCCTTTGCCAGAAGCTCGACAAGTTCCTTGTAGACGCCTTTCAACTCACCGCTTTTCGCATCCTTGTAGAACCACAGGGGGAGCTGGGCATAGCCCACCTCAAGAGCCCCGCCTTTTTTGATCTTGGCCAACACCGACTTTGAATCGATACCGGACTCGAGAAGCTGCGCATGCGCATCTCGCATCATGCTTCCGAGCGCGGCGGCGCCTGCGCCAACCGCAAGCGCACCGGTCAGCAGCGAGCGCTTTGTGATATCTAATCGATGTTGCATCATCATGCTCCTTGAACTTTTGAGATGGAACCGAACCTGGAGAGTTTTGGATCTTGTTCTATCGGATGCTCGCAATTCCGAATTTGGTTTGGAAGTAAACGTAGGCATAATTCGCTATTCTGGAGATCGCGAAGAGAAGCGCGAAATACGTCAGAGCAATCGTGGTGAGAACCTCGATTGGCTCGTACCACTGATTGACGATCTTTAACCCCTGATACATGAGGTCAGGAATCGCGATGATGGAGACCAGCGTTGATGATTTCACGACAACGGCGAGTTGATTCACCACCAGCGGGGCAACCACCAGCCCGACCTGCGGCGCTTCGATCCGGGACACGATCCGCCAACGACTCATCCCAACGGCCAGCGCAGCCTCACGCTGGCCTTTTGGCAGCCCTTCAAATCCAGATCGAAATGTCTCCGCAAGATAACCGCTTGACTGCAACGCGAGCGCGATGACGCCCGCGCCGGTTACTGTTTGTGGAAATCCGAAAACCTCCGGCCACACATAATTGACCCATAACAGTTGCACCAGGATGGGAGTCGCGCGGCAAAATTCGATATACCCGATCGCAACAACTCTCGCATATGGCAATCGCATTCGAAGCAGGCACGCAATCAGGCCCAGCACGATCGCTAGCAAGAACGCCCAAAAACAGACGTATGCCGTGACCCAGAGCCCATCGAGCAGGGCGCCGGCGTTGGTCAGAACGAAACGGTTGAAGTTTTCAATCACGGCAGCCCCTCATGCCCAGCCCCGCCGGCGCCAGCGCTCCGTCAGCCGCTGGAACAATTGGGTCGCAAGAATAATGACGGTACAGTACAGCAGCGCAGCACCCGTATAGAGAGGGACAGGCCTCATCTCCGCGACGCTGATCATCGAGACCTGGTACATGATATCCTGTACCGCTATCAGCGAAACGATCGTTGTTGATTTGAACAACGAGACCAGTTGATTGACGGCCTCGGGAAGCATCCTGCGCACGGCCTGCGGCAATACGATCCGGCGCAGCGTCGTAAACCCCGACATTCCGAGCGAGAGCGCGGATTCCATCTGGCCGTAGGCGACCGAGCGTAATCCGGCGCGCACCGTCTCGGACAGGAACCCGCTGTAGGCAACACCAAGGCCTATGACTGCCGCGACGTGAGGGCTGAGATTGACCTTCGTTCCCAGCGCTGTACCGATAATCAGGGGAAGGACGAAGTAGACCCACACCAGAAGCACGTATTCCGGCGTGTTCCTGAAAAACTCGGCGTAAGCGACGGCCGTCCAGCGAACGGCACCGTAACGACTGAGGCTTGCGATTCCGACGGCGAACGCCAGGAGAATTGCGAGAACCGCACTTTCAGCGAAGATGATGATGTTCTGCAGAAGTCCCGCCAAAAGAACGGCGCGATACTCCCAGAACAGCGCAGGATCAAATACGTTTTGCAGGGCGACAAACACGGCGACTAGCCGAGCGCTGATGATATAAATCGTTGACAGCGCTCGCTGGAAGGAGCGCTGAAGACTTGCGCGGCGGTGCCATCCTCCTCGACCATGCCATCATGGAGAAAAATGATCCGGTCGGAAGCATCGCGCGCGAATCCCATTTCGTGCGTCACAACCAGCATCGTCATTCCCTCTCGTGCCAGACCGCGCATCACTTCCAACACTTCGCCCGTCAGCTCCGGATCGAGCGATGACGTCGCCTCGTCAAACAGCATCACCTTCGGCTGCATGGCGAGCGCACGCGCGATCGCAACTCTCTGTTGCTGGCCGCCCGACAATTTCGCAGGATATTCGTCTTTCTTGTTCAGCAAATTGACCTTAGCCAGAAAGTGCTGCCCGATATCGACCGCTTCCTTGCGCCGCATATGCTTGACTTGAATCAACGCCTCAATCACGTTTCCCAAAACCGTCATATGCGGCCACAGGTTGAATTGCTGAAATACCATGCCGAGCTTCGATCGCATTCTTGCGATATCTCTCGGAGACGCTCCCGATTTCCGCCGGCCGTCGGGCGCGATCGAGGGACCGATAGCTTCTCCATCGACGAAAATATCTCCGGATGTCGGACGCTCCAGATAATTCAGGCAGCGCAGAAAGGTACTCTTTCCAGATCCGCTTGCCCCGATGATGCTGAGCACGGATCCTGCCGACACATCAATCGTGATGCCCCGCAGCACCTCCACGGACCCGAATGACTTGCGTAAATCCTTCACCCGGATAATTGGCCGATCTCCATCCACTCTCCAACTCCTTCAGGGATCCAACACGCGAGGGTCCGCCGAACATGCATTCACTGAAGATGGCAACATAACCTAGCAGGACGAACCCTATCGAGGTGAGTTTTTCTTCCGGCCTCGTTGCGCTCATCTACATTGCGGCACATCGTTCGGAGAAGCGACCTTTTCCATAAGTCGAGGTGGAATTACCTATCTGGCGCTTCCCATCTGGGGGCGGCGTTCCCAGCGCCCGTCAATCGTTTTCACCAGAGCGCTGTCGTAGAGATAGGCCGTGGTGCAGGCGTGCTGCGGGATCAGGAGAACCCGGTCGCCGACCGACAGATTGTCTCCCTCCACAACGGTGTGCTCCTCGTTCATGAGCTGGATGCGGCCATTCCACCGGAAGCGATCGGCCAGCGGCTTGTCCGGGGTGATCGCTTTGCAGCCGGCATCCAGCGTAAGGGTACCGGAGCGAGCCGAGACGACACTCGCCAGCACGAAGGCAGCGGGCTGCCAGCCGAGACGCGCCAACTCGGCATCATGCTGCGCGCTGGAATAGGTCCAACTGCCGGGGGACACATAGGCAGCCACGTCCGCGGGCCAGATGTCGAAGGTGTAGCTGCCGCCCGCGACGACATCGGTCTCGATCCCATCGGATCGCAGCACATCTGCGAGCCTGCGTACCTTCGCACACAGTTCTCGGACCTGCGCTCTGCGCTCGGCATCGGAGCCCTTCACGTGGCCGTCGTAGACGTGCCAGCCAGCGAGGCGCCTGCACGCGTGGATGGCGCGCGCCAGGGGCAGCGCGTCTTCCGACATCGGCATCCCGGTGCGGCCAAGCCCTGGATCGAGATCAACGCGCAGACTTATGTTGCTATCCGCGCCAGTCAGCAGGGTTTCCCAGATTTCGAGAGCGGCGAAGGAGTCGACGATACCGACAAGGGTGGCGCTTCGGTGTTTGCGGGCGAACGATACGAAACGCGCGATATTGGCTCTGCTGGCGGTCGGATAGGCCCAGGTGACATGCGGCGCACCCGCGTCGACAGCCATTTCGACCTCTGCGACCGTCGCCGCCTTGAAGGCGCGGACACCCTGCGACAGCAGTAACTCGACGATCCACGGTGCACGATGTGTTTTGAGGTGCGGCATCAGCCGATGGATGCCGCCGCAGGCTTCCGCTGTCTTCCGCAGGTTGTGCCGGACACGCTCCTCGAAGATGACAAAGGATGGCGTCTCGATGCTGTCGGGCGGCAGTTCCGGCCCTGTGCCCGTCGTTACGGGCTCGATGAGATCGTGCTCCACGTGTGATTTCCTTTATAGGTCGAGGCGCTCGCGGCGGGCTTCGGATGGCATTGTCAGGCGGCGACCGAGCGCTTGCGGTTATCGATGGCAAGCATCGATTGCAGGTTCCCGCCAAGGACCGCGTCCTTCTCGCTGGGACTCAAGAAGCTGCAGTGACGGCGGACGTAGTCCAGGCTCTGGGTGTAAGTGCAGAAGCGTTCGACATTCGGCATGTCAGAACCCCAGATCAGCTTGGACGCACCGAACAGATCGCGCATGCCGCGCACCAGTTGCTGCGCCTGCGGGTAGGGATATTCCCACACGCCGCCCCAGGTGATGGGGAGCATGATCTCGATCAGCAGATGGTCGTGCCGCATGGCGCCGAGCACTTCGTCCGGGAAATCCCAAGCGCCCGATTTGCCGAAGAAGCCGACGGGAGGACCCATGACCAGCACCCAGCGAATGTTGCTGTAGCGGTTCATCAGGCCGTGCAGGCGCACGAGATTCCTGATGTAGCTCACCGCGTCGTAATTGGGGATCGCGGTGATCTCGAAGAACACTGGCAGGCCGGCGGAGTCGATCTTCGACCAGAATGCGTCATAACGGGCATCGTCGAACGTGACGTCGAACCCGTAGCGGGCGAATGCGTCAAGCGCAAAGTACACGCCTTTCAGTCCGAGATCGCGATGGGCGCGGTCAAACTCCGCAAGTCCCGCATCAGTGAAGGCACGCGGCTCATCGACGTTCAACAGGGCCGTAAATTTGTCAGGATACTGGTTCTGCGCGAACGCGTTGTAGTCGTTCATGGCGCCGTAGCCCCACCCGGTTTGCAGGATGCAGTGGTCGACGCCCGCATAGCTCATCTGGGCCAACATCAGCTCCGGTGGCGCCACGATCTGCTGCATCCCGACCGGCATATATTGGCAATGATAGTCCTCGCCGTCGACCGTGAAATCGAGACGACCATAATTGCCTACCCTGAAGTCGACGTCCTTGAGCCCAGCCCACGAATTGTCGCCTTCCCGGAACAGCACCGCCCCCGAGACCTCCTTGCCGTCGTGCGCCCTGAAAACCCGGGCGGAGGTCCGGGTCTGAACCTTCTGGATATATTTACGGTGGATCTCGCTCGACGGATGCCCGCAGGCTCCAGCCCAGTGCTGGAAGACATGCGCGTGGCAATCGATAATCATCATTTCCTCATGCGGTGCAGGTAAGCGGCGCGCTCCCCGTGGTGAAGGCGCGGTCTTGATCCGAAGGGCTCAGGCGAGCTCCGCCAGATACTTGTCGTAGAGACGCTTTACTTCGCCGTTGGCGATGACGTAGGAGGCCCAGAAATCCAGGAAGTTCTTCCACGCGACATCACCATGGCGGATCAGCCAGGTATTGGGACGCTTGTCGAAGGGATGTTCCGGGTCAACGATATGAGCCCAGGCGCCATTGCGCTTTACGAGCGCTATGGCGTCGCTGTCGCCCACGACGTAAGCCGTGGCACGCCTCGCGCGCACAGGCTCCGCAGCCATGACCTGCTGACCGGCGATGGCGATGAACTTGGCCTTGGGGAACATCAGCGGCAGACGCTGTTCCTCGCTCGAGCCTGCGCTCACGGAAAAGGTCACATCCGGACTGTTGAGATCCTCGATCGTCTTGAACTTCTCAGCATCGTCCCTGTGCACGATGGCGTGGCTGCCCTTCACCCAAAGAGGTCCGACGAAGTTGCAGGCGAGTCCGCGCGGGATTGTGTAGACAGCGGAGGATCCGAACAGATCGAAATCGCCCTTTCGCAGGCCCACAGTGGCGTTGGCAAAGGTAACCTCTTGCCAAGCCACCGTCATTTCGAGGTCACGGGCGAGCATGTCGACAAGTTCCTTGTAGATGCCTCGCAGTTCGCCACTCTTGGCGTCCTTGAAGAACCACAGGGGCGTCTGCGCGAATCCTACATTCAGAGAACCGCCCTTCTTGATCTTCGCGAGCACCGAGTCCGGGGGAATTCCATTTTCGAGCAGCTGCGCCTCTGCTTCCCGCGGGGGCGCGACGACAAGCGCCACACCCGCGCCCACGACAGCCGCTCCGGTGAGCAACGACCTCCTGCTGAGGTCGGAGGCTTCCACTTCTTGTCTGTCCTTGATGTCCTTCGTCATTGCCCATTCTCCTCGTTCAGGCAGCGCAGGAACGTGCTCGTCCCCGACCCGCTCGCGCCGGGAAGCGTCGTCGCCCTGCCCCACTCGCACGAATTGTCTTTCAGGACGTGCGAATGTTCGGGCGACTTGCAGAAACACTTATCGTCGGAACTGAGGCTGCGATGTCTGTCTTGCCACGGCCGACAATCGACCAACACAACATTAGAGATTTCAATCTTATCGGCAATGGCGTCGAGGGCCAGCTCGCGCCATCCCGATTCCAAAAGCACTCGTCAGACGCTACTGGCGCCGATTCCATTCATCCTATAAGGGTCAGCTAATGCTATATCTTTCTTGGAATAATTCGCGTCGTCCCGCGTGAAATAGCGCCTGCAGCCTTATCGACGCGCAAGTTGAGAATAGCCAATTTTTGTACTAAGTATTATTTTTAATTATGATAGTGCGCTAGATAGACGGCATCCTGACATGGCCGAGCCACATGAAACCATTTTCTGGATACGACTTACGAACGCTCGAAGTCTTCACGCAGGTTTGCGAACTCCGCAGCATGACGTTAGCAGCCCAGAGGCTGGGTATGACCCAGCCCGCCGTCTCCCAAGCTATCCGACATCTGGAGGATGTATTGGGCGTCCCCCTGGTCGACAGGCGATCTCGCCCATTGACCCTGACCGCCGCCGGCGAATGGCTGACGCGCACCGCAGGCCAGGTTCTGCAGGATGCCAGGCAGATCGCTCTGACCATCCGCCAGTTCGGAGAGGGCCGCGCTCTGCGGCTCAGGATCGGTCTCGTCGACTCTCTATCAGACCCATTCGTGCCAGCGATGATGAGACGGCTGACACCAACGGTCCATTATCTGTCGATCTCGTCCGGGCTCGCACGCACGCTGCGCGCCGGCCTGATCGACCGTAGCCTTGACCTCATCATCACGAATGATCCGTTGGATGACATCGGCGAGGTCCGCAAAATTCCGATTCTGACGGAGCCTTATCTGCTGGTCGTGCCGGCATCGATCAACGCCCAGGACGTCAGCCTCGCCGATCTCGCGTCTGCGATGCCGCTTATTCGTTGGAACGCCCGGTCCCAAACAGGCGCGGACATCGAACGGCAACTTGGGCGTCTCAGGATCGACCTCAGGCGGCAGTTCGAATTCGATTCCGCTCGCACCATTCTCGGAATGGTCGCAGCGGAGCTTGGCTGGGCGATCATGACGCCCCTGTCGATTTTTGAGATGACCCCCGTTCTGAGCAAAGTAAGGCTACTACCGTTTCCGGGGCCGTCGTTTTCGCGAACGATCGTAATCGCCGTCCCGCCAGGCGAAAACGAGACCATTGCCGAGCAAATTGGGCGGGTGTCCGTGAAACTACTGCGGGATCTTTATGTCCCGGAGATCTTGAACGCCCTTCCGTGGCTGGCGTTCGACACGGCTAAGGACGGGAAATCAATTCGTATCGGGAGCAGAAATGATCTGGCTACGCACTAAGCCGCAAGCAAGCCGTCAACAGCCGCCGTTCTTGCGCGATTCGCCGCGGCCAAAAATGGCACCAACAGGCTCAATCCGGGACTGCAGATACCGACCACTCTCAATCGAGCGGATCAGACTTGTATTTTCTGGCTTCGCTAAGGAGCTCCAATCCCGCCACCCCCACTGCCGATAAGAATGGAAGACTCTGGATGATCAAGATCGCACCGAACAAGTCAGTCCCTAAAAGTCGGTAGGTATTGGTCAAAAACACCGTGAGACCACCGGCAACCAGCAACGCGCCAAACACCGCTTCCGGTATCGCCGCAAAGCGCGCGTGAGCGATGCCGCTCCCGCCCTTGCGGGTGCGATGGAAATAGGTTTCTCGCGCTGGAAACGCAGCTCGAAAGGCTGCGCTCGCGACCGTCCATTGGACCGACATGAACACCACCATGGCGCCAAACATCTGCAGGTAAGGAACTGCGACGCGCGTCCGGTATGCGCTGACGAAATGAAGCAGCGATACAAGGAAGGCCGCAATACTCGGCAGCAGCAGAAGCGGATCCGGAATGGCGACCACCTGGAATACGACAAAAGGCATCCAGATCAGATTGAACAGCGCCGCCGCGACGGCAACAATTTCGGACCCGAACCAACTGAGCCAGCCGAACGCGAATTCGCGCTTCTGATCATGGTCGAGCAGGCTGCCGCCTGGTAGGAAGCGCCGCCAATGCTTCTTCACGATCTGCACGGCGCCGGCGGCCCATCGCGCCCGCTGGGTCTTGAAAGCCAGATAGTCTTGCGGCAGCAATCCCCAGCCATAGCGGCGGTTAGTGTAGTGGGCACGCCACCCGAGCTCCAGAATCGTCAACCCGAGGTCGCTGTCTTCGCAAATCGTGTCGCTCGACCAGCCACCGGCGGCGTCCATTGCGGTGCGGCGGATCAGACACATCGTGCCGTGGACGATGATGGCATTCACCTCGTTGCGCTCGACCATGCCGATGTCAAAAAAGCCGGCATATTCCGCGTTCATGGCGGCATGGATCGAACTGCGGCAGCCGTCACGATGATCCTGTGGCGCCTGGATCAATCCGACCTTCGGGTCGGCAAAGCGAGGGACCAGATCCTTGAGCCATTGCGGATCAACCACATAGTCGGCGTCGATGACGCCGATGATCTCGGCGTCAGAAACGGTCTCCGCCAGCGCGACCCGTAGCGCCGCAGCCTTGAATCCCTCGAGATTGAGGACGCAAACAAATTTGAAGCGCGGGCCAAGCTGGCGGCAACGTCTCTCGATCGGTTCCCAGAATGCCGGATCCGGCGTGTTATTGATGACTACCACACACTCAAAATCCGGATAGTCGAGCCGCGCCACCGAGTCGATGGTACGCAACAGCATTTCCGGAGGCTCGCGATAAGCGGGAACGTGAACCGAAACCTTGGGCAAGCGCGCGTTCAGTACCGGGGATGACAAATTCAACAGCCGCGTGGGCTTGCTGCCGAGAGCGACCGCGGTCAGCTCGCGCACCCGGAACAATACGATCGGCGCCAGTAGACCCAGGAGCGGAAGCGCGATCACAAAGGTAATTACCTCGCCATGCAGGAGGTAGTGGTCGTGCCAGTAAATCTGTACGCCCGCGCACCAGTCGCCGACCAAATGATCGGCTCCGGCAAGCACCGCTGCCTGGCTAACGGTCGGTCCCGGAAGTGCTAGAACCGAGAGCGAAAAAAGGGACCCAATGAGGATGGCAACGAAAGCTGCCTTCCAGTAGTCAGCGTCGACAAGCGGTCCTGTCCAGGCAAATTTAGGCCGCAACGATGCGTCGAAGATGCCCCAATATGGACCGACGTTTCCTTCGAAAAGCTTTTCCGGCTGATCGATCGCCTCGACAATATTGTAGTCGATGCCGAGAACGTTGGCCTCCGCAACGAAGTCGCGCAGTAAGCGGGCTTGGCTGAACGGACCCGGGACGGCGCGTTCAAAATTGTGCCCCGCACTTGGCCAGCCAAACTCTCCGATGACAATTTTCTTGCCTGGATAGGCCGCGCGCAGCCTGTCGTGGAGCGCGAACGATCCCTTGACAGCGCTTTTCCTGGAGTAACCTTCCCAATAGGGAATGATATGAGCGAAAACCTGATCGACCGCGTCAACAAGCTCGGGATGGTCAAGAAATGTCTTCCAGTGATCGGCGGTCGCAACCGGCACCGGACTGTCTCGCTTGACGCGGCGGACGATCGCGGCAATTTGAGCCCCGGTATGTTCACGCCGGAAGACTGTTTCATTGCCCACGACCAGCCGGGTGACATTGGAATTGCGTCGCGCCAGGTCCAGAGCCGTCTCGATCTCCCGCTCGTTTCGGGCCTCGTCTTTATCTATCCAGATGCCGAGCGTGACCGCCAGCCCGAGTTCAGCAGCGATCTCCGGAACACGCTCGAGGCCTTTGGTCGAGCCGTAAGTGCGCACAGCCTTTGCCTGTTTGGCGATCGCGGTGAGATCGGCGCGGATCCTGGTCTCGGGTACCTCCAAATTCGCCGAGGAAGATTTGGCAAACCGGTTGTACGAGACGCTCGGTAGCTTCCCGTCAACCGCTGCGGCGGTGGCACGTGGCTCTAACAAACTCCAGAATGCCAAATGAAGGCCTGCCACCAAACAAAGAATGAGGACCACCCCGACAATCGGCAGGTTCTCGTGGCGGCCGCTCGTCGCGCCGATCCACCCTCCTTGGCTGGAACCCTCATCCGACGTCTTCATGGCTCGCCATATTTAACAACGACATGCCTGAACAGAAGGAAGATCGCACCAAATCTCCGGCCTTGGCGGGGATAAAAGAGGCAGCGCGATGAAGACCCAACTTCCAGTCCGATTGCGCCGAAATTTCATTTGGAAGGCATCAAAGCAAACCGGCGAAAGGTCTCCCGCTCGACCTTTGGAGAGCGGCCGTTACATAACCGCCTATCAAGCGAAAAGCTTGGTCCGCCACAAAGGCCAGCGGCCCTGGACGTTCTATTTCATGGGCTCGGTCGTCGACCAGAGCACCGTGCTGGCGTTCTTTTCGTAGGCCATGCCCTTGGGATAGCTGATCAGCTCCATCTGCATTCCCCATGGCGTCAGGAAATACAGAATCGACTGGCCGGCCGCCGGGCCCTCGTTGACCGGAATCGGTCCCTGCATGGTCTTGACGTTTTTCCAACGCAAATACTCCGCCGCCTTCGCGATGTCGTCGACATAGAGTGCGATGTGATGGCCGCCATAGTCGCTGTTCTTGGGCATTGTCGTTGTCTGGTCGGGCGATTTGTATTGGAACAACTCGATGTTCGAGCCATACCCGCAGCGGACCATGCTGATTTCGTCGATGACGGCGCGCGGATTGACGTTGACCGCATCCTGCATGAACGTGCCCTTGTCGTCCATGAACGGCCCGAACGACATCGCATGCGCGCAGCCGAGTACGTCGGTGAAGAAAGCGGTCGCTGCCTTGACGTCGGGCACGGTGATGCCGGTGTGATCGTGGCCGCGCAGGCCGGGAATGGAATCGGCCAAGGCCGGCGCTACGGAGGCGCCGAATGCGAGCGCCGCGGAGACAAGCAGTGATCTTAACCTGGTCATGATCGTTCCCTTTCGTTCGCGACAATTGAATTCGATGGGGGTTTTAGCCGGGCGAAGCGAGTTGCCGTTCGACCCCCTTGGGATCGTGGGCCAGGCCCTGGGCCAGCCCGCGCGCCATCTCGCCGACGTAAATCTCCTCTTCGCCCGCCTCGAAACCGTCGAAGATTTCCCTGGCCGCCTCGGCGGTAGTCATCTTCGGGATGGTCAGCATCGCCGTCATGTGGGTGTCGATGGCGCCGGGCATCGCGGCGACAATGCGCACGCCCTTTGGGGTCAGCTCGCCACGCAGGCCCTGCGTCAGGCTGAGACCGGCCGCCTTGGACGCGCAATAGGAACCCATAAACGGTAAGCTGACCCGCGACAGAATGGTCAGGAGGTTGAGCACCGCGCCCTTGTTCTTGATCAGCACCGGCGCAAAAGCCTTTGTCACTCGTAACGGCGCGAGATAGTTGATCTCGATCTCCTCGCGCGCGATTGCGATATCCGGCGCCGTCATGAACGACGTGTTGTAATTGATGCCGGCATTGTTGATCAGCAACGTGACGTCGCCCGCCATGTCCGCGGCTTTCGCCACCTCCCCGTCGTTGGTGACGTCCATCTTGATCGGTATCAGGTGATCGGATGCCGCGAGACCGGAGAGATCGCGCGCCGCCGCATAGATCTTGGCGGCTCCCCTGGCTTTGAGTTCGGCGATAAGCGCCTGCGCGATCGCGCCGGTGGCGCCGGTGATGAGAACGACGGAACCCTTGATGGTCTCGGTCATGCGGCTGATCCTTGCTGCTGTTGGCTGATAACCGGAGGTGAATCATCGAGCCAACCCGGCTCGACGTCAGGCAATGGAATCGCGGCGAGCAATTGCCGTGTATAGGCATGCTGCGGGGTGTCGAACACACGCGCGACCGGTCCATATTCGACGACCTCGCCATGGTAGAGGATCGCGACATCGTCGCAGAGCACCCGTACCAGCGAGAGGTCATGACTGATGAAAACCATGGTGAGGCCAAGCCGGGCGCGCAATTCCTTCAAAAGCAACAGAATGTGCGCCTGGGTCGAAACGTCGAGGCCCGACACGATCTCGTCGGCGACGATGAAATCCGGCTCGAGCGCGAGCGCCCTGGCGATACCGGCGCGTTGGCGCTGACCGCCAGAGAGTTCGTGCGGATAACGGTCGGCGAACCCGGTCGGCAGGCCGACGAGATCAAGCAGTGCCGCCGCGCGCTCACGCTGGTCTCGTTTTCCCTTCAGCCGCCCGTGCGCGCTCAACGGTCGCGTCAGCGTGGTGCCAAGCCGCAGCCGCGGATTGAGCGAGGATTGCGGGTCCTGGAAAATCATCTGGATGCGCGCGCGCAACGGGCGCAGCTCCGCATCTTTGAGCGCGCCAATCTCGACCCCATCGAACTGGATGCCGCCGGCGGTCGGCTGAAGCAGCCGAACCAGCAGGCGGCCGAGCGTGGTCTTGCCGGAGCCGGATTCACCGACAAGGCCGAGCACCGATCCACGCGGCACCGCGAGATCGACGCCTTTGATCACCTCACGCAGGCCGGCTTTGCGAAACAGGCCATTGTTCTGCGGATACCCAAAACGGAGACCATCGGTGCGAACCAGAATATCGCTCATGCCGGCCCCGCCGTGCCCGACCGGTCGAGCCTGCGCGCCTCCGACCACAATTGCTCGATCAAGGCGGGCGGCACCGGGCGCAACGTCTCTGCCGGCCGGTCGGCCCGTGGCGTCGCCGCCAGCAGCGCCCGCGTATAGGCATGGCGCGGGCGCATCAATACGTCCGCCGTTTCGCCCTCTTCGAGCACGCGGCCCGCATGCAGCACGCTCACGCTGCGGCAGATCTTGGCGACCACGCCGAGGTCATGGGTGATGAACAGCACGGCGCTGCCGTGGCTGCGGCGCAGCCGCTCGACAAGCTGAAGCACCTGACGCTGCACGGTCACATCGAGGGCGGTGGTCGGCTCGTCCGCAATGACAAGCGATGGATCGCACGCAAACGCCATTGCGATCAGCACGCGCTGCCGCATGCCGCCGGAAATCTCGTGGGGATAGAGCGACAGCACCCGCTCCGGCTCCCGGATCGCGACCTCGGTCAGGAGCTCGGTCGCACGGACGACCGCGGCACGCTTCGACAGGCCCAGATGATGCCGCAACAGGCTGCCGATCTGCGCACCGACGCGCTTTACCGGATTGAGCGACGTCATCGGATCCTGCGGAATCAGCGCGATACGGCGCCCGAGAAGGTCGCGCCGCTCCGCCTCACGCATTTGCAGAAGATCGCTGCCCTCGAAAGCGATATGGCCGGATATGATGGTCGCGTTCGCCGGCAAGAGCCCAAGCACCGCGCGGCCCAGCATGGATTTGCCGGCGCCGGATTCACCAACCAGCCCGCGAACTTCGCCCGGTTCAACATCGAGGCTGATCCCGCGCAACACATTGGTGTCGCCAATCGCAACCTTCAGACCTTCGACAGCGAGCGTGGCGGTCATGAGCGTTGCACCGGATCGAGCGCAAGCCGCAGACCGTCGCCGAGCAGGTTGAGGCCGATCACGCTTGCGATGATGCAGCCGATCGGCAACGCCATGATCCAGGGTGCCTGATAGACGATCTGGCGTCCTTCCGCGATCATGCTTCCCCAGGTCGGGGTGTCAACCGCGACTGAGATTCCGACAAAGGACAGGATCACCTCGACGAGGATCGCAATTCCCATCTCGACCGCCAGCAAAGTGACCAGCAGCGGAACCAGGTTGGGCAGGATTTCCAGCCACAGCACCCTGGCGCGGCTCAAGCCGATCGCGCGCGCGGCGGAGGCATAGTCACGCGTCAACTGCACCATGGTTTCGGCACGCACCACGCGGGCAAAGCGGGTCCAGTCGATCACGACAATTGCGACGATGACCGAGGTCAAACCGGCGCCGATCACCGCCGCCAGCACGATCGACAGCAGCACCGGCGGAAACGACATCCAGACGTCGATCAGCCGCGAGATCAACTGATCGACCCAACCGCCAAAACTGCCGGCGAAGAGGCCGAGCGCGACGCCGATCAGGGCCGCGAGCGACGCCGCGATCAGGGCCACCATGACCGCCGTTCGCGCGGAATAGACCAGCCGCGACAGCACGCAGCGGCCAAGGCTGTCGGTGCCGAGGATGTAGGCCGGGTCGCCGCCCTGCATCCACGTCGGCGGCAGTTGCGCCGACAACAGATCCTGTTCGAGCGGATCGTGCGGCGCCATCATCGGTGCAAGCAGCGCGGTCAACACCAACAGCGCCACCAGGGCCGCACCGATCCACAGACGCGCACCGCCGCGCTTCAACCCGGCGATGGTTCGCGAAGGCGGCGTGGCAAACGGCGTGACCGCGATCTCAGCCATGGCGCAGCCTCGGATCGAGCAGTGCCACAACGAGATCAACAAAGAGGTTGAGCGCGATGAACATGACCGCGAACGTCAAAACCAGCCCCTGGATCAGCGGAAAGTCGCGATTGATCACGGCATCGATCGCCATGTTGCCGATGCCCTCGTAGGAGAAGATACGCTCGACCAGCACGGTGCCGCCGAGCAGCAGCGTCACCTGCACGCCGCCGAGCGCAACCGTCGGGATCAGCGCGTTGGGAAAGACTTCGTGGAGCAGGATGGCCGGCCGCGAATAGCCCCGAGCCCGCGCAATCTGGGCGTAGTCCTGGTCCTCGGCCTCAGCCAGCGACGCTTTCAGAAGGCGCGCGATGATCGCCGCGAACGGTAACGCCAGCGCCAGCGCCGGCAGGATCATGTGGTGCAACAGGGCGAAGGCTATATCGAAGCGGCCGGTCAGCAAGCTTTCGATCAGATAAAAGTTGCTGCGAAGATCGATCTCGACCTGCGGATCGATACGGCCGGAGATCGGCAGCCACGGGATCAGCACACCGAACAGAAGCAAGAGGATCAGTGCCCAGAGAAAATCCGGAATCGCAAGCAGCACGCCGACCGCGCCGTCGACGGCCCACTCGGCGCGGCGGCCGCGCGAGAGGATGCCGGCAAGCGCGGTCAACACGCCGATCGAAACAGCAATCAATGCCGCCAGCAGCGAAAGCTCAATCGTGGCCGGCAGACGCGTCAGCATCAGGTCGAGCACGCCCTGGCGTATGCTGATCGATCGGCCGAAATCACCGCTTGCGACCTGGCCGAGCCAGGTCGCGAATTGGTGCACGATCGGCTGGTCGAGGCCATAGAGGGCGCGCAGCCTGACGATGTCGGCTTCCGACGCGCCGGGCGGGATCATCATCGCGATGGGATCGCCGGGCACGACGCGCAGCAGCACGAATACGATGACCGCCACACCGAACAAAGTGGGTGGGACGAGGACGAGTCGCCTGGTGATCTCGCCCCATCGCATCGCTACGCAGCTCCCTTAAGCGGGCGTGATGAATTGCGGAAGGATCATGCCGCTGGATTGTGCCACAACCTTCAAGCCCTTTTTGTGGATGATCGGCTGCACATACTGGAACAGCGGAATCACCTCGCCTTCCTCGGCGATGTATTTGTCCACCGCCTTGTAGCCCGCGATCCGCTTGGCCTCGTCCTTTTCGCCCCACAACGGCCCGATACGCTCGACGAGGTCCTTGCCTTTCCACGCACAGTGCGGCGACGGGCCGAACATGGCAAAGCCGGTCGAGGTCGAGGGGTCGCCGATCGCGTTGCCCCAATTGTAGAAGGCGGCCGGCGCCAGCGCATGGCGCGCGCGCAGTTCGAAATGCTTGGCGATTTCGTAGACCTCGATGGTGGCATCGATGCCGACCTTGCGCCACATTCCGACGATCGCCTGGATCATCTCGTAATCTTTCGGCTTGAAGCCGCGCGTGGTCTGGATCGTGAACTTGACCGGCTTGTCGGGAGAGTAGCCGCTCTTGGCGAGCAGACTCTTCGCCAGTTCAGGATCGTAGGAAACCTTGATCGAGGGATCGAAGGCGGCATAGCCCGGCGCTTCCAGAGTCGAGATCGGGACGCCATAACCCTTCAGCAGCCGGTCGACGATCGCCTTCTTGTCGATCGCATGGTTCGCCGCCAGGCGGACGTTGCGGTCGAGCATCGGATCGATGTCGGTGAGGAAGATCATCGCGATATCGGACACCGGCTTGGTCTGGCCGACCAGGCCGGGCTTGCTTTTCAGCCGATCGAACTCCTCGTAAGGAATTTCAAACGTCAGGTCAGAGCCGCCCGATTCCATTTCCGCGACCCGGCTGGTGGGATCGGTGATGAACTTGAACACCACGGTCTCGAAGGCCGGCTTCGGCCCCCAGTATCCGGAATGCGCCTTCAGCCGCAGGAACGCGTTGCGCTCGAACGCATCGACCTTGTACGGCCCCGATCCGATCGGCGCCTTCTCGAATCCTTCTGCTCCGACCTTCTCGTAGTAGGCCTTCGGCAGGACGTAGGCGGTGAGGAACGCCATCCACTTGAACAGCGTCGGTTCGAACTCCAGCACGTCGCCGGTGATGGTATTTCCATCGATTTTGTAGTTGCCGACCTTGGACCAGACGAATTGGATCGGATTGCCGCTCTTGGGATCGGCGGCGCGCTGCAACGACCACACCACGTCCTCGGCGGTGACCGGCGAACCATCGTGCCAGGTTGCGCCCTTGCGCAATTCCAGCGTGATCTTGCTACGGTCGTCGTTCCAGCCCCATTTGGTCAGCAGGCCGGGCTTGAACGAAAGATCCGCGGCCTGGCCGACATAGGGATCGAACACCGATTGATAGATCGACTGGATCGTCGGATTGACCGCGGACAACCCGACGGTCGGGTCGAACGACGGCAGATTAACATTGTAAGCGATGGTCAGCGTTCCGGGTGCCGCGGCATGTGCCGCACCATCACCGGGCAGACTGGAAGCGAACGGCAGCGCGGCTGCGCCACCGGCGAGTTGCAGGACCGAACGACGAGACAGAGATGACATCATGTTCATTACCCCAACGCTATGAGCCAAATTTCCCTAAATACTTGCGCAAAGCCGCGCTGCCGACTGGTTTCGATTATTTGCCGGCGCTCTCGGACCAGCGGGACATCAGTGTGTTCGACGCCAAGGACTCGTCGACCAGTTTCTTCGCCGTCTCGATACCGGCGACCGGAAGTTTCTTCGGGTCGAGCAATCCGATCTGGACCAGGACCGAAGCCTGATCCCAGAAGATGTGCTCGTTGTAGAGCTTGTCGCCGCGGAACCGCACGATCGCGATCAGCGGAATCTCGACATATTTTCCGGTTGGCGCCACGCCGGGCAACATCCAGTCGATCTCGATATCGTGGGTGAAACAGAACAGCATCTCGTCGACAATGCGGTCGGCACCGATGGTGCGCGAGATCGGCACAAGCTTGGTGTCTTTCGGCGTCTTCGGAATGAAGTGATTTTTGTAGAAGCGCAGGAGATCGCGATAGCCGACGCCGCCCGTCATGGTCGGGATATGATTGACATAGGGCTCGGCGACCATGGTCGTCATGGTCTGTTCCGCCGAACGCACGCCGAATTCGAGCTCGGTATGCCGATCCCACAGCGCCGAGAGATCGTAATGCGGTCCCAATACCTTGCGGAACAGCGCGATCGAACGCGAATGCGCCATCAGCGTCGCAGGCTTGTTGAAGCTGGCGCGCTCCGGCGCGGCAAAGGCATGGTCGCAGCCGGGATAGAGATAGAACTCGACGTCGGAGCGTCCCTTGAACGCGCCCTTGATCTGCTCGCGCGCCTCGGCCGGCGCAAAACGATCGAGCTCGGCAAAATGAAAGACCATCGGCCCCTTGACGTTGCCCGCTTCCACAAGATCGGCCTCGATGCCGACCCCGTAATAACTGACCGCGCAATCCACATCGGCACGCGCGGCGACGAGATACGCAAGCTTGCCGCCGAGGCAGAAGCCGAGCGCGCCGACCTTGCCTTTGCATTCGGGCCGCGCGCGCAGCACTTTCAGCGCATCATCGGCATCCTTGATCGACTGGTTGGCATCGAAGCGCTGATAGTAGCCGAACGCCTTGTTGAAATCCGCTTCGGAATAGCCGAGCTCGATGCCGGGCTCGAGCCGCCAAAACAGGTCGGGCGCCAGTACGACATAACCCTCTTCAGCGTAGTAGTCGGCGACCTCGCGCATCGACTTGTTGACGCCGAAGATCTCCTGCAGCAGCAGAATGCCGGGACCCGAGCCGGATGCGGGAATGGTGAGATAAGCCTTGAACGTGCCGCCGTCCTTGGCAGCGATGTCGATCCATTGTCCCGCCATTGAAATCCCTCTCTTTACTGAAGTCCCTTGAGCCTTCCCTCATGCCGCATCGTTCGACGCGCATCGCATGATCTGTCTGCACAGGCCCCATCTGCACAAGCTAGTGGAGTGGATTTGACATTCGCTACCCGCCTGGCCGCGAGTCCGTAAAGCGAATGTCAAATCCTAAACTCCACTAGGATCTTATGTTTGCTAGTGGTCCTATGATTCTAACATTCGCAAGACTGCCCGCTGAGAAGGGATGCGAATGTTAGGATCGGACCACTAGAGGCCTCTGCCTTTTCATCATGCTTTATTAATTGAATTTTTAATGTAAGAATCAAACTTGTAAATAGCATAGATTGGGCACGGCCTGCCTAGGCCGTGAGCGAAGACGGAATCGGAGACGATGTTGAGGAAGACGCGAAAGGCTGCAGCGAAGCGAGCCGGCGGGGCGATCAAGCCAAAACAACAGCCGGGCACCAACGAGCGGCCGGGCTCCTGGCATTTGGCGCGCACCGAGACCGAGCGGCGGCTGTCGGAATTCGAATTCAGATTGGAGCGGCTGGCGCAGGCCTATTACCGCTGGAAGGCCGCGTGTTTTGCCGCGGTGTGCGACGTGCCGCTGACCGGCGACGATGTCGCCGTGCTCAACGTGGTGCGGATGGGCGACGAGCCGAAGCGGCTTTCCGAGATCGGCCAGTTGCTCAACCGCGTCGACGTTCCCAACCTGCAATACGCCACGCGAAAGCTGGTGAAGGCCGGCCTGATCGAGACCGAGGGCTCGTCATCGCGCAAGGAAACGCGTTACCGCGCGACCGCGACGGGCCGCTCCGTCACCGAGGCCTATGCCGAGCTGCGCGCCACCACGTTGCCGCCGATGCTGGAAGCGCTGGAGGGCTGGACGGACAAGTCCGAGGCGGCGGGCTCGCATCTTGAGCTGGTGTCGAGCCTTTATACCCAGGCAGCCCAGGTCGCGATCACCCGCCGGCACCAGCCGTAAGTCAGACATCGACGATAAACGACAGACCGCCGCCGAGCGGCTCGCGAAAGATCCGCACGTCGAACATCGCAGGCTATAGCTTCGGATCCAAAAGCGAACCACGTGAATCATTTGCTACTGCGAGAGGCTCTTGTTCTTTACTGCTGTGCCCCAACGAGTGCACTAGATCGCAGGAGATCATTGGCTGGCGCAGAAATCGTACGGTTGATGGCGGGAGGAGCGACTTGAACCCCCGACATTTTCGCAAAACGCCACCAAAACGGCTTACTGACCTCGGTACTCGGCGAAGTCGAAACCAATTCATTGCCGCTAGCGCTGGAGCGTTAGCCGACTTCGATATCGTCACGGTCGATCTTCTGCGCCGCTTTCCTTGCGGAGCAGTGTTGCGCAAGCTCGACCGCATCAACTGACCGGCCTGGCTTCAAGGCAATGAAGGCGCGCCAAGGGACTAACTTGCTCTGGACACAGTCTGGCCGGCCGCCGCCAAACTCTCGTGGGAGATCGCCCCATCCTTGGGCGACGCCGGAGCCGCGACTTCGTCCTCGAGTGGCCTCTCCGGGTGGAGAAAGAGCCACACGATCGCCCCGAACGCCGCAGCCGTCGCAATCAGGAACAGGCCGCTCGTCCAACTCCCCGTCACCTTGACGGTGAACGCGACCACAACCGGTCCGGCCACGTTCGAAAGCGCACCCCAAACGTTGGTCCAACCCGACATCACCCCCGTGAGCGTTTTGCCGAGATCCTGCGCCGCCGACCAGACCACCACCTGCACGAAACCGACCGCCGCAAACGACACGCACAAAAGCGCTATCACGACCGGCATTTCCGCGGCACGCGACGCACCTATCAACGCAGCCGCGCTGATGATGAAGCCGGCCATCGCCACCGGCGTACGCGCCCAGTAGACGGAACCTGTCCGCTTCAGAATGAGATCACAGACCCTGCCGGCAACGAACACGGCAATGAACACGGCAACCCATGGCAGCGACGCGTACATTCCCATCGCTTGTAATGACAACCCACGGGCATTCGTCAAATATGTCGGCAGCCAGGTCGTATAGAAACTCTGGATCAATACCAGGAGGAAATACTGGATGCCGAAGAGCCAGAACCGCGGTTTGCTGAAGCTGCGCAGGAAAGCACCAGCCGGCGGCGCAACCTCTTCAGGCTGGCCTTCGGCGATATAGGCCACCTCCTGTTCCGTAATCAGGGGATGGTCCCGCGGATTGTCGCGATAACCGAACCACCAGACCACACCGAGCAGCAGGCCAAGTGCGCCGAACCCGTAGAATACGATATGCCATCCGAAATTCAGGATGGTCCAGGTCGTCAGCGGCGCCGCAACGATCGGGCCAAGATACAAACCGCCGAGCACGATCGAACTGCCGCTCGCCCGCTCGTTGCGGGGAAACCAGCGCTTGACCGCCACGATGCCGCTCGACCAGTCGGCCGATTGCGCGCCGCCTAATATCGCCCGGCAGCCGAACAGCCAGGCGAAGGTTGAACCAAGCGGCGTGACAATCATCATCAGCGACCAGAGCACGCTGGTACTGAACAACACCTTGCGCGAACCCTTGCTTTCCGCCATCCGCCCGGCAGGCACCTGGCCCAGCGCATAGGTCCAGAAATAGACGGTCAAGATCAGCGACATCTCGACGATCGACAGGCCGAACTCCGCCTGAATCGTCGGCGCGGCGATCGTCATCGCTGCGCGGTCGAGTGTCATCACGAAGGTGATAGGCGCAACCAGCAACGTGACGATCTTCCATCTCAGATTATTTGCACTCCTGAACATCTAGTCCCCTTCCTCAAGCTGCCATGAAACAGTCGTGCACCAAGTCCCAGTTTGATTTTCTTTTTCGCCGCGATCTCCGACAGGACTGCGTTGCACCGACTACCAAGCATCGCGCGGGAAGCGCGCTTACGCCGATGCGACGGCAGTCTTCTGGTTGAGTGTAATTCCCATGTCCAACCCGGACATTGTCACCGCCGCCTCGAAGTCGCCGGCGGCGGAAGCATAAATCGTATAGAGCGGAGCGCCCGGTAGAACCTCGTCACCGACCCGGACCAGCAAGTCGATGCCTGCGCCCTTGTCGAAAGGCGCACCGGCCCGCCGCGCTACACCTGCCAGGTGCCATCCATCAATGTCCAGAACCCGGGCGCGGAACGGAGCGTGCACCGTATGGTGCAAGGGCCCCTGCTCGGCTTTGGGAACGCGGCCCTGAGCGTCGACGATCGCATCAAATCGCGCACGTGCAGCGCCGGATATCAGAAGCTTCTCCGCCACCGCGCGTCCCTTTTCCACCGAACCAATGGCCGGATCGAAGCTGAGAATTTCGGCTGCGAAAACGAGCGCCTTTTCTCTCAGATCGGGCACGGCATCCGGATGGTTGTCCAAGACCATGCAGACGTCACGGAATTCCAGTGCCGGTCCGATCCCCCGGCCTATGGGTCGGCTGCCGTCTGTAGCCTTGGCGCGCACCGTGAGACCGAGGCCGCTTCCGACAAATTCGAACACGCGACCTAACTCATTGGCCTCCTGCAAGGACTTCAGCTTCGCGCGAGGACCGTACGGCATGTCCACAACGACGTGGGTCGATCCCGCAGTCCATTTCTTCGACAGGATGGAGGCGACGGACCAGTAGTTGTTGTTGACGTCCAATGGTCGCGCAATCGAATTTACGACGTCGTCCAACACCGAATGGTTCAGCCGCCCATTCCAGGCGATACAACCGCGAACGTCCTTGACGACCCGGTAAACTTCGGCGGCGTTCAAATCTATCCGGCAAATCGCTTCCATAACATCGGCTGTCCCGGAGGCCGACGTGATGGCACGCGAGGAAGTTTTCGGCATCAGCAGACCATGTGCGGCGACGATGGGCACGACGATCAACGTAATGCGACTGCCGGGGATGCCGCCCAGCGAATGCTTGTCCACGACAATGGAGTCGCCCCAGTCGATGCGCTGCATGAACTGGCATCGCGCCTTTGCCACGCTGACGACCTCCGCCTCGTCCAGCGTCTGCAGCATCTTGACCAGGAAGGCGGCCGTTTCGCTTTCGGGATAGCAGCCGTCGACGATGTCGCGAAACAGGATACCGTACTCCTGTTCGCCCAGACGTTCGCCCGCAATCTTCCGCTGAAGCAGGCGCCGGCTGGACGGCGAAGGCGTTCGCTGAATGGAAACCAGAGCACCTTCCCTCAGCCCCAGCGCTTCAAAGGCCTCGCGAGAAAGGCCGAGTTCGTCCTGGCTCAACAAACCCGGACCAACAATATTGACTGCGGCCCGAACGCTGGCGCCCGTGCCGGCAATGTCAATCCGCCCGACGTCTGCATAGGCTTTTGCTTCAACAATGCGGCTATCCTCGGGAAGATAGGCGATATGACCAGACGCACTCGAAATCGGCAGTTTGCGGATCGCAAAACGTGACGCGTGAAGTTCAAGCGCCGAAACAAGCCGGCCGGCCCCCTCTTCGACCGTCGAGTCGTTGACGACGAGCACCCTCTCGACGTTATCGGATAATGGCGGCACCGCGCGTGTGAGCCGCTCCTCCACTTCTACCGCCGTCTCGCGGCCCCGCGAGGTAATGCGCTCTCGCAACACTTCCCGTGGCGCGGTGATTTCGATGACCACCAAGCGGCCCAGGTCTTCGGAAACCTCGGGAATGGCGGCACGCGAGCCGTTGGCGATCACGTTGCGACCGGCGCGCAGATCATCGGCGATCGACAAGGGCAGACCGTAGCGCAGGCCATGTGCCGCCCATGTGTGAAGAAACGCTCCCTTTGAAATTCGCGCGTCGAACTCGGCGTCGTCGACCGGCTCGTGATCCTCACCATTTCCTGCTGGCCGCGTGATAACGCGGCGAGCCTGGACATAGCGGTGCGTTCCCCGCAACTGACGCATGGCCTCGGTGACCAGCGTGTCCTTCCCGACGCCGCTGGCTCCGACGATATAGAAAAGGATTCCGGCCTGCATCGAGGTTGCCTCGCACTCAGAGCTTGTCGTCGAGGCCGATATCGACAGCGGGAGCCGACTGCAGAGGACGGCTGGTGGAGATAAAATCCACGCCGGTTTCGGCAATGGCCCTGATGGTATCGAGGCGGATGCCGCCGGAAGCTTCAAGCTGCGCCCGGCCTCGAACGAGTTCTACTGCCGTTTTCATGTCTGCCACACTCATGTTGTCGAGCATGAGGACGTCGGCGCCCGCTTCGAGGGCTTCACGGACCTGGTCGAGACGATCGCACTCCACCTCGATCTTGGTAAGTGCCGGCACCTTCGCTTTCGCAATGCGCACGGCATTGGCGATGCTTCCGCACACTGCGATATGGTTGTCCTTTAGCATCACCCCATTGTCGAGGCCCAGGCGATGATTGAGAGCGCCGCCGCAAGCGGCCGCGTGTTTCTCGAGCATACGCAGGCCTGGCGTGGTTTTCCGCGTGTCGAGCAGGCGTGCCTTGGTATGCGCGATGGCCGAAACGTATTTGGCGGTTTCCGTCGCGATTCCGGACAGGCGCTGCACGATGTTCAGCGCGGTCCGCTCGGCTGTGAGCAGAGCTTGCGCCGGACCGCTCACGACAAGGAGGACGGCGCCTTTTTCAACGACCTGCCCGTCGGCGACACGCACCTGCACCTTGCTGCCCGGCTCATAGCGCGTGAACACGGCGGCAGCCACATCGATGCCTGCGACGGTCATCGGCTCGCGAGCGTTCATATAGAATGTCGCTGTGGACGCGGGATCGATCATTATTTGGGCTGTCAGATCGAAAAAGCCGACATCCTCCGCCATCCAATTGTCGATCAACCGTAGAGCGGCGAACTTATCGTACATGATATTTGACTCCGGTTTGCATGAAGGCGGGTGGTGGTGCGTGGAATGAGTCCTCAGAACGGCACTCGGGCGAACGGCGGATCGGCGACGATTCGATGCACGTCATGTCCTTCCTTGTGCTGCGGCCCGTCCTGCAAAGCACGTGCAGGCAATCGCAATGCTGTCTGCGTGTGTCATGGCCGTTGTCTTTCGGACGGCTGCCGCTTTGCAGTCTGCAAGTTTGTCTCAGTTACCGTCCACAGTATTAGTGCATACGCTATGTATCAAGGCAAAGTTTTCGGCAAAGTCCTGCGTACGTCGCATCATTTTTGCGGTCTTTCTGGGCTGACGCCTAATGAAATGCAGTGATATCGCTATTTATGGTGAGATGCGACCGGCGCTTTCGAGGCCAGGAGCGTTCTTGATGCTCAGTAGTCATCCGCACACTGCATGTACGACGAACCTTCATTTCAGATGACCGAGCGGGGGGATCAGGAAGAAACAATTCCCGTCAGCGATCTGCCACCTTCATTTCTTCCACCGCGATATCACCGTCGAGAACGATCGGCTCGTCGTCAAGAAAGAGCGAACAGCCCCGCATGGGAATGTCGAGATGGCAGGCCGTATCGTTCGGGCCGCCGAGTTCGTTGTTCGGACCGGTAGAGAACATCACGTTGCCGTAAAACGAGCGCGGCTCCATGCCCATTCCGCCGGGGAACTCCCCTGGCACCATGCCGTGCCATTTCGCGTCGGGGTTTAGGCCCCAGCCGACATGACTCATGCCCATCCCGCGTGGGTCGTTGAAGCCGGCCATGTAGGATTTGACCAGCTCGGCATCGAGGCCGCCGCGAATGTCGGTGATCCAGCCCTTCTCAATCCGATATGTGATCGGATCGCGCACATAGAGATTCTGCGGCAGCAGAATGTCGCCTGGCGCGACCACGATCGTGCCATCCACGCCGTCATCGTCTCCGCCGGTAAATACGAAACCTGAAGGCCAATGGTCCCAGCGGCCCGGCTGATCGGTGCAAGCGTATTCGGTCACTGCGGGATAGGTATTGAGCTTGTAGGTAACGTCGGTGCCGTGCGGCGAGGTGATGCGCATCACTTTTGCCTTCGACAGGATCTGACCGGCGATCTCTACTCTTTCGCGAAGCTCCTTGTTTGGCAGCATTCGGGCCAGGAGCGCCGGTGGCTCGACGGCCGTCAGGATGCGGGTGCCTGCGGCCTGGATCGCCATCTGTTCGGGCGAGAATAGCAGGAAGATGCAATCGATCAGCATGTCAGCGGCCTTTAGCGCCTCGACCGCGTCGGGCAACGCCGCGAGGCCGGTCTTGCCTACCGCCCAGCCGGCGGCAGGCGGCGCGACCGGCAGCCGCATGTGATACATCTTCGCGCCGAGGCGCTGACCGGCGGCCATGAAAGCGTCAGCGTAGTCGAGACGCTCATTGCCCTGAGTGAGAACCACGAGCTTCTCGCCTTCATGGACACCCGACATCTTCAGCTGATGCAGGCAGATCTCGGTAAAGCTGAACTGGTCCATTCTCTTTCTCCTTGAACTAAAGCATGTCGCGTTGGTCGGATGTTTCGACGAGGCCCCTCACGGAGTGAGGCGCCTCAGATGGGCGAGAGTCTCGTCGAGAGACAAAACGTCTCCATATTTGGCGTCGATATCGAACAGGTTGGCCTCGTGCGGCCCCTCATGGCGATCGCCGACGCAGTCCCGCACGACGATTGTGCGAAACCCGTGCTGAACCGCATCGACGGCGCTCGCGCGGATGCAACCGCTCGTCGAGCATCCGCTGAGAACAACGGTGTCAATTCCTTGCGAATGAAGCGTTGGCGCAAGGCTGGTGCCGAAGAATGCGCTGGCATACTGCTTGGTGATGACAAGTTCGCCAGGCGCCGGCTCGACACCGTCACAGAACTCGGCGAGCGGGCTGTCTGGCACCAAAGCAGCCATCACCGGCGACTTTTTCAGCCAAACGCCGCCATCGAGGTAGTCCGACGCACGATAGAGGATGTGGGTGTGGACGACGGGGATGCCTTTACGATGCGCCGCATCGAGAAGCAGCGGCGTCCGTGCGACCGCTTCGATCACGCCGGGCGCGAAGAGCGCAGCGTTTGGCGTGGTGTAGGCCTTCATGAAATCGATGACGAGGATCGCGGGCCTCAAGCCGAAGCCGATGCGCTTGCCCCAGACGCCTCGGTAGTTCTCCGCCGCAGCCGCGCTCATCGGGCCCTCTCAGTACGCGCCGGAGAGGAGCGCGCCCGCACCGGGCGCGACCGGCTCGAGGTCGAGCGCCTTCAGCATCATGTAGGTGGTGGCGATGGCCGCAGTTAAGGTCGGCTTGCCTGTCAGGGCCTCGACCTTCGCGACGCTCGCCAGCGAAGGCATCTGGACACAGGCCGAAAGCACGATGGCGTCAACGTTCGATGTATCGAGTCCGGCGACGATGCCCGGCAACCTGGCCGGATCGTGCTCGGCGACCTTGAGGTTGTCGGAGATCTCCAGTGCCTTGTGCGTCACGACCTCGACGCCCTCGGCCTCGATATAGTCGATCACGAGCTTGGTCAGCGGTTTCATATAAGGCGCGACAACGGCGATGCGCTTCGCCTTCATCACCTCCAGTGCCTCGACCAGAGCGCCCGCGCTGGTGATTACTGGCGCCGGCGCGCCGTTGGCGGCCGTTACGCTCTCCAGTCGCGACCGGCTTTCGCGATGATAGCCGGGGCCCATCGACATTATCGCGACGAGGCAGGCGTAGCCGAGGACATCGACACGCGCATCCGAGAGCTCCAACGCGCAACGGTCGGACTGACCGTCCATCGCGGCGAGCTCCTCTTTCGTTACGTGCTTCATCCGCATGCGCGCCGAATGGAAAACGAAACGTTCGGGCTTGATGAGCTGACGGGCCGCCAGCATCGCCGGAATCTCGGTCTCCATGGTGACGTTGGAGCTCGGCACGATCTGGCCGATCCGGTAAGTCTTCGTCGTCATGCAGCGCTTCTCCCAAACGAGGTTCCCAGAAGGACGTCGAGAGCCTGAAAGAAGCCGTCGAAATCGTCCCACGGGATCATGTGACCGGCATCGGAAACACGCGTCGTGCGAATTGCCGGGTTAAGCGCGGCGATCTCGGCCTCGTCCGCAGCCTCGATCACGCCGCCACGGCCTGCGATCATCAGCGCGACCGGCAGGGCGAGTTGCCGCAGATCCTTGTGGATGTCGTCGGTGTGAAAGCCCTCGAAGGCGGCAACGATGGCCGGTTCGAAGCAGGTGTGGAGCCACTCTGCGCGGAGCCCAAGTTGCTCCTCGGACCAGGTCGGGCAGAACGCACGCATGGCGTCGGCGTCCATCCCTTCAACCGCAAGCCTGATCGAGTCGAGATACCAAGAGAGCTTGGCCGGGTACGGCCGACGTCCAGGACCGGAGACGGGTGGATCGACAAGAACGAGACGGGCCATACTGCTCGCGTCCCTGACGGCGGCACGGATCGCGATCCGCGCTCCCATCGAGTGTCCGAGAACGGTGACGTTTTCGACCTTCAGTGCCGCAATCAGGGTCGAGAGATCGTCCGCCATGGCATCGAGACCGTAGTCGAGACCGGGCCCGCTGGACGAGAGACCGCGGCCGCGAACGTCCACGACAAAGGTGTCGAAGACCTGCGCCAGGCGCTCCGCGACAAAACCCCAGGTGATCGCGGGGCTGGTGATGCCGGGCACGAGCAGCAGCGGCGCACCTGGGCCGCGGTACCTGAGGACATGTGTGCGGGTGCCATTCGTGCTGACGTTCCCGCCGGTGGGCCGCATCGCCGTCATGCCGCCATACCGCTCTGCAACGGCTCGGCGTAGATGTCGTACGCGAAGACCCAGGCCGGATCCTCCGGCGTGCGCAGCCAGGTATTGGCGTTCGAGACCCCCTGCACCCGCGATGCGCGCTCACGCCGGTTCGCCTCGTAGAGTTTGAACGCGGTGGTGTAGTCTTGCAGACCGGTTTCAACGAGGCAGCGCGTCAGCATCGCGCCGTCCTCGATCGCCATGGCGCCGCCTTGCGCCATATGCGGCTTCATCGGGTGGCAGGCATCGCCGAGAAGCGCCATTCGTCCGCGGCTCCAGAGCGGCAGGGGATTGCGGTTGAGCAGCGGCCACTTGGAAATATCGGTGGTGCAGTCGATCAGGGTTTGCACGATCGGGTGGTAGCCGGCAAAGGCCTCCCGCATTTCCTCCTGACTGGATGGGACCGAAGGGCCCTGGAAATCCCAGGCCGGGTGCGGCACGCCGGTTACGAAATAGTATTCGTCGCGACTGGACGTGGTGAAGTAGACCATCATATGCCGGTCTTTCGTCCACCATTTCACGCACGGCTCGAACTCGGCATTGAAGCGCTTCAGGTCGGAGCCTTGGATCAGGGCGCGGTGCGCCACCCATCCGCTGTAGTTCGGCTTCTCGGGACCCAGCAGCGCTTCGCGGACGCACGAATTGATGCCGTCGGCACCGATGACGATATCCGCCCGGAAGCGCGCGCCGTCCTGGAAGAAGAGGTCGATGCCCGATCCATCGTCGACGACGTTGGTGAGGTGTTTGCCGAAGTGCAGAGTCCCGGGCTGCAATGTCGAAATCTGGAGCGCGTGCAGATCGCCCCGGTGGATCGTGATGTAGGCCGCGCCATATTCGCGCAGCGCGAACTCGCCGAGCGGAATGCGCGAGAGGTAATCTCCAGTGACGCCGTCGCGACTCATCCAGAAATCGGGCTTCGAGCCCATGTCGACGGCAGCGTCCTCGATCCCCATGCGGCGAAAGATTTTCATGACGTTGGGGCCCATGTGGATGCCCGCTCCGAGACGGGAAAAAACCGGCGCCTGCTCGAAGACATCCACATGGAAGCCGGCCTTCTGAAGCAGGGAGGCCGTGCAGGCGCCGCCTAATCCAGCGCCGACAATGGCAATGCGTGGGGTTTTCATCGGTCAATGCGCTCCCGTGTTGTCCGGCCCGAACGGATCGCTCTGTTAGCGTTGATATGTAACGTACACACTATTGTTTGGATCGCAAGAGGAAAGGGAGAAATGGCCTTTGGCCCGCCATTCCTATTAAACTTACTCTTTTTTCAGCAAATTATACGTTTATTCTGGGAGATCATCATTGACCAGAGTACCGGATCGATAAAAATAATAGTGTATACACTTAAATGGCCAACAATGGTCTGCGCAAAGAGGCCGGAAACCCCGCACCCTCCGCGCTCGCCACGCCCGGCTCTTCGCCTAAGGCTGCGCGCAACTGCGACAAGCGACTTGCTTCGAGGTGGGGCAAGTTCGTAGTCATATCCTGTCGATTCAGGGTTGAATCGAGCGGCCACGAGGGAGGGCCCTGCCTGGATGGACGAGGCGGAAGAGAGTGAGCGAGCGGAGGGCTCGGAGCCAGGCTACATATTTTCCGAGCAGGTCGGATTTCTGCTGCGGCGCGCGTATCAGCGTCATCTCGCAATATTCCAGGCAAATTCGTGCGATGACCAACTGACGAGCGTTCAGTTCTCCACGCTTTGCGCTCTACGGGATGCGGGTCCGCAGTCGCAGGGCGAACTTGTGAAGGCGACCGGTGTGGATCAGGCAACGATCCGGGGAATCATCGAGCGTTTGAAGGCGCGCAGCCTTATCACGCTTTCCAAGGACTCCGACGACGGCAGGAAAGTCATCGTATCATTGACCTCCGACGGCTCGGATTTGCTCGAGAAAATGATTCCTCATGCGCGAGAGATCACCGAACAGACGTTCGGCGCGCTGAATCCCGCCGAGCGCACCGCGCTTCTGTTTACGCTGCAGCGGATGCTCGAGGACACGCAGAGCTGAAGGCGCGCCGCCGCAACCCAGTAATGTGCAAGACCTTGGGAGTGACCTAAGCCAGCGTATGCACGATCACCGGCCCGGCGACCGCTGTCGCCGGCCCGATCATCAGAGGCGCGAGTTCCTGTTCTATCCAGGCGAGCCCGCGTCGGTTCGACTCCTCCGCGCCCGCGTGATTGTTGAAAATGCTGATCGCCGTCACGGTGTCGTCTGGCGCATATACCACATAATAGGCCATGAAGCCTTCGACATCGCTGATGATCGGAATGGCGCCTTCTTTGATCCTGCGAGCCAGTTCCTCGGCCATACCGGTTTTTGCCTTGCCCTGACGAATAGCGGCGTACATTGGGTCCTCCCTCGGCGGAGCCACCGCAGTCGCGGTTACCGCGACTTTCCCTCACGCAGGATGATGCAGGTGGCGCGATCAGCAGAATTTCCCGCATGCGGGAGCGTACGCCCTCGCCCGCAACGACGCCATTGAATAATGGTACGCGTCGCTGCGCTCGACGCGCCGCATCTCAGAACGCGACCTTGACGCCGCCTCTGGCGGAACCGACCTTGCTCTCGTCGGACATCATCATGCCTTCGAACGCGCCATACAGCGACACGTTGGGCGTCAGGCGGTCGTCGAAGCCGACGCCGCCGACCGCACTGCCCTTGCCGGGCGTGACGAACGGATCGCTACCGCCGGACGTTAGCCGCTCAATGGCGTAGAGAAACCCGCGACGATCTTCACGAGATCGGCCTGACGCGTGACGCCGGTCTTCTCGAACAGGTGGCCGAGATGCGTCTTGACGGTGCTTTCGGCAACACCGAGTGCGACCGCGACTTCCGGAACCCGGCCGACTTCCACGATCGCGAGCAATACCCGCAGTTCGGTCGGCGTCAGGTGGTAGGCTCGCGCGATGACTTCCGGCGGCGATGGAACCTCGATCGCCGATTTGCGAACGAACAACGCCGCAACTGCCGAATAGGCGGTTCCCGCAAGGCGGCGCGCGCCCGACGTCAACGGCAGCACGTGCGCCACGTAGCGCGTCCCGTCCTGCGCTCTCAGGGGCAGATCGATGCCCTCGATTCCAATGGCGGCATCTCCGCCGCCGGCGGCCGAGAGCAGTTCGCGCAAGGCCTTCTCGATGTCGCGATCGCGCGCCGAGATATGCCCGCCCGATTCCGAAAGAAAGTCATTCATGCCGAGAATGGTGCGGCCGGCAACGTTGGCATGAACGACGCGCCCCTCCGCGTCGAGCAGACACATCCCTGCGCTCAGGCCGTCGAGCGTGTCGGCAAAGGTCGCGGCTTCCGTCGTCTTGAGATCGATCGCTTTCGAGACAAGCACCGCGCGGCGAATATGCGGAATGATCAGGCGGATTCGCTGGCGCGCCTCTTCGTCGACAAGTCCGTCGCGCTCGTGGCGAAAGACGCCGAACATCGCCACGCTGGTCAGGGATTTGTCGAGCACGGCAGCGAGGAAATCGACGACGCCCTGCGGCTGCACCCACTCGCGATAAAAACGCGTCTCGAGAAATTCGTGATAGGGCATCAGATCCGTCACCGAGATCGGCTGTTCGACCTCGGCAAAGAAATGACCGGTCGTCGCAGGATCGAGCTTTGCATACTTGTCGAAGTAGAGCTGCCGATACTGAGGATCGGTACCGAACTCGTGGTAGATATTCCCTGCCCCGCCGGCCGCATCCTTTGAAAACAGCGCCGCTGACGAGCCGCCGATGAACTTCGCGGCTTTGGCGAGCACGGAGCGCCATCGCGAGGCATCGATCGCGGCATCGTAGATTTCGCCGATGAAGAGCGAAAGTTCTTCCTGATCAATCACATTTTTTGGGAAAATTGCGTTCATGGACACCACGGAGGAACGGCGGGCGACTGCGCGTGATTCCGCCCGGGCTGCAAATAACGAGCTCCCTGCCGAGCGGTCCGCCAGCCGCGGCCCTTCATCGCGACCTTTCTGCTTTTGACTTTTTGGGTTTCAAGGCCCGCCGCTTCATCGTCGCCGTGACAAATGTCTTGAACTTTGTCTTGGCCCCGGCGTCAGCTGCGCGCTCTTCATTCGAAACCCTCTGTCCTGCCTGCTCGCGCGAACCAACACAGAGATCGGATTTATTCGCCACCAACAGACCTTCCCATTTCGCCTTGCGCTCGAGCGACAGCCCGCGACGGGCCGAACGCGGCCCGATGTATCGCGATGTATACGGCGGTGCCGCGCTCTCACTTGGACGGAGCCGACAATGAGTGGGGGGCAAACGAACAGCGCTATCAAATTCACGTTGCGGTACCCCTGATCATTTGCCGCAGCGGCAAAGCGCTTACGCGCGATCGTCAACGTTCCATCGCATTGGTTTCGGCTTGAAGCGTCATCTGAACGGATGAGGCGACGCCCATGCGGCTCACATATGTTGTCGTCATATCAGGGATCGGCGCGAGGGATTCGGCAACCGTTACGCGAAGGCTCGCTTCGCGCAACGAAGCAATTCGTCTCGCGTTCGGTCGACACTTGCGGCAAGCGCGCTAGGCTACATTCACCAACGTAAATCGAATTGGAAAATTACCGGATGTCAGCTCGAGAAAGCTCTCGCCCGGAAAAGCAAGCAGCGATGTCAGCGAAAGCAGTTGAGGTCGGTGGAATCGCCTCGTCAGTTCGCGAGCGGATTGGAAAATCCGGCGGCGAGTTTGACGAGATCGGCCTGGCGGCTGGCTCCGGTCTTGGAGAACACCCGGTACAGATGCGTCTTGACGGTGGATTCGGCGACGCCCAGCCTTTCCGAGGTTTCCGGCACCCCGCCGATTTCGACGATGGCAAGCAGCACCCGCAGTTCAGCCGGTGTCAGTCCGAAAGCGCTGGCAACGAGGCCGCCATAGGACTGGCTGTCCAGTTCGATCTTGCGGACGAATACCGCCGCCACAGCCTTCGATGGCACGTCAGCACCGCGCGCAACCGACTTCAGCGGCAACAGGTGAGCAACGTATCGCTCGCCATCGTGCGCGGTCAGGGGAATCGCGGCGCTGCTCGTCGCCACTCCGGCATCTCCGTTGGCAATCATTTCGCGCATGTCGTGATTGGCCTGGCGGTCGCGGGCAGCGAGCTGACCTGCCACGAAACGAAGAAAGTCGTCTTCGCCAAGCATCTCTTGCCCTGCCGCATTGGCGTGCACGATATGGCACTGCGCGTCGACCAGAAATATCCCGGCGCCAAGGCCATCCAGCGTATCGGCGAACGTTGCGGCTTCCGATGTCTTGTATTCGATCGCCTTGTTGATCATCAACGCGCGGTGCAGGTGCGGGACGAACAGCGCGATCCGCCGCCGCATCTCGTCGTCCACCATGCGCTTTCCCGCAAGGACGGTGAGCAGCACGGGGCAATTGGAACCTGATTTCTCGAGCAGCACATTGGCCGCGTCGACGCAGCCCTGCGGGCGCAGCCACTCCTGATAAAATCGTCCGCCGCGGTACTCGTCGAACGGAACGAGATCCGGGATGCTGACGACTTTCCCGAATGGCGGCAGCGAGGCAAGCGGATCGAACCGGGAGTGCGTGTCCGAATAAAGCTGGATGTAGTATGGGTCGGCGCCGCAGTAGTAATGCGTGACACCGAACTTGCTGATCGAGTCCTTCGAGAAGATACCGCAGGCGCGGCCGCCGACAAATTCATTGATGCCGACGACGACATTGCTCCAACGTGCGGGCTCGAGCGCCGCATCGTAGATGTTCTCGATCAGGTCCGAAGTCTTGCTGGCTGCGTTTATCAAAACGAATCTGTCAGGTTAAAAATAAAGGGCCAATTTCCAATTGGCCCGGATCAACTATCATTCAAATGGTGGAGGCTCATCCCTCGATCGGAGGATATCGTCAAAGCTTTCGGCGTCAATGCAGGATCCCATCATATGTCTTTGACATATGATGGGATTTCAGCGTCCCCGCGCTCGCGGCGCTGAAAAAGGCGTCCCTAGGGCAGCGAAAAAGGCTTGCCGGCCGCTACCTTCGGCAGCCGCCGGCAGGTCTCCAACGATCGGCGATTTTCAGATCAGGCTTCGAGCCGGCGCGAGTGACGGTGATGATGATCTGGACCGCCGTTTTCAACGCGGTGTCGCGGTCGATTTTCTTTCCGGCAAATGATTGGCGCTTATCCCTTGTCGCCACGCACGTCGCGCGGCGTGAAACCGTAGAGACGCCGGAATCTCCGGTTGAAATACGACAAATCGCCGAAGCCGACGTCGTAAGCGATCGTGCTGATTGCGGCGCGGCTGTAGTTGGGATCGCGAAGCAGACGATAGGCGCGCGCGAGCCGCTGCCCGATCAGGAATTCGGAAAACGTCGTGCCGGCGGCCTCGAAAAGCCGCTGCACATAGCGCGGCGTGACGTTGAGACTTGCGGCGACGGAAGCGATCGAGACGTCGCGGCGATCGCTGTGGGCGACGATATAGGATTTTGCCAGCTTTAACCGGGCCGCTCGCAATCCGCGCGTTCGTGCGGTTTCGGCAAAGTCGGCGCTGGGGCCGATCGCAAGCATCAGCAGGTCCTGCACGTGTCGAACCGAAAGATTGAGCAGGTGCGAATCAATTGAAGCGCCGGCGCTGAAAATCCAGCCGGTGTAACAGCCGAGAAGTTTCAGCGCGTCGCGATCGCCCGCGATCGGCTGCATCAGCCGGTCGTCCAGGCCCGGAACGGCGGATTCGAGAATCGCGCGAGGCATGCGCAAGGTGAACGACCGGCCCAAGGTGGTTCGCTGAAACGAGGCCGCTTCCGCCCCGCTCAGCAACACCGCTTCGTGCGGTCGAAGGCTTTGTTGCTGACCGCGCGACGAAACGACCGCGGAACCGCTCCGGTTGATTGCAAGGATAACGTCGTCATTGCCGTCAGCGAGATATTCGCCGCCGCGCGTCAGCGACATCGGCGATGCCGACGCCTCCATCAATTGCAGACCCGGCAGCGTCATCGACGCCATCTGCGCCTCGAACGCCATGCCGCGGGCGGGTTCGAGGTCGACGCGAAGCATCACTTTCCCATAGTGCTCGCGCCAATACGATATGCGGTCTCGCTCTGGAACGTGGTCAGTCGAAAAATTAACAATACGAGTGCCAGTGCTAGTCATGGATAGCGCCAATGTTCAGCCCTCCAGCTCCCGCGTGTTGCGTCCTCAGCCGTTACAAGCTGTGAACCATCGGCATGCCGTTTGGCATCGTCCGATCGGAGGATGAGGGAAAGACTCAATCTGGGATTGCAGGGCCTGGCGCCGGCTTCGATTCAGCCGGTGATCCGGACACGGCAGAACTCTGCACAACCTTCACATGTATGCTAGAGATTATCACGCGACGCGGGTGCTTCGTCAGGACAAACGATCCGGAGGAAAGGTCTGCGTCTGGCGTGCCGAATGAGCCGCGCCACGTCGGCGGTTCTGGCCGATGGAGGCTCGGTCAGCTCGCTGATCTCGCCCCTCGGGGAACGCTGACCGCGGCAAGCCGCGCAACGTCTTCGTCGCGATCGACCGCGATATATCGCCCATGCCAATCGGCCAGCGCCGACTCCCGTTCCGCGAGCAGCACGCGGTCGATCACTATGGCGTGAGAGTGATGCTCAATCAAACGCTCGACCTCACGATCGAGCGCCGCGGCGGTTCCCAGAATCAGCGATGCACCGGAACCGCGCGATCCATTCGCTGCCGATTGGCAAGCGCGCCTATTACTCTGCGGCCTTTCCTTTGGCCGCCTGACGTTCGGCGATCAGCTTGCGCGTCAGAGGAATCAGCTCGCGGCCGTATTCGATGGCGTCGATCAGCGGATCGAAGCCGCGGATCAGAAAATGGCTGATGCCGAGATCGTAATAGTCGCCAAAGACCTCGGCGACCTGCTCGGGCGTACCGACCAGCGCAGTCGTGTTGCTGTTGGCCCCGGTCAGCTTGGCGATCTCGGTCCACAGCCGCTTGTCGATGCGCGTGCCCTGCTCTGCCAGCGCCAGCAGCCGTCTGGCGCCGCCGGTGGCGTGACCGTCCGCGGGCTTGCGGTAGCCGGTCTTGTCCTGCAACGCAGTGGCGCGCTCCAGGATAGCATCCGCCTTCTTCCAGGCATTTTCCTCGGTGTCGGCAAGGATCGGACGCACGGACAGGGAAAAGCGCGGCGTCGGCCGGCCATGTCGCGCAGCCGCGGCGCGCACCCGAGCCGTCACGTCGCGCACCTGGGCATAGGATTCGCCCCACAGCGCAAAAGTATCGGCGTGCTTGCCGGCGACTTCGATGGCAGCATCGGAACCGCCGCCGACAAAGGTGTAGACGCCGCCTTTCTGCACCGGCTTCACCTGCGAAAATCCCTTCTCGACCTTGTAGTATTTGCCAGCGTAGTCGAACGGCTTCTCGCTGGTCCATTCGAGCCGCACGACGTCGAGGAACTCGCTGGTGCGGGCATAGCGCTCATCCTTGTCGTCAAGCGTGTTGCCGTCCTGGCGCAGTTCGATGGCATTGCCGCCGGTGATGACATGAAGCGAGACGCGGCCATTGTAGAATTGATCAAGCGTCGCAAGCTGACGCGCGAGCAGCGTCGGTGCGGTAAATCCCGGGCGCTGCGCGATCATCACCTTCAGAGTTTTGGTGATTTGCAGGACATGCTGGGCAACCTGCAATCCGTCGGGCGTCGTGGAGTGAAACGCCAGCAGCGCACGGTCAAAGCCCGCATTCTCGTGAGCCTTGGCCACCGTCTCGATATAGGTCGGGTCAAGCACCGGTCCGGACCGGACGATCGTCTCGGAGGAATTGTTGTTGGTGATATAACCAATGAACTCGATCGACATCTCAACTCTCCCTCATTTTATTCGAATAACCATCATAGGCCGAGCGCCGTCCGGCCAAGGTTGATGCGCGTGGCATCGTCCTGCGGGGTGTGAACGCGCCCGCACAAAACATCGCGGTAGTGCCGCTCCAGCGGATTGGCGCGGGTAAGACCGTGATTGCTCGACAGCGACAGCGCATCCTCGACCACCGCCACGGCATTGTTGGTCACGGTCAGTTTGATCACGCCGGCCTCAGTCGTATTCAGCAAGGCGCCGTCGTCAAAATCGCGGGCAAAACCGTCGATCAGGCGCGCATTGACGGCAAGCCTCGTCTCGATCGCGCCCAAAATTTCCTGGGCGCGGGGCAGGCTTGCCAGCGGCGCGCCGAGATTGGCCGGCACGCGCCGCTTCAGGAAGGTGATCAGCCAGTCGCGCGCGGCCCGCGCGACGCCGTCGTAAATGGCTGCAACGAGGGTCGCGCTCAGGATGCTTTGCGTGAAGTCCGGCGTTGCCCAATCCTCCGGCTTTCTGACATCGATCTCGTAATCCAGCGGAAAGGCGACATCCTCGAAAATCACGTCATGGCTGCCGGAGGCGCGTAAGCCCAGATGATCCCAGGTCTCCTCGATGCGCGTGCCCGGTAGGCCGGCCGGAACCAGGAGCAATCCGACCCGTATCTCGGGCTCGTCGGTCCTGGCCCAGACCGCATACCATTTCAGGATCGGCGCGCCGGTCGAATAGATCTTGCGGCCGCTCAGCCGCCATCCGGTTTCGGTACGCCGCGCAATCGTGGCGGGAAGACCGCCGCGCGCGGGCGAACCAAGCTCGGGCTCGACCCGGAGCGCGTTGATCAGTGCAACGCCCTCGACCGTCTCGTTGGCGAGCTTTCGCGCGAGCCTGGCCGGCCAGCGCTGGCTTTTCGCCATCACGAGGTGCTGGATGTAGTGCATCGACAGTACCAGTGCCGTCGACGGATCGGACTTGGCGACAACGCCGAGCACGCGGGCGGCCTCGCGCGCGCCCGCCCCGCTCCCGCCGAGCGCCACCGGCACGGTGAGCGCCAACAGGCCTGCTTCCGACAACTCCCTGAAGTTCTCGAACGGAAAGCTCGCGTCACGGTCATGCCGCACGGCCCGTTCGGCAAAACCCGGCGCCAGCCGCAAGGCGCGTTCCACGGGGTCGGGTGCGTGCAGCGGGACGCGCTCGCTGACAGCAGTGGTGCCGAGCGCCCTTACCATGTCGCCTCCAGCCCGAGCAGCGACAGAATTTGCCGCCGCAAGTCCGCCAGATATGGATCCCCACGGTGGCGCGGATATGACCGCTGCACCCTGATATCGGCCTTGATGCGCGCGGGCCGCTCCGAGAGCACGATGACGCGGTTGGCAAGAAACAGCGCCTCCTCCGCGTCATGCGTGACCAGAAGCGTCGTAAAGCCCTTGCGTTGCCACAGCGAAACCAGCTCCGCCTGCATCGTGATGCGCGTCAGCGAATCGAGCTTGCCGAGCGGCTCATCGAGAACGAGAACCTTCGGGTCGTTGACCAGCGCCCGCGCCAGCGCCACGCGCTGCGCCATGCCGCCGGATAATTGATGCGGATAGGCTTTGCGGAACGGTGCAAGTCCGACCAGATCGAGCGCGGCGTCCACCCGCTGCCGGTTCTGCTTCAGGATGCCCTGCGCCTCGAGGCCGAGCGCGACGTTGTCCCACACCGTTCGCCACGGAAACAGGGTCGGATCCTGGAACACGACCACGCGCGAGGGCTCCGGTTCGCGAATGCGCCGGCCGCTTTCGCGCAGTATTCCGGAAAGAGGATGCTCCAGTCCGGCGACCAGCCTGAGCAGCGTCGACTTTCCGCAGCCCGATGGTCCGAGCAGGGCCACGAATTCGCCGGGCTCGATGTTGAGGGTTACATCGTGCAGCACCGGCAGCGCGGCGCCTTCGATGTCGAAGGCGTGGCTGACATTCTCGATATCGAGTGAGGCACCGACAGCCGGATAGGAAATCGGCTCGGAAATGGCGTGAGCTACCATTTGACGACACCTTTCTGCCAGACCAGCAGGCGGTCGCGGACGCCGAACAAGAGCGTGATCGCGCCGGAGCAAAGCAGCGACATGACAATCAGCGCCGCATACATGTTGGCGTAGGCGGCCCAGCCCTGGGCCCATTGCAGATACCAGCCGAGTCCGGCTTTCACGCCCATCATTTCAGCGACGACCAGCACCGCGAAGGATGAGCCGAGCCCCATGAACAGGCCGACGAAAACATGCGGCAGCGCGGCGGGGATCGCGACCTTCAACACCAGGAAGGACGGCCTGGCGCCGAGCGTTCGCGCCACGTCGTAATAGGCGCTGCTGACGCTGGCGACCCCCGACCAGGTCAGGACCGTCACCGGAAAGCCGGTTGCGAGCGCGATCAGAAAGGTCGATGCGCTCCAGCTCGAGGGAAACGTGAAGAACGCGATCGGAAGCCAGGCGGTCGCGGGCAACGGCCCGACGAAGCGAAGCAACGGGTGAATCCAGTAGCCGGCGCTCCGCGACCAGCCGATTGATACCCCCGTCACGAAGCCGACCGAAGCGCCGATCAGATAGCCGCCAAGCTGCAACTTGACCGACGCGTAGACGCTGTCGAGCAGCTTCGGCAGGTCGTCGGTGTAGACTTCAAGGATGGCCTGAGGCGGTGGAAAAAACGGCAGCGGCAGCCATGCAAACTTTGCCGTCGCCAGTTCCCACGCCGAGAATCCGATCCCGAGCGCGAACAGCCACGGCGCCCGGCGACGCAATGCCGTTCCGAGACTGCCGGTATAGTCGGCGCTAAGCGTCGCAAGCGCGATCGCTGCCGCCACGACGATGGCCCCAATACCCAGCGACGACGTCCGTGACCAGTCCCCGAGATCGTTCCACAACAGGCACGACAGCCCAAACGCCAGCCAGGCGAGGCTGGCGCCAAGGCCGGTGGCCGCATTCTCCAGGAACGCCCGGACCGTGTGCGGACGCCCGGCGGCAACGCCGAACGTGTCAGACAGCGAATACGTCGACATAAATACGCTCCGCAAATTTGGCGCTGTCGGTCGACGGCTTGAATACCGAGATGGCCTTCAGATCGTCGGCATAGGCCTCGAGTTCGCGCTTGAGCACTTCGCCGGTCGGGTGATGATGATGGGTGTGATAGCGGACCATGCCTTCGATATCCGCCAGCGTCGCCGTCTTTGGCGCGTAAGGCTGGAACGATTTCGCCGCCAGTTCCGGATTCTGCGCGGTGAACATCGCCGCATCCAGCAATGCCTGGGTCAGCGCGCGACCGACCTGCGGTTCATTTCGCACCAGCGTGCCGCGCAGACCAACGATGCAGCAGCTCATATCGCGGTATTCGCCGTCCAGATTGGAGGCGACTTCCTTGTAGGCTTTGTCCTTGAGCCAGAGATAGGCCAGCGGATCTGACGACAGGAAGGCCTGCACCTCGCCCTTCTCGACCGCCACGTTGAGAAGGTTGCCGGGATAGGCCCGCCAATCGACGTCGCGATTCGGATCGATGCCAAGCTTGGCAAGCTGGATCGAGAAGAAGTTCTTGTCGGGCCCGGCAAGATCTCCAACCGCAACGAGCTTGCCCTTGAGGTCCGCAAGCTTGTTGACGCCGGAGTCCGCGCGCGTCAGCACGCGCATGCAGCCGCCATGCGTCCCGGCCGCAATCTTGACGTCGAAGCCCTGCTCCAGCGGCTTGAGCCAGCGCAGCGCCATGCCAAGGCCGGCGTCGGTCTTGCCGGTTGCGATGGCCTCCAGAAGCTGATCGGTCGAGCCTGCAAAGTTGACAAGCTCGACATCGAGATTCTGCTTTTCGAAAAATCCGTGGTCGAGCGCGACGGGAAGCGGCGTCAGGCACACCGCGCCGGCATTCCAGGAAAGATTGATCTTGCGCCGCGCGCCGGTGAGGGGCGGCGCGTCGGAAGCCGTCTTGCACAGCGGGAATTGCGAGAAGTCGATCCCCGGAATGACAGAACCCGGCGAAAAGGCCTGGGCTCCAAGCGCCCCGGCGGGGCCGACAAAGGCGGCAGCAAGGCCCGCCTGCAACAACGTCCGGCGATCGATCGATCGTTTGTTTTCATTGGTCTCAGTGGTCATGCCAGTTCCCGCATTCGACAAGGCTCCGCCGTGAGCGCACAACGCCATCGCGCCGCACGCCCTGAAGGGCACGAGCCATGTTCAGGGTTAAGTGATCCCTCGGGCGAGTTACCGCCGTTCAGTTCGACCGTTAAATGATGTGGCGGTGCAAGAAAAACGTCAATGAAATGGAATTTCGAATGTCGCGCGCCCGCAAATGATTGTCTCCCCGTTTGCAGGCATCAGCGATGAAAGGATTTTTCCCGCTAGAAAGATAAGCGTTCGCCGTCTTACGCGCTTTTCTGCTTCGCTGCGGGCCAGGCGCGCATCGCCAGCCGGCCGATTTCGGAAAGCTTCTGGCGCGATGCGCCGTCGCGCGCCTGCACGGCAAGGCCGCGCGCCATCGCACTGTAATAGGCGGCCAGCATGTCGCAGTCGGTGTCCTCTGCGAGGTCGCCTCTGACGACGCCCTTTCGAATGCGCTCCGCCATCGCACTTTCGGAAAAGGCCCGATGCTCGGCCATCATGTCGCGAATGTTCTTCATTCCCGGCGAACAATGCGTCCCGGCGAGCGAGATCATGCAGCCGAGCGGATGATCGCCGCGGGTGAATTCTTCGGCCGTAGCCTCAAACAATCGCGCGAAGGCGGTTTTCGTGTCGATGGAGGGGTCGTTGAGAATGGCAAAGAACCACTGACCGGCCCATTCCCGGTAGGTCCGCGTTGCCTCGCAGTAGAGTTCTTCCTTGCTGCCGAACGAATTGTAGAAGCTCGAGGCGCTAATCCCCATCGCTGCGGTGAGATCGTCGAACGAGGTGCCCTCGTAGCCGCGTTCCCAGAACAGTTTCATCGCAGCATTGAGCGCGGCGCCGCGATCGAACACCGCAGGCCGTCCTCTGCCACGCTTGCCTTCCTCCAGTTTCGTCCCTTGATTTATTTTTGATGTCATCGCTCCAAAAATCCTTGAACGGCGCCTCCCCAAGTCTATATGCCGATCTCCATATTGGAGCGTCGCCTCCAAATATCAACCCGACGTGAACGAATTTTAATACCGGGGCAGCCTGATGGACCAGATCAGCGATCATTCGAAGATTGAACGAGAACCACTCAACGAGCCGACGCGCCGTCGGACATGGCGAACGCCAGTCATCGGCGCCGTGACGGTCATTGCGGCGCTACTGCTTTATTTTGGCCTCGCGCCCCGCTCAGGGAACAAGGCCGCGGCGGTGCCCACCCCCGCCCCGCAGGTCACGGTCAGCGCGCCCTTGCAGCGCGAAGTCGATACCAGGGTCGGCTTCCTCGGACAGTTCTCGGCGATCGACAGGGTCGAGTTGCGCGCCCAGGTCGGCGGGACGCTGACCGAGATCCATTTCAAGGACGGTCAGGTCGTTCACAAGGGGGAGCTGCTCTTCGTCATCGACCCGCGCCCTTACGAGATCAGGCTCGAGCAGGCCAAAGCGGCATTGCAGACAGCCGCGGCTCGCGTCGAACTCGCCAACGCCCAGTTGACGCGCGCGCAATCGCTTCGTCGCAACGAATTCGCAACCCAAGAGACGGTCGACCAGCGCACTTCGGATCAGGATTCGACGAAAGCCGCGGTTGAAGACGCGAGGGCGCGTATCCGCGACGCCGAGCTCGACCTCGAATATTGCCGGGTCCGTGCGCCGTTCACGGGACGTATCGGCGCGCGCCAGATTTCGATCGGAAGCCTGGTCGCGGGCAGCCGCGCCGCCACCAGCCCGACCACGCTGCTGGCGACGCTGGTTTCGCTCGATCCGCTCTATCTCGACTTCGACATGAGCGAATCCGACTTTCTGACCTTCTCGCGGGAGCGCGCCCGCGTCGGCGGTCCGCTTGCCAACAAGGTCGTGATCGGCCTCAGCGACGAGAACAGTTTCGGCCGCGAGGGAACGCTCGACTTCATCGACAATGCGCTGGACCGCTCGAGCGGCACCATTCACGCGCGGGCCACGGTGCCGAACCCCGACCTGTTCCTGGCGCCGGGCCAGTTCGCCCGGCTTCGTGTTGCGATCGCGCCACCCACACCGGTCTACCTGCTGCCGGACGCCGCCGTGATGCTCGACCAGTCGCAGCGGCTGGTGATGACAGTCGGACCCGATGCGACCGTGAAGCCCAAGATCGTGACGACCGGCGATCTTCGCGGCGGCCTTCGCGTGATCCAGTCCGGTCTTGCGCCAACCGACCGCGTCATCATCGACGGTCTGGTGCGCGCCATCCCCGGAGCCAAAGTCGCCCCGCTGGACGGCGCCATCCACTACGACACCGCTGCCGACGAACAGGGCTGAAAAGCCGACTGACAAGAAACAATCGAGGCAGGAGCCTTCCATGACCCACAGCTTCATCGACAGGCCGATCTTCGCCACCGTGCTCAGCGTCTTCGTGACGCTGATCGGGCTGGGGGCGCTCGCGATCCTGCCCATTGCACAATATCCGCAGATCGTGCCGCCCACGGTCCAGATCACCACAAGCTATCCGGGCGCCTCCGCGGACGTGGTTTCGCGTACCGTCGCCACGCCGCTTGAGCAGGACATCAACGGCGTCGAGAACATGATCTACATGAACAGCCAGTCGACCGGCGACGGCAAGCTCACCATCACCGTGACGTTTCGGATCGGCACCGACCTCAACGTGGCACAGATGCTGACGCAGAACCGGGTGCAGGACGCCCTGCCCCGCCTGCCGGAGGATGTGCAGCGGCTCGGCGTTCAGGTGAGAAAGGCAACGCCCAACATTCTGCTTGCCGTCCACCTTTCTTCGCCGGACTCATCCCGTGACCTGCTCTACATCTCGAACTATGCCACGCTGCACGTGAAAGACGCGCTAACCCGGCTGCCCGGCGTCGGCGACGTGCAGATCTTTGCCGGCCGCGAATACGCCATGCGCATCTGGCTCGATCCGGACAAGGTCGCCGCGCATAATCTGAACGCGAACGAGGTCCTGACCGCGCTGCGCGCCCAGAACATCCAGGTTTCGGCGGGCATCCTGAACCAGCCGCCAGTCGCAACCAAGCAAGCCTATCAGCTCAACGTTCAGGCGCTCGGCCGGCTCTCCACGCCGGAGCAGTTTGCGTCAATCGTGCTGAAAGCCGACGGCGAAGGGCGCGTGACGCGCCTGCGCGACGTCGGCCGCGTCGAAATCGGCGCCTCCGACTACGGCTCGACCGCCTTCATGGACCGGGACCCGGGTCTGCCACTCCTGATCTTCGCCCAGCCGGGCGCCAATTCGCTCGCGGTCGATCACGAAGTGCTCGATGCCATGCAAACGCTGGCCAAGGATTTCCCGCCCGGCCTCGCCTACACGATCATCTATGACCCCACCATCTTTGTCGGCAAATCGGTAGACGAGGTGATCAAGACGATCTTCGTAGCGATCCTGCTCGTGGTCGGCGTCGTGTTCCTGTTCCTCCAGAGCTGGCGCGCTGCGATCATTCCGGTGATCGCGATTCCCGTGTCGCTGGTCGGCACCTTCACTTTCCTGTATGCGCTCGGCATTTCACTGAACAACCTGTCGCTGTTCGGCCTTGTACTCGCGGTCGGCATCGTGGTCGACGACGCCATCGTCGTGGTGGAGAATGTCGAGCGCAATCTCGAGCGAGGCATGCAACCGGCCGAGGCCGCCCATGTCACCATGAGAGAGGTCGGCGGCGCGCTGATCTCGATCGCGCTGACGCTATGCGCGGTGTTCGTGCCCTCGGCATTCCTGTCCGGCATCACCGGGCAATTCTTCCGCCAATTCGCGGTGACGATCGCGGCCTCGACTTTGATCTCCTGCTTCGTCTCGCTGACCTTGAGCCCTGCTCTCTGCGCGGTGCTGTTCAAGGCCCACGAGCCCGGCCACGCCGCGCGCCGTTCGCGTATCGCGCGTTGGGTGCAGGCCGCATTCGATCGCTTCAACTTCGGCTTCAACTGGCTGTCGACCGCGTATGGCCGGCTGACGCGGCGCCTCCTTCAGATCACTGGCGTCGTGCTCGCTGTCTATCTTGTGTTGATCGGCATCGCAGGCCTCCAGTTCGCCCGGGCCCCCACTGGCTTTATTCCCGAGCAGGACCAGGGCTATCTGATTACGGTCCTCCAACTGCCGCCCGGCGCGACGCTCGACCGGACCGAGGCTGTGGTCGAGAAAGCGATCGACATCATCATGTCGACGCCGGGCGTCGAGCACGTCGCACCGTTCGCCGGACTTGATGCGACCACGTTCACGATCGCCTCCAACGCGGCCACCATCTTTTCCGGCCTGCCGTCGCTCTACAATCACGAGGTCAAGGGGGTGACCGCTGCCAGCGTGCTGGCCGACCTGCGCAAGCGCCTTTCGGTGATCCAGGAAGCCCATGTGCTGACGATTCCGCCGCCGCCGGTGCAGGGTATCGGCAACGCCGGCGGCTTCAAGATGATGGTGCAGGATCGCGCCGGTCTCGGATCGGATGCGCTCTCGAAAGCGTCGCAGACGCTGGTCGCCGCCGCCAACAAGGATCCGAGCTTTGCCGGTGTGTTTACGCTGTTCGGCACGCGCTCGCCCTCGGTCTACGCCGACATCGACCGCGAGAAGGCCGAAAAGGTCGGGCTGACGCCGACCGACGTCTTCTCGACATTGCAGCTCTATCTCGGCTCGCAGTATGTCAACGACTTCAACTATCTCGGCCGCACTTATCAAGTGATTGCGCAGGCGGACGGCAGTTTCCGCCAGGGCCCGCAGGACATCGCACGGCTGAAGGCGCGCAATAGCTCGGGCGAGATGGTGCCGGTCGGCACCGTGGCGCGGATGAAATCCGAGAGCATGCCCTACCGCGTGCCTCGCTACGACCTCTTCCCTGCCGCCGAGGTTATGGGCGTCGCCGCGCCCGGCGTTGCGACCGGCAGCGCGCTCCAACGGATGGAAGAGCTCGCCCGCGAAGTGCTGCCGCCGGGCATCGGCTTCGAGTGGACCGAGCTTGCGTTCCAGCAGCAACTGCCGGGGACCTCATCGCTGCTGGTGTTCGGCGCTGCCGCTCTGTTCGTCTTCCTGGTGCTCGCGGCCCAGTACGAGAGCTGGAACCTGCCGCTCGCGGTCGTGATGATCGTGCCGATGTGCCTGCTTGCGTCCGTGACCGGCCTCTTGATGCGGGGCATGCCGATCGACGTGCTCGCGCAGATCGGATTCGTCGTTCTGGTGGGACTGGCAGCCAAGAACGCGATTCTGATCGTGGAATTCGCCCGGCAAACCGAGGAAAGCGGCGTTAGCCCGGCTGAGGCCGCCATCACCGCGGCGCGCACCCGGCTTCGTCCGATCCTGATGACGTCGCTCGCCTTCATCTTCGGCGTCGCGCCGCTGGTGGTGGCGACCGGCGCGGGCTCGGAGATGCGTCAGTCGCTGGGTACAGCGGTGTTCTCAGGGATGCTCGGCGTAACCGCATTCGGCCTGCTGTTCACGCCGGCCTTCTACACCATCGTGCGCAAGATCGGCCGCAAGGACGCGAAGAGCAGCGCCCAAGCCACACATGTCGTCGCGGCCGGCGACGATCATGCGAGCGGCGCAAAGGCAGCTTGAACCTTCGCCGCGCAACGAATTAAGCCGCGCGGATGTTGGCGAGGAACCGATCGACGTCGGTGCGCAAGGTCGCTGCCTGCTGGCTCAACTGCTCTGCCGAAGCGAGCACGCCGTTGGAGGCCGATCCGGTCTTTTCGGCGGCGTGGTTGACGGCCGCGATGTTGCTCGACACCTGGCCGGTCCCGAGCGCCGCTTCCTGCACGTTGCGGGCGATCTCCTGAGTAGCGGAACCCTGCTGCTCGACCGCGATCGAGATCGCCGATGTTATCTCGTTGATGGCGCCGATGGTGCGGCCGATGCCCTCGATCGCCTGCACGGCCTCGGTCGTCACGTTCTGCATGGCGCCGACCTGCGCCGAGATTTCGTCGGTCGCCTTCGCGGTCTGGCTCGCCAGCGATTTGACCTCATTGGCGACGACCGCAAAGCCCCTGCCGGCTTCGCCCGCGCGCGCCGCCTCGATGGTGGCGTTGAGCGCCAGCAGATTGGTCTGGCTCGCGATGTCGCTGATGAGTTTGACGACGTCGCCGATTTTCGCTGCCGCCGCCGACAAGCCCTGCACCGTGACATTGGTGCGGTTGGCTTCGGCGACCGCTTGACCGGCGATTTCCGTCGATTGGGTCACCTGGCGGCCGATTTCAGAAACCGACGACGACAGTTCTTCGGTCGCAGCCGCAACCGTCTGCACATTAGCCGACGCCTGCTCGGCAACGGCAGCGACGGAGGTCGCCTGCTGGCTGGCTTCGCTCGCGGTCGAGGACATGCCTTTCGAGGTCGTGCGCATTTCAGATGCCGCACCCGCAAGGCTGTCGAGCGAGGCGCTAACGCCGCGTTCGAATTCATCGGCCATCTTGTTCAGGAACAGCTTCTTGTCCGTATCGGCCTGCGCCTTCATCGCCTCCTGCTCGGCGCGCATCCGCTCCGTATCGATCATGTTGTCCTTGAAGACCTGCACCGAGTGCGCCATGGCGCCGACTTCGTCGCCGCGCTCCAGCGCCGGTATAGAAGTCGAGGTATCTCCTTGCGCGATCTTGCGCATCGCGAGCGTCATCGCGTTGATCGGGTTCACGATGCTGCGGCCAAGCAGGAAGAAGAGGCCACCGATCACGAACAGCGACAGCAGAACCATGAGCGATCTGTTTCGCGCCTGTTCCCAGAAGATCGCGTTGACGTCGTCAAGATAGATGCCGGCGCCTACGACCCAGCCGAAAGGCTTGTATTCGGTGGAGTAAGTGAGTTTTGGCAGCGGCTCCCCACCCGAAGCGCGCGGAAAGCGGAACGTCGTGAAGCCGCCGCCCTTGGGGGCGAGTTCGATCTGCTGGCGCACGAAATAGACGCCATCGGAATCGGCGGCGTCCATCAGATTCTTGCCCTCGACTTTGGGATTCGGGTTGGCTACCGCGACCCCCTGCATGTTGGTGGCGTAGACATAGTCGTCCTTTCCGAAGCGCAAGCTACGCAGCAGCGCCTTGCTCCGCTCTATGGTTTCGGCCTCCGAAAGTCCGGCTTGCTTGGAAATCTGCAAGTTGTAGTCAAGCGCCTCGCGGGCCACCTGGACGATGTCCTGGAGCTTGGCCTTGCGATCCTCCATCATGTTGTCCCACAGCGCCGACAGACCGAGGCCGGCCATCGCCGCGATACCGAGCACGGAGAGCCCAATCATCATCAGAAGCTTGTAGGAAATTCGCAAGTTACCGAGCATTGGGCACCTGGTTGCTGAAAACACCGCGCGTGGCGGGAGCGGACGGAGAATCCGACGCGGATCACGACCAGTTCAAATTAATGAGAGAGGCCCTAAGTAACGGTAAAAATCCGTGAACGGGCGCGCGTCTTTCAGACCAGCACGAGTGGTCCGATTCCAATAGTTCGCATTCACTAATCTGTTTTCGCGAAGTTCTTGAGGCTTACAACCGCAACTCCGCCGATGAAGAGCACCAAAGCGACGAGGCACGCGCCCATCGTGAGATTTCCAGTGCGGTCGGAGACGTAACCAAACAGCACCGGTGCAACGAGACTTCCAATCTGGCCCGCGCTGCTGATGAAGGCGATGCTGCCTGGCGATTCCTTCTCGGAAAGGAAACCGGTCGGAATGGTCCAGAACAAGGCGATCGCTGACAGATAGCCGATCGCGAGCAAGGACAGGCAGGCGATCGACAGTGCCGAACTCCACAGCGAAAAGGCGGTCGCAATTGTCGCACAGCCCGCGGCAAACACCGCTGTGAAGAAGTGCCAGTGCCGCTCCATGCGCCAATCCGAATGATAACCGAGCGCAAGCATACCGACCGCGCCGATCGCGTAAGGCACGGCAGACAACAGACCGACATGCAAGACGTTCGTCACGCCCGAACGCTGAATGATCGTGGGCGCCCAGAAATTAAGAACCATCCCGGCCCAGGTCACGGAGAAATAGCCTGATGTTGCGACCCAAAGCATCGGCTTGCGGAGCGCCATCAGGAAGGCCTGAAATCCGGAAACGCCTTCGGGCTCGCGGTGGACCGACAAATTGGCGACAAGCAAATCCTGCTCTTGCCGGGAGAGCCATCTTGCATCGAGCGGGCGGTCATCGAGTACGAAAAGGGCGGCAACGCCCATCGCGAGCGGCAACACTCCTTCGATCAGGAACAGCCATTGCCAGCTCCTGAAACCGAGAAACCCGCCGAGGTGCTGCATGATCACTCCGGAAACCGGGCCCCCGATCGTCCCTGAGGCCGCAATCGCGAGCACGAAGTAAGACATGATCCGCCCGCGCATGCGGTCCGGAAACCAGAGCGTGAGATAGAGAATGACGCCGGGAAAGAAGCCGGCCTCCGCCGCTCCCAACAGCATGCGGGCGAGATAGAACTGCAACGGCGTTGTGACGAACGCCATCGCCATTGAGATCAGGCCCCACAGGCACATGATCCGCATGATGGTCTTGCGCGCACCGATTTTCTGCAAGAGCAGATTGCTCGGCACTTCGAACAGGATGTAGCCGACATAGAACAGGCCGACGCCGAGGCCATAACTCGCATCGGTGAGACCGAGATCGTCCTTGAACTGCAGCTTGGCGAAGCTGACATTGACCCGGTCGATATAGTTCAGGACGTAACAAACGAAGATGAACGGGATGATCCGCAAGATCACCTTGCGGTAGAGAAGGCGTCCATCGTTCTCGATGGCCGCCGGACCTTCCGTCCCTTGTTGCAATTTCTTTTCCCCCACTTCAGTGGAGGTTAGCGGCATCGGCAATCGCCGCATAGATCTCATCGAGATCGGCAGACGTGACGCAATACGGCGGCATCACATAGATGGTGTTGCCAAGCGGGCGCAGCAGCAGATTCCGTCCGCCGAAAAATTCGAGAAGCCTTGGACCGATGCCCGCGAGGTAGCCGCTGTCGCGCACGTCGAGGTCCAAACCCGTAATAGTACCGGTCCGGCGAACGTTCTTGAATCGCGCATCTGCCCGGAACGGCGCGAGCGCCCGCTCCTGCATCGCGGCTACCTCAGTGACGCCCGAGAGAGTTGCCGGATCCTGCCACATCTCGAGGTTGGCCCTGGCGGCGGCGCAGGCCACGGGATTGGCGGTGTAGGAGCTCGAATGAAAGAAGGTGCGGCTTCGGTCCTGCGAGAAGTGCGCGTCGAAAATCTCACCCCGGCACAGCGTGACCGCGAGCGGCAACGCCCCGCCGGTCAGCCCTTTCGAGTAGCAGGCGATATCCGGCACGACCTCCGCCTGCTCGCAGGCAAACAGCGTCCCGGTGCGGCCCCAGCCGGTCATGACCTCGTCGGCAATGAACCAGACGCCGGCCGCCTCGCAAATCCGCTTCATCTCCTTCAGCACCCAGGCCGGATACATCAGCATCCCGCCAGCGCCCAATATCAAGGGTTCGACGATGAAGGCGGCAGGCTTGGCGCGGCACGCTTGCTCCAGCGCATCCAGCGTCGCCTGCTCTTGCCCTTCGTGGGGAAACGGCACCGCTGACACATCGAACAGCAGCGGACCATAGGCTGCGTTGAAGACGCCGCGTGCGCCGACCGACATCGCGCCGATGGTGTCGCCGTGATAGGAGTGCTGCATCACGACGATCCGCGCGCGCGGCTCGCCGATATTGTGCCAGTAGCCGAGCGCCATCTTCAGCGCGACTTCGACGCTGGTCGACCCGCTATCCGAGAAGAAGACATAGTCGAGGCCGGGCGGCGTCAGCTTGAGCAGCGCGGAAGCAACCTGTTCGGCCGGCTCATGGGTATGGCCGGCGAAGATGATCTGGGTGAGTTTTTCAGCCTGCGCCTGAATGGCGCGCACGATCGCCGGATGACAATGCCCGTGCGTGACCACCCACCACGAGGAGATCGCGTCGATGATGCGGCGGCCATCGGCGGCATAGAGATAAGCGCCCTCGCCGCGCTCGATCCTGACCATCTCGGGCTGGAGCGCGTGCTGCGTAAAGGGATGCCAGATCGGTGAGGTCTTCCTGCGCATCACAGACCGAAATCGCCCGGCTTGAACGCCGCTACGAATGCTTCGCGCAAGCGGTCACGCGTGAGCGGCGAAAGGTTCGGCAGCCTTCCCAGACGTTTGACGCGGCCGATCTCGCAGATCGCGCGCTCGCTTTCGGGATGGCTGTCGCCGAGGAAGGCAATACCGAGAAGTTCGATATCGCGGCGGCGCAAGGCTTCGATCGACAACAGCGAATGATTGATGGTGCCAAGCGCGGTTCGCGCACACAGCACGATCGGAAGGCGCCACCGCGCGAACACGTCTATATAAAGGGTAGACCGATCGAGCGGCACCATCAGGCCGCCGGCGCCCTCGATCACCAGTGGCCGGCGGCCGGTGTCGGGCACCTCAAGGGCATCGATCTCGATATTGACGCCATCGACCGCGGCAGATTGATGTGGCGAGACCGGCGTCGTCAACCGATAGCGTTCGGGCAGAATGCGATCGGGAGACAAGCCACCAAGCCGCGCGACGACTTGCGAATCCGTCTCGCCTTCAAGACCGGACTGGATCGGTTTCCAGTAACAGGCCCCAAGGATATCTGCGAGGCCTGCGGCAAAGACTGTCTTGCCGATCTCGGTGTCGGTGCCGGTGACGACGATCCGCCGACTCATCGCCGTTCGCCGGTCTCTTCAGCAAGCGCCTCCAGCATCGCACGCACGTCGCTCTCGCCGACGTTATTGGTCAGCGAGATACGTAAGCGCGCCGTGCCGGCCGGTACCGTCGGCGGACGGATGCCCCTGATGTCGAAACCGCGCGCCTGCATGGCTGCTGCCAACGCCATCGCCCGGGCATTGTCGCCGACGATAAAGGGCAGGATTTGCGACCCGAATAGAAGCCAGCCCTGGCGTGCGCCGATTTCGCGCCGCGCGAAACCAATCAGATTGGCTAGGCGTCGCTGATGCTCCGGTTCCTCGCGCAGGATCGACAGCGCGGCCTCGACGGCGACCGCCATCAGCGGCGACGGCGCCGTGGAAAAAATGAAAGGGCGGCAGCGGTTGACGATGAAGTCGCGCAAGATCTTCGTCGTCGTGACCAACGCGCCGGCCACGCCCAACGCCTTGCCGCAGGTGTGAATCGCAATCAGATTTTCACGCCCTTCATAGGCCGCCGTCAGGCCGCGGCCCTCCTCGCCATAGACGCCGGTCGCATGCGCCTCGTCGATCATCAGGAATGCATCGTGCCGGTCTGCAATCGCAACCAGCGCGTCGAGCGGCGCGAAGTCGCCATCCATGCTGTAAAGACTTTCGGCGACGATCCAGACCTGACCCGCGCCGCCTTCCGAACGCCAGGCGCGGATCACTTGTTCGACGGAGTTGGCGTCGTTGTGCGCACTGAAGCGAAACTCGGCGCGGCCGGCCCGCGCGCCCTCATGAATGCTGGCATGGACCAGTTGATCCAGCACCAGAAGGTCGCCCCGTTGCGGCAGCGTCGTGAGCACGGAGAAATTGGCGATGTAGCCCGAGGGAAAGAAGATCGATGCTTCTGCGCCGAAAAACCCGGCGGCCTCAGCCTCGAGTCGTTCATGTTCGGCGCAGTTACCCCGTAGAAGCCGCGAACCGCCGGAGCCGATCGGCGTCCCGGCTTCAACCGCCGCCGAAATCGCCCGGCGCATGCGCGGGTTGCTGGCGAGCCCCAGATAGTCGTTGGAGGAAAAGTCGATACCGGCGCGCGGCTTCAGGCTGCGCAGCCGATCGTCCTTCTCGAGCGCGCTTAAGTCCGCGACGTAGCTTGCAGCAAAGCTCACGCCTAGAGCTCCGATTCCGAAGTTCGCATGATGTCGCGGCAACCTCTGATGCGAACTTCGGAATCAAAGGAGCTCTAGCAAAATAAAGATTTGAGTGCGGCCTTGAATTTGAAGTTCCTATTACGAACTGGCGGCACCACTGATAGGAACTTCAAATTCGCCGCACTAAGCCCGGTTCAGGCGCGACGAAATGCCGAGCCGGTCAAGAAGATTGGCATCGCGTACGGTCTGCGGATTTTTCGTCGTCAGCAACACGTCGCCGATGAAGATCGAATTGGCGCCGGCCAGGAAACACAGCGCCTGCAATTCATCGCTCATGTATTGCCGCCCGGCCGAAAGCCGCACCACGCTCTTGGGCATCAGAATGCGGGCCACCGCAACCAGCCGCGCCAGCGCGATGGCATCGGGACGCTCGGCGGTGTCGTTGACCGGTACACCCTTCACTTCATTCCAAAGGTTGATCGGCACGCTTTCGGGATGGCTCGGCAGGTTCGCAAGCAGCACCAGCATGCCGAGCCGGTCGTCGACCTCTTCGCCCATCCCGATGATGCCACCGCAGCACACCTTGATGCCGGCTTCGCGCACATGGGCCAGCGTGTCGATGCGGTCCTGCAACGTGCGCGTGGTGATGATCTGGTCGTAGAACTCCGGCGAGGTGTCGATGTTGTGGTTGTAGAAGTCGAGCCCGGCGTCGCGCAGACGCTCAGCCTGCGCGGGCGTCAGCATGCCGAGCGTTGCGCAGGTTTCCATGCCGAGTTGTTTCACCGCGCTGACCATGCCGCAGACCTCGTCGAGATCGCGGTCCTTCGGATTTCGCCAGGCCGCCGCCATGCAGAAACGGGTCGCGCCGGCATCGCGCGCGCGCTGCGCGGTGGCGACGACATCCACTTGGGCCATCAGCTTGGTCGCCTTCAGTCCGGTGTCGTAATGCGCACTCTGTGAGCAGTAGCCGCAGTCTTCGGGACAGCCGCCGGTCTTGATACTGAGCAGGCTCGCCGTCTCGACATGGTTGGGGTCGAAGTTGGCGCGATGGATGCTCTGCGCGCGAAACATCAGATCGGCAAAGGGAAGATCGTAGAGCGCTTCCGCCTCCGCCCGGGTCCAATTGTGCCGGATGGCTCCGCCACCTTGGTTACCCTGAGCCTGGCCGTCTTTGCGCGTCTCAACCAATCCGTCAGCCATGCAGGCACCCTTTCTTTTTATAGATAAAAATGACTATTATCTATAATCCCGAAGACAGCTTCAGGTTAGCCGAGGCGCAAGACGCGCGCACCCAATTTTGCGATAGATAATCTATGAAAGACGCCGACGAGAATTCCACTGTTGCCGCCCGGATCACCGAGGCCATTGCCGAGCGGATCATCGCAGGCACGCTCAAACCCGACGCGCCGCTGCGCCAGGACCATGTGGCACGCGAATTTGCATCCAGCCACGTCCCGGTTCGCGAAGCCTTCCGCCAGCTCGAAGCCCAGCATCTCGTGGTCGCCCTGCCCCGGCGCGGCGTGCGCGTTGCGCCGCTCGATGCGACCGCGATCCGCGAAATCTCCGAAATGCGCGCCGCGCTGGAGGTGGTCGCGCTACGCCACGCTGCGCCCAAGCTGACGCAGGCGCATCTCGCCAAAATCGAACTGGCGCTGATCGAAGGCGACAATGCCGAGACGTTGCAGGAGTTCGAGGCTGCCAACCGCGCCTTCCACCAGGCGCTGGTCGCGCCGTGCGGCATGCCGCGGCTGCTCGCCAGCCTCGATGGCTTGCAGCGCGCGAATTCGCGGGCAGTGTTTGCGATGGCGCGCAGCGCTGGATGGCGGCCGAGATCCAACCAGGATCATCGTCTCATTCTCGGGGCGTTGCGCGCGCGCGACATTGAACAGGCGAGCGGCCTGCTTGCGCGTCACATCCAGACCATCGAACGCCTGAGCGTCCCGGCGGCGTAATTGAGATTGCTAAATTGGTGGAAAGCGCCGGCAGCGCAGGGTTCAGGCGCCAACCGTCGGCAGGCTGGCTGCGGCGATGGCGACGATCTGCGAAAGCCGGTGGCCGATCCGGGACCGGGTCGACAGCAGCAGTGCGTTCAGGCGGGCCATACCTTCGTTTCCTTGCACCTCGATCCAAGCCCTTGGCCCGGCAATCAAAAGGCGCATGGGAAGGTATGGGTTCCCGTCCTTGCGGAGTCGAGATGGCGGGGAAAATAGCAATATGGCCACCGCCGCGGGTGGTTCGAGCAGCAGATTTATTGTCATACGATGGCCGAAGAAGAACGAAATCTTCTACGGCCTCGCGGAGGTTAACGCCTCATCCCGTGACGCCTATCCCGGCGCGAAGCCGAACGTGCGCTCAAAACGCTTGACGTAAGCGGGCCAGACCTCGGGGTTGACGAGGCGCGGCGGCCGCTTGCCGTCGAGCGCGTCCAGCATCTGCTCGGCGGCGATCCGCGCCATGTTCTCGCGTGCCTCCTTGGTGACGCCAGCCGTATGCGGGCTCGCGATCACATTGTCGAACTGCAACAGCGGATGATCGGGCGGCGGCGGCTCCTTGGCCCAGACATCGAGACCCGCGCCCGCAATGCGCTTGTCGCGCAGCGCCTGCTCCAGCGCGACTTCGTCGTGGATGAAGCCGCGCGCGGTGGTGATGAAATAGGCGTGTGGCTGCATCAGCGCGAACTCGCGCGCGCCGATCATGCCGCTGTTATCCTTGGTCAGCGGGCACGAGATCGACACGAAATCAGACCGTCGCAGCAGATCATCCAGCGCGACCTTTTCGCCGCCGCGCTCGGCCATTTCGGTCGCCGACAGATAGGGATCGTACGCCAGTACGTTCATGCTGAGCAGGCCCTTGCAGAGCGCGGCGATGCGGCGGCCGACATTGCCAAGCCCGACGATGCCGATAGTCTTGCCGTGGACTTCATTGCCCATCAGCGTATTGCGGTTGATGTTGGCCTCGCGGCGAAGCACGCGATCGGCCTGGATGATGCGCTTCGACAACGTGATGAGCATGGCAAGCGCATGTTCGGCCACCGAATGCGCGTTGCCGCCGGACTGGTTGACGACGATCACGCCGGCCGCGGTGCAGGCGTCGACGTCGACCGGGTCGTAGCCGGCGCCGTTAGAGGAGACGATCAGAAGGTTAGGCGCCCGGCGCAACAAATCCGCATCGGCGTGAAAGTGTTTGGCGAGTTCGTCGCGTGCGGCGCCGATCTGGTAGGCGTGCGCGGCGGACAGGATCGGCGCAGAGATCTCGTCCCGGCTTTCGTTCTCGAGCCGGTCGAGCCGTACATCGGGGCGGCTTTTTAGGATATCGGCATAGATCTGGTTGGCGAGGTATTTGACGTAGAACACGCGCTTGTTGTTGACGGACATCTCACTTCTTTCGGTTCATAAGGTCAGGGAGCATCACTCGGCGGTGATGCCGGACGACTTGATGATCGCTCCCCATTTTTCGTAATCGGCGTGAATCTTGGCATCGAGCACTTCGGGCGAACTGCCGATCGGCGATGCGCCGAATTTCGCAAGCCGTTCCTTGACCGGATCGGTCTTCAACGCAGCGACGAAGTCGCGCGAGATCTTCTCAGCCAGATCGGTCGGCATGCCTGCCGGCCCCAGCAGGCCCCACCACACTTCGGTATCGTAGCCGGGCACGGTCTCCGACATCGCGGGCACATCCGGCAAAAACGGCGAACGCCTGGTGGTGGTCACCGCGAGCGCACGCAAGCTACCCGCTGCCAGTTGTCCCAGCGCCTCCGGCGCGTTGTTGAACGACATCGGAATTTGCCCGCCGAGCAGATCGTTGATCGCGGGCGCGCCACCTTTATAGGGGATCGCGCTCATGTCGAAGCCCGCGAGCTTCTTGAGCAGTTCGCCGGCGAGATGCGTCGAGGTGCCATTGCCGGACTGGCCATATGAAAGGCTGCCCGGCTTGGCTTTGGCTTGCGCGATGACATCGGCCAGCGTCTTGAACGGGGAATCGGCGCGCACCAGAAGAATATTGGGTGACGAGCCCAATATCGAAATCGGCGTGAAATCCTTGAACGTATCGTAGGGAAGCTTTGGATAGAGAAAAGGATTGGTGGCGTGGCCGCTCGCCACCACCATCAGCGTGTAGCCATCCGGCGCGGACGTAACCAGCGCCTGCGAGGCAACGATGCCACCGGCGCCGGGCCGGTTTTCCACCACGACCGACTGCCCCCATTGCCTGGAGACCGCCTCCCCCAAGGTACGCGCAAGAATATCGACGCCGCCGCCGGCTGCGTAGGGCACAAAGACATGGACGGGTCTAGAAGGAAACGGCGTCTCGGCCAGCGCCGCGCCGCACGCGAACAGCGCTGCCGCGCATACAGCCCGCCGCGACCATCGGCTCACGAACACCATGCTCCAGAACGAGCCGTTCAAGAACCTCTCCTCCCTGTTTTCTTGTCGGTCTTGGATTTCTTCGCCTTATGGCATGCCGGCAATGAGGCCGCCTCCTCGCCTCACGCAGGCGGCACGGCGCCTAGGGCATGTTGACAATCTCCTCGTTCGCGTCAAGTTTCGGCGCCTCAAGATGAGCGGCATCAGAGGCGTAAAAAGCCGCGCGAGACGGAGGGATTTGATGACGGCTGCGGATGGACAAATGTCTCCGGCAGGCACTGGCGAAAATGCCTGGTACGACATCGTCCTGCAAACCCTCAAGCGCAACGAGATCCGGCTGGTGCCCTATGTGCCGGACCGTGTGCTGACGCGGCTGATCAAGGAACTTCACGCCGACCCGTTCTTCACGACGTTTCCGACCGCGCGCGAGGAAGAAGCGGTCGGCATCGTTTCCGGCGCCTGGATGGGCGGCCTGCGTGGTGCGGTGCTGATGCAGACCTCCGGGTTTGCGACGCTCGCCAACGTGCTGGCCTCGCTCGCGATACCCTATCAGATCCCGCTGATCATGTTCGTGTCCGAGCGCGGGACGCTCGGCGAATTCAACTACGGGCAATCGTTGGTGTGCCGCACCATGCGGCCCGTACTCGACTCGCTCGCGATGGAGCATCACACCGCAACGCGGATCGACGAGTTCGAATTCATCGTCGATCGATCGATCAAGCAAGCCATCACCACGCAGGCGCCGGTTGCGCTGATCCTGTCGCCGCTTTTGACCGGCGGCAAGGTATTCGACAAGTGAGCGCCCCGATGAACGAGCCCGCCAATCCCGCACGCAACACCAAGGTCATGAACCGCGCCGACCTCACCTCGCGGCTCGTCGCCAGGTTGAAGAACGAAGAGGCCGTCGTCGGCGGCATCGGCAACACCAATTTCGACCTGTGGGCCGCCGGCCATCGGCCGCAGAATTTCTACATGCTCGGCAGCATGGGACTTGCGTTTCCGATCGCGCTCGGCGTCGCGCTGGCGCAACCCAAGCGGCGCGTGTTTGCGCTCGAAGGCGACGGTTCGCTGCTGATGCAATTGGGATGTCTGTCGACGATCGCGACGCTGAAGCCGAAGAACCTCACCATGGTCTTGATGGACAACGGCATCTATCAGATCACCGGCGCGCAGCCGACGCCGGCCGCCGCTACGACGGATCTGATGGCGGTTGCGATCGGTTGCGGTCTGACCAACAGCACCTGGGCGGCCGATGAGGAAGATTTCGAACGGCTGATCGATCAATCGCTGACGTCTTCCGAGCCGATGCTGATCGGCGTGCGGATCGACGACAAACCGGGCACCGGCGCCACGCGCCGCGATCCCGTGCAGATCCGCGAGCGCTTCATGAATGGTCTCGGCGTGCGCGACGCGATGTAGAACGACAAATGTGAACGGCCGGAAACATTCCGGCCGCCCACTAGATCAGCAACAGGTATTACTACTCGATCACCCGGATCACCCGGCGTGTACGCGGATCGACGATCACACGCTGGTTATTCACCACCGCGTAGCGATAGTCGACATAACCCGGCACCGGGCGGACCTCGACGGCGGCCGGCAGCGGCTCGCCCACCACGATCGGCTCCTCGATCGTCACCGCGGACGGCTCCCGCACGCCCTGGACCGAGGTGATCACCGCATTCGGAACTTCGACGGCGGCGCCCACTGCGGCGCCGACTGTGCCGCCCACCATCTCGCCGACCGGCCCCGCGACCGCGCCGCCGGTCCGTGCACCGTTCACCGCACCTTGCGCTGTGGTCGATTGCGCGAACGCGCTGCCCGACGCCAGCACCGAGACAGCGATCAACGAAGCAGCCAATTTACCTTTCATCACATTCTCCTCTTGGCCCACGGCAGCGCTAACCGCCGGCCAGAGGAGTTGTTCCGCAGTTCCCTACGGGTTCCCATGCATAGAAGATGAGCGAAAAATTCCGGACTCGCTCACAACCCCCTGCTTCGTCCGCGCTCGGCGCGAAAACCGGCAGCCGCAAAGCCCCCTCTGTCGTTGAGCCCGCGTTTCAACTCCGGCCACAGGAACAGCAGCGTCAGCCCGAACACGGCGACGATCACGATCAGCGTGCTGATAACGGGCAGCGATGTGGCCACACCAATCAGACTCCTCAGCGAGGAGGCCGCCCACGGGACGAGATTCGCGGGCAATGCAATATTGGGTGTCACCACCGGGAGCGTCAGCATCACGATCGCTCCCACTGCCAGCGCATTGCCGGCTGCGAGAACTGCGACCGTCCAGGCCAGCCCGCGTGGCTGCGACAGCGCAATGTCGATGCCTTTGACCGCAGCGATCAAGACCACCAACGCAACGATCAGGACTGCGGGCGAAAAATCAGCCAGCCACGCGACAATGGCAAGCAGGACGCCGAGATTGAGTTTGATGAATTCGGGAAATTTGCACCGCATCAGTTTTGGCGCTGCGATCTCGAACGCATCGAGCAACGCACACATCAGCATGCCGGCAGCGAAGCCGCCAAGATGCGCGCGCCAGTCCACCCGTGGCGCCAGAAACGCAAAGACAATGTTGAGCCCGATATTGATGACAAAGAAGCTCGCCGGCGGTTCAATCCGCCGCAGCAGCTTCAGGCACAAAAGCGCGCCGAGAATTCCCGATGTGGCGCCGGACGCGCCGACGGTGAAATAGAGGCCTTGTTGGGTGAAGATGCCGGTGAGTGCGCCGGCGATGACCGAGGCGAAGTAGATCAGCAGAAAATATGACGTGCCGACTCGCTTTTCGAGCGGGCCGCCCCACCAGACCAGACACGCCATGTTGGTGAGGATGTGCAGCATGCTGGCATGCAGGAAGGCATAGGCGACCAGCCGCCAGTATTCATGGCGCGCCAAGGCGCCGCTATAGATGGCGCCAAACCGAAACAGCGCATCTGGGGTCGGGGTCGACCCTCCCGAACTCTGCAGCGTGAGTGCGTAGACCAGGATGTTGACGCCAAGCAGGAGCGCCGTTGCGGTGTGCGGAACCTCGAACGTGCCGGCGGACCGGGTGAATTTCATGACAGCTACGCGACCGGCAGATTGCAGGACAGGCTCAACGCGTGTTTTTAGCACGGGCGCAAGCAGCCGCGAAGCTCGCTATCCATTCATTTTGGCCGGCGCGTTCGAGGAAGCTCCCTCCCCTAGACAGGCAGCAACTCTTCCAGCCTGGTTGCGGCTTTCGCAGGCTCCTCATCCAGCGGCAGATCGAGCGTCTCTTCGAACTCGACGATGTTGTCGATCTCGGTCCCCATCGCGATATTGGTCACGCGCTCGAGGATGAACTCGACCACGACCGGCACCTGAAATTCCTTCATCAGCTGCCGCGCCGTTCTGAACGCGTGCTGGGCATCCCTGGGATCGGTGACGCGGATCGCCTTGCAGCCTAGTCCCTCGGCAACCGTGACATGGTCGACGCCGTAAGCGCCGAGCTCGGGCGCGTTGACGTTCTCGAACGACAACTGCACATGATAGTCCATGTCGAAACCGCGCTGCGCCTGCCGGATCAATCCGAGATAGGCGTTGTTCACGACGACGTGGATGTAGGGCAGCTTGAATTGCGCGCCGACGGCAAGCTCCTCGATCAGGAACTGAAAATCGTAATCGCCCGAAAGCGCCACGATCTCGCGGTCGGGATCGGCGACGCGGACGCCGAGCGCGGCGGGTAACGTCCAGCCGAGCGGACCCGCCTGCCCGGCATTGATCCAGTTGCGCGGCCGATAGACGCTGAGAAACTGCGCGCCGGCGATCTGCGAAAGGCCGATGACGCTGACATAGCAGGTGTCGCGGCTGAACGCTTTCGTCATCTCCTCATAAACGCGCTGCGGCTTGATCGGCACGTTGTCGAAATGGCTCTTGCGCAGCATCGAACGCTTGCGGTCGCGGCAGGCGGCCGGCCACGATTGACGTTCCTTCAGTCGACCCGCCTTGCGCCACTCCTTCGCGACCGTGACGAACAGCTCGAGCGCGGCCTTGGCGTCGGAGACAATACCGAGATCGGGATTGAACACGCGTCCGATTTGCGTGGGCTCGATATCGACATGAACGAAGGTGCGCCCCTTGGTGTAGGTCTCGATCGAGCCGGTGTGGCGGTTAGCCCAGCGGTTGCCGATGCCGAGCACGAAATCGGATTCCAGCATGGTGGCGTTGCCGTAACGATGGCTGGTTTGCAGGCCCACCTGGCCTGCCATCAGCACATGGTCATCGGGGATCGCGCCCCATCCCATCAGCGTCGGCACGACCGGCACGTTGGCGATTTCCGCGAACTGCACCAGCAGATCGCTGGCATCGGCATTGATGACGCCGCCGCCTGCGACGATCAGCGGGCGTTCGGCGGCATTGAGCATCTCGAGCGCCTTCTCGACCTGCTTGCGCGTGGCGGCGGGCTTGTAGACCGGGAGCGGCTCGTAGGTGTCGGCGTCGAATTCGATCTCCGCCAGTTGCACGTCGAGCGGCAGGTCGATCAAGACCGGGCCCGGACGCCCCGAACGCATGATGTGAAACGCCTGGCTGAAGACGCGCGGCACCAGCGCCGGCTCGCGCACCGTCACCGCCCACTTCGTCACCGGCCGCGCAATGGATTCGATATCGACGGCCTGAAAATCCTCTTTATAGAGCCGCGCGCGCGGCGCCTGGCCGGTGATGCAGAGGATCGGAATCGAATCCGCGATCGCCGAATAAAGCCCGGTGATCATGTCGGTGCCGGCCGGTCCCGAGGTGCCGATGCACACGCCGATATTGCCGGCCTTGGCGCGGGTGTAGCCTTCCGCCATGTGAGACGCACCCTCGACGTGGCGCGCCAGGATGTGGGCGATCGAGCCGCGTTTTTTCAGCGCCGAATAGAGCGGATTGATTGCAGCGCCGGGAACGCCGAAGGCGCACACCACGCCTTCCTTTTCCAGGATTTGCACGGCCGCATCGATTGCCCGCATCTTTGCCATGTCACTCTCCATCCCATAATGTCCGATCTCGGCATCATCGGATGGGGTGGCGCGCAGTCTCAATTAGATTGAATTTATTTCCCACGATGCGGCAGGCGCGGGAAAAAGCGTGGCGCTCTCAATCGGTTGGATTGGAATTCCGATGGGAACGGCGATTGACGTACCAAATCGCCCTATTCGAACAACGGCGCGAGTTCCATCTGCGGCACCAGCACCAGCCCCTTGTCGGTGATGCGGATTTCCGGGATCACCGACAGCGGGATCAGGTTGAATCCCATATAGGGAATGGTGCAGCCGGCCTCGACCCATTCCACCTTGAGCTGTTTGACCTCCTCGGCGACTTCGGTGATCCGCTTGTCAGACAGCAGGCCCGCGATCGGCAGGGCTACCCGTGCCCTCACCTTGCCGTCTGCGACCACGCAAACCCCGCCTTGCTTCTCCTTGATCGCAGCAAGCGCGACCTGCATGTCCGCTTCATTGGTGCCGGCAATGATGATGTTGTGGCTGTCATGTCCGACGCTGGAGCCGACCGCGCCCCGTTTGAGGCCGAAATCCTTCAGAAGCCCGTAGGCGACGTTGCCACTCGACTTGCCGTGGCGCTCGACCACCGTCACGAAGCAAAGCCCATAACGCGCGAACAGATCAGGCCAATCCTTGCCCGGCTCGATTTTCACTTTCTCGTGGATCAGCATGATACCCGGCAGCGCGGTCTTGATCGCGTTGACGGTGCACGCCTTCGCAGGCAGTTCCGGCGTGAGCTTGACGTGATCAGGCAGTTTCACCGTGGCATAGGCCGCCTTCGGGTACTGGTAGCGCTGTGACAGCGCAGAATCGAGACGCGGCGTGATCTTGCGATGCTCGACGACGAGTTCGCCGCCATACCACGTGCATTGCGGTTGCAGGTCGTCGTTCATCAGCACGAGGTCGGCGCGGCGGCCGCCGCCGAGCCCGCCGATATCGCCATCCATGCCAAAGCGCGTCGCGCCGTGCAGTGAGCCCATCGACCACGCCTGCTCCGGCGACATTCCGGCCTTCACCGCCTCACGCACCACCCAGTCCAGGCCGAACAGGAACAGGTCGTCGGCGTCGCGATCGTCGGTACAGACGGCGGTTCTCTTGTGCGACGCGCCGAGTTCGGTGACAGTGCGGATCGCCTGCGGCAGGCTGTGCCACGGCGTGGTCGGCGGTCCGCCGCGCAGGAAAATCCAGACGCCCGCGTCGAGCAGGTCGTCGGCGATGTCGCGATCGATCGCCTCATGGGTGTCGGTGACGCCGCTTGCGGCATAGGCGGCGACGAATTCGCGGCCGTAGATGTGGCCAGACACGGGGCGGCCGCGCTTCAGCGCGGCGGCAAGGATGGCGTGGCTGCGTTCATCCCCCATGGTGACGGGCACGAAATCCATCTTCTCGCCGAGCGCGACCGCCTCGGGCCAGCGGTCGAACAGTCCGGCGATCTTGTCCGCAGTCAAATCGCCGCCCGCGGTCTCCAGCGCCGCAGACGTCGCGGGGACGGTCGAGGGCACGGTCAGAAAGATCGAGAGCGGCGCTTCGCGCGCGTCCTCCAGCATCGCCTCGACGCCGGCGACGTCCATCACGTTGCCGATTTCGTGGCTGTCGCAGAAAATCGTGGTGGTGCCGTTGAGCAGCGCGGCCTCAGCATAGGCGCAGGCCGTCACCATCGAGGATTCGATGTGAATATGCGGATCGACCAGACCCGGCGCGACGATGCCGCCGGCGGCGTCATACATCGGAATAGAGCTTGAGACTTTTCTGGACGCACCGGCCGGCTTCACCGCGGCAATACGGCCGCCCGTGATCCAGAGCTCGCGATCCCTGTGGATGCGTTCGGAATAGGTCGACAGCACCCGAGCGCCGGTAATGACGAGGTCGGGCGCGGCACGGCCCGCCGCAACGTCGGCAAGGCGACGCGTCATGGTGTGCAGGGGCGCAACCGCAAAGCGGATCAATTTGGTCATGGATTTCTCGCGAGCTGGACGATCGATGTGCAGCGATGGTTGCTCCCCAATTGGGCAGGAGCAAGCTCAAAATAGACGGCAGGCCTGCTTACCCTTTGGGCAGTGAGAGACCTGTCCGGTTCCGGATCAGTCCCTTTGTGTCGGCGGCAGGACGCCGCCCAGAACCAGCGTCAATTCAGCGGCGATCTCGCGCACGATACAGCCGAGCACTGGCAGCTTTTCGTCCGATATCCGGCTGGTCAGGCCGGAGACCGAAATCCCCGCCAAGGGCTCGCTGCAATCATTGTAGACCACCGCAGCGACGCAGCGCAGCCCCATGCGCGCTTCCTCGTCATCGACGGCATAGCCGCGCTGCCGGACCGTCACCAGTTCCTTGAACAATTCACCCGGCCGCACGATCGACTTTTCGGTCAGCCGCGGCATGCCCTGCCGGCAGATGATCGCGTTGACGTCTTCATCGGAATAGGTCGCGAGCACCGCCTTGCCGATGCCGGAGGCCACCATCGCAACGCGCCCCCCGACCTTGGTGAGCGAGCGCATGATCTCGCGGCTTTCGATGCGGGCTAGAACGATAATCGATTCATCGTCGACAACAGCGAGATTGGCGGTCTCACGCGTCTGGTCGCGCAATTTGCGCAAATATGGCATCGCCTGCGCCGCGAAATTGCGCCGGCGGGCAAACGTCGCGCCGACGGAAAAACTCTGCGCGCCGACATGCCATTTCGACTCGGTGCGATCGAACTGGACGAAGCGGCGCTTTTCCAGCGTCGCCAGCAGGCGATGCACGGTCGAGGTCGACAATCCCGTGCGTACGGCGAGGTCACTGAGGCGATAGCCCTCGTCGTCCTCGGCCAGTGTTTCAATGATGGAGAGTGCGCGGTCGACGGACTGCACGCCGCCGTCCCTGGTTTCGGGTTCGGAATCGCCTGCGGATTTCGGCTCAATCGATTTGCGCCGGATCACGTTTCTCTTCATCGCGACCTGCTCCAAGGATGAGCCGTATTCGCCGCTCGACAAAACCGCGCCGTCAAATTTCAAAAGAGAAAATGCCGCCCCGGTTGGTCCGGAGCGGCATGTCACGTCACTTAGAGCAGGCCTGCGCCGCGCGCCCACTTGTACTTGGCGCCCAATACCTCGACCGGCAATTCGGTCGAGTAAGCGTAGGCCGGGATGCCGTTCTGGTAGAGATATTCGGCGGCTTCCTCGACTTCGATGTCACCGGCGAGGGAAGCTACGATCGGCTTCACGAAGCCCTTCGCTTCCATCTCCTTCTTCACCTCGACCATGTTGCGCGCAAACACCATCGGCGGCGTCACGATCGTGTGCCAGTAACCGAGGATCAGCGAGTGGATGCGATCGTCCGACAGGCCGAGCTTGACCGTATTGACGTAGGTGATCGGCGGCTCGCCGCCGGTGATGTCGACCGGGTTGCCGGCCGCACCGAACGGCGGAATGAACTTGCGGAACGCCGCATCGAGGTCGGGCGGCATCGCCATCAGCGATAGCCCGTTATCGACGCAGGAGTCCGACAGCAGCACGCCCGAACCGCCGGCACCGGTGATAATCAGCACGTTCTCGCCCTTCGGCGTCGGCAGCACCGGGATGCCGCGGGCGAATTCGAGCAACTGCCGAAGCGAACGGGCACGGATCACGCCGGACTGCTTGAGCACGTCCTCGTAGATCTTGTCGTTGCCGGCGAGCGCGCCAGTGTGCGACGAGGCAGCCTTCGCACCAGCAGAAGTGCGGCCCGCCTTGAGCACCACCACCGGCTTCTTCTTGGCGACGCGCTTGGCGGCTTCGGCAAACGCACGGCCGTCCTTGAGGTCTTCGCAGTGCTGCGCGATCAGGTTGGTGTTCGGGTCCTGCTCGAAGAAGGCAAGCAGATCGTCTTCGTCGATATCGGACTTGTTGCCGAGACCGACGATCGCCGAGACGCCCATCTTGGCCGAGCGCGAGAAGCCGATGATCGCCATGCCAATGCCGCCCGACTGCGACGACAGCGCGGCGTGGCCCTTGACGTCGTAAGCGGTACAGAAGGTCGCGCAGAGATTGGCGGGCGTATAGTAGAAGCCGTAGATGTTCGGCCCCATCAGGCGGACGTTATACTTCTTGCCGATTTCGACGATCTCGGCCTGCAATTCCGGTGCGCCCGCTTCGGCAAAGCCCGAGGGAATGAGAACAGCGCCGGGAATCTTCTTCTCGCCGCACTCGACGAGAGCGCCCGCGACAAACTTCGCGGGGATCGCAAACACGGCCGTATCGATCACGCCCGGCACGTCCTTGACGCTCTTGTAGGCCTTGCGGCCCATGATCTCATCAGCCTTGGGATGGATCGGATAGATGTCGCCCTTGTAGCCGCCGTTGATGAGGTTCTTCATCACGGAGTTGCCGATCTTGCCGTCCTCGGCCGACGCACCGATCACCGCAACCGCCTTCGGCTGCATGATGCGGTTCATGGCGGCGACGATCTCTTCGGTCGGACGCGGCTTCTCGCGCGGCTTGTAGTCGAAGTCGACGACGATACGCACGTCGGCGGCAATCGCGTCCTTCTTGGTGGCGAACACCGGGTTGAGGTCGAGTTCGACGATTTCGGGGAAATCGCTCACGAGCTGCGAGACCTTGACGATGACGTCGGCGAGCGCCTCACGGTTGACCGGGTCACCGCCGCGCACGCCCCTCAGCATTTCGTGGGCCTGGATGCCATCCAGCATCGAGAGCGCGTCGTCCTTGGTCGCGGGCGCCAGACGGAAGGTCACGTCCTTGAGAACTTCGACCAGCACGCCGCCGAGGCCAAAGGCGACCAGCTTGCCGAACGAGCCGTCGGTGATGGACCCGACGATGACTTCAGTGCCGCCGGCCAGCATCTGCTGAACCTGGATGCCTTCAATCTTGGCGTCGGCTTTATACTTCTTGGCGTTGGCGAGAATGGTGTCGTAGGTCTTCTGGGCGTCTTCGGCCGTCTTGACGCCGACCACGACGCCGCCAGCTTCGGTCTTGTGGAGGATGTCCGGCGAGACGATCTTCATCACCACCGGAAAGCCCATGCTGGACGCCAGCTTGGCCGCCTCGGCCGCCGACTTGGCGACGCCCTCTTTGGGAACCGGGATGCCATAGGCGTCGCAAACAAGCTTGCCTTCGGGCGCCGTCAGGCTCGTGCGCTTATCCGCTTTGACTGCATCGAGTACTTTGCGGACCGCATCTTTGGAATTCGACATTAGCTTCCTCCTTGACTTCAATTCTTTCGGCTCGGGCAGGACATGCAGGGGTCTGCATTGTCTCCGGCCCGGCGTGATTCAGTCCGCCGCCGGGGTGGGCACCACTTAGCGCGCGTCTATTGCAGCTTGATCAAGCCGCAGAAATCGGCTCGTATGGCATTTGGTATGCCAGAAACGAACTTGTCAAGTCACGGAAATGCTGAAAACAGGGGCAACTTGACATTCTGGCATGTGGTATGCCAAAAATTACACTGTTGTGGTTCTTTATTTATAAGATACGCCAACGCCAGACCCATCAAGGCATCAGTGAGCATGGCCGACGCAGATATTGCCGTAGTCCGGATCGTGCCGGAGACGAGCTTCAAGAACAAGGCTTACGAGGCGCTGAAGGAAGCCATCCTCAAGATGGACATCTATGCGACGCCCGAGCCCGTGATGCTCGACGAGCGCGCGCTCTCCGAACGCCTCGGCGTCAGCCGCACGCCCATTCGCGAAGCGATCGCGATGCTGGAGCAGGACGGCTTCGTCAAGACCGTGCCGCGCCGCGGCATCATGGTGGTGCGCCGGACCAAGAGCGAAATCGTCGACATGATCCGCGCCTGGGCTGCGCTCGAGAGCATGGCGGCGCGACTGATCACGACCACCGCACGCAAGAAAGACATTTCGGCGCTGCGCGACTTCTTCAAGGATTTCGGCAAGGACCGCCTGCCCGAGCATCACGTCGAGGAATATTCGAAAGCCAACATCGCTTTCCACCAGGCGCTGATTGCACTCAGCGAGTCGCCGGTGCTGGTCGATATGACCAACGATATCCTTCTGCACGTGCGCGGCTTCCGCCAGCTGACGATCGGACGCATCGAGCGGCTTGCAGCCTCCCTGCCCGAGCATATGGCCATCATTGACGCCCTCGAACAGCGCGATACCGAGCACGCCGAAAGGCTGGCGCGCGATCATACCTTGGGCCTTGCGTCCTTTGTCGAGGCGCACGGCAAGGAACTGTTCTAGGCGTCACGATCATTTCTGACCAACCAGGGACGATCTCGTCCCCATCAAAAAAACGACCAAGGAGAAGCGGGATGTCCGCAGTAGTACAGAGCATCGATGCCAAGGCCGCCGAGACCGAACAGGAATTGACGGACGGCTTCCACCTCATCATCGACGCGCTCAAGCTCAATGACATCAAGACCATTTACGGCGTGCCGGGCATTCCGATCACCGATTTCGGGCGCATGGCGCAGGAAGAAGGCATTCGCGTGCTCTCCTTCCGCCACGAACAGAATGCGGGCTACGCCGCCGCGATCGCGGGCTACCTGACCAAGAAACCCGGCATCTGCCTCACCGTGTCGGCGCCGGGCTTCCTCAACGGCCTCACGGCGCTGGCGCACGCCACCACCAACTGCTTCCCGATGATCCTGATCTCGGGTTCGTCCGAGCGCGAAATCGTCGACCTGCAACAGGGCGACTATGAAGAGATGGATCAGCTCGCGATCGCCAAACCGCTGTGCAAGGCCGCGTTCCGCGTGCTGCACGCCGCCGATATCGGCATTGGCCTTGCGCGCGCCATCCGCGCCGCGGTCTCCGGCCGCCCCGGCGGCGTCTATCTCGACCTGCCGGCAAAACTGTTCGGCCAAGTGATGAACGCCGAAGCCGGCCGCAAGTCGCTGGTCAAGGTGATCGATGCCGCGCCCGCGCAGATCCCAGCACCTTCCGCCATCAAGCGCGCGCTCGATGTGCTCAAGGGTGCAAAACGTCCGCTGATCATTCTCGGCAAGGGTGCCGCCTACGCGCAGGCCGATGACGATATCCGCGCACTTGTCGAGAAGAGCGGCGTCCCGTTCCTGCCGATGAGCATGGCCAAGGGCCTGCTGCCCGATCTTCATCCGCTGTGCGCCGGCGCGGCGCGCTCCACCGTGCTGAAGGAAGCCGACGTGGTGATGCTGATCGGCGCCCGCCTCAACTGGCTGTTGTCGCACGGCAAGGGCAAGAGCTGGGGTGAGCTACCTAAGAAATTCATCCAGATCGACATCGAGCCCAAGGAAATGGACTCCAACGTCGAGATCGTCGCGCCCGTGGTGGGCGATATCGGCTCCTGCGTCTCCGCGCTGCTGGCGGCGATGGGCAACGGCTGGACGGCGGGTCCGTCCGATTGGGTGCAGAAGGTCTCGACCAAACGCGAAGAGAACGTCGCCAAGATGGCGCCGCGCCTGATGAACAACAATTCGCCGATGGACTATCACGGTGCGCTCGGCGTGCTGCGGACCATCATCAAGGAGCGGCCCGACGCCATCCTCGTCAACGAAGGCGCCAACACGCTCGACCTCGCGCGCGGCGTGATCGACCTCTACAAGCCGCGCAAGCGGCTCGACGTCGGCACCTGGGGCGTCATGGGCATCGGCATGGGTCAGGCGATCGCGGCCGCGGTCGAAACCGGCCACCCCGTGCTCGCGGTTGAGGGCGACAGCGCCTTCGGCTTCAGCGGCATGGAGGTCGAGACCATCTGCCGTTACAACCTGCCGGTCTGCGTCGTGATCTTCAACAACAACGGCATCTATCGCGGCACCGACGTCAACAAGAGCGGCGGCGCCGATCCGGCGACCACCGTTTTCGTCGCCGGCTCGCGCTACGACAAGATGATGGAGGCGTTCGGCGGCGTCGGCGTCAATGCGACGACACCGGATGAACTCAAGCGCGCCGTGAATGCGGCGATGGATTCCGGCAAGCCAACGCTGATCAACGCGGTGATCGACCCGGCCGCCGGCTCCGAGAGCGGACGCATCGGCAACCTCAATCCGCAGAGTGCGCTCAAGAAGAAAGCCTGACCAGTTCACGCATCCCCCTTTTAGCGGGGAAAACAGATACGAGACGGGAGTAAGACCATGACCAAGGCGCTCAAGGGCGTTCGCATTCTCGATTTCACCCACGTCCAGTCGGGACCGACCTGTACGCAGCTGCTGGCCTGGTTCGGCGCCGACGTCATCAAGGTAGAGCGTCCCGGCGTCGGTGACATCACCCGCGGACAATTGCAGGACGTTCCGAACGTGGACAGCCTGTATTTCACCATGCTCAATCACAACAAGCGTTCGATCACGCTCGACACCAAGAACCCGAAGGGCAAGGAAGTCCTGACGGCGCTGATCAAGTCGTGCGACGTTCTGGTCGAGAATTTCGGTCCGGGCGTGCTCGATCGCATGGGTTTCCCGTGGGAGAAGATCCACAGCATCAACCCGAAAATGATCGTGGCCTCGATCAAGGGCTTTGGTCCCGGACCTTACGAAGACTGCAAGGTCTACGAAAACGTCGCGCAATGCACCGGCGGGTCGGCATCGACCACGGGCTTCCGCGACGGTCTGCCGCTCGTGACCGGCGCGCAGATCGGCGACAGCGGCACCGGGCTGCATCTTGGGCTCGGCATCGTCGCCGCGCTCTATCAGCGCACCATGACCGGACAGGGTCAGCGCGTCACTGTGGCGATGCAGGACGGTGTGCTGAATCTCGCGCGCGTCAAGCTGCGCGATCAGCAGCGTCTGGCTCACGGCCCGCTCAAGGAATACAGCCAGTTCGGCGAAGGCATTCCGTTCGGCGATGCCGTGCCGCGTGCCGGCAACGATTCCGGCGGCGGGCAGCCCGGCCGCATCCTCAAATGCAAGGGCTGGGAAACCGATCCGAATGCTTACATCTATTTCATCACCCAGGCGCCAGTCTGGGAAAAGATCTGCGACGTGATCGGCGAACCGACCTGGAAGACGGATCCCAACTACGCCAAGCCCCCGGCCCGGTTGTCGCGCCTGAACGAAATCTTCGCGCGTATCGAACAATGGACCATGACCAAGACCAAGTTCGAGGCCATGGACATTCTCAACAAGGACGACATCCCCTGCGGTCCGATCCTGTCGATGAAGGAACTCGCCGAAGACCAGTCGCTGCGCGCTACCGGCACCGTGGTCGAAGTCGACCATCCGACGCGTGGCAAGTACCTCTCGGTCGGTAATCCGATCAAGCTCTCGGACTCACCGAGCGAGGTAAAGCGCTCGCCGCTGCTCGGCGAACACACCGACGAAATCCTGCGCCAGGTGCTCGGCTTCTCCGACCATCAGGTGAAGGAAATCCACGATTCGGGAGCACTCGACCCGCCGCGCAAGCAAGCGGCCGAGTAAAGCGAGACAATCTGAAAGCCTCAAAAGGCCGCCGCTTCCAGGCTGTGTGGAAACGCGAGGCTGCGGTGATCCGGGGCCTCTTTTTTTAATTTTTAGGGTCAGGCGAGCCTAATCTTGAGGCTTTGCGAGCCGATGAGATTGATGACCCGCATGATGTTGTAGACAAGAACGCTGAGGGCGGCTTCAGTCTTGACGTTGGTAAGGCCTCGGGTGAGGAACCTGCCGCCAGCCGTCATCCGCTTGATGGTTCCGAACGGGTGTTCAGCCGCGCATCGCCGCTGCCGCATGAGGTGTGGATCGGCTTCGACGCGGGCATTCATGCGTTGAAGCGCGTCCTCGTAAAGGTGTCTTTGAACGAAGCGGCGCTCGACGCGGGTGCATCTCGGCTTGAGCGCGCAACCCGAACAATCGTCGGCGATATACAAGACGCTCTGCTTTCTGGTGAGGATTTGCTTGCGCACCAGTGTTCGGCCCGCCGGACAACGAAAACTGTCGGTTTGCGGCTCATAGATGAAGGCCGTGCGGTCGAAGAAGTCGCCTTGATTGTTGACGGCCCGGTTCGCTGGCACACAAGGCGTGATGCCATCGTTCTCGCAGGCTGCCGCGTCTGCTCCGTTCGAATAGCCAGCGTCCGCCACCACCGTGAGCGTATCGGCCGCCACCGCATCCTTCGTCGCCTTGGCCATCGGATGGAGCAGCCGGTTGTCGGTGGGTTCGGTTGTAACCTCATGGTGGACGATCAGCCCCGTCGCAGCATCGACCGCCGTCTGGACATTGTAGGAAGGAGGCTTGGAGCCTGCCCCTTTACCCATCGGCCGCGCATCGAGCTCACCTTCTACAAGACTAGTCCGATCTTCCGCCTTAAGTCGCGCCGCCAGAGCATCAAGGTCGGTGCGGCGTGCCCTGAGAGCCTGGAGAGCCGCAGCCGTTTGTTCCGCATCGCTATCGGCCCGCTCGCCCGCATCGATGCTGTCGAGGTTGGCAAGATAAGCCGCGATCTGTTGATCGATCCGGCCGGCCTCTTCGGCGACCTTGCGTTCGCCCATAATCCGCTTGGCGCTCGCCACCGCCCGGAACTTCGAACCGTCGAGGGCCACCAGACGGGCCGCAAATAGTCCCTGCTCGCGGCAGAACAGCACGAAGGCCCGGCATGCCCCTACGATCCCGGCTGCATTGTCCCGCCGAAAGTCCGCAATTGTTTTGAAGTCGGGGGCAAGCCGCCCCAACAGCCACATCAGTTCGACATTGCGCCGGCACTCGCGTTCCAGCTTGCGGCTCGAACGAACCTCGTTGAGGTACCCGTAGATATAGAGCTTCAGAAGATCGCGCGGGTCATAGCCGGGCCGCCCGGTCGCCGCCGGTGTCGCTCGAACCAAGCCGAGCCCGAACATATCGAGACCTTCAACAAAGGCATCGATTACCCGCACCGCCGCATCAGCGGCAACGTAATCATCGATCCGTGCCGGCAAAAAACTCGCCTGGTTACGGTCCCCACCTCGAATGTAGCGCATGAAAAAGGCCGCATCATTAATGATGCGGCCTCTCTATCTGATTTGCCCCAGTTCTCACACAGCCTGCTTCCGGCGGCCTTTTTCTTTTGGCTCAACGGCTTAGCTACCGATTTGAACCGCAAATGGCATCATTTATGTTGCATTGCAAGACGAACATGCTGCTATGCAAACAAAAGAATTGCCACTGGCATCTGGTATACCTATGTTGCCCACAGCGTTACTTACCGCTGCAAGGAAATGACAATGTCCAAGACTGCTTCTATCGCCCTCTCGTCCCCCACCACCTGGTTCGGCCGCTTGCTCGCGTTGATCGACCATGTCCTGATGACGAACGCCCGCATCGCTGACCGCAACGGCGATTTGCCCTATTTCGGGCTCTGAGGCATCGGCGCCGCCGATTTAAGAACTTCCAATAAAAAAGACCCCGGCTTTTTCCGGGGTCTTTTTTATTGGGCAAATGCCGCCTGCGACCAAGCGTACCTAACAAGGCCCTTGCGCTCTGGCATATCACATACCAATATGCGCAGACCGGTCACGCCGATTACATAAAACAAAAGCGTACCAGGGGAGGATATATGGAGCCCACTTCAGAAGCCGTAGCCCCACAGGGGGCATACTTCCGCTGGATGCAGCTTGCGATGGGCATCGTCTGCATGGCGATGGTCGCGAACTTGCAATATGGCTGGACGCTTTTCGTCGATCCAATCGATCAAAAGTATCATTGGGGCCGTGCTGCAATCCAGTTGGCTTTCACGCTCTTTGTCGTGACGGAGACCTGGCTCGTGCCGGTCGAAGCGTGGTTCGTCGACAAATACGGCCCGCGCGTCGTGATCGCGTTTGGCGGCGTCATGGTGGCGATCGCCTGGGTGGTCAACTCCTATGCCAGCTCGCTGCCGATGCTCTATTTCGCCGCCGTGCTCGGTGGCATCGGCGCCGGCGCGGTCTACGGCACCTGCGTCGGCAATGCGCTGAAATGGTTTCCTGACCATCGCGGCCTCGCTGCGGGCGCGACCGCAGCCGGATTCGGCGCAGGCGCCGCGCTCACCGTCGCCCCGATTGCGAAAATGATCGCAACGAGCGGCTATGAAAGCGCTTTCTTCAACTTCGGCATTGGGCAAGGACTCATCGTCTTTGTTATGGCCTTCTTCCTGCGGCCGCCGACGGTATCCATGCCGGTCAAGAAGAAGAAGCTCAACCTGCCGCAAACCAAGGTCGACTTCACGCCGCCACAGGTGCTGCGCGCACCAATCTTCTGGGTCATGTACCTCACCTTCGTGATGGTCGCCTCGGGCGGGTTGATGACGGCTGCCCAGATCGCGCCGATCGCGCATGACTTCAAGATCGCCAACGAACCCGTCAGCATGCTCGGCTTCCAGATGGCGGCGCTGACTTTTGCGATCTCGCTCGACCGCATCTTCGACGGCTTCGGCCGGCCGTTCTTCGGCTTCGTCTCCGACAACATCGGACGCGAGAACACCATGTTCATCGCCTTCGGCACGGCCGCGGCCATGCTGCTGGTGCTGTCGGTCTACGGTCACATTCCGATCGTCTTCGTTTTGGCCACGGCGGTCTATTTCGGCGTGTTCGGAGAGATCTACAGCCTGTTCCCCGCCACCAGCGGCGACACGTTCGGGGTAAAGTTCGCCACCACCAATAACGGCATGCTTTACACGGCGAAGGGAACGGCGGCGCTGCTCGTGCCGCTCGCGAGCATCGTGTCGGCCAAATACGGCTGGCAGGCGGTGTTCGTCATCGCTGTGGCGCTCAACGCCACCGCAGCCCTGCTGGCCGTGTTCGTGATCAAGCCGATGCGGCGCGCCTTCATTCTCGGCAGCGAGGCAACGGCCGAGGCGTCGGCTAGAAGCGGCACCGCTAAGGTGGCCTGAACGTCTGATCGATCGAGAGAGGCGCATCATTTGCGCCTCTCTCTTTTTGTCCGAAGGACTGGCATACAAAATACAAATGATGCCTTGAGCGTTATCGGTTGCAGAAGCTTTCCTGGGCGAAACGTCAGAGATACTGCCATTCTTTCTTGCGAAATCATCCTCACGAACGAATTGACAATTGGCATAACGTATACCAATCTGGTGCCCTACTGATCGGGTGACCTGGAGGAGCTTGCGATGAAAGTCGGAGACATCCTGCGCAAAAAAGCCGCGCGCATTTCAACCATTCGAATGAACGAGACCGTTGGCATCGCCGCGCAAGTGATGCGCGCCAGCAATGTCAGCGCCCTCGTGGTCAAGGACGTCGTGCGCACCGAGGGCAACACCGCCGTCGGCATGTTCACCGAGCGCGACGTCGTGCGCGCCATCGCTGAGCACGGCGCGGCCGGCATCAACATGAAGGTCTCGCAACTGATCTCGGTTCAGCAACTGGTGTGGTGCAGCTCCGACGACACGCTGGAAGATGTCAGGCATCTGATGAACAAGCATCACATCCGCCATTTGCCCGTGATCGACAATCACAGCCTGTGCGGCGTGGTCAGCATTCGCGACATTTCGACGGCTTTCGACGAAGAGGCCATGGCCACGGTGTTCGCCGCTTCGGCGTAAGGCCCCTCCTCTCTTCCCATTTATCTTCAGCTCGGAAACCCCGTTTCCGCGCATTGCGGTGACGTGTCCCGATTTCTCAAGTCCAGCTCGAGGTGGGTCTCATGAAGGTTTGCATTTACGGCGCCGGTGCGATCGGCGGTTATCTCGGGGTCGAGTTCATGCGCGCTGGCGCCGATGTGAGCCTGGTCGCCCGTGGCCCGCACCTGGCCGCGATGCGCGCCAACGGATTGAAACTTTTGATCGGGAATGAAGAGCGCGTGGTTCATCCCCGCTGCACTGACAATCCGACCGAACTCGGTCATCAGGATTTCGTCATCATCTGCCTGAAGGCGCATTCGATCACCGGCGTCATCGATGCAATGAGGCCCCTGATCGGGCCGCGAACCCGCATCGTCACCGCGGTCAACGGCATTCCCTACTGGTATTTCTACAAGCACGGTGGTGCTTACGAGGGATCGACGCTGGAGAGCATCGATCCCGGCGGGCGGCAATGGCGCGAGCTGGGCCCCGAGCGCGCGATCGGCTGCATCGTTTACCCCGCAACCGAGATCGTGGCGCCCGGCGTGATCCAGCACGTCTATGGTGACCGTTTTCCGATCGGCGAGCCATCGGGCGAAACGACGGAGGACGTCACCCGCCTGTCTGCCCTCTTCAGCGCGGCCGGCATGCAGGCGCCGGTGCTCGATCGCATCCGCGACGAGATCTGGCTGAAGCTCTGGGGCAATGTGTGCCTCAACCCGATCAGCGCGCTGACGCATGCAACGCTCGATGTGATCTGCTCCGATCCCGCGACCCGCGCGCTGTCGAAGGCGATCATGATCGAAAGCCAGACCATCGCTGAAAAATTCGGCGTCAGGTTTCGCGTCGACGTCGAGCGGCGGATCGAAGGCGCGCGCAAGGTCGGCGCACACAAGACCTCGATGTTGCAGGATCTCGAACGCGGCCGGCCAATGGAAATCCAGCCGCTGGTTTCGGTCGTGCAGGAAATGGGACGCCTGACAGAGACGGCGACGCCGGCGCTCGACGCCGTGCTCGCGCTCGTCGTCCAGCGGGCCAAGGTGGCGGGGCTCGGCTGCACGCCAGCGCCAGTTGCGGCGAAAACGCCGGCCTTTGCCTGATCACGCGGCGTTGCAGGTTGCGATGATGGACATTTATCGGTCGGAGCGCGATACCTACTAGTGGAGTGGATTTGACATTCGCTACCCACCCAGCCGCAAATTCGGTAAGCGAATGTCAAATCCAAAACTCCACTAGAAATTTATATTTGCTAGTGGTCCTTTGATTCTAACATTCGCAAAGTGCCCGTTGAGAAGGGATGCGAATGTTAGAATCGGACCGCTAGCCCTCAAGCAGGTCACGCTCAACCGGGAATGTCAGTATGAAGGCCTATGTCTACGGCGCCAATGGCGCTGAAATCGCCGATATCGCCAAGCCATCACCGAAAGGTGCGCAGGTCCTGATCCGCGTCCATGCCTGTGGCCTCAACCGCGCCGATCTCGGCATGACCAAGGGCCACGTGCACGGCGGCGCCGGCGGCGTCGGCACCGTCCTCGGCATGGAATGGTCCGGCGAAGTCGCCGAACTCGGCCCGGATGCCAGGGGCGTCAAGGTCGGCGACAAGGTGATGGGTTCGGGCGCGGCCGCTTTCGCCGAATATACGCTGGCCGATCACGGCCGATTGTTCCGCGCGCCCTCGAACATGAATTTCGACGAGGCCTGCACGCTCCCGATCGCAATCACCACCATGCACAACGCGGTCGTCACCGTCGGCGGCCTGCAGTCCGGACAGAGCGTGATGATCCAGGGCGCGAGCTCCGGCGTTGGCCTGATGGCGATGCAGATCGCCAAATTCAAGGGCGCCAAGCTTGTCGTCGGCTCCTCCACCGACGCGAACCGTCGCGCGCGCCTGAAAGAGTTCGGCGCCGATCTTGCGGTAGATTCCGGCGACCCGGCCTGGGTCGAACAAGTCTTGCAGGCAACCTCAGGCGAAGGCGTCGACCTCATCGTCGATCAGGTCTCGGGAAAGGTCGCGAGCCAGAACCTGAAAGCGACCAAAGTAAAAGGCCGTATCGTCAATGTCGGCCGGCTCGGCGGCACGCACGCCGATTTCAATTTCGACCTGCACGCGGCGCGGCGCATCAACTATATCGGCGTCACCTTCCGCAGCCGTTCGATCGAGGAAATCCGGGAGATTTTCAGGCTCGCCAGCAGCGACCTATGGCCTGCGGTGGAATCGCGCAAGCTGCAACTTCCGATCGACAAGGTGTTTGCCTTCGATGACATCGGCAAGGCGTTCGAGCGCATGGATGCCAATCAGCATCTCGGCAAGATTGTCGTAACGCTGTAGAGGCAGCGGGCTGCCTCATCCCGCCGAATATTCATCGCGATGAACGGCGCATGTCATGTCGATGACATGCGCCGTAAATTTTTTGTGAGGCTCATCAAAGGTGCCGCGCGCGTTCATCAACCGTCGCGCGAGCATTCATGTCGCATTAAGTTCGGAACGACTAACGACGTGCAGGGGGAAAATGAATCATCGATCAGCAATCAGGAGAACGTCGTGAAAAAACTTGCATTAGCCCTTTCCACCGGCCTCATGGTTATCTCGCTCAGCGCACCGGCTGCGAATGCTCAAACCGTGAGAAGCGAAGCCGCGGCACATCCGCGGATCGTGCGTGCCATCGAAAATCTCGAAGACGCGATAGGCTATCTGGAAGCGGCGCCGAATAATTTCGGTGGCCACAAGGCGGCGGCGATCCAGGCATCGCGCGCGGCGATTGCCGAACTCCGTGCCTCGCTCGCCTTCCGCGCTCAGCAGGATCGCTACTGAGCTTTAAGCAAACTCCAGATCGGCGCCGTGCTCGCCGGTCTGGAGGTCTTCGATGCCTCATGGCGCCGGCGCGTAGCCGTGGGCGCATAAGGACTTGCAAACAATTCATGTTGCAACAGGGGTATGATTGCGCTTCCCTCGCGCCAAAATCAGGCGCCGGTCGACAAGACGCGTTGGCGTATTTCCGGGGAGCCATTCATGGTTCGTTGCATCACCGCTGTCATGGCAGCCGTCGCCCTCACCGTTTCCGCCCTCAGTGCCTTCGCAGAGGATGCGCGGGCGATACTGGCGCCCACGGGCAAACTCCGTATCGGCGTCTACTACGGCAGTCCGACGTCGCTGGTTCGTGACAGCAAGACCGGCGAATTCCACGGCCTGAGTTTCGATTTGGGCCAGGAACTCGCCAAACGCCTCAACGTCCCGTTCGAGCAGGTCAGCTATCAGCGGATTTCCGAGGTGCTCGACGGCGTGATCAAGGGAGAGGTCGACTTCACCGTCAGCAACTCCACGCCTGCCCGCGCCGCGCAGGTCGCGTTCAGCCAGACATTGCTGACGATCGAGCTCGGCTATCTCGTCACGGCGAGCTCCCCGATCACAACCGTTGCCGACGTCGAGAAGCCCGGCCTTCGCATCGGCGTCACGCAAAACAGCACGTCGCAGGGTGCTATTCCAAAACTGCTGCCGAATGCGGTCGTGGTGCCCGCACAGAATTACAAGCGCGGCATCGAAATGCTGACGCATGGCGAGATCGATACCTACGCCACCAACAAACCGACTTTGTTCGAGATGTCCGACCAGATGCAGGGCGCACGGATCCTGGAGGGACGATGGGGCGAGGAACACCTCGCTGTCGCAATTCCGAAGGGTCACGAGGCCGGACTGGAATATATCAAGCAGTTCGTTGAGGATGTGCAGACCAGCGGCCTCGTGGCGCGCTCAGCCGAGCAAGCGGGATTGCGCGGCGCGGTGAAAGCCCAGTAAGCCCGAGATCTGCCGACCTGCCGATCGAACGTCCAGCCATCAGCGAGACGTGGCGCGGTCGCCCGAGACTCCCGTCCGCATCGCCTAGGTCAATAAAGTACGCGTCTTCGCACTGGCGTCATAGATTTCTATCTGAAGCATCGGGTAAGCCGCCTTCAGTTTTCGACCCGACGACTCTGCCGCGTCGACCGTGTCGAATTCCGACTTGAAATGACCATCGACAATCGTCACGAACCCTTCGACAGGGGGCCGGTCAGCTCGCAGCGTTTTCTTCGGCTGCGGCTCTTCAATCGAGAGAACAGGTTTTTTCATTATCTAGATCCTTTTACATCGTCGCGATCAATCGTCGCTACCTGGCTTTTCTGAAATCCAGGCTACGCAAAATGATACCTGGCGGCGTACCCTCGAATTCCCTCGCGACGAATTTTTCAGCGGCACGTTGCTCGATCCGATCGCGCAATCGCATGAACTGCAATTCACGCTGCTCTGGCGGGACACGCTCCGCCTTTTCCAGGTCGTCCATGGCGGATGTGCTGACGGCGCAGGGTATCATCCTTTCGCCGTCAACCATCGAAAATAGCACCACCATCCGGTCAAATTCATAACCGTTGAAGCTGCCGCGTGTCAGTGCCATTTGACGCCTCCCTTATTCATGCGGCGGGTACGCGCTTTCCGCGCTTTGGCGGCGGCGGATCCATCTCTTCGATCCTGCGCAGGCAATCGGCCTCGGAATCGTGCGGCCCGGAAACGAACGTTCCACTCACTTTGATGCTGTACCAACCTGATACGACACCGAGCCGAAGCGACTCTTCTGTCTTGACGTGACGCGGCGAGAGATTCTGCATGGACTATATGGCTTTCAGGTTGGCGTTCGATCTTCAATCGAGCGCTTGGAAGTCTCCGACCATTCGAAGACGCGATTAATTCAGTTCCTGTCCGTGAGCCGGGCAAAATCCGCAAAGACGGCCGCGACCAGATCGCGATGATGGGTGTCGCCCGGAGGCAGATCCGCGGCATACAGATTCAGGACATATTTCGCCTTGGCGGCGGCCTCCGGCCAGGACGTCGCTTGAACCGCAAGGAGTTGACTTTCGAGCACCTCTTGCCGCTCGCGCAATTGCCTCGCGTTGCTTTCGACCTCAGCCAGAGCACGCCTGATGTCAGTGGCTTTTTGCGCGGCCATGCCCCGATGCTTGTCGAGGTCGAGCGGTTCGTCACTCACGAGACGCGCTCGCATCGACGTGCTGGGCGTCAGCCAAATCCACCGACCCGATGGAGAGCATTTCCATAGCCGAGTTCTGCCCCGCCGCAGGCACCATGATCATGGTGGCGACCCGACGAAATGCCGGGAACGACAATCCCTCGATCATCTCCTCATCCGTGACGACCTCATAGGCGCCCGGAGGCAACAGGCGGTCGATTCCCCTGATCCGGAACGGATGCTGGAATGTAACGGTTTCACGCCGCGATCGCATGGTCATGGCACGACGCGCCTCGTCAGCGGCTTTCGCGCGACTCTGTGCATGGTTTCACCGTGCGCTCTTTTAATTCGAATAGCTATCGCTTTCTCGGAAAAAGATAGCCCCGTCAGCCAGATCGCCTCGCTTGTCTTGTAATCCGCCGCCCTCGTAGCCATGTCACGAGAATGCCGGAACATTTTCCGGTGAATCCGCCAGCGAATTGCTCAAAGTGGCCCGATCCCAGGTCTGCGGCGGCGCTTTCAAACGTTCTTCAATGACCGTTTTCGAAGTTCCACTCACCGCTTGAGGTTGAAAGCCGCGTGCCATTGCTGCTGTGCAACCGCTTTGAACCAGGTGCCTCGCATGAAAATCCGTGTCGGCTTCGAGATGATTTATGACTTTCCTCAGCCGACGCCCCTGATTGCGGTGGTGGGCACGCATTTTTCCAGGGCCTCCGACATCCTCGAGCCCGATTACCTGACCATTAACCCTTCCGTACCGATCACGCCCTATCGAGACGGCTTCGGCAACTGGTGCAGCCGCCTCGTCGCGCCGGCCGGCCGGGTACGTCTTGCCGCCAATGGTCTCGTTCAAGACAGCGGGCTGCCTGATGTGAGCGTGCCTGGCGCCACCCAACACGCCGTGGAGGATCTTCCGGCAGATGCGATCGTTTATCTGTTGGGCAGCCGCTACTGCGAAACCGACCGGCTTTCCAACATTGCCTGGAACCTGTTCGAGAAGACGACACCCGGCTGGGCGCGGGTTCAGGCGATTTGCGATTTCGTTCATGACCACATCACGTTCGGATACGAACATGCACGCGCAACCAAGACAGCGTGGGAAGCCTTCGACGAGGGCAAGGGCGTTTGTCGCGATTACGCACACCTGGCAATCACGTTCTGCCGTTGCATGAACATCCCGGCACGGTATTGCACGGGTTATCTCGGCGACATCGGCATGCCGCCTCCCTACGCTGCCGGCGATTTTGCGGGATGGTTCGAGGCCTATATCGGCGGTCGCTGGTACACGTTCGACCCCCGCAACAACATTCCGCGCATTGGCCGCATTCTGATCGCCCAAGGCCGCGACGCCGCCGACGTTCCGATTACCCAGACGTTCGGAGCGAACACCCTGGTCAGTTTCACCGTCTGGACCGACGAGGTCGTCTAGTGCTCCGATTCCGAAGTTCGTATCATATTGCGGCTCCACGTTTACGAACTTCGGAATCAAAGGAGCACTAGCTAATTATATGATCTAGTGCGGTTTAGAATTTGAAGTTCCTATGACGAGATTGCCGCGAAACTGATAGGAACTTCAAATTCACCGCACTAGTGTGCGGTTCCGGTGCCCTCCAGCCTTGCTGCGTAACGCGATTGGCCTCGCTATTGGACGAACGAACTGTTACGCTTTCGCCATCACCGCGCGCCCCGGGCTGTTATCGGTGACTGAGAGCGTTTGCGCTCCCGCCTTAATCAAGAATGGCGGTCAATATGCCCGACACTCACAGCTTCAATTCTGGCTTCGATATTCGAGATTGGCTTGTGCCTCCGGTGCTCGTGCCGCTGTTTTTCGCACTCCTGATCGCCGCCATGGTCGTTCTTCGCTGGTAGCCTGCCGTCGACTGCGGTCGCACGGTGAGGGCAGATGGAGTCTTGATGACGGAACGGCTGGAAATGCTGAAGAAAGCCCGCGAACGCATGATCGAGGACAGGGACGCGCATGTGAAGGTGCTCGCCGCTCCTTTCGATCGCGACAAGTCGGAGCGAGCCCGTCACAAACTCATCGAGACCCAGATGGTGATTGAAGCCCTCGAGCGCGCCATGAACTCGGAGGAGCGCACCTCGGCGGCATCTTGAGCCGATCGAACGGTCGGTATTGGCGTCCAGTCACTGTCGAATAACAGGAGAGCGAAATGGCCAAAGGCGAGCAAAGAGGCAATCGGGAAGTCAAGAAGCCCAAAAAGACCAAGATCAAGACAATTGCCGCGGCGCCAAGCCAAAAGAGCGTGTCGTGGCAGCCGGACTTCGCTTCCGGGAAGAAGAAATAACGACGCGGGATAACGCTTGTATCTGACGTACGACTGAACGCATTCAGCGCGTTCCGTCCGGCGAAATGCAGCGCCGTCGGCGTGAGCTATCCTGGCGCAAACCCGGCGGGCATTCCCCCGCAAAGGAAAATCGAAATGAAAAAGGTTGTCGCCGTGTTGGCGCTATGCGTGTGCACGTCAAGCGCTCTTGCTGCCGGGCCGGACTGTCGGATGATCCGAGGCGCCGGCGAGCGGTTGGCTTGCTACGATGCAGTATCCGCTGCCAAAAAGGACAAGCCAACGCCGGTTGAAGCGGACGCATCGCGCGCTGCCTACAAGGACCCCCTCATCGAGGCAGACGCTCAAACCGCCGCCAAGCTCAAAGGCATCTGCCGCGGTTGCTGATGGGCGATAGCTGATTTGGGCGATAAAAGGCCAAATCTATCTACGTCCTGCCCGCATGCTTCCGCCTCAAGCATAAGGCGGGACAACCGTACCTTCTCCCGTTCAAACTCCAAAAACGGACATTCACCGAGCGGATGCCGGGCGCCCGCCGGCCGGCCTTGCATGCCAGAGGCGAAGCTCGCTGCGGCAACGCGGTTTCCCCGCGGGCTCTGGACAAGCCGTCCCCATCCGGTTCAAATTCGCTCCACCAGTCAAAAATTTTGGCGATAGACCTCAAATGACTGCGTAGGCCCCGCGGCAACGACGGGAGCCGGAAAAAATATCAGGGGAGTAGCAAATGGCCGTTTCACGTCGCCAGGTATTACTGGCAAGTGCGGGTGCGCTCGGCGCCTCCACGTTTCCGCTTCGCAGTGCGGTCGCCGCGTCAGAACCGATCAAGATCGGATTCCTTGCGGCGATGACCGGGCCGAGTTCAGCGCCGACGATCGGCTTCAACCGCGGTGTGATTTTCGCGGTCGACGCCCTCAATGCCGCCGGCGGCGTCAATGGCCGCAAGCTCGAAGTCATTACCCGCGACACCCAGGGCGATCCGACCAAGGCCGTCAACGCAACCCAGGAATTGATCAGCCAGGCCAAGGTCCATGCGATCTGGGGACCGTTCAATTCCGGCGAGGCGCTCGCGACCACGCCGATCATGGCACGCGCGAAGATGCCGAACATCCACCCTTGCGTGGTGGAAACGTTGATCGACCCCACCAAATTCCCGAACGCGTTCCGCCTCGCGCCCTCCAACAGCCAGTGGGACGATGCGGTCCGCAACTACTGCCTCAATATCCTTAAAGTCAAAAAGATCGCGGTGATCGGCGACACCACCGGCTATGGCGTGACCGCGGTCGGCGCATCGGTCGCAGCATTCAAGAAGGACGGCGCGGAAGTCGTCTATCAGGCCAACATCGACTCGACCCAGCCCGACATGACGCCAGATATCCTCCGCGCCAGAAACGCCGGCACCGAGGTCATCGTGGTCTGGAGCGTCTCGACCGGCATGGAAGCGCGGATGTTCAACACCCGCGCCGTGATGGGCTGGGACGTCCCCTTTGTCGGCCACCCTTCTATGTCGTCGGGCGAACTCGCGGGCCTCGTCGAAAAACCGGAGAACTGGAAGAAGGTCTACGCGATCGGCTACAAGAGCTGCAGCTACGACGCCTCCGGCAAACTGCCCGCCAAGAGTCAGGATCTGGTCGACCGGCTGCTCAAGGCCAATGTCTCGGTCAAGGACACGCTGTTGTGGTGGATCGCCGGCGGCGTCGATGCGATCGAGCTGATCGCCAAGGCCGTCGAACAGAGCGGCTCGACCGAGGGCGAAGGCATCATCAAATACTGGAATTCGCTGTCGAAATATCCGGGTTATTTCGGCAACTATACATTCACGCCGACCCAGCATAACGGCTATCTGACCGAAGAGGTCGTGATGTCCGAGGCTTCCACGGCCAGGAACGGCACCTTTGCGCTAGCGCCCGGATACACATAAAGGCGGCGGGGAGCAGAGCCACGATGCTCGCCTCGATCATCGCATCCGGTCTGGCGGCAGGCGCGATCTACGCGCTGGTCGGCGTTACCTACAACACGATGTTCTCGACCTCGCGCGTGATGAGCTTCACCGCCGGACAGCTCGCCATGCTCGGCGGGGTGTTCGGCTCGATGTTCACGCTGAAAATGGGAATGCCGCTGCTCATAGGCTTTATCCTGACGCTGGTCGCCTGCGCGATCATCGGCGTCATCACCGAATTCGTCGCCGTGCGGCCGGTGCTCAAGAGCCTCGATCAGCATCTTTACGTTCTTTCGACGCTGGCGCTTGCGTTGATGATCCAGCAGGTCGCGGCCATCAAATGGGGCACCGAGCCGCAGCCGTTTCCGCGGCTGATCGGCTGGGGCAGCGGCGTATGGGACGAAAAATTCTGGCTGCCGGTTGCGGCCTGCGCGATCACGATTGCCGGCCTCGAATATCTCTATCGCCGCACGCTGGTCGGCCGCGCTTTTCTTGCGATCGCGGAGGACAATTTTGCGGCGCGCGCGCTTGGGCTGCCCGAACGCAATCTGCGCGTCGCAAGCTATGCGCTGGCGGGCATCATCGGCGGCGTCGCCGGCTTTTCCGGCGGCGAGTTACTGCTGGCGTTCTTCGCCAACGGCGCGCTGTTGAATTTCTACGGCTTCGTCCCGGTTGCGCTCGGCGGCCTCGGCAACAACCGTGGCGCCGTCATCGGCGGGCTCGTGCTCGGCCTGTTTCAGCAGGCGGCGAATTTCCTGGTCGGCGGCATCTTCTCTTCCGTGGCGGTGTTTGCGCTGTTCATCGTGGTTCTGCTGGCGAGGCCGCAAGGTCTGTTCGGCTTCTCGACGGCGCGGAGGGTGTGATGACCGCCGTCACCGCAACGCCCGCCCGCAGCGAGAACCGCGCCTGGCGCGGAATTGGCGTACAGATCGCCCCGTTCCTCGCGATTCTCGCGGCCGCCATGATCCTGCCCTTTGTCAGCAACGACTATTGGGCGCTGATCGGCACCCGCGCCGCGATCTACTGGGTGCTGGTCTCCGGCCTCAACCTGATCGTCGGTTTCGCCGGCCACCTCGCCATTGGCTATGTCGCTTTGCTGACGCTCGGCGCCTACACGACGAGTGTGCTGGTGGCCGGCAATGTGATGCCACCGCTCGACGTGTTCGCGGCACTCGCGATCGCCGGCGTTGTCGGCGCCGTGTTCGGCGTCGTCGTCGGCCTGCCGGCGCTGCGGCTGCGCACCTTCTATTTCGCGATGTCGACGCTCGGTTTCGCCACCATCGTCGCCCAGATCGCGCTCGCCTGGCAGAGCGTGACCGGCGGCGGCATCGGCATCGTGGGACCGGAATTCCCCGCGCCGTTCAACACGGCCTGGGGCTACTATTATCTCTGCATCACTTTTGCCGCCGTATGCACCTGGCTCACCGCGAACGTCGCCCACAGCCGGTTTGGCCGCGCGTTGATCGCCATTCGCGATGCCGAGGTCGCGGCCGAAGCCACCGGCATTTCCAAACCGCGCATGCTGATCGCGATCTTCCTGTTTGCCGGCGCACTCGCCGCCATCGCCGGCGGCCTGTTCGCGAGCCTGCAGACCTACATCACGCCGGATGCGTTCACCTTCGACCTCTCGGTGCTGTTCTTCATCGCGATCCTGATTGGCGGGCGCGGGTCGATCCTGGGTCCGATGCTCGGCACCATCATCCTGACCATCCTGCCCGAGGTCGCGGCTCCGCTGGCGGCATGGTCGACCTTCTTTTACGCGGTCTTGCTGCTGGTGATCGTGCTGGTGATGCCGGGCGGCATCGCCGCCCTTCTCGACCTGCGCAACCGCCGTCCGCTCGCCTCCAACCGCGCGATCGTGCCGCGTCCCGCAGCACTTGCGGAATGTTTCCGCAAGACCGCCGGCGACAAGACCCTGAAACTGCGCGGCGTCACCTTGAGCTTCGGCAATGTCCGCGCGATCGACAACCTCGATCTCGATGTGAAGCCGGGCGAGATCCACGGCCTGATCGGTCCCAATGGCAGCGGCAAGACCACGACGTTGAACGTGATCTCCGGCTATTATGTCGCCAAGGGCGGGACGATCGGCCTCGGGGACCGCATGCTGCAACCCGGCGTGCCGACGCTGCGTGCCCATCACGGCATCGCCCGCACCTTCCAGACGCCGCGGGTCATCGGCGAAGCCTCGGTGCTGCAAAACGTCATGATCGGCGGCAACATCGACGGACGGGCCTCTTTTGTTGAAGCGCTGTTCGCGCTTCCGCGCAACCGGCGCGACGAGCAGATGCTGACCGAAAAAGCGCGCGCGCTGCTCGGCGTCGTTGGCCTCGAAGCGCTTGCCGATGTCCGCGCCGACCGCCTGCAGCACAGCGAATTGCGCTTCATCGAGATCGCGCGTGCACTGATGCTGGAGCCGGATTTCCTGCTGCTCGATGAGCCCGCCGCCGGCCTCTCCGGCGACGAGATCGAGCGCCTGGCTGCCCTGATCAGGGCGATCAGCCGCCGCGGCACGGGCCTGTTGCTGGTCGAACACCATGCCGACCTCATTTTCGATATCTGCGATCAGGTCACGGTGCTCAACCTCGGCCGCATTCTGGCCGCCGGGACGCCCGCGGAGATCCGCGTGCACAAGGAGGTGGTCAGTGCCTACCTCGGTGGTTGATCCGCTGCTTTCGGTTGCTCGGCTTGAATCCGGCCACGGCAAGATCCGCGTGCTGCACGGGATCGACCTTCACGTGTCCGCCGGTGAAGTCGTCGCCCTGCTCGGCCCCAACGGCGCCGGCAAGACCACACTGTTGCGCGCGCTGTCGGGATTGCTGCCGGTCAATTCCGGCGACGTGCGCTTTGGCGGCCGCGACATCGCCAACGCCACGCCGCGTCAAACGGCGCGCGAAGGCCTCGTGCATGTGATCGAGGGGCATCGGGTGTTCACGCAGCTCTCCGTCACCGACAATTTGCTGCTCGCCGCTTACGACCTGCCGCGCGGCGAGCGTGCGGCGCGCGTTGAGCAGGCGCTTTCGCTGTTTCCGGAGATCGCCGAGAAGCGCCACGAGCGCGGCGGCGCGCTCTCGGGCGGCCAGCAGCAAATGTTGACGGTGGCCCAGGGCCTGGTCCGCCGCCCTCGCCTCTTGATGCTGGACGAACCGTCGGCCGGTCTTTCGCCCGTGCTGGTCGACCGGGTGCTCGACGTGATCGCCCGGCTGCGCGGCGACGGAACGGCCGTGCTGCTGGTCGAGCAGCTGCTCGAAAAAGCGTTGGCTGTCGCCGACCGCGTCTATGCGCTGGTGCAGGGCCACATCGTGCTGGAAGCGGCAACCGGCGAGGCCGATCTGCCGCACCGGCTAGAACGCGCCTACCTTGGCGGAGAGCGGTCCAGATAACCGTTCATGCCGATCTCGGAAACGACCTCGCGCCGCACCTGAACCAGGTCTGTTCATCCCTCGACAGGCAGTGACGGCTGTTTCAGTCGCGGGCGGCAAGTGGTACCCGGCGGGGAGCTGCGCCGGATTTGCTTGATGCGCAGGAACGGGTTCTGCGCTGGGAGGAAGATTCGACTTCCTCGCTGACCGCATCGAGCCCGGCCAGAAAATCAGCGCCGGCACGCATGACATGCTCGGCTGCCAGCGTCGCAGCCGCCCGTTCGTCGCCGTCAATGATAGCGCGCAGGATTTGCGCATGCTCGTTCCAGGACCGCGATTGCCGGGTCGGCGACATCGGCGCAAACAGCATCGCGGTGCGATCGCGCAGCTTTTGCAGCAATTCACTGAGCACCCGGTTCTGACCGGCGGCAGCCAGCGCATCGTGGAATTGCTGGTTCAATTCGAACAGCTGATCGAAACGGCCGGCCTCGACCGCCGCCGTTCCCTTTTTCAGCACGCTATCGATACGCTTGATCAATTCCTTGTCGTGCCGCCGCGCCGCAAGCCGCGCGTTTTGTCCCTCCAGAAGCGCGCGCACCTCGATGGTCTCGCGCGCCTCCTGATCGGACATCACAGCAACCGAGGCGCCCCGGCGCGCGGCGACGTCGACCAGCCCCTCCGAAGCCAGCACGCGGATGGCTTCGCGCACAGGATTGCGTGAAACCCCGAGTTCGTCGGCGAGCCGTCCCTCCACGAGCCGTTCGCCGGCCTTGAGCCGGCCGGTGAGGATCGCCTGACGCAACTCGGTGATCACCTGCCCATGCAGAGAGGCATGCTCCTCACCGACCCGACGCTTGAACGATCCAGAACCAACGGCCATGAGGTGTGCCCGCCTTGTAAAATGCACCGCGCAGACGTTTTCATCTGCGGTATAACGAATCGGAGATAACGACTACCTCCCCCATATTACAAGCTTTTCGCAAGCCTTGCTGCGCCGAGGCGCATGTCCGTGAGCGGGCCAGCATGGTTCAAAAGGGACCACCGCAGCTCAAGGATCGGCCCGGCCGTCGGCCGCCGAATCCGGCGCCGCGACCGCGGCTACCGTCGTGCGGGATGGATTTGGGCCGCGCTCCGACAGCGGCACCCAGGACACGCTGACATCACCATTCAAGAAGGTCTGGCACGCCATCCGGTAACCTTGTCGGAAATCCTCCTCGGTCAGGTGCTTGCGCTCCTTCGGCTTGATCGCGTCGGTGTTCTCGAGCCCGCTTTCGATTTTGCACCGACAGGTGCCACAGATGCCGCCGCCGCATTTGAAGGGAATCCCCCCCTGCTCGCGCAGCGAGACACGCAGCAGGTTGCTGTTCTCCGGCGCCTCGGCCGTCTTGCCGTTGTTGGTGATGAAAGTGACCTTGATCATCGCATCAGGCAGCAGCCGCAGTCGCCGTCTTGCGCAGGCTCGTCTCCATGTGACCAAAGGTCGTCAGGTGCTCCAGCTCCGCGAAGGCACGCTCGCGCGAGTCGAACTTTTCCAGGAACTTGCACGGCACATTGTTGACGATCTCGCTGACCTCCTCGACCACGCGAATTCGGGCATCCTCCCTGACGAGTTCGGCAATGACAAAGTGCGCTTTCTTCTGGCCGTAGAAGAGGTAGTCGTAGGCATCGAGCGGCTTCAGGCCATCGGTGACCTCGGTTCTGAATTGACCGGGTTTGCTGGTCAGGATCACAAACATGGCGCCCTCGCTGGTGGATTGAGTGACGTGGTCGTTACGGCTGCTGACTTGTCGACGCTTCGGTTTTCGGCGCTTCACCCTTTAGCGGCTGAAGCGGCTCCTTGTCCTGCTCGAGCTCGATGTCATGTTTGAGCCAGAGCTGGCAGAGCAAGCGATAGCCCTCTTCGAGATGCGGACCCAATCGCTGCTTTTCCTTCCAGTTCGGCTCGGGCAGATGCTCGGCGCCCTTCAGCACGCGACAGGCGCATTTGGCGCATTTGCCCATCCCGCAACCGTAGCGCAGGTGCGGATACGGAAATTGCCGGATGCCTGCCTTCACGACGAGGTTGCTGTTCTCTGCAACCTCGCCCCGATAGGTCTGCCCCTCGCGATGCAGGACGATAAACGGCACTAGAGCTCCGATTCCGAGTTCGCAAGCTATCCGCGGCACCTCTGATGCGAACTTCGGGATCAAAGGAGCTCTAGCAATTTATTGGTCCTAGTGCGGCTTTGAATTTGAAGTTCCAATAACGAATTTGCCGCAGAACTGATCGGAACTTCAAATTCGCCACACTAGCTTTAAGCCACCTTGAGCTCGGACATTTCGAGCTGTTCGATCGGAAGGTCCTTGGCAACGTAATCCCAATACAGCGCCGTGGTGTAGAGCAGCCGCATCTGCGCACCGACCTCGCAGATCTTCAGGCAACGCTGCTGCAATTCGCCCGTGTTGGCATGCTCCAGCACGATTTGATAGCCGCGCTCGCCGTGGATTTCGTCCGAGACGATGTGAAGGTCGAAGAACTCCACCTCCTCGTCGGAGAACTTGTATTTGTCGCGCAGCGTCGGGGTCTGCCGACGGTAAATCGAAGGCACCTGCGATTCCAGGCCGACGACGAGACCGGCCACGGCAACGATCGGGTCCTCGCGCATTGCCACCGCATAGCACCAGCTCTGCAGGCCGCGGGTCGTCGCCGACATGTTGTCCGGATCGATCACGCGCTCGCGCGTAGTGCCACAGGCTTCCGCAAATCTGATCAAAAGGTCGGTGTGCCGATCGCCCCCGATCTCCTCCTCGTACATGTTGGCGAGCAGGAAATCCTTCGCTTCCGTATAGCCGTCGGGCATCCGCGCATAGACATAGGCGAGATAGTCCGCGAACGGGCCGACATAGTGAAAGTGGTTCTCCGCCCAGCGCGCCAGATGCGCGCGGCTGAGCTTGCCGCTGGCCCAGGCGACGCTGAACGGCGCCTTGTTGGCGCTCTTGCCCTTGATGGCGTTCTCAAGCGCGGTGCGGAAGTCCACGTGGTTCATCAATTCAGGCATTGCAGGCACTCCCCTTAAGGCCAGGATTCGGGATCGCGAATGCGACCGGTTGCAATTTAAATTGTATATAGTATACAATTTTGGTCTGTGTCAATGCGACCGCGAGATCTGGAAACGAAGGATACGGCCTGAGACAGACGAACGAACCGGCCACCCAAGCCGGCCGTCAAACGGAACTTTGTATACAAAGAAGGCAAGGCGCGCCGAATGACCCATCCTATCGTGATAACGGCGGCCCATTGGGCCTATGTCGCCGGCATCCTCGCCGTCGTCCTGACGATGGTGCTGCGCGCGAATGTCGTGCTGCCCTCGATCGTCGCAACCTTCGTCGTGGCATTGGCCTGGACGGCAAGTCCTGTCGGCGCGGTGGCGAGCATCTTCAACGCAAGCTTCGTCGCCGCCAAGGAGCTGTTCAACATTTTCCTGGTGATCTCCCTGATCACGGCGCTGTTGAACGCCCTGAAAACGCTGCGCTCCGACGTGCTGATGGTGCAGCCGTTCCGTGCCATCATGGGCAACGGCCATCAGGCCTTCTTCATCCTCGCCGCGGTCACCTACGTGATCTCGCTGTTCTTCTGGCCGACGCCGGCGGTGCCGCTGGTCTCGGCCGTGCTGCTCCCCGCGGCCATCGCGGTCGGACTGTCGCCGCTGGCTGGCGCCATGGCCATTGCGATTGCGGGTCAAGGCATGGCCCTTTCCTCGGACTATGTCATCGGCGTTGCCCCTGCCATCAGCGCCAAGGCGGCGGGAGCGACGGTGAGCGCTGCGGCCGTTGCCGATCGTGCGCTCGCGCTCTCGCTGATCGCAGGCGGGGTTGCCTTGCTGCTTGCCTACCTCACGATCCGTCGCCGCAAGCTGATTCAGCCGGGAAGCGAAGCGCTGCTGGAACAATGGCAGCGGCAGTCGGGCAACGGCGATGCCAAGCAACTGGAAGCCGCCGGCACGTTCGACAAGGCGGAGATCGCCCGGGGGACGAGCTACGAGGAGCCGCTCGCGATCGACGACAAGCTCCGCCACCATCTGCCGCTGATCGACAAGCGCCGCGCCGGCTGGTCAAAGCTGTTTGCCATTCTTACCCCGCTCGGCTTTGCCGCCGTGATCGCGGTGATGATCCTGCCGAAGCTCGGGCTTCGCGGCATTTTCACCGAATTGAAGGGCGGCGATGCAGCCGCGCTCGTCGGCGGCATGGGCGCCGTGCTGATGATCCTGGCGACGATCGCCGCCGAAGGCGCCCGCAAAAGCCTGGACGTCTGCGCCGAACACATCACCGACGGCTTCGTCTTCGCCTTCAAGGCGATGGGATCGGTACTGCCGATCGCAGGCTTCTTCTTCATGGGCGCCGGCGGCGATCTTGCCGCCGGAATCCTGAACGTGCCGGCTGGCGAGGCACCTCCCCTCTTGTTCGATCTCGTTCAGACCGCCCAGGCCTTTATTCCGCAGAACCATTATCTGGTCGCCTTCGGCGTACTCCTGGTCGGCATGATCACCGGCATCGACGGATCAGGTTTCGCCGGGCTGCCGCTGACCGGCTCACTCTCGGGCGCGCTCGGGCCTGCGGTCGGACTCAATGTCGCAACGCTCTGCGCTGTCGGCCAGATGGGCGCGGTCTGGACCGGCGGCGGGACGCTGATCGCCTGGTCGTCGCTGATTGCGGTTGCCGGCTTTGCCCGTGTCCCCGTGCTGGAGACCGTGCGCATGCTGCTTGTGCCCGTCCTCACCGGCCTGTTCGTCGCGACCGTCTGTGCCGTCCTGTTCTGGAGCTGAAACCATGAGCCTTGCTGCCGAATTGCCGCTGCGCCGGCAAGACCTCAAGTCTTTCAACAATTACATCGGCGGCGAATGGGTGGCCGCCTCGAGCGGCGAATGGCTCGACAACATCAACCCGGCCGACACCAGCGACATCGTCGGCCGGTTTGCCGCCTCGACCGCTGGCGATGCGGAAGCCGCCGTCCGCGCGGCCACCAGCGCATTTCCGGTGTGGCGAAAGACCCCGATCTCTGCGCGCGCCAGGATCCTCAACAAGGCGGCCGATTATCTCGAAGCCAATGCCGAGACATTCGCCGCCGAGATGACGCGCGAAATGGGAAAGCCGCTCAATCTCGCCAAGGACGAAATCCTCCGCTCGGCGCAGACACTGCGCTTTTACGCCGTGGAAGGTCAGTCCTTGGCCGGCGAAGTCTTTCCGCAAGACGACGCAGGCATGATTGTCTACACCGAGCGTGAACCGCTCGGCGTGGTGTCGGTAATCACACCGTGGAATTTTCCGACCTCGATCCCGGCGCGCAAGATCGCGCCTGCCCTGATCACCGGCAACACCGTGGTATTCAAGCCTTCCTCCGACGCGCCACTGTCGGGCTATCGGCTGACCGAAGCCTTCGTGGCCGCCGGACTGCCGAAGGGCGTCTTGAACTTCATCAACGGGCGCGCCGGCGACGTCGGTGCAGCGGTCACCACGCCCACAGTCGTCCGCGCGATCTCCTTCACCGGCTCGACGGCGGCCGGGGAGCAGATCCATCGTTCGGTCGGCATCACCACGCGCACGCAGATGGAACTGGGCGGCAAGAACCCGCTGATCGTGATGGACGATGCCGATCTCGACAAGGCGGCCGATCTCGCCGTCAAGGGCGGGCTTTCGCTGAGCGGACAGGCCTGTACCGGCACCAGCCGCGTGCTGGTGATGCGTGCGGTCAGGGCCGCCTTCACCGAAAACCTGATCGCGAAGATCAAGGCGCTGAAGATCGGCAACGGCATGACCGCGGGCAACGATATCGGTCCGCTCGCTACCGCCAGGCAGCTCGAGACCGTACTGCGCTATGTCGACATCGGTAAGAACGAAGCGAAATGGCTCTATGGCGGTGATCGCCTGGCCGGCCCCGGCTACGACAACGGCTATTACGTCCGGCCTGCCGTGTTCACCGACGTCACTCAAGCCATGCGAATTGCGCGCGAGGAGATTTTCGGGCCCGTGCTCGCCCTGATCGAGGTCGAGAGCTATGAGGACGCGATCACGAAGGCCAATGACAGCGAGTATGGCCTGTCCGCGGCAATCGCGACCCGCAACCCTTCGCTGATGCACGCGTTTGCCCGCGACATCGAGGCCGGCACCGTCAAGATCAACCGGACCACGACAGGCAATCTGATCAACGCGCCGTTTGGCGGCGTCAAGCGCTCCTCGACCTCGACATTCCGCGAGTCCGGTCGCGTGGGACTCGAGTTCTACACCCAGATCAAAACGATCTACCGCGGCACCTGACCTCAAGAACGGACAAGACATGCGACAGACATTCAAGCTCGAGCGCGCCGAGGCGAGACTGATGGCGGCGGCGGCAATTGCCAAGGCCGAAGAGATCAGGGTATTCGAGACAGTGTGCATCGCCGACGACGGCGGCCACCCCTTACTGATCGAGCGCATGGACGGCGCGCGCATCACAGGTCCCCAGATCGCCTGGAACAAGGCCTTCACCGCCGCCGGCCACAAGCGCTCGACCCATCTGTTCAACCAGACGCCGAACGGCCCTGCCCTGCCCGGCAACGAGGCTTTCGGAATCCAGTGGAGCTTTGAAGGCCGTTTTGCGGTGTTCGTCGGCGGTTATCCGATCGTGGTCGACGGCGAGGTGGTCGGTGGCGTCGGCTTGAGCGGCGGCAATGGCGAGCAGGATACGGCTTGCGGTGTCGCCGCGTTGAAAGCTCTTCAAGAACATTTCGGTTCAAAGCATCACGTGCTGGTCCAGGCTGACATCAAGCTCTGAGCAAAAGCAGCATTCGCGGAAATTGTCGAGCTGGTTTGGATTTTCCGCCGGCTCATACCGATCAACTACGCTGGTAGCCAGCCGGCGCGAAATTCCCTAGCTCTATTTTGGCCGGTTGCGATTTAGCCTAAGCACCGGTCACCGCGAACAGATCGATCTCGATGAGAAAATCAGCGTGCGACAAGCGTGTCACACCGACAAGGGTGCTCGGCGGCGGGCGGTCCGGGTGCCATGGAAATGTCATCGCTGGATCGGTCTGGATTTTGATAAATGCGTCCATATCGAGCACGTAAAGGCGACGGAACACGACGTCGTCCCAGGTCGCGCCGCCCGCTTTCAGCTGGATCGTCAGCGCCTCCATGACCCGATGGTACTGGCCGCGCAAGTCGCCGACGAACATCGGCTTGTAGTTTTCGTCCGATGCCGTCTGCCCCGCAATGAAGATCATCTTGCTGGGACCCGCGACGGTGACGACGCGGCTGTAGGCCGGATGCTTGAACAACTCCGGCGGATGAATGAACTGTTTGTCCAACGTCGTACTCTCCCTTCGCTTAATCCGTCGCAGATAGGCGAACGCCGCCAAAGTGACCGGCGGCCTAGAATGTCGGAGGCGTGTTCAGCCACAGAATGCGCGCGACCTTCTTGCGATTATTGGTGTAGGAATGCGGCCTTTCCGACCGGAAATAGAAGCTATCCCCAGGGCGCAACTGATATTTTTTCTTGTCGACGATCAGTTCGATCTCGCCATCCAGCACATATCCGAACTCTTCGCCTTCGTGCTTGATGACCCCCTCACTGCCGCTGCCCGGTTCGATATCGTTGATATAGCCCGAGAGCAGATTTCCTCGACGGCTCGGTATCAGCGCCTCAAGCCTGTGCCCCTTACCCTGTCCGGCCTGGACCGTCGGACGTTCGCCTTGGCGGAGCACGACGCTTGAATCCTCGACGCCGCCGTCCTGAAACAATCCCGATACAGGCATATCGAGCGCCATCGCTACACGGTGCATCGTCTTGATCGAGGGGTTGGCGCTTCCATTCTCGATCCGGGACAAAAGAGATTCCGAACACTCGGCCAACTCGGCGAGCCTTTTCAGCGTCAGCCCTTTGAGTAGACGCGTATGCCGCATCTTAAGGCCGACGCGGCTCTCGGGCATCGAGACGATCCTGTCTTTCTTGCGTGCCCCGGCAATCATTATTCGCTTCCCATGGACGTTTGTTGGACAGAGGGCCGGCGCGCCCGATACGTTGCCGCCAGCCATCCCTTCCGCTTCTATAAGTTGTCAGCCGGTACATACACAAGCATGCAAGCGTTTCCCAGCCAAGCCAGTCATCGCGGCCGTTTCACTCCTTCGGTACGTGCTTGGGGCCGCGCATGAACTCGCCGATCCACCATGTAAAGAACACGTATCGCAGGACATCGGCATCGGTGTTGCCATACTTACCGGTTCTGGCGAGTTCAGAGAGCAAACTCATCTCTTCGGCGCTCAGTTCAATCTCGAGATCGGCGATCTGGATCGGCACGTTGGTGAAGTCAGGCTCGTAGGCCGCATCCTTGCAAAGCTCGCGATCCGCCTTGATGTTCTTGACCTTGAAATCGAGCGGGTTGCGCTGACTGCGCATTTTCGGAGGCTCGGTGACACGGGCCCAGTCCGCTTCCGTCCCTTCATAAAGGCTCAGCTTCAGCGGCTTGAGCTCGAAATCGCTGGTCATCATGACGTCCGCACCGCAGACATTGGGTACCGCAAGCACGTCGATCATCGCCAGTAGCTCGACATGGTCGCCCGGCCCCGCGGTGTTTTTCGCGATGAAGGGGTGGCCATCCTGGCCGACACCGGTATGCATGAAGAAATTGAACGAGTCGTGCACATCGTCGGGAGTCAGCCCGTATTCACGCTGCGCTTCGGCCTGAATGTCGTGGCAATTCGTGTGCACCGGCAGACCGTACTGATATTCGAACAGAAATGCGCTGCATCGCGGATAGAGAACGTCGTTGGTGCCGACTGTGTCCTCGATGATCGCCATCATCGGACGCTCGCGCGGCGGCGCCGACCATAGGAAATCGCCCTTGGTCGGATGCAGTCCATGAAGATGACGCGTTCGGCCGGTGTGGAAGAACTCCTTGTAGTCGTGCAAGTTAAAACAGTTGAAGTCAGCGCATTGCCGGCCGCTCGTTTGAGAAATCCGAAGAACTTGCCCGCGCCGCATTTCCAGCGCCTTGCCCGTTCCGGGCTGAATGATGAGCTCGTAAAGCAGCTTGCGGTCGGACGAGGTCATTGGTTTTTTTCCGGCTGCGGAAGGTTGGCTTTGGCAAATTCGCGCAAGGCGCGGCGGATAAGATCCTTACGACTATTGCTCTCCCCCGACCTGACCGTGTTGTCGATCAACTCGAGTTGCTGTTGATTAAGACGTAGCTTGATCTTGGTCATTGTCATGATGCTCACCCTACGGACGGACGGTCCCGCGCCCCGAAGGGCGCGGGAATTTTGACGTTCTTGTCGATTACGGGGTCCAACCTTTGGGCGCCTGCATGCCGGTTTTGTCGATTGAGTTCAGGTTCGCCATTGTCACGGGCACGAGCGGCACTTCGACTTTCTTGGTAGGGAGTGGCTTGCTCTTTACGAGCGCATCCATCATCTGGACCGCCGTGCGGCCGATCATCACGGGTTGCTGCGCCACAACGTAATCCGCGCAGCCGGCCCGCATCATTTCCTCGGCGGCCTCGCCCAGCACCGCGAACAGCACTTTCACCTTGCCGCACTTTTGCGCGCCTTGTGCCGCGCGTGCCGCGCCGACGCCGTATGTATCATCGGCGCCGTACAGCATGTCGACCTGGGGAAACCGCTGTAGGAAGTCGCTGGCCAGCGAAAGCGCAATTGCGGGGTCCTGCTCGCTGGTCTGTTCGGCGACAATCTTGATATTGCCGCCGGCAAGATCTTCCTTGAAGCAGCGAAGGCGGTCGGACGCCCAGAACGCGCCAGCGGGCCCGGCAAGCACGGCGATGGTACCGCCGTTCGGCAGCAAGACTTTGGCCCCCTTGGCAAGTTCGTGTCCAATGTTGCAGTGACTTGAAGATGCCGCTGCGTCGGCTTCGACATCGCTCGCCACGATCGGGCTACCAGCGCCGATCACCGGAATTTTCTCGGCCTTCGCCTCTTTCACCGCTCCGTTGAATGAAGCCGGATTGGCCGGATCGATCAGTATGGCCGCGACTTTCTGCACGACGAGATTGGAGAACTGGCTCACCTGCTTGTCGACGTTGGCGTATCCGCCGGCATCCTGAATGGTGACATCGTAGCCGAGCTTCTTCGCCTCGTCCGAAATTCCGTAGAGCACAGGCGTGAACCAGGGCCCTTTAATATTGGGCATCGACACGCCGATTTTATCGGCGGCGGAGGCCGGATTTGCGGCCAGGAGTGCTAGGACGCCAGCGGCGGCCAATACGGCAAGACGTGTTTTGGTAGGCGAGCGAGACTGCATTTGATTTCTCCTGTTTGCGTTCAATGTGGCAGATGCATCAAGATCGTTTACCGACTCGGGAGCCAATGAAGGTCTGATCGAGAGAGACAGCGAGGATCAGCGCGCCGCCGATCACCATCATCTGCGTGTAAGACGGTACATTCAGCAAGTTCAGACCATTCGAGAGGATGCTGATGAACAGCACACCGAAGGCGACACCAACCACCGAACCGCGCCCGCCGAACAGTGAAACACCGCCGAGAACGACAGCGGCGACCGATTCCAGGGGAAGCGTCGCGCCGAGCGAAGGCTGGCCGGACGCGACACGGGCCGTCAGAATGAGAGAGCCGACCGAAGCACAGAGGCCACTGAGGACGTAAGCTGCGACCTTGACCGCGCCGATGGCAATCCCGGAAAGCCGTGCCGCTTCTTCATTGCCGCCAGTCGCATAGATCCGTCGACCCAATTTGGTGTAGCGCAACACGACGATGCAGATGGCCAGCACTGCGAGGGCAATAATGACCGGAATCGGAATGCCGAAGGCGCGCGCGTAGGCCAAGCTGGAGAAGGCTTCCGGAACGCCGGTGACCGCCACGCCACCACTGAGGCTCAGTGCGAGGCCAGAGACGACAGACATCATCGCCAAAGTCGCGATGAACGGAAAAACCTTGAAGCGTGTAATGACGATTCCGTTGGCGAGGCCGACGGCGGCGCCGGCCCCGAGCGACGCGGCAAGCCCCGCCCCGACGCCATGGTCACGCATGACCAGCGCCCCGATGATACTGACCAGGGCGACGATCGCGCCGACGGAAAGATCCAGACCTGCGGTCAGGATCGCGAAGGTCTGTCCAAAGGACACCGCTGCGAGCGCGGCAGCCGAGACCCCGATATTTCTGAAATTCGACAGCGAAAGGAAAACGTTCGAATTAATCGAGAAGAAGATCGCCATCGCGATGACAATGACAGGCAGCCCAACCTCGCGTCCGTAGCGCTGAAGGAACGCGACCGGCGTCGATCGGCCATCATCCTGGCTGGGAACGTCACCGGTTTTTTCGGATAGGCCGACGGTCATGGCGCTGCCACGGTGTGCGGAATTGCCTGCGGCGCCATATGCCCCGCGAAGGCACCCGCCAGAATTCGCTTCTCGTCGAATTCGGCGAGCCCGAGTTCGTCGCGAATACGGCCGTTCGACATGACGTAGAGTCTGTGACAGGTCCCCATGAGTTCAGGCAACTCGGACGAGACGATGATGACGGCAGCCCCGTCTGCGGCCAGAAGATGGATAAGCCGGTAGATTTCAGCTTTCGCGCCGACGTCGATGCCGCGTGTCGGTTCATCGAAAATCAGTATTTGCGCGCCCGTCAGGATCGATTTGCCAATGACCAGCTTTTGCTGATTGCCGCCCGATGCTGTTCCTGCCGGCGCGTCGAGTTGCCCTTTGAAGTGCAACCGCGCGCCTATCGTCTCCGCTATCTTGCGGATCGCTGAAGCAGAGACAAAGCCGGCGACCGATGACCTTTCAAGCGACGCCATGACGACGTTCTCTGCGCCTGACATCGAGAGCACGAGGCCCTGGTGTTTGCGGTCTTCCGGAAGATAGGCGATGCCATGCGCAATAGCGTCTCGCGGATTGCGGATCGTGAGAACCTGGCCGTTCTTGCGGACCTGTCCCGAATCCAGCGCGTCGGCGCCAAAGAGAGCCCGCATGACCTCCGTCCGGCCGGCCCCGACCAGCCCGGCGAAGCCGACCACCTCCCCGGTGCGCACGTTGAAATTGACGTCGTCGAATGCACCTCGACGGTAGAGGCCCGAAACGCTCAAGACCACTTCGCCGATTTTCTCGTTGCGCGGCGGAAAAAGTTCGGAGATAGGGCGCCCGACCATCAGGCTTATCAGCTCGGACGTCCCGCCGATGGACGACGCATCCATGGTCACGACGCGCTCTCCGCCGCGGAGCACAGTAACACGATCGGCAATTTTCATGACTTCGTCGAGCCGGTGCGACACATAGAGAATGCATGTGCCTTCGGCTCTCATCCTGACGATCAACCGACGCAGGGCCGCCGCTTCGTTTTCCGACAACGCCGCGGTCGGCTCGTCCATAACGATAACCGGTGCGCGCAGCACCAGCGCACGGGCAATTTCTATGATCTGCCTCTGGGCCGTTGAGAGATTGCCGGCTAGTTCGGATGGCCGTATTTGAGACCCCGCCCCAAGCGAGGTCAGAACCTCGGCGGCCCAACGCTCTGCTTTTGACCGCGAGTAAAATAGCGAGCCCGGCTCGTTGCCGAGGAAGATATTTTCCGCGACGCTTAAATCCGGAGCTATCGTCAATTCTTGAAAGATCGTCACGACGCCACGATGTCGCGCGTCACGTGGCCCATCGAAAACGACGAATTCGCCGTCGATCGATATCGATCCGCTATCAGGCCGAACGTCACCCGATAGAATACGGATCAACGTCGATTTTCCGGCGCCGTTTTCGCCGACGAGCGCATGGACCTCGCCACGACGCAGATCGAGAGAGACATCCCGTAGCGCACGCACGCCGGGATACTCCTTTGCAAGGTCCTTGAGCAGGACAAGCGGAGTGCCATCCGTGCTGTGGGCTGATCCTGCCGGCACCGGTTGGCGGGAGACCATGGCTAGCCCCCGGGACCGCGCGCGAGCGGGATGTGCGCGACCGCTTCAACCTCGAGCAACGTTTCGGGCGTTGGCAGCAACTCCGACACTTGGACCACCGTACTTGCTGGCGGCGATTCGAAGAACGTGGCGCGGATGCGGTTGTAAATCGGGAAGTCACGCAAATTTCGGAAGAATTGCGTGAGCTTGACGACGTCATTTAGCGTACCGCCCGCCGCCTCGACCGTCAGACGCAGGCTGTTCAATATCCACCACGACTGAGCCGCGATCGGGCCGTCTTTCAGGTCCGACGACATCTCGCCGATCTCGCCGGCCAGCTTGCGGGCTTCCAAGGGCAGATCCGAATAACCTTTGATTATCCTCATCGTGGAGGGGTCGGCGGCGATAATGCCGGAGAAATAGACGATATCTCCAGCGCGCCGGAACGGCGCGTAACGAGAAAGCGGCGCTGCCACGGTCTTAGAAGCGAGATCCTTCATGCGTCCCTCCTCTATCCACCAACATGATCAGGATACAGAAAGGTGCATGCCATGCAAGTTACTTTAATATGCGGCAACAGACTATAATGTAGCCAGCTGGGACCGCTTTCTATGCAGCCATCTTCTTCGGACTAAAGTGGCAATGGTTTAGCCTGAATGAAGATGATCGCTTTGGTTGCGAGAGCGGACATACTGCGCCAGAACCACCTTCGCTAACGGGCGCAACTGATTTGCCCGTCGGGCAAGATTTCAAAAAGCCTGTCCAGCCCAATTGCAAAAAATATTTCGCTTAAAGCGACGGGCAAATCAGTTTTACAGCTCCGCGTCGTCCCGCCCGAAAGAGGGGCGTTGGCCATCGTCACGAACGTTGGGCGGGATGCGGTGGACGTGAAGATGTCGCGAGACGAGCGACACTGGAGCGGACGGCGAAGTCGTGTGGGCCTGATATCCCGACGCTGATATCTCCGACATTGACGCTTGGGCATCAATGTCGAAAGCGGAGACAACAAAGCCCGGTCTCCGGGGCGAGCGCGAAGGAAACCGTTAAAACCATCGTGCAGGGAATGCCGAAATGTTCGGCCAACCTGTGGTGACTAACTCGTGTGCTTTTTTATTTTGCACGCGAGGCTGCGGGGGCGGCTGGCATCCGGCATTCCCTGCGCCCTCTTGATTCCGGGCGAAGAACTTTCAGTCAACTCGGGCGTCTCGCGCCGCGAGAGCAAAATGCATGTCAATCCCGTTCTCGTTAATGCAACTAAGTAGCAACAGCGAAACTTGTCCGTTCTTTAATCCTTAAAGGCGCCCTGCTAAACCGCCGCGCATGGACCACGGTATTCATCCCACCAAGTCGCGCGTTGCGGCGATTTCGATTTTTGCCAGCGCCGGCATGGCAGCAGCCAAATTCGTCGTCGGCATCGCCATCGGCAGCCTGGCGCTGATCTCCGAGGCGCTGCACTCCTCCATCGACGTGGTCGCCACCGTGATCACCTGGCTGGTGGTGCGCTTTTCCGACCAGCCTGCCGACGAGGAGCATCATTACGGCCACGGCAAGCTCGAGAGCGTGTCGGCGCTCGGCATCATCGCGATGCTCTATGTGCTCGCCGGCGGCATCCTGGTCGAATCCTATAGCCGGCTGCGTGAAGGCACCCCGCCTCCGACGCTGTCGGCCGTTCCCTTCGTCGTGCTCGTTCTCGATATCGCGGTCAATCTTTGGCGCGCACGGGCACTGCACCGCGCCGCGCACCAGACCAAAAGCCAGGCGTTGGCCGCCGACGCGCTGCATTTCGCCTCCGACGTGCTCGGCTCGATCGCGGTCATCGCGGGGCTTGCCCTCTCCGGCTTTGGCTATGCCTGGGGCGACTCGGTCGCCGCTGCAACGGTTGCCGTCGTGATTGCCATGCTCGGCATGCGGCTTGCGCGTTCGACCGTCGAAACCCTGGTCGATCGCGCGCCCGAAGGCGCGGCAGAGAAAGCGGCCGCCGCGATCCGCTCCGTTCCCGGCGTGGTCGGCGTCGAGCGCTTGCGGGTCCGCATGGTCGGATCGACCCATTTCATCGAAGCCACGGTGCAGGTCCCGCGCACGTTCCCGATCGACCGCGTCGACGAAATCAAACAGAAGGCTCAAGGAGCCGTTTCCGCCGCGTTCGAGGACGCCGACCTCACCTTTACCGCGATCCCGGTCGCGCGCGACAATGAGAGCGTCCGCGAGCGCGTCATGGTGATCGCGCGCAATTCCGGCCTCGCCGTGCATCATGTGACGGTGCATGACCTCGGCGACAAGCTCACCGTCTCTATCGACCTCGAAGTCGACGGCGAGATGACGCTGATTGCAGCCCATGATATCGCCCAAGGGCTGGAACGGAACATTCGCGACGAATTCGGCGAGGATGTCGAGGTCGACACCCATATCGAACCGCTGGAACCGGAATTGCCGCACGGCACCGACGCTGCGCCGGAACGGGTGGATGCCATCCGCGCAGCACTGGTGAAGTTCGCCGAGCCAGGGACGATCCATGACATCCACAATGTGCGGGTGCGCGATACCGACGCCGGTGAAATCGTCAACTTCCATTGCCGTGCGGCGCCTTCGATGAGCGTGATCAAGGTTCACGAGAGCGTCGACGAGATCGAGCGCGCACTTCGCCGCGCCTTCCCGACCGTCAAACGCGTCATCAGTCACGCCGAGCCGCCGAAGACTTGACGCAATCTATATTGCGATTGCGCGTTCCTGTTTCGGACTCGACTTCGCCCGGCTTTTTGCGGGCTTTTTGGTGACTACGATTCGTCGTGGACAAGAATTATTTGCATTAACGAATCGTTGACTCTCGACAGCCCGGAAAAAGTGGATTCAAATGAATCTGATTCGGGGAGCGGCGATTCTCCTCGAACGGGGTAGATTCTGAAGGTTTTTCCAAGGGGGCAAGAGGGATGGCGCGCGCACACGCGGCGAACGCGTGCGCCCAATCCGATTCGATTAAAGGATTGGCGCAATCGATCGCGAAGCCAGCCTATCACAGGCTGTTGTTAGCGGAGCCTGCGCTCCGTCGTGCAGTACCGACTCTGATCATTGCGTTCCTGATCACCATCTGCCTCGGCGCCTTCGTACAGGTCATCGACCAGAACCGGCAAAAGCGCGCGGCCACCAAGCGCGATCTCGCGGCCGTGGCCGACCTGCTTGCCGAACGTCTCGATCGCATCGCATCCGTGCGTCAGGATCGCGCCGCATCGTTCGAACGTCTCCAGTTGCTGCTGCCTGGCCTCATTCCGTCCTGGGCGATCGCCACTGGCCGGCATGTCATTGTCACCGGCATCGACCAGCGGATTCTCGCCCGCGTGCCGATCGAAGCCGCGATCGGCGAAACCGGCGCCCTCCTCGACGTCGTCAGTGCGGTCGTACCGTCATCGCCGTCGGCGGACCTCGGCACGGTCGCCGACATCGCGCTGCCGAACGGCGAAGGAGCGCTGGCGGTCCGCCGCGTCGTCAAATCGCTGCCCGGCCAGGTGATCGTGATCCAGGAAAAGATCGATTCGATCTGGCGCTCGGACGCGGCGCTGTCGGTGACGCTGTCGGCGACCACCGGTTTCGTCGTGCTGATCCTGGGCTTTGCCTTCCACTGGCAGTCGACACGCGCCCGTGAGGGCGACCTTATCAACGACGCCGTGCGCGGCCGCATCGACACCGCGCTCAACCGCGGCCGCTGCGGACTGTGGGACTGGGATCTCTCGCGCGGCAAGATCTTCTGGTCGCAGTCGATGTTCACCATGCTGGGGCTGGAGAACCGCAGCGACCTCCTGACCTTCGGCGAGGTCAACGCGCTGGTGAATTCGGACGATATCGATCTGTTCGAGATCGCTGACCAGTTGATCTCCGCAAAGATCAACTATATCGACCACACTTTCCGCATGCGGCACACCGACGGTCACTGGATCTGGCTGCGTGTGCGCTGCGAACTCAGCCAGGGCGCTGCCGACGTCGGACTGCACCTGATCGGCATCGCGGTCGACATCACCGAGCAGAAGAGCCTCGCGGAAAAGACTGTCGAAGCCGACCTTCGGCTGCGCGACGCGATCGAGACCATCCCCGAAGCCTTCGTGCTGTGGGACGCGAGCGACCGGCTCGTACTCTGCAACTCGCACTTCCAGCGGCTGCACAAGCTGCCGGATTCGGCGGTCACTCCGGGCACCTCCTACGAGACCGTGATCGAGGTCGGCCGGATGCCGGAGGTGCGGACCCGCCTGCACGAAGTCGCCAACCAGGCGCCGGGCGCGCGCACCTTCGAGGCGCAACTCGACGACGGCAGCTGGCTGCACATCAGCGAGCGCCGCACCAAGGACGGCGGCTATGTTTCGGTCGGCACCGACATCACCCGCATCAAGGAACATGAGCAGAAGCTGGTCGACAACGATCTGCGCCTGCGCGCCACCGTCATCGACCTGAAGCGCTCACAGAGCGAGCTTGAACGTCAGGCGCTGGAACTCGCGGACCTGGCCGAAAAATACTCCCGGGAAAAGACCCGCGCCGAGGAAGCCAACCAGACCAAGTCCAAATTCCTCGCCAATATGAGCCACGAACTGCGCACGCCGCTCAACGCCATCATCGGCTTCTCCGAAATAATGGGAAGCGGCATGTTCGGCACGCTCGGTTCGGAGAAGTACCAGGAATATTGCCACGACATTCTCACCAGCGGGCACTACCTCCTGGAGGTGATCAACGACATCCTGGATATGTCCAAGATCGAAGCGGGCCGCATGAAGCTCGACATGGAAGAGCTCGACCTGTCGAAGACGCTCGCCGAATCCCTGCGCGTCGTGTCGGGCCGCGCCAACGACAAGAACCTCGACCTCGACGCTGACATCGACGGATCGATCTCGGTTGTGGCGGATCGCCGCGCCACCAAGCAGATCATCGTCAACCTGCTCTCCAACGCCGTCAAATTTACCCCGGACGGCGGCAGGGTCACCGTCCGCAGCCGGCAGGTCGGGGATTCCGTCGTGTTGTTGATCGCCGACACCGGCATCGGCATTGCGCCGCAATCGCTCAAGCGCCTCGGCCGGCCGTTCGAGCAGGTCGAAAGCCAGTTGACCAAGACCTATCACGGCTCGGGGCTTGGGCTTGCGATCGCACGATCGCTGACCAACCTGCACGGCGGCTCGATGCGGCTGCGCTCGAAGCTCGGCACCGGTACGGTCGTTCGGGTTTGCCTGCCGCGCGACGCTCACCGGGCCATGATGGGGAAGATCGCCGCCGCGGCGTGATGTAAAGTCAAGCCAGCGACGGCGCCACCTCGCGCGCGATCTGGACCAGCGCCGCAATCAGCGGCGTCATGGGGTCGCGCTGCGGGACCACCATCCCGATGCTGTAGTCCACCACGGGCTCGACGATCGGGATGCTGCGGACGCGATCGGCAAGCCCGAGCGTTTCCGCAAGCTTCGCCGGCATCACGCTCGCCCAGCGGCCGGTCTTCACATGGGTATAGAGCACGAGCAGCGAGTTCGACGTCAGCGTCGGCGTGACTTCGACCCCGGCCGATTTCAGCGCGCGATCGATGATGCGCCGGTTCTGCATGTCCGGCGTCAACAGGCACAGCGGTACTTTCCCGACGTCCGACCAGGTCACCTGCTCGCGATCACCGAATTCGCCATCGGGCGAGGTCAGCAGGCGATAGCTTTCATTGTAGAGCGGGATGGTGCGGACGTTGCCGATCGGCTCGTTCTCGATATAGGTGAGCCCGGCGTCGACTTCGAGATTTTCGAGCAGGCCGAGCACATCGGACGACGTGCAGGACACGACCCGAAATCGCACGTCCGGATGACGGGCGCGAAACGGCGTCGTCAACGCGGCGACCATGCCGAGCACGGTCGGGATCGCCGCGATCCGGATTTCGCCCGAGAGCTTCTCCTTCAGCGAGTTGATTTCCTGGCGCATCGCGCGGGCGTCGCCAACGATCCGCCGCGCCCAATCCAGCGTCCGCTCGCCTTCCGGCGTAAACCCCTGAAAGCGCGACCCGCGCTGTACCAGCATCACGCCAAGAATTTCCTCCAACTGCTTGAGACTGGTCGACATCGTCGGCTGGGTGACGCCGCAGGCCTCCGCCGCCCGTCCAAAATGGCGTTCCTTGGCCAGTGCCAGCAGAAGTTCAAGCTTGTCGATCAAGACGTCCCCCAACGGTTTCCAGGGCAACCGATATCATGGCTTGGCATTGGCCGGATGAGGCTAAAAGTCCAGTGGCCGAAACAGCCGGAATTGGCCGCGAATTGATCCCGAAAACGGCTCCATGCGGCACCCGCCAATCCGGATTGCGTATGACCCAATATCACCATCCTATCGATTGTCTTTCGCTATCGCAGCATGAGACAGCTTTATTGATTCCAGCAATGGATTCCGCTTCTGATCAGCCAGCCATAAGCTACTGAATAAGAAGGTGGATCATGCCTGTCTACGAGCCGTGGGACGAAAAGCGCGGCGCCGAAATTATCGCCGAGCATAGCGCTTTGGAAGGCGCCACGCTGGTGATTTTGCACGCGCTGCAGGAGGCGTTTGGTTACGTGCCGGAAGCGGCGATTCCCATGGTCGCTGAAGCGCTGAATTTGTCGCGCGCCGAAGTGCACGGAGTTTTCACCTTCTATCATGATTTTCGTCGCAAGCCCGCGGGCAAGCATGTGCTGAAACTGTGCCGCGCCGAAGCCTGCCAGGCGGCAGGCGGTGACGCGGTCGCCGCGCGGGCGGAGGCCAAGCTCGGCATCGCGATGGGCAACACGACGCCGGACGAACTGGTGACGCTCGAGCCGATCTACTGCCTCGGGCTTTGCGCCACGGCGCCATCGGCGATGCTCGATGGCCGCGTCGTCGGAATGCTGGATGAAGCGCGTATCGACGCGCTGATCGCGGAGGCCCAGCGATGAGCTTGCGTATTTTCATTCCGCGCGATGCGGGTGCCGTCGCCGTTGGCGCCGAGGAAACCGTGGTGGCGCTGGAGCAGGCTGCCGCCAAACGCAATATCGCGATCGAAATCGTCCGCACCGGTTCGCGCGGTCTTTATTGGCTGGAGCCGATGGTCGAGGTCGCAACCCCCAAGGGCCGTGTCGCCTTTGGTCCGGTGAAGGACACCGATGCCGCATCCGTGCTGGATGCGATCCTCGCCGACGGCCCGCATGCGCTCCGGCAGGGGCTCACCGAAGAAATTCCGTGGCTGAAGCGCCAGACCCGTCTCACCTTCGCACGCTGCGGCATTATCGACCCGCGCTCGGTCGACGATTATCGCGCCCATGACGGCTACAAGGGCCTCGAACGTGCGCTGACGCTGACATCCGATGCCATTCTCGCCGACGTCACGACTTCAGGGTTGCGCGGCCGCGGCGGCGCGGGCTTCCCGACTGGCATCAAGTGGAAGACGGTCGCGCAGACCAGCGCCGACCGGAAGTATATCGTCTGTAACGCCGACGAAGGCGACAGCGGCACCTTCGCCGACCGCATGATCATGGAAGGCGATCCCTTCGTGGTCATCGAAGGCATGACGATTGCGGGCGTCACGGTGGGCGCCACCAAGGGTTACATCTACATCCGCTCGGAATATCCTCATGCGGTCGAGGCGATGAATGCCGCCATCGCCGCCGGCAGACGCGCCGGCTATCTCGGCTCGAACATCTGCGGCTCGAAGCACGCATTCGATCTCGAGGTGCGCGTCGGCGCTGGCGCGTACGTTTGCGGCGAAGAAACGTCGCTGCTCGAAAGCCTCGAGGGCCGCCGCGGCATCGTCCGCGCCAAGCCGCCGCTGCCGGCGCACAAAGGGCTGTTCGGCAAGCCCACTGTCATCAACAACGTGCTGTCGTTTGCAGCGATCCCCTTCATCCTCGCCGGCGGCGCGAAGGCCTATGCCGATTTTGGCATGGGACGCTCCCGCGGCACGATGCCGATCCAGCTTGCGGGCAACGTCAAGTTTGGCGGCCTGTTCGAAACTGCGTTCGGCATCACGCTCGGCGAACTCGTCGACGATATCGCCGGCGGCACTTTTACCGGCCGCCCGGTTCGCGCGGTACAGGTCGGCGGCCCCTTGGGCGCCTACTTCCCGCGCGCGCTGTTCGATACGCCGTTCGACTATGAGGCCTTTGCGGCGCGCGACGGCTTGATCGGCCACGCGGGCATCGTCGTGTTCGATGATACCGTCGACATGGTGAAACAGACGCGCTTTGCCATGGAGTTCTGTGCCATCGAATCCTGCGGCAAGTGCACGCCTTGCCGGATCGGATCGACCCGCGGCGTCGAGACCATCGACAAGATCCGCGCCGGCGAGCGCGTCGAGCAAAACCTCGCGGTGGTCGAAGACCTCTGCAACACCATGAAATTCGGCTCGCTCTGTGCACTCGGTGGCTTCACGCCATACCCGGTCATGAGCGCGCTAAAGCACTTCAGAGAAGACTTCAGCCCGGCTCCCAAGAGCCTTCAGGCCGCGGAATAAAGGAAATCGCCATGTCGCTGATCCACGAAACCGACTTCGGAACTCCGCGCTCCAAATCCGAGAACATGGTCACGCTCACCATCGATGGTCAGAGCGTCACCGTGCCGGAGGGCACCTCGATCATGCGCGCGGCCATGGAAGCCGGCACGCAGATCCCGAAACTCTGCGCGACCGACATGGTCGACGCGTTCGGCTCCTGCCGGCTCTGTCTCGTCGAAATCGAGGGCCGTGCCGGAACGCCAGCGTCCTGCACCACGCCGGCGATGCCGGGTCTTGTGGTTCACACCCAAACCGATCGGTTGAAGAAACTGCGCAAGGGCGTGATGGAGCTCTATATCTCCGACCATCCGCTGGACTGCCTCACCTGTGCTGCCAACGGCGACTGCGAATTGCAGGATATGGCGGGCGCGGTCGGTCTGCGCGACGTGCGCTACGGCTATGAGGGCGAGAATCACGTTTTCGCCAAGCGCAACGGCGAAGCCAATGCGGCCTGGATGCCGAAGGACGAATCCAACCCCTATTTCACCTACGATCCGTCCAAGTGCATCGTCTGCTCACGCTGCGTGCGCGCCTGCGAGGAAGTCCAGGGCACCTTCGCGCTGACGATCTCCGGCCGTGGCTTCGACAGCCGCGTCTCGCCTGGCATGAGCGAAAGCTTCCTCGGCTCCGAATGCGTGTCCTGCGGCGCCTGTGTCCAGGCCTGCCCGACCGCGACGCTGACGGAAAAGTCCGTGATCGAGATCGGCCAGCCCGAGCACTCGGCTGTGACCACCTGCGCCTATTGCGGAGTCGGTTGCTCCTTCAAGGCGGAAATGCGCGGCGAGGAAATCGTGCGCATGATGCCTTACAAGGACGGCAAAGCCAATCGCGGCCACTCCTGCGTCAAGGGCCGCTTCGCCTATGGCTATGCAACCCACAAGGAGCGCATCCTCAAGCCGATGATCCGCGAGAGCATCAACGACCCGTGGCGGGAAGTGTCCTGGGACGAGGCCTTCGGCTTCGCGGCCGCCAAGTTCAAAGGCATCCAGCAGAAGTACGGCCGCGACTCCGTCGGCGGCATTACCTCCTCCCGCTGCACCAATGAAGAAACCTACCTGGTGCAGAAGCTGATCCGCGCCGGCTTTGGCAACAACAACGTCGATACCTGCGCCCGCGTCTGTCACTCGCCGACCGGTTATGGCCTCGCCACCACCTTCGGCACCTCGGCCGGTACCCAGGACTTTGACTCGGTCGAGGACTCCGATGTGATGGTGGTGATCGGCGCCAACCCGGCGGCCGCCCATCCGGTGTTTGCCTCACGCATGAAGAAGCGGTTGCGCCAGGGCGCGAAGCTGATCGTAATCGATCCGCGCCGCACCGAGATGGTGGAATCGCCGCATATGAACGCGCTGCATCTGCCGCTCTTGCCCGGCACCAACGTCGCCGTGCTGACGGCACTGGCGCATGTCATCGTTACCGAGGGCCTCGTCAACGAGGCCTTCGTGCGCGAGCGTTGCGACTGGGATGAGTTCCAGGACTGGGCTGAGTTCGTTTCGCTGCCGAAGCACAGCCCGGAAGCAACCGCGATCATGACCGGCGTCAACCCGAAGGACCTGCGCGAAGCCGCCCGCATCTACGCCACCGGCGGCAATGGCGCGATCTATTACGGACTCGGCGTCACCGAGCACAGCCAGGGTTCCACGACGGTGATCGCGATTGCGAATCTCGCGATGGCAACCGGCAATATCGGGCGGCCGGGGGTGGGCGTGAACCCGCTGCGCGGCCAGAACAACGTGCAGGGCTCCTGCGACATGGGATCGTTCCCGCACGAATTGCCCGGCTATCGCCACATCTCGGGCGACGCGGTGCGCGAGTTGTTCGAGGGCGCCTGGAAGGTAAAGCTCAACGCGGAACCGGGCTTGCGCATTCCCAACATGTTCGACGCTGCGATCGAAGGCACCTTCATGGGCCTCTACGTGCAGGGTGAAGACATCTTGCAATCTGACCCGAACACCTCACATGTGGTTCAGGCGCTGTCGTCGATGGAATGCGTCATTGTTCATGATCTATTCTTGAACGAGACCGCAAACTACGCCCACGTGTTCCTGCCGGGCTCGACCTTCCTCGAGAAGGACGGAACCTTCACCAATGCCGAGCGCCGCATCCAGCGCGTACGCAAGGTGATGACCCCGCGCAACGGCATGGCCGACTGGGAAGTCACGATCGCTCTCGCCAAGGCCATGGGGTTCGAGATGAAGTACAATCATCCGTCCGAGATCATGGACGAAATCGCGGCCCTTACCCCGACCTTCACCGGTGTCTCCTACGCCAAACTCGACGAGCTCGGCTCCGTGCAGTGGCCCTGCAACGAGAAGGCGCCGGAAGGCACGCCGGTGATGCATATGGACGGCTTTGTCCGCGGCAAGGGCAAATTCGTGCTCACCGAATATATCGCGACCGACGAGCGTACCGGTCCGCGCTTCCCGCTGCTGCTGACCACCGGCCGTATCCTCAGCCAGTACAACGTCGGTGCACAGACCCGCCGCACCGAGAACGTGGTCTGGCACAGCGAGGATCGCCTCGAAATGCATCCGCACGACGCCGAGCAGCGTGGCGTGCGCGACGGCGATTGGGTACGACTGGCGAGCCGCGCCGGCGAAACCACCCTGCGCGCGCTGATCACCGATCGCGTGGCGCCGGGCGTGGTCTACACCACGTTCCACCACCCGGACACGCAGGCCAACGTCATCACCACTGAGTTCTCCGACTGGGCGACGAATTGCCCGGAATACAAGGTCACGGCGGTGCAGATCTCGCCGTCCAACGGACCATCGGATTGGCAGAAATCCTACGACGAGCAGGCCCGTCACTCGCGGCGCATTGCACCTGTCGTGGAAGCCGCGGAGTAGCCGTTGCGCGATCCGGTCCGCACCATCAATCGTCTGGCATGGCGCAATAGCCGCCTCAGCGAAGGCGCGCGTGCGATCCCGGAAGAAACCGCGCTGGCGCTGACGTATAACGGTGGCACCTACGCGGTGATGATGGGGACGCCGCAAAATCTGGAAGATTTTGCGATCGGCTTCAGCCTCAGCGAGGGCGTCGTGCAGTCTCCTGAAGAGATTTCCTCGATCGAGATCGTCGATCTCGACGACGGCATCGAGCTGCGGATGTGGCTGGCGGAGGACAAAGCCGGCCGTCTCAGCGAACGGCGGCGGCACATTGCCGGCCCGACCGGTTGCGGGCTTTGCGGGATCGATTCAATCGCAGAAGCTGTGCGCCCAGCCGCAATCGTCGCCAGAGGACGCTCTTTCGATCCGCGCGAGCTCATGACGGCGATGGCAGCCATGCCGCCATTACAGCCGATCAATGTCGAGACCCGCGCGGTTCACGCCGCGGCGTTCTGGACGCCCGCGGACGGTATCGTCGCGCTTCGCGAGGACGTCGGACGCCACAACGCACTGGACAAGCTGGCCGGGGCACTCGCCCAAGCCAGAACTCCGGCCAGCGAGGGCATCGTGTTGCTCACCAGCCGCGTTTCGGTCGAGATGGTCCAGAAGACGGTGGCGATTGGCGCTGGCGTCATGATCGCCGTATCCGCGCCCACGGCGCTGGCCGTCAAGATGGCCGAAGCCGCCGGCATCACGCTTGTCGCCGTCGCCCGCGCCGACGGCTTCGAAGTCTTCACCCATCCCGATCGCATCGTATCAGCGGCGGTCGCGCAAGGAACGGTTAATGTCGCATGATAATCGACTGGTCTATATGGCCAATCAAATCGGCAAATTCTTCGAGAGCCAGGGACACGACCAGGAGGTCGCCGGCGTTGCCGAACACATCCGCAAATTCTGGGATCCGCGAATGCGCAAGCAGATCTACGCGCACCTCGATGCCGGTGGCGCCGGGCTTGATCCGAACGTCCGCGAAGCCATCGCATCGCTAAGAGCAGCGGGCGTCAAAGCATACTGACGCTTCTGCCGAGATATCTGGCAGCAAACTAGCCGCGCCCTTCGAGTATCAAGCTAAACACGCGGCGGACATCCCCCTGGGTCTCTTTCACGCGGGCCTGAAGCGACGAGAAATCCGGCGCGTCACCGGCGCGGGCCATGATTTGCAGCAGGTCTTCGCCGGCGGCTTCCGGTTCGAACTTGTCGCTGACGCAGAGCCGCAGGATTTGCGTCAGGTCGTGATAGAGCAACGCCGCCGATCGCAGGACTTCCGCTGAGGCCGCCGGCAGCACACCGAGCCGCGCCGCGTTGTCGAGCACCTCCAGCGTATTGACGTTGAGAATATCCGGCTTCTCATTGGCATAAGCCAGTTGCAGATACTGGGCGATGAAATCGATGTCGACCAGGCCGCCGGCGACGAGCTTCAAGTCCCAGACGTCGTTCTCGCCTTTTTCCAGCGCGATGGCGCGCCGCATGTCAGCCACATCGATTGCGACGCTTGATGCGTCCCGTGGCCGCGTCAAAACCTCGCGAATGACGCCTTCGATCTTGTCGCGAAATTGCGGTGACGCCGAAATCACCCGCGCCCTGGTCAACGCCAGGTGCTCCCAGGTCCAGGCTTCCTTCTCCTGGTATTCGGCGAAGGCATCGACATGGGAAGCCACCGGGCCGGCGCGGCCCGACGGCCGCAGCCGCATGTCGATATCGTAGAGCACGCCATAGTTCGTGCGCGTCGTGAATGCGCTGATCAGCCGCTGGGTGAAGCGCGCAAAGTATTGGGCGCCGTGCAGCGATTTGACGCCATCGGAATCCGGATGTTCGGAATCGAAATCATAAAGCAGGATCAGATCGAGATCGGACGCCGCCGTCATCTCGCGGCTGCCGAGCCGCCCCATCGCCAGGATCGCAGTTTCCTGTCCCTTGATCCGGCCGTATTGCGCGGCGAACTGCTCCGTCACGAGGCCATGCACGGTGTGAACGATGCCTTCCGCAACGTCGGCAAATGCAATGCCGGCCTGCTGGGCCGACACGGTGCCGGACAGAATCCGTGTGCCGATCAGGAACAGGCTCTCGCGGCCGAACAGCCGGAGCCGGTCGAGAAAGTCTTCATAGGATCCGGCATCCTCCAGCGTCGCGGCGAGACGCGCCGACAGCTCGGCCTTGTCCGGCATGGCGCCGAAAAATCGCGGATCGATCAGGCCATCCATGATCTGCGGCTGCCGCGCCAGCATGTCGCCAAGCCGCGGCGCAGCACCCAGGATCAAAGCCACCAGCGCCACCAGGTCACGGTTCTGGCTGAGCAGGACAAACAGCCGGCCGCCGCGTTGCAGCGCCTGGAGAAAATGGTCAAAGACAACAATGGCGTTGTCCGGGTCTTCGGCATTGGCGAGACCGCTGATCAGCGATGGCAAAAACTCGAGAAACGAGTTGCGGGTGGCCTCGGAGCGGAACACGCGATAGTCGCCCTGAAGCCATTGCTGTACGGTCGCCGCCACCGGGATCGGCTTCTTGAAACCGAGCGAAGCCAGATATTCGACCAGGCGCGGATCGTCCGGCCCTCCCCCGTAATTCACATCCGGCAATTTGGCGGTGCCGGCAGGATCGCCTTCAAACAACTTGCTGTAGTGCCCCTGCACGATCGTGAGGTGGACGAGCAAGTCTTTGGCGAAGGCGGCCCGGCTCTCATAGCCGAAGAACCGCGCAAATTGCTCGACCGCCTGCGGTTCCTCCGGCAGCGTGTGGGTTTGCTCGTCGGCGACCATTTGCAGGCGGTGCTCGACTCGCCGTAGAAATTCGTACGCTGCAGCGAGCTGGTCGCGCGCTTCGAACGTGATCCAGTTACTCTCGGCCAGCCGGTCGAGCGCCTCGAGCGTCGGCCGCACCCGCAGTCCCGGATGCCGCCCACCGGTAATCAACTGCTGGGTCTGCGCAAAGAATTCGATTTCGCGGATGCCGCCGCGTCCGATCTTGACATTGTGGCCCTCGACCGCGATGTCGCTCTGCCCGCGATAGGTCTGCATCTGGCGCTTCATGTCGTGGACGTCGGAGAGCGCGGCGAAGTCCAGATGCTTGCGCCATACGAACGGCGAAAGTTCGGCCATCAGCGCCTCGCCTGCCTGCAAATCTCCCGCGCAGGGCCTCGCCTTGATCATGGCGGCACGCTCCCAGGTGCGTCCCTCGCGTTCATAATAATGCAGCGCCGACGCGGTCGAGATCGCAAGCGGCGTCGAAGCGGGATCGGGACGCAGCCGCAGGTCGACGCGAAACACGTAGCCCTCGCCGCTGCGCTGCTGCAACATCCGCGACAGCCCCTGCGCGACGCGAATGAAGAACTGCTGCGGCTCGATGTCAGACGCAAGCGAGGTCGCCTCGGCCTCATAAAAGATGATCAGGTCGATATCGCTGGAGAAATTCAGTTCGCCCGCGCCCATCTTGCCCATCGCCAGCACGATGAGACCGCTGCCCTCCTCCGGATGATCCGGATTCGGCGGCACCATCCTTCCGCGCATCGTTTCCTGTTGCAGCAAAAAGTGCAGCGCCGACTGCATCGAGGCGACGGCGAGATCGGTCAAGGCGCGCGTGACCCGCATAACCGGCCACACGCCGCCGATGTCGCATAGCGCAATCAACAAAGCCGCTTCGGCTTTCATGGCGCGCAGGATCTGCATCGCCAGCGCTTCGTGAGAGGCAACCGATATGCCGCGGCGGGACTCCTCGATCAGTTGCGCCAGATGCCGGTCGGGTTCGGTGTGCAGGAGGTTGAGCGCGCGCGATGCATCCGCGCGAACCAGATCGAAGAGGTAGGGCGAGGCTTCCGCAAGGCCTGCGAAAATCCTCCGGGCAGAAGGAAATCGCGCGAACACATCCTTGAATTCGAAGGCCAGATCGGGAGCCAGATCCGACAGCCAGTCGTCGAGGCGCTGCTCGGCCTTTTCGGGATCAGCGAGATGCGGCCCACCGACGAAACGCGCGGCGAGCGAGGTGGATTCGACATCCGCATCACGGATTCTGCGAAGGGTCATAACGAATGTCGATCCAGAAGAAGTACCAAGCCGGCGTCAGATCAGTGCGCGTGGCGTGGCCCGCGCACCCCGATTCATGCGGCTTTCTGTGGCACATCCTGCGTTTGAGCCGCAAGCCTGTCGCTCGGGCCGGACCGCGCCGGGATCGCCAGCGTCGCAATCAGGCCCGGATGGGCGTCGTCGAGCCTGAGATCGCCGCCATGCAGCGTAGCGACGGCCGAGGCCAGACTGAGGCCAAGTCCGGAACCCGGCTGGGTGCGGCTGGCCTCTAACCGGACGAATCTTTCCACCGCATGCCTGCGGTCGGCCACCGGAATCCCCGGACCATGATCGGTAACGCTCAACAGCACCTGATCGCCGACGCGCCTGGCCTCAATCAGAATTTCCTTGCGACTTGCGTCCGTGGATGCCCCCGCGCCGAGCGGCTGTACGACCGGATCCGGCTTGCCGTACTTGATGGCGTTCTCGACCAGATTGGCCAGCGCCTGGCTGACCAACTCGCGGTTGCCATGAAGCAGCGCCGTTTCGGCTTTCACGCGCAGTGTCATGCCGTCATCTTCGGCGAGCGGCTCGTAGAGTTCGTGAATGCCTCTTGCGACTTCGGCGGCGTCAAAGTCGTCCATGTTGCCGCGGGCCTGCCCGGATTCGGCGCGCGCAATCATCAACAGCGCGTTGAAAGTCCGGATCAGACCGTCCGACTCTTCGATGGTCCGCTCCAGCGCGGAGCGATACTCAATCTCGGTTCTGGATTTCGCCAGTGCTTCCTCAGCGCGGTTGCGCAGGCGTGTCAGCGGCGTCTTCAGGTCGTGCGCGATATTGTCGGAGACTTCCTTGAGCCCGTTCATCAACGCTTCGATGCGCTCCAGCATGGCATTGAGATTTTTGGCGAGACGGTCCAGTTCGTCGCCGCTGCGCCCGACCGGCAGACGGCCGCTCAAATCACCCGCCATGATGCGTTCGGTCGTGCCGGTCATGGCGTCGATCCGCGCCAGCACCCGCCGCGCGACGAAAATGCCGCCGCCAAGCCCCAGCACCATCACCACCAGCAGCGACCATTGCGCGGCTTTCGCAACGATACCGAACATGCGCCGCCGCTCATCGAGATCGCGCCCGATCAGAAGGCGGAAACCGCTGGAGAGTTCAGTCACCTTCACCAGCGCGAAGTGATTGCCGGAATCCTGATCGTCGAGCCGGCGATAGGCGGTTTCAGACCATCCGGTTGTTGCCATGACGCCCGGGGAGAGCGAGCCGACATTGCCCGCAACCGCCTGCCCCGCCGGCGTTGTCACCAGATAAAGATTGGCGCCGGGACGCAGCGCGCGATTTTCGATGGTGAGAACAAGGCCGCGCAAACCCCGCCGGCTGAAGATATCGCTGACCTCGCCGGTTTCCGCATTCACCGTCGCGGTGATCTGTTCGGTGACCAGGTGACGGGTGTTCCAGGCGAAAAACGCCAGCAGGGACGCGGCAAACAGCGCGAACAGAAACAGGTAAACCAGCGTCAAGCGGAACGCCGTGGTTCGGATCAGTTTACCGAAGGCCGTCACGGATCATGTATCCCGCGCCGCGAATGGTATGAAGCAACGGACGCTCAAAACCTTTGTCGATCTTCGAGCGCAGCCGCGAAATATGCACGTCGATGACGTTGGTCTGCGGATCGAAATGATAATCCCAGACGTTCTCGAGCAGCATGGTGCGCGTCACCACCTGGCCGGCATGCTTCATCAGATATTCGAGCAGGCGGAACTCGCGCGGTTGCAGCGTCAATTCCTCCTTGCCGCGCATCACGCGGTGCGACAGGCGGTCGAGTTCCAGATCGCCAACGCGATAGGTGGTGTCTTCCGCAGGTCCGCCGCGGCGGCGCGACAGTACCTCGATCCGCGCCAGCAATTCCGCAAACGAATAGGGCTTTGGCAGATAGTCGTCGCCGCCGGCCTTCAAACCCTTGATGCGGTCGTCGACCTGTCCGAGCGCCGAGAGAATCAGGACGGGCGTGCGGTTGCCCTTCTCGCGCAGCGCGCCGATCAGCGACAGGCCGTCGCGTTTGGGGAGCATGCGATCGACCACGAGCACGTCGTAATCGCCGCCTTCGGCCAGCGCCAGCCCTTCCTCGCCGTCGCCTGCGAGATCGGCGACATATCCGACTTCACGAAACGCCTTGACCAGATAGTCGGCGGATTCACGGTCGTCTTCGATAATCAAAAGGCGCATCTGGGTGTCGGTTGCGATCGCGGTCACGTGGGAACTTCCATCACCATGGCGCGGCCGGGGCCCTCATGCAAGGCGATCGGACGCGCCCTATTGAGCCAAAAAAAGCGGGCGGTGAAGCTGGGGGGACCTCACCGCCCTTTGACCTCCCGACGGAGGGGGGCGTTTTCCACCGGAAGGTAGTCACGGGGGCAGGTTTACGACCCACCCCCAAGGAAGGCGGTGTCGGCGGGGGCGATTGTGCCGACACTGCCCTCCCATTCGTCGCGCCTGGCGCTTAGCCCTTGGCCAGCGGGATCGCGACAAACCGCGAAGATCCGCCGCTCTTGACCCGCATCAGGACGCTGTTCTTGTTGTCGTTGCGCGCGGCTGTAATTGCCTCACGCACATCGCCGACATTGGTAACGCTCTTGCCGGCGACTTCCAGAATGACGTCGCCTTCCTTGAAACCACGTTCGGCAGCCGCGCTCTTCGGGTCGACGTCGGTGACCACGACGCCTTCCTTACCGGCACCGGCAACGCTGTTGGCCGGTGCCAGAGTCAAACCGAGCTTCGGCACATCGGTTCCACGGTTTGCGCTGCCCTTGTCGCTATTGTCGATATCGGCCTTGGCCTCCAGCGTATTGGGCAACTGGCCCAGGCTGAGGTTGATCACCTTGTCCTGGCCCTTGTGCAGAACGTTGAGCTTGACCGCGGAACCGGGCGAAAGACCGCCGATGGTACGGGCGAGTTCGCGGGCATCCTTGACGGATTCACCGTTGACCGCCGTGATCACGTCGCCGGATTCGATGCCGGCCTTGGCCGCCGGGCCGTTGGCCTGCGGTTCCGCCACCAGCGCGCCTTCGGCCTTCTTCATGCCAAGGCTGTCGGCGATGTCGGGCGTGACCGGCTGAATCTGGACGCCGATCCAGCCGCGGCTCACCGAGCCCTTGTCCTTGAGCTGGGCAACGACGCTCTTCACGGTGGAGGCGGGAATCGAGAACGCAATGCCGACGCTGCCGCCCGACGGCGAGTAGATAGCGGTATTGACGCCCATCACCTCGCCTTCGGTGTTGAAGGCCGGGCCACCCGAATTGCCCTTGTTCACGGGCGCATCGATCTGGATGAAATCGTCATAAGGGCCGTTGCCGATGTCGCGGCCGCTCGCTGAAACAATGCCGGCCGTCACGGTGCCGCCGAGGCCGAACGGATTGCCGACCGCGAGCACCCAGTCGCCGATCCGCGGCTTGCCGTCGGACAATTTGGCGAACGGGAAATTCGAACCGCCTTCGACCTTGATCAGCGCAAGATCGGTGCGGGCATCGGTCCCGATCACCTTGGCGCTGAAGGTCTTGCCGTCGTCGGTCGTCACTTCGACCTTGTCGGCGCCGTCGACCACGTGGTTGTTGGTGACGGCAAAGCCGTCGGCCGAGATGAAGAAGCCGGAGCCCTGCCCGGTCACCATGCCGCGGCCGCGCGGAATCGCGCGCAGGCCAGGCGGAAGATCCCCACCACCGAAGCGGCGGAAGAAGCGCTCCATCGGTGAGCCCGGCTGGAACGGCGAGTCGCCGTTTTCGCTGTTGTCGCCGTTGTCGTTCTTCGCAACCTTCTCGTTGATGTTGACCTTCACCGAAATCACGGACGGTTTGACGCGCTCGACGATGTCGGCAAAACCGATCGGCTGAGCAACCTTGCGGACCTCGTTGTTCACCTGCGCGTGCGCGCTGGTGGTGAAGATGTCGACCGGGCCGGCCGACGGACCGAAGCCGTAGGCGGCTATGCCAAGGCCGGCGACAACCGACGCCATGAGCGCGAATTTGCGTGCCGACAGCAACGAACGGCGCGGCGCGCGATAGGATGGAAGCGAGGAAAGATCGGTGGGGCGGTCGGTCATAAAAACTTCTCCAGAGCCTGAATTAGAAGCGGTGCGGGGGCATGCCCCGAACATGGGGATCTACGCCTTACAACGCGCTGGCGAGGGAATTAAACTTTGGTAATGAACCCGCAATGGAATGCGGCGGATTATCGCAGCCCCAAACGGCGCTGCCATTTGCTTGCGGTGCTACTTTTCGGAAGCCGGTTCCGCGGCAATCAGCTGATTGATTCGCGTCTCTTCCTCGGGCGTTAAATTCAACAGCGCGGTGTCCCGTTCCGCGCTGGATTGGCCACGACGGCGGCCATGGATCCACAACGCAATACCTCCTGCCAGGAGCGCCAGCGGCGTTAACGACCACAGCAGCCAGGTATGCGAGTTGAGCCGCGGTTTCAGCAGCACAAATTCGCCGTAGCGCGCCACCAGAAAATCGATCACCTGCGCATCGCTGTCGCCGGCCGCGATCCGTTCGCGGACGAGCAGCCGCAGGTCGCGCGCCAGCGGCGCTTCGGAATCGTCGATCGACTGGTTCTGACACACCATGCAGCGCAATTCGCGCGACAAATCCCGTGCCCGCGCTTCCTTGGCCGCATCCGACATGATCTCGTCCGGCTGCACGGCGTAAGCTGCCGTCGCCAATGTCAACATCATCGTCCATGCGAGGAGCACACGCTTCACAGGTATCACTCCGCAGCCTGCAATCCGCGCACGGACTTCGCGGGTTTCGGCGCGCCAACGCGCAAGCGCCGGTCCGACAGCGACAGCAAGCCGCCGAATGCCATCAGCACCGGACCGAACCAGATCAGCAGCACGAGCGGCTTGTGATAGATCCGGACCGCGATCGTGCCGTCGTTGCCGATGTCACCAAGCGAAATATAGAGCTGGCTCGCCCCACGCGACAGCAGGGCGGCTTCCGTCGTGGTAGCGCTGCGCGTCGTGAAATTGCGTTTCGACGGCGTCATGTCCGCGATCACCTGGCCGCCGACCAGGACGCTGAATTTTGCAACCGTCTCGCGGTAATTCGGCCCCTGGTGCGGCGTCAGGCTTTCGAGCTTGAGCTGGTAGCCGGCGATGCTCGTCACATCACCTGTCCTCATCGTCCTGATGTTCTCGCTGTTCCACGAGGTCTCGCAAACGATCCCGATCAGCGCGATCCCGACGCCGGCATGGGCGAACATCGTGCCCCAGGCCGAGCGCGGCAGCCCGCGGGCACGCTGGAACGCAATGCCGGGCGGCAGCCGAAGCAAGCCGATGCGCTCGACGATATCGATCACCGCGCCCGCGATGACAAACACCGCAAGACCGATCGCAAGCGGCGCAAACGTGCTGCCGCCAAGCGTCCAGGCCCATACCACCGCGAGCACAATGAAGGCGGCGATACCTGCCGCCATCAGGCGTTGGGCCGCCCCCAGCAGATCGCCGCGTTTCCAGGCGAGCAATGGTCCAAACGGCAGCGCGACCAGCAGCGGGATAAATAACGGCCCAAAGGTGAGATTGAAGAACGGCGCGCCGACCGAAATCTTCTCTCCCGTCATCACTTCCAGAGCCAGCGGATAGAGCGTTCCGACGAAAACCGTCGCGCAGGCGGTGGTCAGAAGCAGGTTGTTGAGGACCAGCGCCCCTTCCCGCGAGATCGGTGCAAACAGGCCGCCCTGCTTGAGCGAGGATGCGCGCAGGACATAGAGCGAAAGGCTGCCGCCGATGAAGATGCACAGAATCAAAAGAATGAATACGCCGCGCCTGGGATCGTTCGCGAAAGCATGAACCGAGGTGAGCACGCCCGAGCGAACCAGGAAGGTGCCGAGCAGCGAGAGCGAGAAGGCCAGGATCGACAGCAGGATGGTCCAGACCTTGAGCGCATTGCGCTTCTCCATCACGACCAGCGAATGGAGCAGCGCGGTGCCGGCAAGCCACGGCATCAGCGAGGCGTTCTCGACCGGATCCCAGAACCACCAGCCGCCCCAGCCGAGTTCGTAATAGGCCCAGTAGGACCCCATCGCGATGCCGGCGGTGAGGAATATCCAGGCGACCAGCGTCCACGGCCGCACCCAGCGTGCCCAGGCTGCGTCGATGCGGCCTTCGAGCAGGGCAGCGATGGCAAAGGAAAACGAGATCGAGAAGCCGACATAACCGAGATAGAGCATCGGCGGATGCACGGCCAGACCGATATCCTGCAAGACCGGATTGAGGTCCTGCCCCTCGATCGGAGGATTGGCGATTCTCAGGAACGGATTGGAGGTCGTCAGGATGAAGAGATAGAAGGCGCTGGCGATCCAGGCCTGCACCGCCAGCACATAGGCGCGAAGCGAGGTCGGCAGATTGTTGCCGAAGATCGCAACCAGGCCGCCGAACAGCGCCAGGATCGATACCCAGAGCAGCATCGAGCCTTCGTGGTTACCCCACACCCCGGTGATCTTGTAGATCAGCGGCTTCATCGAGTGCGAGTTCTCGAACACGTTGACGACGGAAAAGTCCGAGGAGACGTGAAGTGCGACCAGCGCAGCAAATGATGCCGCGCAGAACATCAGCTGCGCGACCGCCGTCGAGCGCGCGACATTCATCAGCGAATATTCACGCCAGCGCGCGCCCAGAAGCGGCACGGTCGATTGAACGAGCGCGAGTCCAAACGCCAGCACCAGCGCGTAATGTCCGCTCTCGGCGATCACCGCACAGCCCCCTGGTTGCCTTGCGCTGCGCTGGCGGCGGTGCCACCAGGTTTGGACGCAGCGCCATATTCCTCTTTCCAGAGCCCCTGCTTCTTCAGGGCGTCGGCGACGTCTTTTGGCATGTAGTTCTCGTCGTGCTTGGCAAGCACGGTGTCGGCCTTGAACACGCCGGAAGCATCGAGCGCGCCTTCCGCGATCACGCCCTGCCCCTCGCGGAAAAGATCCGGCAGGATTCCCTGATAGGAAACCGGCAGCGCGGCGCTGCCATCGCCGACTTCGAACCTGACCTTCAGATCGTCCGCGTGCACGAGCGATCCCGGCTGCACCAGGCCGCCGAGCCGGAAGCGTTTGCCCGGCTGAATATGCTTTTCCGCCACCATCTTCGGCGTCGAAAAGAACACGATCGAATCGCGCATCGCATTCAGCACCAGCGCCGCGGCGACCGCGAGCACGGCGAGCGAGCCGCCGATGATAGTCAGACGACGCTGCTTGCGTGTCATCGATTGTCTCTTCCGCGCAACCGCGCCATTTCACCGATCATGCTCATCCATCGAGCCTCATCCATCTAGGCCAAGGTTTTTCAGCCCGTCGTTCAGCTCGCGCAGCCGCTCGGGATCCTTTGCAACCGCCTGCCGCGCATCGGACGAGGCCGCCTTGGCCTTGTCGGCGTCGCCCAGGACCATATAGGCCCTGACCAGCCGCAACCATCCCTCGACGTCGTCGCCATTCTGATGCAGCCGGGTGGCGAGGCGATCGACCATGCCGCGGATCATGGCGTTGCGGTCGGTCTCGCTCATGTCCTTTGCCGCGGCCACCGCCTCATTTGACGGCGCCGGCACCGGCGCACCGCCGGCCCTGGCCAGCGCGGCCTCAACGAACGAACGCCACGGCGCGTTCGGCGGCGCCTTTTCCAGCATCGCACGCCAGATCGACGCCGCATCCGCCGCGCGGCCGTCCTGTTCGGCAGCCAGGCCCAGGAAATAACGCGCCTTCACCTCGCTGGCGTCCAACGCCACTGCGCGCTCGAATTCGGACTTGGCATCGCCGGTGACGACGCCGCCGGCCGCGGCAACCAGCGCCTCGCCAAGATCGGCGCGACGATCGGCGCTCTCACCGTTATAGGTGATGGAATTCCGGAACGCGCGGACCGCATCGTCCATGCGCCCCAGCCTTGCCAGTACCGGCGCAAGAATGCTCCAGCCGCGGCCGTCGGTCGGATTCTCCGCCAGATGCTGTTCGACTTGAGCGACGAGATTGTCGACCGACTGCGTGCCCTCGGGCGCGCGGCTGCGCTGCGCGAGCGGGAAATCAGGCAGATCGGGCGAACCCAGGGGAAAATAGAGTCCGATGGCAACCAGCGGCAATCCCAGGAGCGCGACAACGGCCGCGATGCGGCGCAGTCGGACATTCGAGCCAGCGCTCACCCGGCGCTCGCTGTCGGCCGCCGCCAATAGCCTGCGGCCGATCTCGACGCGTGCGGCAGCGGCCTCCGGCGGATTGATGAGGCCCGTGGCGACATCGCGGTCGATTTCGGAGAGTTGGTCGCGGTAGACGGCGGTTTCGCTGCCGTCCTGCTGCGGCTGGCCCGCGCGGCCAAGCGGCCAAAGCACGGCAAAAATAGCCGCGGCCGTCATCAGCGCGAACACAAACCACAACGTCATCGAGCGGGTTCCGGTAGAGCGGCGCGCACGAATGCGGGCGCTTCAGGCTGCTTTACACCACAGGCATCAGGGGTGGGCAATTGACAAATATCAATTTGACGAGATGACATTAAAATATTGATATATCTCACCAAAATAGGCACCCCTAAACCTGGATGTGAGGTCTTGGAAGGGCCAAATCCGGCCCACGCAGATCAGGCCGTGCGCGACGATTTGCGCTCGCCGGTCACAGCGTTTTCAGCCGCCCTGCTCATCAGCGACGCGTAATCGGCGCCGAACAGCACGTCGCAAAACCGGATAGCAGCCGCGGCCTGCGCCTGGCGATAGGTCCGAGCCTTGCCTTCGCTGCCGCGCAGCGACTGCACCAGCGCTTCTGTCGATTGCTCGACATAATGCTGGAGGTCGGAATAGGTCCGCATGGTCACTTCGTTGATCGCGAGCTCCCCGGCATAGGTGCGGCACACCGCAACGAACTCGATCAGGGCTGCGGTCTCATCGACATCGCTGGTGTTGATTGCGGCCGCCGCGGAGATGTCCTTTTCGGTGCGCTGGCGGAGCAGGCGCCTGACACGGCCGGGAACGCTGTCGATTTCGGATTGCAGGGCGCTCGAGATGTCGGCGCGGATCGAGGCAAGCTGCCTGCCCCAGGCTGAATCCTGTCGCAGATCGAGTTCGGTGCGCAAACCCCGCACGCCATCGTGAAGGGTTTTCAGGTGCTCGGAGACTTCGGCGAAACGGCCGCGCTTGATGTCGGCCCGCAGCGTGGCCGCCAGACAAAATAAATCGTGCAAGGCGATGGAGACGGCCATGCCGTACGGCGTCGATGCGACGCGCATCTCGTCGTCGGACGCTGCCATGCGGATCGCCAGACGAATGATCTGCCACGGCGCGGCCAACCGCTGCATCACCATCGACAACGCAAACGGCAATAGCTGCGGTGTTTGCAAGGACGGCACGTTGAGCACGTCGGCCACCGAGGAAAGTTGCGCATCGTTGAAGGCGCGCATGTAGCTCGGAAGCCGGCTGTTGAGGGTATCGACTGTTTCGCGCGCCCGCAACACGGTGGCGATCGACGGCACGTCCTCGATGACGTCCGGCGGGCCGATCCGCGCAAGCACACGGCGGTCGTCGGCCCCGGCCGCAGTCGCGGCCAGCAAAGCTTCGGCCACGGCAAGCTGCAATTTTCGCGTAGCAGACTCGATCTCGGGCGAGGTGCCATTCTCTGGGCCACGGGAGAGCGCCATATCGAGCGCGCCGGCGAGGTCCCGGGCGCCCTCACGGGCCACCCATTGCCAGACTGGCGGCAAGGAAGTGCGGCGAATCTGGCCCACTCGCACCGGCGCATTGTTTTCGACCAGAAAGGGTTCGAGCGGGCGGAACAGGAGCCGGGCCGGGCTATCCGAGCGCGGACGCGCCTCATCGTCGGCGCTGCGCACAATCTTGCGCAACTGTTCCAGCACGAAGTTGGCGATCGTGGTTTCCTCACCGCGATCGATGGCGCGCTCGAACTCCCGCATCAGCAACGCCTGCGACTGCGGCGATAGCTGGGCGAGATAGTCCCTCAGCCGTTCGGTTGATGTCTTGCCCATGCGCGCGGAATGCAAGCTCGTGTGGCGCGGACGGCAAAAATACGTCCGCGCGGCATACTAGAAGCCCCCGCGTTAAGAAGTCGTTTAGGATGTCAAACCTAAAGGGGCCTTCCGAACCAGAATCTATTTCAGGTTGTAAACTCTAGGCGGCTGGGAGAAGAAGCTCCGCCCGCAAGCCCCCGATCGGGGCATGGCCGAGGGTCAGGCTGCCGCCGTAGAGACCCGCAAGATCGGTCACGATCGACAGGCCGAGGCCCGAGCCCGGCTTGGATTCGTCGAGCCGTTGGCCCCTGCGGGAGACCTGGGCCCGCTCCTGCTCCGACAGGCCCCGCCCGTCATCGTCGACCAAAATTCGCAGCATGGGGGCTGCGCCCGGCTCTGTTGCCCCGTTCGGCAAGACTTCGATGAAGACGCGCGAGGCTGCCCACTTGCAGGCGTTGTCGACGAGATTGCCGACCATCTCCTCGAGATCCTGCCGTTCGCCGCGAAACATCACGTTCGATGCGGCGGAAACCTCGATGGCGACATCTCGGTCGCGATGAATTTTCTCCATGGTCCGCCGCAAGGCATCCACGACGGGGCCGACCTCCGTCACGGTGCCGACGATGGTGACGCGCGCGGCGATCCGCGCCCGCTCGAGATGGTGCGCGACCTGGTCGCGCATCACGTCCGCCTGTTCGAGAACTTTTTCGGCAAACGGGTCGGAAGAATGCGACGCGGCTTCGTTGACGATAACCGACAGCGGTGTCTTGATCGCGTGCGCAAGATTGCCGACGTGGGTACGGGCGCGTTCGACGATTTCACGGTTGGCGTCGATCAGCGCGTTGGTCTCGCGCGCCAGCGGCGCGATCTCGACCGGAAATTCACCCTCGAGCCTTTCGGCGCGGCCGGATCTGATATCGGCAATCGCATCGGAAATGCGCTTCAGTGGCGCCAGTCCGAAGCGCACCTGGAAAATCGTGGTCAGGACCAACACAATCGAAAGCGCGCCGAACGTTCCGCCCAGATAGTAGTCGAAGTTGCGGGTCTCGTCGAAAATCTCCGAGGCGTCGCCCGCGACATCGACCAGAAATTTGCCGTCGGCGCCGAGATCGACCGGCCGCTCCACCATCCGCAGCGTCTGGCCCTCCGGCCCCTCAACATAACCCTGGCGGATGCCTGCCGCACTCAACTCGGCGCCGTGATCTTCGAGCTTCGGCAGCTTCTTGTCCCACAACGAGCGCGACGCGCGCACATCGTCCTTTTCAGTGTCGGTACGGGTGATCTGCCAGTACCAGCCTGACAGCGGCAGTTCGAACAGCGGCTCTCCCAGCGACTGGAACTGGCGGTCGGGGGGCTCGTCCGGCGTGGCTACTTCGGCGACCAGCGTCCGCAGATAGAGATTGAGGCGGCGATCAAAGGCGCGTTCAGTGGCATCCCGATAGACGGACGACAGGATGACCCCGGTGATCAGCAGAATGACCACCACCCAGGCGGTCGCAGACAGAAACAAACGGGTCGCAAGCGAGCTGCGGCGCATCAAGGCATCATCCCGAACGATCTTCCGCCGCGCTGCGTTCACCTCCCGGCAAGAACCTCAGACGGCCAATGCCGGAACAGAGCACAGGAAGAGAGTTCCGATCAACGCCCTGCCGCCGGCGGCGTCAACAGATAGCCCAGCCCCCTGACGGTCTGGATGATATCGACATCCAGCTTCTTGCGGATACGGCCCACGAACACCTCGATCGTATTCGAGTCGCGATCGAAATCCTGATCATAGAGATGCTCGACCAGTTCGGTTCGCGATACCACGCGCCCGGTGTGGTGCATGAGATAGGCCAGCAAGCGATATTCGTGTGACGTCATCTTGATCGGGTTACCGGAGACGCTGACACGACCGGTGCGGGTATCGAGTGAAACTGGACCGCAGGTCAGCTCCGACTGCGCATGCCCCGTCGAACGACGAAGCAGCGCGCGAATCCGCGCCAGGATTTCCTCGAGGTGAAAAGGCTTGGCGACGTAGTCGTCGGCGCCGGCATCGAAACCCTGAACCTTGTCGCTCCAGCGGTCGCGCGCGGTCAGAATGAGGACCGGCATCGAACGGCCGTTGCGACGCCAGGCTTCCAGCACCGAGATGCCATCCATCTTCGGCAGGCCGATATCGAGCACGACCGCATCATACGGTTCGCTGTCGCCGAGGAAGTGCCCCTCCTCGCCGTCGAAGGCGCGATCAACCACGTAGCCTGCGTCCGACAGCGCCGTGGTGAGCTGGCGATTAAGGTCCGGATCGTCCTCGACGACAAGTAGGCGCACGTTAATCTCCAACTGTGGTTGTCACCTTGAGCCCAAGATGAGCGCGCCCGTCGTGAATGGGTTATGAACGGCAGTGACCCGCAAGATTACTTTTTCTTCACAACGGCTTTCAACGCCTTTCGCCGGGAAATCCGCGAGCACCCTAATTCGTTAACGCGCGGCGGGCGCGCCGTTGACGACGATGAAGTCGACCGGGCCGCCCGGCCTATCGTCGTCGAAGACGCCGATCGTCAATCGCCCCGTCCGCCAGGCCAGCGTGTCGAGGTTGGTTCGGCCCTGGTAGAGCAGCGGGCCGTTGGGATCGTTGTCATGGCCGTGCACGACATGGAGATCGCCGTAGCCTTCGGAATATCCCTTCGGATAACGCTTCCATAACAGCGTCTCCTCGCGCTGGAGATCGAGCGGCGTCTGGGGATCGACGCCCGCGTGCACATACAGACGATGGCGATCGGCATGGAACAGGGCGAGATGATCGAGCCAGTCGAGGTGCGACTGCGGAACGTCAGCCGGATCGCCGCCATAGGATGCGAGCGCGGCAGCGCCGCCCTTCCCCAGCCAATCCGCCATTTTCGAACCGTGCCGCAACGCGCCGGCCATCATCGCGTCGTGGTTACCCTTCAGCGTTACCAGATCGAATCCGCCAACGCCCGATCGCAGCCGCTCGATCACTGCCTTGCTCGCCGGCCCCTTGTCGACGTAGTCGCCGATCGTCACGATGGTGTCCCCGCTGCCCTGGGATCGGACGGCAATTGCAACGAGGCCGTCCTCCAGCAAATCGAGCCGGCCGTGAATGTCCGGGATAACGAAGGTGTTGTTGCTCATGGCTAACGCTGCGTCCGCGGTCTCAATATCGTTGTGCACATGCGCGGCCACGCGCAGGTTCGCTCAAGCGACAAAATCTGGGGGAATCGGCGGAAAATACAAGATTGCGGCGGAGCCCGATTAACCAAACAACGGGTCGCGCATCAAGCCCCGCAGATTTACGTTAGCGGCTTTCATCGCCAAAGCGAGGCTTCAAGCGGGTTGAGATCAAGTCCGTTGTGGCTTACCAAACGGGCATGATTCACAGACTATCCGTCATCGCAGGCTGGCTGGCGCTCGGCTTTGTCGTCGTCGTAACGCTGTCCCCGGCTGGAGCTCGTCCAACGCTCGCGAGCCCACATCTGGAACATTTCGCGGCTTTTGCGCTGATCGGTTTTGCCTTCGCGCTGGCTTATCCCAGCCGCGTCCTGCTGGTCTTTGCGATCGTGGTGGGCGCAGCCCTTGGTCTCGAAGCGCTTCAACTGTTGACGCTGGACCGTCACGGCCGCGCCGTCGATGCGCTAGTGAAGGCGCTGGGCGGCATCAGTGGTATCTGTGTCGGACAGATGGCCTCGTTCCTGCTGCGTCTCAAGCCGATGCAGTCAGATCGCACAATCTGAACCGGCGGTTAGACCTCCGGCTTTCCCCGATCCGTAGCGGACGTTCGCAGCGCTAAAACGCCCGGCGTGGATGCCCGAACATCGAGATGCGCGGCGCGACACCTACGAATTGGGCCCGGCGCCGGTGCGAGCGCCACACGCAAACAGCATATCCGACGATGATACCGGCCACGAAAATCGACGACTGAAGGAAAAGGGTGAGCATGGACTGCATCCGGTTATCCCCCCGCGCTTATGTATCGCCCCGATAGGGCGACATCATGATTTCAAGTGCGGAAAACTCACCCAGCATCGCCTTGCCAGGAGATCGCAACGATCCGGGCAAATTCTCACGGCGAGATCATGACGCGATTCGCGGTCGTTGAAAAACCGGATTAGTACGGACACCGGAATTGCACGGATATTGGTAAACAGCCGGCCAACGCGGACGGCACAAGTTCCACGATCCAAGCAACACTCAGGTCCGGAAGAACGCGAACCAGACGACACCCAGGATCAAGACGGCAAGGCCGGTGGAGACAGCCAGTAGCGCCAGAACCGACGGTCCGGGCTCGGCCTGCCGCGCCTCGGTCGGGGTCTCAACGATTTGACGTTCTCGTTGCGTTGCCATGGTAGCCTCAATTCGCGTTCAGGCTGCGCGCGCTCTATGCCGCCGCGAGTAAGGGGCAACGCCCGATTTCCGATCATGTTCCGGCCTGCGCCAACAGCGATAGCCATTCGAAAGCTCGATGATTGCTGCGCCGCCGCCTCGCTTTAGCCGGCACTCGTTTGGCAACCCCGGTGCGGTTAACGCCGTTAGGAGATTCCCCGCCCGGCTTGTTCAAAAACGAGCCCCGCAGTGATAGTCTCTGCGTTTTGGTCTGTTGCGTCTCAAGGAGTATCCCATGGCCCCCCGCGCCAACTGGAAGGGTTTCCTGCGCCTTTCACTGGTGACCTGCCCGGTCGCGCTTTATCCTGCGACGTCCGACACCGAAAAGGTCAGCTTCAACCAGATCAACAAGAAGACCGGCCACCGCATCAAATATGCCAAGGTGGACGCCGATACCGGCGAGGAGGTCGCTTCCGAGGACATCGTCAAGGGCTACAAGGTCGATACCGACACCTACATCGAGGTGTCGAAGGAAGAGCTCGAGGACATCGCGCTCGAATCCACCCATACGATCGAGATCGACGAGTTCGTTCCCAAAACCGACATCGATAGCCGCTACCTGATCCGTCCCTATTATCTCGTGCCCGACGGCAAGGTCGGCCACGACGCCTTCGCCGTGATCCGCGAAACCATCCGCAGCATGAACAAGGTCGCGATCGGCCGCGTGGTCCTGACCAACCGCGAGCACATCGTTGCGCTGGAACCGCTCGGCCAGGGCCTGATGGGAACCCTGCTGCGCTACCCCTACGAGGTGCGGAGCGAGAAGGAATATTTTGACGACATCCAGAACGTCAAAGTCACGAAAGACATGCTGGATCTCGCCAGGCACATCGTCGAAAAGAAATCCTCAGACTTCGAACCCGACAAGTTCGAGGACCACTACGAAACCGCGCTGATCGATCTCATCAACCAGAAGCGCGCCGGCATTCGCCCGGCCGCGAAAGCCACGCCCAAAACGGGCGGCAACGTCATCAACCTGATGGACGCGCTCAAGCGCAGCCTCGCCAGCGAACGGCAAGCGCTTGCCGCCCCGAAGGCCGTCAAAGGCAAGAAACCGAAGAAGCGCATCGAAGGCCAGCGCGAGATGTTGCTGCCGATCAGCGGCAAGCGTGCGGCCAAGGAAGAAGCCAAGGCCGAGACGAAAGCTGCGCCCGCAAAAAAGCCCGCGCGTAGCTCCGCGCGGGCGAGGAAAGCCGGATAGCGAAGGCGCCGTTATTTCAGCGACGTATTGATCAACCCGAAGTTGCTGCTCAGCGTGCTGCCGATGCCTCTGACGGCGGTGATGATCACGATGCTGATGCCGGCGGCAATGATGCAATATTCGATGGCCGTCGCGCCGGATTCATCACGCAGAAATCGCGAAATCAGCTGCAACATCCAGAACTCCCGCTCGCTCAACCAGAGCGCATGCATTGCCTCACAACTCGCGTTGGAATCTAGGATTCATTGGTTACGGGTGCATTGAGGAAGAGCCTGAACGGCCGATTAATTGTAACGGCCTTGCGCCCTCGATATTCCGATAACTCATTGCCCGATCTGGAAAATCCGAAAACGCGTATTTTGCGGCCTGCTCGATTGATCGGACGAGGCCCCGTCAGCGCCCCGCGCCCTGAGCGCCGGGCCGCCCTACTCCATCAGTTCGGCAGGTTGCGCGGGACCGGCCAGCGGCCGTTCTTCCATCAAGGCCATGCTGATCGACGCGACGATCATCAGCGCCGCGGCTGCGCCGAACACGTAGCGGAACGCGACGATCATGTCGGCGGCGACCACGGAACTCACGACGCCACGATGCTCGCCTGAAAACGAGATGTCGCCGCCGAGCGCCATCAGCAGGATGGCCGAGAACACGGCAACCGTGAACGAGGCCATCAGTGCGCGAAAGAAGTTGGTAGCGCCGGTGATGGTGCCGATCTGCGACCTCGCAACGGAATTCTGCGCCGATACGGTTGAAACCGGAAACGCCGTTCCCAATCCCAGCGCGAAGGTCGACAACAACACCAGCAGCAGCCATAGCGGCATCGGCGCAAACATCATCGCCGCGGCCGTCGCGGCGGCCACGATGGTTCCAGCGATCGCAACCCACTTGTAGTGCCTGGCGCGGGCCATGGTGCGGCCGGCTATCGCCGCCCCGAACGTCGAAATCGCAGCCAGCGGAATCAGGGCCAGGCCGGCCTCGCTGGCGCTCAAGTGATAGACGCCCTCGTAATAGAGCGGCAGGTAGACGGTCAGTCCCAACATCGCGCCCATGGCGCAGCCGCCGCAAACCATCGCGTAAGGCACCACCGTGCCGCCCATCAGCGACAACGGCAGGAACGGCTCGTCTGCGCGCGAGGCGTGCCACACGAAGGCAAGGGTAAGCGCGATGGAAGCGCCGATCATCGCCATGATGGTCGGCGACAGCCACAGATAGCGCGTGCCGCCCCAGGTCAGCACCAGCATCACCACCACGGCGGCCGCCATCAGCAGCACGCCGCCAAGCCAGTCGACCTTGCGGCGGCGGTGAAAGACCGGAATCCGGCCCATCTTGGGCAACAGCAGCGCCATCGAGATAAGCCCAAGCGGCACGTTGATCCAGAAGATCATCGACCAGTGCAGATGTTCGGCAAAGACACCGCCGAGGACCGGCCCACCGATGCCTGCCGCCATCCAGACGCCGCTGAAATAGGCCTGGTACTGGCCGCGCTCGCGCGGCGTCACAACGTCGGCAATCACGGTTTGAACGATCGGCAGAATGCCGCCGCCGCCGAGGCCTTGAAGTCCGCGCGCGATAATCAGGATCGGCATATTGGGTGCGATCGCACACAGGATCGAGCCGACGACAAACAGGCTCATCGAGGTGATGATCGTGGCGCGGCGGCCATAGATGTCGCTCAGCGTGCCGAACACCGGCGCCACCGCGGTCGACGCCAGGAGATAGGCGGTAATCACCCATGACAGGCTGGAGACGTCACTGAACTGCCGCCCGATGGTCGGCAATGCCGTAGCGACGATGGTCTGGTCGAGCGCGGCCAGAAACATCGTCAGCATCAGGCTCATCAGAATCGTGCGGACTTCGCTCTGCGTGAGCGGCGCAGGCGGCGCGATCGGCGGCGCATCGCTGATGTCAGGGATGTCCGAAGGCGCAACCGTGGGTTCGACCGCGAGACTCTCGGACAAGGTTTGCTCGTCGGCCGACGGACGGCCTTGTCGTTCGAACTTGTTCATGTGGAAATTGGGCTGAAGACAACCGGAATTTGCACCCGTATTTAGGGGACGAATCGGGGTTGCGGCAGCACCTTGGGCGCATGGGTGCGTCCCGATGGACGCCCGAACACGTCAGCGCGAGGATGTCGGGCGCTTTTTCAATCGGGCGCGCTTGGGCAGAAGCGCCGGCCAGCCCACGATATGGTCTTCGAGATCTTCGTCGGCGATCTCGTTCTCGGTTCCCTCCACCCGTCCGCGCACGGAAACGCCGGCTTCATGAACCGTGTTGGGATCGCCTGAAATCAGCGGGTGCCACCAATAGAGGTCGCGGCCTTCGGCGACCAGGCGGTACCCACAGCTCGGCGGCAGCCAGTTCAACGTGCGGACGTTCGCTGGCGTCAGTCTGACGCAGTCCGGAACCCGCGCCGAGCGGTGCTCATAATCCTTGCACGCACAGAGACCTGCATCGAGAAGCTTGCAGGAAACGTGAGTGAAATAGATTTTGCCGGTGTCTTCGTCCTCGAGCTTTTCGAGGCAGCAACGGGCGCAACCGTCGCACAGGCTCTCCCACTCGGTCTCCGACATTTCTTCCAACGTCTTGGTTTTCCAGAAGAATCCCTCTTGTCCGGAAGGCGGCTTGGGCTTTGCGGTCATGGTTTGCGCGCTTCTCAGATGGATTTGGCTTTGCCCTTCTAGGGGTTGGCCCAGCCCCCGCGCAAGTGGCGGAATGGTGGGCTGGCTGACGTTAGCCGTCCCCGTTGAAATGTGAGCCCAGCCATTGGTTTATCGCCCCTGCTCGGCTAGATAGGAGTGTGGGGCAGCCACGGCACTGATATGCCTTGGGTTTGCCGTAACATTCCCTAAGAGTCGAGGTACCTGCACCGCTTGCGGTGAAGCGACTTCAAATCGAAAACGACAGCGGAATTCTCGTTTCAGGTAACGCCTGCCCGTGCGCAAGATCGATCTCGCCGAGTGGAGAAAGAGGATCCGGCACTGGATGCTGGACCTCGACGCGCGCATCGACTCGACGCTGTTCTCGACCGGCAAAGGCGCCCGCGAGCTCTATGAACGCTACTCGGCTTTCATGGACCGCTTTTACGTCGGCCGCTGGAAGCGCTGGGTTTTCATCGAGCCGCTGTCGGAGGCCGCAACGCTCGGCCTCGGCGGCATGGTGCTGATGCTGGCACTCGCCGTGCCGGCCTTCCGCGAAACCGCCGATGAAGACTGGCTGAAGAAATCCGACCTCGCGGTGAGTTTTCTCGATCGTTACGGCAATCCGATCGGCAGCCGCGGCATCAAGCACAACGACTCGATTCCGCTGGAGGATTTCCCGGACGTCCTGATCAAGGCGACGCTCGCGACCGAAGATCGCCGCTTCTACGATCATTTCGGCATCGACGTCGCCGGCACGGCGCGCGCGATCGTGACCAACGCCCAGGCCGGCGGCGTGCGGCAAGGCGGTTCGTCGATCACCCAGCAGCTCGCCAAGAACCTGTTTCTGAGCAATGAGCGCACCATCGAGCGCAAGGTGAACGAGGCGTTCCTGGCGATCTGGCTGGAAACGCGGCTCACCAAGAATGAAATCCTGAAGCTTTACCTCGACCGCGCCTATATGGGCGGCGGCACCTTCGGCGTCGACGGCGCGGCACACTTCTATTTCAACAAGTCGGCGCGGGACGTGAACCTCGCGGAAGCCGCGATGCTCGCCGGCCTGTTCAAGGCGCCGACCAAATATGCGCCCCACATCAACCTGCCGGCCGCGCGTGCCCGCGCCAACGTCGTGCTCGACAATCTGGTCGATGCCGGCTTCATGACCGAAGGCCAGGTGTTCGGCGCACGGCGCAATCCGGCGACAGCCGTCGACCGGCGCGACGAGAATTCGCCGAACTACTATCTCGACTGGGCCTTCGACGAGATGCGCAAACTCGTCGACACCTTTCCGAAATCCTACAACGAGCGCGTCTTCGTGGTGCGTACCGCGATCGACATGAACGTGCAGCGCGCGGCCGAAGAAGCCATCGAAAACCAGCTGCGCCAGTTCGGCCGCGACTATCACGCCACGCAGGCCGCCACCGTCGTCTCCGACCTTGATGGCGGCATTCGCGCGATGGTCGGCGGCCGCGACTACGGCGCGAGCCAGTTCAACCGCGCCACCGACGCGTATCGGCAACCGGGCTCGTCGTTCAAGCCCTACGTCTACACCACCGCGCTGCTCAACGGCTTCAAGCCGACTTCGATCGTGGTCGACGGTCCGGTCTGCATCGGCAACTGGTGCCCGCAGAACTATGGCCATTCCTATTCCGGCGCGGTCACGCTGACGCAGGCGATCACCCGCTCGATCAACGTCGTTCCGGTGAAACTGTCGATCGCGCTCGGCGGCAAGGCGCCGAATCCGGCCAAGGTCGGCCGCGCCAAGATCGTGGAAGTAGCGCGCCGCTTCGGCATCAAGGCGCCCCTGCCCGACACGCCGTCGCTGCCGATCGGTTCCGACGAAGTCACCGTGGTCGAGCATGCGGTCGCCTACGCCACCTTCCCGAACAAAGGCAAATCGGTCACGCCACACTCGGTGCTGGAAGTCCGTACCGGCGCGGGCGACCTGGTCTGGCGCTTCGACCGCGACGGCAAGAAACCGCTACAGGCGATTCCGGCTTCGACTGCGGCCGACATGGCCCAGATGATGAGCCACGTCGTCAGCGAAGGCACCGCGCGTCGCGCTGCACTCGACGGCATTCCGACCGCCGGCAAGACCGGCACCACCAACGCGTATCGCGATGCCTGGTTCGTTGGATATACCGGCAATTTCACCTGCGCGGTCTGGTACGGCAACGACGATTACTCGCCCACCAACCGCATGACCGGTGGTTCGCTGCCGGCGCAGACCTGGCACGACATCATGGTCGCCGCGCATCAGGGCGTCGAGATCAAGGAACTCACAGGGGTCGGCATGGGCACGAAACTGCCGTCCTCGCCCGCTGCCGCCGCGATGGCCGCCAATGCAGGTCCGAAGCCGTCGGAGGCCAAGCCACCGCCGGTCCTCACCAAGCGCGGCGCCGACATCCTCGTGCGCGTCGAGAAGCTGCTGGATGATGCGGCCAAGACCGCCGACGAACCGGCCAAACCGGCGAAATCGACCTCCTCGGCCCCGGCCGGATTTACCGACAGCTTCGCTTCGGCACTGCCTGGCAGCCCCGCGGCCCCGGCCGCTTCGCGCAAGAATTGAACTAGTGCAGCGAATTTGAAGTTCCTATCCGTGGCAGCACAAACTCATCATAGGAACTTCAAATTCAAAGGCTGCACTGGCAAATTTAGGTTTGCTAGAGCTCCTTTGATTCCGAAGTTCGCATCAGAGGTTGCCGCGATTCGCGTGCGAACTTCGGAATCGGAGCGCTAGCCGTGCGACTGATATTCGTCACTTTGCTCGCGCTGATCCTCGCCGCTTCCGTCGGCCTCGGCGCCACATGGATGACGGCGACCCGTGGCACCGACCTCGGCGCGCTCACCATCGGCGCCTGGACCGCGCGGCCCAAAACCGGCACAGCCGATGTCGACCCCTATTCGCGCGCTTCGATTGCCCGCAGCGGCGAACTGCCGGTCGGCACCGGTGACGGCGTGGCTTTTCTGGCAACGCGAGACGATCGCAAGCGGCCGCTCGATGGCCGCTGCGATGTCGTGGTGAGCGGAATTACGCCGGCAGCGCGGTTCTGGACGCTCACGCTCTACGACAACAGGGGGCGGCTGGTCGCCAATTCGCTGCAGCGCTACGGCTTCACCAGCCAGGAAATCATCCGCGGCGCTGACGGTTCGTTCGAGGTGCGGGTTGCGTCGCGATCGCGCGCCGGCAACTGGCTGCCGACCGGCGGCATTGAACGCTACACGCTGGTGCTGCGGCTCTACGATACGCCCGTCGGCGTTGCGACGCGCACCCAGCGTGACGCGCCGATGCCCAATATCGCAACCGAGCGCTGCTCATGATCCGGCTGTTGTTCACCATCATCGCCGGCGTGGTCCTGGGCGGCATCGTGCATCTGGTCAGCGTGCTGGCGCTGCCGCGCATCGCAACCCAGGACGCCTATTCCCGTCTCGCGCCGATCACCAAGTTGAACGCTGTCTCATCCTTGCCGCAGCCGGATCCCTCCACCGCCCCGCTGCCGTTCATGGATCCCGCCTTTGCGGTTGCGGTCTGCCGCTACGATTTGTCGGGCGGACCGATCAAGCTCACGGTTCCCGTGAGCCAGGCCTATACGTCGGTTTCATTCTACACCCGTAACGAACTCGCCTATTACGCCATCAACGACCGTTCGGCCGGGCGCAAGGTGATCGAACTCGATCTGATGACGGAAGCCCAGCACGCGGCGCTACCCGAGGATGAGGATGTGACTGCGGCAGACCGGCTGATCATCGATGCGCCCAGCGCCGCCGGATTGATCGTGATGAAGGCCCTGGCGCCGGAGCCGAGCATGATGCCGCAAGCACAAGCTTCGCTCGCCGCATCGAGCTGCAAGGTGCAGACCGAACCGATGCCAGCCAAGCGCTGACGTCAAGTGGAGTGGATCTGACATTCGCTACCCACCTAGCCGCGAACTCGGAAAGCGAATGTCAGATCCAAAACTCCACTAGAATCTAGTATTTGCTAGTGGTCCTTTGATTCTAACATTCGCAAAAGTGCCTGCTGAGAAGGGATGCGAATGTTAGAATCGGACCACTAGCGCATCAATCGTTCAAGGCTGGATGCTCAACCCTTCGAAGAGATGCTGACGCCGGTGACCGGCGTGGTGACCACAGGCGGATTGGCGGCGAGCGCGGCCAATTCATTGATCAGCCGGTCGGCTTCGGCGGCCATGTTGTCGGGTCCCTGAACCACCAACCGCTCCAGCGCCCAGCGGTAGGATGAAATTCGCCGCTCCTGGCATTGCTGCACCCACTGCACGATCAGCGTGTTTTCGTCCATGCGGGCGACCGCGTCGGCGCGCTCGCGCGGCGACAGTTGCGAGACATGGGGGAGGCTCGCATTGCGCTTCCGGTCGAGTTCGAGCACGCGCGCCGCCGTCGTATAAAACGGCTCGAAGCGGGTGATGTCGTCGCGCACGTCGTCGATCAATTGGGCGTAGCGCGAGGCGTCCGAACGGTGCGGCTCATCGATCAATTGCCGCCCGTAAGCCGTTCGATCAAAGACGACCTTCTGCCGCCACGGGGAAGCAATGGTCTGGTACTCGCCGAATACCACCTTCCAGGCGGGTCGCGAATGCGGCGGCTCGATCACGGGATAGGCTTGATCGCGAAGCCGCCGCTCGCCGTCGGTGAGCTGAAATTGCGAGGCTTTAAGTCCGACGCTGCCAGTTGCCTCCACGCCGAGCCAACGGTGCATGTCGTCGTTGCGAAAACTGTCGCGGGTGCGTCCGAAATCGCCGCCGCTACAACCGACCAGCATGAGGCCAGTCGCTAACAGCATCAGAGCCGAAACGGGAGCAGATATCTGCCGTCGAATTCCGATCGAAAATATATCCGGCATATTAGCGGCGCCGACGGCGGCGGCCAGGCGCTGTGCCCTGCTCCGGCCCGCGGTCTCCGCTTGTTTCCTCAGCCTGACGCTCGATCCGGATCACGGGAAGGATGACCACCGTTCCCTTTGCTTCGCGGGTGACGTCGTCCACGGTTGATCCCAGCCGCCGCGAAGCTGCATCCGCTGGAAATTCAATGACGGTCCCCATGCCTAACTTTCTCCGGCTGCCGCTCTCTCACGCGATTTGCGGCGACGGCCGTCATTAAGAACAAACGTGGTTAACGGCTTCTTAATGTGCACGTCGATCGATTTGCCGCCGGTCATTCTGACAACGAGCGCAGCCAAAATGGCACAATAACTGCGAGACAATTTCACGGATTGTTTTCCTTAACGCGCCGTTAAAGCAACTGACTTAGGCTTTCGCGAAATCGAAATCAGTCGCGTACCGCTCAAGATGAACACGCCTACACTTTTCTCAGGCTTCGACGGTTTGATGAACCTCTCCCGCCGGGAGGGCGTCGACATTCGTCCGACCCTGCTCCGTGTCCTCGCCGACCTCTATGTTCAAACGAACTCCCATAGCGAGCAGGAAGCCCGCCAGTTCGTTGAACTCACGTCGCGCCTGATCGATCAGGTGGATGACGCCACGCGCGCCGCCGTGCGGGCGCGGCTCGCTCTCTATCCGGCAACGCCCGCGCCCGTTCTGAAACATCTCGGGCTCAAACCCTCAAATCCCGATCGAGCGCTGCCGCTCGCCCGCGAAATTCGCCCCCCACAAGCCGCCATCGCCTCCGAACCCACCAGGAATTCCGACGAAGCGCCAGATCGCCCGGGGCCGAAGCTGTCGATGCAGCCGAAAGACGCGGCCGAAATCAGCGGTCTTTTTTTCGGCGCAAGCTCGTCGGAACGCGCCTTGATCCTGCACAATCTGTCCGAGACACCGTTGAAGGCATCGCCCCGCGTTCCGCCGCGGCGCGCGGCCCACGCGATCGAAGCGCTGGAGATGGCCGCCTGGGTTGCGGATGTCGAAAACTTCACGATCGAGCTCGGCGAAACCCTGATATTGCCCTGGAAGATCGCAACCCAGGTGGTCAACGATCCGACCGGCGAACCGCTCGCCTGCGCCGCCAAGGCGCTTGGCATGCCGGGCCCTGTCTTTCAGCGGGTTCTCCTGTTCCTCAAGCCCGAGATCGGCAACTCCGTCAACACCGTCTACCGGCTGTCGCGCCTCTACGACGTGCTGAAGGAGCAGTCGGCGCTGATCATGCTGGCTGCATGGCGCGGTGCGACGGTAGCGACGACACGCGCCAAGTATCGCTCCGGCCTGTACGACGATGAGCGCAGCCGCGCACGAAGCGCCACGGCGCCGAACAAGCCCGCGTCGCAGCCGGCAGCCAGCGTTGCCCCGCTTCGGACAGGGACGTCGCAGAACTCAGGACGTTAGGATCAATCCCGTGACAGATCGAGGAAGTGCCGTCCGGCGCGGTCTTCGGTCTCCACGATCCAGGCATCGGGATCAAACCGGACTTCCTTCTGAAGACGCTCCTCCACCGAAGGCTCCGGCAACGGCTCTTTCGACATCGGCATGAAGAGCCGCTCGACCGGCCTTGAGTCGTCGTAAACCGTCTGCGGCGCCGGCACGTACAGCATGGCATTGCCGTCGAGCAGCGCCACTTTGACGAATACCGCGCCCGCCTCTTCCGCACCGCGCCGGCGCACCGCGCCAAAAACGCCCGCAGTCTGGCAGCGGCGCAAATAGGCCGCGACCCATATGGCTGATTTCAATCGCATGAAGGGACGATAGGACAGCTAACCGGTTGAAGCTAGTGGAGTGAATTTGACATTCGCTACCGGGACGAACTCGGGTGCGAAGTCGGAATCGGACTATCGGTCGCTTACTCGATCGGATGGCCGATCGCGGCGGCGAGTTCACGTACCAGGCGATCGGATATCTGGCCCGTCACCGGGAGCCGCCGAGCCTTCTCGAATTTCTGGATCGCAGCCTGAGTGTCGGCGCCAGCGATGCCGGTCGGTTTCAACTGGCCGTAGCCATAGTCGGCCAAGGCGCGCTGCACCGCCGCCACGCGATGCGGCGCCGAGGCGGGTACGCTCTCGACGCGGGAAGAGACCGGCACCGTCATCGGTGGCCGCGGAATGTTGGTGTTCGCCGGCTGCACCGTGCTGGTCGTCTTGACCAGGTTGGTCAAGGCGTCAGCGGCCTTCGGATCCGCCGGCTTTGTCTCAGGTAGCGGAACATCGGCCTCGACGGGCCGCGGTCTCGGGATTGGATTGGCGGGTACCGCGGCAACCGCTGGCAAGGTCACGACCGTGCCAAACATCGGCGCCGGATGGCGGCCAGCCTGCATGAACAGCGCATTGATGAGAATGGCGCAGATGGCCGCGAGCGCAAGCGCACCCGCAATCATATCCTTGGGGCTGTGCAGAAAAATGCGCAGCGCAAGACCGTGTTCGACATCCTGCTCGAACTCGGCGTCCTTGGCGCGGCGGCGGCGGCGCGGCATTTCATCGTCGATGGCAGATTTCCTAGGCACTTTTCTTCACCTGAAGCGCTTGTTCCGGTATCGCAGGGCGCGCCGCCGACGGGGCGAGCGTTGCGACGTTGCTATGAGGTTGCGCGACCTGCGGCGTCAACGGCAGTGCGACCGTAACGGTGGTGCCTTCGTCGACCTTGCTCTGCACAGTCATTTCGCCGCCATGCAAGGCAACGAGACTCTTGACGATCGATAGTCCAAGGCCGGTGCCCTCATGACGGCGCCGGTAGGTCGTACCCGCCTGGAAAAACGGATCGCCGATCCGTTTGAGGTCGTCGGCCGCAATGCCGACGCCGGTATCGGCGATACGAACAACGAGGCGTGTGCTTTCGATCCCGGCCGAGACCGTTACCGTGCCGCCACGTTCGGTGAACTTGACCGCGTTGGAAACAAGGTTGAGCACGATCTGCTTGAACGCACGGGGATCGCCGATCATGGCCGGCAGATCGTCCGGCGCACGGGTGACGAGATCGATGCCGCTCTCTCGGGCCTTGAGGGCCAGGAGGTTGCAGCAATTGATCAGCGCTGCTTTCGGAGCGAACGGCTCCGGCATGATCTCGAAATTGCCGGACTCCATCTTCGACATGTCGAGAATGCCGTTGACGACCGACAACAGGTGCTGGCCTGAATCGTTGATCAGGTGCGCGTACTCCCTGCGGCGCGCGGCATCCAGCATCAGCGTGTCTTCCTGCATGATCATTTCGGAGAAGCCGATAATGGCGTTGAGCGGCGTGCGCAGCTCATGACTCATGGTGGCGAGGAAGCGGGTCTTCGACGCGTCCGCCTGCTCCGCGGCGGTTCGCGCCAGATCCAGCGCGTGCTCCTGATTTTTACGATCGGTGACGTCACGCATCACCGCGACGACTTCGGCCTCGGAGGGTCTGGAAGCCGGCATGACCTGCTCAAGCGGCCGGCAGCGCATCTCCACCCAGATGAAATTCGTCTGACTGGCCTGTCCATCACGCCTCAGGCGGAACTCGACGCTCTGTGCTTCACCACCACGAGCGGCTTCTGACAGCGCGGTGAGATAGGCCGGGCGATCGGCGACATGCACGCGATCGAACAGGCCATAGCCGACCAGCCTCGATGCCGGTGCCCCGAGCAGCACCTCCACCGCCGGCGAAATGAAGCGTACCGCGCCGTTGCGGTGATGACGGGAGATCACATCGCTCATATTGTGAGCCAGAAGCCCATAGCGCTCTTCCTCGGTGTAGAGCAACCCGGCGCTGGTTCGCGCAAGCAGTTCGGCTCCGAATGCCAGACCCGCGGCATAGAGTGTCGCCGAGGCGACACCGAATGCCGTCAGAACAGCACGCAGGTCAACATCGACATCGGTCGCCGGCAGCAACTGGAAATGACCGAGAACGATCAGCAGCGAAACGCAGACGAGCGCCAGCGCGCAGGCAAACGCCACCACGCGGCGCGATGCAGAGATCGCAGCCTCCATCGGCACGACGACAAGCCAGATCGCGGCGAACGATCCGACCCCGCCAGTGATCGAGGCTAGCGTCATGATCAGGCCGGCAAATGCCAGTGACGACAGCAGACAGGCTCCTTCGTAGCGGCCGGTGCGCGACAGGAACCACGACAGCAGAATAGGTACGATCAGCCACGCAAAGGCCGCAACCCCGAGCGCGGTCGGCGCGCCGTGCATGGCAAGGTAGACCGGAAATGCCGCGAACGCGGTGAGACTGCCCAGCAACCTCGGGGCAATGAAGGCGCGATGGCGCGCGCGCGCCAGCACGTCATAGCGCGCCGACGGGTGCAGCAGCGCATCTAGGCAATCGCGAATGGTACTCAGAACTATCACAGCTTTCGTGCCTGTGCGTCGAACAGACGCCGGAACGTCCCCCTTGTCGTGAGTCGCAACCTGTCAGAGCGACATTAAACGAACGCTAAGGCGGCCGAAGTTGCGGCAAAAGACCGTATCGCCGCGGCGCTTTTGGCGTCTGAAGCGCCGGCCTATCAACGCGGATGGTGAACGGCAGGTTTCCGCGGCACAGCCGGATATGGTTTCGAAATGGTACACGGCCGAGAGGCCATCCATCTAACCGGCATCAATCGAAAATTTACGCCGAATCAAACGAAGCGATTTTTTCGCTAATTCGTCCCGATTTAACCTCAATGCAAACACTTGCGATTTATCGACAGATGCTGGGGCCAACCCTCGAGATTGAGAGCGGCGGAACAGAAGGACTGCCGGAGTAGCAAGATGTTTTTTCTGCTTCGTTTGACGTTCTGGATCGGGCTCGTGCTCGTGCTGTTGCCACGGGACAAGACCCCGGACTCCGACAAGTCGCCGCAAATCCAGATCAACGCGTCCGAAGCGGTCTCGGCTGCGACCGCCGCGATCTCCGACATGGGCCAGTTCTGCAAACGCCAGCCGACGGCCTGTGAAGTCGGCGGCCAGGCTGCGAGCGTGATCGGCCAGCGTGCCCAGGGCGGCGCGCGAAAGCTGTATCAGATCATCACCGACAAACCCGAGAAGTCCGAGAAACCTGACAAGTCCGACAAGCGTGCGCCTGACCACACCGGCTCCATCGGCGGCATCGAAAGCGCCGACGCCTCACAGCCTGACGTCGCGCACGATACGTTGACGCCGGACGATATGCAGATCGAATGGCAGGGGCCTTTGCCGCCGACGCCGTAAATCGCCTGCAAAACCGGGAACATCTTCGATCGGATGATGTCGCTTTTGGCCGACTTCACCCCTATATAGGGGTCGAAGGTTGAGCGCGAACATGACGACGATTGACGAGATCAGGGAAAATTTCGAGCTGCTGGAGGATTGGGACGACCGCTACCGGTACGTCATCGAACTCGGCCGAACGCTCGAGCCGATGCCGGAAGCCGAACATTCCGCCGCCAACAAGGTGCAGGGCTGCGCCAGCCAGGTCTGGCTCTCGAAGAGCGTCGGGCGCAACGGCAACGGCGAAGCCTTGCTGAAATATCTTGGCGACAGCGACGCCCATATCGTGCGGGGTTTGATCGCGATCCTGCTGACGCTTTATTCGGGCCACACGCCGCAGCAAATCCTCGACACCGACGCCGCGGCTGTTTTCAACGAGTTCGGGTTCCGCGAACATCTGACGCAGCAGCGCTCGAACGGCCTGCGCTCGATGGTGGAACGCATCCGCAGCGATGCACGCGAGACGCTGGCTGCTGCTTCCTAGAGCTTATTTCCGCCGCCGGCGTTGCTGGCCAAGCCCCATCTTCTTGGCGAGCTGCGAACGGGCGACCGCGTAGTTGGGCGCGACCATCGGATAGTCCACCGGCAAGCCCCATTTCTCGCGGTATTGTTCCGGCGTCATATTGTATTGCGAGCGCAGGTGCCGTTTCAGCGACTTGAAGCGCTTGCCGTCCTCCAGACAAACCAGATAGTCGGGCGTCATCGATTTCTTGACGGACACGGCTGGCTTTGCAGGTTCCAACGGCGTTTCGGGCCGCCCTGTCGACACGCGCACCAATGCCGCATGAATCTGGTTGATCAGTCCCGGAATTTCCGAGGCCGGCGTCGGATTGTTGCTGAGATAGGCCGAGACGATATTCGCGGTCAGATCGATGAAATTCTTGCCCGTGGTGTCGGTCATGGCCACAACCTTTTCAAGGGTTTCATCGTCCACGTTATCTCCACAGCGATTCGCGAGTGCCGTCAGCGACTCTGGAATATGAGCGGATTAAATGGGCAGAGACAAGAACCAGCAAGACGCGAATGGCGTCGTCAAGGTCGCTGATCGAGGTGGGCGCGCAGTTCGTCGATCGAGGCGAAACGCATCATGCCTTCCGGCATCTGGGCCTCGATTGATCCGTCGGAATACAACGAGTAGGCCATTCCATCGACGACGCCCGATTTGAGTACCGTCACTGGCGGCGGATCCGCGGGCGCGGTGCGAGCAGGTGCGCTCTCGCTGGCCGGCGTTGGCGGACGCACAGGGCGCCGTTGAGGTGACGCCTCGGCAGGCCTGGTGCGTTCCGATCTCGGCCAGGCATCATCGAAGGTCGCGGGCGGAGGCTCGCCGAGCTCTACTGCCGGCGCGACCACTGGGGCGGAATGAGCTTCGGCAACGGCAGGATCGCCCGCCCGCGTCTGCGCTCGTTCGCGCTCCCGGCGCGACGTCGAAGAAAACATCAAATTGCGCCGCTGTTTTACCGGTTGGGACTCGGACGGCGGCGGTGCCTCCTGCCGTGCGCGCTGAGCCGCGTCTTCCAGCCATGGCTCGTTCGGCTGAGATCCGCCTGCAGCCTCGCCGAGGTTCGGCTCGCCGAGCGCACCATCTCCAACCGCCGGGCGCGGCAACGCGGCGGTTGCCGGTTGTTGTCTGATATCGAAAGCCGCACCGGTACCCAGCCGGCCAGCCACGCCCTTCAGTTCCCTGACGACAATCCAAAGACCAAGGATGAGCAATCCGGTGCAGGCTGTGATTGTACCAGCCAGAATCAGCGTATTGCCGAGGCCAAACTCGTTGATCGGGATCCCGAAAGCGATCGCAAGGAGCCCTGCCAAAAGGCAGGCAATCCCGGCGACCAACATGCCAATCGACATCAAACTACCCCTAAAGCCACGCTCCACCACCGCGCAGCCCGTCAGCCCCAACGCCACGATACCGTCATATTGCGGCCCCCGCCAACGGACAATTTGCGAGCTAATTCCGAGACCTGCGCATGATTGGAACCATGGTTAAGGCCCAAACGTTCCAGCCCGCTGCGCTGCGGTAGGAGAATTACGCCACAATTGCCAATTACTTGGCCATGGAACTGCGCTATATGGATGCCGGGGGATGAGGCCCAAAATGCGCTGACTGGGCCAAGGGACACCGGGTATCCAATAGCCATGACATCCATCACGACCTCGGCCGTCGATACGCCCCTGGGGCGCTCGATCGAGCGGACTTGCGACGACGCCGCGACGCTGGTGTTGGTCGCTGTCGGATTGGTCGCAAGCTTCACCTTCCGCGACTATGGCCTTGGCTGGGATGACTACACCCACGCCGAATATGCCGATTTGTTGCTGCGGATGTATGGCTCCGGCTTCAAAGACACGGCAGCCTTGTCATTCGCCAATCTCTATATGTATGGCGGCGGCTTCGATATGGCCGCGGCTCTGCTACACAAGATCATTCCGCTCGAATTGTTTGAAACGCGGCGGCTGGTCGGCGCCATTGTCGGCATCATCGGTCTCGCGGCGACGTGGCGGCTGGCGCGTCGTGTCGGCGGCCCACTGGCGGGACTGGCCGCACTCTTGCTCCTCGCGCTATGCCCGACCTTCTACGGCCACATGTTCATGAATCCGAAGGATGCGCCATTTGCCGTCGCGATGGTGATCGTGATGCTTGGTCTGGTCCGCCTCGCCGAGGAATACCCGTATCCGTCGCCACGGACGGTACTGATCGTCGGCCTTGGCGCGGGTCTGTCGATCGGCTCGCGCATCCTTGGTGGGCTCGCATTGTTCTACGCTCTGGTCGGCTTCATTCCTATGCTGATCGAAGAGATCCGCACGCATGGCGCACGCGAATCTTTCGCACGATTTGTGCGGATGGCGTACGCGCTGCTGCCGGGCCTGATCCTGGGTTATGTCGTCATGGGATTGATCTGGCCGTGGTCGATCATCGAACCCGGTCATCCAATCCAGGCTGCCACCTACTTCTCGAATTTCTTCGAAAAGCCGTGGAAGGAGATGTTTGACGGCGCCATCCTGGCGGTCCCCGACATGCCGTGGTCGTATCTCCCGACGCTGTTCGCCTTGCAGCTGCCGGAAATATTGCTGGCGCTGTCGATTGCGGCCGTCGTCATGACTGTCCTGGCGTTGCCCCGCAATGACGTTCAGGCGCGGCGCAAGACGATCCTTCTGATGTTGACCCTGGCGGCGGTCCTGCCGATTGCGATCGCCATCGTGAAACGTCCGGCGCTTTACAACGGCATCCGCCACTTCATCTTCGTCATTCCGCCGATGACCGTGCTGGCAGGCGTGGCCTTCGCGCGTGGAATGGACTGGCTCAAGGACAACCGCCGAAGCTGGCAACCGGTGGCTGTGGCCGTGTTCGCGTTCGGCCTGATGCTGCCGCTTGCCGAAATGATCCGGCTTCACCCCTATCAATACACCCATTTCAATCACATCGCCGGCACCGTACGCGGCGCCGACGATCGCTACATGCTGGACTACTGGGGGCTGGCATTCAAACAGGCCTCCGACAGCCTGCGCGAGCAGCTGGACGAGCGGCGCGAAATTCCGCCGCCTGGACACAAGTGGAATGTCGCTGTGTGCGGGCCGCACCGGGGCGCGCAGGTCGCGCTCGGCCCCGATTTCACCATCGGCTGGGACAGCCACGTAGCAGATTTCGCGATGACGCTTGGCGAATTCTACTGTAAGGGCCTCATCAGCGCGCCAATCCTGGTTGAAATCAAACGTGACGACGTGGTGTTTGCCCGCGTCTACGATATCCGCGGGCGCAGCATTTCGAGCCTGTTGTCGTATCCGCCGCCGTAAAGCTGGCGCGGCTCACGGCGCAGAGCATAACTGACACATCCGAAAGGCGCCTTGCCGCTTGCTGACGCCAATATTAGGCTTTTCCCAATTCAGCCAACAGCAGGAGAAGGCGTCATGTCGCCAGCGGAAGCACGCTTGAAGGAAGTACCGTCGGGAATGACGGAGGCCGAATGGGGCCAGCGCGTCAATCTCGCCGCCTGCTACCGCTTGATCGCCCATTATGGCTGGGACGATCTGGTCGACACCCATATCTCCGCACGGGTGCCGGGACCGGAGCATCACTTCCTGATCAACCCCTACGGTCTGATGTTCGACGAGATCACGGCTTCCAGCCTGGTCAAGGTCGACCTCGACGGCAACCTGCTCAGCAAAACGCCGTACCACATCAATCCGGCCGGCTTCACCATCCACTCGGCAATTCACGAAGCCCGCGAGGACGCCGGCTGCGTGATCCATCTGCACACGCCCGACGGCACGGCGGTCGCGAGTTGCGCCGAAGGCCTGCTGCCGCTCAATCAGACCGCACAGCTTGTGACCTACGATCTCGCTTATCACGACTATGAAGGCATCGCGCTCGATCACGACGAGCGCCCGCGCCTGCAACGAGATCTCGGCAACAAGAACCACATGCTGTTGCGCAACCATGGCACGCTGACCGTCGGCCGCTCGGTCGCATCAGCCTTCGAGCGCATGTTCCACCTCGAACGCGCCTGCACCATGCAGGTGCGCACGCGGATGCTGGGACCATCGGCCTATCCGGTCGATGCTGATGTCATCGACAAGAACACGAAGCTGCTCGACAATCCCGAACGGCAGGAACTGCGCTCGACCACGCTGGTCTGGCCGCCGCTGTTGCGCAAGCTCGACCGGCTGGACCCGAGCTACAAGAATTGAAAAATTCATAATTCCGCTGTAGAGTGCCCTCACATACCTCTATACATCTCAATCAAACGCCGCTCAATTCCGGGCGGCGTTTTTACGTCAGGTTCCCCTCGCCGCTGATATTGCACTGCGTACTGCAGCCCCGAATGGCTTGCGGTTTGATGTCACAGGGCGGTTGGGGGTCATTATGAAAAAGATCATCTCGGTTCTGGCCGTCACGGTCGCGTTGACGGCGGTGTTGCCCGCGGCCAACGCACAGCAAGCCGATCCTCCCAAGCAATCGCTGACCGCCAGACTCAAGCAGAAATATCTGGAGCGGCGCGAGAAGTTCGTGCGCCGCGTGAAGGACGTCTATTTTGCTGTCGGCTGCAAGATCCTGCCCGGCGAAGCCGGCACCCGCAGCCGGGAGGGCTATCTCGCCAGCGTCCGCGAACAGGCGGTGCTTGATCTGAAAGAGGATGAGGAACTCGTGGAAGCCGCGCGGCAGGCAGGCCTCGACCGCGCGGCGAAACCGGGAGCATGCGACTACTATCGCCGCCATCCGGAGGCCGCCGAAGCGATGCGGCGGTCCGCGGCAGACGCCGCCAAACAATAGCTATCGAAATCTACTGCGCGAGCGCGGCGAGAATTCTCGCCCAGGAGCGAATACCCTTGTGGAAGCTCCTGAGGTCGTACTTCTCGTTCGGCGAATGAATGTTGTCATCGTCGAGCGCAAAGCCGACCAGAAGCGAGTCCAGACCCAGCGTACGCTTGAAGTCTGCGACGATCGGGATCGAGGCGCCCGACCCCATCAGAACCGCATCCTTGCCCCATTCTTCCGCAAGCGCGCGCCGCGCCGCCGCAAGCGGCTTCATGTTCCAGTCGAGCGCCACCGCCGGCGCATTCGAATGGTCGGTGAATTCCGCACGGCAGTCGCCGGGCAGCCGCGCGCTGACATAGTCGCGGAAGGCATTGCGGATCTTGTTAGGGTCCTGCCCCTCGACGAGGCGGAATGAGACCTTGGCGGACGCTTCCGCCGGGATCACCGTCTTGGAACCCTCGCCGATGTAGCCACCGACGATGCCGTTGACGTCACAGGTCGGGCGCGACGAGATCTGCTCGATCAGGAGGCGGCCCTTTTCGCCGGCCGGGATCGACAGGCCGATGGGTTTTAGAAATTTTTCCGGCGTCAGATCGAGCTTTCGCCACTGCTCCAGAATGTCGGCGGGCAAATCCTTCACGCCGTCGTAGAAGCCCGGAATGGTGATGCGGCCGTCATCGTCGAAGAGACCGCCGAGAATGCGGGTCAGGACGCGAATGGGGTTTTGCGCGCCGCCGCCAAAAATGCCGGAGTGCAGATCGCGGTTGGCGGCCTTGATCTTTACCTCCTCGTAAACGAGACCTCGCAATGAGGTCGTGATCGCCGGTGTGTTCTGGTCCCACATCCCGGTGTCGCAAACGAGCACATAATCCGCTGCAAGATCGGCCTTGTTCTTTTCGAGGAACGGAACGAAATTTTTAGAGCCGACCTCCTCTTCGCCCTCGATGACGATGGTGAGGTCGAGCGGCAGCGAACCCGTCACCGACTTCCAGGCGCGGCAGGCCTCGACAAAGGTCATCAACTGCCCCTTGTCGTCCTCCGCGCCGCGCCCGACGATGATCTTGCGTCCATCCGCGTGGTCGGTCACGACGGGCTCGAACGGTGGACGATGCCAGAGATTTAAGGGATCGACGGGCTGCACGTCGTAGTGGCCGTAGAACAAGGCATGCGGCCGGCCGGGACCCGATTTCCCGTTCGATTTGGCGACGACGGCAGGATGCCCGTCGGTCGGCCGCACCTCGCTTGCGAATCCGAGCGAGGCGATGTCCTTCGCCAGATGATCGGCGGCCGCCTTGCATTCGCCGGCGAAAGCCGGATCGGCCGAAATCGACTTGATCCGCAATAACGCGAACAGCCGCGTCAGGCTGTTGTCGAAATCCGCATCGATGCGATCAAGAACCTTTTGAAGTTGTGCGGCGTCGGGCATGACCGATCTTCCTTAAACTGGTTTTCTGACTGTACTTTACGGCACGCCGCCGGAGGCGGACAAGGAGCCAGCCGGCGAACCGGCCTTGTCTTCTACCGGATGCAGCAGGTGCCAGGCGAGGCCTGCGGCGATCACGACAGTCGCAAGAAAGTTGTTTCCGTACGCCTGCCAGTCGTGCGGGAACGGTGGAAGCGACAGGCAGATCAGAACGCCCGAAATGGCGAGCACGATCCATGTTCCCTTGCGCACGGCGGCGCGGGGGTCGAAGGCCGCGCGATGAATCAGCACCGTCAGCGGGAAGAACAGCCACATGAAGTAATACTGACGCGCCAAGGGCGAGGCCACCGTCATCAGGCAGAGCAGAAGGCCGATCTCCTCCGCATCCGAGCGAGGCGTCCGGCGAGAGGCAGGCGGCATCACCGCGATGAAGCCAAGCCCGATGATGGCGGCCACGCCGAGAACAACCCAATTGGCGGCTTTGAAATCGAGATCGAGCAGATTCATGTAGGCGGGCTTGTTGTTCGGATTGTCCTGGTTGTAGTCGACCGGACGCGTCAGGCGATGCGTCAGGGAGATCAGGGACTGGTTCATCCACGACCAGTTCTGATCGTCGCGCTGCCCGAACCCCGTTTCCGAACTCGATCCGACCATTCCTTGATACCAGGTCTTCAGCTCGGCGACATTATGCTGATAGCCGCGTATCGGGGTCGGGATGACGACCAGAAGTGCGACGAGAAAAACCACCGTGCTTGCGACGGACGCCCATTGCCTGCGCCACACCAGATAAGGAAGCACGGCGAGCGGAAAGACCTTGATCGCGGTTGCAAGCGCAAACAGGATCCCCGAACTCCAGGGACGGCCGTGTTGCAGAAGCCAGAAGCCCCACAGCATCATCGCCAGCAGCACCAGATTGGGCTGTCCGAGATCGAACATATCGAAAGTGAATGAGATCATGACAATCGACGGCAGCGCCGCCAGCCACGGGCTCGCGGTCTTCGCCTCGCCCGTCATCGCGTTCGACAACTGCGCGGTCATCCACCATGCAGCGGCGTTGAGCAGTGACAGGCAAAGATAGAGCGGAATTTTTCCGAAGAAGGCCGGAATCGCCAGCATGATCGCCGCCGGCGGCGGATACAGAAACGCAAAGATCGTGCGGGGGTCGTGCGGGTAAAGATCACCGCCTTGCAGGACCTGCTGTCCGGCCCAGAACCAGAGCGGATAATCCTTGGTCTTTCCGTGCCCGAAAATCTCCGGCCCCAGGACATCGGCGGTCAGGACGAGGCAGCAAACCAGGAACAGGATGTCGAGCGGCGCTCGTAACGACGGAAGTCTCAAAAGGCGTCACTTTCTGATAGTTGAAGGGAGATCACGCTATCGGCGCAATAGCCCACCGAGCGCCCCGCGCACAATGGCGCGGCCGACCGAACCGCCGATCGAGCCGCCGACCGACTTGCCGATATCGGCCACCGCGCCGCCAACCACCTTGTTGGTCACCGAACGGGTGATATTGCGCGCGATTAACTGCCCCGTCGACAGGCGGTTGCGTGGCGTGCTGGTCCCGAAAATCCCACCGACGATGGCGCCGATCTGCCCAAGGATTCCGCCGCCTCCACCGATGGCGCCTCCTACGCGCTTCTGCAATACCTCATAGGCGGATTCGGAATCGATCGCGGTGTCGTATTTCCCCTTCACCGGGCTGTTGTCGATGATGGATTTGTGCTCCTCGGGGGTGATCGGTCCGATGCGAGCGGTCGGCGGCCGCACCATGACACGCTCGACGACGGCCGGAATGCCGTTGCCTTCCAGAAACGACACCAGCGCCTCGCCCTTGCCGAGCTGGGTGATCACTTGCGCGGTATCGAGTTTCGGATTGGGACGGAACGTCTCTGCCGCCGCGGCAACCGCCTTCTGGTCGCGCGGCGTGAATGCACGAAGCGCATGCTGCACACGGTTGCCGAGCTGGGCGAGCACCCTGTCGGGCACGTCGACCGGATTTTGCGTGACGAAATAAACGCCCACTCCCTTGGAGCGGATCAGCCGTACCACCTGCTCGATCTTTTCCATCAGCGCTTTCGGCGCGTCGTTGAACAACAGATGCGCCTCGTCGAAGAAAAACACGAGCTTTGGCTTGGGAGGATCGCCGACTTCGGGCAACTGCTCGAACAGCTCGGACAACATCCACAAAAGGAAGGTCGCGTACAATCGCGGGCTCTGCATCAGCTTGTCGGCGACCAGAATGTTGACCATGCCCCGGCCGTCGCGGTCGGTTCGCATGAAGTCTCTCAAATCCAGCGCCGGCTCTCCGAAGAACTTGTCGCCGCCCTGGTTTTCCAGCACCAGAAGCTGACGCTGGATGGTGCCGACGGTCTGCTTCGAGACGTTTCCATACTGGGTGGTCAGTTCGCCGGCATGCTCGGCGATGAAAGACAGGATCGCGCGCAGGTCCTTCATATCGAGCAGCAACAGCCCCTGTTCGTCCGCGACGCGGAAAGCGATGTTCAGCACGCCCTCCTGGACATCGTTCAGGTCCATCATGCGTGACAGCAAAAGCGGTCCCATCTCGGAGACGGTGGCGCGCACCGGATGGCCCTGCTCGCCGAAGACGTCCCAGAACACTGTCGAAAACTGATCCACCTGGAAGGTTAGCCCCATGTCGCCGGCGCGCTTGAGGATAAAATCCTTGGCCTCGCCCACTTCCGATATGCCCGACAAATCTCCCTTGATGTCGGCCGCAAATACCGGAACGCCGGCGCGCGCAAATCCTTCGGCCATCACCTGCAATGAAACGGTCTTGCCGGTTCCGGTCGCGCCTGTCACCAGTCCGTGCCGATTGGCGAGCGCAAACGTCAGCCAGGCTGGCTGTTCACCTTTTCCAATAAAAATTTTTTCATTGGTGTCGGCGGTTTGGGGTTCGGGTGTCGCCATTACATCGCCTTCGCTGTGAACATCGCCGCTCAGTCACCCCATTCTAGGGCATGTCGCAAGCCGATTGAACCTTCAGCGAACGAATGAGAACGACAAACACTCTTTAGTCGGTGTGCATTCGGCCGTTTTGTCGCTGTGCATCATCGAATTTAGAACGAAACTCACCCGTCAAGATACGAAATCGTCACTTGCTCTTGCATTGCTGCAACACTCGCGATCCGAATCACACCGACGGCGCCGGTGGTCGCTTGTAATTCGTCTCGCACAAGATCAAGATAAATCGTGAGCACGGACCCGGCGGATAAGCCGGCCGAGGATGGGGCGCGATGGACGAACTGACGGGGCGGCTGACTGCAAAGGTCGGCATCGAAGGTGCTGTGGCTGAAAAGACCATTGGCATCATTCTGGGCTTCCTTCTCCGCGAAGGGCCTTCCGATACGGTTCAGGCCTTGATCGACAAGATTCCCGGAGCGGAAGCTGCAATCTCCGCATCAGAGAATGGCGCCGGCCTGTCGAAGCTGATGGGCGGCGGCCTCATGGCCGTCGGTACCCGGCTGATGGGACTGGGCCTCGGCATCAGCGACATCCAGAACATCGCGCGTGAACTTTTCCGATTTGGCCGGGACAAAATTGGAGAGGATCAGATGGGCGCAATCATCGCGGGCACCCCCGGCCTCAATCAGTTCGCTTGAAACCCATTTCACACTCGAAAAGTCATGACATATCCAATTTCCGAGATTGATGGCCTTCCCTCTTTCGCCGCCTCAAAACTGAAATCGCTCGGCATTCGGACCACGGACCGCCTGCTTGAGGCGGCAAGAACCGTGAGGGGCCGCAAAGTGCTTGCGGCCAAGACCGGCATCAGCGAGCAGCAACTGCTCGAATGGGCGAATTTCTCCGACTACATGCGGATTCCGGGCATGGGCAGGGCCAAGGTCGGATTGGTGCGCGCCGCAGGCGTGCCGACCGTTCGCGAACTGGCCCTTCGAAACCCGGCGCGGTTGGCGCAGAACATGAAAGAAGTGAACATCAGGCGGAAGCTTGTGCGGGTCCTGCCTTCCGAAAAATCGGTCGAACAGTTGATCGCCAAGGCCCGCAAACTCCAGCCCAAGATCACCTACTAAATCACCCGCAATATTGTCTCTGCGATGCGATCGACACCTCCGGTCGACCGCGGGCTAAGGTGTGCTCTCTTGACACCCCGACGCCGACCGCGCAAAGCGACCGCATGATCGCGACCTCGCCCGGAACCGCCCCGGCGGACCATCGGACCTGGCCCGAAAGGCTGTCCGGACCACATCCGCTGGTCATGGGGGTGCTGAATATCACGCCGGACTCCTTCTCGGACGGCGGGCGCTTCCTTGCGCCGGAGAGCGCAATGGCGCAGGCCCGGCGTATGGCCGCCGAGGGCGCCGACATCATCGACATCGGCGCCGAATCCACCCGGCCCTACGGGTCGAAGCCGATCTCGGCCGACGAAGAAATACAGCGCCTGCGGCCGATCCTGGCCGACGTCGCAGCGCTTGGAATTCCGGTCTCGATCGACAGCATGAAGCCGGTCGTCGTCGCCTGGGCGCTCGACAACGGGGCTGCCATCGCCAACGATGTCTGGGGACTTCAGCGCGATCGCGACATGGCGAAACTGATTGCGGAGCGACGTTGCCCGGTCGTGATCATGCACAACCGCGACCGCGCCGATCCCGCGATCGACATTATGACCGATGTCACCGAATTCTTTTTACACTCGCTCGAGATTGCGGCGACAGCCGGCATTTCGCGTGAGCACATCGCGCTTGATCCCGGCATCGGATTCGGCAAAACGCCAGAACAGAGCATGATGGTGCTGGCGCGGCTGAAGCAATTCTCGAGCTTTGGACTCCCGCTCCTGGTTGGCGCGTCGCGCAAGCGCTTCATCGCGGCGGTGACGCCGTCCGAACCGGATCAGCGCCTCGGCGGTTCGATTGCGGCGCATCTGATCGCGGCGGAGGCCGGCGCGCGGATCATCCGCACCCACGACGTTTCGCAGACCCTGCAAGCCTTGCGGGTCGCCTCAGCCATTTGGGACAAGCAATGAGCGACACGATCTTCATTACCGGGCTCGTCATCCACGCCCGTCACGGCGTCATGGATCACGAAACCGAAGTCGGGCAGCGCTTCGTCATCGACCTCGAACTCTCGGCCGATCTGTCGGAGTCCTCCCGTACCGATCGCCTGGCCGACACCGTTTCATATTCTAACGTGGTGGCGACCGCGACGGCAGCCTTCAAGGATACCAACCACAAATTGCTGGAACGCGCCGCCGGCGCGGTTGCCGAGGCGGTACTCGGGGCGTTTCCGAAGATCAGCGCCGTCAAGGTCACCGTCCACAAGCCGCACGCGCCGATTGCAGCGATCTTCGACGACGTCGGCATTGTCTTGACGCGCACACGGAAGGTTTGATGGCGCACGCCCTGATCGCGCTTGGCGGCAATGTTGGCGACGTCCGCACGACCTTCCGGAAGGCGATCGCCAATATCTGCGGCATGACCCAGGCCGCCCTCGTGGCGCGCTCGTCGGACTATACGACCCCGCCATGGGGCGACGTCGAGCAGGCGCCTTTCATCAACGCCTGCATCGAGATCGACACCGCGCTCGACCCCCATGCCCTGCTGTTCACGCTGCAAAAGATCGAAACCAAATTCGGCCGCGACCGCGCCAAAGAACGCCACTGGGGACCGCGGACGCTCGACCTCGATTTGATCGCCTATGACGATGTTTCGATCCGGAAGCCGGAACTGACCCTGCCCCACCCTCGCTGGTTCGAGCGTGCCTTCGTGCTGGTGCCGCTCGCCGAGATCTCCCCCGATCGCGTGATCGGCGGCCAGAGCGTCGCTTCCGCCCTGGGCAAGGTGTCAACGGATGGAATTGAGCGCCTGCCCGACCTTCCTTGAGGCTAAAACACCGTTTGGCTTGACGGCGCGCCCGTGGCAATTTCGGCAGGCAATGGAAATGACCGCATCAGACGAACTGTCGCTCGCCGCGGATTTTGCGCCCGCCACGTTTGAGGATTGGCGCAAACTGGTCGATGGCGTCCTGAAGGGCGCACCGTTCGAGAAGCTCGTCAGCAAGACCTATGACGGCCTGACGATCGAGCCGATCTACCGGCCCGCCGCCGGCGCTGCCCCGATTGCCGGCCGGCCAGCGGCCGCGCCCTGGCAGGTCATGCAGCGGATCGATCATCCGGATCCGGCCGCAGCCAATGCGCTGGCGATCCATGATCTCGAGAATGGCGCCACAGGACTTGAGATCGAGTTCGCCGGCGGCTCGGGCGCTCGCGGCTTTGGCATCACCGATGCGACGCCGGAAACGATGAAGCGTCTGTTCAACGGCATCTTCGTCGACGCCGGCATTTCGATTTCGCTTCATCCGGTGGTCGGACGCGGCAATGCCGGCGAGACGCTTGCCGCGTTGATCGAGGCGCAGCGTATCGATCCGGCCAAGGTCGATCTTCGCTTCAACTATCAGGCACTGAGCACGATGGCGGTGCGCGGCCGCGCGCCGGCCGCATGGAATGAGATGGCAAAGCCCTTTGCCGGCGTGGTCGGCGGGTTGATGAAACGCGGTTTTCGCGGCCCGTTCGTGCTCGCCGACGGACGCGCCGTCCATGATGCCGGTGGGTCCGACGTCCAGGAGCTGGCATTCGCGTTGGCGCTCGCCGTCGCGTACTTGCGGATGCTGGAAGACGGGGGCGTCACACTGGATGCGGCGCGCTCGGCGATCTCGTTCCGCCTCGCTGCCGACGCCGATCAGTTTTTGACGATGGCGAAATTCCGTGCGTTGCGCCTGTTGTGGGCGCGGGTGGAAGCGGCGTGCGGACTTACGCCGAAGCCGGTCTTTGTGGCAGCCGAAACCGCGTGGCGGATGCTGACCCAGCGCGACCCCTACGTGAACATGCTGCGCGCCACGATGGCGACGTTTGCGGCGGGGCTTGCCGGCGCGGACGCGATCACGGTGCTGCCGCACACGCTGGCGCTCGGATTGCCGGATGCCTTTGCGCGGCGGGTCGCCCGCAATACGCAACTTGTTCTTCTGGAAGAATCCAATCTCGCGAAGGTATCCGACCCCGCCGCCGGCTCTGGCGGTATCGAAAGCCTTACACAGGCGCTATGCGAAGCGGCATGGGCCGCGTTCCAGGAAATCGAAAAGGCTGGCGGCGTATTCACCGCGCTTGAACAAAACCTGATCCAGCGCAAGGTCGCTGCCATGCGCAAAGCGCGCGAAGCAGCCATTGCCCGGCGCAAGGACGTGCTGACCGGCAGCACTGCCTTCCCGAACCTGAACGAGGCGCAGGTCGCAACGCTCGATGTGAAGGCTGCCACGCTCGCACCCGACGACGCAAAAATCACATTCGAGCCGTTGACGGCGATGCGGCTCGCCGCGCCGTTCGAGCACTTGCGCGATCGCTCCGACGAAATGCTGAAAGCCAAGGGCACGCGGCCGAAGGTCTTCCTCGCCAACCTGGGCACGGCGGCCGATTTCACCGCGCGTGCGACGTTTGCGAAAAGTTTCTTCGAGACCGGCGGCATCGAGGCCGTGGCGTCGGACGGCTTGACCGAGTTGGCCGCGATCTCCGTCGCCTTCAAGGCTTCCGGCGCGGCGCTTGCCTGCATCTGTTCGTCCGACAAGGTCTATGGCGAACGCGCCGGGGACGCGGCGAAGGCCCTTCAAGCGGCCGGCGCCAGACATATCTATCTGGCAGGGCGTGCGGGCGAACAGGAGGCTGCGTTGCGTGCGGCCGGCGTTAACGAGTTCATCTTTGCCGGTGGCGACGCCCTCGCCGCCCTCCAACAGGCCCACCTGCTTGCGGAGACAACATGAGCGACGCAAAACCTGTCCTGACCGGCGGCTGCCAATGCGGCGCGATCCGTTTTGCGCTATCGGCCCCACCGACCAAGGTCAGTATTTGTCACTGCCAGATGTGCCAGAAAGCGTCAGGCGCGCCGTTTGCTTCCTTTGCCGAAATCGAAAAAGGCGATTTCGCCTGGACCCGCGGCGAGCCCGCGGCGTTCCGCTCCTCTTCGATCGCCGAGCGCGACTTTTGCCGCGACTGCGGTACGCCTTTGAGTTTCCGCCGCATCGACGGCCCACGCATCGAGATCATGACCGGCGCCTTCGACCGGCCCGACAGGCTGGTTCCGATCCGGCAATATGGGACCGAATCCCGGCTTGGTTGGGTGGTTGCGATCGCCAACCTATCGAGCCAGACCACGTTGCAGAATTACGGCCAGGAGAAGCTGAGCGGTATCGTCAGCCACCAGCATCCCGATCATGATTAAGGTATTTCAAAAGCTTACCAGGCTATCCGGACGTGGTAGATTTGAAACCACGCTTTGGGTTTTGGGGTTTATCCTCGCGCCCGTCGAGATTCTGTCCTGGCTAGCTGTCGCCGGCTTTACGCGGTCGTTCTCGGGTGCCTTGCAAAACGGAGTTAGCAACCGGTTTGAAGATCCCGTCTACAAGAAGAACCTTCAACGGTTGATCGAGAGGAACCGCCAGTTTGAGGAAGAGAGGAATGAGCGGCATTCCTGATTTCAGCACGGTCGCCTTCGAGCCCGTCGCCTCCGCTGGCGCCGCAGGCAAGGCCGGGCCTTGGCTCACGCCGGAAGGCATTCCGGTCAAGCCCGTGTATGGCGAAGCTGATCTTGCCGGCATCGACTTCCTTGAGACCTGGCCCGGGATTGCGCCGTACCTGCGCGGCCCCTACCCGACCATGTATGTCAATCAGCCGTGGACGGTCCGGCAGTATGCCGGCTTCTCGACGGCGGAAGATTCCAACGCCTTCTACCGCCGCAACCTTGCAGCCGGCCAGAAGGGCCTGTCGGTCGCCTTCGATCTCGCGACCCATCGCGGCTATGACAGCGATCATCCGCGCGTCTCCGGCGATGTCGGCATGGCGGGCGTGGCAATCGACTCGATCTACGACATGCGCACGCTGTTCGCAGGCATTCCGCTCGACCAGATGAGCGTGTCGATGACCATGAACGGCGCGGTGCTGCCGATCCTCGCGCTGTTCGTTGCGGCCGCCGAAGAACAGGGCGTGCCGCCGGAAAAGCTGTCGGGCACCATTCAGAATGACATTCTGAAAGAGTTCATGGTGCGCAACACCTATATCTATCCGCCGAAGCCCTCGATGCGGATCATCTCCGACATCTTCGCCTTCACCTCGCAGCGGATGCCGAAATACAACTCCATCAGCATTTCCGGCTATCACATGCAGGAAGCCGGCGCGACGCAGGACCTCGAACTCGCCTATACGCTCGCCGACGGCGTCGAATATCTCCGCGCCGGGCTGAACGCCGGATTGGACGTCGACCGCTTCGCACCGCGACTGTCGTTCTTCTGGGCGATCGGCATGAACTTCTTCATGGAAGTCGCCAAGATGCGCGCCGCGCGGCTGCTCTGGGCGAAGCTGCTCAAGCCGTTCCATCCGAAGGATCCGCGTTCGCTGTCACTGCGCACACATTGCCAGACCTCCGGCTGGTCGCTGACCGCGCAGGATGTTTTCAATAATGTGATGCGGACCACAATCGAGGCGATGGCGGCAACCCAAGGCCACACGCAATCGCTGCACACCAACGCGCTCGACGAGGCACTGGCGCTGCCGACGGACTTTTCGGCGCGGATTGCGCGCAACACGCAGCTTTTCTTGCAGCAGGAAAGCGGGACCACCCGCATCATCGACCCCTGGGGCGGCTCGTATTATGTTGAACGTCTCACCCGCGATCTCGCGGCCAAGGCCTGGGGACATATCCAGGAAGTCGAAGAGCTCGGCGGCATGGCGAAGGCGATCGAGGCCGGCGTTCCCAAGCTGCGGATTGAGGAAGCCTCCGCCAAGACGCAGGCACGGATCGATGCTGGCAAGCAGGCTGTGATCGGCGTCAACAAATACAAACCGTCGGACGAGACTCCGATCGATATCTTGAAGGTCGACAATTCCAACGTCCGGCGGCTTCAGATCGACAAGCTGAAGCGATTGCGAAGCGAACGCGACCAGAAGGCCGTCACGGCGGCGCTGACGGCGCTGACCCGCTCGGCCGGCGAAGGCAACGGCAATCTGCTGGCGCTCGCCATCGACGCCGCGCGCGCGAAAGCAACCGTCGGCGAGATTTCAGACGCCATGGAAAAAGTGTTCGGCCGCCACCGCGCCGAAATCAAATCCATCACCGGCGTCTACAAACGGGAGGCCTCGACCATGTCGAACCGCGTCGAGAAGGTGCAGGCGCTGATCGACGCTTTCGAGGAGGCGGAAGGACGCAGACCCCGCATCCTCGTCGCCAAGATCGGCCAGGACGGCCACGACCGCGGCCAGAAGGTAATCGCATCGGCCTTCGCAGACGTCGGCTTCGACGTCGATATTGGACCGCTGTTTGCGACCGCCGACGAAGCCGCACGCCAGGCGGTCGAGAACGACGTGCATATTCTCGGCGTGTCGTCGCTGGCGGCGGCGCATCTCACCGCCGTGCCCGAGCTAAAGGCCGCGCTGAAGAAGCACGGCCGTGAGGACATCATGGTGATCGTTGGCGGCGTGGTGCCGCCGCAGGACTATGACGCGCTGTACAAGGCCGGCGCGGAAGCGATCTTCCCGCCCGGCACGGTGATCGCCGACGCCGCCGAAGAACTGATCCACAAGCTCAATGCGCGATTGGGACACAGCGAAGCGGCGGAGTAGCGCTGCCCGGTCGTAGAAACCATCGGGCCGAGATGCTTATGAAACCCGCCCTTACTCGTCGTCGTGGCGGCGTGCATAGGACGTCAGGAGTTCGATGCTCCGGGACTGAAGACGATCATTGATGCGCGTTTCGGTGATCCGCTTGACATATCGATTGACGGACGGCGCGTACCACATGGTGACCTTGACCGTCACAACCGACGGCGGCGCGCTAGTACTGGACGCGGCGCTATTGGTCAATGCCTCGTTGATCTCCAGCTTGAAAGCGTCATAGGTCTTGTTGAACTTGAGCATGACCGGCTCATACCCCACAACCCTTATGTTCGCATCGGTCTGGAATTGAGTTTCCGGAGGAGTCTTGCGAATTGAGGTGAAATGCGTCTTCCACTGCGCGCCGACCTTGAGGGGAAGTCGTATTCCCGTGACCGGATCGGCCGGCTTGCGCGTCCAGAGCTGATCCTCGAGCAGGTTCCAGTTCTCGTCAAAAACCTGCAGCGACGTCGTGGCGACGCTTTGCCCAAAAGCGGTAAAGGCCGATTGCACGCTATAACTCTTGTCCCTGATCTCGGTGAGGGTATGGACCGTCGTCGCCTTCGTCTCGCCGGTGACGTCGTCAACGACTTGATAGCTCCAGCGATCGCCCGGTTTGACATCGATCTTGTCGACTACCGGCGCGGAACTCGCCGCCCCCTGGTCCTGAAGCGGTTTTTTCGCATCGGCGCCCTCCTCTGCATAGGCACCGATAGGAACACAATTCAACGCGATCGCGATGACAGCCATTCGATGAAAAGATATTTTATTGCTCACCTCGAACTCCCAATGCACCTTGCAATCGCAATTTTTTGACGATGCTACCTACCCGATCAGCGCCACCGGTTCAAGATGATGATCCGTCCTGGCCACTCACCGTGCGGAATGCACGATTGGAACACAGCGTCATGCGAGCTATTCCCCGAACGGTCCCATGGCGCCGAGCCGCACCGTGAGCAACTCTACATCGGTGACGGCGACATGCGGACCCTGACGGGTTTGGGCCGGCGTGGTCCAGAACGTGCCGGCCTCGCAGCGCCTGCCGCCGGTCTCGACCGTCCCAGACAGCACGAGCACATATTCATCGGCTGGGTGCGTATGGACCGGAATGACCGTGCCGGCGGCAAGACGGGCGCGATGAATGGAGCCCTCAGGCACCGGCTGGGCGAGCGGCAACAGCTCGACGCCCGGAAGAAAATCGATTCTGAGCCAGCCTCCCTCACCCGGATCGGCAAACGTTTGACGCGTGGTCATGATGCAGCCCCCTAATTCGATCCCCACAGGAGCAGCTTAAGTGGTGCGGTCCCGCCGGAAGCCAACCGCCATCCGCAATCACGTTTCGCAGCGCACGCACGCCCGATTTTTTTGCCGGAGAACGCGTGGATGCCGTTCTCCCGCCCCTCGTATGTGCGGCACGGCCGTTGTAAACCAAGCCAATGAATTCGCGTAGAAGCGCTTCCCCAGATATCGAGGCTCTCGCCAGGGACCTCCGCGCCGGCCACCACGCGGCACTGGCGCGCGCGATCACGCTGATCGAGAGCCGGCGCGGCGATCATCAGGCGGCGGCACGCGACCTCGTCCAGAGGCTGTTGTCCGAGACCGGCAAGGCGATCCGGGTCGGCATCACCGGCTCGCCCGGCGTCGGTAAATCCACCACCATCGATGCGCTCGGCATGTCCCTGATCGAGCGCGGCCACAAGGTCGCGGTGCTGGCGGTGGATCCCTCCTCGGCGCGCACCGGTGGTTCCATCCTCGGCGACAAGACGCGGATGGCAAGGCTCTCGGCATCCGACAAGGCCTATATCCGCCCCTCGCCTGCCTCCGGCACCCTCGGCGGTGTCGCAGCGAAGACCCGCGAGGCGATGCTGCTGTGCGAGGCCGCGGGGTTCGATGTCGTGCTGGTGGAAACCGTCGGCATCGGGCAATCCGAAACCGCCGTCTGCGACATGACCGACTTCTTCCTGGCGCTGATGCTGCCGGGTGCGGGAGACGAGCTCCAGGGCATCAAGAAGGGGCTCGTCGAGCTTGCCGACATGATCGCCGTCAACAAGGCCGACGGCGACAACATCAAACGCGCCAACCTGGCGGCGGGCGAATATCGCGGCGCGCTGCATATTCTCTCGCCCCGCTCCGAACATTGGCATCCGCCGGTCGTGACCTATTCGGCCTTGACGGGCAAAGGCATCGACACGCTGTGGCAGAACGTTCTCGATCACCGCACCGCCATGAATGCCTCGGGTGAATTCGCCGCCCGCCGCCAGCAACAACAGGTGAAATGGATGTGGTCGATGCTGGAACAGCTCACGATGACGCGGCTGCGTTCCGATGCCTCGGTGCGCGCCAAGGTGAAGCGGATCGAAGCCGAGGTGGCCAGTGGCCGCGTCTCGCCCGCGCTTGCCGCCGAACAGATCTCCGGAATGCTGTGATGGGCGAAGCTTTGCGGATTCTGATCACCGGCTTTGGACCGTTTCCCGGCGCGCCGTTCAATCCAACCACGCCGCTCGTCAAACGCCTGACGCAATTGCGCCGGCCGGCCCTCGATGGCGTTACGCTGAGCGGTCATATCTTCCACGTCACCTACCAGACGGTCGATCGCGAACTCCCCGATTTGATCAAACGATTGCGCCCCGATGCGCTGTTGATGTTCGGGCTTGCCAGCCGCACGGCCCACCTTCGTCTCGAGACGCGTGCGCGCAACGCTGTCACGACGCACTTGCCGGACGCGGACGGCAACCGCGCGCAAAAGGCGTCGATCGTGCGCGGAGCGGACGCGCTCGTCTTCGGCCCGCACACTGCCAACCTGCTGCAAGCCGCGCGCTCGACCGGTATCGACGCGCGGCTTTCGCGCGATGCCGGCGCCTATCTCTGCAATTACCTGAGCTGGCGCGCGATCGAAGCGACGCAACAGGCAGACGGACCGGCGCTCGCCTCGTTCATTCATGTTCCATTGATTGCGCGCGACGGCACCGCGCGCGACGCGACGTCCGACATCACGCTGGAACAACTGGTCGATGCTGGCGAAGCCATGCTGATGGAGATGGTAAAGCTGACGCGGCGCGCAGTGATGCACGACCAGAATCTCGCACAGTATTAACCCTACCCCCCAACAATCCGCTTCGCGCCCAAGCCCGTTACGCCGGTATCGGCGCTTTTCTTGCTACCTATCCAACAGCACACACGCGCCCATCGGCCAGGGTTCGAGCCATCATGGATGTCAGTCGCCGCCATCTCATCGGAATCACTGCCGCAGGCGCTGGCGCGCTCGCGATTCCGCCGCCCGCCGCAGCCACACAGCCGATCTCCGCTCTGGGCCGCGACGCCACGCAGTTTGGCGTTCGTCCCGGCAGCCCGGACGATCAAACGAAAGTTCTGCAACGCGCGATCGACGAAGCCGCACGCACGCAGGCCCCGCTGGCGCTCCCGCCCGGCGTCTACCGCACCGGCCCGCTTCGCCTGCCGAACGGCGCGCAGCTTGTTGGCGTGCGCGGCGCGACCCGGCTCGTTTTCACCGGCGGCGCCTCGATGTTCACAAGCGAAGGCGCCGGCAGCATCGGTCTCAATGCCCTTGTCCTCGATGGCGGAAATATCCCTCTGCCCACCCGCCGCGGCCTCGTGCACTGCGTGAGCGGCCGCGACATCCGGATCGGCGATTGCGAAATCACAGCCAGCGGCGGCAATGGCATCTGGCTCGAGAATATCGCCGGCGACGTCAGCGGTAACATCCTCACCAAGATCGCGGTCACGGCGATTACATCGTTTGACGCGCAAGGCCTCACCGTTACCCGCAACACGATTCGGGACACCAACGACAACGGCATCGAGATCCTGCGCACCTCGATCGGCGACGACGGCACGCTGGTCGCGGACAACCGCATCGAGGACATCAAGGCGGGTCCAGGCGGCTCCGGGCAATATGGCAGTGCCATCAACGCATTTCGCGCCGGCAACGTGATCGTGCGCGGCAACCGCATCAAGAATTGCGACTATTCGGCGGTGCGTGGCAACTCGGCTTCCAACATCCAGATCACCGGCAACAGCATCACGGACATGCGCGAAGTGGCGCTCTATTCGGAGTTTGCGTTCGAAGGCGCTGTCATCGCCAACAACACCGTGGACGGCGCCGCGCTCGGGGTCTCCGTCTGCAATTTCAACGAAGGCGGACGGCTTGCGGTGGTGCAAGGCAACATCATCCGCAATCTGCTCGCCAAGCGGCCGATCGGCACCGCGCCCGATGACGACGGCGGCATCGGCATCTATGTCGAGGCCGACACCAGCGTCTCTGGCAATGTGATCGAGAATGCGCCGTCGTTCGGGATCGTGGCCGGCTGGGGCAAATATCTGCGCGACGTCGCAATCACCGGCAACGTGATCCGCAACGCTTTCGTCGGCATCGGCATCTCGGTGACGCCGGGCGCCGGCACCGCGCTCATCAACAACAACATGATCTCAGAAACCCCGCGCGGCGCGGTGGTTGGCCTCGATCATGCGCGCCCGGTCACGCCGGACCTGTCCACCGAGGGTGCGCCGCGTTTCGCGCAAGCTGCCGTGGGAATGAACGCGGTCCGCAAGCTGCCCTAAGGGATCAGCTCGCCCAGCATCACAGCGTGTTACGCAGGATCGGATAGCGCGCGGTAACCGCCGCGAGATCCAGCACCGCGGCAAAGGCGTCCTCCGCCAGGGGCTCGGCAAGGCGCTCGTCGCCCGCGACGACACCTTCTTCGGCAAGGACCGGAATCTGCTGCGGCGGCGCGATCGGAACGTCCGCGATCTGCGGCAAAGCGGCCGGACCGCGTCGAAGCTCATTCCGCGGAATCGCGGTTCGCGCGCGTCCAAGCCAGGATAGATCAATCGGCATATTGTCGCGCGTCGCCTCGCGTGACATGAGCTCGCGCCAGGTCTCCACCGCGTTTTTGGCTTCGCGAATATTGTCGAGAAACGCCTGTTCGCTGTGAAAGCGGCGCCAGCGCCCGGAATCAAACAATTCGGTGAGATATTCGAGGCGCTTTTCAGCGAGATTGCACCAGCGCGCGACAATTTCGCGGCCTTTGGCGACGTCCAGTTGAGATGCCATAAATCTGCCCGCAAGAAGGAAAGGACGCGGACGCAACCGGAACGAATCAGCCAAACGTGACGAATATATTTTGTGGAAAAGTCGGACAAAGTCTAGTGCGGCGATTCTGACGTTCCTTTCAGTGTCGCCGCGAGCTCTTCAGAGGAACGTCGGAGTCAAAGCCACACTGGAACCATATGCTTGCTAGTGTCCCTTTGGTTCTGACATTCGTAAAAGTGCCCGCCGCGATACAGTACGAATGTCAGAACCGGGACGCTGGCGGCATGCACCTGATACGGCATCCGACGCGGCTGAACCCGTGATCCTGCGGCCGCCAATAAAAGGAAAAGACCCGCCCGGGGGGACAACCGGGCGGGTCAAGCCATATGGCGCTTGGGGTGGATGGGCGCTCGCGCCAGATATAGCCGTGGGAGGGATGACCGCTCCCAACGCATATAGGTCGGACCAAGCCGGCGGGACGTTCAAAGCTCGTTAAGAAATTTCCCCCCGGGCCACTTCACGTCCGCGCGAGCAATATTTCACGGCGTTCGGGCCTGCTGGAGTGGATTTGACATTCGCTACCCTGCCGCCCGGAATGCGTAGCGCGAATGTCAAATCCAAAACTCCACTAGAAACCTATATTTGCCAGTGGTTCTTTGACTCTAACATTTGCAAAAGTGCCAGCCAGGCCGGGATGCAAATGTTAGAATCGGACCACTGGTTTGGTGCCGCCTTAGGGCTTCTCGGCGGCCATGGTGGGTGCCGAGAGGTCTCTGGTTGGCGCCGGCCGCTCCTTCTCCGTCTCGGATATTTCGCCCGCCGCCGGCTTCTCGGCGGCGGCAATCGGCGCCGATGCGGCAGCAACCGCCGACACCGCAGCAAAGGCATCGGCCTCCCCTGCACCGAACTGGTCATCCGGCCCGGGCGGACCGAGATCGCGCGCCGTTTTCATCAGCACTGCACGCACCTCGTCCGGCTTCAGCGACGGATTACGCGCCAGCACCAGTGCGGCGAGGCCGCTGACATAGGCCGAGGAAAACGAGGTGCCCGAGGTGATCTGATATTTGTCATCGGGCGCAGGCAGGAACAGATCGACGCCTGGTGCCGACAGCGCGATGTAGCTGCCCCGGTTCGAGGCCGCAAATAGCTTGTCCTGGGCATCGGTGGCGCTGACCGCAATCACGCTCGCATCCGCTGCCGGGTAAAGCGGCGGCGATTTGGGGCCGGCGTTGCCTGCGGCTGCGACCACGACGATGTTCCGCGCCGCCAGCGCCGCAAGACCGCGTGAAATAATGGTGTCTTTCGGGCCGGCGAAGCTCATGTTGACGATCTGCGCGCCGTGGCCCGCCGCAAGATCCAGACCCTTGAGAATCACAAAGGAGGTGCTTTCCCCGCCCTTGCCGGAGGCGCCAAAGGCGCGGACCGCCAAGATATGCGCTGCCGGCGCACTTCCCATCAGCCGAACATGCGAAACGATCGCACCGGCAACGCCGGTGCCGTGCGCGTGCGGGCCTTCCTTGCTGCCAAGCGCATCGAATGGCGTGATCGTGACACCGGCAAACTCGGGATGCTTGAGATCGATGCCGGAGTCGATCACTGCGACCGTCACGTTGGCGCCGTCGGCGATAGCGTGCGCCTCCGGCAATCGCAGTTTCAAACGCGCATATTGCGAGGGGTCGCCGTCGTTCGCGGCGGTTTTCTGATCCTGGAGAACGTAGCGGAAGTTCGGCTGGACCGCGCGAACGCTGCTGTCCTGGGCAAATTCGCGGCTCGCGGTTTCTACCGTCTTGTTTCCCGCAATACGGAACAGGCCTATCGTGGCCCCGATCAGTTCAAAGCTTTGGGATTCGATGCGCCGCAAGCCATGTCGCCGTGCCAGCGCATCGACTTGCGCGCTTGTCAGCGAGCCATCGATTTCAGCGACGATCTCCTTGGCGATCGTGCGTGAGGCAAGCGAGGCCTCCAGCGCGGTGCCGTGGCCGCCCGCGCTCTTGCTTTTGCGGTTATTTCCGGTTGCCACCTGCCCCGAACAATCGCCGTTGTCGCGATCAACAGCGCTGCAAGGAGATCCGACGCGGATGTTACCACGATCCAGTCCGGTAACCGCGCGTCCGGCCAGGTTCGGATTGATATAGACATGCGGGCCATGGTCGAAGCTCGGGACCCGCGACGAGATATTGAGATTGGGTGAGCGCATAATGCTCTGCGCCAGAGCCGGCTGACTTCCCCACCCCGTCGAGAGAAAAGCGGCCAGAAGCGCGGCCATCGCAGGCAGGGTCTTCAGCCGCCACATCTTTCCAACTCGCATCACGGGATTTCCGGCTTATGAGCGAGCCGATCCGCTCATGGCGTCGCCACGGCGAGACTGACGATCCGCTCGTTTTGCAATCGGCTCAGGAGGTTTGCAAACTCGTCTTTCGACATCGACCCATTGGCAAATTGCAGGCGGAACATGCCGCCTTTGGCGCCATCGACGATCGAAGCCTGATATTTGTCGAGCAGTGCCGTGATGTCGCCGACGCGCGCATCCGGCGCAAATCGCACCAATGCCCGCGGCGGAGCTGCGGCCGAAAGATCGCGCGTGATCGGCTCGTTCATGCTCAACGAGGCGGTCTGGAAGGTGGCAGGGCGATTGTTCATCAGCACCGTGCCGATAAAACCAGCCTGCACCAGCAAGGCAACGGCGGCGAGGCCGGCGGACCAGGCCAGCGTTCGCGGTGAAAGGCTGGCGAAGAAGCCGGAGATTCGCGTGCCGATGCCGAGCGAAGCCGACGGCTCTCGTGCCGGCTCCGCGTCGATCGCAGCAAACAGCTTCCGCATCGCACCGGACGACGGCGCACCCAGGCTCTCGTTCAGATCGATGGTTCCGGCATATTCTTCGCGAATGACCGCGTATTGCCGGGCAAGCTCTGGATCGCGCGCGAGCGCATCGTCGACCTTGCGGGCATCACGCGCGTTCAGCGTGCCGGCCGCGTGCCACGGCAGCAGCAACTCGATCTCGCTCGGTTCCTGCTCGACGATTTTCTTGCTCGCAGCCATCATGGCCAGCCTCGCTCTATACCGGCTGCCTTCAGCAGCTCGGCCAGTTTCTTGCGTGCGTAGAACAGGCGGGTCTTCACTGTATTCTCCGGAATCCCAATGATACCAGCCACTTCTTCAACAGACTTCTCGTGATAGTAGACGAGATCGACGATCTCCCGATGTTCGGCCGAAAGCTGGCCTAAACATCTACGCAACGCGTCACCAGTATCCTTCTTCTGTACGCTCACCTCGGGATCGTCGGACGTGTCCTCGATCGCGTTGGCGGCCTCGTCGTCCAGTTCCGCGTCCTTCCTGCGGCGAAGCGCCGACAGGGCCTTGAAGCGCGTAATCGCGAGCAGCCAAGTCGAAACAGCGGACCGGCCCTCAAATTTCCCGGCCTGACGCCACACATCAAGGAAAACCTCGCTGATGAGGTCTTCGGCCACCTGCTCGTTCCGAACAAGCCGAAGCCCGAATCGAAACACCCTGACGTGATGGCGCCCATAGAGCACTTGCATGGCGAGCCGATCGCCCTGGGCAATCCGAGCGATCAGATTGTCGTCGGAAGCCGCCTGTGTCGCACTCAATGGCCGTCTCGCAAGGTTGGTCGGATCAGACTGGGGCGTGGTTCGATCAGGAAGGCAAGATTCCGCAAATTATAGCAATAACCCGCAGGAGACTGTGATCTTCCGCACAGAAAAGCCTTTTCCTTCACGTGACGCGTCGACGCTTGACGGTATTTAAATACACCTTGCTCCCGTCGCAAATCGGCCCTCAGTGGCATTGGAACACGTTGGCAGGCGACGATGTCACCGACATGCCGCCCATGCACATAAACGGCCGATTTCCTCATCCAAACAAGGGGAAAACGACACTTCAAGATCCGAGATTTCGCCGCGAAAGATACCAAACCTAAAGGCTTTGCCACGTAAGTTCCCGTCGATTGCTTTCACCAATGGCGAATTTATGGGCATCGCGGCGTCGCCTTTTTTGAGTCCGACGGCAGACAGGCTGAACGGCGTCGGCCCCAAACTGACGACCGAGGTGCTTGCGCGTCGGGCGCGGCAGCGCCGGCAGATCCAGAGCGCGATTGGCATCAGCTACGTCGTCGATGCCATCATCCTGCTGATCTATGCCCACGCCGGCACGACGTCACCGACGATCGGCCCCGCGTTTGCCATCTGCGGTCTCGTCTCGGTGACCGGATATATCCTGCTGTCAGAATCAGGCGTCACCGAGCGCTTTAGCGATCATTATTTCGTCGTTCCGCAATCGATCATCAGCGTGATCATCATGCTGGCGTTCACCTACATCGCACCGCAAGTCGGCGTGATGTTTCTGTGCACGTTGTTCGTCGTGTTCGCCTTCAGCTCGTTGCGTTCGACCCCGTGGCAAACCGCGGTCGTCTGGACGGCCACGGCGTCGGGACTTGCCGGACTGTTCCTGCTCACGGACAAACCGATTTCGCTGCCCCACGAAACCTATCTGGAACGCTTCGCCACGATGACGGTGTTCATCCTGACCGTCGGGCGCTGCATGTTCATTGGCATATTCTCCAGCGCAATGCGTGACTCGCTCTACCGAAGCGGCCTTGCGCTGAAGGAAGCCAACCGGCGCATCGAAGAGCTCGCCGAACTCGACGACCTCACCGGCTCGCTCAATCGCCGCTGCATCATGCGCTTTCTGGACGACGAGATCGCGCGCGCCCACCGGACCAGCGTCCCCTGCGCCATCGCGCTGATCGATCTCGACTGGTTCAAACGCATTAACGACACCTACGGCCACCCGACCGGCGACGAAGTGCTCAAGACGTTTGCGATCACGGTGTTCGCCAATATCCGCAGCGTCGACCGGTTCGGCCGCTATGGCGGCGAAGAATTCCTGCTGGTGCTGCCCGAAACGCCTGTCGACGTTGCGGTGCGGCTGCTCGACCGGCTGTGCTCGATCATCGCCGGTCTCGACTGGAGCGCATTCTCGCCGGGCATGCGCGTCACGGTTTCCGCCGGCGTCGCGACGCTGAAAGCAGGCGAAACGGCAGACACCTTTCTCGCTCGCGCCGACGGTGCGCTCTACAAAGCCAAAGCACAGGGGCGCAACCGCACCTCCAGCGCCTGACCTTCATCTCGCCCGCGGACAAAGCGCCGCGGGTTCATACGACAGCTACTCCAGGATAGAGTCATGAGTTCGAAACTGCTTCCCACTTCCGACGGCCTGCTCGACGAATTGCAGGCGACACTGGCACACGGAACCGTTGCCCGCCGGGTCGAAACGTTGCGAAAGGTGACCGATCTCTTCATCAGCGGCGTGGTCGAGTTTTCCGACGACCAGATCGCGCTGTTTGACGACGTGTTCCAATGCCTGATGCATCACATCGAGACCTCCGCGAGGGCGCTGTTGTCGAATCGACTTGCGCCAGTCGATCGCGCCCCGCCGCTGACCGTCCGCGCGCTGGCGTTCGACGATCTGATCGAGGTTGCGGCCCCCGTTTTATCGCAGTCGGAGCGGCTCGACGACCAGACCTTGATCGAAACCGCACGCAACAAGAGCCAGGCGCACTTGATGGCGATTTCGACTCGCAAGACGCTCAGCGGCGCCGTCACCGACGTGCTGGTTCAGCGCGGCAATGACGAAGTGGTTCAAAGCGTTGTCGGCAATCCCGGCGCCGAATTCTCGGAACGCGGTTTTGCCCGACTGGTCAACCGTGCCGAAGGCAATGACAGCCTCGCTACCTGCATCGGCCTGCGTCCGAACATTCCACGGCACGTCTACCTGAAACTGCTGGCCAAGGCGTCGGCGACAGTGCGGACGAAGCTGGAAGCCGCCAATCAGCCGATCGCGCAGGAAGTGTCTAGCGCCGTGCGGGAAGCAACGCGACTGGCACGTTCTGCACCGACGGCCATGACCCAGGAAACCGCGATCGCGCACGCGCTGGTCAAGTCGCTATACGAAGACGGACGGCTCGACGAATACCAGGTCGCGGCTTTCGCGGAAGCCGGCAAATTCGACGAAGCCAATGCCGCGGTCGCAGCCCTTGCCAACGTGTCGATCACGATCGCCGAGAACATGATGGTGGAAACCCGCGCCGAGGGCGTCATGATTCTCGCCAAGATTTCCGGCATGTCCTGGTCGACCGTCAGATCGATCATCAGGATGCGCGACGCGCTCGCCGGCAAGGAGCCGTCCGATCTCGAAACCTGCAAGGCCACCTACGAGCGGCTTCGTCCCTCGACCGCGCAGCAGGTGCTTCGCTTCCATCGCATGCAGCAGACGGCGACGCCGCCGGCGGCGTGACGGTTCTAGAACCTGAGCACTTTCGCACCGATAAGTGCGCCGACCGCTGTCACGACAGCAGTCGCGATCGGATACCAGGTCGCTACGAACAGCGGCGAGTCGTCGGTGCAGTGCGAGGCGTAGAGGGTCGCCGCCAGTCCCGCCGAGATCAGCCCCGCCATCGCGCCGGCCAGCGCGGGGCGTGCCGGCGCGCCGTGGCGCAGCCCGACGAGCGCACCCGCCAGAAGCGGCAATGACAATAGCGGGATCGAGGTCATGCAAACCCGCGAATTACTGCCGACCAGTCGCGTCATCATCGGCAGCCGCTGCGGCATCATCATTTCGCTGGCTATGCCGGCGGCGATGATTCCGGCCGGAATCAGCAGCAGCCATCCCCAACCCTTAACGGAGGCCTCGGGTCGCGAAAGATGCAGGCCAACCACAATGGCGGAGATCGCCAGCGCCAGCGTGATCACGAATTTCAGATCGAAGAACGGGTTGCGCATCGCCGTCATGACGTCCGGCCGAACACCGAGCGCCATCATGAACATGATGAGCGAAACCGGCGCTGCAGCCAGCAACGCCAGCGCCAGTACGGATCCGACCGGCCGCATGCGATAGGGATTGTCGGCGGCGAGCGTTCGAATGAGCTGTTCGGTTTCCATTTTCAGTGCTCCCGCAGCTTGGCGGTGAGACCAGAGAGCGCGCGATGTAACGCGACCCGCACGGCTCCTTCGCTCATCGAGAACTTCGCCGCAGTATCCTTGATCGAAGCGCTTTCCACTGCAATCGACTGCAAGACGTCGCGCTGGCGCGGCGGCAACGTCTGCAACAGGCCTGCGATTTCACCGGCCGACGCCGTCTCGGCCGACGGCTGGTCTGGAATGGTCTCGGCAAAGTCGTCGATATTGACGAAGACCCTCCGGCCGCGCCGCCTGAGCGCGTCAATCAGCTTGTTGCGGGCGATGGCGAACAGCCACGGCGCGAACGGTGCGTTCACGTCCCAGGTATGCCGCTTCAGATGCACCGCTAGCAAAATATCCTGCACGACGTCCTCGGATTGATCGACCGGCTGACCGGCCCGCGCGAGCCCTCGGCGCGCCCCGGCCCTCAATACCGGCGTGACCGCCTTGAGCAGACGATGATACGCGGCGCTGTCGCCTGAAATGGCCAGCCGCATCAGGCCAGTCCACTCGTCTTTACCTTCGCGCACGCGCGCTCCCACACGTCATTTCGGCCGGGTTTTCAAATTGTTACGCCGCAAGACGCCAATCACGAGTTCGTGATGTAATTGGCGCAAGCGGAAATCGCGCCCGCCGGAATTGGCACCCGGGAGGCTCATAACACCGATCGCCCGCGCTAGTGGAGTGGATTTGACATTCGCTACACGCCTAGCCGCGAGTTCCAAAAGCGAATGTCAAATCCAAAACTCCACTAGAAACATATATTTCATAGTGGTCCTTTGATTCTAACATTCGCGAGAGTGCCCGCTGAGAAGAGAAGCGTATGTTAGAATCGGACCACTGGCACGTATCTGATGAATCACGGCAAATTTGGCCACCGGTGCTGGCATCGCGAGCGCCACGCCCCGGATTGGCCCGGACTCGTCAGAAGATTCCCTTTTTCTGCCCCGCTGTGGACACGCCGAGCGGTCTTTTTCCACCCGGGGCTGGCAACTAGGGGAGATTGCCGATGATCAGCACAGCCAGCGGGCGCTCGGCTTTCATTGTCGCCGCCGGACTCGTGGTCTTGCTTGCAAACCCGGTCACGGCCGCCACCGACGCCGACGATTCGGCGCCGGATTCGAAGGCCACCGCCGTCACCCATCGAACCATCAGGCACGCCTGGCATCATCGCAGACATTATGTGCATCTCAGATCCCATACGATCGCGGCGAAGGCCGACGACCAGGAAGCCGACAAGAAGGCGCCGGATGCTACGACCGCGCCCGCTGACAACAGGGCTTCATCGAATATCCCGCCGTCGATTGCCAATGCCAATGCGCAGATGCTGCTGGCCGGCGTGCAATTCAGCGCCGCAGCGGTCATTCCATCGGGCACCGACGTTCCGCCGACGGCATCCGACAACGCGCGCACTGCGACTGCCGACGGCGGAGCCTTCATGGTTGCCGCGGACCAGCTCAACGATGTCGACAAGACGCTGCAAGAAGGCGGCTCGGCGACGGCCGCGACCGCGAGTCCATCCGCGGCACCCGCCGATACGCCGCCCGCTACCGCCGCCGTCACAATGACGGGCGAGAGCTCGACCTGGGACCAGACCTCCCTGATCGGAAAAATCTTCATCGGCTTCGGGGCGCTGCTCACGGCGGCGTCGGCCGCGCGGATGTTCCTCGGCTGATGCCGGCAATCTGACGGCGGCGTGCCTCGGATCGCTGGCCGGACCACCTCGTTCGACCAGCGATTATTCGAAATGACGCCCACTTGAAGCCCACCGGGTCAACAGGCACATTTGCGAGCAAATGTGAGACCCGGAGTGCCCCATGAAAGCGTTCGAACACATCATCGTCGAAACCAGAGGCAAGGTTGGCGTGATCACGCTCAATCGGCCGAAGATGCTCAACGCGCTGTCGTTCGGCGTCTTCGGCGAGATTGCCACCGCCGTCGACGATCTCGAGGCAAACGACAGCATCGGCTGCATTGTCCTGACCGGCAACGAGAAGGCCTTTGCAGCCGGCGCAGACATCAAGGAGATGCAGCCGAAAGGCTTCATCGAGATGTTTTCGAACGACTTCATCGCGATCCGCGGCGACCGCGTTGCCACCTGCCGCAAGCCGACGGTTGCGGCCGTCAGCGGCTATGCGCTCGGCGGCGGCTGCGAGCTTGCCATGATGTGCGACATCATCATCGCTTCCGACACCGCGAAATTTGGCCAACCTGAAATCACGCTCGGCACGATACCCGGTATCGGCGGCACGCAACGGCTGACGCGCGCGATCGGCAAATCCAAGGCGATGGATCTCTGTCTCACCGGGCGGATGATGGATGCGGCGGAAGCCGAACGCTCCGGGCTCGTCAGCCGCATCGTTCCGTCAGACAAGCTGATGAGCGAAGTGATGACGATCGCGGAAAAGATCGCCGAGATGTCGCTTCCCGCGGCGGAAATGGCCAAACGCGCCATCAACCGCGCGTTCGAAACCCCGCTTTCCGAAGGCCTCCAGGTCGAGCGTGACCTCTTTCGATCGACCTTTGCACTGGAGGATCGCCTCGAGGGCATGGCGGCTTTCATCGAAAAGCGGAAGCCCGCCAACAAGAACAGGTAGCGATCGCTCAGCAAAACTGGCGGCTCATTCGCCTCGTCACGTCCCTTGGGTCTGCGCCAGGGCCGCAATCACCAGCGCCCGATAGAGCCGCTCCTGCCAGGTCGACGGCTTGTCCAGCCCCAGGCGCGTCAGGCATTGAGCTTCGGCTGACTGAAGCCGTTGCCGCCATCCCTGCCATATCAGCGCGGGCAAACGCTGTGGCGTGCGCTGCACCTCCTGCAGGAATTGCAAGGCCGGGATCAGGCACTGCTCGACATCGGTGAAATCGCTGCCGAACGGAAACGACGGAAGCAATCCGGCCTGGCGCGCCGGCCGCAGCGCCTCCGCAATCCGCTCCGGATAGTTTTCGCGGTAAGCGCCGGCGATCTCAAAACCCGCAGGCAGTTTGCCGGCGTCCTTTGCCTGACGGGCAAGTTCGTCCTGAAAGCGCGAATCCGTCACCTGCAACATCGCCGCGATCACCTCGGCATCGGATTTTCCGCGAAGATCGGCAACGCCGTATTCGGTAACGATGATATCACGCAGGTGGCGCGGAATGGTTTCGTGACCATAGCTCCAGCGAATATTGGATTGCGGCCTTGAGCCGGCTTGCCGCGCCGCCTCGACCGTCAGGATCGAGCGCGCACCCGATAACGCAAAGGCCTGCGCCACAAAATTATATTGTCCGCCGACGCCGCTCACCACCTGGCCATTCTCAAGGCCATCGGAAATCACGGCCCCCATCAAGGTCGCCATCATCGCATTGTTGACGAAGCGCGCATCGACGCGGGCGCGGCGTTTGGTATCCTCGTCGCCATAGAGTTCGTTGGTGAAGGACACCGGCACCATCTGAATTCGCGCGATCTGTTCCTCCGTCATGTCACACAAAGCGCGATAGAAGGATTTCGGCCCCAGGAAGAACGCGCCGTGCAGGAGAACGCCGTCGACTTCGCGCTTGATGATGCCGGCATCGATCAAGCCGATGAACGCTTCGAACAGCATTTCGCTGACGCCGTAGAGGCCCTTTTTGAAAGGCGCGGTTTCGAATGGCGCGCCAGCAGGCGTGAGCCGCTTCATGGTCGTTTCGAATTGTGCGCCATCGCGATGACGCAGGATCAGGCCTTGCGCAAGCGCATCGCCGACCTGACCGATACCGATCTGCAAGGTGCCGCCGTCGCGCACAAGACCTGCCGCGTGAAGGCCGATCGCGTATTTGGTGTCGGTAACGGGCTCGGACGGCGGCGCAAACAGCGGGAAATCCGTTTCGGGGCTCTCCAGCACCGCGCTGAACTCTTCTCCCGAGAGATCACCCGCGCCCGGCATGAACGGCAGTTCGGAATTGACCTGCCCGACCAGCTTGAAGGACGCGCGGCCCTCGGCGCGCGCGCGGAGCACATCGAGCGTCGTATCGGTATTGCAGCTCAGGCTGTAGCGGCCGACGCCATCGACCACGCGCTTGGCCACCAGTTGCGTCACGACGTTGAGACCACGCGCCAGCAGATAGGAGGCCGCGTGGGTGTAATTCGCCGAGATATAGTGTTGCTGCGCGAACGGGACGTGCAACCACCTCCCGGCCAGGAAAAAGAACTCGATCACCTCGACGTTGGGCGGCAATTCGTTGGCCCGCAGCGCATCGGCGTAAGCGAGATCGGGATATCCCCCGAACAGCCGGTCGATGACGGGAGAGATAAAGCGCCGCTCGAGCAGGTTGGATGGTCGGGGCTTCTCCAGCGTCAGCGCTGAAAAGAAAGTGAGATGGATCGAACGGTCGGCGACCGCCCGCGCATAGAGCGCGTTGACGATGTGGTTGGCTTTGCCGAGGCCGAGCGGCAGGCCGACCACGAGATGGGTCCCGACATCGCGAACGATGTCCTCGGCGATGGCCTCAGGGCTGGCGAACAGCTTTGGCATTCATCTTCCCTCGAACCGTCCCAAATCCGATCGGTGGCCTTAAGGCTTCCCGCCTGCGGCATAGTCAGATGCGATAGCAGGCTTTCCCTGTCGGTGTCGCTGCGATAACAGTCTTGTCAACGGAAACGCGTTTGTCCGGGAGAAACGGTGACGAGCGCCGACGTTTTTCATAAGGGAGGTCACGATGATGAAGCTCTACTACGCGACGGGCACCTGCGCACTGGCCTCTTACATCGCGCTTGAAGAGGCCGGCGCCGAATATTCAACCGTCAAGATCAGCTTCGCAACCAATGAGCAGCGCTCGCCGGAATATCTCGCCATTAATCCCAAGGGCCGGGTCCCCACGCTGGTCACCGACCGAGGCATCCTGACCGAGACGCCGGCGATGCTGGCGTTCATCGCCCAAAGCTTCCCGAAAGCAAAACTGGCGCCGATCGACGATCCCTTTGCCTTCGCCGAAGTGCAGGCCTTCAACAGCTATTTGTGCTCGACCGTGCACATCAATCATGCTCATCGCCCGCGCGGCAGCCGCTGGGCCGACGATCCCGCGGCACTCGATGCGATGAAGAAAAAGGTGCCGGAAACCATGGCAGCCAGCTTCGACCTGATCGAAAGCAAGATGATGAAGGGTCCGTGGGTGATGGGCGACAGCTATACGGTCTGCGACCCTTATCTGTTCACGCTCGCAGGCTGGCTGGAAGGCGATAGCGTCGATATCGCCCGCTTTCCGAAGATCAAGGCGCACCGCCATCACATGGCCGAGCGGCCGGCGGTCAGCAAGGTGCTCGCAGCCCAAAAGGGCTGATGTCCGGCCACACTAGCTTGGGCCCCTTCCCGGCCGAGATTTATCCCGATAGTGTGGCGCCCAAAGTCGGCGGAGCATAACGCCGGAAAACCGGGAGAGAAGTGCCATGGGACAGTTGCGGCGTGCGATCGTCCTGATCGCAGCGGCCATTATTTTCCTCAGTCCCTCTGCCGCCAAAGTCGTCAAATTCGAGATTCTGAAGGTTGAATCTCCTGCGTTCGAAGGACGGACCTTCGGCGCGGTCGGCACTTACGACCGGATTCTGGCGCGCGCGACCATCGCGGTGACGCCCGACGACATCCACAACAAGGTCATCGTCGACATTGAGCGTGCGCCCCGCAACGCGCAAGGCCAGGTCGAGGCAATGACCGACGTGGAAATCCTGCGACCGACGGTCGCGGCCAATGGTAACCGGACGCTGTTCTACGAGGTGCTCAACCGCGGCAGCAAGCTCGGCTTTGCCCTGTTCAACGACGTCCCTGCGGTGACCAACGATCTCGTCAAGGCAACCGACGCCGGCAACGGCTTCCTGATGAATCGCGGCTTCACGGTGGTGTGGAGCGGCTGGCAGGGCGACATCGTTCCGGGTGGCGGCCGCATGACCTTCTTGCCACCGACGGTCGCCGGCGTGACGGGGCTCGCGCGGGAAGATTTCATCTTCGACCACAGCGATAATCCGGCGAGCGGCACGCTGAGTTATCCGGCGGCCGACCTCGATCCGTCCCACGTAAAAATAAGCGTGCGTGAGCGCGAGGCCGATACGCGTACAATGCCCGCGGGCCTTGCGGTCACCTTCGAGAGCCCGACCAAAATCTCGGTCAAGCGGCCGGATGGTTTTGACGCCGGCGCGATCTACGAATTCATCTACACCGCCAAAGACCCGAAGGTGATGGGCCTCGGCTTTGCGGCCACGCGCGACGTCGTCTCGTTCCTTCGCAACGAAGCCGCCGACGCGTCGGGCACCGCCAATCCCGTCGCTGGCCGCATTGACCGCGCGATCGGCTTTGGCCTCTCTCAGAGTGGCCGTTACCTGCACGACTATCTCTATCTCGGCTTCAATGCCGACGAGGCCGGCCGCACCGTATTCGAAGGGCTGATGCCGCATATTTCGGGCGGCAAGAAGACCTTCACCAATTATCGCTTCAGCCAACCCGGCCGCTCGCCTTACGAGCATGCCGACATGCTCTACCCGGGCGCGGACTTTCCGTTCACCTACCCCGTGCTGACGGACAACGTCACCGGAAAGAGCGACGGCTTTCTCGCCCGCTGTCTTGCCGCAGGCAACTGTCCGAAGATCATCAAGACCGACAGCGAACTTGAATTCTACCAGCAGCGTGCATCGCTCGTGACAACGGATACCAGGGGCGATCCCATCACCATGCCTGACAACATCCGGCTGTTCCTGCTGTCGAACCTGCAACACTATTCGCTCGCACAGGACAAATCGCAGATGGTCAAGGTTTGCGCCAACCCGACCAATCCGCTCAACGCCGGCCCGCCGGTGCGCGCGTTGCTGATTGCCATGGGCGAGTGGATCAACAAGGGCACGTTGCCGCCGGACAGCCGTTATCCGAGCCGGGCCAATGAGACGCTGGTGCCGCCTTCGGCCGACAAGGTCGGCTTTCCGCAAATCCCTGGCTTCAGCTATCCGAGCCGGATCGCGCAACCGACCTTGCTCAAGTCCGAGGACATGCCGCCGTCGAAGGGCGCGGCCTATCCGGTGTTCGTTCCCAAGACCGACGCCGACGGGCGCGACATCGCCGGCGTTCACTTGCCGACACTGGAGGCGCCCGCCGCAACCCACACCGGATGGAATTTGCGCAAAGCTGGCTTCGGCGAAGGCGAGCTGTGCGACAACAATGGCACCATGATTCCGTTCGCGGCAACGAAAGAAGAGCGGCTGAAAAACAACGACCCGCGCCTGTCGATGGCGGAGCGTTATCCGGGCGAAGGCGACCGGGCAGCGGCTATTGCGAAAGCCACGCAGCAACTGGTGCGCGACCGGCTTGTGCTGGAAGAAGATGCCGGACTGTTTATCGCCAGATCCAATTAGCTCCTTCACAAGCGCGACACCGACGGGTTAGGAACGTCCCCGGTCAAAAGACCGAGTAAGAGTGGGAGGAATTTCATGGCGACCGCGGAAGCGACGCAGACGATCGAGCGCCGGACCATCGCAAAAGTTTCCTGGCGGCTGTTGCCTCTGGTCGCCGTCGCCTACTGCATCGCCTATATCGATCGCAGCAACATTTCCGTTGCGGCACTCACCATGAACAAGGATCTCGGTTTCAGCGCCTATCTTTACGGCTGGGGCGCCGGAATCTTTTTCTTCGGCTACTTCCTGTTCGAAGTCCCAAGCAATCTCATCCTCGAAAAAATCGGCGCACGCATCTGGATCGCGCGGATCATGATCACCTGGGGCATCATCTCCGGCCTCACCGCTTTGGTGACGGGACCAACCAGCTTTCTGATCATCCGATTTTTGCTGGGAGCGGCGGAGGCCGGATTCTTTCCGGGCATGATCCTCTATCTCACCTACTGGTTTCCGGCGCAGTACCGTGGCCGGGTCATCTCGACGCTGTTCATCGCGCAGCCGGTCGCCAACGCGATTGCTTCGAGCGGGTCCGCCGCCATCCTCGGAATGGACGGCGTGCTCGGCCTCAGAGGCTGGCAGTGGATTTTTATCATCGAGGCCATCCCGGCCGTCGTGCTCGGCCTTTTCATCCTGCGCATCATGACGGATCGGCCGGCACGCGCCGCCTGGCTTGCCGATGATGAGAGAAATTGGCTGCAAACGCGGCTCGACAACGAAACCCGCGCGATCGAACGCGACGGCCATATGACGTGGACAAAGGCCTTGAGCGATCCGCGTGTCCTGGCGCTGTCGGTGATCTATCTCGGCAGCGTCACCGCAAACTACGGCATCGTTTTCTTCATGCCGCAAATCGTCAAGGGACTGGGTCTCTCCGATATGATGACGGGCTTCGTTTCGTCCGGACCCTACATCGTCGGCACGATCGGCCTGCTCGCCTGGGGCTGGTCGTCCGACCGCAACAAGGAGCGTCGCTGGCACTTGATCACGGCCTCGACGCTCGGCGCGGCGGGCCTCGCTTTTGCGGCGTGGTCTGGCGCGTCCTACTGGGCGCTGCTCGGCATGTCGATGGCCACCGCCGGAATCTACGGCTCGCGCGCGGCCTTCTGGCCGATGCCTTCGCTCTTTCTCACAGGAACCGCGGCAGCGGGCGCGATCGCCATGATCAATGCCATCGGCAATCTCGGCGGTTATATCGGCCCCTTTGTGGTTGGATGGATCAAGGATTCCACGCAAAGCTTCCAGGCCGGACTCTATTTCCTCGCCGCATGTTCGCTGATGGCGGCCGTCGTCACCTTCTTTGCCGCACGCGCAGCAGGCGCACCTGCTGCCGTGCCGAGCCCAAGCGCCGCCGAATAGTTCTACAAGAAGCCTAACAATAAGGGAGACGAACTTATGCTCAATCGACGAGACCTTCTGCTTGCATCCGTTGCCGCCGGCGTCGCGATGCAAAACCGGGGCGCGTTCGCCAAGGCGGCGCAGCCTTCGACAAAGGTGAATTTCGAAATTCCGCCTCACGCCTGCGACTGCCATACCCACATTCACTTGCCTGAAAAGTACCCGTTCTGGGACGGGCGCGTGTACACGCCTGAGCCGGCCTCGCCGGAAGAAATGGCGGCGCTGCACAAGTCGCTCGGCATCGAGCGCGTCGTGATCGTGACGCCGAGCGTCTACGGCACCGACAACCGCGCCACGCTCGAAGGCATCAAATTCCGCGGCGATACCGCACGCGGCGTCGCCGTGATCGACGACAAGACGTCGGAAGCCGATCTCGATGCGATGGGCAAGGCCGGCATCAAAGGCATCCGCGTCAACCTTGCGACCAGCGGCGTCAACGATCCCTCGATCGGGCGCAAGCGCCTTGAGGCTGCGATCGAGCGCGTGAAGGGGCGCGGCTGGCATGTCCAGTGCTACACCAACCTGGCGCTGCTGACGAACATCAAGGATGTGCTGGCGTCGTCGCCCGTTCCGATCGTGTTCGACCATTTCGGCGGTGCGGATGCCGACAAGGGTCTCGAACAGCCAGGCTGGGCCGAACTCGTCGAAGCCGTGAAAAGCGGTAAGGTCTACGTGAAGATCTCTGGCGCTTACCGGCTGTCGAACAAGGGACCGGACTATCCGGACTCGGTGCCGTTTGCGAAGGCGCTGATCGCCGCCAACCCGGATCGCCTGGTCTGGGGCTCGGATTGGCCGCATCCGGATTCGGTGACGCCACCGGGCAAGAAACCGACCGACCTGAATCCGTTGCTTCAGATCGAAGACGGCCGCGTCCTCAACCTCCTCGCGGAATGGACGCCCGATGCCGCGACCCGGAAGAAGATCCTGGTCGACAACCCGGCACGGCTTTACGGCTTTTCGTGATGTGACCACGATGGCCGGCGCCTCACCGCGCCGGCCATCGCGGCGGGTGACTGCCAAGCGGCATCGCCGGCCGCGACCAGAATGCCGGCGTCCGCGACAGTTGCGCGGCGTGGCGGATCGCCTGAAGCGATCCGAAGCCGGACGGCACCTGCTCCACAAAGGGCGGAACCGCTTCGCCTTTCAAATCCTCGGTCTTGAGGCCTTCAGCGATACGCCCCAGATCCCATAACCATCGTCCGGTTTGCGCCAGCGACACGCGAACGTGCCAGCTGCCGCCCTCCTGCGACTGGCGCGCCTTCGCCATCATGGCGCCGAACGCCATCAGATAGCCGGTGGCGTGATCGAGAATTTGCGCCGGCAATTCTTTCGGCCCGTCGACGCCGGCCGCTTGTCCCTCGGCATGATTGAAACCCGTCGAGGTCTGCACCAGCGAGTCAAAACCGCGGCGGCTCGACCATGGTCCGACATGGCCGTAAGCTGACAGCGAGACATAGACGATGCCAGGATTGATCGCTGCCGCCTCTTCCGGCGAGAAGCCGAGATCGGCGAGCGCCTGCGGGCGATAACCTTGCGAAAAGATATCGGCCTCTGCGAGCAGCGCTTTCATCTGGTTACGACCCTCCTCGCGCTTGAGATCGAGAAAGGTCGAGAGTTTGCCGCGGCCGGTGTCGATGGTGAGCCACGGAATCGCCGGGAGTTCGGGGCTAGACACCAGCATCACGTCGGCGCCGTGGGCGGCGAGCGTGCGCCCCGCGACGGGGCCAGCGATCACGCGCGACAAATCGAGCACGCGCAAACCCGCAAGCGGGCGATCGCCGGCGGGCCATGGCTTTAGCGCGGCCTCTCCGATTTTCTCGAATGTAATGACCGGCAAGGCGGCCAGTGCCCTGGCCTGCGGTGTCGCCGACCATTCATCGTACGACCGCATCATGGAGACCACGCCACCGGCCTCATAGGCGGCAGTCTCGAATGCTTCGGCGTCCCAGGCCATCAACGCCGCCTGGACCTCGTCGCGTTCGGCCTTGCACTTCAGGACACTGCACACGGCATCGCGATGATGCGGAAAATTGGTATGCAGACGAACGAAGCGCTGGCCGCGCGTCTTGTAGACGCCGGCGATCGCATCCCAGGCCGGCGGCGGTGGCGTATCGTCGAGGCGCAAGTAACGCTCGCTGCGGCATTCGACGACGGCGTGACGCATATCGACTGCGATGTCCTGTCCCTGCCCGCTCCGCAATTTCCAGAGTTGCGCCGCCGCAAGCGCCGCCGCCGCAATGCTCGTTTGGGCGGCAGCCGCGACACGAAAGGACGATGGCAGTTGCGGCTCCTCGCCTGTCAGCGTGACGGCATCGAGCGCGGCAGGCTCTCCTCCGGCCAGAGCCCAAAGACGGCTAAGGATTTGTTTCGGGCTTTGCATGTCCGTTGCTCTTCCTTAAACCTCACTGCTCTGCCTTAACCTGGAAGGAACCGCAATGGCCGCGATCGATCCGCTGACTGCCGGGGGCGTCTTGCTTGCAACTGCCTTGACCGATGCGGTCTATGTCATGTTCACGTCGGCTGTGGTGGCGCGAAAGCGCGTGCCCGCGGCGACCTGGAGTAGCATCTGGTATCTGCTCTCGTCCTATGCCGTGATCTCCTATACGGAGAACTGGGTCTATGTCGCGTTTGCGGCAATCGGCTCATGGCTCGGCGCATTTGTATCGATCACCTTTCTGCATCGGCCACCCGGCGGCCCGCCGGTCGGCGCAGCACCGGAGATCTAGACACGCCCGCGTCATCTCGCGACGCGGTTCGCGTCCGAGCTGGCAACGATATTTCTCCCTCGCGAAAAATAGAGGGCGCAGGGAAAGCCGGGCGCCGGTCGCACCCGCCGATGTCCTGGTTCTGACATTCGTATCGTATTGCAGCGATAGCTTTTGCGAATGTCAGAACCGAAGGGACATCGGCAGATATTAATTTTCTAGTGCGGTTTCGGATTTGACATTCGCATGAAGAACTCGCGGCCACACTGATGCGAATGTCAAATCCACCGCACTAGCCTTGCGTATAGAAATAGAAAACACGCAAGTTAGTCACCACAGGTCCGCCGGCATACCCGGCCTTCCCTGCGCAATGGTTTTAACGGTTTGCTTCGTGCTCTCTCCGGAGACCGGGCTTTGTTGCCTCCGTCATCGGCGAAATATCTTCCGCCGATTTAGCACCAGCGTCGGGGCGCCAAGACCACACGACTTCGCCGTCCGCTTTCGCGCCGTTCGTCCTTCGGCCGCGAAAACGTCCACCGCATCCCGCCCAACGTTCGTGACGATGGCCAACGCCCCTCTTCTCAAGCGAGACGGGCGAAGCTGTAAAAGTGATTTGCCCGTCGGCTTAAGCGAAATATTTTCGCCAAAAGGACTGGACAGGCGTGGCGTGCCAATCACTGATTTGCCCGTCGGGCAAATCAGTAACGTCGAAAGGCGATATGTGCCGGAGAATGGCTGACATTGACCGGCGTCACAAGGCCAGCAGCAGTCCAGAAAATAGCAACATGGTGAGAATGATCCGCCGGAACGACGCTTCATTGACACAGCGGAAAGCGAAAATCCCTAGCGCAGCGCCGGCGAGCAGCGCCGGAATACTGGTGACAAACTCAACCAAGACCTTCGAAGACAAATCATTTTGCAACAGCATCAGCACGAGCGAGAAAATCTGCATGGCGGCAATGAAAGGCTGAACCAGCCCGCGCTGCTCGGTCTTGGGAACCCCATGAATATCGCACCAGATGGTCGGGACTGCGCCCGGCATGGCCGTTAACCCGCCGACAAAGCCGCCGCCGAAGCCGATTAATGCACTGCGTCCCACATTCATCTGCAGGCGATGAGAAAGCACCGGCCGGAACAACATGTAGGCCGCATAGCAGGCGATGGCGAGACCAAAGCTCTCTCTGAAGATCCGCGCGTCGGCAGCTTGCAGCAACCACACGGCGATCGGAACGCCAAGCAATCCGCCCACGACCAGTACCGAGCTCTGCTTCCAGCGGATGCTTTTTCTCAACGCCCAAAGATTCGTGGCTTGTACGGTGATGCTGCACGCCATCATCAGCGGGACCGCCTCCAATGGCGGGAGAACGTGAAGGAGAATCGCGCCGGCCACCGCCGAAAAGGCAAAGCCTGCGAGGCCCGAGACGAAGGCGCCGCAAAACACGGCGATACTGAGCAGGCAAAACGACGAGATGTCGCCCATGAGCTACCTTTCCCGGCCGGCAAGATCCTGGAATAACGACTTGGGGATCAGTCCCCGGATAACAGTCCGGGCGGCTCGGGCACTGCCCCGGCATCGCTTCGTGTAGCGGAGACCAGGATCGTGATTGCGAGGATGTGCAAAACGACGAAGCAGACGGCGATCGCTGCGAGCCACGCATTCTCGCCCGGTGCCGAAATCTGGAGTTTGCGTTCGGACGACTTTTCACTGAGCGACATTGCCATGTCCTCCAGCATTTGACTGAGCGTGAAGCTGGTGCCACCTGTTGTCGATCAGGTGACGGTACCGTTGAAGGGCGCGCTCTGCCTGTAGCCGTCGCGAATGGTGCAGCGCTCGAAGGAGACGCCAGAGCAGGCCTTTTTGCCGGATCACCTTTCGAGAAGGACTTTCGGGGGCGACAATCGAAAATACTGCCTCACTCACGGTTGGAGCCCTGCGATCAAACGACGGCACGGAGAATGCCGCGATCGACTGAAACATCTTGTGAAGCAATAACCCGTAGAACACACGCGTGAGACGCTGTGTCTTATCTTCCCTGCGCATGACACGAACACCTTGTGTGAGTGGCTGGATGCGGTCGGGAGTATCGAACGGGACGCCGCGCCTCGCTTTAACGCGGGCTTAATTTGTCCTTATCGTTTCCTTGATTATTGAACGGTGCGTCCTTGATTTCGGGCTCGCCTGCCGCTTGAATATCGACCTCGCCCGCCCCCATCGAAGGCCTTGATTTGCTGTACTTCTTTGACGATTTCGCTCTCGACACCAGCCAGCGGGAGCTGCGCCGTGACGGATCGGCAATTCCGCTGCAACCCCAGGTCTTCGACCTCCTCGAATATCTGATCCGGCACCGCGACCGGGTGGCGACCAAGGACGACCTGATCAGCGCAATCTGGGGCGGGCGGATCGTCTCGGAGTCATCGCTCACCACCCGAATCAACGCGGCCCGCACAGCCATTGGCGATTCCGGCGACGAACAACGCCTGATCAAGACCGTACCGCGCAAGGGCATCCGCTTTATCGGCACGGTGCGAGAGGAAGGGCCCGCTGCGGGCGAGACGATCCAGATCTCACCACAACCCGCGCGTCGTCTGTCTATCGTCGTGTTGCCGTTCGCGAATCTCAGCGGCGATCCCGAGCAGGACTATTTCGCCGATGGGGTCACAGAGAGTCTGACCACGGATCTTTCGCGCATCAGCGGCTCGTTCGTGATTGCACGCAACACCGCGTTTACCTTCAAGGGGAAAGGCGTTGGCCCCGAGAGGCTCGGAAGAGAGCTGAACGTTCGCTATGTTCTCGAAGGTTCGGTGCAGCGTGGCGGCAACCGGCTACGGGTCAATGTGCAGTTAATCGACGCCGAAACCGGCAATCATCTTTGGGCTGAGCGCTTCGACAAACCCGTCGCCGATCTCTTCGACATGCAGGACGAAATCGTCGCCAGGCTCGCCAATGCGCTGAATGCCCAGCTCATCGAGGCCGAGGCGCGGCGCGCGGAGCGTTCGCACAACCCGGATGCCATGGACTTGTACTTCCAGGGCATGAACTGGTGGAACAAGGGAATGACGCCCGAGCATATGGCTCAGGCAAAGGCGTATTTCGAGCGCGCCCTGAAGCTCGATCCAGGACAAGTCGAGTCGCTGGTCGCTATCGCGGCCGTGGATTCCTCGATCGGGGCGAATTTCATGGTCGATGACCGCGACGCGCTCCTTGCGGCAGCCGAGGCAACGGTCACCAAGGCTCTCTCCATGTCTCCGCGGCACGCCCGCGGACACCTCGTGCTGGGCTCCGTGCTCAACGTAACGAAGCGAGCGGCGCAAGGCGTTCGGGAATGCGAGCTGTCGCTGGCGCTGGATCAAAACTCCGCCGACGCCCACGGCCTCATCGGTCTCGCGAAGATTTTTCTCGGCCGTGGCGCGGAAACCGAGGCCCATATCCAGGAAGCGTTCCGGTTGTCTCCCCGCGATATCTTCGCCTTCCGCTGGCTGCATTATGTCGGCATGGCCAGGCAAACGCTCGGCGACGATGCCGGGGCGGTTGCATGGCTGCGGCGGTCGCTTGAGGCCAACCGGAATTATCCGCTTGCGCATTTCCAGCTTGCCGCAGCGCTTGCGCAGATCGGTTCGCTGGAGGAAGCGCGGGCCGCGGTACGAGCCGGGCTTGCGCTCAATCCGGCTTTCACCCTTCGTCGCACGCGCGGCAGAATGAGCGACGATCCGACCTATCGGGCGGGAGCCAAGCGCATCTATGAAGGCATGCAAATCGCCGGAGTGCCGGAGAATTGAAAGCTGACGGTCGCCGTTTCCCCCGGGCCGGCGCGTCTAGCCCATCAAGGTCGGCGGCAACCACATCGCAATATCGGGAAAGGCGCAGATCAGAATAACGGCCACGATCATGATGGCCACGAAGGGCAACGTGCCCCACACGAGTTCAGGATAGGAAATGTTCGGGGCGATGTTGATCAGAGCCGTCTACAAGAACCTGCGGATGCAGGGGTGACCGGAGCCATTGGCAAATTTTCGATTGGGAGTACTGTTGCCCAAACGTTGTTTCGATCGGCCGCACGTTCATGCCCAAATTCCTTCGCATCGGAGTCCATCAGTCGAACGTTTCCGGATACACGTCAAAGGCGTGGTGTGTTCGACGGGTTGGCTCGACGGTTTTCCTGAAGTGGGGCGCCGTGGAAGTTCATGGCGTCGGGGATGGACGAAAGGCTTACTGGACGCTTCCACCGAGGGATAAGACAATTCGTTGCGGCACGGTGCAGCGTGCCAAGGACTATGCAAAAGCAGCGATCGCGCGGCGGCGCATCCATCGCTATGAACCGCTGGTCGGAAATATTGCGACCCGGCGCCGAACCGCCGATCGCGGCGCCGAACTCAAGCAAGCGCTCGCCACGATCCTGTTTGTCGACATCGTCCGGTCTACTGAAAAGGCGGCAAAGCTCGGCGATTTGCGCTGGACGCAGGTGATGAATCACTATTACGCCGCTGTCCGTAAGGAGCTGAAGACGTTGCGTGGAAAAGAAGTGGTGACGACCGGGGACGGACTGCTGGCGACGTTCGCCGCGCCGGCTGCCGGGGTCCGTTGCGCGACCGCAATCCATAAGGCAGTGCGCACGCTTGGGCTCGAGGTCAGGGTCGGGCTGCACGCGGGCGAATACAAGGTGAGCGGAGCGGAAGTGATCGGCCTCGCCTTCCATATCGGCGCGCGCGTCGCTGCGAAAGCCCGCGCCGGCGAAGTCCTGGTCTCGCGCGCGGTCAAGGATCTGATGTCGCAGTCGGGAATAGGCTTCAAGGATCGCGGCGTTCACCAGCTCAAAGGCGTGCCGGGGCGATGGCGCCTGTACCGGGTCGAGCATTAGGTGAACGCCGCGATGCGCTTTTCATGAGCGCGGCCCCTTCGGATCTGGATTATGCTTCAATGAAAATCCCGCGACGGCGGCAGGATGCGGACATTGCGGGGATGGCGGATTTTTTGCGCCGGATTGTCCGGATGCTCGCGCCGGTCGTCATTGAGCGGTTCGACCACGGTAGCACCGGCCGGCACCGCGTGTTTCCGGGGCGCGTCATTGGCGAGAGCGAGCAGATCACCGGAGCGGTCGAACAGTCTTTCGGCGACGAGATGCACGACCTTTTCCGGACTGCTTTGAATAGTGCCCTCGACCAGGATCAACCGGGATCCCATCACCTCCTTGCGGAAGCGCTCCATCACCTTGGGCCACACCACGATGTTGGCGATGCCGGTTTCATCCTCCAGCGTCATGAAGACCACGCCCTTGGCGCTGCCCGGACGCTGACGCACCAGCACCACGCCGGCGCAGCGGACATGTTGCCTGTCCCTGGCATCGGACACCGACGAACACGCGATCACGCCCTCGCGCGTAAACCTGGCGCGCAAGAACTCCATCGGATGGCCCTTCAGCGAGAGGCGAATGGTCTGATAGTCCGCGACCACATGCTCCGACAGCGGCATCGCCGGCAACGGCTTTGCCTGTTCATCCGGCTGCTCGCGGGCGGCAGCGGTCTCGAACAGCGGTAGAGGTACATCATCGGGCAGACGGCGCACCGCCCATAATGCCGCACGACGATCTAGCCCGATGGAACGAAACGCATCGGCATCCGCCAGCAGGACCAGCGCGCGCTTGGGCAACGCGGTGTCGCGGGCAAAGTCTTCCAGCGACGTAAAGGGACGGCGGTTGCGGGCGGCAACGATGCGGTCGGCCCAGTCGTCGGGCTCCTCCATACTGTCATTCCGGGGCGCGCCTCTTGGCGCGAGCCCGGAATCCATTAAGCCGCGTGTTCGCTCAACAATGGATTCTCTGATGCGCAACTGCGCATCAAAGTTCACGCTTCGCGTGCCCCGGAATGACGATTGGATATATTTCAGCCGCTCCTCATCCTCATCGACCCACTTGAAACCATCGATCTGACGGAAGCCGAGACGCACCGCGCAATAGTCACCGTCTTTTTCCTCGAGCGTGTTCTGGGCAACGCTGTGGGACACGTCGATCTCGCGCACCTTGACCTTGTTCTTGATGGCATCAGCGACAATCTGCGCCGGCGCATAAAAGCCCATCGGCTGCGAATTGAGCAGTCCGCAACAGAACGCATCGGGGTGAAAATGCTTCAGCCATGACGAGATATAGACAAGCTGCGCGAAGCTGGCGGCATGGCTTTCCGGAAAACCATACGAGCCAAAACCCTTGATCTGTTCAAAACAGTTCTTGGCGAATTGAGGATCGTAACCCCGCCGGATCATATTCCCGATCATCTTGTCTTCGAAATTGCCGATGGTGCCGACATTACGAAACGTCGCCATCGCACGGCGCAGACCATTGGCTTCCTCGGAAGTAAAGCCCGCAGCCTCGATCGCGATCCGCATCGCCTGCTCCTGAAACAGCGGCACGCCGAGCGTCTTGTGCAACACCTTGTACAGTTCATCAGGAGTGCCGTACTCCGGCGAAGGCGCCGGATAGTTTTCCTTCTCAATGCCGTTTCGCCGGCGCAAGTAAGGATGCACCATGTCGCCCTGGATCGGGCCGGGCCGCACGATCGCAACTTCGATGACAAGATCGTAAAAGGTGCGCGGCTTCAGGCGCGGCAGCATATTCATCTGGGCGCGGCTCTCGACCTGGAAGACGCCGAGCGATTCACCGCGGCACAGCATGTCGTAGACCAGCTTCTCGTCCTGAGGGATCGTCACCAGTTCCCAGCGCTTGCCTTTATGGTTTTCGATCAGGTCAAAGCATTTACGGATGCAGGTCAGCATGCCCAGCGCCAGCACATCGACCTTCATCATGTTCAGCGCGTCGACATCGTCCTTGTCCCATTCGATGAAGGTGCGGTCGTCCATGGCGGCGTTGCCGATCGGCACATAGGTATCGAGCCGGTCCTGGGTCAGCACGTAGCCGCCGACATGCTGCGACAGGTGGCGCGGGAATTCGATCAGCTCGGTGGCGAGTTCAACCGCAAGCTCCACCATCGGGTTTTTCGGATCGAAGCCCGCCTGCTTGACCTGCATCTCGTTGAGGCCCGAACCCCAGCTTCCCCACACCGTATCGGCAAGTGCTGCGGTCACATCCTCGGTCAATCCGAGCGCCTTGCCGACATCGCGGATCGCGCTGCGCGGCCGATAGTGAATGACGGTCGCGATGATGGCCGCACGATGCCGGCCATAGCGGCGATAGACATATTGCATCACCTCTTCGCGCCGCGAATGTTCGAAATCGACATCGATGTCGGGTGGCTCAAGGCGCTCCTTGGAAATGAAGCGCTCGAACAAGAGGTCGACCTTGGTCGGATCGACCGAGGTGATGCCGAGCACGTAGCATACGGCGGAGTTCGCCGCCGATCCCCGCCCCTGACAAAGAATGTTCTGACTGCGCGCATAATGCACGATGTCGTGCACGGTGAGAAAATAATGCGCGTATTTCAGCTCGGCGATGAGATCGAGCTCCTTGCGCAAGGTTGCGCGTAACGTGTCGTCGATATCGCCACCGAAATATTTTTGCACACCCGTTTGGGTCAGGTCTTCCAGATGCTGCTGCGCGGTCTTGCCCCGCGGCACCGGCTCGTCGGGATACTGGTATTTGAGCTGATCGAGCGAAAAGGTGATGCGGTCGGCAAACCGCATGGTCTCGGCAATCGCCTGCGGCACGTCGCGAAACAGCCGCACCATTTCTTCAGCAGGCTTGAGATGGCGTTCGGCATTAGCCTCGGCGCGCTTGCCGACCGCCTCGATGGTCGTCTTCTCGCGAATACAGGTGAGCACATCCTGCAAGCGGCGGCGCGATGGTTCGTGGTAGAGCACCTCATTGGTCGCGAGTAACGGCACACCGGCGCCATCGGCGACGCGCCGGAGCCGCGCCAGACGCCGCCGGTCGTCGCCACGGTAGAGCAGGCTTGCCGCCAACCATACGCCGTCGGCCTGGCTTGACCGCAACCGCTTCAGAATGTCGTGCGCCTTCGCCTCTTCGAAATGGTGCGGCAACGCCATCACCAGAAGCTGACCGTCGGCAAATTCCAGCAGATCATCGAATTTCAGGTGGCATTCGCCCTTGAGCGTGTCCTCGCCACGCTTGCCACGGGTGAGCAATTGACAGAGCCGGCCGTAAGCCGCGCGATCGCGCGGATAGACCAGGATGTCCGGCATGCCGTCGCTAAAGACGATCCGCGCTCCGATCAGGAGCCTCGGTCTGTGCTTGAGCTTGGAATTGTCGAGTTCCTTGAAAGCCCGCACGACGCCGGCCAACGTGTTGTGGTCAGCGATGCCGATCACAGGGAGATCAAGCTCTGCCGCCTGATGCACATAGGCCTGCGGATGCGAGCCGCCACGCAGGAACGAGAAGTTCGTCGTGATGCCGATTTCCGCATAACCAATCATCAGGCGAACAGCCCGTGCATGAACCAGTTCGGCAGTACCGCTTTGCCCTCCTGCTGTTCGATCTCTTCAAAAAGCCCGTCGCGATAGACCCAGAAGCGCAAACCCTCCTCGTCCTCGACGCGGAAGTAATCGCGCGTCAGCACCGCACTTCCCGCCCGCCACCACTCCATGGCGACGCGTTCGGGCCCCTCGACGCGAACCACGGCATGGGTGGCGCGGCGCCAGACGAACCGCGCCGGTGGACCATCCGGCACCTCGGCGATCACCTTGATTTGCTCCGGCCGCTCGAACAGCCGCAAGGGCCGCAGTGGCGGCTCGCCGGCGACACGCGCAGGCCAGGTGGATTGCGCAGCTTCCAGCAGATGATGCTGCGCCGGTGCTTTCAGCACGGCGCGCTCGGGAATGTGGGTGTCCTGCGGCAGGTGAACGACCACGCGCTTGCCGCCGATGCGCGCGGCAATGCGGTCGATCAGTGCCGAGACTTCATCCTGATCATGCACATGGGCGTCGAGATCGCGCTGCTCCTGCACCACGATTTCGGTGCGGCTCGCGGTCAGACGAATGAGATCGAATCCGAAGCCGGGATCGAGCGGATCGCTTAAAGCCTCCAGCCGCTCGCGGAACAGCCGGTCGATCACCTCGCCTCGCGTCACGGGCTGCCCGGTATCGACCGTGATGGTGCGGACCGCACCATCGGTGCGGAAGAAGCGCGCTTCCAGTTGACGCGCACCCTTGCCCTGCTTGCCCATCGCCGCGACCAGCGTCCCGGCCAACCCCGACAAGGTGGCGGAGATCACCGCTTCGGTCGCGACCGGCTCGGCAAAGCGCTTTTCCACGATGTAATCGGGCAGCGGCTTGCGCGGACTGATCGGCGCATCGCTATGTCCCAACGCCTGTTCCAACAGCGCCGTGAAACGAGCACCAAATCTCGCGGTGATTTCGTGCCGCCCCCGGTCGGCCACCTCGCCGATGGTTTTCAGGCCGGCGCGGCGCAAACCCGTCACCACGGCCATATCCGCCCCCAATGCCGATATCGGCAGCAACCGGACAGCTTCGGCCTCTTCGCCGTCGCGGACGATCCGGCCATGGACATGACGGGTCAGCGTCCGCGCGCAGACGGCCGTGCCCGCGATAGCGCCGCTGACCCTAAATCCCTGCGCGGTCAGGACACTGCACACGAGGTTCATCATCGCCGCCTCGCCGCCAAACAGATGCGCGCAGCCGCTGATGTCGAGAAAAAGACCGTGAGGCAGATCGAGCGCCACCAGCGGAGTGAAACGGTCACACCATTCGGCGATGGCGTTCAGCGCGTCGGCGTCCGCAACCTCATCGGCATCATGGACCTGCACGTCAGGACAGATGGCGCGGGCGTTCGCAAGCGGCAGGTCGACCGCGAGGCCCACATGCGTCGCCGCGTCGTTGAGCGCGGAAATCCGCAACATGTTGTTTTGCCTGGCAACGACAATGCTGAGCTCATCCAACTGTTCGAGCCGATTTGAAGCGTCGTCTTCACGCGACCCGATAACCGCTTCGCGCAAAAGCGTTTTTGCGCGCAGGCGCCTGATGCGGTCGGTGGGCAGGCGCGGCAGCCACAGGCTGAGAATACGTCGCCGGTTCTCCGAAAAGGCACTCATCGCTTTTCCATTCCATGATCCAGTGGCCGGTGGGGCCATGACGGTTGCGGACAAGCTGCGTCTCAAACAGAGGCGAGCCCCATGCACTCGATGGGGTCGAGCCCGGCGGCGAATGCGCCGCTCGCACGATCCATCGGGTCTCGGCGGTCGAGGCCCTCGGCTCTGCCGCCATCCGCAACATCAGGGCGGTTGCGCCTGAAGTCTGGGCGGCCAGTGTCAGCTTGCGGCTGGCGACGAGGTCGAGTTGCCGCGCCTCGCCCCAGACCTCCAGCACGACGGCGCCCACCGCATCGCAAGCCAACGCGTCTGCTGTCGCACGCAGCGCATGGTCGACGTCGGCCGCGTGGACGCTGACGAAAAGGCGCGGATCGAGGCCGAGTTCGGAAAGCCCGCTCATCGAGACGGCGCCAGTTTCCACTTCCGTGAAATCCTGCCGGATCCAGACCACGGGCCGCCGGCTAGCCACCCGCCCTGCCAATCCTGCGACAAAGCCGGTCGCCGCCGCGCTCTGCCGGCCTGCTTCCGCAAACACCTCGTGCATGGCGCCCACAGCGAGGCCGCCTTGCAGGTGGGCGTCGGCATCAGTGTGCCCGAGCGGGACCTTGCGCGACGAATACGCCGCGCCATGCGCCTCGATGCGCTCGATGCTGCCGCGCAAGGCGGCAACCTTTCCTGCTGCGCTCATCATGATGCGCCGCGCCCTTTTCGAAATCTGATGTCGCCGTTCTGATTTTGAGAGAACCAGAAGCTGGCTCATTTGTTCATGATATGTTCTAATTTAAAGCTAACGGCGACGAAAGAGTCAATCGAATTGGCCGCTCTGAGATTCGTAAATGGAATCAAGGGGATTTAGACATGGACGGGCAACCCAAGCTGGAAATCCGCATCCACGAAACCGATTTCGACGGCTGGCGCCAAGCCGCTCGCGCGCTGGTGCTGGATGGCGTCACACCAGAGGACGTGATGTGGAGCATCAAGGGTGAAGAAGAATTGTTCGCACCCGGCGAGAGGCAGCCGCAACCGCGCTCATCGACCGAAACATTCAGCGTTTCCGCCAGGTTTGTAGAGCTCGCCAAAATCGCGATCCTGCACCGTGATCCCCGGCGGTTCGCGATGCTTTACCGCCTGTTGTGGCGATTGCGCTGCAATCACGACCTTCTCGAGGTCGCGACCGATCCCGACGTTACCAGCGTCACGGCGATGGCAAAGGCAGTGCGGCGCGCCGAGCACAAGATGCACGCCTTTGTCCGCTTCCGCGAAATCGGGCGGGAACGCGACGCGCAATACGTCGCCTGGTTCGAGCCGGAGCACCATGTCGTTGAGCTGGCAGCGCCGTTCTTCGCGCGCCGTTTTGCCGATATGCCCTGGTCGATCCTGACGCCCGAACGCTGCGCACATTGGGACGGCTTTGCGATCTCGTTCACGTCGGGCGTCAGCAAGGCGATGGCGCCAACCTCGGATCGACTGGAAGAGACATGGCGGCGCTACTACGCCACGGTCTTAAATCCCGCCCGGCTCAGGTGAAGGCGATGCGGCATGATCGACTTTTTGAGCCGTTCTGCTAGGTTCCCTCACGCGAGCGTAGACCCGCTCGTTTTTGCCATTTATTCCCGCACAAATTTGCGTGCGATCGGCAGGCTGCTCACAAGGCCGTTCAAAAGATTTTCTGTCAGCAATTCAATAAGATCTGGGAAGTTCTTCGTTACCGGCGGGGATAACTCCGCCTATGTCATCTAACCTTCAAAACCATCCGTCAATGATGAAGGCTCACCGTATCAGGGGCGTCGATATGTCTGATTTTGCACTTGACCAAAAAATTAGCGGGACGGACGGCGGACCGATCCAGCCTGCCTCCCGACCCAATCTCGACAAGGGCTTCAACCCCCTGACGATGATCATCTTTTTCGGCATTCTCGCGGCAGGCCTGCTGTTCGTGGCTTACAGTATTTACGCCGACGTCGATGCCACCGGCGCCAAGATCACGACCTACCTGCCCTACATCCTGCTGATGGTAGCGCTGCTGATTGCGCTGGGCTTCGAATTCGTCAACGGCTTCCATGACACCGCCAATGCGGTGGCGACCGTGATCTACACCCATTCGCTTCCGGCCGAATTCGCCGTGATGTGGTCGGGCTTCTTCAACTTCCTCGGCGTTCTGACCTCCTCCGGCGCGGTGGCCTTCGGCATCGTTTCGCTGCTGCCGGTCGAGCTGATCCTTCAGGTCGGAAGCAGCGCCGGCTTTGCGATGGTGTTCGCCCTGCTGATTGCTGCGATCATCTGGAACCTCGGCACCTGGTGGTTCGGCCTGCCGGCTTCCAGCTCCCACACCCTGATCGGGTCGATCATCGGCGTCGGCATCGTCAATGCGCTGATGCGCGGCCGCGACGGCACCTCGGGCGTTGACTGGAGCAAGGCCACCGAAATCGGCTACGCGCTCTTGTTGTCGCCGCTGGTCGGCTTCATCTGCGCAGCCTTGCTTCTGCTGCTCCTGAAAGTGCTCGTCCGCAATCCGGCGCTCTACGCCGCGCCGGAGGGCAACAAAGCCCCGCCCGTCTGGATCCGCGGCCTTTTGATCCTGACCTGCACCGGCGTCAGCTTCGCGCACGGTTCGAACGACGGCCAGAAGGGCATGGGCCTGATCATGCTGATCCTGATCGGCACCGTGCCCACCGCCTATGCCCTCAACCGCGCCTTGCCGGACTCGCAGATCGCCGTGTTCCAGCAAACCTCCGACGCCGCTTCCAAGGTGGTTGCGGCCAAGGGCGCCGGCCACAGCATCATCGGCGATCCGCGCCCGGCCGTAACGCAATACGTGTCGCAGCATCGCATCAGCGAAGGCACCTATCCGTCGCTCGCTGCCCTGGTGAAGGACGTCGGCGATCAGGTCCAGAAATACGGTTCGCTGAACAAGGTTCCGTCCGAGGTCGTCGGCAACACCCGTAACGACATGTACCTGACCTCGGAGGCGATCCGCTTCCTGATGAAGGACAAGGAAAGCGACCTCAGCAAGGACGAGATCGCGACCTTGAACAAGTACAAGGGCTCGCTGGACGCCGCCACCAAGTTCATCCCGAACTGGGTGAAGATCGCGGTCGCGCTGGCGCTCGGCCTCGGCACCATGATCGGCTGGAAGCGCATCGTCGTCACGGTCGGCGAGAAAATCGGCAAGACCCACCTCACCTACGCGCAAGGCGCGGCCGCCGAACTGGTTGCTGCTGCTACGATCGCCGCAGCCGACAACTTCGGCCTCCCGGTGTCCACCACCCATGTGCTGTCGTCCGGCGTCGCCGGCGCCATGGCCGCGAACGGATCGGGGCTTCAGGTTGCGACTATCCGCAACATGGCGATGGCCTGGGTGCTGACGCTGCCCATAGCGATCATGCTTTCGGGCAGTCTGTACTTTATCTTCGCCCACCTGTTCTAGATTCAGGCGGATCGAACACATCAGAAAGGGGCCCGCGTGACGCGGGCCTCTTTTATTTTGGCTGATTGAGTAGTCCGGCTATTTGACCGTGTTTGTTCAGCAGCGCCAACCCTCACGCCGCGAGCGTGTTCTCGACCAGCTTGATCCAGTAGGACGTGCCATAGACGATCGCGTCGTCGTCGAAATTATAGGCCGGATGATGCAAGCCGGCGCTGTCGCCATTGCCGCAGAAGATGAACGCGCCCGGCCGCTTCTCGAGCATGTAGGCGAAATCCTCGCCTCCCATCAGCGGCGGCATCTCGGTAACATTGCCGTTGCCGGCGACTTCTTCCGCCACCTTGATCGCGAAATCGGTTTCCGCCGCATGGTTGACGACGACCGGGTAGCCGCGAAGGTATTCGAGGTCGATCTTGGCGCCGGTCATGCGTGCCACGCCCTCGACCACCTCGCGTACCCGTTTTTCAACCAGCGTCCGCACTTCCGCGGTCAAGGTCCTGACGGTGCCCCGGATTTCGGCGGTTTGCGGAATCACGTTGCGGGCGTTGCCAGCGTGAAATTCGCACATCGAGACGACCGCGGACTCAAGCGGATCGACGCTCCTCGAAACGATCGACTGCAACGCGGTCACCAGTTGCGCGCCGACCATGACGGAATCGATGGAGAGATGCGGACGCGCGGCGTGCCCGCCGCGGCCCTCGATATGAATGTTGACGGCGTCGGTCGAGGCCATGATCGGGCCCGGCCGGATCGCAAAGGAGCCGACCGGAATCCCCGGACCATTGTGCATGCCGTAGACCTGATCGATTGGGAAGCGATCGAATAGCCCGTCCTTGATCATGGCCGCGGCGCCGAAACCGCCCTCTTCCGCCGGCTGGAAGATCACGACCGCATCGCCGGCGAAATTCCGGGTTTCGGCCAGGTAGCGTGCCGCGCCGAGCAGCATCGCGGTATGCCCGTCGTGACCGCAGGCGTGCATCTTGCCCGAGGTTTTCGAGGCATAGGGCAGTCCGGTCGCCTCCTCGATCGGAAGCGCGTCCATATCGGCACGAAGTCCGATCGTCTTGACGCCGCTGCCTTTGGCCGCCTTGCGTCCCTTGATGACGCCGACGACGCCAGTCCCGCCGAGACCCGTCACCACCTCGTCACAGCCGAACTCTCGAAGCCGCTCCGCCACGAAAGCCGACGTACGCTTCTCCTCGTATCCGAGTTCAGGATGTTCATGGATGTCGCGGCGCCAAGCCTGAATGTCAGGTTGCAGGTCGGCGGCACGGTTGACGATGGGCATGGGTAAACTCGGTTTTGAATGCTTGATCAACGTCTTATCTAGCACACCGGTTGTGGTGGACCCAATAGCTCTGGATCATTGACAAAGCGGCCGGGTCGAGACTTTCTCCGGCCCATTAACGTCTGACTAACGGGATAGCGGACGAAGGGCGGAAACGAGAAAATGACGACACGTATCGAGGGAGATTTCGACTACATCATCGTCGGCGCCGGCACTGCCGGATGCATCGTCGCCAACCGCCTGTCGGCCAACCCGAAAAACCGGGTTCTGATCCTGGAAGCCGGCGGCAGCGACAACTGGATCTGGTTTCACATCCCGGTCGGATACCTCTTTGCGATCGGCAATCCGCGCTCCGACTGGATGTTTCGCACCGAGGCTGAGGCCGGTCTCAACGGACGTTCGCTGGCCTATCCACGGGGCAAGGTGATCGGCGGCTCCTCGGCGATCAACGCCATGATCTCGATGCGCGGACAGGCCGCCGATTATGATCACTGGCGGCAGCTCGGCCTCACCGGCTGGGGCTACGACGACGTCCTGCCGGCCTTCCGCCGGCTGGAGGATCACTTTCTCGGCGAGAGCGAACATCATGGCGTCGGCGGCGGCTGGCGTATCGAGGCGCCGCGGCTGTCATGGGCCGTTCTTGATGCCGTCGGCGACGCCGCCGAGCAGATGGGCATTCGCAAGATTGCGGATTTCAACACCGGCGACAACGAAGGCGTCGGCTATTTCCACGTCAACCAGAAGCGCGGCCGCCGCTGGTCCTCGGCGAGAGGATTCCTCAAACCCGCGCTGACGCGCACCAACCTGCGCCTCGAGAAGAACGTCCTGGTCGACCGCCTCATCGTCGAGAATGGCCGTGCCGTGGGCGTCGCGTTCACGAGGGACGGACAGGTTTTCGAGGCCCGCAGCAAGGGCGAAGTGATCCTGTGCGCTGGCTCGATCGGATCGACGCAGGTGTTGCACCGCTCCGGCATCGGTCCGGCGGAATGGCTCAACCCCCTCGGCATCGCCAGCGTGATCGACCGGCCGGGTGTGGGGCGCAATTTGCAGGACCATCTGCAGCAGCGCGCGATCTACAAGGTCTCCGGCGTGCGCACCCTCAACGAGACCTATTACTCTTACGTGCGGCGCGGCCTGATGGGCCTCGACTACGCCTTTCGCCGACGCGGCCCATTGACGATGGCGCCCTCTCAGCTTGGTATTTTCACCCGCTCCGACCCTCATCGCGAGCGCGCCAACATCCAGTTTCACGTCCAGCCGCTATCGCTCGACAAGTTCGGCGATCCCTTGCACCGCTTTCCGGCGATCACGGTCAGTGCCTGCAATTTGCAGCCGACTTCGCGCGGCACCGTGCGGATCAAGTCGCAGGCTCCCGGAGAGGCGCCTTCGATTGCGCCGAACTATCTGTCGACCGATGAAGACCGTCAGGTCGCCGCCGACGCCATCCGCGCCACGCGGCGGCTGATGAAGCAGCCGGCGCTTGCACGCTTTTCTCCGGAAGAATTCCTGCCCGGTCCGTCGGTCGGCGATGACGGCGCTTCTCTGGCGAAAGCCGCCGGCGATATCGGCACCACCATCTTTCACCCCGTGGGCACGGCCAAGATGGGAACGCAAAGCGATCCGCTCGCCGTCGTCGACGAACGGCTGCGGTTTCGCGGGCTGGCCGGCTTGAGGGTTGCGGATGCGTCGGTCATGCCGACGATCACCTCGGGCAATACCAACACGCCAACGGCGATGATTGCCGAGAAAGGTGCTGCGATGATTCTTGAGGATTCGCGCTGATCTCACGCGCAATCCGCGTGAGATCCGGAGCGCTTTCGAGCGAAGTGGAAACCGGTTCGCGTGAAGAAAACGCGTCAAAACAGAAGAATAGTGCCCAGTTCTGCTTCGACAGGCTCTCGCATCAGGCCGATTTGCGAACGGCGTTGTCGACCAGGGTCTTGCCGAGCGACCAGATCGCGCCAGGGACCTTGTGGCTCGCTGCAATCGTGGAATCGAAAGCGCGTACGATCCAGTTGCAATCTTCCTCGGTGATGGTCAGCGGCGGCAACAGCTTGATGGTGTGGCTGCCGTGGCCCGACACCTGGGTCAGGATCTTGTGGTCCTTGAACAAGGGAACGGTGATGAGCTGACAGAACAGCCCCTTGTTGGCGGTCTCCAGCACGTTCCACGACGCCTTCAGCCGCAGTGACTTCGGCGAGCCGAACTCAAGACCGATCATCAGGCCCTTGCCGCGGACTTCCTTGAGAAGTTCGTAGCCCGGGACCATCCGGTTGAGCGCAAGCCGAAGCTCGGCGCCACGCTTGGCAGCCGCCTCGACCAGCTTCTCCGCTTTCATGACCTCGAGCGTGGCAATGCCGGCCGCCATCGCCAGGTCGTTCTTTGCAAACGTCGAGCCGTGGACGACCGCGCGGTCCATTTGATTGAAGATCTTGTCGAAGACGCTCTTGCGGGTGAGCACCGCGCCGACCGGCACGTGACCGCCCGAGAGAGCCTTTGACAACAGAACCATGTCGGGCTCGACGTTCCAGTGCTCGACGGCGAGGAAGCGTCCGGTGCGGCCCATGCCGGTCTGGATTTCGTCCGCAATCAGCAGGGTGCCGTACTTCTTGCACAGCGCAGCCGCGCCGGGCAGGAATTCGTCGGTGGGCATGTTGACGCCCTTGCCCTGGATCGGCTCGAAGATGAAAGCGGCGACTTCACGCGACGACAGCGCCTGCTCGAGCGTCGCAAGATCGTTGAACGGAATCGTGGTACAGCCGGGAAGCAGCGGCTGGAAGCCGCCACGGAAGTTGGAATCGTCGGTCAGGGAGAGTGCGCCATAGGTCAAGCCGTGATATGCGTGGGCGCAATAAACGATGCCGGGCCTGCCGGTGGCGCCGCGGGCAAACTTGATGGCAGCCTCGACACACTCGGCGCCCGAATTGGCGAAAAACACCTTGTCCAGATATGGGACATATTTCAGCAACCGCTCGGCCAGCACGCCGGCAAGGGTCGAAACGTCGAGCTGCACGAGATTGGGAAGGTCGGCATCGAGCACGCTCTTGAGCGCCTGTCGCAGAGCCGGATGATTCCGGCCAATCGCAAAAACGCCAAAACCGCTGAGTAGGTCGAGGTAACGTACCCCGTCACGATCGAAGAGATACTGACCTTGGCCCTTCTGAAAACCGACATCATAGCCGATCGTTTTAAGGACCCGAACGAGCTGTTCGTTCAGATGGCGCGCATGCATGGAGCTGCGCTGGCCCTGCCGGTCCACAAACATCTCAGAAATATCTAGATTAGGATCTGTCATCAGCTACATACTTCTATAAGCGCTAGTTCCGTCAACTGAAAACGCTGAATGCGGCGTTTTGCCATCCTCGGAGTATCCATTTGAACACAGGTTACCCCATGTTGCACCGCCCGCGAGACGTCGTGCGCACTTTTATAGTTTTTGGTGTATTCGCCATGAGTGTTACCCCTGCGCTGGCGGCGGATCCCAGCGGCGACTGGAAGGTGGCCGATGGCGTCGCCAATATCCGCGTCGCCGAGTGTAGTGGCAACATGTGGGGCGTCGTCGCCTGGGAGCAAGAACCCGGCGGCCTTGACGACCACAATCCGGATGTCTCGAAAAGGAGCAGACCCACCCTCGGCATGCCGATCCTCATTAACATGAAGAAGAAGGCCGGCGTCGATCAGTGGGAAGGCGAGGTCTACAACGCCAAGGACGGCAAGACGTATAGCTCGACGATCAAACCGATCGGCTCCGACAAGCTGGAAATTCAGGGCTGCGTGCTCGGCTTCCTGTGCGGTGGGGAAACTTGGACTCGCGTGGCCGGCCCCATCCCGCCGAGTCCTGCGGCCAGTGTAGCAAAGGGCGCGAAGGCTCCGGTAGCCCCGAAAACTACGGGCGCGATGACTGCGACGACAAAAATGCCAGCGGGTCAGAAGCAGACAGCCACGACCACCGCCGACGTGGGCGATATCTGCCTACTCGCCGATATCGCGCGGCTTGCCCATTAGCGCAGGCTGAAACAGCAGCACCGCGGCAAGCGTGGTGACAAGCGACAGCGCCAGAAGCTTGCCCATGCTCGCCGTGCCGGGATGGCTCGACAGCCACAGACTGCCGAACGCCGTCGCCGTCGTCAGCGCGCTGAAAAATATCGCGCGTGTCAGACTCGATTGCAGCAGATTCGTTCTGCCTGAGCGCCACGCGGTGACATAATAAATCTTGAAGGCAACGCCAACGCCGAGCAGCAAGGGCAGCGCGACGATGTTGGCGAAGTTGAGCGGCAGGTCGATCAGCACGCAGATCTCGAGCGTCACCGCGCCCGCGACCAACAGCGGCACCAGCGTCATCAGCACGTCAGAGATGCGCCGGAGCGTCAGCCAGAGCAGCAGGCTGATCACGACCAGCGCCCAGAAGCCGGCGTGAATAAAAGCCCTTACGATTGTTTCGCCGGATTTGAGAATCGATACCGGACCACCGATCGCGGTCGGCTCGGCGACAAGCACGGCAGCCGCAAACTTGCGCAGCGTCTCGTTGTCGTTGGGATCGCCGCGCGGCTCGGCCTCGACACGCATCAGGCCATCCTTGGTCTTCCAGCCGTTCACGAGATCCGCCGGCAGGTTATTCAGACTGACCGGCTTTGCCTGCAAGGCGCTCTTGAGCTGATCGAGCACGACTTTGAGAGGCGTGACGAAGATGGCTTGCGCCTTTTCGCGCGTCGCCTGATTGGAATCGGCGAGCTTCTGCAGATCGTCGGCCAGCCGCCGCGCGGCGACCGCTCCCGGCCCCTTGGCGTCACCCGCGTTCCTGCGCAGGCTCTCCGCCGATCCTTTCAAGGCATCGACGTTTTCCGCATCCGACGGCGGCTCGTCGATCGATTCAGGGTTGAGCGCCGGATTGAGAGTCTTGGCCCCTTGCGCAATCAGCTTCAGCTTTTCCGGCTGATCTTCCGGCACGAAGCTGTCGAGCGAAACCACGCGCAGCACTTCCGGCAGCTTGGAGAGCTTTTCTTCGATCTTCTTCGCATCGGCTTCCGAATTCGTCATCACGTTGATGGCGTTGGCGCCGGTGTTCGGATCCTTTCGCAGGTCGAGAAACGTCGAGATCGATTCCACGTTGGGATTGCGCAAGTGCATCGGGTTGAAATCGAAGTGCAGGAAGTAAAGCAGCGGCAGCCCGGCAACCGCGACCAGCAAGGTCCCGCCGACGATGATGACGCGATGGTCTTCGAGGAAACGATCGAGCGGGGCCAGGAAGGCGTAACCGACCGGCTCGTCCTCGCCCGGCGGATTGATCAGGCTGAGCAAGGCCGGCAACACGGTGATGCTGGAGAGAAACGCCACCAGCATGCCGAGGCCGGCGATCTCGCCAAGTTCCGAGACGCCCTTGTAATCGGTCGGCAGAAAACACAGAAATCCCGCGGCCGTCGCCATGGCGGCGAGCGAAAGCGGAACAGCGGAGCGCTCCGCGGCACTCGCCAGCGCCGTGTTCAGATCGTTGCTCTTGAAGCGTTCCGATCGATAGCGCACGCTGAACTGGATGCCGAAATCGACGCCAAGGCCAACGAATAGAACAGCGAAGGCTATCGACAGCAGATTGAGCGAGCCAACCATCATCAGGCCGAGCGCCGTGGTGATCGAAAGGCCGATGAACAGATTGGCGAACACGGCCGAGATGATCTTGGCCGAATGCAGCGCCAGCCAGAGGATGACCAGAACGACCAGAACGGTCCCGACCCCGTTGACGACGGCGCCGTCGGCAACGGTTGCAAACTCCTCGTTGGCGATCGGCACCGGGCCGGTCAAGCGTACCCTCGCACCGTATTGGCCCTGAAAATTGAGCTGGGTCGCCGCCTCGCGAATAGCGTCGGTGGCCGCCTTGCCCGGCTCGAGCGCGTTGAAGTCGAGGATCGGCTTGAATTCAATGAAATTCCGTTTGTCGGAATCGGTCAGCGGCTTGTCGCTGACGAGTTCGCGCCACGAGAAGGTCGCGTTGCCGTTCTTCAGCACGTCCTCGATCGTGCGGGAGATCTGGTTGAACGGCCGCTCCGCACTGTCGAGCTTGATCTGGCCGCGCTTGACGCCCGCGAGCACGGTTTCCAGGGCGCCGGTAAGACCCCGGATGCTCGGATCGCCCGCCATGATCTCGATCAGCGGCGCCGCCGATTCGAACTGCCTGGTAAGACCGGCGACTTCTTCCTTCGGCAGGAACAGGAACCCGTTCTTCTCGAAGAATTCACCGGAGCCGAGCGGCAGCACGGCCTGGAAATGCTCCTTGTCGCCGGCCAGCTTCTGGTAGAGAGCGGCGGCCGCCGAGGCCGTCAGTTCGGGGGTAGGCCCCTCCACCACCGCGATGATCGTGCTGTCCTGGTCGAAGGCTTGATCAAACTGAATGTCGCGCTTGCGCCAATCGAGATCGGGGGAAATCAGCTTGTTGATGTCGGTGTTGATCTCGAAATGTTGCGCCGTATAGAATCCGGCTCCAACCGCAAGACCGAGCGCAATCAGAACTGTGGTGGCCGCAAACCGGGTGCAGGTCTGGACAATCGAAACAACTATCTTTGTCAGCACGTCTACTCTTTCTGGTGTCTGCGGCCTGCCGGAAACGCTCGCTGTCTAGCGGAGTTCCCCTGGCCGATCTAATGTTGTTTTTGCGCTTTTCCGGCGGTGAGAGGCCTTAAAAGGCCCAGAAGGCGCGAAATTCGGGCTATCGGGCGCCTCGACGCACTTATTTGACCGTTATGACGCAGCTTTGAGAAAATCGAGAGCAGTCAAGCCAAGAAAGTATTATTTTACCTATATTAACGCTGCGAACCACATATACCTACCCATGTGTCCCCTCCGCTCGTAGCCGCCTTTCCTATCCGGTCTTTTTTTGACACAAAGCCCTGCGCCAGCAGGGCCCGGGGGAATGTTGGTGCGGATGTTGCACACCTGCGTTGATATCTGGGCGCCAAAACGGGGATAGTTGAACTTGCGTAACGGCCATCCAATGGAAGTTTATCTGGCACAGCCCCGCGGATTTTGCGCGGGTGTGGTGCGGGCGATCGAGATCGTCGAGCGTGCGCTCGAGAAGTACGGTCCGCCGGTCTACGTTCGGCACGAGATCGTCCACAACAAGTACGTGGTCGAAAGCCTTAAAAACAAGGGTGCGATCTTCGTCGAGGACCTTTCCGAGGTCCCGCCGCGGGCCGTGACCGTGTTCAGCGCCCACGGCGTGGCCCGCAGCGTGGAAGAAGAGGCCGCCGCCCGCGGCCTGCCGGTGCTTAACGCCACCTGCCCGCTGGTGACCAAGGTCCACAACCAGGGCAAGCGATATATGTCGAAAGGCCGCTCCCTGATCCTGATCGGCCATGCCGGCCATCCGGAGGTCGAGGGCACCATGGGCCAGGTTCCAGGCCCCGTCCTGCTGGTCCAGAACGTGGATGACGTCGCGGCATTGACCCTGCCGGCCGACACCCCGGTGGCCTATATCACCCAGACCACGCTCAGCGTGGACGACACCAAGGACATCATTGCGGCCCTTCACGAGCGTTTTACAGATATTCAAGGCCCCGACACCCGGGATATCTGCTATGCGACACAGAACCGCCAATCTGCGGTAAGGGACCTCAGCAAGCTCGTCGACGTTATCCTGGTAGTAGGCGCGGCCAACAGTTCCAACTCAAACCGCTTGCGGGAGATTGGGACCGAGGTTGGCGTTGCCAGTTATCTGATCGCCGACGGCAGCGAGTTGAACCCAGAGTGGTTGAAGGATGCCAAGGCCGTCGGAATCACCGCCGGCGCGTCGGCACCGGAAGTTCTGGTCGACGACGTGATCGAGGCGTTGAAGCGGATTGGACCTGTCGCCGTATCTGTACTCCCCGGCCGCGAGGAAAATATCGAATTCAGGCTCCCGGCCGAGTTGACGGCGAGCTGATCAACCTCTGACTACGGAAAGAAAGCTTGTAATGGCAATACCGTTCTTCAAGGAAATTCGCATCGGCGGCTATCTGATGAAGCAGAAGCTGTTGGGCCGGAAACGGTACCCGCTGGTGCTGATGCTGGAGCCGTTGTTCCGCTGCAATCTGGCCTGCGTGGGCTGCGGCAAGATCGACTATCCCGATGCGATCCTCAACCGGCGCATGACCGCGCAGGAGTGCTGGGATGCGGCCGATGAATGCGGCGCGCCCATGGTCGCGATCCCCGGCGGCGAACCGCTGATTCACAAGGACATCGGCGAAATCGTGCGCGGCCTCGTGGCGCGCAAGAAGTTCGTCTCCCTCTGCACCAACGCGTTGCTGCTGGAGAAGAAGCTTCATCTGTTCGAGCCGTCGCCCTACCTGTTCTTCTCGGTGCATCTGGATGGCCTGAAAGAGCACCACGACAAGGCCGTGTCCCAGGAAGGCGTGTTCGATCGCGCCGTCTCGGCGATCAAGGCCGCCAAGGCCAAGGGCTTTACGGTCAACGTCAACGCCACGATCTTTGATGGTCATTCGGCGGAAGACATCGCCAAGTTCCTCGACTACACGGTCGAGCTTGGTGTCGGCGTTTCGATGTCACCGGGCTACGCCTATGAGCGTGCGCCCGACCAGGAGCACTTCCTCAACCGCACGAAGACCAAGAACCTGTTCCGCGATGTCTTTGCGCGCGGCAAGGGCAAGAAGTGGAACTTCATGCACTCCAGCCTGTTCCTGGACTTCCTGGCCGGCAACGAGACCTATGAATGCACCCCGTGGGGCATGCCCGCCCGCAACATCTTCGGCTGGCAGAAGCCCTGCTACCTGCTCGGCGAAGGCTATGCCAAGACCTTCAAGGAGCTGATGGACACCACGGATTGGGAAACCTACGGCACCGGCAAGTACGAGAAGTGCGCCGACTGCATGGCCCATTGCGGCTATGAGCCGACCGCAGCGAGCGATGCGTTTAAGAATCCGCTGAAGGCGCTCAAGGTGGCGATCTCCGGCGTGCGTACCTCGGGCCCGATGGCGCCGGAAATCGACCTGACCAAGCAGCGTCCGGCGCAGTACATCTTCTCTGCGGAAGTGCAGAAGCGGCTGTCAGAGATCCGCCGTGACGAGGCCCTCGCTGCCCAGCAAAAAGCTTCGACAGCCGCGTAGGCTGCGAAGCGCACGGTTGAAATCGATGCCGGTCGTCACGAGATCGCGCAGCGTTCGCGGATTACGCGCAACGCTGCGCATGATCTGACGCAGGTCGAGATCGCCGTTCGGCTTGATGGCGGCCATGGCCACTGACGGCAAAGCCCGGTGGGCGGGATCGCTGACGACCCGTAGCGCAGCAAACGGCAGCCCTGCATTGGCGGCATATTCCGCCGCAATGTGGCTTTCCATGTCGACGGCGGCAGCGCCCGTCTCCTGATGCAGCGCTTCCTTGAGGTGACGGGCCGCAACCACCTGTTCGGCGCCCGCCAGACGTCCCCTGACGATGCGCCGGCGCCCTAGCCCGACGCTTGCGATCAGATCGTCATTCAAGGAAAGACCCGCCAGCCAGCGGGCATCGCCAGCCAGCACTTCGGTCGCAACCACGACGTCGCCCGACTTGAGGGACGGGTCGAGGCCCCCGGCCACGCCGAAGCTGATAACGCCCCTGATCGTCGTCGGATCGAATACGGTCAGCAGCGCGCGCAATTGCTTCGGATCGCTACTGCTGCAGATAACCGTCATTCCGGGACCGGATGCGATCCGGGCCTCCTGAATGAGACCAGTGACGATGAGCACCGGCCGCGGGTCCACCTTGCCCGACGGCGCTCCAACCCCTGCCCCCAACTTCACATCCCGACCCCTACCACCCTGCTGTTGGTCTTTCGCAAATTCCGGTACCGCGCCAACGCCCAGAGCGGAAAGAATTTCGAATAGCCATGATAACGCAGATAAAACACCCGAGGAAAGCCCGTAGCGGTATAGCGTTGCTCATCCCACAAGCCCTTTTGGGTCTGTGTGGCCATCAGGTAACGGATTCCGCGGGCAACGGCCGCATTTTCCACTTCACCCGCCGCCATGAGACCAAGCAAGGCCCATGCCGTTTGCGAGGCTGTCGACGGGCCGCCGTCAAATCCCGTGTCGAATTTCTTATAGTCGAGTCGGTAGCTGGTCGCATCCTCCCCCCAGCCGCCGTCCGCGTTCTGGATCGAGACCAGCCAGTCCGCCGCCTTGCGCATCATCGGGTCGCTGTGCGCGACGCCGGCGGCGTTGAGCGCGCATAGCACCGACCAAGTTCCGTAGACGTAATTCAGCCCCCAGCGGCCATACCAGGAGCCTTCCGCGAGCTGGGTCCTGCGCAGGTAGGCGATGCCGGCCGCGACCGACGGGTTCCCGGCGGTCTCCCCGAGCTGGGCCAGCATGGAAATACAGCGGGCGGTGACGTCCTCGGTCGGGGGGTCCAGCAGCGCCCCGTGGTCCGAGAACGGGATGTTGTTCAGGTAATATTCGAGGTTGTTGACGTCGAAGGCTGCCCAGCCCCCGTCCTTGCTCTGCATGCCCTCGATCCACTCGCGACCGCGGGCGATCGCGGCGTCATAGGCCGGGTTCGGCGCGCTGCGACGGGCGCGGTCCATGGCCATGACGACGACCGCAGTGTCGTCGAGGTCCGGATAGTAGGCGTTGTTGTACTGGAACGCCCAGCCACCGGGGCGGATCTGCGGAGCCTTGACCGCCCAGTCCCCTTTCACGTCCAGAACCTGTTTGGGCACCAGCCAATCCAACCCCCGCTTGGCCGGCGCCACCGCCTCGTCGCTGCCGGCTTCGAGCAAGGCATGACAGGTCAGCGCGGTGTCCCAGATCGGCGACACGCAGGGCTGGCAGTAGGCTTCGTCCTCGCCGATCACCAGGAGCAGGTCGAGCCCGCGCCGCTGGCTCGCGCGCGGCGGATAGTCGGGCCCCTTGCCGAGCGCCTCGTACATCATGACGGCGTTGGCCATTGGCGGGAAAATAGCGCCCATCCCGTCCTCGCCGTTGAGCCGCTCCTCGGTAAAGGCCACGGCCGCGTTGACAGCGCGCGCGCGCAGCCACTTGGGGAACAGCGGCTCGATCACGCGCAGGATGCGGTCCAGCGTACTGAACAGCACGTGCCAGCCCCGGCTCTGATGCGGCGCCCTCGACGTCATGCCGACGGAGCGAGGATCCTCCAGGAACAGTTCGTCGATGCCGACACCCTTGGGATTTTTCGCACGCGGCTTCAGCGCGGCCAGCACCAGAAGCGGCACCAGCGTGGTCCGCGCCCAGTAGGAAATCTTGTTCAGATGGAACGGCGACCACATCGGCAGCAACATGATCTCGACCGGCAGCACCGGCGTTGCGCGCCAGGTCGTCACGCCGAACAACGCCAGCATAAAGCGCGTGAAGACGTTGCTTTTGCTCGCGCCGCCGCGCGCATGGATGGCTTCGCGCGCCCGCAACATATGCGGCGCGTCGATGGCATCGCCGATCATCTTCAGGGCGAAGTAGGCCTTGACGCTCGCGCTCATGTCGAACTCGCCGTCATGGACCAGCGGCCAGCCGCCATGCGCACCCTGAACCCGCCTGAGATATCTGGCGATCTTGGCTTCCAGAACCGTATCGACCGGCTCGGCGAGATAGTGTCTGAGGAGCACATATTCTGCCGGAATGGTGCAGTCGGCCTCGAGCTCGAATACCCAGTGGCCGTCGGCCTGCCGGAAGCCGAGCAGCGCTTGCGTCGCCGAGCCAATGCTCGTCTCAAGCACCCCCGTATCGATTCCGGGTGTATTGGTCGCGGAAGGCATAATGCCCGACATCCCTGTATTCATTGCGTCGTACTTGCTGGTCCCGTTGCGCCGGCGCTTTCGCGCCGTCTTCCGATCAGGCCTGGCCTGTCGCCAGGACAAGATCGGCGGCGCGGTCACCCGACCGCACCGAACCTTCGATGGTCGCCGGCAACCCCGTATCAGTCCAGTCGCCGGCAAGAAACAGGTTTTTGAAGGCCGTTTTGGGCCCCGGCCGCTGGGCGTTCTGTTCCGGCGTCGCCTCAAATGTGGCACGGCGCTCGCGCACGATCTGCCACGGCGGCAATTCGCCCGAAACCCCGGTCGCCTGGCAGACGTCGCGCCAGAGGGCCTGGGCGAGTTCCTCGCGCGGCATGTCGACCAGCCGGTCGGCGCCGCTGATGGTGATCGACAGGCGCTGGGGGAACGCGAAAACCCACTCCACGAGCCCTCCGACGACGCCCAGGATCGGCGGCGCGTCCCTCGGCGGGTCGATGCGAAAATGACCGTTCACAATAGCCTTGAATTTCGTCGGCGTTTTCAGCCCCGGCAGCAATGAGGCCGCGGACCGCGGCGGCACGGCCAGCACGACAACGTCCGAAGGCCCGACCGCAATCTTCTCGTCGCCGAAGTTGAGCTCGTTGACGAGATCCGCCGCACTGGCAAATCCGCGCAGCTCTTTGCTGAATCCGATATCGGCGCCCTTAGCCTGCAACAGCTTGACCGCCGGCTCGACCAGGACCGCGCTCAAGCCATCACGGGCAATCAACGGCCGGCAGGCCTGTCCGCCGGCGAGCAGCGTTTCGCGCACAATGGCGCCGGCAAGACCGGCCGACCCCACCGGCGGATCGACGTTGAGCGCAGCCAGCAACAACGGTTGCACCAACCGCTGGTACAAAACTCCCTTGGTGGGGATGGCATCGCCGACGAGCCTCGAAGGCGACGACCAGATCAGCGGCATCAGCGCCAGATAGTCGCTTAACGTCGTATCCGGCACGCGGCGCTCTCGGTCGAAGAGCCACAACGGCAGACGGCCATCACCGAGATCGAGCCGCCAGCGCTTTCCCGTCGCGAGATCGACAAAGGGAAACTGGGCCCGCTTCGGCCCGACCAGCCCCGCTTCGGTGCCGATCGATTTTGCGTAAGCCAAAGCGTGGCTGTTGCCGGACAACAGAAGATGATTGCCGTTGTCGATCATCAGATTGGTTGCAGCATCGAAGTAGGAACGGCAGCGCCCGCCCGCCTGCTGCGTGGCCTCGTAAACGCGCACTTTGAAATTCGCGTTCGCCAGCCTCACCGCGGCCGACAGGCCGGAAATTCCCGCGCCAACGATATGGGCAACTCTTTGCATCGTGCGATTGGATGAGGTGTTGGAAATCAGAAAAAGCCGTAGCGAAGCAGGATGGCAAGCTTGGCCACCTTGTTCAGACGAACCGGCGCCCGCGGGTTAGCGAACCCGCGCGCAACAAGCAATCCCAGAATGGAACCGTAGTATCGCGACATGATCCGTGGCGCACGCACCGCCGGGCGCGGATTGCGGGCCATGATCTCGTCTGACTTCGCAAAGTGCTCCCTGGCCCGCTCCACAAGCGGCGCGCAGACCTTCGGCAGCGCCGGGTCGGCGGCCACGACAAGCGGATCGGTCGATGTGATGCCGGCCTGCGCCAGCCCCTCCTTGGGCAGGTACAGCCTTCCGATCCCGGCGTCCTCGTCGATGTCGCGCAGGATGTTGGTTAACTGCAATGCGCGCCCGAGATGATGTGCGAGCAGAATGCCGTCCTCTCGCGGCATGCCGAACACGCGCACCGACAGACGCCCGACGGCGCTGGCGACGCGGTCACAATAGAGATCGAGGGTCGCGAAGTCCGGCGCACGGATGTCCTGCGGGACGTCCATTTCCATGCCGTCGACGATCGCCAGAAAATCGTCACGTTCGAGCCCGAACTGCCGAACTGAAGCCTCGTAATCGCGTAAGCGCGCCGGCGGATGGCCTTGATAGAGCGCGTCGATATCGTCGCGCCACTGCTGCAACGCGGCCAACCGCTGTTCTCTCGGCCCGGGCGAGTCGGCAATGTCGTCGACTTGGCGGCAGAAACTGTAGATCTGAAACATCGCCTCCCGCTGCTCGCGCGGAAGCATGCGCATCGCGGCGTAGAACGAACTGCCAGATGCCGTCGTCCCGTAATTTGTATCGGCTACCGCCGCCTCTCCCGTCATGCGCCAGCCGCCGTTTTCGAGACAGGACGACGCCCGGAGAGACGGCGGATCGTTTCCCCCGCCATGCCACTGAGGCTGAAGGTGAGAAGTTCGACCGGATTGAGGTGCACCCGTTCGCTCAGGGGATCGCGCACCTTCAGAAGGCGAACGATCCGGTCAGCGAAGGATTGTATGACCGATACTTCAAGCCCAAGCCGGAAATCCCTGACCTGGGCGGGTAGCATCCTGCCTTCGTCGAGCAGCGCCTCGTTGCGTGCGGCCAGCGATTGCAGACATTGCAGCAACGCCGGTGTGGCGCGCGCCTCGCCCAATTGTTCGGCAGTAGCGCCCACGGCCGCCAGTGCGTCGCGCGGCAGGTAGACACGGTTGAGATTCCGGAAATCCTTGCCGCAGTCCTGAAGGTGATTATTGATCTGAAGGCCCGCGCAAATGGCGTCCGACGCGGCCCAGGTCGAGGTGCTCTCGCCGTGAACGTCGAGCACGAACCTGCCGACCGGCATCGCCGAATATCGGCAGTAGTGAATCACCTCGTCCCACGTCTCATAACGAAGCTTGGTGACGTCCATGCGGAAGGCGGTCAGAAGATCGAGCGCATGGCGCGGCGGCATCCCGCGCTCTGCCAGTACCCGGCGCAGATTGACGGCCTCAGGCTGGCTGTCGCCCTTGCCGAGCAACTCAGCCTCCAGAAGATCGAGAAGCGAAAGCTTCTCGTCTCCACTCAGGCTTTCGTGATCGGCGATGTCATCCGCCGTTCGAACGAAATTGTAGAACGCAAGGATCAATGGCCGGTGGCGCGGATGAATGATCCACGACGCGACCGGAAAATTCTCGTCGCGGTGGCCCTTGCCGGATCGCCATTCGCTCGCGTTGGTCATCTCAAAAAACTTAACGGTGTCAGGGTTGCGCATGCGTCGGTGATCCCGGCACGCTTGTGGCATTTCGTATGCCCCATATAGGGGAATACACTACCAAAACCAATGCCATCCACACGCATAGACAAGCGCCCGCCGCGCCCCGGGAACGGGGCGGCGGCAGGCTTTTGGCGGCGGATATTGAGGCCGTTATTGGCCGTGGTCTTTTAGAACCTTATCGCAGGATTTGGTCAGCTTCTCCCGGTTCTGCTGCAGGCAGCTCAGAACGACGAGGTCGCTGTCATTCATCACCGTACGGCAGTATTTCTGCACGTCATGGGCACAGGCCTTCTGCTCCTCGGGCGTTCCGCCGTGTTGCTGTTGCTGGGCCATGGCTCCGGCGGTGACCGACAGCGACAGCAGAGCAGCTACGAAGAAAGTTTTACGCATTGTGTTCCTTTGTTCTTACGGCAGAGATTTCGGGCCCGAATAGCGTTTGGCATCAGCGGGCAGACGATTCAGGTTGCGACGACCACCCGCAGAAGCACTGGCAAATGCGGCCAAATTTGCGGCGACCGTCTCCCTAAATTGCGGCCCTCAAAGACAGATTTCGAGGAGCGCGTAACCCGTTGGCATTACACGATATTTTGTGGATCAAGGCGCAAGGCGATTGCTGCGCGGCGAGAGCTCAAGAATAGACGAAGTCGCGATCCCTTCGCGAGCAAAAAAGCGCGACTGCCTCAATTTGTCTCGGGGTGAAGCGAATTTGCCGCAGACCCAAGCAAATTATTCAGCGAACGTGCATCGCATTCGCTTTTGAACCAAACTCCGCGCCACGGCACCAAATCACGAGCGCGGAAAACATACCGTTCGCCGGAGCGTCACATTCAAAGGGGCAAGTCGAGATGAAATACACGGGTTCAAGCCTGATCGGGCGGACGATAAAGGCGAGCGCAGTCGTTGCAGCGCTGGTGCTGTCGACAGCCGCCGGCCAGGCACAGTCTCCTCCGTTCGCGGGATTTGATGGCACGTGGTCGGGCAACGGAACGGTTTCGCTGTCGGACGGCTCAAGCGAGCGGCTGCGCTGTCGCGCAGTCTACCAGGTCGATGGCAGCGGACTTGTGTTGAAGCAAACGCTTCGCTGCGCGAGCGACAGCTACAAGTTCGATCTCTCCAGCGACGTCACCAGCCACGGCGATCATATTACCGGCAACTGGTCGGAAACCAACCGCAACATCTCCGGGAGCCTGCTGGGAACGGCGGGCAACGGCAAGATCGACGTGAAAGTTGAATCCGCCGGCTTTACGGCAAGCCTGACATTGCGGACCACCGGCAACAAGCAGACGGTTCAGCTCACCTCCCAGGGTGACATCCGCGGCGTCTCGATCACGATGGTGAAGGGCTAAGTAACCCCTCACCTCGCTGGCGCGATTATACGGCGGGTCCCGCGGGACTCGCCTTTCCGCGCAGCTTCAGCGACAGATTGATCAGGAACATCGCGGTCGGCCGCAGGATGAAGAGGTCGGCGACCAGCGCCGCCACCATCGAGAATGCGCTGAGCCAGCCGAACAGGCGCAACGACGGAAGGTCGGAAAACACCGTCACGACCAGACCGCAGGCAAGCACCACCGTGGTCAGGATCAGCGCCGGTCCGACCAGCACCGTCGCCCGCTCGACCGCAAGGTCCGGCGTCACGTCGGGCTTCGATTCAAGCCGCAAACGATTGAGGAAGTGGATGGTGGCGGAAAGCCCCAGCCCGAACGACACCGTCAACGCCACGACGCTGGCGAATTGCAGCCCCTCCCCGAGCAGCCAGAGTACTGTTCCGGACAGCACCACGGGAAAGATTCCGGGCAGGATGCAGGAGAACATCACGACGATCGAACGGAAGGCGAGACCGATAAAGATCGCGACCAGTGCAAACTCGATCGTCAGGCCGCGGTTGAGCTTTTCGATCATGTTGGCGGAATTGCGCGCGGCAATCGCCGAAAGGCCGGTGACCGCGATCTCGTAACCGGGATGCGCCGTCCGCACGGCATCGAGCCCATGATCGAGCTTTTCGACGACAGGCAGAATCTGGCTGGAATCGAGATCCGGGACCCTGCCCGACACCACCACCGCATCCTGATTGGCCGAGATGAAACGGCGCACCAGATATTCGGGAATGACGCCGACATACTCCTTCAACGTCGCGACGTCCGAGCTGCCCGCTTTTTCCGCAAGCCAGCGCCGCAGCGTCTCCAGCGACCAGACGTTGCCGACGCCCGCCTGCTTTTCGACCTGCGAATGAACGTCGGCGATGGTCTGCAGGGTTTGCGGATCGTAGAGCGAGGCGCCCTTCGGGAATTCGATCAGCACGTCGATCGCGTTGGCGCCGGTCAGCTTGGCGTCGAGACGGCTGCTCGCGGCAACCGCCTGCTGCTTGTCCGGCACCTGATCGGCAAGCCGGTAGCGCGGCTCCAGATTGGCGTAGATCACGCCGAGGGAACCGACGAACAACACCGCAATGAGACTGAAGAGGCCGGGACGGCCGACCATCCGCACCGCGATCCAGTAGCAGAAATTCCGCAGCATCTGGACGCCGGCATCTGCGCCCTGGAATTTGACGGCGAAGATCTTTTCGTTGCGCACGAACAGCACGCCGAAGACCGGCACCAGCGACAGCACCGCGACCAGCGCGATGATCGTTGCCGCAAGCCCGGCTTCACCGAATTTACGGATCAGGTCGGAATCCGAAAACTGGAGCGCGATAAACGAAATGCCGGCCGTGCCGTGCGTCAGCACGCACGCTGGCCCGACGACCAGCACCGCGTTGCGGAACGCCGTGTACTTGTCCTGCCCCGCAATCAGGCGGTCCCGCGCCGCAAAGGTGAGCTGCATCGAGTCCGAAAAGCTGATCACCATGATGAGCGGCGTCATCACGTTCAGGAACATGTTGAGATTGAAACCCGCCCAGCCGAGGCCGCCGAGCGCCAGCAAAATCGCGATGATTGGCGGGAATGCCGCCGCCACCATGAACGAGATCTTGCGGAAGAAGATGATCGCGATGATGCAGCCAGCCAGGATGCCGAGAATATTATAGGTCAGACCGTCGCGCTCGACCGCGTTGCGGATTTCGAGCTGCATCACCGGAACGCCGGACAGTTCGGCGTTGAGGCCGGTGTCCCCGAGGTCATCTTTCATCAGCTTGCGAATCTCGCCGATGGTCTTGCCGAGATTGTTGCTGGCGACGACGTCTGGCTCGATCGAGAGCACGATCAGCGCCAGCGTGCCGTCTTCCGACAGCAATTTGCCGCGAATGAGCTCGTTCGACTTCACCGTTTCGATGAACTTGTCGTAGTCGGCGCCTTGCGGCAATTCGGATGGGAATAGCGCTGCGGGGAATTTGCCGGGGGCCGGCGCCTGCCGCGCCGAGAACAGCGAGATCAGTCCGCGAGTTCCCTCCACCAATTGCAGGTCGGTGATGAAGTCGCGCAGCTTTTCCAGATTGTCGCGCGCCAGCAGGTTCTTGCCTTCGACCACGACCAGCACGTCGAATTCGGTCGCCGGGAAGCGTTTGATTTCCGATTCGTATTGCCGGTATTCCCTGGAATTGGAACGGAACAGCTGGCTCAGGGAATCGTCGATCTTGATGCGCTCGATTCCGAAAATCGCACCGATGACGAGCGCCACGAGAATGATGCAGGACCAGATCGGCGCTTGAACCGCGATAAGTCCGATCCTCTCGAGCCCAAAGGCGATGCTTGCCGTCGGACGCTGCTCGATCTTCTCGACGTGGACTTCACTCTCGCTGTGCTTTTCGAGCATGCCCTATCCAATTCTCACATCGGCTCAATTAGCCGCAGAAAGTGACAAAAACAAATTTTGTCTGGAACCCCTCCGCCGATCGACGGAGGATCGCAATGGTCGTTGAAAACATACGACAATTTTGCAGAGGGGTGTAGCAGGTCTGTCCGGCTTCTCGCAAGGATTGGAAGGACGAAAGGCAGGTCGCGGTGGGCGAGAAATCGATCGACTTTTCACGTTAATTGGCGATGGTCGCCTGCCCTGCCCGGACGCCGCTTTCGTCCTTCAGCGCGACGCCCGTCAATTCTCGGATAAGCCCTTCGCGAATCAACCAGCAGATCCTGGCCGCGGCCTCCTCATAGCCGAGTCCGGCGCGGTGGATATTGGAGACGCAGTTGCGCTTTTCATCCGTGGTTCCGATAGCGGGAGCATAGGTCAGATAGACCCCGAGGCTGTCGGCGGCAGACAGACCCGGCCGCTCACCGATCAGCATCGCGGTCATGCGCGCACCAAGTACGTCACCGATTTCGTCACCCAAGGCCACGCGCGCCCCTGTTGCAACCACGGCAGGGCCGACCGCGATCGCATCTTCCGCGAGCAACGGCAGCAGCCTGCGCAATAGTTCGATCGCATGCGCGTTGACGGCCGCCGGGGAAAGTCCGTCGCCGACGACAATCGAAACGGCGCCCGCGCTGCTGCGATGGCGCGCCAGTCCCGCCTTCGACTCCGCGTCAAGCTTGCGCCCGAGGTCGGGGCGCGCGAGGTAGTCGTTACGGCCAGGCGCGAGGCTCGAAACCGGCTCTGCTTCCAAACCGAGATCGGCGAGGCCTTGCAGCAAGCCCTCCGCGTCGAAAGCGGCGTGAACCGCATCGCGGGCGCGCGCATGGTCGAGGGTAAATTCGAGCAAAGCCTTGGTGGGCAGGCTTGCACCCGAGCGGCCCAGCGCCACGCGTGCGGGCGTTAGCTCGCGCAGGCGCTCGAGCGGCGCGGGAGGTTCGGTCCTAGTGAGATCACTCGGCAGGGACGGAAGCCTCGCGCAGCCGCATCGAATAATTCGACGCATTCTGCCGGCCACGAGAAGCGGCGCGTGCGAACATGATGAGGTGGTGGGCAACTATCATCGAGGCGATCAGGTGCTCGATCTCGCCGCGGGCGAGACGCCGAAGCGCGAATTTCCAGAACTCGAGTTTGTAGTCGCCGAGAACCCCAACCTGCCAGAAGATATTGCGCAGCATGATGAGGCCAAGCCTGATGTTTTCCCACGACGCCTTCGGAGGCGGCCGCTTGATCTGGTTCGGCGCGGTGTTCTGGATTTGATACTCGTAGCGCTGCAAGAGCCTTGCCGGTTCATAGGCCACGCCCATGCACTTGCGCCAGGTGTCCACAACCTCATCATAGGGCATGCGGAAGTCGACATTGGACTCCCTGCCCTCATCCTCGATCAGGCGGTTCTCTTTCGCCAGCCGATCCCACAGCGGCGTCTTTGGCAGCGCCTGAAGCAGATTGATGGTCAAAAGCGGAATTTGCGATGCTTCGATGAATTCGAGCAAATGCGCGCCGGTTTCCGGCTTGTCAGTGTCCAGCCCGAGAATGATCCCTGACACCACTTCCATGCCGTAGCTGTTGATGGTCCGGATACCTTCCATGATGGGAACCATCATGTTGTGATCCTTGTGGATCGCTTTCAGCGCCACCGGATCCGGCGTCTCGATACCGCAGAACACCGTGCAGAAGAACGCCTCGCGCATCCCGGCCAGGATTTCCGGCCGCTTGGCGATATTCAGCGTCGCCTCGCAGGAGAAGCGCAGGACAAAGCCCGTCTTCTTTTGCCACTCGACTAGGTGCGGCAACAGGTCGAGCGCGGCCTTGCGGTTGCCGATGAAGTTGTCATCGACAAAATAAACCGAGCCGCGGATGCCGCATTCGAGCAGCTTGTCGAGTTCGGCCGTAATCTGTTGCGGCGTCTTGATACGCGGGTTGCGGCCGTAGAGTCCGGGGATGTCGCAAAATTCGCATTGATACGGACAGCCGCTCGAATACTGGATGCTGCCCAGGAAGTAGCGATTGAGTTCGGCGAGTTCATAGGCGGGAAGCGGAAAGCTCGTCATGTCGAGACGATCGACCGTCTTGAGCACGACCTGCGTTTCCGGGCGCGACGGGTCGCGAGCCAACCGCCCGATCAGTTCATCGGTCGCGTCGCCGAGCTCACCAACATGCAGGTAATCGAACGAGGGATAGTAGTCCGGACATGCGCTGACGGAAGGTCCGCCGATCGCAACCGGCAGATCGAAGGCATGCGCGCGTCGGCAGATATCGTTCATCTGCTGCCGCTGAATGTGCATGCCGCTGACGAATACCGCTTCCGCCCACTCGAAATCCTCGGTCGTGGCAGGTCGGATGTTTTCGTCGACGAAGCGGACCGGCCAGTTCTCGGGCATGTAGGCCGCGATCAACAGCAGCCCTTGTGGCGGCATGAAAGCCTGAACGCCGTCGGTAAGCGGATAGGAATATTCGAACGTGCCAAAGGAGGACGTATAGCGCGGAAAGACGCACAGGATACGACGTACCGTGTCAGCGCTTGCGGCTCTCATAGCTTTCCCTGCGCCTTCAACTCCGACGATTTAATCATGCAAACCGTAAGCTGGGCCACAAATTTTTCAGGATTGTGGCAGCGCCCCGACCCGGCAGTGACCGGATAACTGTTAGGTGGCGCGCAGATCGCGACCCCGCAAGGCCGGCTGGGTGGAGTGGATTTGACATTCGCCACCCGCCTAGCCGCAGGTTCGTCGAGCGAATGTCGAATCCCAGCCTCCACCAGAAACTTATATTCGCTAGCGGTCCTTCGATTCTAACATTCGCAAAAGTGCCCGCCGTGAAGGGATGCGAATGTTAAAATCGGACCGCTAGCCGATCAGGCGGCGGGCGAAGTCCGGCAGCAGTTCGCCGCTACCGGCGAGACGAAAACTGGCATCCACAATACCTGCACGAAACAGCCAGTCGTCGAACTCAGGTGCGCGCTTCAACCCGAAGACGTCGCGGACGTAAAGTGCGTCATGAAACGACGTCGACTGATAATTCAACATCACGTCGTCGGCGCCCGGGACCCCCATGATGAAATTGACGCCGGCCGCCGCGAGCAACGTCAGCAGACTGTCCATGTCATCCTGATCGGCTTCGGCGTGATTGGTGTAGCAAACATCCACGCCCAGCGGCAGACCAAGCAGCTTGCCGCAAAAGTGATCCTCGAGCCCGGCGCGGATGATCTGCTTGCCGTCGTAAAGATATTCGGGACCGATAAAGCCGACGACGCTGTTGACGAGCAACGGATCGAACGCGCGCGCGACCGCGTAGGCACGCGCCTCGCAAGTCTGCTGGTCGACGCCGTGATGGGCATTGGCCGACAGCGCCGACCCCTGCCCGGTTTCGAAATACATCACGTTGTGACCGACGGTACCGCGCTGAAGCGAACGGCCGGCATCGTGCGCTTCACGTAACAGTTTAAGATCGACGCCGAAGCTTCGGTTGGCGGCCTCCGTTCCTGCGATCGACTGAAAGACCAGATCGACGGGCACGCGCTCGGAAATCAATCGAAGCGTCGTCGTCACGTGGGACAGCACGCAGGATTGCGTCGGAATTTGCAGCCGGCCAATGATCTCGTCGAGCAGATGCAGCAGCCTGGCGATCACGGCGGGATCGTCGCTCGCCGGATTGATGCCGATGCACGCATCGCCCGCCCCGAGCAAAATACCATCCAGGATCGATGCGGTGATACCCTTCGCATCATCGAAGGGATGGTTGGGCTGCAACCGAACGCTCATTCGCCCGTGCAGCCCGATCGTGTCGCGGAAAGCGGTAACGACCTCGCATTTTTTCGCAACCAGGATCAGATCCTGGTTGCGCATCAGCTTTGAAACCGCCGCCGCCATTTCCGGCGTGATCCCGCGCGCGATGGTCTTGAGAACGTCCGAGCTTGCGTTTCCCGACAGCAGCCAGTCGCGGAATGCCCCGACCGTCAACGAGGAAATGGCCGCAAAGGCCACGGGATCATGGCCGTCGACGATCAGACGCGTAACCTCGTCAGCTTCATAGGGAATGACCGCTTCGGTGAGGAACTGCTTGAGGGGCACATCAGCGAGCACAATCCGCGCCGCCACCATCTCTTCGGCGCTGTCGGCCGCAACCCCGGCCAGGCGATCGCCAGAGCGCGGCGGACTTGCCTTGGCCAGGAGTTCGCGGAGGTCGCTGAAGACGTAGGCGGTATTACCGATGGCGTGCCGATAGGCCATGCTTGCTCCGGACCGGTCCGCGCCGACGGTCTAAACCTGTCGTTCATAGCATTTTGTATGCCACCTGCGACAAGCTGCCTCGTCTTTTGCAGGTGGTAAGCGCGGCTTGCTTCAGCAAGACGGTTCGCCAACAAGTTGTTGATTTTATTGATATTTACAGATGGCCCGCCGCCGACACCTAACGATCGGTCAACGCCAAGGGTGCCCAAAAGGGAACCCGGCCATGACAATGGTTAAGATTTTCTACAGACAAATTTCACATAATCTTCAACGACGGCCATCAACGCGGTGATTGGCCTCCTGCGCGAGGCCAAGGATGTCAGATATCATGCAATCTATTGCGCCATCAGGCCCCCGGAAGGCCTCAAGCTTTTCGCTTGCCTCCAAGCTTTACGCCATATTTGTCCTGTTTGCGTTGCTGACAGCGGCGATCACCGCGCTATCCGAATACAACACGCGCCACAGCAGCGAACTGACCCATTCCATCGAGACTGCAAACCTGGCGGCGCTCAGTGTCGAGCGGGTCAATTCGCTGGTCTATGCCGTGGTGATGGAGTCTCGCGGAATCTACATGTCGACCGATCTGCCGGTCATCAAGAAGTACGGCGACGGGCTGCACAAATTCAGCGGTCAACTTCTCGACGTCGTCAAGAAGTGGGAATCCATCGTCCAGGCTGACGACGCCCAGCAATTTGCGACCTTCAAAAAGCGGATCGATCAATTCATCGAATTCCGAAAAGAGCTCGTTCGCCGCGCGGTCGAAGTGAGCCCCGAGGCCGGCCGCGAATGGGGCGACAACGATGCCAATCGCAGCGTACGCATTGCGCTAAATGACGATCTTGCAGCGCTGTCCAAGGTCTACGCGGAGCGCGCCAAGAAAATTGCCGAGGATACCGCCCTCAACCGCCAACTCGCTTTTCTTCTGACCTGTCTGGGCGGACTGGCGCTAATTCTGGTCGGCGTCGGTGTCTTCATCATTGCCCGGCTGGTCGCGCGTCCGCTTTCCGTTATTACCACCACCATCAAGCAGGTCGCGGAAGGCGCCGAAGGCATCGAGGTTCCGCACATCGGTCGGCAGGACGAAATCGGCGCACTGGCGCGGGCGATCCGGATCTTTCAGGAAGCGATGGATCGCAACCGCAACCTCAGCTCGCAGGCATTGCTGGACTCCAAAGCCCGCGAAGAACGAACCCGGCAGATCGAAACCTCGGTCGAATCCTTCCGTGACGCGATCGGTAGCGTGCTGAGCGCGGTGAACGACAGCGCCTCGGGCATGCGCAACACCGCACAATCGATTTCGGGCGTCGCGGGCGTTGCCAGCGGGCGCGCAAGCGCCGCCGCGCACGCCACCGAACAGGCCTCCAGCAACGTTTCAGCCGTCGCCAGCGCCGCCGAACAACTGTCCGCCTCGATCGAGGAGATCGGCCGCCAGGTGCGCCAATCGGCCGACGTGGTCGAGCAGGCCGGCCAGCGCACCGGCAAATCGGTCGCTGAAATCGAAAGCCTTGCCGCGGCGACCCAGCGCATCGACGGCGTGCTCACGCTGATTCAGGCGATTGCCGAGCAGACCAACCTTCTGGCGCTCAACGCCACGATCGAGGCCGCCCGCGCCGGCGAAGCCGGCCGCGGCTTTGCCGTCGTGGCCCATGAAGTGAAGGCGCTCGCCGGGCAAACGGCCAAGGCTACTTCCGAAATCGGCCAGAACATCAGCATGATTCAGGTTTCGACGCGAAACGCCGTCGAAGCTGTGCGCGAAATCGGCACCGCCGTACGCGAGATCAACGAGGTCACGGCCAACATCGCCGGCGCCGTCGGACAACAGGATGCGGCAACGCGCGAGATTTCCGCTAACGCGCAGCTTGCCGCCGAGGGCAATTCGACGCTGGTCATGAATATCGGATCGCTCAGCGAAGCCATCGACAACACCAATAAAGGGGCATCGTCGGTGCTTTCGGCGTCAAGCGATCTAGCTTCGACGGCGGAGCGGCTATCGCGTGAGGTCGAGAAATTCTTCCACGATCTGCGCGCCGAGGACGAGGCCCCGGCGCGTCGCGCTGGCTAGAAATCCCTTCGGACGGCGAACGCTTCAGAACCAGGGATACAGGATCCGGACGCCGCCCACGAAGACAAACGCCATCGACATGGCGAGCCCGCTGGCGCTAAACAGCGCGATCTGATTGAAGAGGCCAGCCTCCATCGAAGAGTGGCGGCTGCCCGGGTTTGAAATATTCAGCATGAGTCCCCCCTTGATTGCAGGCCATGATGCCTGATTGTGGGCAACTCTACGGGCTGACTGATAAGCAGAGTCTTACCCGACATCCCCAACCCTAATGAACAGTAAAGACCGGGTTAAGAACGGACGCCGCGCGCGATCAACGCCGCGCGATCTACTTGTTATTCCACAAGAATGACATCGACGGCGACGTTGAGCTTCTGCTTGCGTGAGCCCACGATGATGCCATCGACCGGCGATACGTCGGAGAAATCGCGTCCGATCGCGAGCACAATGTGGTCGTTTTCGACCAGAATATCGTTGGTCGGATCAAACCCGATCCAGCCAAGCCCTTCGCCGCACCACACCGAGACCCAGGCGTGGGTCGCATCGGCGCCTTGCAGACGCTCCTTGCCCGGCGGCGGAACGGTCCGAAGATAGCCGCTGACATAGGCTGCCGGCAGCCCGAGGCCGCGCAGGCCGGCGATCATCACATGGGCGAAATCCTGGCAAACGCCGTGGCGCTTTTCAAACACCTCGTTGAGCGGCGTCGAGATCACGGTCGCCTTCGGATCGTATTTGAAATCGGTCCTGATCCGGTGCATCAAATCGACCGCGCCGGCCAGAATGCCGCCGCCCGGCGGAAAGCTCGCCGAGGCATAGGCGGTCACCGGCCGCTGCAGCGGTACCAGCGAACTTGCGAAGACGTATCCGATCGGGGACGCCGGACCGAGGCTTTTGGCTTCGATCGCAACGTCACGAACGCTTTCCCAGGGCCGGCTTTGGGCTCGGCGATCCGGCGCGCTGCGCGACACCGACACACGGGACCGGGAATCGATCCTTAAGCTGCGATGCGCCGTCTCGATCAGAATGCTCTCGGTCTGGGTGCCGAAAAAATCCCGTCGCGTCGCGCGATCGGCGGGACGGGGCCTGATATCGACCGTATGGGAGATCAATTCCTGGCCGTCGCCGCTTCTCGGCTCCAGCCGCAGCGAACACCGCGCGAAGCTGACCGGACTTTCATAGCTATAGCTGGTGACGTGACGGATATCGTAGATCACGCAAGACCCGTCAGCTTCTCGGGCCTGGAGGCGTGTGGTCCGTGCGGGAAATAGTGCTGGCCGACCGCGTCCGCTAGATTGAGCAGGTCCTGTTCAAGTCCGAAAAGCGTCTGGGTATGCAGGCCTGCGGCTTCGGCTGTCGTCAGCATCGCTTGCGCGGCGACGGCAAGGCGCTGCGGCCGCTCGATCAATCCATTTTCCTTCAACGCCGGCAGATTGGCGATGTGGTCGTTCAGCGCCGAAACCTGGAACGCGACCGACCGCGGATTGTATGGATCGAGCACCACGAGGTCGCGCACCGGCGCCAGCAGCGGTCCGACCAGATAGCGCGAGCGATAGGTGATCTGGCAATCCACCAGCGTCAAGAGAACGTCGAGGTCCTCGCTGGAGGCCTCTTCATAGGCGAACTGGCGGGCAAAGCGCACCGTATTGATCGCTCGTTCGACGCGGCGACCCATTTCGAGGAAGCGCCAGCCGGCGGCGCGATTCATGTTCTCCTGCGCAAGGCCTGCGAAGCTTGCGAGTTCCTGCAAGCTCAATTCGGCGGCCCGGATGACGCCGTCATCGTCCTCGACTTCCTGCGCCAGGCGTTCGGCCATTTCGATGATGACCTGCCAGGCATCCGGCGACAGGCGCTCACGCAACGACGTCGCCGTGCGCTGCGCCGAGCGCACCAGCGACAGCGCCGAGCCGAAGCGCTCCTCGTTCTGCAAGGCTTCGGCGACCACCCTGGCGGGTTGCGTGCGCGCGGTTTGCGACGTCGCGCCCCAGGCGAGCAGGAGCCGTTGAATGCGTTCGACCGTCTGCGGCACGGTCGTTGATCCCTTGACAGGGTCGCGCGGCGAGGCCGCAAGCGCCCGGATCAACCGCAACGTGGCCTCGGCGCGTTCGAGGTAGCGGCCAAGCCAGAACAGGTTGTCGGCCGCGCGGCTCGGCACCCAGCCCGCGATGCGCCTGATCCGCACGTTGTCGACCGCAGGCAACAGCGTCGTGGCCGGCACAACCTTGTCCGAAATCACCCAGACGTCGGCGGCGCGCGCGCCATCGCCCATCGATATTGCGCGCGCATCGGCCTGCTCGGCGATCCGGCAGAAGCCGCCTGGCATGATGGTCCAGCCTTGCGCGGTGGCGGCTGCAAAAACCCTTAAGACAAACGGCCGCGGCGCGATCCGCCCCTGATCCCACACCGGCATGGTCGACAGGCGTACCAGTTCCTGGCCGACGAAATCGATGCCGCGCTCGCCGATCGCCGCTCTCAACCGTTCACGATCGGTTGCCGGCAATTCGCCGGCGAGCACCGGGCTATGGCCGGGAAAGCCCGGCACGTCACGGCGATAGGCGCCTTCGATCGCAAATTCATCCAGCCGCGACAGCACTTCCTCGCGGGCGGACGCCTGTCCGCACCACCAGGTCGCGATATGCGGCATCTTCAGATCCTCGGCCAGCAGCCGCCGGCAGAGGCTCGGCAGGAAACCGAGCAAGGCACGCGCTTCCATCACACCAGAGCCTGGCATGTTGGCGACGACAACGCCGCCTCTGCGGAGCACATCGATCAGGCCGGGCACGCCGAGTTGCGAGGCGGCGTCGAGTTCGAGTGGATCGAGAAAATTGGAATCGACCCGGCGCAGCAGCACGTCGAGACGTTTCAAGCCGGCAACGGTGCGGATGTGAACCCGGTCGCCGCTGACGGCGAGATCGTCGCCTTCGACCAGAAGGAAGCCGAGATAGCGGGCGAGCGTCGCGTGCTCGAAATAGGTCTCGCTGAACTGGCCCGGCGTCAAAAGCCCGATGCGCGGCTCGTCGCGATCGGCGCCGCCGCGCAGCGCATCCCGGAACGCCTCGAAGAACGGCGCGACACGCTCGACGTTCATCGACTTGTAGAGGTTGGCGAAGGCCCGCGACAGCACCAGGCGATTTTCCAGCGCGTAGCCTGCGCCCGAGGGTGCCTGCGTGCGATCGCTCAACACCCACCAGCGCCCATCCGGTCCGCGGCCGACATCGGCCGCATAAAGGCTAAGATATCGGCCGCCCGGAGGCTTGATCCCGCTGACCTGCCGCAGAAATTCGGGACTGCCGGCAATCGCCGCCGCCGGGATCGCGCCGTCGGCGATCAGCCGGCCCTCGCCATAGAGATCGGCGAGCACCATCTCCAGCAATTGAGCCCGCTGCACGATGCCTTCGGTCAGTTGCCGCCATTCGGCCTCATCGATCAGAAGCGGCAAATGGCTCAGCGGCCAGGTTCGGTCGGCAGTCTCTCCCGGCGCGCGATAGCTGACACCGGCTTCCCGCAAGTGCCGGTCGGCGGTGCCGAAACGCCGCTCGATTTCGCCCGGAGTGAGCGTCGCAAAAGCTTCAAAAAACCGGGTCCAGACCGCCCGCGGCGTGCCGCCTTCGGCGATATACTCGTCGGGAATGCCCGGGAGGGGCACATAGTCGCGCATCCACTGCGCCACACGGCGGCTCGCCGGGCGGGCTTTGCTTCCTTGTCCGCTTCCCTGATCGGCTTGTTCAGCCATCCCCGACTCTCTCACGCCTCACCACGCAGTGTTCAATGCGGGAGCGGCGTCCGCAAGTCGAGAGTCAGCGGGAATTCAATTGTACGTTCTTCCGGCGGTGTGTCGATCTTGCCGGGCGTATGGCCATGGTCCTGAAAGCGGGCGAGCCGGCGCGCTTCGGCCTCATAGGAATTGACCGGTTTGGTGTCGTAGGTCCGCCCGCCGGGATGGGCGACATGGTAGACGCAGCCGCCCAGCGACCGGCCGTTCCAGCTATCAATCAAATCAAACGTGAGCGGCGCGTGGACCGGAATGGTCGGATGGAGGCCAGACGCCGGCTGCCAGGCCTTGAATCGCACCGCCGCGACCGCCTCGCCCGAGCGGCCGGTTGGCGTCATCGGCATCCGCCGGCTGTTGCAGGTGACGATGTGGCGGCCGTCGACAAAGCCCTCGGCCTTGATCTGCAACCGTTCGACCGAGGAATCGACATAGCGCACGGTGCCGCCGGCAACGCCTTCCTCGCCGAGCACATGCCACGGCTCGAGCGCCTGACGGAGTTCGAGCGAGACACCGCCGTGATGCACGCGCCCGAACAGAGGAAAGCGAAACTCGAGCTGCGCTGCGTACCACTCGGCTGAGAAGTCGTAGCCGGATTGCTTGAGCTCGGAGAGCACGCCCAAAAAGTCTTCCCAGAGGAAGTGCGGCAGCATGAAACGATCATGCAGCGTCGTGCCCCAGCGCACGAATTTTCCTTGCTGCGGCTCGCGCCACAGCTTGGCGATCAAGGCGCGGATCAGCAGTTGCTGGGCGAGCGACATCCGCGGGTCCGGCGGCATTTCGAGCGCGCGGAATTCGACCAGGCCGAGCCGCCCGGTGGGACTATCGGGAGAATAAAGCTTGTCGATGCAGATTTCGGCGCGGTGGGTGTTGCCGGTGATGTCGACCAGAATGTGCCGGAACAGGCGATCCACCAGCCACAGCGGGATTTCGCCGCCGGGCGGCGGCACGTGGGCGAGCGCGATTTCCAGTTCATAGAGGCCGTCATGCCGGGCTTCGTCGATGCGCGGGGCCTGGCTGGTCGGACCGATGAACATGCCGGAGAACAGATAGGACAGCGACGGATGGCGCTGCCAGTATAGAACGAGGCTCTTCAGGAGATCCGGCCGGCGCAGGAACGGCGAGTCCTTGGGCGTGCCGCCGCCGATCACCACGTGATTGCCGCCGCCCGTTCCCGTGTGGCGTCCATCGATCAGGAATTTATTGGCGCCTAACCTTATTTTTGCCGCGTCCTCGTAGAGGCCGAAGGTGATGTCGACCGCCGAAAGCCAGTCCGTCGATGGCTGGATGTTGACCTCGATGACGCCCGGATCGGGCGTCACCTTGATCACCTCGACGCGCGGGTCGAACGGCGGCGCGTAGCCTTCGACGTGAACCTTGACCTGCATTTCCTCGGCGGTCGCTTCCACCGCGGCAATCAGTTCCAGGTAATCTTCGAGCTTCTCGACCGGCGGCATGAAGGCGCACAACACGCCGTCGCGGATTTCGATCGACATCGCGGTGCGAACGCCGCCGCTGCCCTTGAGCTGCTGTTCGTGCACTTCCTGATGCGGCGCGCTTTCCGCCGGCCCAGCCCCGTAGATCGGCAATTCCTCCCGCGGCTCCAACGGATCCTGCTCGACGATGTAGGGATATTCGTCGGCGGGAATATGGGGCAGCGAGGCGATCGGCAGCCGTAGACCCAACGGCGAGTCACCCGGGGTCAGGAACAGGTTTTCCCGCCGCAATTGCCAGCGCTCGCTGCGCCACTTGCCGGCGTCCGCATTCCAGCGCTGGATCGGCAACACGAAGCCGCGCGGCTCGGTCAGTCCCTTGTCGAATACCCGCGCCATCCGCGCCCGCTCTTCTGGATCGGACAGTTTGGAATCGCTGGGATCGACGTTCGGCGGCAAGCCAGCTTCCTTTTGCAGCCAGAAGCCCGGGTCTTCGAATGCTGGCAGCACGAATTCGGAATCCACCCCCAAACGTTCGGCGGTCTTCTCCGCAAAATCCTGGGCCTCGTCGACCTTTGCCTGATGAGGTCCTTCGATGTCCGCAATCAGATTGGCGTTTTTCCAGATCGGCACGCCGTCCTTGCGCCAGTAAAGGCCGAAGGCCCAGCGCGGCAGGCTTTCGCCGGGATACCATTTGCCCTGCCCGTAATGCAGCAGGCCGCCAGGCGCAAAACGCGTCCGCAGCTTGCGGATGAGTTCATCAGCGAAGTGGCGCTTGCTGGGGCCGACGGCCGCGGTGTTCCATTCAGCCGACTCCATATCGTCGACCGACACAAACGTCGGCTCGCCGCCCATCGTCAGCCGCACGTCGCCGGCCAGAAGATCGGCGTCGACTTGCTCGCCGAGCTTGTCGAGCCGCGCCCAGGATTGGTCCGAGAACGGACGGGTGATCCGCGGCGCCTCGCGGATTCGCTTGACGCTCATGTCGAAGCCGAACTCGACATTGGCAAAACCAACGGCGCCACTGATGGGAGCCGCGGTCCGGTAATGCGGCGTAGCGGCAACCGGGATGTGCCCCTCGCCGGTCAGCATGCCCGAGGTGACGTCGAACCCGATCCAGCCTGCGCCGGGCAAATAGACCTCGGCCCAGGCATGCAGGTCGGTAAAGTCCTTTTCGACCTCGCGCGGCCCTTCGACCGGATCGATATCGGGGCGCAACTGAATCAGGTAGCCCGAGACAAAGCGCGCGGCGAGGCCGAGGTGCCGGAAGATCTGAATCAACAGCCACGCGGAGTCGCGGCAGGAGCCGGCGCAGGCCGACAACGTCTCTTCCGGCGTCTGAACGCCTGCTTCCATCCTGATGACATAACGAATCTTTTTCTGGAGCTCGGCGTTCAGCTCGACGAGAAAGTTCACGGTGCTGGTCGCCTCGCGCTTGATACTGGCGAGGTAAGCGGCAAGGTGCGGCCCGGGCACAATGGTCGCGAGGTACGGCGCCAACTCGGTCTTGAGGTCGGCGGAATATTCGAAAGGAAAACTGTCGGCATAAGGCTCGACGAAGAAGTCGAACGGGTTGATCACGGTCATCTGCGCCGTGAAATCAACTTCGATCTTCAACTCATTGGCTTTCTCGGGAAAAACAAAACGGGCGAGCCAGTTGCCTTGCGGATCCTGCTGCCAGTTCACGAAATGATTTGTTGGCGTCACCTTGAGCGAGTAGCTCAGAATCGGGGTCCGGGTATGGGGCGCGGGGCGCAGCCGGATGGTCTGGGGACCGAGATTGATCGGGCGGTCGTAGGTGTAGTGGGTGACGTGATTGAGTGCGACAAAGATCGACACGAGAGGGGTGCTCCAGCAGCTTTTTTAAGCAGAACACCTGATCAGAGCGACATCAAGCACTAACAACGGGCAAGGGGTGCCCATCGGCACGGCGGAAGGCATCCCATGTACCGGGTCGTCCCCGCGAAGGCGGGGACCCATACGCCGCGGCCTCGCATTTTGGGCAGGATAGCTAACGGCTTCTGCTCCCAACAACACCTGTGGTTATGGGTCCCTGCGTTCGCAGGGACGACATCTGCCTCATTCGCAGACTCAGTTTTCAATCAACAGGGCTCGACATAGCTTCGCAGCCTCGCCGCGCTTGCGCGCGAGTTCTGCCCTTAACGTCCAGCCCTCCACGATCAGAGGGCGCAGGGAATGCCGGGCGCTTGGTGCGCCCGCAGCCGCGCGTGGTGGTAGAAAACACGCGCGTTAGTCACCACGGTCACACCGGAAACACCCGGCATTCCCCGCGCAATGGTTTTACAGCTTATATCGCGCTCTCCCCGGTGACCGGGCTTTCTTGCCACCGTCACCAGCGCAATGCGTGAGCATTGTCGCTCGCTTGATGCCAGCGTCGGGGCATCAGGACCACACGACTTCGCTGTCCGCTCGACCAGCGCTCGTCAGCGCGCCGTCTTGCGTCCATCGCATCCCGCCTCGCGTCCGTGACGATCGCGAGCCGCCCCTCTGTGAGGCGAGACGGGGCGGGCTTGTAGAGATGATTTGCCCGTCGGGCAAAGTGGAAAATCTTTCGCCGGAGGTACTAGACGCGTCGGGAAAATCACTTGGCCGGCGTAGCTCGGAAAACAAAGGCGGAAGGCGTAACCCACCGTGCGGACTATGTCCGCTACCCCCGATAACGACAATCTTCCGCTGGGCAGCGAAATGACGCGATGGACCAGAAGGCGACATCAGCGCCCTGCTCGATCACCTCGTCGGCGCGGGTCGGTTCGTTTAGAGTTCAGTTTGTCATAGAGGTGATTCGGTCTTTCAACCAACGATACGTTGATTTCAAAGGGCGCATGCAATGAGCCGGCATCGACCTCGTGCGAGAAGCGATGAGCAGAGCAGAACAAAGCGCTCCCCGACCGATCTGTACGACGCAGCCTCGCGGCACTTTTTGTCGAAACGATATGGACCGGCCGAAGAGCGCTGTTGTCAGGCATTAGCGATTGATCCGACGCACGCGGATTCACTCCATCTTCTTGGCTTGGTCCACGTGCATACCGACAGGTTGGATTCGGCTGTCGATCTGTTTGCAGCGGCAATCAAATGCAATCCGAACAATCCCGAAGTTTTCGTCAATCTCGGGGAACTGCTTCAACACCAGAACAAGTTGGATGATGCCAGGAAAAGCTTCGACATCGCGATCAAGCTGGCGCCGAATCTGGCCGGCGGGTGGATCAAGTTGGGAAACCTTCTGCGAATACAGCGGAGATACGATGAAGCGTTGCTAAGCTATCAGCATGCTTTTGCGCTCGATCCGAACAATGCGGACGCAGCCGCTCTGAGCGGCGGCGTCTTGCTCGAATTGTGCCGCTATGAGGAGGCGCTCGCCAAGTACGAGCTTGCATTGGCCATTTCCCCGGATCAGGTCGAGGCTCTCTGTGCCAAAGCTGATTGCCTGCGCAATCTCGGCAGGCTCGCAGAGGCAGCGGCAATCTATCGGCGGGCTGCTGAACTAGATCCGGGTCGCGTGTCTGTCTGGCGCTTGCTTGGAAAGGTGTACGAGCAACTCGGGGATCGGGACAGCGCGATCGGCGCCTTACGCCGCGCGCGTCAAATAGATCCTTCCGATCCGTTGGGTGCGAGCGTCGAACTGATGCGGCTGGGCGCCGATGAATTGTCCGAAATGCCACGCGCCTATGTGCGTCAGCTGTTCGACCAGTACGCTGCCACATTCGATACCGCTCTGGTGGAGCGTCTTGGATATCGCGGACCGGCGCTCTTGCTTGAGGCGGTGCTGTCCTCCTGCCGAGCGCATCAGAAGCCGACCAATTTCAAACACGCGATCGATCTCGGTTGCGGCACCGGGTTGGTAGCGGTTGCCTTTGCTCATTTGGTCGATCAATTCGTCGGCGTCGACATTTCGCCGGCAATGATCGAACAAGCGCGCGCCAGGGGTCTCTACACGCGGCTCGAAGAGGCCGATATGCTGGAGGGTCTTCGAACAACGCCTGACTCCAGCGTTGACCTCGTCGTCTCCGCCGATGTGATGATCTATGTCGCCGATCTTTCTCCTGTTCTGAAGGAAGCGAGCCGTGTTCTGGCTTCCGGCGGCCTTTTGGCTCTCACCCTGGAAAGACACGACGGCGACGGTTTTATTCTGGGCGACGGCCGGCGCTACGCTCATAGTGCCTCTTATCTGCGCGCGTCAATCGAGGCGGCCGGTCTTGTCGTGTTACAGCTTGAACAGCACTCATCCCGTCATGAGAGAGGCGTGCCCGTGCCGGGCCTTGTGGTCGTTGCGGAGAAATCGTGAATTATTGAGGCGCGGCAAGAGTTAGCTTCGGCGTCAAGCACCGAAATAGCTAAGAACAGGTCCGTGCGAGAGTGTATTTTTAAATAGCCGGTGTGCGAACACAGCGCGCGCTATTTGAGCGTCAGAACAAGCGGACCCGAAACCGGATCGGTCACACCGAGGCCGCCGCCAAGATCTTCCAGTGTGTCTCGGAACAAATCCAGCGTTGCAATCATATTCGTACGTGCGTTCGCGAGCGTTTCCATGTCGGGCCATTCGGCGATGATGCAATAGGTGTGGTCGCCGGTCTTTATCATGTAAGCGTGCCTGAGGCCGGGCCAGCTAATGTTTTTGTGCGCGTCGATAAATTTTTGATCGTGTCCGGCCCTCACCCGGAAACGCACCGCGTTAAATGCAGTCATGACATAACTCCCTCCGTGGACGCGAGATACGAACGGTCAATCGGCGCATATTTGCCTTGCTGGGCTAGGAGTGCACACCATCCAACCCGCGACCTCGCCGCAAAGGTCCGCGCAGATGCCTTACGGAGGTGTTCCTTCCTTGATCACACTCCTGATCTGATCGCGAAATTCAGGTGTATCCTGATGGCGGTGTACGGTTACTGCATGTTGCACGGCGGCGTCTAACAGCTCGGCCTCTGTGTCGGCGCTGATAGCAATTGTGCAGTTCATTTCACTCGGGAATTGACGGCAGTCGATGAACTTTCGTCCCATTGTTTCCTCCATCACCGAATGATGACGATCGAGCGAGGGACTAACCTTAGCATATTATTGGTCGGGCGCGGTGTTGTGCATCACAGCAAGATCGGTTGGCCCAAGTCGCCTTCGGGTCGTTCGCGACCGGGCCAAGCCAGCAGCGAGTCTGCCCATGCCTGCTCTGCCGCCGAAAGCGGAAATAAGTCCGGAGTATTCGTCGCCATCACAGGTGGCGCCCCATGACCCCTGGTCGTCCCCGCCGCCCGGCTCCGCCAAGGCTACGCCGGGGCCACTAGCTCACTCGGCCGCCGAAGCTTTGGCGAAGGCGGCACGCGGGGACGTATACCGCGGGATCTGTCGATGGCGCGCGGTGGCAGACGTCTTCCGTAAGACCAAGGCTATTTCGGTGCGGTCAGTCTATCAACTTCCTGCTGGAATTTCTGTTGGTCATAACCTGAGCCTTGCAGCATTGTGCTGTTGAAACGGACGAGCGCCGCGGTTGCAACGGCCTCCTTTATTTGAGCATCGGTCGCGCCAGCGGCTTTTGCCAATTTGGTGTGACCGTAAACGCAATAGACACAAGGAATTTGTGCTGCCACACCGAGGGCAATGAGTTGCTTGGTTTTCCCGTCCAAAGCTCCCTTCGGATTCATCAAGGCCAGCTGTTCGTCCCAATGCGGCTTCAGTGCCTGATCAGGAACTGTCTGTTTCAAATATTCAGGAGGCTCCTGGGCGCTGGCGCTTGTTTCCGTTGCCAAGGCCAACAACAGCACTAAACCAGCACTCGCTAGTAAGGTTCTCATGACTGATCTCCCTTGAGTGTACGCCGAAAAATATGAAAATAAGCGCCGTCGCCGTGCCGTAAGCGCCGATCACAGCCACATGTCCTTCATGAGGGCGCGCACCGCATGCAGCGGGCAACCATGGTCTCCTGCAATGAAAGTCGCCGCATCGTCTCCCTGTGGCTCGGAACCACACCAGCGGCTTGCAACGACCCTGATTACAGCAGGGAAATGCGACCGGTGAAATAGGGCTCGATGGTCTGTTGCGCAGCAGCAATTCTGCGTCGCCGATGTCTCTTGCGGGTCATTCGCGGCCAGGTCGAGGCACGACTTCTGTCATGGCCGGGCATAGGCAAGCGGAAGCGACGCCGTTCTTCGAACGGCTATGCCCGGCCATCACGAATACGCGGATAGGGATCGCTTCCGCCTTCGCTCGTTCCGCGGCGGCGAGGCTTTCCTACATCGTCGCGCCGAGCACCCAGGGCGCAAATTCAGCACCGCCGAAATCGAAACTTTCGCTCTTGGTCGGCTGGCCGGACGCCGTCTTGAGCATCAGATCGAAGATACGCTCGCCGCATTGCTGCACCGTCTCCTCGCCATCGAGGATGGTGCCGCAATTGACGTCCATGTCGTCTTCCATGCGCTTGTACATCGGCGTGTTGGTCGCAAGCTTGATCGAGGGTGCCGGCTTGCAGCCGAACACGCTGCCGCGCCCGGTGGTAAAGCAGACAAGATTGGCGCCGCCCGCCACCTGCCCCGTTGCCGCGACCGGGTCGTAGCCGGGGGTGTCCATAAAGACGAAACCCTTCTTGGTGACCGCTTCCGCGTAGTTCAGGACATCGACCAGATTGGTGCTGCCGGCCTTGGCCATCGCGCCCAGCGACTTCTCGAGGATCGTGGTGAGACCACCGGCCTTGTTGCCGGGGCTTGGATTGGCGTTCATCTCGGCGCCCTCGCGCGCGGTGTAATCCTCCCACCAGCGCATCAGGCCCACGAGCTTCTCGCCGACCTCGCGACTGACCGCGCGGCGGGTCAACAGATGCTCCGCGCCGTAGGTCTCCGGCGTCTCCGACAGAATGACCGTGCCGCCGTGGCGCACCAGGAGATCGCTTGCCGCGCCCAGCGCCGGATTGGCGGACACGCCAGAATAACCGTCCGAGCCGCCGCATTGCAGCGCCACCGTCAACTCGCTCGCGGGGACCTTCTCGCGCTTGACCTTGTTGGCATCGCTCAAGGCTTCGCGCACGAAGGCGACACCGGCCTCGACCGTCTTGCGGGTGCCGCCGATTTGTTGAATTTCGAGTTCGCGTAAGCGCCCGGCGAGTTTCTGCTCCTGCATCAGCCCACCGATCTGGTTGACCTCGCAACCCAGGCCCAATACGACAACGGCCGAAAAATTGACGTGCCGTGCATAGCCGCCGAGCGTGCGGCGAAGCAGCGCGAGCGGCTCGTCCTGCGTCATGCCGCAGCCGGTCTTGTGGGTGAGCGCGACCACGCCATCGACATTGGGAAAATCGGCGAGCGGATTGTCGCCCGTGAACGGATTCTTCCGGAAGACATCCGCGACAAGGCTAGCTACATGCGCGCTGCAATTCACTGACGTGAGGATGCCGATATAGTTGCGGGTCGCGACACGGCCGTCGGAGCGGCGGATACCGTCGAACGTCGCAGGCAGGTCGAAATTTGGTACCGGCTTCACGTCGAGACCGAACGCGTAGTCCTTGGCGAAGTCGCCCATGCCGCAGTTCTGGGTGTGCACGTGGCTACCCGGTGCAATCGGCGCGGTCGCGAAGCCGATGATCTGGCCGTAACGGCGGATGGGCTCGCCGACCGCGATTCCACGGATCGCGACCTTGTGGCCGGCCGGAATGCGCTCCACCGTGGTCACGCCGTCGGCAACCACCAGCCCCGGCGGCAGGCTCGAGCGCGCGATCAGCACGCCATCATCGGGATGCAGACGAATGACGGGTGCCGGGGCCATGGTGGTCTCCTTGATGCTCTAACGTATCGTGCCCCGGACGCTGCGCAGCGCGAGCGATGCGCTGCTGATCCGGGGCCTAGAGTGAGCGCGCGACGTCAATGGATCCCGGATCTGCGGTGCAGCGCTGAAGAAGCACTGCACCGCGTCCGGGACACGAGATCCTTACGCCTTGCCGCCGGAATCCTTGCGGGTCTGGGCAATCTGCATCTTCGCATAGGTCGCCATCAGGCCGACCTCGTTGAACAGGGTCACGAGCTTGAAACCCATGTTGATCGCACGCAACGCGCCGTCGGCGCCCGAGCAATGGATGCCGGGATGCAGGCCGCGCTTGCCGCATTCCTTCACGATCTTCTCGTAGATCTTGAGAATCTCCGGCTCCTCGCGATCGAGCTTCGGCACCAGCCCATAGGAGAAGCCGAGGTCGGACGGTCCGATATAGACGCCGTCGATGCCTTCGACATCGAGGATCGCTTCCATGTTCTCGATCGCGGTTTTGGTCTCCATCATCGGGAGCAACACCGTGTCCTGATTGGCGGTCTTCTGATAGCTGCCGGCCGTGCCGTACAGGCCGGCGCGGATCGGGCCATTCGAACGCACACCCATCGGCGGGTACTTGCTGTAGGAGACGAGGTTTTTGGCCTCCTGCGGCGTGTTGATCATCGGGCAGATCACGCCATAAGCACCGCCATCGAGCACCTTGCCGATGATGCCGGGCTCATTCCACGGCACCCGCACCATCGGCGTCACCGGATGGCCGTGCATGGCCTGGAAACACTGGACCATCGACTGATAGTCCTGCACGCCATGCTGCATATCGACGGTGACGCTGTCGAAGCCGCATTGCGCGATCACCTCGGCCGAGAAGCCGGAAGGGATCGCAAGCCAGGCGTTCACGACCACCTTGCCCGCCGCCCATATTTCCTTGACCTTGTTTGCCATCGTTCTTTCCTTACGTTGCAATCTGTTCCGGCCTCGCGAACGGAAGCTACCGCCTCGCCGCTACGCGACCCACCAATCAGATCCCGCTTTTAGCGCCGAACAACCGGCTTGGCTCGCCAAGATGGCGCATTACTGGGTTGCCCGCTGGATGCTTGCCTCGCCGACGCCGACCTCGCGGGCGGTGTTGACGATGGCAGCCCAGGTGTCGTCCGGCAAGGGAATGCCGTTTTCGGTCCGCTCGGCGCGGGTCTTGCGCTCGACGTCGCCCGGAATCAGGACCGGCTCGCCGCCCGCAATCGGCTTGGTCCCGCGGATGAAATCGACATAGCGGGAGACCTCGCCGTCGAAGAAGTGCGCGGGGTCGACGACTTTCGGGTCGATGTAAAATGCGAGCATGCCGTTGGCAAAGCGCCGGTTGGGCGCAGTGGCCCCCGTGCCGGTCAGCGCGCCGCCAAGCAGTTCGCACATGAACGCCAACCCCGAGCCTTTGTGTTCGCCGAAGGCCCGGATCGCGCCGGTCCCTTTGGTGTGATCGCGCGGACCGTCGGGTGTGTATGGCCCATAGAGCACGTGCGGGTCCTCGCTCAACGCACCATCGGCATCGATCAGCGCGCCCTTGGGCAGTTTCTTGCCGCCACGGCTTGCGACCAGGCACTTGCCTTCGGCCACGATCGAGGTGGCGAAATCGAGCACGATCGGCGGCTGTCCTTCGCGCGGCACGCCGACGCAATAGGGCGCGGTCGACAGCCGCTTCTCGACGCCGCCGAAAGGCGCGACCAGCAGCGAGCCGGCCGCATTGACGAAATGCACGGAGATCAGACCTTCGGCGGCGGCCGCCTCGGCCCAGTCGCCGACGCGGCCAATATGTCCGGCGTTACGAAGTGCGACCGCGGCCAACCCCGCCTTTTTGCATTTCTCGATGCCGATCTTGACCGCAACCGGCGCTACCGTCTGGCCGTAGCCGAACTTGCCATCGACGACAGCCAGTGACGGCGTATCGACGACGACCTCCGCGGTCTGGTTCGGAATAATCGAACCCATCTTCTTCCACCGGATGTAGACCGGCACGCGGATCACGCCGTGGCTGTCATGCCCGGTGAGATTGGCGGTCGTAAGGTAAGTCGCGACGCGGCGCGCCTCCTCAGTGGAGGATTCGGCGTGACCGAAAATATCCGAAACAAAATCGATGAGATGAGGAACCTTGATCGTGACCATTTCAGTCGTCGCTCTTTTTGGTTTGGCGCTTATTGCGTCGTAAGATTATGCGCTCACCTTGGCATGACCGCCGAGGTAAGCGGCGCGGATGGCTTCATTGCCCCAGAGTTCGTCGGGCTTGCCGCCGAGCACAATCCGCCCCGTCTCCAGGACGTAGCCGTGATCGGCGACCGACAATCCCATGCGCGCGTTCTGTTCGACAAGCAAGACCGTGGTGTCGCGCCGGATTTGCGAAATGATCCGGAACACGGCCTGCACGATGACCGGCGCCAGCCCAAGCGACGGCTCGTCGAGCAGCAAAAGCCGGGGCTTCGCCATCAACCCACGCGCGACCGCCACCATCTGCAACTGACCGCCCGACAGCGTCCAGCCGAGCGCATTGGCAAACGCGCGGATGTCCGGGAACAGATCGAACATCGCATCCGCCTCGCGCGACAGCTCAGCTTTGCCGACGCGACGGTTCGAGCCGCCGAGCATGATATTTTCCTTCACCGAAAGCCCGGGGAATACCCGCCGCCCTTCCGGCACATGCGAGATGCCGAGCCGCACGATCGCTTCGGGCCCAAGCGTGTGTGTATTTGGGCCCGAGATTGGCTTGCCGTCGAACAGGATTTCGCCGGACGCGGGTTTGATCAGCCCGGAAATCGCGCGCAGCGTCGTCGATTTGCCGGCGCCGTTGGCGCCGAGCAACGTCACCACCTGGCCTTCATCGACCGCGAGCGAGACGCCGCGCAAGGCCTCGATCTCGCCATAGCGCACGACCAGGTCGTTGATTTGAAGCAGCGCCATTATTCGGTTCCAAGATAGGCAGAGACGACGTCGGGATGACGCAGCACTGCGAGCGACTCACCGTCCGCAATGCGCTTTCCGAAATTCAGGACCGTGATGTGCTGTGCAGCCTCGCTGACCAGCGTCATGTCGTGGTCGATGATCAGGATGGTGAGGCCTTGCGCCGCGATGCGCTTGAGCAGCGCGTGCAGCTCAAGCTTCTCGCTGGAATTCAACCCCGCCGCCGGTTCGTCGAGCAGCAACAAGGTCGGATTGGCCCCAAGCGCACGCGCGATCTCGATCAGACGCTGATGCCCGTAGGAAAAGCTCGAGATCAGCTCGTCGGCGCGCGAACCAAGTCCCACAAAGGTCAAGGCCGACATCGCCCGCGCGGTGAGTGCCTCGTCGTCAGCCTTGCCGGTTAGCGTATTGCCCGGACGTTCCGCGCCGATGATGACGTTCTCGAGCGCCGTCATCGAACGAAACAGGCGGATGTTCTGGAAGGTGCGTCCAAGGCCGGCGGCCGCGCGCTGATGCGGCGGCATGTCCGTGATGTCGGTGCCGTCTAGTACGACCGTCCCACTGGTTGCCTTGTAGATTCCAGAGAGCACGTTGAGCGTCGTCGTCTTGCCGGACCCGTTCGGCCCGATCAGCGCATGGACGCCACCACGCCTGACATCGATGTCGACATTGTCGACCGCCTTGAGGCCGCCGAAGTGTTTGGAGAGGCCCTTCACCGAAAGCACGATGTCGCCGCCAACCGTCGCCGGCGCCAGTTGCAATGCCGGTCCCCCCGCAAGCGCCCTCGCCTTCAGCCACCACCGCTCGGTCGCAAGCTTGGCAAACCCCCAAATGCCGTCCGGCATGTAGCGGATGATGAGGATCACCGACAGGCCGTAGATGGCGAGATAAAGTCCGGGCACGCTCTTGAGGAAGCGAAGCCATTCCGGGATCAGGATCAACAATCCGGTCCCGATCGCCGAGCCAATCGGCGACGCGACGCCGCCGAGCAGCGACATGGTCAGGAACACGACGGACTCGGCAAAGGAGAATTGATCCGGGCTGACATAGGCAAAGCCGCCGGCGAACAGCCCGCCGGCCAGTCCCCCCAGCACCGCGCTCAAGGCAAAAGCCGATACCTTGGTACGGAACACATCGATGCCGACGACGCCTGCGGCGAGTTCATTGTCGCGCACCGCGCGCATGGCGCGGCCGAGTCTCGTATCGGCGAGATGCCAGACCACGTAACCCACCAGCGCCAGCATCGCGACGCAGAAGGCCAGATAAGATTGCGACGACTGAAACAGGTCCGGCCGGCCGATGCGCGACACGCCGTCAGGGCCGTGCGTGAGCCAGATCGAGTTGATCATGACGAGGGTGACGATCTGCTGGAACGAGATTGTCACCATCGCAAGGTAGTGCCCACCAAGCCGCAGCGTCGACATGCCGAGGAAGGCGCCGGCCAGCAGCGCGACCACGCAGCCGCCGGCGAGGCAGAGCCAATAGCTCACATGGTAGTCCGCGGTGCCGAGCCCGACCGCATAGGCGCCGAGACCAAAAAACGCGGCCTGCGCCAGATTGATCTGGCCGCACAGGCCGAGCACGACCGACAGGCCGAAGACCGCGATCGCAAACGTCGTCGCCTGCATCAGGATGTTATGGATATAACCGTCGAACTGAACGGTCGCGGCGAGGCTCACGAGAATGGCGCAACCGATGAAATACGGCAGGTGCCTCAGCCACAGCGGCTTGACGCGTGGCGCGGTCGCGGCCATTGCGATGTTTTCGCTCGGCGCGCTCATGCCTTCTCCGCGACGCGTTCGCCGAAGATGCCTTGCGGCCGGAACACCAGGAAGGCAACCAGCACCAGGAACGCAAAACCGTCTTTATACGGCACTGATATATAGGCCGCCCCAAAGGTCTCGATGATGCCAAGCGCGACACCACCGATGATCGCGCCGGCGACATCGCCAAATCCGCCGATGATCGTGGCGGCAAAAGCCTTGAGCGCGATCGTCGAGCCCATCTGGATCGACACGAACAGGACGGGCGCCACCAGAATGCCGGCGAGCCCCCCGAGCACCGCCGAATAGATGAAGGTGATCATGATCATGGTGGAGACGGAAATGCCAAGCAGCGAGGCCATTTCCTTGTCCTGCGATGTCGCCTGCAATTTCTTGCCCAACATCGTGTGCTCGAAGAACCAGTAGTTGAAGATCACGAGCACGACGGTCACCGCGATAATCAGCAAATACTGGCTATCGAGGTAGACCGGGCCGAGCTGAATACCGGGCGTGTCGAACCAGCCTTCGAGCACCTGCGGCTGCGGCCCGTAGATCGCGAGCACGGAATTGGCGAGCAGGATCGAGGCGCCGATGGTCGCGATGATCACCGGCAGAAAGGTGCGATGACGCAGCGGATAATAAACGCCGAGATTGAAGATCACGCCCAACAGCGCCATGCCCGCAAGCGCGAGCAGGAACGACAGCCAGTATGGCCAGCCGAGATCGACCGCGAACACCACCATCAGATAGGCGGCGACCATCGAGAACTCGCCTTGCGCGAAGTTCACCACGTTGGTGGCGCGGAAAATCAGCACGAAGCCGAGCGCGATCAGCGCATAGACGGCACCGATGCCGATGCCGGTAAACAGCAGTTGCAGGATGAGGTCCATGAATGCGCCGGGCCGGTTCTGGAAGCGAAACGCAAAGCGGCCTCCCCCGTCGGGGGAGCCACCTCAGATCATCAATCGTCGAATTCGATATGCTTGTCGAAGACGATCGCACCCTTCTCGTTTCGCACGACGTTATAGCCATGCAGGCCGTCGCCGTTCTGGTCGAAATTATATTCACCTTCAGCGCCCGGGAATTTCTTCAAGCCCAGGATCGCTTCGCGAATCTTGCCGGGGTCGGTCGAGCCCGCCTTGTTGATCGCCGCCGAAAGAACGGTGATTGCATCATAGGTCCAGGCACTCTGGAGATCCGGCGCGGTCTTGTAGGCCTCGCGATAGGCCTTGCCGAAAGCCTTCGACGTCTCGTTCGATTCCTCGGCATAATCGGCGACGCCATAGGTGCCGTAGAGCGTAGGTCCGGCAAGCTTGATCGCGGATACGTTCACCGTCGTTGGCGACCCCACCCAGGGGATGGTGACGCCGAGCTGGCGCAGTTGCCGGGCGAAAATGCCAAGATCGTTCTCAAACGTGAAGTAGGTGCCGAGCACGTCCGCGCCCGACTGCTTCACGGCAAGGACCACGGGCGTGAAATCCTGGCTCTGGTTGGCGTAGCCCTGATCGAGCACCGGCGGCGCACCCAATTTTTCCAGCGCCGCCGACAAGGCCTTGCCGCCCGCAGTGCCGAACGCGTCGGTGGAATGCACGATCGCCCACTTCTTTTTGCCGAGCGTGTTGACGCCGAAATCTGCGATCACGCGGCCCGAGTAGCTGTCATTGGGACGAAAACGAAACAGCCAGGGATTGTTCATATGCGTCAGCGTTGGATCGGTGCCGCCGATCATCACGGGCTTGCCGAGCTTGAGCACGTCGGGCGCCATGGCGTGGATCTGGGTCGAACGCACCGAACCAAGGAATCCCACGATGTCGGATTGTGCAGCGAGCTTGGAGAACGCGAGCACGATGCCGGGATTGGTGGTCTGGTCGTCCTCGATGACGAGTTCGACCTGTTTGCCGAGAACGCCGGCCTTGTTGACGGCTGCGAGCGCGAGCTTGGCGCCGTTTTGCGCCCAAAGCCCCTGCTCCGCCGCCGGCCCCGTGACCGGAACGCACATGCCGATCTTGATGGTCGAAGCCTGTGCGCCCGCGCGCGTGATGACATAGGGCGCCGCAACGGTGACGGTGATGCCAGCCGCGAATTCGCGTCTCGTCAGTTTCATACAAACCCTCCCTGGAACCGTGCTTTTTGCCGGCTCTTATTGGTATATCGCGCCGCACGCGAGAAAGCGCGGCACACCGTCTGGTACTTACGAAGTCTTGAAGCGCGAGTAAATTGATATTGCAGCGATTTAGGCTTTTGGCGCAGGCCGACACAATGGAGCGTCCCGCTCTCGCAATGCGGCAATCATCGACTGCCTATTTGCGTGGCAGATAACGAATGTCGCCTGTCACGTATCTTCCGAGGGCGCGATATCAGTCACTTCGAGGGCCGCAAGACTGCTTTCCAAGGCCGCCAACATAGCCTGAAGCTCGGCCAGCCTTTGAACGCCGTAGCGCCGGGTGATCTCGGCGTAAATGAACTCGGAGGTGGGAGCGATGAGTTCGATCAGCTTCAGGCCTTTTTGGGAAATCGAGACAACACCACGCCGCAGGTCGACTTTTGCTGTCCGGCGCTCGATCAGCTGTCGCGCCTCCAGATCACGCAGGATCCGCGACAGGCTCGGACCGAGAAGAAAGGCGGTGCGCGCCAATTCCGTGACCTCGATGGCCTCGACCGCCGAAAGCGCACGCAAAATCCGCCATTGTTGCTCGGTCAGCCCGTGACGACGGAGCGACGGGCGAAATTGCCGCATCACTGCCTCACGCGCGCGCAACAGCGACATCGGCAGAGATCTGGAAAAATCGCGCATCGGAATCCGGCGCTCGGCCGGATTAAGCGCAGCGTCGCTTGCGGCTTTTTTTGGCGTCACCATCGGTGCGGCAATTCGTTTGCGTTGCACAAATTTCCAATCGATTGCTAGACAGAACTTAACATGTTAATCATATTCGGGCACGCGGGTTTTTGTCGCGCCCTCAGAGACGCGCGACGTGATCCGTGCCGACAATAGCGCCCGGCCGCCGTTCAGCTGAAAGCGCCGAAGAGCAATCCGCCATGCCGCATTTCACGATCGAATATTCCGCCAATCTCGATGCGCGCGTCGACATGGGACAAGTAGTCGAGATCGTCCGGAAGGCTGCGATCGAGACCGGCATCTTTCCGCTCGGCGGCATTCGCGTGCGCGCGGTCCGGTGCGAGCACTATGCGATCGGCGACGGCAATCCCGACCATGCCTTCCTCGACATAGTGCTGCGCCTCGGCGAGGGCCGCGATCTCAAGACCCGCAAGGAAGCCGGCGAACATATTTTCCGTGCCCTGTCGGCCTATCTCGATCCGGTTTTTGCCAGGTGCAAATTCGCCTTGTCATTTGACATGCAGATCAATGACAAGGAAACCAGTTGGAAGCGTAACAATATTCATGAAGCTTTGAAGGCGGACGCCGCCCATGGATAAAGGATTGGGATTCCAGCTCAGAGATTCTTGATGCCCGTTCCAAAACACATCTTCGACCCGCCGTTCAACATCATCAGAAGCAGCCACGTCGTCCTCGACGTAGTTGATCTGAAGGCGAGTGCCGAATTCTACGAAAACGCCGTCGGCCTCCATGTCGAGGAGCGCGGCGATGCCGCGGTCTATCTGCGCGGCAGAGAGGAGCAGCAACATCACTCGCTGGTCTTGCGCAAGGCGTCCCACGCGACCTGCCGCCGTCTCGGCTTCAAGGTCGGCGACGAGGGAGATCTCGACAAGGCCGCGGCGTTCTTCTCGCAGAACAACATCGCCTTCGCCTTTGCCGAGCAGCCCTTCCAGGGCCGCACACTGCAATTCTCCGATCCCTTCGGCTTTCAGATCGAACTCTACGCGGCGATGGACAAGCGCCCGCTTCTGTTGCGCCGCTACGATCTCTACAAGGGCTGCCATCCGCAGCGGCTCGACCATTTCAATGTCTTCGCCGCCGAGGTTCAGGACACGGTTGATTTTTACGCACGGCTCGGCTTCCGCCTGACCGAATACGCCGAGGAGGATGGTGAACACGGCCGGATCGCGGCCGCCTGGCTGCATCGCAAGGGCAACGTTCACGATTTCGCTATCACCAACGGCAAAGGCCCTCGCCTGCACCATTTCGCCTACTGGGTGCCCACTGCCATGAACATTTTGCACCTGTGCGACGTGATGGCCTCAAGCGGTTATCTCAATAATATCGAGCGCGGCCCCGGGCGGCATGGTATCTCGAACGCGTTCTTCCTCTACGTCCGCGATCCCGATGGCCACCGGCTTGAACTTTACACCAGCGATTATTTCACCGGCGACCACGACCACGCTCCAATGCGCTGGTCGCTGAACGATCCGCGCCGGCAGACGCTGTGGGGTGCGCCCGCCCCGCGCTCGTGGTTCGAGGAGGGATCGCCATTTCCGGAGCAAGCTCTGCGCGAGCCGCAGTTTGTCGCCGAAGTCACAGTTGCTGATTGAAGTTACGGAGACCTTATGAAGATGTCCTTGATTGTCGCGGCCGCCTCGATGCTGGGTCTCCTGCCCGGCGCATCACCGACGGGCAGCGCGCATGCCGCCGAGTTGAAGGTGCTGGCGGGAGGATCCCTGCGAAGCGTGCTGACCGCACTTGCGCCGAAATTCGAGCAGGCGTCCGGCCACAAGCTCGTCATCGACTTCGACACCACGCCGAACCTGATCAAGGCTGCGACCTCGGGCGAACCGTTCGACCTCGGCGTCGTTCCGATCGACGTCTTCTATGATGCCGCCGCCAAGGCTCATTTCGCGCCGCCCGTAAAATTTGCGCGCGTCGGCTATGGCGTCGCGGTGAAAGCCGGCGCGCCAAGACCTGACATCAGCACGCCGGAAGCATTCAAGAAGACGCTGCTGGAAGCAAAATCCATCACGTTCCTGCCGGCGAGCGCCGCCGGCTCCTATATCCTGAAAATGTTTGAGCGGCTTGGCATTGCCGAGGCGATGAAGGCCAAGACCATTGCACAGGCGCAGCCGACGGGAATCATCCCCGCTGTGGTCAGCGGACAGGCCGAGATTGCGGTGTTCGTGAACAATGTGCTGACCGCGCCCGGCGTCGACATCGTCGGCCCCTTCCCTTCCGGATTGCAACAGGAACTGGTTTTCCCGGCGGCACTGGCGGTCGACACCAAACAAAAGGACGCAGCTCAAGCCTTTATCGATTTTCTGATGTCGCCCGAAGCCGTCGCCGTTCTCAAATCCAAAGGCATGACGCCCGGCCACGACTAAGCGCGGAACATCCAATGGCTGTAGCCCGTATCGCCACGTTTGCCGTTGATGGCGCCGCCAAATACGGCGTCGCGACCGATCGCGGGATCATCGACCTCTCGGCGCGCTGGGGCAAGGAGTTTCCAACCTTGCGCGAGGTGATCGCTGGCGACAGCTTACGCAAACTCGCGGAAGAGGCAGATCGCCACCCGGCAGATTACGCGCTCGACACCGTCACCTGGCTGCCGCCGATTCCGGCGCCGGAAAAGATCATTTGCATCGGCGTCAACTACCCCGACCGCAACGCCGAATATAAAGACGGGTCGGACGCGCCAAAATATCCAAGCATGTTCTTCCGCACGCCACGCTCGTTCGTCGGTCACGGAACGCCGCTGGTCCGCCCGAAAGCTTCCTCCCAGCTCGACTATGAAGGCGAACTGGTGCTGGTGATCGGCAAGGCCGGCCGGCACATTGCGGAGCGCGACGCGCTCGATCACATCGCAGGCCTCACGCTGTGTAACGAGGGCACCATTCGCGACTGGGTTCGGCACGCCAAGTTCAACGTCACGCAGGGCAAGAATTTCGATTCCACCGGCAGCCTCGGCCCGTGGCTCGTTCCTTACGCAGACGAATCCCAGATTGCCGATGTCAGGCTGGCGACGCGGGTCAATGGCGAGACTCGGCAGGATGACCGCACGTCGCGTCTGATTTTCGGCTTTCGCCACCTGATCCATTACATATCGACCTTCACGACGCTGGTGCCCGGCGATGTCATCGTCACGGGCACCCCGACCGGGGCCGGCGCGCGGTTCGATCCGCCACGCTATCTAAAACCCGGCGACGTCATCGAGGTTGAGGCCGAGAATATCGGCGTGTTGCGCAACGGCGTCATCGACGAAACTCCCTGATGTGCGCGGAGTGGAGCATCCCATGTCTGTAAGCTCCGGCGGCGAAGCCATTGTCAGCGGCCTGATCGCGCACGGCGTCGACACCGTGTTCGGACTTCCTGGCGCCCAGATCTACGGCCTGTTCGACGCTTTCCATCAAGCCCAGCTCAAGGTGATTGGCGCGCGGCACGAACAGGCCTGCGGCTACATGGCCTTTGGCTTTGCGCGCGCAACCGGCAAGCCCGGCGTGTTCAGCGTGGTTCCAGGCCCAGGCGTGCTCAACGCCAGCGCGGCGCTGTTGACGGCCTTTGGCGGCAACGAGCCCGTGCTTTGCCTGACCGGACAGGTGCCGACGGCCTTTCTCGGCAAGGGACGCGGCCATCTGCACGAGATGCCGGACCAGCTCGCTACGTTGCGCACGTTCGTCAAATGGGCCGAGCGCATCGAATATCCGGCCAACGCTCCTACGCTGGTCGCGCGCGCGTTTCAGGAAATGCTGTCCGGGCGTCGCGGCCCGGCCTCGCTCGAAATGCCCTGGGATGTGTTCACGCAACGGGCCGCGGTCGGCGCCGCCGAGGTGTTCGACCGCTTTCCGGCGCCGCAGCCCGATCCGGATCGGATCAAATCGGCAGCGAGCCTGATTGCAGCAAGCAAGACGCCGATGATCTTTGTCGGCTCCGGCGCGATCGATGCCGGCGATGAAATCCTCGAACTGGCCGAACTGATCGATGCGCCGGTGGTCGCGTTCCGCAGCGGGCGCGGCATCGTTTCCAATGCGCACGAACTCGGACTGACCATGGCGGCCGCCTACCGGCTGTGGCCGCAGACCGATCTCATGATCGGCATCGGCACGCGGCTGGAATTGCCGGCGATGACGCGCTGGCCATTCCGCCCCGACGGGCTGAAATCGCTCCGCATCGATATCGATCCAGTCGAAATGCGGCGATATGCGCCGGATGCCGCCGTCGTGGCCGACGCCACGGCTGCCACATCGGAGCTGGCGGCCGCGGTAAAGAAAATCGGCTACACCAGGACCAGCGGCCGCCGCGCGGCGATCCGCGAGGCCTCGGCAGTGGCGCTGAAAGAAATTCAGCAGATCCAGCCGCAGATGGCTTATCTGAACATCCTGCGCGAGGTGCTGCCGCCGAATGCGATCGTTACCGACGAGTTGTCGCAAGTCGGTTTTGCGTCCTGGTACGGCTTTCCCGTCTACGAACCGCGGACGTTCATCAGTTCGGGCTATCAAGGGACGCTCGGCTCCGGATTCCCGACTGCACTCGGCGCCAAGGTCGCGCACCCCAACCGTCCGGTGGTCGCCATCACCGGCGACGGCGGCTTCATGTTCGGCGTGCAGGAATTGTCGACCGCCGTGCAGTTCAAGATCGGCGTCGTGGTTCTTGTATTCAACAACAATTCTTACGGCAATGTGCGGCGCGACCAGCGCGAACGGTTCGACGGCCGTATCGTGGCCTCCGACCTGGTCAATCCGGATTTCGTCAAGCTCGCGGAGTCCTTTGGTGTGGGTGCGGCGCGCGTCACGTCGCCCGATCACTTCCGCGCAGCCCTGGAGAAAGCGCTGGCGGACGGCGGACCCTATCTGATCGAGATCGAGGTGCCCCGGGATTCCGAGGTGAGCCCCTGGGCGTTCATTCACCCGGCGAAGCCTTAGCCGACAGCTCTGCTTTCCTGACCGCCACTTCCCAACTCCGGATCGCCACGGACGCTGTCATGCGCCTGTCGTCCACGGTCGCTATTCGTTTTCTCCGAACAAATTGGCTTTCTGTTCGGAAAGTCCGATCGGGCTGGCCGCCTGAGGCAGGCGATCCGCTCCCGAGGTCCAAACGATGCTGCAGTTGCACTATGTTGCAATGACCTTTCCCAACGGCGTGAGAGCGGTCTTGCCGATCAGCCTTTCCGTCCCGAAGGGCCAGTTCCTCGTGCTGCTTGGCCCTTCGGGTGCGGGCAAATCGACATTGCTTCGTTGCCTGAACGGGCTGCTGAAGCCGACCCAGGGGGACGTCACGGTCGAAGGCCTAGGTTCCATCTTCAGCAATGCTCGCACGTTGCGCAAACATCGCATCCGTACGGGCATGATCTTCCAGCAGCATCATCTGATCGGCCGCCTCACAGCCCTGCAAAACGTCATGGTCGGCCGCCTCGGCGCACATAGCACGCTGAGGTCCTTATTTGCGCTGCCGCTGGCTGATCGGCTGCTCGCCTTGCAATCGCTGGAACGCGTGGGCCTGCTCGAACGTGCTCTTGATCGGGCAGACGAGCTTTCGGGAGGCCAACAGCAACGGATCGGGATCGCGAGAGCCATGGCACAAAAGCCGCAGTTCGTCCTTGCCGACGAACCCGTAGCCAGCCTTGATCCGGCAACCGGCGAACGCGTACTCGCGGATCTCCATCGCATCTGCCGGGAAGACGGCATCACCGCGATCGTCAGCCTCCATCAGATCGATCTCGCCCGCCAGTTCGCCGATCGGGTGATTGGACTGGCGAACGGCCGGATCGTCTACGAAGGCTCGGCCTTGCAACTGAGCCAGACAATTCTCGACCAAATTTATCTCGCAGCCCCGTCCCGGATGGCGGCGGCCTAGACGACAACGCCAGCGCATCGGATCGGATCAAGCCATGAAACGCAGAAGCTTCTTAGTCGCCTTCACGGTCGGCGGCCTGTCTCTTGCCTTCGACCATGCTTCCGGCCAGTCGGCGCCGAACCCCGCCAAGTTGCGGGTGGCGCTCCTCCCCGACGAGAACGCGTCCACGATTATCCAGAATGCGGCACCGTTGAAAGCCTATCTCGAGCACAGCCTCGGCAAGGACATCGAGCTCGTCGTCACCACCGACTATTCCTCGATGATCGAGGCGATGCGGTTCGGGCGGATCGAAGTCGCATATTTCGGTCCACTCTCCTACGTGCTGGCCAAGTCGAAAGCTCCCGAGATCGAACCGTTTGCCGTCGGCGTTTCGAAGGGCTCACCGACCTACAAGAGCGTCATCATCGCGCGGGCCGATGGCCCCGTGAAGACGCTCGCCGACATCAGGGGAAAGATGGTTGGATTTGGCGACTTCGCCTCCACGTCCAGCCACCTGATTCCGCGGGCACTGCTGGCCCGCGACGGCCTGATCGGCGACACCGACTACAAATATGTTCTCCTCGGAGCACATGATGCGGTCGCGCGTGCCGTGCAGTCGGGTCAAGTTCAGGCCGGCGGTCTTAGTCAGGAAATCTTCAAATCGCTGGTCGCCAAGGGTTCGATCGACGGCGACAAGTTGATCATTCTGGCAGAAAGTGATCCGATTCCGAATTATCCGATCACCATGCAGGGGTATCTGGCCCCCGAATTCAAGGTCTCGATCAGGAAGGCGTTCCTCGAGCTCAACGACAAGGACATTTTGAAGACGTTTCGCGCGGAAGGCTTCGTGGCGACGGACGACCACGCCTACGACATTCTGCGCGAAACAGCAAAGCTGCTCGATCTCGATCTTGCAAAGTTCAAGGGATGAACACTTCCGCCCCCTCACTCTACGACGACATCCTGGCTCGCGAAGGAGCGATGCGGCTCAAACGCGGCGCCGGTATATTTGTGATCATTATTCTGATCGTCGTTGCGATGGCGCTCACCGGCCTGCTTGATCCCCAGCGCTTCTTGGACGCTTGGCCGGCGATCAAGCAGCTATCCAGCGAAATGTTTCCGCCGGATTTCAGGCGTTATCAGAACTGGCTGAGGCCGCTTGCTGATACGTTGGCGATGTCGGTCGCAGGAACCGCCCTTGCCGTCTCGCTCTCGCTGTTGCTGGCCTTGTTTGCCGCCCGCAACACGACGCCCAACATCTTTGTTTACCATGCGACACGCACGCTCTTTAATCTGCTGCGATCGATCCCGGAACTCATCATGGGCATTATCTTCGTTGCCATGGTTGGCTTCGGGGCACTGCCCGGCGTGTTGGCGGTCGGTTTCCACTCAGTCGGAATGATCGGCAAGTTCTTCGCCGAAAGCATCGAGCATGTTGATCCAAAGCGGGTCGAGGCTGCCCGCGCGGCCGGCGCCTCGCCACTCCAGGTCGTCTTTCATGCGGTGCTGCCGCAGGTCCTGCCCCAGCTGGCGGACACCACTATTTATCGCTGGGAATACAATTTTCGCGCCTCGACCGTGCTCGGTGCGGTCGGTGCCGGCGGCATTGGCTTCGAATTGATCGCCGCACTCCGGGTGCTCGAATACGCGCAGGTATCGGCGCTTCTCATCTGTATTCTGATCTGCGTAACGATTGTCGACGGCATCGGCAGCGCGCTGCGAAGCTATCTCAAGTGAGCGAGTAATGTCTTGACAGGAAAACCGAAGATCGTGGCAACCAACCCAGTCTTTCCCGAGACACGGGCTCTGCTCGAAGAGCACGCAACGGTCGACGTCAACCCAACGGTTGAGCCGTGGACCTACGAAGAGGTGCGGCGACACTGCCGGGATGCAACCGCACTGCTCGCATTCATGACTGACAGGGTCGATGCGGAATTCCTCGCCGCCTGTCCAAACCTTCGCGTCATCGGAGCGGCGCTCAAGGGCTTCGACAACATCGACGTTCAAGCTGCGACGAACGCCGGGGTATGGCTCACCATTGTGCCGGATCTGTTGACCGTGCCAACCGCAGAGTTGACCATCGGCCTTATGCTTTCACTCGGGCGAAACATCATGGCCGGCGATCGAAATATCAAACAGCACGGCTTTCACGGCTGGCGCGCCGAGCTCTATGGAGCCGGCCTGGCGGGCAATACGGTTGGCATCGTCGGATTCGGCCTTGTCGGACAGGCGATTGCCGAACGTCTCGCTGGATTCGAGTGTCGTCTGTTGGCCTATGACCAATCGATGTCGGCAGCGATGGAGAAATTCTGGCAGCCCCGTGTCACGACGGCGAGCTTTCAGGAAGTAATCGCACGCTCCGATTACATCGTCTTGGCGTTGCCGCTAACCGCCGAGACCAGGCACATTATCAGTTCAAGAACGATTGCCGATATGAAGCCGGGCGCGCGACTGGTGAATCCGGCTCGCGGATCTCTGGTTGACGAGGCCGCAGTCGCCGACGCCATCGATCGCGGGCACCTGTCGGGCTATGCGGCTGACGTCTTCGAATGCGAAGACTGGGCTCTACAAAACCGCCCAAGGCGCATCGATCCGCGGCTTACGAATTCGTCGGCCCCGACCGTTTTCACACCCCACATTGGATCGGGCGTCACGGAGATCAGGCGCCAGATCGAGCTCTCGGCAGCGCGCAGCATCCTGGATGCGCTCGCCGGCCAGGTCCCGTTTGGCGCCGTCAACAATCCGGGCAAGCAGTTCGTTCATGCTCAATCTGGTGCACGCTAGGACATTTCTCGCCGTTCTCAGCGAGCGCGGCTTTCGCGCGGCGGCGCGAGGCCTCAAGCTATCGCCCTCGACCGTCGTCGAGCATATCAAGCAGCTCGAGGCAGATCTGGCCGCGCCGTTGCTTGTACGCCGGCGCGGGATTGTCGAAGCTACCGCTCACGGCGCGGTGTTTGCGCCACTTGCCCGCGCGATGGTCGAGACGGCCGAGCGCAGTCGAGCCATTGTTGCTCAGGCTGCCTTACGGATCGCCGCGTCCAGCAACATTGGCACCTATCTGCTGCAATCAATGCTGGCCGAGTTTCAGGCCGCCAATCCGATACCGGTCGATCTCTGGATCGGCGCCAACCCCGAGGTTGCCGAGCGTCTGAAAAATGGACGTGCCGACGTGGCGCTGATGGAATGGTGGAGCGATCAGCCGGGCTTTTGCGAGTACGGCTGGCGGAAGGAGCCACTGGTTATCATTGTCGCGCCCGACCATCCTTGGGCAGCACGCAATGGCGTCGAGGCTGAGGAGCTCGCAGGCCAGATCCTGTTGGGCGGCGAACCTGGAACAGGAACGAACACGATCCTGAGGAAACAACTCGGTGCCGTCGCGGGTACGGCCGTCGGCGGCTTGGGAAATACGGAGGCGGTCAAACGGGCTGTCCGCGCCGGTCGAGGCATCTCGCTTGTCATCGCAGCGGCGGTGACGGATGAAATCAAAGCGGGCCAGCTCGTCGCAGTGCCGCTCAGCGGAATTGAACTCACGAAAGAATTGAAAATCATTTCGCCGGCCGGATTGCCGGAAGCTGCGCCCGCTTCGCGCTTTGTCGGCCATGTTCTCAGCAATGCTTGTTCTGGTTGAGCCGCCATGTCGGTCAATCACCGAATTTTGCGGAACGTCAGATTGAGACGCTGCGGTCCCATCAGGGGATGATTGCCTTCCGCAAGCGGTGCGACGCCGTGATAGAACAACCGCGACGGCCCGCCCCACACCGCGATATCGCCGTGCTCCAGGCGAAAACGGCGCGGCTTGTCGCTTCGCTTCAGGCCGCCGAACATAAAGATTGCAGGCAGGCCCAATGACACCGAAACGATCGGTGCGCCAAAATCGAGTTCGTCCTTGTCCTGGTGCAACGACATCTTCGCACCGGGAACGTAGCGGTTGATCAGGCAAACGTCCGGCGCAAATCCGGCAAAACCTCCGCTTAGCGCGGCACTATCGGCGAGCTCTCGAAGCATTGGAGGCATCGCCGGCCACGGCTTGCCGGTTTCGGGATCGTCAGGACTATAGCGGTAGCCGCTGCGGTCGGTGACCCAGCCCCCGCTGCCGCAATTGGTCATCGCAACCGACATCCGATGCCCGCCCGGGGTGAACATGCGCCGGAACGGCGCAACCGCCACGATGTCGCGCAGTGCGGCGATCAGCTCCGCTTCACGGTCACCGACGAAGGAGCGCAAGAGCACGGCGCCTTCGGCCATCTCTTCCCGTGAAGCCCGCACAATGGGAAGGCAAGAAAACAGATCCGCCGTCAACGTCACCGACCCTCACAACAATTCGTCACTTGGCATCATGGAAGATCACGCCGACCGTATGACGGCGGCCGGAACGGAGCCGGCTGACGCCGTGACGCATATTGACACGATAGACACCACGCGTCCCCTGCACCGGGCGGACATGCACAGCAAACGCCACGCCGTCACCCTGGCGCAGCGGTACCACTTCCGCACGCGACTGCATCCGCGGCCGCTGCTCGGTCAGCACGAACTCGCCGCCTTCGAAATCACGACGGGGTTCCGACAACAGGATCGCCACCTGCAACGGGAACACATGCTCGCCATAGAGGTCCTGATGCAGGCAGTTGTAGTCACCCTCCTCGTATTGCAGGAGCAGCGGCGTCGGCCGGAGCTGGCCCGCTTTGTGGCAGCGCTCCAGAAATGCCTCGTGGCTTTCGGGATAGCGGATATCGATCCCCATCGCTTGATTCCAGCTGTTAGCGATGGATTGAAGGCGGGCGTAGAGCAGCGGCCGTAATTCCGCAATCGGCTCCGGCAGCGGGTAGGCGAAATACTTGTATTCGCCGCGACCGAATCCGTGGCGGCCCATCACAACCCGGCTGCGAAAGATCTTGTCCTCGGGATAGAGTTCAGCCAACGCGCGGCATTCGTCGGCCGTGAGCAATCCCTTCAGCACGGTGCAACCCTGTGCATCGAGATCGCCCGCAGCCTTGCTCCAGTCGATCGCCGCCACACGGGCGGCAGCGTCGGATTCAAATCCGGGCGTGGTCTTTTGTGCTGATGTCTTCATGCCAGCACCGTCGCAAGTCAGGAGCCCTGGAGCCACCCGATTTCCGGCTAACCCAGCACGGGTAGCTCGACGACATCATAGGCGTGGCGGATGCTGCGCTTCAGGACGGGGTCCTCAAGTTCGCACTCGAACCGGCTGGACGGCCGGATGCCGCCCTTGGCGGCAAACGTGCCGCCGAACATGGCGCAACCGTCCGGCAGCTTGCCGCCGGCAAAGCCGCGCTTGAGCAGTTCCGAGACCGGCAGCATCGCCTCCAGCGTACCCTCCTGATAGAGCTCCCGCTTGCCCGCGATCCAGGCATGGGAACGCAGGATCAGGCGGTCCCAATGACCGATGACGTCTTCGAGTTCCCACAATGTCGAGGCCATCGGCTTGTCGCACATCTGCTTCGACACCGTGACGCTGTAGCCCTCAACCTTGCGGTCGGTATGGTCGGAGCCGAGGCCGACGAAGGTCCGGCCCTGCCAGCCGACCAGAACGAACTCGACCTCGCCGCTGGAATTTCCGCCGCAGACCTCGATGCTGTCTTCCTGTGTCAGCCGCCGCGCCGAGCAACGGTAATAGATCGGTGTCGTTGCCGGCCGCGCGATGCCGATCGCCTCAAGCTCGGCGATGTGCTTGTCGCGCGCGACCGGATCACGCCCGGTCCAGCCGGCGATCACCGCCTGGTCGATCGCAAGCGTCAGCGGCGTGGTGCCGCCATCCCTGGTTTCGATGGTAAAGGTCAGGTCAAACATGGAGTGCAGCCTCCACGCCGGCCGCGAGTTCGAAGATACGGCGGTCCGAACCGCCGGCCGCGGCCAGCATGAAGCCGACCGGCGCTTCGCCATGGCGATGGCACGGCAGTGAAATGGCGCAGCCATCCATCATGTTGATCAGTGTACAATTGCGCAAGGAAAGCAGGTTCGCCTTCGTGAACGCATGGTCATCGGCGAGATCGGAGATGCGCGGCGGCGTGATCGCGCAAGTCGGCATCACCACAGCGTCATAGGGGGATATCCGCGCATTCGCGCGCGCGATCATCGATGTTCGCGCCTGGAGAATATCGATGTAGTCGGCAGCCGTGATCGCTTCGCCGCGCACGATGCGCGAGGAGACGCGGGGATCGTAGATATCGCCGTGGTTCTCGATCAGGTAGCGGTGCCAGGCGTAGCTTTCAGCCGCGGCAAAGCCGCCCTTGCTGTTCATGACGGCGACATCGAGAAATTCGGGCACCTCGATTCGTTCGATCGATGCACCCAGCCTCGACAGTTTCTCGAGCGTTCGCTCGAAAGCCCGCGCCACCTGATCGTCGAGATCGTCGAGCGCCACCGTCGTCGGTACCGCGAACCGCATGCCCTTGACGGCGCGCGGCTGTAGCGGCCGCACCGGCTCGTCAGCGATCACGGCATCGAGCACCGCGCAGCACTCGACAGTGCGCGCAAGCGGTCCGAAGCTGTCGAGCGTAAACGATAACGGCACGCCACCGTCGCGCGGAACGCGCTGCTGCGTCGGTTTGAAGCCGACGATGCCATTATAAGCGGCCGGAATCCGGCACGAGCCCCCGGTATCTGATCCGAGCGCGCCATGGGCCATGCCGTCGGCGACCGATACCGCCGCGCCCGACGATGAACCGCCGGGCACATGTCCGACCTCGCGTTGCCAGACGCTCTTCGGCGTACCGTAATGCGGATTGATACCGATGCCCGAATAGGCGAACTCGGTCATGTTGGTGCGGCCGATCAGGATGAAGCCAGCGCGCCGCAGGCGCGACACCACCGGCGCGTCGGCCTCGGCGGCCGGTGAATCATCGAGCGCCCGCGAACCGGCGCGCGTGACCTGGCCCTTGATGTCGAACAAATCCTTGATCGAGATTGGAATGCCGGCAAACGGCGACGGCGCGGCGCGGACTTCGCGAAGCCGGTCCATGGCCTTGGCTGCTTCGATCGAAGCCTCGACATCGACGTGGACAAAGGCACGGCCTCCTTCACCCGATTTGTCGGCGATCTTGGCCAGACACTCGTCGACAAGCTTGCGCGCGTTGGTGCGCCCGCTTTCGAGATCGGCCGCCAGGGAGGTCAGTGTCGGGGTCTTCTGCATGATTATTGGTTCTCGTCGATCAGCTATGGTCTATCGGGTAGAGCATCGATCTCCAGATCGAGCAAGGCAGAGCTCAGCGATTTGCCATGCGCGTCGAGCGCCAGCGAGCGCGTTACGCCGCCTCCCAGCGCCTTGTCCATCACGAAGTTGAGCGCGAATATTTTGGGCAGCTCATAGCGGACCACCTCGCCTTCGACCACGCCGACGAAATGCGCCTTCACGCGGTCGGGGGTCACCTGCGCGAGCAGCAGCGGATAGTGCTTCGCATCGTAGGCGATGACGGAGATGTTGGAGATATTGCCCTTGTCGCCGGTGCGGGAATGGGCGATCTCGCGGAGCTTCATGCCATCAACTCCCGACGAACTGCACTTGCGGTTTCGCCAGCTCGCGCGGCAACAGCACGGAAGCGACCGCCACGACGTCGCGCGCTGACTTGACAGCCCCGCCCCCGCCGGCCGGGCCGTTGGTATAAAGCGTTTCGACCTCGTTGCCGATCCGGACGGCTTCACGCAGGTTGTCGGTGCGCCCGGTGACGCGAATGCGCACCTCATAGGGTTCATTGGCGCGCGAGGAAGCCTGTGCACCATGCAGGGAATCGACGCCGATCAGGTCGAACCGCAATTCGTTCGTTACGACGCCCGTGAGCTTCAGCCGTTCGCGAACGATATCGAGCGCGAGCCGGCCGCGCGCCAGCGCGCCGGGACCGGCATAGGACATCTGGCCTTCGCCGATGAAGCTGTCGACATAACCGACCGAGATTTTAAGCGTCGGCGGGCGCTCGCGACCCCGTCCGCCGCTGATCCGCACGCGGTCCTTGCCGATCTCCTCGATCTCGACTTGCGAGAAATCCGCAATCACATCCGGCTGCATATATCTGACGGGATCGTGCACCTCGTAGAGCAGTTGCTCCTTGCAGGTCTGCGCGGTGACCGCGCCGCCGGAGCCCTCGACCTTGGTGATGATGAGACTGCCGTCCTCGCCGACTTCGCCGATCGGAAAGCCAAGCCGCGCGAGGCCCTCGACGTCCTTGAACGTGGGATCGGCGAAATAGCCGCCGGTGACCTGGCCCGCGCATTCCAGCATGTGGCCAGCGACGATGCCCTTGCCAAGCAGGTTCCAGTCGTCCATCGGCCAGCCGAAGGCGTGGATCAGTGGCGCAAGGAAAAGCGCGGGATCGGAGGCGCGGCCGGTGATCACGACGTCGGCGCCACCGCTCAGCGCTTCGGCCATCGGAGCCGCGCCGAGATAGGCGTTAGCCGAGATCAGGCGGTTGCCGAACTGACTGATCCTGCCGTCGAACTCCATGATCGGCAGATCGCCCTGCTTGCAGGCGTCGAGAACGTCGTCACCGACGACCGCCGCGACTTTCAAGGAAAGACCCAATGATTTTGCGATCGCCGCCGTCTTGCGGGCGGCCGCGAGCGGATTGGCCGCGCCCATATTGGTGACGATCTTGATGCCCTTGGCGGCGCAGACCGGCAGCACTGCACGCATCCGCTCCTCGAGCAACGGATCGAAGCCGCTTTCCGGATTCTTCATTCGCGCCTGCTGGGCAAGGGCGACCGTGCGCTCGCCCAGGCATTCGAACACCAGGTATTGAATGTCGCCCTTTTCGGCGAGTTCCACCGCGGGCTCGATGCGATCGCCCGAGTAACCCGCGCCTGACCCGATCCGGATGGTTCGCATCACTTCAGTCCGAAATACGCCCGCCGCAGCGCCTCATTGTCGGTCATCTCGGCCACGGTTCCGGAAAACCGGATGCGGCCACCTTCGAGCACAAACACGCGGGTCGCGACCTCAAGGAAGCCGATATTCTGCTCTGCGATCAACAAAGCCAATCCCCTGCCGCGCAGGTCGCTCAGGATCCGGATGACTTCCTTGACGAATAATGGCGACAATCCGGCCGATGGCTCGTCCATTACCAACAAGCGAGGTTCGGCCGCCAAGGCCTTGGCGATCCCGAGCATTTTCCGCTGACCGCCGGAAAGGCTCGACGCCGGGTTCCGCCGCTTGTCGCGCAGCACCGGAAAGGTCTCATAGAGCTCGTCAATGTTGGGGCTGGGGTGCCCGATCGCCTGCGCGCCGATGCGGATGTTTTCCTCGATCGACAAATCAGGAAAAACGGCGAGTTCCGACATGTAGGTCATGCCGAGCCGCATCCGTTCACTGGAACGCATCCGTGTCACGTCCGCCCCGCCCAATCGGATGTGGCCGTGCCGCGCCTCGATCAGCCCGACCAGCGATTTCAGGAAAGTGGTCTTGCCGGCGCCGTTGGTGCCGAGCAGCAGCACGGTCTCGCCGGCTCGAACCTCGAGGTCGACGCCCCATAGCACCTGCATGGTGCCGTAGCCGGCGTCGACGCCCTGCGCCGTCAGCAGGGGCGCAGTCTCAGGCGGCATGCTCGCCTCCCAGGAACACCTCGATCACCTGCGGAACCTTGACCGCGACCGCAAGCTTGCCCTCGAAAATCTCCTTGCCGGCATTCATGACAATGACGCGGTCGGTGATGTGCTCGATGAATCCCATGAGATGCTCGACAACGATGATCGCCATCCCGCTTTTGGCCAAGGCCTTGATGCGCTCGGTGACCCAGTCGAGTTCCGCCGGATTGAGGCCGGCCGCGAGTTCGTCGAGCAGCAACAGCCGCGGCCGCGTGGCAAGCGCGCGTACGAGATCGAGCATCTTCTGCTGCGAGCTGTTGAGATCTGCCGCCGGACGGTCCGCGAGCTCGGCGAGCCGGTATTCCTCCAACAGGTCAGCCATGGCCGGCACATCCGTAGCCCCGCCATAGGCCAAAGCGACTTCGACATTCTGCCGCACCGTCAGCGAGAGAAACGGCTTTGGAATCTGGAACGTGCGATTGATGCCGCGATGAACGAGCTTGTGCGAGGCGACGCCGCCGATCGATCCGCCTTCCAGCACAATCTCGCCACCGTCGGGAGCATAAAGGCCGGAGATCACGTTGATCGCGGTGGTCTTGCCGGAGCCATTGGGACCGACCAGTCCCAGGATCTCACCGGAGGAGACGTGGAAGCTCAAGCCGTCCAATGCGTAGAAGCCGCCGAAGCGTTTCTCGAGTTTTGAGACGTTGAGAAGAGGTGCGTTCTCAGGGGACATGCCAGCCCCTTCGCGTTGCGAGCGACACCAGCCCTGCCGGCAGGAACAGCACGAGCCCCATGATCAGGAGGCCATAGATCAGCTGAAAATATTGCGGCGTGGTGAAGCCGATCAGATTGTAGATGCCGTAAAGGATGATCACGCCGACGATCGGGCCCGAGATCGAGGCAACGCCGCCGAACAGCGCGAACACGATCGCGAAAATGCTGAACTCGCCGCTGAAGACGTTGTCGGGATAGAACACCGAGACGTACCAGGCATAGACGCCGCCGGCGAGACCGGCGACCAGCGCCGATGTCAGCCAGGCGATGATGCGCATGCGCACGACATTGACGCCAGCCATCGCGGCACTGACGGAATCTTCCCGCACCGCCTGCAAGGCGAGGCCGAAGCGCGAGTTTTTCAGGAATACGACCGCGCCCAATGTCAGCGCCAGCACGACCAGCGCCGCCGCATAGGCATAAGTGGGGTTGAACGTGCCGGTGAGCGAAACGCCGTACGGTCCGCGGGTGATCGGCTCGAGCGCCGGGTTGGCGATGAAATGAAGGACCGCGAGCGACGCGGCAAGATTGGCGATCGCGAAATAAGCGCCCGAAAGCCTCAGCAATGGCGTGAGCAGCAGTCCGAGCGCGACGCCGACAAGGCCTCCGACCAGCACCGCCAGCACGGCCGGGGCCTGGAAATGCATCACCAGCACCGCAAAGCCGTAGGCGCCGGCGCCGAAGAAGCCGACATAGCCGAACGGCAGATAGCCGGTGAAGCCGTAGATGATGTTCACGCCCTGGGCGAGGATCAGGAAGATCACGAAGTTGAACAGCAGCAGATGGTTTTGATAGACGCCGGGCAACACCGCGAAGACGACCAACAGCGGCAACGCGACAAACAAAGTATGCTTAAGAGAGCTAGGCAACGCGCACCCGCCTTCCGAGCAGGCCGCTCGGGCGCAACAGCAAGATACAGATCAGCAAGACATAGGGCAGCAGATCAGCCCAGGAGCTCAAGTAAGTCTGCACCACCATGTAGCAGATGCCGTAGACGACGCCGCCAAGCGCGGTACCCAGGGGATTGCCGAGCGAACCCAGCACCACGATGGTAAACGACGTGACGGTGGCGTCACCGCCAAAGGCCGGCGTCACCGAGCCGAACATGAAGGGCGCGAAGATGCCGGCGACCGCGGCGAGCCCCAGCCCGATGCCGAAGGCCGCAGCCGAGACGCGATCGACATCGATCCCGGTTGAAAACGCCTCGTCGCGTCGCGACATCACCGCGCGTGTCAGCGTGCCGAGCCTAGTTTGATAGAGATAGATGTAGACGAAACCGATCGCGACTAGACTGGTGATGGCGGCGATCACCCAGGGCGTCGGAAACCCCTGCCCCAAAATCTGCACCGGCCCGCTACCTTCCGTGCCGCCGAACCATTTGACCTTGATCGAGGAAAACACCGTGCCGAGCGCACGGCTTGGAATCGAACGCTCGCTGGTGCCGAGGAAGATCGTGGTGATCGCTTCGATAACCTGCGACAGGCCGAAGAACAGGATGATCGACAGCATTTCCGGATTGGTCGAACCCTGAAGCCGTGGCACCAATACCCAATAAAGAAGCAGGCCCGCGATCAGGAAGATCACGAAAGCGAGCGGTACCGCAAACAACGGATCAACCCCGAACAGGCCGACGACGCCGACGGCGATGAAGGCGCCCAGCATCAGGCAGTCGCCATGCGCGAGATTGACGATGCGCATGACGCCGAACACGAGGTTGAGACCAATACCGACCAGGCTGAAGTACAATCCGAAGAGAACGCCTGCGACCAGCGCATAGACTAGCATCGAGGCGTTACTCCTCTTAGTACCGCCGATCTGAAGTCCCTGCACCACAAGCGGCGAGTCCAATCAGGGACTTCAGATCGATGAAGCGGTACTAGATTCAATAAGTTTGCTAGTGCCCATGACTTTCCGAAGTTCGTGACGGTGGGTGCTGCAATGGAGCTCGAACTTCGGAAGGTGGGCGCTAGCTGTTCAAAACAGAGCAAGCTCATGGGCGCGGATAGACCGGCTTGCCGTTGGCGACCTCGTGCGGATAGACCGAAACGAATTTGACGTGCCCATGATCGTCGAATTCGAGCTGCCCGAGCGGCGTCAACTCGCCGATCTGGCCGCCCGTCTCGTCGAGCTCGAAAGGTCCGCACAGCGTCTTGAGGTTTCCGGACAGGCTGAACACGGCGCGGCGAATCTCGAGTTGATCGAGGCTGGTCGCGACCGAGAGCGCTTTCTCGATGACGAGCCCGGTCGTGTAACCGGCGATCGCATTGAGGCCGAATTCAAGCTTGCCGTCGGTATACTTCTTGTCCCAGGCAGCCCGGTATTCACCGAGGCTCATGCCGAAGTTGACCGGATATTCCAGATCCGACGGCGGCACGTAGGTGAACACGTGTTCGAGTCCCTTGGCGCCAACGTTCTTCTCGAGAAGCTCCTTCTCGAGGCCCGCGTAGATGGCAAACGTCATTTTGAACTTGACGCCGACGTCGGCGACGTTTCGCAGGAAGGCGATGTCGTTCGGGGCGTAGCCGAAATGAATCACCGCATCCGGCTGCGTGTTGACGATGTTGTTGATGATGACGGTGTAGTTCGTCGTCTCGGTCGGGACGCCCTGGTCGTAGACGATTTCGATCGGAGCGCCGGAATCCTTGACGAACTTGCGGAAGGCATTGGCCTGGGTGCCGGTGAATTCGTTGGTCGAATAGAGAATCGCGATCTTCTTGATGCCAAGCGCCGGCCCGTCATGGGTGACGAAGTCGGCAACCGGCTTCGGCCAGATGGTCGAGACCGGATCCGCCATCAGCGCGATATAAGGATTGTCCTTGGAAAAGAAGCTGGCGCCGGTGCCGGTCTGGTCGAACAGGAACACCTTGCGGTCGCGCGCGATCGCAACCGCCGGCGCGGTCAAGACCGAGCCTGAGTCAGCCGCCAACAGATCGACTTTGTCCTGGGTGATGAGCTGATTATAGAGCGTGGAAGCCGTCGCCGTGTTGCTCTGGTCGTCATAGGCGACGAGCTTGACCGGCAGCTTCTTGTCGAAGGCTTTTACATAGACCCCGCCATCGGCATTCTTCAGATCGACCCACAGTTTGAGTGAGCTGAAAACCGGCATCGAAATCGAGGCAAAACGCCCGGAAGATGCATAGAGGGTACCGATCTTGATTTCCGTCGGCGCATCCGCGGCATAGGCCTGGGCGGCAAAAACCAACCCGGCAAGCGCCGCACCCATCACCCTCAACATAACGTCCTCCCGGCTTTTTTCTTTATGTTCCGGCGGACCATAGCCCGGCGGGTTGCCGGGATACAAGCGCCCTCACCTCCGCAATAGATATTAGGAATAAGCCGCTTAGCGGCCCGCGACATCTTGCATCGGAGGCGAACTCAAAGCGGTCATCGCCTGACCTCCTCGACCTGCGGTTGTTCTGCCCGCATTACGCCGGATTTCCAGGGGAGGCTTGCCGCCCAAACAAAAAAACTCGGGAGGAAAAACATGACAAACAAAATACCGTCTCAAGACGCCCTGCAACCCGACGGCGTCGATCGCCGTCACCTCCTGCGCGGCGCTGCTGCCATCGCGGCGATGTCGGTGGTAACGACCGGCGCTTCTGCTCGCGACTTCGGCCGTGGCGCGGAACCTCAGCGCTATCCCGATCCCGATATCGTTGTCATCGATCCCAAGCGCTTCAAGGCCAAGGTCGGCAATACCTCGATCAAGCGCCTGTATACCGGCTGCCTGTGGGCCGAGGGACCCGCCTGGAACGCGCAAGGCCAATATCTCCTGTGGAGCGACATTCCGAACAACCGCCAGCTTCGCTATCTCGACGATGACGGGCATATCTCCGAGCAATTCCACAAGCCCTCCAACGAAGCCAACGGCAACACCTTCGATTTCGAGGGCCGGCAAATCACCGCCGAGCGGACACGGCTGGTGCGCTACGAACACAATGGTTCGCTCACCGTGCTCGCCGAGCAGGCCAACGGCAAGCCGCTCAACGGGCCGAACGATATGGTCGTGCATCCGAACGACGGTTCGGTCTGGTTCACCGATCCCGGCTACGGGGCCATCAGCATCTACGAAGGCCAGAAGAGCAATACCGGCACGGTGCAGCCTTATCAGAAAGAAGCGGTCTACCGGCTCGATGCGAAGACCGGCCAGTTGACCAAAGTCGCCGACGAGCCGTTCAAGCCGAACGGCATCGCGTTCAGCCACGACTACAAGAAAGTTTATGTCTGCGACACCGGCATCACGCACTATCCGGAGGCCAAGAACATCGTCTGGCAATACGACCTGAATGGCGACAAGCTTTCGAACCCGCGCACCCTGATCGACATGACGCTGGATGGCAAATCCGGTTTTCCGGATGGCTTGCGCGTCGATACCGAAGGCAACATCTGGGTCGGCGCCGGATGGGTTGGCGACGGCTATGACGGCGTCCAGATCTTTGCGCCGGATGGCCAGCGGATCGGCCAGATCCGCCTGCCCGAGACCTGCGCCAATCTCTGCTTCGGCGGCAAGAAGCGAAACCGCCTGTTCATGGCCGCCAGCCAGTCGCTGTATGCGGTCTATGTCGAAACGCAAGGCGCGCATAATTGCTGATATCTGCGCTTGGCGTTAGGTTGCGTGTTCGGGACGCCTCGCCGCGTCCCGAAATGCTTTGTAGGGATCGCATCAAGAAAAGTCCGGAGGAAAAATGGCAAACGACGAGGGTACCGCCGGTATGGGCCGCCGCAGCGATACGCGCGCTGCACGCGACTTCGGGCCCAACGCCCCGCCGCAGCGTTATCCCGATCCGGATATCGTCGTCATCGATCCCATGCGTTTCAAGGCCAAGGTTGGCAACACCGCCATCAAACGGCTCTATACCGGTTGCCTGTGGGCCGAAGGACCGGCCTGGAACGCGCAGGGCCAGTATCTCGTCTGGAGCGACATTCCGAACAACCGGCAGCTGCGGTATCTCGAAGACGGTGGCGGATATATCTCCGACGATTTCCGCAAACCGACCAACGAAGCCAACGGCAACACCTTCGATTTTCAGGGCCGGCAAATAACCTGCGAGCGAACGCGCGTGGTTCGCTTCGAGCATAACGGATCAACCACCGTGCTGGCCGAGCGCGCCAATGGCAAACCGTTGAATGGACCCAATGATGTGGTGGTCCATCCGGGCGACGGTTCGATCTGGTTCACCGATCCCGGCTATGGCGCGATCGTCCTTTACGAGGGACAACGGACCACCGACGGTTCGATCCAGCCTTATCAGAAGGAAGCGGTCTATCGCGTCGATGCGCAGACCGGCGAGATCGGCAAGGTCGCGGACGACGCGTTCAAGCCGAACGGCATCGCCTTCAGTCCCGATTACAGGAAGGTCTATATCTGCGACAGCGGGATCACGCACTACCCGCAGGCCAAGAACGTCGTCTGGCAATACGATCTCGATGGCGGCAAGCTCTCAAATCCGCGGCCCTTGATCGATATGGCGCTCAACGGCAGAACCGGCTTCCCCGATGGCCTGCGCGTCGACACCGAAGGCAATATCTGGGTCGGCGCCGGATGGGTCGGCGAAGGATATGACGGCGTGCAGGTTTTTGCGCCCGATGACGGCCAGCGGATCGGTCAAATCTGCCTGCCAGAATGCTGCGCCAATCTCTGCTTCGGCGGCAAGAAACGAAACCGTCTGTTCATGACCGCGAGCCAGTCGCTCTACGCGGTTTACGTGGAGACGCAGGGCGCGCACAACTGCTGAGGACGTGCCAAGAAGTTTTAGCCGCTGTTCCTCAAGCCGGCGGAAATGCCGTTGATCGTGATCTGGACGCCGCGTAGCACCTGCTCGTCGGGGTTCTGCGCGCGGTGCTCCTTCAGAAGCTCGACCTGCACGTGGTTCAACGGATCCATGTAGGGAAAGCGGTGGCGGATCGAACGTTCGAGCGACGGATTGCTTTCCAGCAACCGGGTCTGCCCGGTGATCTCGAGCAGCCTGTCGATCGAGCCTTGCCATTCCCGGCGAATTCGCTCGAATATTCTATCTCTCAGAGCCACATCCGGCACGAGCTCAGCATAGCGCGAGGCGATCGCGATTGAGCTTTTGGCCAGCACCATGTCCATGTTCGAGAGCAGCGTGCGGAAGAAAGGCCACTCCTGATAAAGTTCTTTCAGGAACGCCATGCCGCTGTCCGGATTTTCCTTCAGCCACGCCTCGACCGCGCTGCCAAATCCATACCATCCCGGCAGCATCAGGCGGCATTGCGCCCAGCTGAATACCCAGGGGATGGCGCGCAAATCCTCGATCGCTCGGGTTTTCTTGCGCGAAGCCGGACGGCTGCCGATGTTCAGCGTGGCGATTTCGGTGATGACCGTTGACGCCCAGAAATAGTCGGTAAATCCGTCGGTCTCATAAACGAGCCCGCGATAGGCCTTGAAGGCGTAATCCGACAACTGGTCCATCGCCTTCAGATATTCCGGGCGCGGCGCGCTTTGCCTTGGGTGCAGCAGGCTCGCTTCCAGCGTCGCGGCGGCGAGAACTTCGAGATTGTCGCGGCCGACATCGGCATTGGCGTATTTGTTGAAGTTGATCTCGCCCTGCTCCGTGATCCGGATCTGGCCGTTCACGGCGCCGCCCGGCTGCGCGATGATCGCGTCATAGCTCGGGCCGCCGCCGCGTCCGACCGATCCGCCACGGCCGTGGAACAGACGGAGCCGCACGTGATGCCGCTCAAACACCTCCACGAGACCAATCTCGGCCTTGTAGAGCTCCCAGCCCGAGGTGACATACCCGCCATCCTTGTTGCTGTCGGAATAGCCGAGCATGACTTCCTGCACCGAGCCGTGGCTGTCGACCAACTTGCGGTAATCGTGCATCGACAGAATGCGGTCCATGATGTGGCTGGAGGCCTGCAAGTCCTCGATGGTCTCAAACAGCGGCACGATATTGATCGCGCTGCGGCCGGAGGGATCGACCAAGCCGACCTCCTTCAGCAACACTGCGACCTCGAGCATGTCGGAGATGCCCTTGCACATCGAGATGATGCATTGGGGGATCGCTTCCTCCCCATACCTGGCATGGGCTTCGGCGGCGGCGCGGAACACGGCGAGTTCGCCGATGGTTTCCTCACTGTATTTGACGAAGGCCGAGGTCAGCGGGCGGGTATTGTGGAGCTCGTTGGCGAGAAGCGCGATACGCGCCTCCTCGTTCATCGCAAGATAGGACTTTCCGGGCATCGCGGCATCGATCAGTTCGGCGACCGTGCGCTCATGCACGGCCGAATTCTGCCGGATATCGAGGCGCGCGAGATGGAAACCAAAACAGTCCACGGCGCGGCGCAAGTGACGCAACCGTCCGCGCGCAATCACCCGCGAATTGTTTCCGAGAAGAGAGCGAGAAAGAATTTCCAGATCGGCCTTGAATTCGCCGACGCTGGCATAGGGCGCGGCCTCACCGACCGCGGGGCGCGTGGTCTCGACCTCCAGCCGCGCGGCGGTTGCGGTCAGCCTCGCAAAGATGCCCGAGACCGCCAGACGATAAGGCTCACCGCTTCGATGCGGCGACTTGTCGGGCGATTTTTCGGCGAGCGCCCGCAGGTCTTTGGAGACGTCGGCCAGGTGTGCCGCGAGCGACAGCTCGGAACCGAGCACGTGCAATTCGTCGAGATAGAAGCGGATCACCCGGCTCGCCTGCATCTTCAGCGTGCCGCGCATGACTTCAGCGGTGACGAAAGGATTGCCGTCGCGGTCGCCGCCGATCCAGCTTCCCATCTTCAGGAAAGAGGCGAGTTCGCCCTGGGCACCACCCTCGTTCAGCCGATCCTCAAGCCGGCAATGCAGCCGTGGAACCTCGTGCAGGAAGGTGTAGTCGTAAAAAGACAGGCCGTTGGCGACCTCGTCGAGCACGGTCAAGCGGGTCCGACGCAGAAGGTTGGTCTGCCACAACGTCAGCACCGCGCGCCGCAACTGCTCGTCGCTGGCAGCGATCTCTTCCGGGGTGAACTGCACCCGCTCGCGTTGATCGAGAACGGCCGCGATCTCCATTTCGCGGTCAATGGTGCTTTTGCGGCGGACCTCGGTCGGATGCGCGGTCAGCACCGGACTGACCAGCGCGGAATCAAAGAACTTGCGCAAATTCGCCGTGCTGATACCGGCCGTGCGCGCATGCAGCAGCGTCCTCGCCAGCGTTCCTGGCCGCGGCGTTTCGGCCGCCTTGGAGCTTTGCCGCATCCGGCGAATATTGTTCTGGTCTTCGGCGATGTTGGCGAGGTGCGAGAAATAGCTGAAGGCGCGAACGATACGCAGCGTCTGGCTGATCGACATACTGTCGAGGATGCGCTCGAGCTCGCCCCTCGCCGCCTTGTCGTCGCCACGATGGAACTGGATCGAGGTCTGGCGGATACGCTCGACCAGGTCGAAGACATCGGCGCCTTCCTGGTCGCGGACGGTGTCGCCCAGAATGCGCCCGAGCAGGCGGATATCGTTTCGCAGCCGGACGTCTTCCTCGAGGGCGGCGCTTTCCTCGTTGCGGCCGGATTCCAGCCCGGTGTCAGAAAGCACGATCTGAGAAGACATCGCTGCAATGCTCCAGAAGCTGCCGGCTCCCTTTGAGTCGCAATTTTTGCGGCGCAGCGCAAGACCAAGAAACGGGCGACCTGCCTGCTCGTGTCACGTTGGGCCCCGCCCGATAAAGCTTTACAGGGAAGCTTGGCCCGGTTCTTATCCGCTAACAGCGACGTAACCATAAGCGGGAGGATCCGGTCATGTTCAGCGACAAACTTCTCGCGGATCGCCGAATCCTGGTCACGGGCGGCGGCACCGGGCTCGGCAAGGCGATGGCCGCCCGCTTCCTTCAGCTCGGCGCCGAGGTCCATATCTGCGGACGCCGCAAGAGCGTCTGCGACGAGACCGCGACCGAATTGATGGACCTCCATGGCGGCCGCGTCACCAGCCACGGCGTCGATATCCGCAACGCGGCTGCCGTCGACGAAATGGTCGACGCGATCTTCAAGGACGCGCCGCTGACCGACCTCATCAATAACGCGGCCGGCAATTTCATCGCCCGCACCGAAGAGCTCTCGCCGCGCGGTTTCGATGCGGTCGCCAATATCGTCATGCACGGCACGTTCTATGTCACCCATGCCGTCGGCCGGCGCTGGATTGCCAGCAAGCTGCCCGGCAATGTGGTGTCGATCACCGTCACCTGGGTCCGCAACGGCAGCCCCTATGTGGTGCCCTCAGCCATGAGCAAGTCGGCAGTGCATGCCATGACGATGTCGCTGGCGGCCGAATGGGGCCGCTATGGCATCCGGCTGAACACGATTGCGCCGGGTGAAATTCCGACCGAAGGCATGAGCAAGCGAATCAAGCCGGGCGACGAAGCAGGCGCCCGCACCAAGGCGATGAATCCGATGGGCCGCGTCGGGACCATGGAGGAACTGCAAAATCTCGCCGTGTTCCTGATTTCGGGCGGCTGCGACTGGATCAACGGCGAGACCATCGCCATGGACGGCGGCCAGGCCCTCGCCATGGGCGGCAACTTCTATCAGTTGCGCGAATGGTCCGACGCCGACTGGAACCAGGCCAAAGAAGCAATCAAGGCGCAGAACGAAAAAGACCGCGCGGCAAGGCAATGAAATTATCGCGGCGAAAGGCCGTGGCGAGGCGCTATTGTCTTTGGCGACAGATGCCGCCAAACTCCTGCACAAAATGATGGGCCGGGAGGAAGACATGGCCGCTTCGGAGCAGCCGACAAACCTTGCCGACATGGTGCATAGGCTTGCGAAGTCGCGAGCTAGCGCAGCAGCCTTCGAATTCGATGGACGCCGGACCAGTTTCGCGGAATTCGATATTCTGACCAACCGCGTCGCCAACGGGTTGATCGCACTTGGCCTTCGCCCGCACGAGCGGATCGCCTATCTCGGCAAGAACAGCGACGCCTATTTCGAACTTTTGCTGGGCGCCATGAAAGCCAATGTGGTGATGACCCCGGTCAATTGGCGGCTGGCTGCGCCCGAGATCGCCTTCATCGTGGCAGATTGCAAAGCGCCCGTTCTCTTCGTCGGCCCTGAATGCGTGGAGCAGGTTCGCGGCATTCGCACGCTGCTGCCGGAGTTGCGCGTGGCGATTGCGACCGAAGGTGGCGCGGGCGAATGGCAGGACTATCCGGCCTGGCGGGATGCACAAAGTCCTGACGATCCGGAGATCGAAATCGGCCGAAACGACGTTGCGATCCAGCTCTATACTTCGGGCACGACCGGAAAGCCGAAGGGCGCCATGCTGTCGCACGCCAACCTCCTCAATCTGCTCGAGAACGGCGACGGCGAAGACGCCGACTGGAATCGATGGACCGCGGACGACGTCTCGCTGGTAGCCATGCCGATCTTCCATATCGGCGGCTCCGGCTGGGGACTGCTTGGCCTTTATCACGGCGCCAAGGGTGTGATCGCCCGGGAGTTCGATCCTACCCGCGTGCTCGATTTCATCGAACACGACCAAATCACCAAGCTGTTCCTGGTCCCGGCCGCGATGCAGTTTATGGTTCGGCAGCCCCGCGCGCGCACCATCGATTTCTCGCGCCTGAAGTACATTCTGTACGGTGCTTCCCCGATTCCCGCGGCTTTGCTCAAGGAATGTATCGAGGTGTTCGGCTGTGGCTTTGTACAGGTCTACGGCATGACTGAGACCACAGGCAGCATTGTCGCGCTTGCGCCCGAAGATCATGTCGAGGGATTGGAGCGGATGCGTTCCGCCGGCAAGGCGCTTCCGGGCGTCGAGCTTGCAATCCTCGACGTCGACGGCAAGCACTTGCCACGCGGTCAGGTCGGCGAGATCGCAACCAGGTCCGGCTCCAACATGGTGGGTTACTGGAATTCACCGGAAGCGACGGCCAAGACCATCGACCGTGACGGCTGGCTGCGCACCGGAGACGCCGGCTACATCGACACGGACGGCTATCTCTACATACAAGACCGCATCAAGGACATGATCATCTCCGGCGGCGAAAATATCTACCCGGCCGAAGTCGAGAGCACCGTCTGCGACCACCCCGATGTCGCCGAAGCCGCCGTCATCGGCATACCGGACGATACCTGGGGCGAGACGGTGAGAGCGGTCGTGGTGTTAAGACCGGGCAGGCAGACGACCGCAGCAGATATTATTGGCTTCACGCGCACGCGTATCGCGGCATTCAAGACGCCGAAGTCAGTGGATTTCATCGACGCCTTGCCTCGTAATGCTTCCGGCAAGATTCTGCGCCGCCTTCTGCGCGATCCTTATTGGGCAGGAAAAGAGCGACAGGTGAATTGAGCAACAGGGAAGCTGAGAAAAGCGGAATGCAAGGTCAGGGACCACGATGGTATGCGCGCACGCTTGGCTTGCTCGCGCTGCTCGCGATCGGCCTTCCCTTGCACGCAAGCGCCGGCGATTATCCCGAGCGAACCATCAAGATCGTCGTGCCCTTCCCTGCCGGCGGGCCCACCGATGTGGCGGCGAGGCTGATCGCGCAATCGCTGGCGACCAGGTTCGGCAAGGGCGTCGTGGTTGAAAACCATCCGGGCGCGGGAGGCCGGATCGGTGCCAAGGTGGTCGCGGCCGCCACGCCCGACGGCTACACCTTGTTGCTCGGCGGCACCAACGTCAATGCGATCGGTGCGATCTTCACCGATCTCGGCTTCGACCCGGTCAAGTCCTTTGCGCCGATCGCAGTGGTCTGCATCGATTCGCTTGCCATCGCGCTCTCGCCGCGCGTGCCCGCCGATAACTTCAAGGAATTCATCGTTTACGCGAAGGATCATCCGGGAAAACTGAAATACGGCGCCTCGCCCGGCATCTACACGCAGTTTGCCGGCGAGTATTTCAAGCTGAAGACCGGCACCGACATCCTGTTCGTGCCCTACAAGGGCGGTGCGCCCGCGGTAACGGATGCGCTGGGCGGTCACATCGAAATGGTCGTCAACAACAAGTCCAATCTGCTGCCACAGTTCAAGGACGGAAAACTGAAGGCGCTTGCCGTGACCAGCAAGGAGCGGTGGCCGGAATTGCCGCAAACCCCGACGATGCGCGAGGTCGGCATCCTCGGTTTTCCGGAAGAGGTTCTGTTCGGCCTGCTTGCGCCTGCCGGAACCCCACGGGCGATCGTCATGCGGCTCAACAGCGCGGTGAATGAGGCGCTTCGGTCGGCGGAAGTCCGCGCCAGCCTTGACGGCATCGGGGTCGATGTCCGGGCCGGAACGCCGGAAACGTTCGCGGCCGCGCTCGACGAACAGGCCCGCGAATGGAAGCGTGTGATCGAGGAGACCGGCATCCAGGTGGAGTGACGGCTCTAGTGCCCACTTTCCGAAGTTCGTGTTACACCTCAGCACGCACCTTTCACGAACTTCGGAAAGTTATGGGCACTAGCAATCTATGATTCTAGTGCCGCTTTGCTATTTGAAGTTCCTGGATCGAATTCGCCGCTTGTGGTGCAGGAACTTCAAATAGGCGGCACTAGACCGCCGCGATCCCCGCTGTCTCCGCCGACGTCATCGCAAAACCGCGATAACCCTTGGCCGCGACCTCGTCGCAGATGCGGCGATAGGCGCCGACGCCCCCGATATAGGGCATGAAGATGCGCGGCTTGCCGGGAATGTTGGCGCCCATGTACCAGGAGTTCGCCTGCGGATAGAGCGTCATCTGCGCGACTTCGTTGACATGGGCGACCCATTTGTCTTCCGCCTCGGCCGCGGCTTCGATGATCGCATGGCCTCGTTCGCGCATGGACGCGAGGCAATCGGCAATCCAGTCGACATGCTGCTCGATCGAGACAATCATGTTGCTAAGCACCGACGGGCTGCCGGGGCCAGTGATGATGAAGAGATTGGGGAAACCTCCGCTCATCAGGCCGAGATAGGTTTTCGGACCTTCGGCCCATTTTCGATTCAGCGTCATGCCGCCGCGGCCGCGAATGTCGATCTTTGCCACCGAGCCGGTCATCGCGTCGAATCCGGTCGCCAGCACCAGCGCATCGACCTCATAGTCCCGCCCACCCGCACGGACCGCGCCGGGCAGGATTTCCTCGATGCCGCCGGCGCTGATATCGACCAACGTCACATTGGGCCGGTTGAAGGTTGCGTAATAGTCGGTGTCGACGCAAAGGCGCTTGGAACCGAACGGATAATTTTCAGGCTGCAACAACTTCGCCGTCTCGCGATCCCTAACGGTCTCCGCGATCTTGCCGCGAACGAATTCGGCGGCGGTGTCGTTGGCGGCCTTGTCGATCACGAGATTGTTGTACGCAACCAGAAACGGCAATCCGCCCCTGGCCCAGCGATCCTCGTATCGAGCCCGCCTTGCATTTTCGCCGTCATCGAACGCACCGCGATCGGGAAGTTCGGTATAGATGCCGTTGCGCGTTTCCTCCCGCGCAAAGCGCCTGATCTCGGGATAATTCTCGCGGAACGCATCGCGCGCTTGTTCGGTCAGCGGCACATTGCGGGCGGGAATCGAGAAATTCGGCGTGCGCTGGAAGACAAAAAGGTGGCTCGCCTGTTGAGAAATCAACGGCACCGACTGGATCGCAGAAGAACCGGTGCCGACAACGCCGACACGCTGGCCCGCGAAATCGATGCTCTCATGCGGCCATTGGCCGGTGTGATAGACCTTGCCGGTGAATTCGGACAAACCCTTGATGTCCGGAATTCTGGCGTTGGACAGACACCCCGTCGCCAGCACGACAAATCTTGCGCGCACCGGACGGTGATTGGAAACCGTGAGGCTCCACGTGCCGCTCACCTCATTGAATTCGGCGCGCTCGACGCGTGTGTTGAACGAGATGTCGGCGCGCAGGTTGAAGCGATCGGCGACATGGTTGGCGTATTCCAGGATTTCCGGCTGCGACGCGTAACGCTCGCTCCAGTTCCATTCCTGCTGCAATTCTTCCGAGAACGAATAGGAGTATTGCATGCTTTCGACGTCGCAGCGCGCGCCGGGATACCGGTTCCAGTACCAGGTGCCGCCGACGCCGGCGCCCTGCTCGTAGACGTGCGCCGAGAACCCCAGTCCGCGCAGCCGGTAGAGCATATAGAGTCCGGCAAAACCGGCGCCGACCACCACGACGTCGAAGGCCTCTTCCCGGCCTTGGTTCGGAACGGATGGCGCGGTGGACATCAAGGCGCTCCCTCAAGTCTTATTCATTGAGCGCAAGCATTCTCCCGGCGAGGCAAAATCGCAAGCAGGAAAATGACTGCGCGATATTCTACGTCGCGGGACACGCATTCTTCTTTGCCGGCCGGCGGCGTGATACATGCTGCTCGGGAGGACACGCAAAATGAGCCCGTCGCACCCGCCCGCGGACCGAACTCCCGTCATCGTCGGCATCGGTGAAATCACCGACCGGCCGAGCGAGATCACGGATGGCCTCGAGCCGCTCGTTCTGCTGGTTGAGGCGCTCAAGCGGGCCGAAGCTGACAGCGGCGTGAAATGGCTCGGCGAGATCGACTCGCTCGACGTCGTCAATTTTCTCAGCTGGCGCTATCGCGAGCCGGAACAGCTGCTTTCATCGCGGCTCGGTATCCGGCCGAAGCACGTCTATTATGGGCCGGTCGGCGGTGAAAGTCCGATCCGCCACCTGCATGAAGCGGCCCAGCGCATCGCGCGCGGCGAATGCAGCGTGGCGGCGGTCTGCGGCGCCGAAGCGCAGAGCACGGCGACAAGGGCCGAGCGGGCCGGCGTCACGCTGCCCTGGACGCCGTTCGCTCACGATGTCGAGGAGCCCAAGCGCGGTGCGGCATTCCAGAAGCCGCTCGCCGTCAAGCTTGGCGTGTTCCGCCCCGTCAGCGTCTATCCATTTTACGAAGCGGCCGCCGCAGCGCATTGGGGCAAGACACCGCGCGAGGCGATGGCCGAATCCGGCGCGTTGTGGTCGGCCTATTCGCAAGCGGCTGGCGAAAATCCGAATGCCTGGCTGAAACGGCGCTTCACGCCGGAAGAGATCACGACGCCTTCGGCCGACAATCGGCTGATCGCGTGGCCCTATACCAAGCTCATGGTCGCCAATCCGACCGTCAATATGGGTGGCGCGCTCTTGCTGACGAATCTCGCCAAAGCGCGTGCGGCCGGCATCGCCGAGCACAGACTGGTCTACCTCGTCGGTGGCGCATCGGCGCAAGAGCCGCGCGACTACCTCGAGCGCGACCAGTTCGTTGAAAGCCATGCCCAGAACGCGGTGCTGACGGCAACTCTCGATCTCGCCGGCGGCCGCGCCGAGGCCTTTGGCGCGATCGAACTTTATAGCTGCTTTCCCTGCGTCCCGAAGATGGCGCGCCGCACGCTCGGGTTGGGCGCGGACGTCATGCCGACCGTCACCGGCGGGCTGACGTTCTTCGGCGCACCGCTCAACACCTATATGACCCACGCGGCTTGCGCCATGGTGCGAAAGCTGCGCGGCGGCGTTAAACTCGGCCTGCTCTACGGCCAGGGTGGCTTTGTCACCAAGCACCACGCACTGATCTTGTCACGGGACGCGCCGTCAGAGCCGCTGGCGCAGGACACCAGCGTTCAGCACGAGGCTGATCGCCATCGCGGGCCGGTGCCGCCATTTGTGACGGAGGCCGGCGGCCAGGCGACCGTCGAAAGCTTCACCGCGATCTACGGCCGCGACAACGAGATCGAGCATGGCGTGGTGATGCTGCGGACGGAGGATAATTCGCGCACATTGGCGCGGGTGCCTGCCCACGACCGCCAGACGCTGGCGCATCTACTGAATATCGACCGCAGTCCGATCGGCTCGTCCGGCGCGATTTCTCGCGCCGACGATGGCGTGCTGGAATGGCGGGTGGGATAACCTCGTGTCCCGGACGCGGTGCGGCGCGAAGCGCTGCTCCGCAGCGCCGGGACCCATGATCGCGTGGTGTCCCTGAAATAGGCCCCGGCTCAGCAGCGCATCGTTGCACGCTGCGCAGCATCCGGGGCACGGCAAGGTCCGTCAGGGCCGCTTCTACCCCTTCTCGCCCTGCTTGGCTGTCGCCGTCGCCGGACGGCCCTTGGTGCTGACGACGCGCACCGGATCACCATCGACGATGCCATCGGGCGGCGTGCTGATGACGCGGTCTTCCACCGTCACACCACCGGCAAGTTCGATATCACGGCCGAGGTCGCGTGCGATCGTCACCGGCTTGAACAGGATCTTGTTGTCGGGCGTGACGGTCGCCACCCGCAGGCCCTTCTGGTCGAAGATGAGGGCGCTGGCGGGAATATGCAGTGGCACGCCCTCGCGCTGAAGCACCAGCTTCACATTGGCAAAGCCGCCCGGCATCAATTCGCCCGCGCTGTTATCGAGGCCAAGCTGCATCTGCGTCGTGCCAGAATTGACGTCGACCGACTGGGCCGAAGCTTCGACGGTCGCTTCAAACGCCCGGGTCAGATATTCCGGCACTGCGATCTTGGCCTTGGCGCCGATCTTGACCGAAGGCACGTAGTTCTGCGGCACGTTGACATAGACGCGCAGTTTCTTGATGTCCGAGATGATGAACATCGGCGGGCCGCTGCCGCCGCCGGCATTGATCAGCGCGCCAACGTCGGTATTGCGCGCGGTCACGATGCCGTCGAACGGCACGGTGATCTTCTTGTAACCGGCGAGCGCCTCGAGCCGTTCCACGTTGGCCTGGCTCGAGTTGACGGCGGCATTCTTGTTGGAGAGGTCGGCGGTACGCTCGTCGATTTCCTGCATGGAAACGAAGTTCGACGCGATCAGCGTCTTGCGACGGGCCAGCGTGACTTCCGACAGCTTCGCGCTCGCTTGCTGATTGGTCAGATCGGCGCGCGCCTGGAGCAGCTGCTGATCGAGGTCCGGGGCATCGATTTCGGCGATCACGTCGCCGGCCTTCACCCGTGCACCGATGTCGGCGTTCCAGCTCTTCACGTAGCCGTTGACGCGCGCGAAGATCGGGGCGCGATAATAGGCCTCCAAACGGCCCGGCAGGTCGAGCGAGGCCGTCAGCGCGCCGGGATCGGGATAGACCACGGCAACCGCCGGTGCGGCCTGGTCGTCCGTCCATTCCTTCAGCTTGACGTTGGTGTCTTCCCGGGCGCGGATCCCGGTAACGACCAGTGTCAACGCGCCGACGACGGCGACGACACCGAAGATGCCCAGTTTCCGGCGCGAAACTGGTTTGCGAGTTTCAGCTTCAGTGGGCATTCTCAGTCTCCGATTGGACGACGGCTTTGGCGTCCTGTTTCTTATGTAACATACTGAAAACCACGGGAACAAACATCAACGTCGCAACGGTGGAGAACATCAGGCCACCGATCACGGCCCGGCCCAGCGGGGCATTGGCTTCGCCGCCTTCACCGAGGCCCAGCGACATCGGCAGCATGCCGATGATCATGGCGAGCGCCGTCATCAGCACCGGACGGATACGGACGAAACCGGCCTCGATGGCGGCGGCGACGGGGTCGCCCAGTTCTTCATAGCGCTCGCGGGCAAAGCTGATCACGAGCACGCTGTTGGCGGTGGCAACACCCATGCACATGATCGCGCCCGTCAGCGCCGGAACCGACATCGTCGTATGGGTCGTAAACAGCATCCAGACGATGCCTGCGAGCGCCGCAGGCAGCGCCGTGATGATCACGAACGGGTCGGACCAGGACTGGAAGTTCACGACGATCAGGAAATAGACCAGCACGATCGCGCCCAGCAGGCCGAACAGCAAACCCGAGAACGAACTGTTCATGGTCTGCACCTGACCGGAAAGCACGACCGTCGAGCCCTTCGGCACATCCTTGGCGGTCGCCGCGATCAGCTTGTTGACGTCGGCGGCGATACCGCCGAGGTCGCGTCCCTGCGGGGTCGCGAAAATCTGCACCAACGGCTGGATGTCGTATTGGGAAACAATCGCGCTCGACGTCGAGCGCGAAATACTGGCCACGCCGCCCAGAATCGGCGCCTGCGTCGGTTGGCTGGACGTGATCGGCAACGTTTGCAGCGAGCTCAAGGAATCGACCTGATACTGCGGCGTCTGCATCACCACCGAGTAGTTCACGCCGTTGTCGGGATTGAGATAGTAGGTCGGCGCCACCTGCCCGCTGCCCGACAGGTTGACGGTAAGGCTGTTGACGACGTCGCGCTCGGTCAGGCCGACATATTGCGCGCGTGTTCTGTCCACATCGATGTTGAAAGTCGGGTTCTTCGTGGACTGCTGAATGCGCGCGTCCGCGACCCCCGGAATCTTGCGAATCCGGTTCAACAGATTGGTGGCGTATTCGAAATTCGCATTCAAATTGTTGCCCCTGACCTGCAAGTCGATCGGCGCCGGTGCACCGAAATTCAGGATCTGGTTGACGATGTCCGCCGGGAGAAATGCAAACGACGTTCCAGGGAAAAGCTGCGGAAGCTGTTCCCGCATCGCCTTCACGTAGTTTTCAGTCGGCGGATGATCTTCCTTCAACTTGATCTGGATGTCGCCGTCCTGCGGACCCATCACGCCGGTATTGTTGTACGTCATGTTGATGCCCGAAATCGGCATGCCGATATTGTCGGTCATCGTCTCGATCTGATCGGGCGGGATGATCTTCTTGATCGCCTTCTGGATGTCGGCGAACTGGTTGGCGCTTTCCTCCAGCCGTGTGCCAACCTGGAGGCGCACATGCATCAGGATCTGGCCGGCATCGACCGACGGGAAAAAGTTCTGCCCGAGATAAGGCACCATCGCGAACGAAGCCACGACAAACGCCAGGAAACCGACCACGAAGGTCGGACGGTGATGCAGAGCGAGCGTCAAGAGATCGCGGTAAGCGCTGCGGAAGCTCTCGAAGCCGCGCTCGAAGCCGCGCTGGAACATGACCAGCGGATTCCGCGTCGGCGGCAACACCGCGCCATGTTCGTGCTGATGCGGCTTCAGCAGATACATCGCCATCGTCGGCACCAGCGTTCGCGACAGGATGAACGACCAGATCATCGCGAAGATCACCGCTTCCGCCATCGGCACGAACAGGAAGCGCGGAATGCCCTGCAGGAAGAACATCGGAATGAACACGATGCAGATACAAAGCAGCGACACAAAGGCCGGCACCACGATCTGCTGCGCGCCGTCGAGGATCGCCGGGCGAACTTCCTTGCCCTGTTCCAGATGCCAATTGATGTTCTCGATCGTCACCGTGGCTTCGTCGACGAGAATACCGACCGCCAGTGCGAGGCCGCCCAGCGTCATGATGTTGAGGGTTTCGCCGATCGCCGCCAGCATGATGATCGAGCCGAACACGGCGAGCGGGATCGAGGTCGCAATGATGATCGTCGAGCGCCAGCTTCCCAGAAACAGCAGGATCATGACGCTGGTCAACACGGCGGCGATGACGCCTTCGCGCACCACGCCTTCGATCGAGGCGGCGACGAAAACGCCCTGGTCGCCGACAAAACCGATCTTCAGGGCATCAGGAAGTGAATCCTTGTAGGCAGCAGCTTTGGCCTTGATGCCGGCGATGATGTCGAGCGTCGAGGTGTAGCCGTTCTTCAGCACCATCATCAGCACGGAGCGATTGCCATCGACGTGCACGACGTTGGTTTGTGGCGGATTGCCATCGCGCACAGTCGCGACGTCGCGGATATAAACGGTAGCACCGTTGACGACCTTGATCGGCAGATCGCCCATTTCGCCGGCTTTCAGCGGCGAGTTGTTGACCTGGATAACGTATTCGAAGCTGCCGATCTTCGAGGTGCCGGCCGGCTGAATCAGGTTCTGGGCGGCAAGCGCATTGGCAACGTCCTGCCCGGACAATCCCAGCGACTGCAGCTTCTGCGGATCGACGTCGATCTGGATCTGACGCTGCTTGCCGCCGTAGGGATACGGGATCGCGGCGCCCGGCACGGTCACCAGCGGCGTGCGCAACTGATTGATGGCGATGTCGCCGAGGATCTGCTCGGTGAGCCCCTCGCCCGACAGCGCGAGCTGAATGATCGGAACCGTCGAAGCACTGTAGTTGAGGATCAACGGCGGCGTCGCGCCCGGCGGCATCTGCTTGAGGATCGTTTGCGAGACCGACGTAACCTGCGCGTTGGCGGTGCGGATGTCGGCGTTCGGCTGGAAGAAGATCTTGACGATGCCGATGCCGTTATAGGAGTTCGCCGTGATATGCTCGATGTCGTTGACGGTCGTCGTCAGAATTCGCTGATATTGGGTGATGATGCGGCCGGACATCTGATCCGGCGGCAAACCCGTGTACTGCCAGATGACGCCGATGACCGGTATCCGGATATCCGGGAAGATATCGACCGGCGTCCGCATGGCCGACAGCGGCCCGATAATCAGGAGCAGCAGCGCGAGCACGACGAATGTGTATGGCCGGTTCAGGGCAATACGGACCAGTTCAGTCATGGCACAGGCATTCCTGGGTCTAACTTATCGGATGATAATGATGCACTGCGGCATTTACCCGAAATGCCGTCAAATAGCTAACAACGGAAACGTCAAATCCCTTCAATTCCACGCGAACTTGTTTCTGACGCGAAACGCCCGCCCGCCTGGAATGTGACCGTTTCCGGTTAATGCATCAGGTCGAGGGCGTCGTTAAAGAATCGTGGACCGCCGAAATTGCCTGATTTCAGGGCAAGAACCATCTCGCCTTCCCTGGCGCCGACAGCGCGCAATACCGGAACGCCTGCCGCGATTTCCGGACCGACCAGAAAACCAGGGATGCCTAAACGATCGACGACAGCGCCTGAAGTTTCGCCACCCGCAACCACGAGCCGCCGCACGCCGCGCTGCAGCAGACCTTCGGCGATATCGGCCATCGCTTGCTCGATAGCATGCCCGGCTGCATCGCGGCCATGACGGGATTGCAGGGCTGCGACCTGATCCGGCGTCGAGCTCGAGGCGATCAAGATCGGACCTTCCGTGATTCTTTGCGCAGCCCAGGCAAGCGCGCGCTTAATTTCGTCCTGCCCCGTGACAATACGATCGGGGTCGAGATGAAGGACGGCCATACTCTCTTCGGCGTTGGCGATCTGCTGCAACGTCGCCTGGGAACAACTGCCCGCCAGACACGCCGCCGGGCCGCCGACCGGCGCTTGCGCGCTTCTGCCGGCATCCGTCTCGCCTTTCCCCGCAGCTACGAGAGCCCGCGCCAGGCCAAGCCCGATGCCGGACGCGCCCACCGACAGCCGGTGATCGAGCGCAACGGCCCCAATCGTCTCCAGGTCGAGATCAAACACGGCGTCGATGATCGCAGCGCCGATCCCCTTGGCGGCAAGATCGGCCAGATGCGACCGCACCGCTTCGGGCCCGCGAACCACGGTCGAGAGATCGACGAGTCCGACTTTGGTCTTGCTCTGGCGCGCCAGCACCCGCACGAGATTTGAATCGTGCATCGGGTTGAGCGGGTGATCCTTTAGCGGGCTCTCATTCAGCGGCACCGGCCCGACGAACAGATTGCCCTGGTAGACGGTACGTTTGGTCTCGGGAAAGGCGGGCGTGACGAGGACGATCTTGTCGCCGGAATCACCGCGCAGCGCATCCATCACGGGGCCAATATTGCCGGCATCGGTGGAATCGAAGGTCGAGCAAATCTTGAACAGCACATGTTCCGCGCCGCGGCCGCGTAACCATTTGTCGGCATCGCGCGAGCGCGTCACCGCAAGGCGAGCCTCGATCGAGCGGCTCTTCAGCGACACCACGACCGCATCGACGTCGGGCAGTTCAAGCTTGTCGGAGGGAACGCCGATCGTCTGCACGGTGCGCAGGCCGGCGCGCGTCAGCGTGTTGGCGAGGTCGGAGGCGCCGGTATAGTCGTCGGCGATACAGCCCAGCGCAAGCTTCACGGCCTCGCTCCCGCATACGGCTTGAACCAGGCAAGGCCATCGGTGGTCTTGCCGCGCGGATTATATTCGCAGCCGACAAAGCCGTCATAGCCAAGACGATCGAGCTCGGCGAACAGGAACGGGTAGTTCAGCTCTTCGTCGTCGGGCTCGTGGCGCGAGGGAATGCTCGCAATCTGGACGTGGCCCGTGATCGGCATCATCTCGCGCAGCCGCATGGTCACGTCGCCATGCAGGATCTGGCAGTGATAGATGTCGAACTGCAATTTCAGGTTCGGAATTTTCAAATCCTGGATCATATCGCGCGCAAAACCGAAATCATTGAGAAAATAGTTCGGCGTGTTGCGGGCGTTGAGCGGCTCGAGCACGACGTCGATGCCGTGGGGCGCAAAAAATTCCGCGGCATGGGTCACGGACTTCCTGAATGCCGCAAGCGCCTTCGGGTCCTTCCGGTCGGCCAGCCCCGCCATCAGGTGCAGGCGCTTGACGCCGGTCGCTCGCGCGTAAGGCAACGCTGTAACGAGGCTCTGCTTCAAATCGTCAAAGCGCTCCGGCAGCGCCGCAAAGCCCTTCTCGCCTGCGTCCCAATTGCCCGGCGGCAGGTTGAACAAGGCTTGCGTCAGGCCGTTGCCGTGCAGGCGCTTGCCGATCTCCTCGACCGGATAAGCATAGGGAAACAGGAACTCCACCGCCGTGAAGCCGGCTTTCGCTGCCGCCTCGAAACGATCGAGGAACGGCACCTCGTTGAACATCAGCGTCAGATTGGCTGCAAAGCGGGGCATCGGAGGTCCTCTTGTTAGTTCGGCTCGCCGGGGAGTTTCGTACCGGTGACGCGCGCATACATCCGCGCCACCGATGCGTCGTCGTCGCGGCCCATGCCTGACGCCGCCGTCATCAGGAACATTTGCAAGGCCGCAGCCGAGACCGGCACCGGGAATTTCGCTGATCGGGCCATGTCCTGGATGATGCCAAGGTCCTTGACGAAAATCTCGACCGCACTGCGTGGCGTATAGTCGCCATCGAGCACGTGCGGCATGCGGTTTTCGAACATCCAGGAATTGCCGGCGGACGCCGTGATGACCTCGTAGACCTTGCGGATATCGAGGCCCTGCTTGGCGGCAAACGCGATCGCCTCCGAGGCCGCCGCGATATGAACGCCGGCAAGGAGTTGGTTGATCATCTTGAAGGCCGCGCCTTGGCCCGCGGCATCGCCGAGTTCATAGAGCTTGGCGGCCATCGCATCGAGCGCCGGCCGCGCGCCGGCAAAGGCCGCCGCGCTGCCCGAGGCCAGAATGGTCAGTTCGCCCTGCGCCGCGCGTTGCGCGCCGCCGGAAATCGGCGCGTCGAGATAATGCCGGCCGGTTGTCTCCAGTTGTTTCGCAAGCCTTCTGGCGATCTCAGGGTCCATGGTTGCCGACGAAACAAACACCGCGCCCTTCGCCAACGTCTCCGCGACGCCGTCCTTGCCGAACAGAATGGTTTCGGTCTGCGCGGCGTTGACGACCACGCTGACGACGATGTCGGCATCTCGGGCGGCGTCGGCCGGCGTCCTGGCGCCCTCGCCGCCTTCGGACACGAACCGCTGAACAGTTTCCGCCGCCACGTCGCAACCTGTGACCTCAAATCCGGCGCGCTTGAGCGCAGAGGCCATGCCGTAACCCATCGAGCCCAACCCGATCACGGCAATGCGCGGCTTGGCGGAAGAGGACATGCGGCGTTTCCCTTAGGTTTTACGAATTTAACCCCTGCCTATCACGGCTTGGCCGCGCTGCCAAAGCGTGAGACATAATGAGACAAAGGGAACGCCACCATGAGCGAAACAAAAATCCGCGAGGAAATCTGCCGGCTGGGCCGTTCGCTATTCGAGCGCGGCCTGACGCCGGGCTCCTCGGGCAATATTTCGGTCAAGCTCGACGATGGCGGCTGGCTGGTGACGCCGACCAACGCCTCGCTCGGCTTCCTTGACCCAGTTCGGCTGTCGCGGCTGGATGCGGCCGGCAAGTTGCTTTCCGGCGACGCCCCGACCAAGGAAGTGCCGTTGCACAGCGCGCTGTACGAGACACGCGCACCTGCGCGGGCTGTCGTGCATCTGCACTCGACCCATTCGGTCGCACTCTCGATGCTGCCGGAAATCGATCCGCGCGCGGCGCTGCCGCCGATGACGGCCTATTACCTGATGAAATGCGGCGCGACCGCGCTTGTGCCCTATTACCGGCCCGGCGACCCGGCCGTGGCCGACGCCATCAAGGGTCTCGCGGGAAAATATTCGTCAGTGCTGCTTGCCAACCACGGCCCGGTCGTTTCCGGCGACACGCTGGAAGCCGCGGTATTCGCGGTCGAGGAACTGGAAGAAACCGCAAAGCTCTATCTGCTGTTGCGCGGCTTGAATCCCCGTTATCTCACGCCGGCGCAGGTGGCGGATCTGACGAAGGTGTTCGAGCTGAAATTGCCGGACGATCACCAGCATTGACCTCGTGCCCCGGATGCTGCGCAGCACGTCGCGCTTGCGGCGTGGTGCGCTGCTGATCCGGGGCCAACATGGAAACGTGGGTCCCGGCTATGCGTCGCGTCATTTCATGCCGCGACGCGTCCGGGACACGAGACTACAATCCGAGATACGCCTTGCGCACGTCCGGATTGCTCATGATCTCGGACGCGGTGCCCTGCATCTGCAAGCGGCCGGTTTGCAGGATGTAGGCGCGGTCGGCGATGTCGAGGCATTCGGCGATGCGCTGTTCGACGATCAGAACCGTCACGCCGGTATCGCGGATGCGCTTGACCGCCTGAAAGATCTCGTCAACGAGTTTTGGCATGATGCCTTGCGACGGCTCGTCCAGCATCAAAAGCCGAGGCCGGGTCATCAGCGCGCGGCCGATCGCCAGCATCTGCTGCTCGCCACCCGACAACGTTTCGGCGCGCTGCTCCAGCCGCTCGGAGAGCCGCGGAAACAGCTTGAAGACCAGATCAAGCGGCCCCTCGCGATCCACCTTGCCGCGGTAGAGATAGCTGCCGAGACGCAGATTGTCGTGCACCGAGAGCCGCGGAAACAGACGGCGGTTCTCCGGTACGTAGGCGATGCCGCGCGCGGTGATCAGGTGCTGCGCCATGCCGTCGATGCGGGCGCCATCGAAGGTGACGCTGCCGGAACGCGGCCGTTCGGCGCCGGCGATCGTCTTCAGAAGCGTGGACTTTCCGGCGCCGTTGGCGCCCGCCACCGCAACGACTTCCCCCTTCTCGACCTCGATCGAGACTGAGGAGATCGCGACCAGCCCCTGATAGGCAGTGGTGACTTCACGCACCGACAGCATGACGATCCCCAAGATAGGCCGTGATCACTTTCGGATCGCGAACGACTTCGCTCGGCTTGCCTTCGACCAGAACCTTGCCGAGATCGAGCACGATGGCGCGGTCGACCAGCGGCATTACGATTTCCATGACATGCTCGACCATCAACACGGTGACGCCGGTGGCGCGCACTTTGCGAACCAGTTCAACGCCGGTCTGCGCCTCGATCGGCGTCAGCCCGGTCAGGACTTCGTCGAGCAGCAGCAATTTCGGCTCGGTCGCAAGCGCGCGCGCCACTTCGAGACGGCGCTTTTCCGACGGGATCAACTGGCTGGCGAGCGTATTCGCCCGCCCCGCCAGGCCACAGAACTCCAGCACCTCATGGGCCTTGCGGCGCGCCTCGCGCATGACGGTGGTGCGGATCAAGGCGCCGACGATGACGTTATCGATCACCGTCATGGTCTCGAAGCTTTTGACGACCTGGAAGGTGCGCCCGACGCCGCGCTCGCAGCGTTCGGCCGCCGACAGCCCCGTGACGTCCTCGCCGTCGAAGATGATCGAGCCCTGGGTCGGCGTGTAAACACCCGCGATCAGGTTGAACAAGGTCGATTTGCCGGCGCCGTTGGGGCCGATCAGGCCTACGATCTCGCCGCGCCCGACCGAGATCGAGACATCGCTGTTGGCGACAAGGCCGCCGAAGCGCTGCCAGATGCCTTTAGTTTCCAACAGCGCGGTCATCGGGCGATTTCCTTGCGCTTCGGCGAAAACAATCCGACCAGCCCTTGGGGGCGCGCGAGCGAAATCAAAACGATCAACGTGCCGTAGACGATCAGATCGACGCCGCGGCCGGAGCCGCCGATGAACGAGCGCGTCAATTCCGTGAGCGGAATGAGAATGACCGCGCCCAGCACCGGACCCCACAGCGTGCCGATGCCGCCGAGCACTGCGGGCAGCGCCATCAGAAGCGAGAACTGAAAGCCCATGACGCTTTCGGGATCGATATAGGAGACGAACTGGGCATAGAAGCTGCCGCCGATCGCCGTGAGGAACGCCGAGACCGCCGCCGCGCCCATCTTGGAATTGAACACCACGACGCCCAGGCTTTCGGCGGCATCCGGATTGTCCTTCACCGCGCGCCACCAATAGCCCCACTTCGAATCTTCCAGCCACCAGGTCACGAGCCAGGCGATGCAGGCGAGCGCGAGTGCGAAATAAAAATACGGCAGTTTGCTGCGGGTGAACTGGAATTTGAGCCAGCTATCGCCGCGCACCGGGATATCGATGCCAAGCGCCGCGCCTGCCCAGTCCCAGTTCTGGAACAATAGAAGCGCGGTCTCGGCGATGACGATGGTTGCGATAACGAAATAGTGCCCGCGCAGGCGGAAGCAGGGGTAGCCCAGCGCCATCGCGATCACAGCCGAGATCAAGCCGCCGCCGAGCATGCCGAACCACGGCAGCACGCCGAACTTGGTGAAGAGCAACGCGGTGGTGTAGGCACCAAGCCCGAAATACAGCGCATGCCCGAGCGAAATCTGCCCGCAATAGCCCGACAGGATGTTCCAGCTCTGCGACAACGCCGCATACATCAAGGTCAGCACCATGATGTTCTGGACGTAGACGTCCTTGACGAAAAAGGGAACCGCCGCCGAGATCGCGGTAAAGACGGCGGCGATAATGAGATCGCGGCGACGGCGCTGGGCGAAAGCCGTATCCATCACATTGACCCGAACAGGCCGCGCGGCCGAACGAAGACCACGAGCAGATAGACCGCGTAGATGCCGATCGATTTCAGCGACGGCGGCAGGATCAGGGCGGTGGAGGCCTCGACAAGGCCGACAATCAGGCCGCCGGCAAAGGCACCGAACACGCTGCCGAAACCGCCGAGCGCCACTGTAACATAGGCGATCAGCGCAAAGGACGCGCCGACGTCAGGATAAATATAGAAGAAAATCGCCATGATCGCACCGGCGAGGCCGACCAGCGCGGCCCCTAAGCCCCAGCCGAGCGCGAACACGCGGTTCTTGTCTATGCCGACGAGCGCCACCGCGCCGGCGTCCTCACGCGTCGCCTCAAGCGCCCGGCCGAAGTCGGTGCGATTGATGAAGAAATAGAGCGCGACGAATGCGGCAATCGCCACGAACGCACCGCACAGCTGCGGAACGGGCAGGAAGATGCCGCCGATCGAGATGGTTTTGCCACCGAGCCAGGAGTGCGTGATGCTGCGATAGTCCGGCGTGAAGAAATATTGCGCCAGCCCGCGCATCACGATCGCAAGTCCAAAGGTCGAGAAGATCTGCACCATGCCGGCATTGGCTTTGGCCCGCACCGCAAACCGCACAATCAAGAGATAGACGACCGCCCCGAACACGAACAGCGCGGCGGCGACCAGCGGCGCCGACAGCAAGGGGTCGACCGCGAAGAACGCGAACAGGAAGAACGTCACATACATCGCGATCATCAGGAATTCGCCGTGGGCGAAATTCACTACGTCCATCAGGCCGAAGATCAGCGCCAGCCCGGCGGCGATCAGGCCGTAGAGCAGGCCCATCAAGAGGCCGCTGGCCAGACTTTGAATAATGGTCTCGGCGGTCACGCCCCCTGCCCCCGCATTAGTGGACCTCGTCGCTTATTTCATCGGCCAGGAGGCTTCGGCAACTGCCGCCTGCGCCGGGAAGATGGTGACGAACTTGCCGCCGACATATTGCAGCAGGACCGGATCGGCATCGTTGTTCTGACCCGTCTCATCGTACTTCACGCGCTTCCAGGGCATGATGGTCTGCTCGCCGGGAACGTCGGTTGCCGCCAGCGCGTCGCGGATCTTCTCGCCGTCGGTCGATTTGGCGCGGTTGATGGCTTCCGCCATCAACACGAGCGCCATGAGCTGCCGCGACGAGTAATCGTTCAAGTCCTTGCCGGACTTTTCCTTGAACATGTCGTTGATCTTGCCGACCATCGGCCGCTTCTGCGCCAGATCCAGCGAGAAAGTGCCGCGCGAGATCACGCCCTCGAGCTTGTCGCCGACTGCGTCATACAGCGCCTTTTCGGAGAAGCCGGCGTCCTGCGCCACGATCGCCGGCGGCTTGTAGCCGAGTTCGCCCATGGTCTTGACCAGCAAAATGCCGTCGGTGGTGTAGCTCGAGGGCATCAGCACGTCGGCATTGGCCGCCTTGAGCTGCTGCACTTCAGCGGAGAGCGACGGCGAATTGGCGCGATACTTGATATCAGAGACGATCTTGTAGCCGCGTTCGGCCGCGAGCTTGGTCTGCGCGTTGCCGGAGTCGGTGCCGAAGATCGTGTCTTCATGGAACAGCGACAAGGTTTCGATCTTGGTGCCCTTCTTCTTCATGACGTCGAAGAAGTCGAACATCGCCTTGGAATACATTTCGTCATGCGGTGAGGCGCGGAAATAGAATTTCAGGCCGCGACGATGCAGGCTCGGCGAGGAATTGTCCGCCGACATGAACGGGATCTGGTAGCGCTCGCAAATCTGGCTCACGGTAACGGCTACCGCGCTCTGATAGGTGCCGATGACGGCGCAGACTTTCTCCTGCGTGATCAGGCGCTCGGCCTCGGCGCGGCCCTTCTGCGGATCGGCCTGATGGTCGGCAAAGACGAGCCGCACCTTGGCGCCGCCGAGACCCGGCAGGCCCTCGCCGCGCGCAAGCGGCAGGTCGTAGTCGAAGTTCTTGTTGATGATTTCGGCCGCGGTCTCGAACGCCTTCTGTGCATCGACGCCGATCTGGGCGCTCGCACCCGACAGCGGATAGATCACGCCGATCACCACTTCGGAGGTTTGGGCGCGCGCCGCCATCGGCAGCAGCGCAGCGCTGGCGGTGGCTCCGAGCAACACGTTTCGGCGGGAGATGGTCATCTAACAATCCTCTGTATCGCGGCTATGAAACGATTGAGGGCAAGCGTAAAGCCTCAAAGAACGGCACTGGTGGAGTGGATTTGAGCATTCGCTAGTCTGTTGCCGCGTGTTCGTAAAGCGAATGCCAAATCCAAAACTCCACGAGCTATTCACACTTTGCTAGTGGTCCTTTAATTCCAACATTCGCAAAATTGCCTGCCGCGGCCGGGGTGCGAATGTTGGAATTGGACCACTGGTAATGCTCATTCCAGTTACAGTACGGCCCGGTTAAAGTACGGCAAGGTCCCTGTTCTTCAAATCCGTCACGAGCATCAGACCCGGCGCATGCGTGATAGCAAACGGCACCTTGGCCGCGGCAATCACCGCCTGTGGTGTGACGCCGCATGCCCAGAACACCGGGATCTCGTCCGCCTCGACCGGGACCGGATCGCCATAATCGGGTTTGGCAATGTCCTTGATCCCGATCGAATGCGGGTGGCCGAGATGAACCGGCGCGCCATGCACTGATGGAAAGCGCGTGGTGATCTGCACCGCGCGGATCGCTTGCGCCGGCTTGAAAGGACGCATCGACACCACCATGGGGCCCGCGAACGGTCCGGCCGATTGGCAGGCGACATTGGTCCGGTACATCGGCACGCGGATATCGTGCTCGATATGACGGATCGGCAGGCCTTCGGCCAACAGCGCTTCTTCGAACGAGAACGAGCAGCCCAGTACGAAAGCAACGAGGTCGTCGCGCCAGTGCGCCTTGACGTCGGTCGGCTCCTCGATCACCTCGCCGTCGCGCCAGACGCGATAGCGCGGCACATCGGTGCGGATATCGAGATCGAGGCCGAGCGAGGGAATGCGGGGATCGCCGACATCGGACATGCCGATGATCGGGCACGGCTTGGGATTGAGCTGACAGAAACGGTGGAACGAGCCTGCGAACTTTTCCGGCAGGATCGCAAGATTGCCCTGAACGAAGCCTTTGGCGACGCCGGCGGTGGATCCGGCCTTGCCGGAACGGTAGGCAAGCCGCGCCTCCCGGCTTGGTAGCAAGTCCCCGCCCCCAGTGGACGACTGCACTGCCGCAGAAATGGTCATGATGTCTTCCTGCCTACGATCTCGACATCAGTGAAACCCGTCAGTACTATAATGTCTAATCGTACTTTCTAATCAGTTTGGATAATTCAAACTTATCACTGTAGGACCCGGCAAATGGTGGACTTCAAGTCTATCGAGACATTCCTTTGGGTGGTGACGCTCGGCAGCTTCCGCGGCGCCGGCCAGCGCCTCAACACCACGCAGCCGGCGATCTCGCAGCGGATTGCCCAGCTCGAGCGCGAAATGGGCGTCAAGCTGTTGAACCGCGATCATCGCGTGGTGTCGCCGACCGCGAGCGGCCGGCAATTGATGGTCTATGCCGAGAAGCTGATCGGCCTGCGCGCTGAAATGATGGCGGAAGTCGGCGATCGTTCGGCGATGCGCGGCGCGTTGCGGCTCGGCGTTGCCGAAACCATCGTGCACACCTGGCTGCCGCGCCTCGTCAAGAGCGTCAACACCGACTATCCCAACCTGTCGCTCGAGATCGAGGTCGACATCACGCCGAATCTCAGCGCGCGCCTGTTCGCGCAGGAGATCGAGCTCGCCTTTGTGTTGGGCCCGCTGTCGGGCCCAAGCGTGCGGAACCGCGTGCTGTGCGATTATCCGGTTAGCTTCGTAACCAGCCCCTCACTTGGCCTCGGCAAAGGCCCGTTCACGCTCAAGGAGCTGGCCAAATTCCCGATTATTACTTTCGCGCGGAAGACGCAGCCCTACGAGACGGTGCGCTCGCTGTTCAACCGTCCCGATCTGCCGCCGATCCGGTTGCACGCAAGCGCTTCGCTCGCGACCGTCATCCATATGGCGATCGAGGGCTTGGGCATCGCCGTCATACCCGCCGCGATCGTGGAAAACGAGCTCGCCGACGGCAAGCTGTCCGAGCTCAAAACCAGCTTCCAGATCAAGCCACTGACCTTCTGCGCGGCCTGGCTCACCTCGCCGGAGGAGACCGCGGTCGAGCGCGTCGTCGACCTTGCCGCCAAAATCGCGCAAGGCAACAGTGCGACTGTGGGGCTACCGATTATTGACGCGCCGCGAAGAGCGCGTCATTGAATCAGCGTCCGTCCTCATCACCGGAAAATCTCATGCCCGCCGCATCCAACCTGCAAATCGACTCCGCCCGCCTCTGGGGCACGATTCACGAGACCGCGAAATTCGGCGCCACACCCAAAGGCGGCGTGCGGCGGCTGACGCTTGGCCCCGAAGACAAGCAGGTGCGCGACTGGTTTCGCAAGGCGTGCGAGGCCGCCGGCCTCGAAGTGCATGTCGACGCGCTGGGCTCGATGTTCGGCCTTCGCAAGGGCCGCGACATGTCGAAGCCGCCGATCGGCCTCGGCTCGCATCTCGATACCCAGCCGACCGGCGGCAAGTTCGATGGCGTGCTCGGCACACTCGCCGCGCTCGAAGTCGTCCGCACGCTCAACGATGCCGGGATCGAGACCGAGCTTCCGATCTGCATCGCCAACTGGACCAATGAAGAGGGCTCGCGCTTTGCGCCCGCGATGATGGCGTCTGCCGCCTATGTCGGCGATTTCACCACCGACGACATCCTCTCACGCAAGGATGCCGAGGGCACGACCGTCTGCGAAGCGCTGGATAGTATTGGATATCGCGGCGACAAGCCCGTCGGTTTTCAGAAATTCTCCGGCTTTGTCGAACTGCACATCGAACAGGGGCCCATTCTCGAAGCCGAGGGCAAGACCATCGGCGTGGTCGATTCCGGCCAGGGTGTGCTGTGGTATGACGGCAAGATCACGGGTTTTGAAAGCCATGCCGGCTCGACGCCGATGCAGCTTCGCCGCGATGCGCTTGCGACGCTGTCGGAGATCGTGCTGGCGATGGAAGCGATCGCCAGGAAGCACGGACCGAACGCGGTCGGCACCATCGGCGAGGCCGTGATCGCCAATCCCTCCCGCAACGTCATTCCCGGCGAAATCGCCTTCACCATGGATTGCCGCAGCGCGGACGCCAAGATCATGGACGCGCTCGACTCCGACTTGCGTGCCGCCATCAAGGAGATCGCGGTCCGCCGCAAGGTCGAGGTCGCGGTTGACCTGATCTGGCGCAAGCCGCCGACCCATTTCGATCCCAAGCTTGTCGACGCCGTCGAAAGTGCCGCCGAGAAACTCGGCTTCTCGCATCGCCGCATCACCTCGGGTGCGGGCCACGACGCCTGCAATCTCAATACGAAGATTCCGGCAGCCATGGTGTTCGTGCCCTGCAAGGACGGCATCAGCCACAACGAACTCGAAGACGCTACGCAGGTCGACTGCACTGCCGGCGCGAACGTCTTGATGCATACAGTGCTGGCGCTCGCCGGCGTCGCGTCGTGAGCGCGGCCAGTCTTTAAAGAACAGGGAGAGTATCGTGCGCGGGGTTTTTGTCGATGCCAACGGGTCGCTTGCGGATATTTTCGAGCGGCAGAACAAATCCGGCGATCCGGCCGTGCACGTCAACCGCAATGCCGACATCAAATCCGAAGACATGCCGGCGCTGCTCGACGGCGCCGAGATCGTTGTGATCGACCATACCGCGCTGCCGACCGATATCGCGAAGCGCTGCAACGGCCTCAAGCACGTGGTGTTTCTGGGCACCGGCGCCCGCAGCTACATGAACCCGGAGGAACTTAGCCAGCTCGGCATCACCGTTCACCTGATCAAGGGCTATGGCGATACGGCAGTGGCCGAATGCGCAATCGCGCTGATGTGGACGGCAGCGCGCGGCATCGCTCAAATGGACCGCGAGATGCGCGCCGGCAACTGGCTGCGCGAAGACGGCATGCAGCTCACGGGCAAGACGCTCGGCCTGGTCGGGTTCGGCGGCATCGCGGCGGAAGTGGCGCGCATCGCGCTCGGCAGCGGCATGAAGACGATCGCCTGGAACCGTTCACCGAAACAATTTTCCGGCGTCGAATTCGTTTCGCTCGAGACACTGCTGGCGCAGAGCGACGTCGTCTCGCTGCACCTTCTGCTCAATGACGACACTCGCGGTTTCATTAGCCGCGAACGCATCAAGGCGATGAAGCCCGGCGTCATCCTCATCAACACGGCACGCGGCGCCGTGGTGGATGAAGCTGCGATGATCGAGGCGCTGAAGTCGGGCCACATTCGTCACGCCGGGCTCGACGTGTTCAACATCGAGCCCCTGCCGTCAGATCACCCGCTGACCAAGATCCCGAACGTCACGCTGTCGGCGCACTCGGCATTCCGCACGCCGGAAGCGAGCGAAAACCTGATCCACGCAGCGTGGGAACACTGTCGAAGGATTGCGAGAGGTTAAATCTCTGTCGTCCCGGCCAAGCGAAGCGCGAGCCGGGACCCATAACCACCAATCGAGCCTGCTAAATGCGCTGCGGCCTCGGCGGTCACACAACTATGTTCTGTGGTTATGGGTCGTCCCTGCTTTCGCAGGGACGACATCAAAGGAAGGCAGCCGTCCCCTACTCCACCATCTCCGCAACGGCCTTGCCGCAAGCTGTCGTGTCGGCATTGCCGCCGAGGTCGCGCGTGCGCAGCGTGCGTTCGCCGAGCGTACGCTCGATGGCCGTGACGATGGCGGCTGCCGCGTCCTTCTCGCCGAGATGCTCCAGCATCATTGCGCCCGACCAGATCATGCCGATCGGATTGGCGATGCCTTGCCCGGCGATATCAGGCGCCGAACCATGCACCGGCTCGAACACGGATGGGTAATCGCCCTCCGGATTGATGTTGCCCGACGGCGCAATGCCGATGGTGCCGGTGCAGGCCGGACCGAGATCGGAAAGAATATCGCCGAACAGGTTCGAGCCGACCACGACGTCGAACCAGTCCGGATGCAGGACGAAGTTCGCGGTCAGAATATCGATGTGATACTTGTCCCATTTCACCTTCGGATAGTTCCTGGCCATCGCCTCCACGCGCTCGTCCCAATAGGGCATGGTGATCGAGATGCCGTTGGATTTCGTCGCCGAGGTCAGGTGCTTTTTCGGCCGGGAGGCTGCGAGTTCAAACGCAAACTTCAGGATGCGATCGACGCCGGTGCGCGTCATCACCGTCTGCTGGGTGACGAATTCGCGGTCGGTGTCCGGGAACATCCGTCCGCCGACCGATGAATATTCGCCTTCGGTGTTTTCACGCACCACCCAGAAATCGATATCGCCCGGCTTGCGGCCCACGAGCGGCGACGGCACGCCCGGCATCAGCCGCACCGGGCGCAGGTTGGCGTATTGATCGAACTCTCGCCGGAATTTGATGAGCGAGCCCCACAAGGAAATGTGATCGGGAATTTTCGCGGGCCAGCCGACCGCACCGAAATAGATCGCATCGTGCTTGCCGATCTTTTCTTTCCAGTCGTCCGGCATCATCTGGCCGTGCTTTTCGTAATAGTCGTAAGAGGCAAAATCGAAATGATCGAAATGCAGAGCCACGCCGTGCTTTTTCGCCGCCGCCTCGATGACGCGCAGCCCCTCCGGCACCACCTCCTTGCCGATCCCGTCGCCGGGAATGACCGCGATCCGGTATTGTTTCTTTGCGCCGCTCATCGGGAAATCCTTGACCTTCGTTGCCGGAACCAGTGCCGGTTTGATAATGAGAATTGCAATGGACCAAAGTTGGATGGGGTGCAACGGTGCAGTGCAATGTTGACCGTCTTACAAGAGGCGGCCTAAGGGAAAAGACCCCTCATTTCCTTTCAGCCCCTCATTTAGCGAGTATCCCATGGATCTTCATCTGCGCGGCAAACGCGTCCTCATCACCGGCGCCTCGAAGGGCATTGGCGCGGCCGCGGCCGAAAGCTTTGCCGAAGAAGGCGCGCACCTGCTGCTGGCCGCCCGGAACGGCGAGCAACTCAAGGCGCTGGCGGATCGTCTGCGCTCGGCGCACCAGATCGATGCCGCGACCATTGTGACGGACCTGCGCAAGCCGGAAGACATTACGCGGCTGGTGAAAGAGGCCGCCGACATCGATATTCTCGTCAACAATGCCGGCGACATTCCTGGCGGCTCGATCGACAAGATCGATGAGCCGACCTGGCGTCACGCCTGGGAACTGAAGGTGTTCGGCTATATCAACATCACGCGCGCGATCTACGCCCAGATGAAGGCGCGTGGGCACGGCGTGATCGTCAACGATATCGGCGTGGCCGGCGAGAAGTTCGACGCCAATTATATCTGCGGTTCGACCGGCAACGCCGCGATCATGTCGTTCACCCGCGCGCTCGGCAGCAAGAGCCTTGCTGACAATATTCGCGTGGTCGGGATCAATCCGGGCCCGGTCGGCACCGACCGCCACGTCACGCTGCTGAAAACCCGCGCCAAGAACCAGCTCGGCGACGAAAATCGCTATAAGGAATTCCAGAAAGGTCTGCCGCTTGGCCGTCCCGCCCATCCGCGCGAGATCGGCGACCTGATGGCGTTTCTCGCCTCCGACCGCTCCGGTTATACCTCGGGCGTGATCTTCACCGTCGACGGCGGCATCGCGGCCGGTTGGGGTTAGCTTTCCCGGACGCGGTGCAGCGTTCCATACGCTGCTCCGCAGAGCCGGGACCCATTGATCCCGGATCAGCAGCGCACCGTTGCACGCTGCGCAGCATCCGGGAAACGCGTTAAATCTGCTCGATGACCTGGCGGATCATGGTCGTGATCCGCCCGGCCGGCTTCGCCATTTCATCCATGATGGTGAAATGGTTGGCGCCGGGAATTTCTTCGTAAGTTACCGGCAGGCCGTGATGGGCGCGATAGCCGGCGAAATCGGCCGTCTGCTGGCGCAGCAGCGGCAGCTCTGCACCGCCAACCGTCAGCGCCATCGGCTTGACATCGTGCGTCAGCAGCATGGGCGAGTTCCGTTTGGACATCGCCTCATCGAGGCCGAGCTTGACGTTGAGATAGGAGTGGCGGATCGGCTCGAGGTCGTAGATGCCGCTAATCGCGACCCCGCCCTTGATGTGCCTGTTGAGCATCGCCATCGCCGTCAGGTGGCCACCCGCGGACCAGCCGGATGCAACCAACCGATTGGCGTCGGCGCCAAGCTCCGGCAAACGCCCGGCGAGATGGTCGATCCCGGCGTGGATTTCCGCGACGATCTGCTCCAGCGTGGCGTCGGGCGCGAGCGTATAGCCGATCAGCGCGACGTTGATGCCATGCGCCATCGGACCTGAGGCAAAGGTCGTAAAGGCATCCTTCGACCGCATCTGCCAGTAGCCGCCATGAATGAATAGCAGTGTCGGCGCGTTCGGCGCCGCCTTCAGGAAATCGATCCGGTTGCGCTCGCGGGGACCATACGAAAGGTTGAGGTGCGCGCTGTGCCGCGCTCGCATTTCCGCCGAAAGCTTTTCCCAGCCCTCGACCATGTTCCCGCTGCCGGCGACCGCGCCACCATTGTTGAGCCCGCGGTCGAGCGCCTCCTGGCTCAGGCTGCGCCAGTCAAGCGCGTCAAATGGCGTGGTCATATCCTGCCTCCGGCAATCTGCTTATGTTTCCGCCTTGTCGTAAGGTGTTTTACAGGGTTAGACAATCGCCTATCGAAAAAGAGGAAAACTCGAATGCCATCGGATCAGGCACTTCTAAGGTCAACGGCATGCGCCATCGTCGACCGGCTCAATTCCGGAGAGGTCACGCCGCTGGACCTGCTCGACGCGCTGGAGCGCCGCATCGCCGAGGTCGACGGCAAGACCAATGCGCTGCCGATCCTTTGCTTCGATCGGGCACGAGCGAGTGCCAAAGCGCTGATGCAAAAACCACCGGGCGAACGTGGCCTGCTCGCTGGACTTCCGGTCCCGATCAAGGACCTCACCGACGTCGCGGGCGTGAAGACTACGCAAGGGTCGCCGATCTTCAAGGATACGATCGCCAAGCAATCGGACATCGTCGTTGAACTGCTCGAGAGCAACGGCGCCGTCGTTTACGCGAAATCCAACACGCCGGAATTCGGCGCCGGCGCCCATACCTTCAACGAAGTATTCGGCGCGACGCGCAACCCCTGGGACCCGTCGCGTTCCGCTTCGGGGTCCTCCGGCGGCTCGGCAGTGGCGCTCGCGACCGGCACGGCATGGCTTGCCCATGGCACGGATATGGGCGGCTCGCTACGCAACCCCGCAAGCTTTTGCGGCGTCGTCGGCCTGCGCCCCAGCATCGGCCGCGTGCCGCACAGCCCCGCCTTCAAGATCGACCGCAACCTGACGGTTCACGGGCCGATGGCACGCAATGTCGAGGACATCGCGCTGATGTTGGACGCGATGAGCGGCGAGCATCCCGCCGACCCGCTATCCCTGCCCCGCCTGCCGGCGTCGTTTTTGTCCGCCGCGCGTTCCGGCAAGAAACCGAAGCGCGTCGCGTATTCGCCCGATTTCGGCATCACGCCGGTCGATCCCGAGGTCGCCGCGATCACCCGCAAGGCAGCCTCTCGTTTCGCCGAGGCCGGTGTGATTGTCGAGGAGGCCCATCCCGATCTGCGCGAGGCCCATGAATGCTTCCATGTACTGCGCGCCTTCGATTTTGCGATCACCAAGGCCGAGCTGTTGCGCACCAAACGCGAATATCTCAAGCCGGAGGTGATCTGGAACATCGAGGAGGGCCTGAAGCTTTCCGTCGAAAAGCTTGAACGCGCGGAAGCCCAGCGTATCGCGCTTGCCATGCGCACGCTCGAATTCTTCAAGACCTACGACCTGCTTCTGTCGCCGGCCACGATCGTCGCACCGTTTCCGATCGAGAATCGCTATGTCGCCGAATGCGCCGGCAAAAAGTTCGACAATTACGTCGAGTGGCTCGGCATCGTGTACGCGATCACGCTCGCCTGCTGTCCGGCGCTGTCGTTGCCGTGTGGATTTACCGCTTCGGGATTGCCGGTCGGATTGCAAATGGTCGCCGCACCGCGCGGCGAAGCGCCATTGCTCGCCGGCGCTAGGATACTGGAGGATATTCTGGGGGTCCGCGATACCACGCCGATCGATCCCAGACCCGCACCGCAATAATCCATGGCGCGCGGAACCATTCCAGGAAGCCTGAATGCGGACTTCTGGACCGCCACACTAGCGAACGTCGCGTCCGCCGCTATAATCCATATCAAGAAATAACGAGTTCGCCGATTGCAAACGCAACGGCGCAGACCTTCCGGGGGGAGCAAACGTGACCGAGCAAGCTGCAACTGCGAACGCAGACGACCATCTCGATATTCATGACGTCGAACGTCGGGTAAAGGCGATCTTCATCGGTTCCGTCGGCAATCTCGTCGAGTGGTATGACTTCTACGCCTATACCGCGTTCGCTTTGTATTTCGCGCCGGCGTTCTTCCCGAACAGCGATCCCGTGGTGCAGCAGCTCAACGCCGCCGTGCTGTTTGCCGCAACCTTCCTGGTTCGCCCGCTCGGCGGCTGGCTGTTTGGTTATCTCGCCGACCATCATGGCCGCAGGTTGTCGCTGACGCTGTCGGTCGTCTGCATGTGCTTCGGATCGCTGATCATCGCGGTGACGCCGACCTACGCTTCGATCGGTTTGGCGGCGCCTGCGATCCTGGCGCTGGCGCGCGTGATCGAAGGATTGAGCCTTGGTGGCGAATACGGCGCCAGCGCCACCTATCTCAGCGAGGTTGCCGACGCCAAGCACCGCGGATTTTACTCGAGCTTCCAGTATGTCACGCTGATCGGCGGACAGTTGACGGCGATCATAGTGCTTCTGCTGTTGCAGAAGGTGTTCCTTACCGCCGACGAGTTGAAGGCCTGGGGCTGGCGGATTCCGTTCGTGATCGGCGCGATGCTCGCGATCGTCGCCGCGGTCATGCGCCGCAACCTGCAAGAGACCGAGGCGTTCGAGGAAGCCAAGAAGGTCGTGAAGCCGACCGGTTCGATCCTTGGCCTGTTGCAATATCCCCGCGAGCTTCTGCTCGTGGTCGGACTGACGGCCGGCGGCACGGCGGCCTTCTACACCTTCACGACCTACATGCAGACGTTCGTAAGGCAGTCGGTCGGCCTCACCGAAGACCAGACCACGACCGTGATCTTCGGCTCGTTGATCTTTGCGACCATCCTGCAACCGATCTACGGCGCGATCTCGGACCGGGTCGGCCGCAAGCCGGTTCTGGTGTTTTTCGGCATCGTCGGCACGCTCGCCACCGTGCCGATCCTGACCGAACTGAAGGGCAGCAAATCGCCGTGGATGGCATTCCTCCTGATCTGCGGCGCCTGGATCTTCACGGCGGGCTATACGTCGATCAACGCTGTCGTGAAGGCCGAGCTGTTTCCAACCAAGATTCGCGCGCTCGGCGTCGGCCTGCCCTATTCGATCACGGTCTCGATCTTCGGCGGCACCGCGCCGGCCGTCGCACTCTACTTCAAGACGGTGGGCCATGAGGAATGGTTCTACTATTATCTCTCCGGCATCATCTTCCTGTCGCTGATCATTTACTCGACCATGCGAGACACCAAGCATGAATCGGCGATGCATCGCCACGAATAGAACCGCTCTCGGAAGCCTCACCTCTTAAAGAGGTGAGGCTGCGCAAATACGGAGACGCTCATGCCAACCGAACGCTTTCAATTCCCGGGTTCGGGGGGCCAACTAGCCGCCGCGCTGGATACCCCGGAGGGGCCAATCCATGCCTATGCGTTGTTTGCGCATTGCTTCACCTGCGGCAAGGACGTGCTGGCGGCCAAGCGGATCGCGGTTGCGCTCGCCGCCAAGAACATCGCCGTGCTGCGCTTCGACTTCACGGGTCTCGGCTCGAGCGAAGGCGATTTCGCCAATTCGACGTTCTCTTCCAATGTCGCCGATCTCGTGCGCGCCGCCGACCACTTGCGCAAAGTCCACAAAGCGCCCGCACTTCTGATCGGCCACAGTCTCGGCGGCGCTGCGATCCTGGCCGCTGCTGGCCAGATTCCGGAGGCCACGGCGGTCGTGACCATCGGTGCGCCGTCCGATCCGACCCATGTCACCGGCCAGTTTGCCGATTCAATCGATAAAATCCGTAAAGAAGGCCAGGCCGAAGTATCACTCGCCGGCCGGCCCTTCACCATCAAGCGCGAATTCCTCGACGACGTCGCCGAGCACAGCCTGATGGAACACATCACAAAGCTGCACAAAGCATTGCTCGTGATGCACGCGCCGACCGATGACACCGTCGGCATTGACAATGCGACCCGCATTTTTGTCACGGCCAGGCACCCCAAGAGCTTCGTCTCGCTTTCGGGTGCGGATCACCTGCTGAGCGACCGGCGCGACGCCGCCTACGTCGCCGATGTCATCTCCGCCTGGGCGTCGCGCTATCTCGATGCCAGGACGGCGGACGACAAGGCGAGCGAAGCGCCACGCGAGGTCGTGGTACGCGAAACCCGCAATGGTAAATTCCAGCAAATGGTTTCCGTCGGCCCGCATCAACTGCTCGCCGACGAGCCGGTCGCCGCCGGAGGCGACGATACCGGGCTTGCCCCCTACGATTTACTGCTGGCGGGTCTGGGCGCCTGCACGTCGATGACGATGCGGCTTTATGCGGATCGCAAGGCGCTGCCGCTGGAACGAACAACGGTCACGCTCAGGCACAACAAGATTCACGCCGAAGACTGCGCCGAGTGCGAAACCAAGGCCGGCATGCTCGACCAGATCGAGCGGGTGATCACCATGGAAGGCGCGCTGGACGCCGAGCAGCGCAAGAGACTGCTGGAGATCGCCGACAAGTGCCCGGTGCACCGTACCTTGACGTCGGAAGTGCGGATCCTCACCAGCGCGACGGATTAGCGCGGGGCACCTGAGGCTTCCAGTGGTTGAACGCGAAGCGCGCCACGCAGGCCGGCGGCTGTGCCCAGCAGGATGCCTGCTACCGCGACGAACGAAGAGAGCGCCAGCGTCGAAATCCCCGTCAGCCCCTGCCCGATCGAACAACCCAGCGCCATCGCGCCGCCCGATCCCATCAACGCGGCGCCGATGATCGAGCGAAGCATGTGCTGCGGCGACGTATAGCCTTCGAGGCGAAAGCGCCGTGTCACAAGCGCCGTCAGCAGGCTGCCGGCGAATACGCCAAACACCATCGCGATGCCGAAGTTGAGCGTCAGCCCGGTCGACAGCATCACATATTGCACGGCGTCGACGACCGGCGCGATGAAGGTGAGCGAAGTGACGGCCGCGGGGTTGAACTCGTCCGCGCCGAGATAACCGGTTGCAAACCAGCCCGCGGTTACCAGGAGGCCGACCGCAATCCCCGCGGCGACCTGCCCGCTTGCGCGCCGGAACGGCGCATGCGCAAAGGCGAAGACGATCAAGGCCGCCGAAATCACCAAAGCAACCGTGATCCGCGCCGAAGGCCCGCCGCCGGCCATCAGCAACTCCGGCAGCGTCAGGTGGGCCGGCTTGGTCGTCGTCGCCTGCAACAGTGCGATCCGCGCGGGCGCCATCAATCCGCGCAATGTCATTTGCGCTGTCATGCCAAGCACGATGACGACGACAAACGAGCGCAGGTTACCGCGGCCGAGCAGCACCAGCGCGCGTGAGCCGCAGCCGTTTGCGAGCACCATGCCGTAACCGAACAACAGGCCGCCGCCGAACATCAGCGGAATAGAGAACGACGGCTGGAGATAGACCGATTTGGAAAGATCGACGGCGCCGTATCCCGCGAGCGACTGCGTCGCGATGACCGCAACCGCAAGCGCAAGCGCAAAGGTCCGGATCAGACGGCTGTCGCCTTCCGCCCACCAGCCGCGCAGGCTGCTCAACAGGCAAAAGCCGCTCAGGAGCCCGACAGCGCCATAAGCAAGCCCGATCAACAGGCCTGCGCCAACGACGATGTTGAAGTCCGGCGGCATCTTATCGGTTATGGCCGCAGAATGATTCGGTCACGCGACGAACCTGCAACCGCGAGAAACGCTGCCTTCGCGTCTTCGAGCGGGTAGATCGCCGCCGGCTTGATCGGAAACGGCTTAAGATGTTCGCTGAGAAAGCCCGGCACCAATTCGCGAAGCACGGCTCCCGTCGGGATGGACGGCAGTCCGAGCGAATCTATGCCGAAATAGGAGTGCTGGCCGCGATAGAACTCGAGAATATTGAACTGCACGATGCGGTCGATGGCGGAGATCAGGATCTGCCGCCCGCGCAGCGCCAGCAATTTGTGCGCGGCCTGGAAATAGGGATCGCCGACCGTGTTGAACACGATGTTGGCGCCCTTGCCGTTCGTCAGTTCGCGTACGCGCGCCACCACGTCGGTCGTCGAGGAGTCGATCATCTCGACGGGCCCGTTGGTATGGCCGCCATACGCTTCGTGCTTGCGTGCTACGCCAATCACGCGCGCGCCGCGCCACGTCGCGATCTGCACCGCGGCCTGGCCGACCTTGCCGGTCACACCGAAGATAACCACAGTCTCCTGGCGCTCCGGCATCCCGGCGCGGCGAAAGCCTTCGATCGCCGTCACGAACGGCACGCCGATCCCGGCGGTTTCGGCCCATGACAGGTTCTTTGGCTTTTCCACCACCGCATCGGCCTCGACGGCAAGATGCGAGGCATGGGTGCCGTCCCGGCGAATGCCGAGATCGCCGGAGGAGCCGAACACTTCACGGCCGATCATGCTGGACGGCCCCTCGATCACGACGCCGGCATAGTCGCGGCCCGAGGTTCGCGGGAACACCGCGTACGGCATCAGTCCGGTCGCCGCCTTGATGTCGGAGGGATTGACGGCGGCGGCCTTGATCTCGATCAGCACCTCTCCGTCACCGCGCGACAGCAGTTGCCGCTCGACGGCCGGGGCCACCTCGGCCGACGTCGCGACCTTGGCATTCAGCCGGACGCACCGCGCTTCGACGGCGCTTTTCTTGTTCTCTGACAGCATCGCATCTTCCGGATTGAAACGGTGACCCACGCTTAGCGCAGTTTTCGTCCATGCGACAATGCCCGCGGCCAGCCAGGGCCAACGCGAAACAAGCGATAAGCGCCAGATTTAGCGGTTCGGATCCGGAAAGATCAGGCTGCGCCAGCCCGAGCGGTCGAACGGCATCCATTGCCCTTCGGCCTGTGCGAGGCGATCGGCGACCGCGTAGACGACGGCCGGATGATGGCCCATGCCGCAATGGCTGCTCTCGACCTCGATGCTTTCGGCCATCGCCGACGACTTTTCCTTGCAGCCTTGCCAGGCGCAGATGCCGTCGGTCCGGCTAAAGATCGCAGTGGTCGGCAAGGGCGGCGGGTCCGACAGCGATCCGCCAAAACGATGGTCTTCTTCGGCGCGCCGGCCGCTGGCCATCTCATAGACGCGCCAGGCGTTGGTGGCTTTGGGGTGACCGGCGAACGGACTGCCGAGCGTGATCACCGAGCGCACCCGGTCGGGCATCATCTTGGCGAGTTGACGCGCATAGAGGCCGCCGAGGCTCCAGCCGACCAGGCTGATCTTGCGACGATGCCGATCGCTGAGTTCGCGCACCAGATCGACCATCCCGTCCTGCACCCCATGGCGCAGGCCGAGGTTGCGGCCCTGCTCCCAGCCGCTGACGATGTAGCCCTTGTTTTGCAGGAAACTGCGGAGCGGCCGGGTGGAAACATCGGACGCCATCAGGCCGGGAAGCACGAGCACCGGATGCCCGTCGCCGCGCGGCGCCAGGCTCAACAGCGGCAAGGCGCCGAGGAACGCGCCAAACTCGTGGATCGCCCGTCCCTCGAGAAACATCAGGGTTTTCGACGGCGGGCGCAGCGTTTGGGCGGTCGCTGACATCGGATCTCCTCTTGGCGTGCCAGAAGTAGTTATGGCGCCGATTCGGTCATTCAAGCTGCAGCCAGCCGGCAGGACAATAGCGCCGGCTCACAAACCGCGCGAAAATCACACTTGAAAGAGCCGCAAGTTGCAGTGCGGCGCAAAAAATAAGGCCCGCGAGATGCGGGCCTTGAAAGGGACGCTACTGAAGGCTGCGATCAGGCAGTCTTGTTGTAGACCTTCGCGAAGTTGTCCTGCGCGGATTTCGCACCTTCGGTCACGAGCTTGCCGAGATACTCGGTCGACGCCTTGGCGCGCGAGACCAGGGTCTCACCATGGGCACGCAGCAAGTCCGACTGGATCTGGACGGCTTCGTTGATCGACTTCGCCGAAGCGAGCTTGTCGACGCCAGCGAAGAACGCCTCGGCATCCTGGTAGATCGCCTGTTGAATGTTGCGGCCGATCTTGGCGACTTCGCTGACCGAACCGGTCACAGCGGACTCGAGAACCTCGGAGGCCTTCTCCGAACCGGCGTAGAAGTCGGCAGCACGCTCCTTGGCGGTCTCGGCCTGCTTCTTCACGAATTCGCGGGCAGCTTCCGGCACTTCCAGGTTCTGGAAGTTCTTGAAGGCTTCGGTCACGGGGGCGAAGGCGTCTTTGAAGGTGTTGAACACGGTATTGGTTTCGGTGGTCATTGGGTCTCTCCATCCTCAGGGTTTGAGCTATGGGCTCGCCCCGTCCGTTTGGCCCGGGGTGACACCTACATGACAGGGTTAATGGTGCGATGCAATATCAATGTTGCATCGCGATATCACAAACTCGTGATAAGAGGATTATTCAGGCAATTTGCTCATGGAACCGGCCGATTTTGGCCTACCCAGAAGGCGTTACGGCCCCCGGAAGCCCGTAGGCCTCCATTTGTGCCCGTACCTGCGCCACATTGTGCCCCAAGACGACAATGTCGTGCTTCCGGCCGTCCACGTCCCGGACGTGGTCCCGCAGCAGGGCTTCGGCCTTGAACCCCAGGCTTTCGAACAGCGCAATCGCCGCCCGCTGGTCGACCGTCATCTGGACCGACAGCTTCTCCAGACCTGAGCCGAGCGCGAGCGCGAATGTCTCCTGCGACAGCGCCCTGCCCACTCCCATCCCGCGCACATCGAGCGACACCACCATCCGGATCTCGCCGACATGCGGCGACCAGGAGCGGGAATCCTTCACCAGCGTGCCGCAGCCGACCACCGCACCGCCCTTCAGCGCCAGCAGGCTCGTGATATCGCCGGCCTCGATCTCGCTGATCCAGGCCGACAGCACCTTCGGCTGGCTGATATTGCGCGGCAGGAACAACAGATCATGGGTCGGCAATGCCTTGGCAAAGGCAAGCACGGCGGCTTCGTCGGTGCGGCTCATCAGGCGGAATTCGATTTCGCCGGCTTCCGTCTTCACCCGCCGCGGATAGGAACGTGTTTCGCTCATGTCGATCTCTCGCATAGCCATGAATCAAGTTTGGGCCACAGCCGCCGGACCGCATTGGCGCCGGCCACCAGGCTGACGTGACCGCCCTTGAGGATCACCTCCTCCTTGTCGACTGAGCCGATTTTCGCAATCAGGTGCTTCGCCGCGTCATAGGGCACGATGTGATCGTGTTCGGCGACCGCATGCAGGATCGGCACCTTGATGTCGGCGATGTCCACCTTGCGACCGCCGACGGTCATGGTGTCGTTATAGAGCTTGTTGTCCCACATCAGGTCCTTGGTGATGGCGCGGAAATATTCGCCGGCGAGCGGCAGCGTATCGGTCGCCCAACGGTCGAACATCCGGTACGACTTCACGAACTCGTCGTTCCAGATGTTTTCCCATAGCTGCACCTGGCTCGCGGCGCGCGAGGCCGGGCGCAACATCTCGAAGGAAGAGAGAATCATCTCGGGCGGCACATTGCCGACGCTGTCGACGAGATGATCGACGTCGAAATAGCGGCGATCGGAAAAATTCTGGAACAGCTTCATCTCGCGGAAGTCGACCGGCGTGGTGAAGCAGATCAGGTTCTTCATCGGACCGTCGGCAAAGATCGAGCCGTAAAGCAGCGACAGCACGCCGCCGAAACAATAACCGATCACGGTGACATCGTTCTCGCCGGAATCGCGCTGCACCTGCTCCACGCAATGCGGAATGAAGTCGAGGACGTAATCCTCCATCCGCAAGCTCTTCTCTTCAGGCTTCGGTGCGGTCCAGTCCAGCATGTAGACGTCATAACCGCGCTTCAAGAGAAACTCGATGAAGCTCTGACCCGGCACCATGTCGAGAATGTAGCCGCGATTGGTCGTCGCCATCACGATCAGGATTGGCACGCGGTAGATTTCGTCCGCGACCGGCCGATAGTGATAGAGATTCATCGTGCCACGGGAGCTTAGAATGTCCTTCGGTGTCGAGCCGAGCGAGGGCCCCGCGCTCGACATATATTCGACGCCCTTGATGCTGCGTTGAATCGCGCGCTCGACCTCGGTCTGAATCCGCGCCGGGATCGAAGCAAGATCGAGACCTGCCAGATCCGGGCCGGCGGCCGTCATTTTTGCTCTCCGTCCGCAGACGGCGGGCGCTTGGTGCGCGGCGGCCTCGGCGTCTGCGAATATCCGCTGGACGTATCGGCCCCGCCGCCCTGCATCTGATGCAGCATCGCCTTGATCTCGTTGAGCTGGCCTTCGATCGATTGCAGCCGCTCGGCCATGCCGACCATCTGGGCCCGGCTCGGCATGTTCATGGCGACGAGGTATTTTTCCATCAGCTCGCCGAGCTGTTTTTGCGCGCCGGCGGTCGCCCCGCCCATTTGATTGACGGCCTTGCTGAATTGCGGCGAAGCCATCGCCTGGTTGGCGAAGGCGTTAAATCCCTTTTCCATCTCGCCGATCATGTTCTGCCATAGCGCGACCGGATCGCTGCTCTTGTCTGCCATCGGCGTCCTCCAGCAAGATCACGACGTCGTTGCGTCGAGATAGCGCGGCTTATTCCGTAACGCGGGAAAGCCGTCCCTGTCATACGACACCCTTGCCTCAGGCCGGTCAACCGCGCAGGCAGCGATTTAATGCTTAGCCGCTTCTGCACCGCGGAAAAGCGTGCCATAAAATGGCACCGCAAACGCGTGTCTCCCAAGAACCGCGAAAGGAAACGCCACCGTGAATGCGCCCTTTCACCAACCGCCGCAGATGGCCCGCGCCAACGGTGTCGAGCTCTGTTACGAGATCTTCGGCGACCCTGCCGCGGAACCTCTGATCCTGATCATGGGGCTCGGAGCCCAGATGATCCAATGGGACGATGATTTCTGCCGCCAGTTGGCCGCGCGCGGCTTTCGCGTGATCCGCTTCGACAACCGCGATATCGGCCAATCCTCAAGATTGTCCGGCGGCAAGCCGCTGACCGCGCTGGAACTGCTCAAGCTGCGCCTGTTCAAGATCCCGGTGAAAGCGCCCTATCGCTTGAGCGACATGGCAGAGGACACGGTCGGCCTGATGGACGCGCTTGGTATCACGTCCGCGCATCTGGTCGGCGCTTCCATGGGCGGGATGATCGCCCAGGAAATCGCAATCTCGTTTCCACGGCGGGTGCGTTCGCTTACCTCGATCATGTCGACCACGGGCAATCCAAAAATTCCCGGCCCGACACGCGAGGCCACGGCCGTCCTGATGGCTCCGCCGCCGAAGTCGAAGGAGGAATACCTCGCGCGCTTCGGCAAGACCTGGAAGGTGCTGCGTGCCGGCTCGTTCCCGGACGACGAAGCGCTCGATCCGGCGCGTGCGGAGCGCACCTTCGCACGCGGCCTCAATCCCGCCGGCGTCGGCCGCCAACTCCGCGCCATCCTCGCTTCCGGCAGTCGCAAGGAACGGCTTCGCAGCGTGAAAGCACCAACGCTGGTGATCCACGGCACCGTCGATCCGCTGGTGCATCCCGCCGGCGGCAAGGATACGGCGGCATCGATCCCCGGCGCCAAGCTGGTCATGATCGAGCGCATGGGCCACGCTTTGCCGATCCAGATGTGGCCGCAGATCATCGATGCGATCGACAAGCACGCGCACGCGGCATCCACGACAACCATGCACTGAGAGCGAACAGATGAAACTGGAAGGCGGATGCTATTGCGGCAACATACGCTACCTCGCCGAGGGCGAGCCGATGTTGAAGGCGCAGTGCCATTGCCGGGAGTGCCAATATATTTCGGGCGGCGCTCCCAACATGTTCATGCTGATGCCGGTCGGCGGCTTCTCCTACTCCAAAGGCACGCCGAAACAATTCACCCGCAGCGACCTCGACAAAGCCGTGACCCGCGACTTCTGCGCCGAATGCGGCACGCATCTGGTTACGCATCGACCCGGACTGCCGGCAGTGGTCCTCAAGATCGGCACGCTCGACGATCCCACCCAATACGGTACCCCCAAGATCGCGATCTTCACCTGCGACAAGCAGGAATTTCACGCGATCCCGCAAGGAATGCCGGCGTTCGAGAAGCTGCCGCCGTCGCGATAAATAACGCTCGTCGTCCTGGCCAAGCGAGCAATAGCGAGCGCGAGCCGGGACCCATAGCCGCCGCTTGAATTGTTTAGGAGATTGGGGCGGCTTGCTGCTGCAACAACAGATATCGGTGGTTATGGGTCCCCGCTTTCGCGGGGACGACATTGGAGATTGTCTTAGCCGCCGGCCCAGACGTCGAGCACGTAGCGATTTTTCGTGCCTAGCTCGTCGATCCAGCGCTGGCCTCCTTGCGCATCGGAACCACTGCGCTCGCGGTAGATCGCAACCAGCGTCGCCTTGACGTCGGGCTCCATCTTGCCGCCATCACCGCAGACATAGATGATCGCGCCCTGCTCGATCAGCGCCCAGACGCGATCCTTTTCGGCCGAGATCAGATTCTGCACGTAAGTCTTCGGGCCGTTGCCACGCGAGAACGCCGTGTGCAGTTCCGTGACGCCATCGGCAGCAAAACCCTTCAGCTCCTCACCATAGAGATAGTCCTGCTCGGGATGCCGGCAGCCGAAGAACAGCATCGCCGGCCCCAGCGTGGCGCCTTTGGCTTTCAACGCGGCGCGCTCCTGAAGAAAACCACGAAACGGTGCGAGCCCCGTACCAGGACCAATCATGATCATGGGCACGGCGGGATCAGCCGGCAAGCGGAAGCCCGCTTTGGTCTCGCGCAACGTCGCATAGACCGTCTCGCCGGCGCGGCGGCCGGCCAGATAGTTCGAGCAGATGCCCTTGTAGACGCCGCGTCCCGATGCTGCCTGCCCCTCAACCACGGCGACCGTGACACTGCACCGCGACCCATCGACCGAGGGAGACGACGAGATCGAATAATAGCGCGGGGCGAGCAGCGACAGCATTTCGAGATAGACGTGCAGCGGCAGTTCACAGGCCGGATATTCCTCCAAAAGATCGAACACCGATCTGCGTTTGCCGAAAATCTCCGCGCGGTAGCGTTCGGTCGAGGCGGCATCTTCGCCGACGAAAGCCAGAAGTTTCGGCTTCGTCACCGGACAGCGCGTATGTTCCGACATCATCTGGATTTGCTTGCGGGTCGCTACCTGCTGCAATTCGACGAACTCCGACAGCAACCGTCCGACCGAGATCGCTTCGCCGGCTGGCAATTGCGCACGGCGGCCCTCGGCCACCTGCAACCTGATCTGATCCGATGGAAGGAAACCGAAACGTCGCGCCACCGAATCCACCAGCGCCGGGTCGTTGCGCGGCACGACGCTCAGGTGATCGCCGACGCGATAGGTCTCGCCCGGCGGCAGTTGCACCTCGATGTGCCGGGTCGAGCGCTGCGACGCGTTCGGACCCGATTTGTTTTGCAACTCACGATTGGCAAGAACGCGCATCGGCGCGGCCCCGCCGAGCGCGGCCACGAAGTTGGAGACCGACGGCGCGACCGGCTCGACGCTATAGAGCGGCTCGTCCTCGGCACTGCGGCTGAAACTGGAGTCGACACCGAACTCCTTCACAGCCTGCGGCGCGGCTTTCGCGAACCATTGCTCGAACTGCCCATCGAGATCGCTACGGGCATCGCCCTCGCCGCGCGCATAGACGCTTCTGCCGCCATGCGCCGCCAACTGGTCGTCGATCAGCCTCGGGATCGACTGATAGGTCGCCGCCCAGTCGCTGTTGCCGCAGCCGAACACGGCGTAGCGCACGCCGGCGAACGCATCCTTCGGCAGATCACCGCCGAGCCATTTGACGAATTGCGTGGCGTTGTCGGGCGCAGCCCCGTTATAGGATGCACAGAAAATCAACGTACCGCCCTCGGCCGGTAATTTACCGACATGATCGTCGAGCGGCGCGAGCGTGGTCGCAAAGCCGTTGACCTCGGCCAGATCGGCGACGCGCGTCGCCAGTTCTTCGGCGGTGCCGAGATTGGAGCCATACAAAACGAGCAGCGGCGTGTTGTGACCGGGACGGGTCCGCGCCCGTGGCGCGGCGGCCGCCACGGCGGGCGCAGCGGTGGCGCCACCCGCAAAATTGCCGCGCTCCTGGTCGGTCCGCGGACGCACCTTGATCCTGAAGCCGTCCGGCTTGATCGTCAGCGTTTCTTTCAGATGCATCTGGTAGCGATGCACGTCGACCAGCCTGAAACGTTGCAGGATCATGCCGATCGCAAGCGCCGCCTCATGCATCGCAAAACCGCGGCCGATGCAGGCGCGCTGACCGTTTCCGAACGGCTTCCAGGCGTTCACGGGCCGCGCCGCCTCCGCCTCACGCGAGAAGTTTTCGGGATTGAAGGCATCTGGATTGGGTCCCCACACCGAGGGGTCGCGATGCAGCGCCAGCACCAGCACCGTGATGAACGTATTCTTCTTAAGCTTGTACTTGCCGCCAATAATCTCATCGTTGAGCGGCGTAATGCCGTAAGCCGGCGCCGGCGGCCACATCCGCAATGCCTCTTTCAGGACCTGCGTGATGTAGGTGAGTTGCGTCACCTGCTGATAGGTGGGCTTGACGTTGATGTCGGGCCCCAGGACGCGGTCGACTTCCTCATAAGCCTTCTTCAGCACCTCGGGATGCTTCAGCAGCGCATAGATCGTGCACGACAATAATCCGCTCGTGGTCTCATGGCCCGCGATCAAAAACGTATTGATCTGGTAGCGGATGTTGACGTCGTCGAGTTGCGTGCCGGTGGCGCGGTCGACGCCGGTCATCATGGCCGCAAGCATGTCTTTCTTGTCGTCGGCAGCCGTCGCATTCCTGCGCCGCTCGGCAACGATCTCGTCCACCATCTTGTTCATGAACTCGACGTCTTCAGCCATTTCGCGCCGCCGATTCTGCATCCAGAGATTTTCCAGCGGCAGGCCGCGGATCATCATGATGGTTTCGAGCGAACGCACCAGCGACGCCACGAACGGATGATAGTCGCGGCGATAAAACGAGTTGAAGCGGTAATCGAACCCGCACAGGCCGATGGTGTCGAGCGTCAGCGCGGTCATGTCGTGGACGACGTCGATCTCGTCGTCTGCGTTCAGCCGATCCCATTTCTTCACGAGTTGCTCAGCGATGTCGACCATGCTCGGGTGATAGGACTGCATGGCGCGATTGCCGAACGGCTGGAGCAGGATGTTGTGCGCCTTGCTCCAGTTCGGCTCGGACGTGTCGGCGGTAAACAGGCCGTCGCCACCGATCGCGCGCACGCGCCGCAACGGCCCGCGCACCGTCTTGTCGAAACGCTTCTCGTCGCTGAGTTCATCGACCAGGTCGTGGCCGGAGACGATGACAAGCGGCGCGCCCATCATGTCGAGCCAGAAGATCGGCCCCAACTCTCGGGTCAGACGCGCCAGGTTCTGCACCGGCGCGGTCGAATCCAGAGACAGCATGTTGCCGACCACCGGCTTGGTCGGCGGATGCGGGATAGGGCTCAACCTGTTCTTCGATGCCATCGTGAAAATGCCCTTCGCCTCACCCAAATCGCCGCCGCCGCCATTCGATCAGCTTGGCGCTGACTTCCTCCGGCTTCTCCTGCTGGGTCCAGTGTCCGCTGCCGCGTACGAGATATTTTTCCAGATCGGGCACGACCTTTTCCATGCCGTCAGCGGCTGACGGCGGCAGCACCGCGTCGTTCTCCGCCATGATCATCAGCGACGGCACCCGAACCGTGTGATCGAGAGCTTCCGCGCGCTCCCAGTTTCGGGTCCAGTTGCGATACCAGTTGATACCGCCGGTGAAGCCAGTCTTCGTGAACGTGTCGACAAAGACCTTCTTTTCTTCGGCCGAGAGGATCGGCTTGCGCGGATCGTATTTAGCGTCGTAGGCCGCGATCATCTGCGGAAACGCCAGATTGAGCTTTGACGAAGCGCCGAGGCCGGCGGTTGGCGGCTCTGCCGGGCCGGTATCTTTGCGCGGCAAGGGCTGGCGCATGAAGAAGTCGAAGGCCTGCTCCACCCGGCTGTCGAAAATCTTGTCGGCTTCCCGCGACGGGTCCTGAAACTGGACGATATACATGCTATTGCCGAAGCGTTCGCGGAAAAGCTCGACAGGGTCGATCGGCGACCGAGGTCTGTGCGGCGTATTGACGCCAACCACGCCGGCGACGCGGTCGCGATGCCGGAGCGGCATCTGCCAGACGACAAAGCCTCCCCAGTCGTGGCCGACGAAAATCGCCTTGTCGATTTTCAGATGATCGAGCAGACCGACGAGATCGCCGGTGAGATGTTCGAGATCGTACGCCTCTACCGGTTCCGGCCGGTCGGTCGCGCCATAGCCGCGCTGGTCCGGCGCGATCACGCGAATGCCGGCGTCCGCCAGCGCCTTGATCTGATGGCGCCAGGAGAATGCGATCTCCGGCCAGCCATGACACAGAACGACCGGCGGGCGATCGTCCGTCGGACCGGCTTCGTAGAAACCCATCCGGATCCCGTTGGTCTGCGCGAATTGCAGCGGCGGCATTTCAATCATGGCATCGCCCTACTCGGCCGCGCCTTTCACGTCGGCTGGCGGCGGCGCAAAGGCGGCTTCAAGCGTTGCGAATTCGTCCGGCACCATGTCGCACAGCACCTGGACATGCGGAATAATGTTGGCGCCGGAGATAAATCCGAAGTCGAGCTGATCGCGGTAGCTTTGCACGGTGATATTGAGCGCGAGCCCATGGGTCGAGATCGACACCGGGAAGATATGCAAGAGTTCTGCTCCGGCCGCATACAGGGTCTGCCGCGGTCCGGGAACGTTCGACACCGTGATGTTGGCGGCCGGCGGCAAGACGTCCGACAGATTGGAGCGGCTATAGAGCAGCGCCAGAATCTGCATCATGATCGGCGCACCCAGCATCGAGATGTTCTGCACCTGCGGCATCAGCGCGCGCAACGGATGCGACATCTCTTTGGACTTGGTGGATTGAGCGATGATGGTCTCGAGCCGCGTGCGTGGATCCTCGACATTGGTCGCGATCGAGCAGATCATGCCGAACACCTGGTTGTTGGCGTCGGTATTGCCTTCCTCGCGTAGCGAGATCGGGACGCCCGCCGTCATCGATTTGGTCGGCAGCGCGCCACGCTCGATGAGATAACGCCGCACGACGCCGCTTGAGATCGCGAGCACGACGTCATTGAGCTTGCCATTAGCCGCTTTCGCCACAGCCTTGGCGCGCGACAGCGGGATCGAGACTCCGGCAAAGCTGCGCTCGGACGATATCTGTTTGTTGAGAGGGGTCGGCGGCGACATCATGCCCGCAAGGCTCTCGCGCGACTTCGGATCGGCAATCTTGCCGACCACATCGGAGACGCTCTTGAGCAATGTCGGCACATTGCCGGCAAACTTGATCGCATTCTCGATCTGGAACATCGCATTGTCGAACAGGATCGAACCTAGGTCGCTTTTGCCGGAGCGCGGCAATTCGATGCTCTTGGCCGCCGCAGACGCATTGAACGGCTCGCGCCAGAGCTGCTGATAGGAATCCAGAAGATTGGCCGCGATGTCGCGCGGCTCCTGGTCGACCTTGGCCCGCTCGGTCGGCGGTTCGACTTCGCGGGGCACCGGGGTCAGATCATAGATCATGTTGGTCAATGCCGCGCCCGCGCCGCCGTCGATGCAGGCGTGATGCATCTTCGAATAGAGCCCGATCTCGTTGTCCTTCATGCCTTCGAAGACATAGAACTCCCAGAGCGGGCGCGCGCGATTGAGCAGCTTGGCATGCATCCAGCCGACGATGCGTTCGAGCGTGGCGCGATCGCGCGGTGCCGGCAGGCTGGCGCGGAAGATATGACGGTCGATATCGAACTGGTCGTCCTCGACCCAGGACGGATGGTCGATGTCGAGTGGCGCCTTCTCCAGGCGCGCTTTCAGGATCGGCGCAATATGCATGCGCGAGGCGATCATCGCCTTGAAGTCTTCGAAGAAGTCGCCTTTGTAACCTTCCGGCAGACGGAAGATCGCCATGCTTCCGACATGCATCGGCATTTCCGGCGTTTCCAGATACAGAAACGACGCGTCCATAGCAGACAGTTTCCTGGCGTCGCTCATAGGCTCCTCCCGCGAACAGTGACGCTACACCTTGGGCGGTGTTTTTGGTTTTGGTTCGAGCGTTCAGACGGTCCCGTTAGCTCGGGACGCTAATCAGGATTGTGCCCGTTCTGGCGGCGCATATGCAATGGCAAAGGGCCCCGATCGGTCAAATTGGCTGAATTGACCTTCCTGCTGCGCCAGCCGATCGGCGACCGCCCATAATGCCGCCGGGTTGACGCCGAGCCCGACATGGCTTGCGAGGTACACCTCGATATTTTCGGCTACGGCCGAAGGACGCAGCAGACACGTCCGCCAGTTCACGACGCCATCGGCGCGCGAAAAGACCGAGGTCGCCGGCATCGGCAGGTCGCCCGCGATCGCCGCAAGAAACGCGGGATCGTTGCCGACGGTTTCACCGGATAGCATCTCATAAAGCTTCGTGGCGTTGGTGGCGCGCACATCGTTCGCAAACGGGCTTCCGAGCGTCACCACATAACGCACCATATCGGGTGCATGCAGCGCGAGGTCGCGTGCGTAGACGCCGCCGAGGCTCCAGCCGACCAGGCTGACCTTGCGGCCGGTGGTTGCATGAATGGCCGCAAGGCGCTCGCGCAGCGCGGCACGCATCCGCAAAAGGCCGCCGAGATTCCGGCCCATCTGCCAGGCATGGGCGTCGTATCCCAGTTCCGTCAAATAGCGGCGCAACGGAGCCATCGAAAGGTCGCCGGCGAGAAAGCCGGGCAAAGCCAGCACCGGGTGCCCGTCGCCTCTCGGCGCCCGCATCAAGAGCGGAGACATCATCAGGCTGGCGTTGAGCTCGAAGATGCCCCGCATCTCCGCCAGAAGCAGGCCGAGGCCCGGCGGCCGAAGCGTGCGTCCCGCCGGCTGTCCGTCGGGTGACGAGGTCATTTCTTGTCGGACGCGCGTGTGCCGCCGAGGCCGGTCATGGCCGCGAACATATCCGTAAAGCGTTCCGCAAATTTAGGGTCGAATGACAGCCAGCTTTGCATGAGCGCTTCGGGCGAGACCTTCTGGATATTGTCCAGCATCTGGTGCTGAAGCTTTTCCATCACCGCCGTCTGCATGGGCTGCACATCCGGAAGCCCGATAAACTGCCGCGCTTCTTGCGGCGTGCAGTCGATCTCCACGTTAACCTTCATGGGCACTCCCTGGTTGCTTTGACCACGTTAAGCAGTATCGACACGACCTCGCCCGGGACGCAAGCCGTCCGAAGGGCCAAAGCCAAATGTGGTCAACCGAATCGTTCCACGGAATACGGACCAGGGTCGGTAAACGGCGTCGTGCCGGTCATCATTTCAGAGAGCAACCGGCCGGTCACCGGTCCCAGCGTCAGCCCGTGATGCTGATGACCGAAATCGAACCACAGCCCGGGATGGCGAGGCGCCTTCCCGATCACCGGCAGCATGTCCGGCAGGCACGGCCGCGCACCCATCCAGGGCTGGGCATCGACGGGTTCGCCGAGCGGGAACAACGCACGCGCCCGCGGCAATGCCCGTTCGACCTGGATCGGCCGTGGCGGAGCGTCGCGGTGGGCAAACTCCACGCCAGTGGTCAGGCGAATCCCGCGGTTCATCGGCGCAATCAGATAGCCGAGATCGGAATCCAGAACGGGATGATTGAGCACGGCGTTGCCGCTCGCCTTCAGGTGCAAGTGATAGCCGCGCTTGACGCCCAGCGGAATGGAATAACCGAGCGGCCGAAATACCAGATCCGACCACGGCCCAAGCGCCGCCACGACTTCGCGCGCGGACGCACCATTGACACGCCAGCCGCCGGATTCCTGCGTGAGCGTCCGTGCATCGCCGACAACAAAACGTCCGCCCTTGCGCACGAACAATGCCGCATAGGCTTTGGCGAGCGCACCGGGATCGGCAATGAAACCCGGCGTCGGCCAATAGACGGCGCCGGCGAAATCGCCAGTCAGGTTCGGTTCGCGCGCAGTGATCGCCTTGTTGTCGAGGATTTCGCTGGGAACGCCGTACTGCTTGACGCGTTCGGCGTCGCGTACCGCCGCAGCAAGACTGTCCTGCGAACGATACAGCTTGAGCCATCCGGAGCGGCGCAATAACTCCGGCACGCCGGCTTCCGAGATCAGCGCCTCGTGCTCGACAAGGCTGCGCTGAATCAGCGGCCACTCAGCCATCGCACTCTGCATGGCGCGCGCAGGCGTGGACGCAAGATAATAGCGCAACAGCCAGGGCAGAAATTCCGGCAGTTCGGAAATGCGATACAACGAGTTCGGCGAGCGATTGAGCGCATACTGGAAGATCAGCTTGGGGTCCCGGGGAAACATGAGGGGAAAGACCGAGGCGCATTCGATGATGCCCGCATTTCCGTAGCTGGTCTCGTCCCCGGCGTCCTCGTTCCTGTCAACGAGAATGACGTCGCGCCCTTGCTTTTGCAGGTGCAAGGCCGCGCTGACGCCGACCATACCCGCACCCAGCACAAGAACGTCAGCTTTCAGTTCCGCCATCCGTCACTCCCGTATGTTGGCGAAATCCCGAAAAGCCGCCAGCGTTGAACTTAAGGCGGGCACGATGCCCGTAAACCATTGCAGCCAGAGGAAATCGCCTTTGCGCGGCGGCCAAACTCTGGCAACATGGTTCTGACATTTTGTACACCATCGCGGAGAGCTTCCACCAATGCCGTTACGTCAGATCTTGCTTGCAACGGCCACCGCTTCGATTGTCGCTTTCGCCGCGATGCCGGCTTCGAGCCAGACCGTACGCTACGCCAACCAGGGCGAGCTCAAATCCCTTGATCCCTATACGCTCAAGGAAACCACGACCATCGCCCATCATGCCCATGTTTACGAGGGCCTGGTCACCCGCGACAAGGATTTGAAGATCGCCCCCGCGCTTGCCGAAAGCTGGGAAACGCCCGAGCCGACACGCTGGCGCTTCCATCTGCGCAAGGGCGTCAAATTCCACAACGGCGATCCCTTCACCGCCGATGACGTGATCTTCTCGGCCGACCGCGTCCGCGCCAAGGGTTCGAACTTCCTCACCAACGTCCCGGCCGACGCCAAGTTCATCAAGATCGACGACTACACCGTGGACGTCAAACTCGACGCGCCCAATCCCATCCTGACCTCGCAATGGGACGGCTGGTTCATCATGGACAAGAAATGGTGCGAGGAAAACAATTCGGTCGCGCCGACGCCGGCTTCCGCGACCACGCCGAGTTACGCTTCGCTGCACGAGAACGGCACTGGCCCCTTCATCATCGAAAGCCATCAACCCGGCGTGAAGACCGTATTCAAGGTCAATACGAGCTGGTGGAGCAAGCCCGAGCACAACATCAAGGAAATCGTTTTCACGCCGATCGGATCGGCTGCGACGCGCGTCGCCGCCCTTCTGTCCGGTGAAGTCGACGTCATCGAACCGGTGCCAACGCAGGATATTCAGCGCGTGAACTCCGGCGGCAACGCGACGGTGCTAACCGGAATGGAAGTCCGCACGATTTTCCTCGGCATGGATCAGGAGCGCAGCGAGCTGCTCTACTCCAACATCAAGGGCAAGAATCCGTTCAAGGACATTCGCGTCCGCGGGGCCTTCTACAAGGCGATCGATGTCGACCTGATCAAGAACCGGGTGATGCGCGGCCTCTCCACGCCCTCCGCGCTGATGGTCGCGCCGCAGTTGTTCGCGCTCTCGAAGGATTTTGTCCGGCCGAAAGCCGATCCCGACGCCGCCAAGAAACTGATGGTCGAAGCCGGCTACGCGGACGGCTTCGAGGTCACGATGGATTGCCCCAACGACCGCTACATCAATGATGCCGACATTTGCCAGGCCGTGGTCGGCATGCTCGCGCGCATCGGCGTCAAGGTGAATTTGCTGGCGCAGCCCAAGGCGCAGTATTTTGGCAAGGTGTTAAAGCCCGGCGGTTACCAGACCTCGTTCTATCTGTTGGGCTGGACGCCGGCCTCGATGGATTCCCACAACGTGCTGTTCGACATCATGGGCTGTCACGATGCCGCACAGTCGACCCGGGGCGAAGCCAATCTCGGCGGCTATTGCAACAAGGAGCTCGATGTCCTGACCGACAAGGTTCTGATCGAGCCCGACACCGCCAAGCGCGACCAGATGATCAAGCAGGCCTTTGAAATCGGGATCAAGGACTACGGCTATATCCCCCTGCATCAGCAGTCGCTGGCCTGGGGCGTTTCGAAAAAAGTGAAAATCACGCAGCGGGCCGACAACCAGGTTCTGTTCTACTGGGCCACCAAGCAGGAATAGCATTTCGCGCATCACAAGGTCCCGGAAGTTTCGCTTCCGGGACCTGTCATTTCAGTCCAACCACATGCGTCGCGTTCTCTAAGAAGAAGTGAAAGGAAGAAATGCTCGCTTTCACGCTTCGTCGGGCCATTCAGGCGATCGGGGTCATGATCGCCGTCGGGATCATCTCGTTCTCGATGTTCCGCTTCGTCGGCGACCCCGTGAGCCAGATCGTCTCGATCGATACCTCGGCGGCCGAGCGCGCCGAAATCAGACAATCTCTCGGGTTGGATGATCCGGTTGCCGTGCAGTTCCTGCGCTATTTCGCCAATGCCGCGCAGTTCAAGTTCGGCGTCTCCTATCAGTTTCGCCTCCCGGTCGCTGATCTCCTGAAGGAACGGATGCCGGCGACGCTGGAGCTTGCCACCTGCGCCACGATCCTGGCGCTGGTGTTCGGAATCCTGATGGGCGTTTATTCGGCGCTTCGGCGCGACACCTTGCTGGCAAAACTGTTCCAGGCGGTCTCGCTGATCGGCATTTCGCTGCCGACCTTTCTGATCGGCATCCTCCTGATCTATCTGTTCTCGGTGACGCTGGGCTGGCTGCCCTCCTTCGGACGCGGCGATGTCGTGCGGCTGGGCTGGTGGACCACGGGTCTTCTGACCGTTTCGGGGCTGAAGGCCTTGATCATGCCCTCGATCACGCTCGGCCTGTTCCAGATGACGCTGATCATGCGGCTGGTGCGCGCGGAAATGCTCGAGGTGCTGCGCACGGACTATATCCGCTTCGCCCGGGCCCGCGGACTGACCACCCGCGCCATCCATTTCGGCCACGCGCTGAAGAACACGCTGGTTCCCGTGATCACGGTTGCGGGCCTGCAATTTGGCTCGGTTATTGCATTTGCGATCATCACTGAAACCGTCTTCCAGTGGCCCGGCATGGGCCTCCTGTTCGTGCAGGCCGTGCAGAATGTCGATATCCCGATCATGGCGGCGTATTTGCTGATGGTGTCGCTGATCTTCGTCACCATCAATCTCGCCGTCGACGTGCTCTATACGGTAGTCGATCCGCGCCTGCGCGCCACCGTTGGCCGCCCGGCATAAGAGAGCTGACATGTCCGACGCCGCCCTCCCCGACAAAACTGCCGCAGGCCACGCGCCGGCGGCCGGGTTGATCCGGCGCGCACTCGACAGCGACATCTTCTATTCATTCCGCCGCTCGCGGCTCACCATGGTCGCGGCACTCATCACGTTGTTGTTCTTTGCGCTCGCGATCGCCGCACCTCTTATCGCGGTTCAGAATCCCTTCGATCCCAGCGAGCTGCAGCTCATGAATTCGCGGATCGCGCCGCTCTGGACCGCGGACGGTCAGAGCCCGTTCCTGCTCGGCACCGATGAACAAGGCCGCGACGTGCTGTCGGCGATCCTCTATGGTCTGCGCATCTCGCTCCTTGTCGGCATTCTCGGCGTCATCTTGTCAGGCGCACTCGGCATCGCGCTGGGCCTGATCGCTGGTTACTTCGGCGGCGCGATCGACGCGCTGATCATGCGCATTGCCGACGTGCAACTGACCTTTCCCGCCATCCTTATCGCGCTATTGGTCAACGGTATCGTCAAATCGCTGTTCGGCAACCGACTCGACGCGATGAGCATGTTAGGGGTGCTGGTTCTTGCGATCGGCTTGAGCTTCTGGGTGCAGTATGCGCGCACGGTGCGCGGCTCGGTGATGGTGGAAAAGAACAAGGATTATGTGGCGGCGGCGCAGCTCATCGGCCTGCCCGCGCCCGTCATCATGCTGCGGCATGTCCTGCCCAATACGATGGGCCCGATCCTGGTGATTGCGACCATCAACCTCGCGCTCGCCATTATCACCGAGGCCACCCTGTCGTTTCTCGGCGCAGGCATGCCGGAAACCATGCCATCGCTCGGCACCTTGATCCGCATCGGCAACAACTATCTGTTCGCCGGCGAATGGTGGATCGTGGCGTTCCCCGGCATCGCGCTGGCCGTGCTGATCCTGTCCATCAACTTGCTCGGCGACTGGCTGCGCGACGCGCTTAATCCGAAATTGCGATGAGTGAACCCGTTCTTTCCGTGCGTAACCTGCGGGTCGAGTTCGCCACCCGTCACAACGTCCTGCATGCGATCGACGGCATTTCCTTCGATATCGCCAAAGGCGAAGTGCTGGGCGTAGTCGGAGAATCCGGCGCCGGCAAATCGGTGACCGGACTTGCGGTCATTGGATTGATCGACCGGCCCGGCCGCATTGCCGGCGGCGAAATCCATCTTTCGGGTTTGCGGATCGACAATCTGCCGCCGGACGAAATGCGCCGCATCCGGGGCAAGCGAATCGGCATGATTTTTCAGGATCCCCTGACGAGCCTCAATCCGCTCTACCGGATCGGCGATCAGCTGATCGAGACCATCCGCACCCACACCTCTCTCTCCGAACGGGCGGCGCGCAAACGCGCCATCGATCTGCTCGCCGAAGTCGGAATCCCCGCACCGGAAAAACGCATCGATTCCTACCCGCACGAGTTTTCCGGCGGCATGCGCCAACGCGTCGTCATTGCGCTTGCAATATGCGCCGAGCCGGAACTGATCATCGCCGACGAGCCGACCACCGCACTCGACGTTTCGGTGCAGGCCCAGATCATCACCCTGATCAAGCGGCTCGGGCGCGATCACGGCACCGCCGTGATGCTGGTGACCCACGATATGGGCGTGATCGCGGAAACCTCCGACCGCGTCGCCGTGATGTATTCGGGCCGCATCGCCGAAATCGGACCGGTGCGCGACGTCGTGCAAAATCCGCTGCACCCTTACGCCAAGGGCCTGATGGGCGCGATCCCGACCTTGGCGAGCGATGCCACCCGTCTCGTCCAGATTCCCGGCAGCATGCCGCGCCTGTCCGCGATCCCGACCGGCTGCCCGTTCAACCCGCGCTGCGCCTTCGCGTTCGATCGTTGCCATACCGAGCGGCCCGAGCCGATCACGCGCGGCACGCAGGCGGTCGCCTGCCATCTCTACGATGCCGCGCCCGCGGAGAACGCGGCATGACAGAGAAGCCCTTTGTCGGCGTGAAAAACCTCCGCCGCGTTTTCGATGTCTCGAAGCCGTGGCTCAATCGCGTACTCGAAGGCGGCCATCTGGAATATCTGAAAGCCGTCGACGACATTTCGTTCGATATCGTCAAGGGCGAAACCTTCGCACTGGTCGGCGAGTCCGGTTCGGGAAAAACGACGGTGGCGCGGATGGTGGTCGGGTTGTTGCCACCGACTTCCGGCGACGTCTCCATCGACGGCGTCTCGATGGCCGATCCCCGCCAGTCGCAAGCGCGACTGCAATTGCGTCGCCGCATCCAGATGATTTTTCAGGACCCTTATGCCAGCCTCAATCCGCGGCTTCGGGTCGATGCCATCATCGCCGAGCCGATCCGCGCCTTCGACCTCCTGAAAAGTGAGCGTGACATTCGCGCCCGCGTCGGCGAATTGCTTGGACTGGTCGGCCTGCATGCCGACGACGGCTGGAAATTTCCGCACGAGTTTTCCGGCGGCCAGCGCCAGCGCGTCGCAATTGCGCGCGCACTTGCCTCCGAGGCCGAATTCATCGTTTGCGACGAGCCGACCTCGGCCCTCGACGTCTCGGTTCAGGCCCAGATCCTCAACCTGATGCGCGACCTGCAGGACAAGTTCGGCCTTACCTATCTCTTCATCAGCCACAACCTCGCCGTGGTCCGGCACATGGCGAGCCGCATCGGCGTGATGTATCTCGGCCGCGTGGTCGAGATCGCGGAAGCCCGCCAATTGTTCGATGCGCCGAAAATGCCCTACACGAAAATGCTGCTCGGCGCGGTTCCGGACCTTGCGATGTCGGGCCGCCAGCGCATCCCCGTAAAGGGGGAGATTCCGAACCCGATCAACCCGCCCTCGGGGTGTTCCTTCAATCCGCGCTGCCCGCTGGCCTTCGATCTTTGCCGCCGCGAGACACCAAGGCTGATCAACGGGGTGGCCTGCCATGCCGTAAACAGCCCCGCGGAAGCCGCAATCGGCGTATGATCACAATATCACAACCCTTCCGACGCTAGTTGGCAGAGCGCTCCGGCTGTGATCAATTGCGGCCCCGCTTATAAGAAAAGCCAAAAAGCACGGATAGCCATGAGCAATATCAATCCAGAACCGTTCACAACCCGCCCCGAAATCGAGGGCATGTTCGGCGTGGTAACCTCCACCCACTGGATTGCGACCGCGGTCGGCATGGGTATCCTGGAAAAAGGCGGCAACGCCTTCGACGCCGGCGTCGCCACGGCCTTCACGCTTCAGGTGGTCGAGCCGCATTTGAACGGTCCCGGCGGCGACGTGCCGATCATCGTTCATGACGTCAAACGTGGCCGCATCGAGGTGATCTGCGGCCAGGGCCCCGCCCCTGCCCGCGCCACTATCGCGCATTACCGAAGCGAGGGGCTCGAGATGGTGCCCGGCACCGGGCTGCTCGCGGCCTGTATTCCCGGAACCTTCGAGTCCTGGATGCTGTTGCTCCGCGACTACGGCACGATGCGGTTGCGCGACGTGCTGGAACCAGCGATCGCCTACGCCCGCGACGGCTATCCGTTCCTGGAACGCGCGGCCGCGACCATCCAGACCGTCGAGCAATTGTTCCGGAAATACTGGCACACGTCGGCTGCGGTCTATCTGCCGAACAACGAAGTGCCGAAGCCCGGGTCGATCTTCACCAACGCAACGCTCGCTGAAACCTATACGCGCATCCTGAAAGAGGCCGAGAGCGCCGGCGGCAATCGCGAGGCTCAGATCGAGGCGGCACGCAAGGCCTGGTCGAAAGGGTTCGTCGCGGAAGCCATCGACAAATTCTGCCGCACGCAGGAAGTGATGGATGTCTCGGGATCGCCGCACCGCGGCGTGCTGTCAGCCGACGACATGGCGAAGTGGGAGCCGACCATCGAAGCGCCGCTGACGTATGATTACGGCCGCTACACGGTGTGCAAGGCCGGTGTCTGGAGCCAGGGTCCGGTGATGCTCCAGCAGCTCGCACTGCTCAAGGGCTTCCAGCTCGACGGCCTCGATCCCACAGGCCCTGAATTCATCCATACCCAGATCGAATGCGCCAAGCTCGCTTATGCCGACCGCGAGAAGTTTTATGGCGATCCGAAGTTCTCCGAAATTCCGATCGCAACGCTGCTGTCGGATGCCTACAATGACGAACGGCGCAAGCTGATCTCCGAGAAGGCCTCACTCGACTTCATCCCCGGCTCGATCGAGGGATTTGGCGGTGTCGTCAAGCTGCGGCGTCAGGAAGGTCAACGCGAAGCGGTTGGCGCCATGGGCGCAGGCGAACCGACGGTCGGCCGCTTCGGCGAAGTCCGCGGCGACACCGTCCATTTCGACATCATCGACAAGGCCGGCAACATGATCTCGGCCACGCCTTCCGGCGGCTGGCTGCAATCTTCGCCCGTGATTCCCGAACTCGGCTTCTGCCTCGGCAGCCGCGCTCAGATGTTCTGGCTGGAGGAAGGCCACCCCGGATCGCTCGCGCCCGGCAAACGTCCACGCACCACGTTGTCGCCGACGATGGCCTTGCGCGACGGCGAGCCGTATCTGTCATGGGGTTCGCCCGGCGGCGACCAGCAGGATCAATGGATCACGCAATTCTTCCTGCGTCACGTTCACGCCAAGCTGAATTTGCAGGAGGCGATCGACGCGCCAGCCTGGCACTCCGAGCATTTCCCGATCTCGTTCTGGCCGCGCACCGCGCGGCCCGGCGTGATGGTGGTCGAAAACCGCGTGCCCAAGGCGACGATCGATAATCTGCGCGAGCGCGGACATATCGTCGAGGTCGGCCCGGATTGGTCCGAGGGACGTCTGACCGCCGCCTCGAAAATCGGTCCCCGCCGCCGCGCCGCCGCCAACGCCCGCGGCATGCAGGGCTACGCCGCCGGACGATAAAGCCCATGACCTGGTCGATCATTGCCAAGGACAATGCCACCGGCCAGATCGGAATAGCAGTCGCCACCAAATTCTTCGCGGTCGGCTCGCGGGTGCCACATATCGCAGCCGGCATCGGCGGCATCGCCACACAGGCGCTGGTCAATCCCTATTACGGGATCGACGGTTTAAAGCTGCTGCGCGAGGGCTGTGCTCCGCGCGACATCATCGAAACGCTTGTAGCGGGCGACGCCGGCCACGCCAGCCGCCAGCTCCATATCCTGGACGCCGCAGCGCATGTTGCCGCCTACACGGGCAAGGATTGCCTCGACTGGTGCGGGCACATCAAAGGCGACGGCTTTTCGATTGCCGGAAATATGCTGGCCGGCCAAGGGGTTCTGGACGATACGGCCAGGACCTATGTTGCCAACATCGGCATGCCTTTTGCACAGCGCCTGATTGCCGCCATGCATGCGGGCGAGCTGGCTGGCGGCGACAAGCGCGGCAAACAATCGGCCGCGCTTTTGATTTACGGCGAAGAGGAATGGTCCAATCTTGACCTGCGTGTTGACGACCACATCGACCCCCTGGCCGAACTCGAACGGTTGGAAGCGGTGAGCCGCGAACGCTGGGTCCACTTCCGAAAATACCTGCCGAGCCGGAAAAATCCGGCCGGGATCACCGATCGCGCGGTGATCGACGCCGGCATTGCCGCTGCCACCGAAAGCAAGCAATGACCGACGCGCCGCTGATCGAGATCAGGGATTTGCGCGTCAGTTTTCATGGCGATGACGGCCGCACGACCCACGCGGTCGACACGGTCGATCTTGCGGTGGCACGCGGTGTGACGCTTGGCCTCGTCGGCGAATCCGGCTGCGGCAAGAGCGTCACGTCGCTTGCCGTCATGGGACTGTTGCCGAAACACGCGGCCGAGGTGACGGGTTCGATCCGCTTCGACGGCTTCGACCTTCTTGAGGTCTCCGACGACACCCGGCGCGATCTGCGCGGCAACCGGCTGGCGATGATCTTCCAGGAACCGATGACCTCGCTCAACCCGAGCTTCACCATCGGCGACCAGATCATCGAATCCATTCTTCGCCATCGCGGCGGGAGCAGAACGGCGGCGCGCAAGCGCACAATCGAATTGTTGCGCCGGGTGCACATTCCCTCCCCCGAGCGGCGCGTCGACGAATATCCGCACAAACTGTCCGGCGGCATGCGCCAGCGCGTTATGATCGCGATGGCGCTCGCCTGCGATCCGCGCCTGCTCATCGCCGATGAACCCACCACCGCGCTTGACGTCACCTTGCAGGCCCAGATTCTCGATCTGATGCGTGAGCTGAAGGCCGAGAGCGGCGCCGCGATCATTCTCATCACGCATGACCTCGGCGTGGTCGCCGAAGTCTGCGACGAGGTCGCGGTGATGTATGCTGGCGAGGTGGTCGAACGCGCCGCCGTCGACACCTTGTTCGCCAGTCCCCAGCATCCCTACACTGTCGGCCTGCTCGGCTCGATCCCGCGCCTCGATCACCGCACTTCGCATCTTGCGACCATTGAGGGCATGGTTCCCAATATGGCCGACCCGCCGAAAGGCTGCCGTTTCGCCGCACGCTGTCCATTCACGGAAGCCGCCTGCCTCACCGAGCCGCCGCCGCTGGCGCAGGTCAGCTCCGGCCACTGGTCGCGCTGCATCCGCGCGCCGTTAGAGAGGTTGGTATCGTGACCGCGCTATTAGAGGCGAAAAATCTGGTCAAGCATTTCGTCGGTACACGCTCCATGTTCGGGCGGCCGACGGCGTTTGTCCGGGCGGTCGACGGCGTTTCGTTCAACGTGAAAGCCGGCGAAACGCTGGCGCTGGTTGGCGAATCCGGCTGCGGCAAGTCGACCGTGAGCCGGCTGGTGCTGCGCCTGATCGAACCGGATCAGGGTGAGATTTCCTTTGAAGGCCGCGACCTGCTTGCCATGGGCGCGAACGAATTGCGCGCGTTCCGCCGCGACGCCCAGATCATCTTTCAGGACCCGTACGCATCGCTCAACCCGCGGATGACGGTGGGCCAGATCCTGGCCGAACCGCTGGTGCTGCATGATCTCGTGCCAGCCGAACAGCGCCAGAAGCGGGTCGAGGAGTTACTGCGGCTGGTCGGGCTCGAGCCGCGTGCGGCGCGCCGTTACGCCCACGAATTCTCCGGCGGCCAGCGTCAGCGTATCGCGATTGCGCGTGCGCTCGCAGTCGAGCCGAAGCTGATCATCTGCGACGAGCCGGTCTCGGCGCTCGACGTCTCGATCCGCTCGCAGATCCTCAATCTGTTGCGCGATCTGCAACAACGGCTGGGCCTGGCCTACATCTTCGTCTCGCACGACCTCGCCGTGGTCAAGCATATCGCCGACCGGGTCGCGGTGATGAATCTCGGCCACATCGTCGAGACCGCGGACGCCGAAGCCCTGTTCGCCTCGCCGCGCCACCCCTATAGCCGCGCGTTATTGTCGGCCATTCCCGTGCCGAAGCCACAGGCCAAACGCAGTCGCCTGGTGCTGGAAGGCGAAATCCCGAGCGCGCTCAATCCGCCGTCCGGCTGCCGTTTCCACACGCGCTGTCCTTACGTGATCGACCGCTGCCGGAGCGAACTCCCGCAGCTACTGTCCGATTCCAGCGGACACCTGACCGCCTGTCACCGCAGCGGTGAATTGCCGCCGGCCGATGCGATCCTTCCCTCCGACGGCGGCCTCTCGCCGACGCTTGCCAGGCTGATTGCGGCTTTCAATCGCATGGAAGAGGCTGGTACTTCCGGTGTTGGTACGGATGATGCAACGGCGCCGCATGCAACTGCGCCGCATGCAAACGCGCCAGCTGGCATCTAGCGCCAGCCGACATTTGAGTTAAGGAGAACGGGACCATGAGGACTTTGCGGTTGGCGGTGACGGCAGTGGCGCTTGCGATGTCGATTGCCGCAAGCGCTCAAGCTCAAACCACGCTGCGCATCGGCATTGCCGAAGATCCCGACATGCTCGATCCCTCGCTCGGCCGCACCTATGTCGGGCGCATCGTGTTCTCGGCCTTTTGCGACAAGCTGTTCGACATCGACGAGAAGCTCAACATCGTGCCGCAGCTGGCGCTGTCTCACGAGACTTCCGCCGATGGCAAGGCGATGACCATCAAGCTGCGGCCCGGCGTCAAGTTCCACGACGGCGAGCCGTTCGACGCCGCGGCCGCGAAGTTCTCGATCGACCGGCACATCAACATGCCCGGCTCGTTCCGCAAATCCGAACTGGCCAGCGTCGACCATGTCGAGGTGATCGATCCCCTCACCATCAAGCTCGTATTGAAGAACCCGTATGCACCGCTGATCGCCCAGCTCACTGACCGCTCCGGCATGATGGTCTCGCCCAAGGCGGTGAAGGAGCAAGGCGACAAGTTCGGCCTGCATCCGGTCTGCGCCGGTCCTTACAAATTCGTCGAGCGTGTGCAGCAGGACCGCATGGTGTTCGAGCGGTTCGCAGACTACTGGAACAAGGGCAACGTCTTCATCGACCGTGTCGTGTTTCTGCCGATCGTCGACGCCACGGTGCGCCTCGCCAACCTCAAATCGGGCGGGCTCGATTTGATCGAACGCGTGCTGGCCACCGATATCAAGGACGTGCAGTCCGACAACCGCCTGGTCCTGTCGACCGCGCCGGAGCTCGGCTATCTCGGCCTCACCATCAACACCAACAACGACAAGAGCAAGGGCGCGCTGACCAACGTCAAGGTGCGTCAGGCGCTGGATCTTGCGATCGATCGCGAAGCGCTCAACCAGGTCGCCTTCAACGGCGAGTTCACGCCCGGCAACCAGTGGGTCAGCCCATCCCACCCCTATTATCAACCATCCTCACCGATCCGCCCGCGCGATGTCGAAAAGGCCAAGGCGTTGCTAAAGGAGGCCGGCGTCCCGCTGCCGGTCTCCATCGACTACATGGTGCCGAAAGGATCGGAATATGAAGCGGTCGCGCAGGTCGTTCAGTCGATGGCGGCCGAAGCCGGCTTCGACCTCAAGATCCGCCTGATCGAATTCGCAACCTCGTTCAAGGAAGTGCAGGCCGGCAATTTCCAGGTCTTCCAGATCAACTGGAGCGGCCGCATCGATCCCGACGGGAACTCTTACATTTTCCTGCACACCGGCGCGCCGCAGAACGATGGCGGCTATTCAAATCCCGAAGCGGACAAGCTGATGGAAGAGGCACGGCTGACCAGCGACCTCGCGGAGCGCAAGGCGATCTACGAAAAGCTCACCAGGATCATCATCAACGATGAGCCAATCATCTATCTCTATCACAAGAATCTCCTGTTCGGGCATACCAAGAAGCTCGAAGGCTACCGGCCGGTGCCGGATGGGCTGGTGCGCGTCGTTGGGTTGAAATTGAAGTGAAGACGGCATCCACCAGGGCAGCTGCGCACGCGCCAGGAAGGTCACCATGCTGAATTTTCTCGGCAGCCGCCTTCTGCAAATGGTGCCGACGCTGTTTTTCGTGTCGATCCTGATCTTCTCGCTCCAGCATCTGCTGCCGGGCGATCCGGCGCTGGTGATGGCCGGTGAAGAACGCGATCCGGCCGTGATCGAGCAGATCAGGAAGCAATATCACCTCGATCGGCCGATCCCGGTGCAATACGTCTATTGGGTCAAGGGCGTGCTGTCGGGCGATTTCGGTGAATCGCTTCGCGTGAAGGTGCCGGTGCGCGAATTGATCGCGCAGAAGCTGCCGGTCACGCTACAGCTTGCATCGATGGCGATCGTGATCGCGTTCCTGATCGGCATTCCCGCCGGCATTGTCTCCGCGGTCAAGCAAGGCACCGCCTGGGACTATGGCGCCAACCTGTTTGCGCTGTGGGGGATCTCGACGCCGAATTTCTGGCTCGGAATCATGCTGATCTTCCTGTTCTCGATCAAGCTCGGATGGCTTCCCGCCTCCGGCTACGTCCCACTCTCCGAAAACTGGCATGCGAGCCTTGCGTCCACCGTCATGCCGGCCTTTGTGCTCGGCAACGCCATTGCCGCGATCCTGATGCGGCATACGCGCAGTGCGATGTTGCAAGTGCTCGGGAGCGATTACGTTCGCACCGCCCGCGCCAAGGGCCTTTCCGAGCGCAGCGTGATCCTCAAGCATGCGATGCGCAACGCGTTGACGCCGATCATTACGCTGGGCGCGCTCGAGCTTGGCACATTATTGTCGGGCGCGGTGCTGACCGAGCAGATCTTTTCGATTCCCGGATTCGGCAAGCTGATCGTGGATGCGGTCTTCAACCGCGACTATGCCGTGGTGCAGGGCGTCGTACTCGTGACCGCGACCGTTTACCTGACGCTGAACCTGATCGCCGATATTGCTTACGTTCTCGTCAATCCGCGGCTGAGAGGGTAAATGACCGACGCCGCCCTTCCCGCGCTGACCGCGGCCGCCCCGGACGCGATGGAAAGCCCGGCACGGCGGGCGTTGCGGCGGCTTTTCAAGCGCAAGGGCGCGGTGGTGGGCCTTGGCGTGATCGCGGTCTTTATCCTGCTCGCGATCTTTGCGCCGGTGATCGTGCCCTACGATCCGATCGCAACCAACTGGGCGCTGGTTCGCAAGCCGGCGACGCTCGCCCACTGGTTCGGCACCGACGATCTCGGCCGCGATGTGCTGGCGCGCGTGGTTTACGGCTCGCGCGCTTCGCTGGCCGCGGGTGCGATCTCGGTCAGCATTGCGCTTGCGATTGGCGTTCCGCTTGGGCTACTCGCCGGCTATCGCGGCGGCTTTGTCGACTCGCTGATCAGCCGGCTCACCGATGCGATGCTCGCCTGCCCGTTCCTGATCCTTGCCATTGCGCTGGCGGCATTTCTCGGTCCAAGCCTCGGCAATGCCATGATCGCGATCGGCGTCTCGGCCACACCGATCTTCATTCGCCTGACGCGGGGACAGACCCTCAGCGTCAAGGTCGAGGATTATGTCGAGGCGGCGCGCGCCATCGGCAATCCGCCGTGGCGCATCGCGCTGTTTCATATTCTGCCGAACATCCTGCCGGCGCTTCTGGTGCAGGCGACGCTTTCGATCGCGGCCGCGATCATCGCGGAAGCCGCACTGTCGTTCCTCGGCCTCGGCCAACAGCCGCCGGCGCCGTCCTGGGGAAGCATGCTGAATTCGGCGCAGCGCTTTTTGACCAACGCGCCCTGGATGGCGATCTGGCCGGGGATGGCGATCTTTCTGGTGGTGCTGTCGTTCAACCTGGTCGGCGACGGCCTGCGCGACGCGCTCGATCCAAGGCAGCGCTAGCTAAACCACTATCTCCCGGCTCACCCTGCGACAATCCATCTCGAATTCGAGATCGACCACCGGCGGTCGGGCGAAGTGCCAGGTCAGACCCGATCGCGCCGCGCCGCGGCGCACCAGTTCTTCGGTCATCACGGGATGGAAGTCGTGAACCGTGTAGGCCTGCACCGCCGTCGTGTCTTTCCAGCCAAATCCAAACGCCGCCAGACGGCTTTCCATTTCGCGCACCGTGAAGCCGACCTTCTCCTTCAGCCCCTCCGGGCTGAGATCGCGGTAGCGCACGATCCGTTCGGGATAGCTACCGGAACCGCCGCGCGCTTCTGCGCCGCCGGCAATGACGAAATCCGGCTGTGCGACGCGGCGCTGTCCCGGAAGCGGGCGAACGAACGAGAACGCGTAGAATGACGGTTCCTTGGGCGGATCGATTTCGGGACAGACGTTGCTGCGCGCTACGGGATTGGTGGCGCCGTCGAAGATACCCCATTCACTGAGCGTCTTGACATAGTGCTGGTTGAACGCAAGGAAGCCGGCTTCGGTAAACGCTGCCGGTGACCGCAGCTCGCAGGCGCAGAACGACGTCAGCCTTTGGCCTGCTGCCTGGATATATTGAGCGACCTGCGCGAAACCCTCGGCCAGCGGCAGCAACATGTCGAAGCACACGCGTTCGATCTCGAAGCCGTCAAAGGCACAGACGCCGCTCGAATATTGAAACACGGCGGGGATAAACCGGTAATTGCCGGCTGCAAAATCGCGCGTCATTCAGGCGTTTCCTTGGGTCATGTCAGGTTCGATGGAACCTTAACATGATCGGCTATCCTGAAAATGCCCCGCGCGATCTAGAGCTCCGATTCCGAAGTTCGCAAGCGCGGGGACAGAATCCCCGCGCTGGCGTTTTCCTCTGGGCCGCTGGCCTACCAGAGGGCCAATGGCCGACCAGGCTTATGTCGGCTTCAGCGCCTTGGATCCGAGATCGAAATCGGCGATCTCCCGGGCGCGTTTGGATTCGGCGCCCGCGCGATGGTCGGTCGCGATCCAGACATAGACCGCCGGCAGCACGAACAGCGTGAACAACGTGCCGATGGTCATGCCGGCGACGACAACGAGGCCGATCGAGAAGCGGCTCGCCGCGCCCGCGCCGCTCGCTGTGAGCAGCGGCAACAAGCCGGTGACCATCGCAGCCGTCGTCATCAGGATCGGGCGAAGCCGGACGCGCGCCGCCATCTCGATCGCGGAGCGGCGATCCAGGCTTTCCTTCAGCTGAAGCTCGTTGGCGAACTCCACCATCAGAATGCCGTGCTTGCTGATGAGACCGACCAGCGTCAGCAGGCCGACCTGGGTATAGATGTTCATCGTCGCCATGCCGAAGAACAGCGGGATCATCGCGCCGACGATCGCCATCGGCACGCTGATCATGATGACCAGCGGATCGCGAAGGCTCTCGAATTGCGCGGCCAGCACCAGGAAGATGATGATCAGCGCGAACGCAAAGGTGATCGCGAGCTGATTGCCTTCCTGCACATATTGGCGGCTGTCGGCCAGATAGTCGTGGGTGAAGCCCGCGGGCAGCTTCTTCGCCTCGCCTTCGAGGAAGTCGACCGCCTGCCCGACCGTCACGCCGGGCATCGGCACCGCCTGGAAGGTCGCGGAGTTGAGCTGGTTGTAGTGCGTCAGCGCGTTCGGATCGGTCGCAGTTTCGATCGACACCACCGTCGATAGCGGAATCTGCTGGCCGGTCGGCGTCGACAGGTAATAGGTTCCGAGCGCTTCCGGCGACAGCCGCGACTCGCGCGGCACCTGCGGGATCACCTGATACGACCGTCCTTCGAGGTTGAAGCGGTTGACGTAGTTTCCGCCGAGCATGGTGGCGAGCGTATTGCCGATGCTTTGCATCGTCAGCCCGAGGTCGCTCGCCTTCGAGCGATCGACCTTGATCCGCACCACCGGCTGATTGAAGTCGAGGTCGCTGTCGGAGACGATGAACAATCCGCTCTTGCGTGCGGCGTCCTTCAGCTTGTTCATCTGATCGAAGATCGGCTGGAAGCCGTTGGTCGAGGAGATCACCATCTGCACCGGCAGACCGCCGGGGCCACCAGGCAGCGGCGGCAGATTGAACGCAAACGCGTTGACGCCCTCGATCTTGCTGATCTCGGCCTGCACCAGCGGCTTGAGCTGGATCGAGGAGCGCTTGCGTTCATCCCACGGCGTCAGCAGCATGCCGGCGATGCCGTTTTGCGGGCCGTTGATGCCATTCAGAACAAAACGCAGATCGGTTTCCGGAAACTTGGCGAAGGACTTGTCGAGCTTTTCGCCATAGAAATCGATGTAGTCGATGTTGGCGTATTTCGGCGCCTTGGTCACCGCGAAGACGATGCCCTGATCTTCCTCAGGCGCGAGCTCTTTCGAGGTGTGCATATAGAGGAAGCCGACGAGACCCAGGATCGTCAGCGCGAACAGGCCCGTAATCGGGCGGTAGTCGAGCGAACGGTCGAGCATGCGGCCGTAGCCGCGCGTCATCGCGCCGAACACGCGGTTGACGATTTTGGCGAACCGCCCCTCTTCCGCGCTCTTGAGGAACACCGAGCACATCATCGGCGACAGCGTCAGCGCGATGATGCCGGACACGATCACCGAACCCGCCAAAGTAAAGGCGAATTCGCGGAACAGCGAACCCGTGAGACCGCCGAGAAATCCGATCGGCGCATACACCGCGGCGAGCGTGATGGTCATCGAAATAACCGGACCAACAATTTCACGCGCGCCGATCATAGCGGCCTGCACCGGCGGCTTGCCCTCTTCCAGATGGCGATGGATGTTTTCGACGACCACGATGGCGTCGTCGACGACAAGGCCGATGGCGAGCACCATCGCGAGCAGCGTCAACAGATTGAAGCTGAAGCCGGCCGCCAGCATCAGGCTGCATACGCCGATCAGCGACAGCGGAATGGTCACGACCGGGATCAGCACCGAGCGGAACGACGCCAGGAACAGGAAGATCACGACGACGACGATGAGGACGGCTTCGCCGAGAGTCTTTTCAACCTCGTCGATCGAGGACTGAATGAACTTGGTGGAGTCGTAGGCCACCTTCATCTTCATCGACGGCGGCAGGTTGCGCTCGAGCTCGGGGAATAGCGCGCGCACGCCCTTCACAAGCGTCAGCGGATTGCCCTGCGGCGTCACCTGCACGCCGATGAAGATCGCGTGCTCGCCGTTGAAGGCGACGCTGGCGTCGGTACTTTGCGCCGCAAGCTCGACGGTTGCAATATCCTCGATCCGGACGAAACCGCCGTCCTTCGATTTGACGATCATCTTCTTGAACTGATCGAGATTTTGCAGGTCGGTGTTGGCCGAGACGTTCGAGACGATGAAGAAGCCCTTGGATTGTCCGGCCGCCGCCTGGAAGTTGTTGGCGGCGATCGCGGCAGCAACATCGTTCGGAGAGACGTTGCGCCCGGCCATGCGCACCGGATCGAGCCACAGCCGCATCGCGAAGGTTTGCCCGCCCAGAATATCTGCCGAGGCGACGCCATCAACCGTCGAAAGCACCGGCTGCACCACGCGCGTCAGGTAGTCGGAGATCGCCGAGCCCGACAGCACTTCAGAGGAGAAGCCGAGATACATCACGGCCGTAGTCTGGCCCGTGGTCTTGGTGACGACGGGGTCGTTGGATTCCTTTGGAATGAGGTATTTGACCGAGTTCACCTTGGCGAGAACTTCGGTCAGCGCCTGGTTCGGATCGAAGTTCAGCTTGATGTAGACCTGGATCGTGCTGGTGCCGAGCACCGACGACGAGGTCATGTAGTCGACGCCTTCGGCCGACGCTACGGCCTGCTCGATGGGCGTGGTGATAAAGCCCTGAATCAAGTCGGCCGACGCACCGGGATACGACGTGGTGACGTTCACGACCGTATTCGAGAGCTTCGGATATTGCCGGATCGGCAACACCGTCGCCGCCCGCAAGCCGATCAAGAGGATCAGCAGGCTGACGACGACGGACAGCACCGGCCGCTTGATGAAGATATCAGTCCAGACCATCGGACAGCTCCGAATCTCGAATTGGTAAAGCGCGCAAAAATCAGTAAAGCGCGCGCGATCAATAACGCGGCGGGTTCGCAGGAATCGGCGGCGTCGGATCGGTCGAGATTGCGACCGCCGCGCCCGATTGCAGCTTGAGCTGACCAACCGCGACCACGCGGTCGCCGGCCTTCAGCCCTTCCAGGATTTCGGCGCGGCCGCCGACCCGATCGCCGGTCCGCACGAAGGTGCGCACCGCAGCCAGGCTGGTCTTGCCGTCATCGCTTTTCTTCTCGGTGATCAGGAACACCGAGTCGCCGTACAGCGTGTAGTCAACCGCCGTCTCGGGCACGGTAACGACCGCCGGCTTGTTCGGCAGCACGACCGTCGTCAGTGTGAACATGCCGGGCTTGAGCAAGTGATCGGGATTGGCGATCGTGGCCTGAACGCGGATGTTGCGCGTGTCGGTCGCGATCTGCGGCTCGATCGTCGTGATCTTCCCTTCGAAAGTCCGGCCCGGATAGGCATCGACCGTCAGGCGCACGGTCTGGTCGGCCTTAAGCACTGCGCTCGCCTTCTCCGGCACCGTGAAGTTGGCATAGAGCATCGACAGATCGGTCAAGGTGACGATCTGCGTTCCCGCGCTCAAGAACTGGCCGATTTCGACGCGACGGACGCCAAGCTCACCATCGAACGGCGCGCGTACGAGCTTCTGCGAAATCAACGCTTCGGTCTTGGCAATACCCGCAATCGCCTGGTCGTAGGTTGCCTGCGCCGCGTCGACCGTCGATTGCGGACCGAACTGGCGGGCAGCGAGTTGCTTGGCGCGATCGAGCGCGAGCTGCGCACCGGTCGCCTGCGCCTTGAAGCTGGCGAGATCGCCCTGTTCGGGGCCATCGAACAGCTGCACGAGCGGGCTTCCCTCCTTCACCGAGGCGCCGGCCGTGAACATGATGTCGGTGATGCGGCCTGCGACGTCGGTCGTGACGTTCACCTGATGCACGGCGGCGAGGTCGCCGACCGCGGTCAGCAGATTCGGAATCACTTCGGACTTCGCTTCCACGGCCGATACCGGGGACGGCGGCGGCTTATTGTTGGCGAAGAACTGCGCGATCATGTGGCTGCGGAAGGCATTGAAGCCGACCAGCGCGCCGACCAGCAGCGCGAGCAGCAATCCGATGATGATGAACCAGCGCACCAGCCGGACCGGGCGCGAAGCGGGCTTCTCGACGATCGGACGGCCCGAGATATGGCTTTCGGTCACGATATTCATGGTCAGGCGCTCTCTGCAATTGCCGATTGCCCGGATATCCGGGCAGGGTCACGGCTGAGGTAATGGTTGATCGCGGCTTCGTTCACGCCGATGCCGCGGAGGATGAATTCGCTAAGCTGCCGCTCGAGGTCGACGCCTTCGCCATAGGAAAGGCAGGGGATAGCCGGCAGGCGCGTCACGCACACCATCAGCACCGTGTGATGCGCAAACCAGAACAGGTTCATCGGTTCGCGGCCGACCGCCTTGGCGTCGCCCGCTTCAATGGCGCGTTTGAGTGACGCTTCAAAAATGTGGCCGATCAGCCCGCCAATCTTGTCGTAGATCAGGCGCGCAAATTCGCCGTCATCGAGGTGGCTCGCCAGCATCAGGCGGAGGCGCTCGGCCTCCTCGTGGTCGGGCAGGCTGTGCACCTCCTGGAAATGGCGGACCATTTCGCGGATCAGAACCACCAGCGTCTCGGTGGAAGGCTCAAGCTCGAGCAGGCTTTGCAGCGCCGGATCGGCGGCACATTCTTCGGCGAGAATTTCCGCATAAAGCGCTGACTTGGTTGGAAAATGCTTGAACAGCAACCCCTCGGAAATGGAGGCCGCGGCGGCCACGCTCTTGGTTGTGGTGCCGGCAAAGCCATGACGCGCAAAACAGCGCTTGGCGGCGCCCAGTATCAACTGACGCCTCAAATCACTCGTCATGCGGAGGGTGCTCATCTTGTGAGTAAGCACTCACCTTTACGGCGAAGTCAAGGAATTTTGCTGCGACGCAAAATTCACGTTGCAGTTGTTGTGGTTACGCGACCGGATAGCGCCGCCTGGCGCGGTTAGATCGGGCCGAAACCTAGGGCGCCACGAATGCGGTTCACGATGAAGGTGCCGTCCCGGCTGGCGAGCACCCGCTCAAGATTCGCCGCATCGATCTTGATGCTGGCAAAGCGCGGTCCCTTTGACGTGTCCTGCATCGTCTTCGCAAACGCCTCGATCTCGCCCATGGTCGCGATCGCCCGCGCGTCAGTGATTCCGCAGGCCTTGGCCACGCCGACGAGATCGGTGCTAGTTCCGGTGTGGCTCGCCTGCCCGCCGGTTTCGCCATAGACCTCGTTATCGAGCACGATAATCGAGAGGTTTTTCGGCTGTTGCAGGCCAACGGTCGCCAGACTCCCCATTCCCATCAGCATCTCGCCGTCACCCGTAATGACAACGACCGGCAGTTTGGGCTGGGCGAGGGCAACGCCTAATCCGATCATCACGGCGCCGCCCATCGCGCCCCAGAGATAGAAATTGCGGTCGTGATCGCCGGCAGCCGCAATGTCGTAGGTCGAGGCACCAAGGCCGCCGACGACGACGGCATCCTTGCGGCCCTCCAGCAGGGCCGACACCACGCTGCGGCGTTCGAGAAGATTTGCCTTGCTCATTTTACGAAAACCTTTGCGCCGATCAGACGTTGCGACAACAACACGGCCGACGGCGTGCAGGCATTGTAGGCCTGTCCCGCCGCCGCCTCGACCACGTCACGCACCTCGCCTGGATGGGAGGCGCGCAACACCTTGATGCCAGACAATTCGAGCACGCTTGGCGTGGTCGATCCCATCGGCACCTGCCACGGATTGAATTCGCCCCATTCGCCGCGCATCGTCACCAGCGTCAGGAACGGAAAGCGGAAGATCTGCGTCAGCGAGAACATGTTGATGCAATTGCCGACGCCGCTCGACTGCATCAGCATCACGCCACGCTGGCCACCGGCCCAGGCGCCCGCGAGCAGCGCGATCCCCTCTTCTTCCGTGGTGAGCGGTACCGCCCGCATCGAAGGCTCAGCGAGCACCCGCTCGATCAATTGCGAGTGGCCGGCATCCGGCACGTACGTCACCTGGCGAACGTCGAAACGCTGCAAGATCTCGAAAATGTCTTCCGGCCAGGAAGGCGAGGTTTCGGCCGGCGCTTGGTGACGGGCGTCCATGTCTGATGTTCCGTTCGTGTCCGCGGTCTGATTTTCGACGCCGGACTTTAGAGCCCCGCTCGCCTTTCGAAAGACCGAAAATGGCATGCCGGTCTGGTGTAGGCGAATAGCGGCAATTTGCCTTCTCTCAGGTGTGCCCTGCACCATCGAGCGGAAAGCAATGCCTCGATTGACAGCTAGCTCAAACCCGGCGAGGATTTTCTCCAAATAAACAAACAAAAGAGTCCGGGGATGAAAAACGCAGCCAAAATCGCCATCGCGCTCGCTGGCCTGTCATTAGGTCTCCTCGTGGGTCTTGTGGTCACGCCGGTCAGGGCCGATGACGCAAGCCCGGTCAAGGCAGGCGCCCTCCTCGATCAATTGCAGAAGCAGACCGGCGTCTACGACCGCTCGACCTCCGGCAAGACACCGGAATTCGTGGTCGATCCGACCTGGCCGCAACCGCTGCCGCACAGCTGGCTATTGGGCCAAATCGGCGGTCTTTATGTCGATCATCACGACCACATCTGGGTCTACAACAGGCCGCGCACGCTGAACGACGACGAAGTGGGACTGGAGGGTCCGATCGCCGGCGCCACCGACGCCAAGGGCCAGCCGGTCAACGGCCTCGGCTTTGTGCGGCTGAACGGCTTCGGTGCGGATTGCTGCCGCGCCGCCCCCTCGGTGATGGAATTCGATGGCGGCGGCAAATTGCTGCACGCCTGGGGCGGCCCGGCCGACCCGAACTTCATCGGCGGCAAATGCAAATCCGATGATGGTTGCATCTGGCCAAACATCGAACACGGCATCTATGTCGACCAGAAGGATAATGTCTGGATCGCCGGCAACTCTCCCGCGCTCAAGGCCGGCGAAAAGGAAATTCCGTGGACCACCAACAAGGGCGGCGGCGACGGCTTCATCCTGAAGTTCGACCGCGACGGCAATTTCAAGATGCGGATCGGCGGCACGCCCTCCGCGCCCGACAGCAACAGCAAGGACGGCGGCATCAACCGCACGCCGCTGCTCTATCGTCCCGCCGACATGGTGTACGATCCCAAGACCAATCGCCTTTACGTCGCCGACGGCTATGCTAACCGCCGCATCCTGATCGTCGATGCCGACACCGGCAAATATATCGGCCACTTCGGCGCCTACGGCAGCAACCCGATCGACGATGCGGCGGCGGCCGCCGCCGGCACCTGGCCGCAGGCCTCCAGCAAGGGCGATGTGAAGCCTGCCTTCTTCCGTAACCCCGTGCACTGCGTGAAGATCGCCGACGACGGCAAGATTTACGTCTGCGATCGCGGCAACGACCGCATCCAGGTGTTCGACAGCAAGGATGCATCGCTCGGCAAGGAATGCAGCAATCCGAATGGCGAAGCCGGCAAATGCGGCTTCGTGACCGAGCGCTTCATCAGCGCCAAGACCTACACCCAGCCGGTGATGCCCGGCACCGCGGTGTCGATGAACTTCTCGCCCGACAAGCCGCAAAGCTGTCTCTATATCGGCGATAACACCAACCAGACGATCTACATCCTGAGCCGCGACAAGCTCGAACAACTCGGCCGGCTTGGCCATGGCGGCCGGATGGCCGGCGATTTCCACTGGCTGCATCAGGTCAGCCTCGACAGCCAGGGCAACATCTATACCGGCGAGGTCGATACCGGAAAGCGCGTGCAGAAGTTCGTACGTTACGGCGCCGACGGCTGTAGCGGCGGGGGCACGGCTGATATCGGTGGCGAAGCGGCCGAGCGCAAATAGGCAACAGAGAGGCCGCGCCACAAGGCACGGCCTCTCCCATTTTAGTTGTGCTTGAACGGGCCGACTTCGCGGATCACCCGACAGATCTGCAAGAAGCCGCTCCCGTAGAATTCAGCATGTCCGCGCTTCATGGTTTCGACATGATCGGGGTGGGTTCGCCAGGCTTCCAGCGCCTCTTCCGAGGCGAAGCGGAACACGGTGATTTCCTCGCCGTCCTCGGCCCTGAACGACTTCACCGACAGAAAGCCCGGCAGCTTGCTGACGATGCTATACATGCGTTCGCCGAGCTGGCCATATGAATCCATGTCGGCATCATCCCGCAGCTTCAGGTCGCCGACCACGATCACATCACTGATCATTTTTTAAGCCTTCCACCAAACGAATGACGCACCGCCCGATCGAGCCGGGCGGCAACTTCTCGCTAATTCGCCTTGACGGATGCGTTTGTTACACCACGGTCCGGTGCCGTTCGATGCAGGTGCGCACCACCTCATCCATCGGCTTCGTCCACCAGGTGTCGGAGAAAATCTCGATCTCGGAGTAACCGGAAAATCCTTCGGCTTCGACCGCCCAGCGGAACGATTTGATGTCGATCACGCCATCGCCCATCATGCCGCGGTCGTTGAGAATGTCCCTGGTCGGCACCAGCCAGTCGCAGACGTGAAACGCCAGCAGGCGATCCTTGCCCGCGCGCGCGATTTGGGCAAGGACCTCCGGGTCCCACCAGATGTGATAAACGTCGAGCGCTACGCCAAGCGCGCCGGTGCGACCGGGATCGAGGCGGTCGCAGATATCGAGCGCATGTTTGGCCGTATTCACGCAGGCGCGGTCGCCGGCATAGACCGGATGTAACGGCTCGATCGCCAGCGGCAATTTGGCACCGCGCGCATATTCCATCATCTCGGCGATGGCGTCTTCGACCTGCGAGCGCGCCGCCGCGATATCCTTTGAGGCCGCGCTTCCCGGCCGCGAATATTGCGGCAGGCCGCCGACCACGAGCACGATGCAGGGCGCGCCGAGCGCCTTGGCTTCGTCGACGCAACGCCTGTTATCGTCGCGCACCTCAGTGCGGCGCGAAGCATCCGAGGTGAACATGCCACCACGGCAATAGCCGGAGAGCTCGAGGCCCGTTTCGCGCACCGCCCGCACCGCGCGCCCAAGACCGACGGCGGCGACCTGGTCGCGCCAGGGATCGATGGCGCGGATGCCGTGCCGCGCGCAGGCCTCGATGATCTGCAAGAGATCGCCCTGCTTGCGGACAGTTGCGGTGTTGAGCGACAGCCAGCGGTGATCGGCCGAGAAGTCGCGCATCAGGCTTCCAGACCACGCAATGCGAGAACGGCCTTCATCCGCCGCGTCGCCAGTTCCGGATTGGCGAGCAGTCCGGCTTGATCGGCCAAGCGAAACAGTTCGGCCAGATGCAGCGTCGAGCGCGTGCTTTCCTGCCCGCCAACCATGGTGAAATGATCCTGATGCCCGTTCAGATAGGCCATGAACACGATGCCGGTCTTGTAGAACCGCGTCGGCGCCTTGAAGATGTGGCGTGACAGCGGCACCGTCGGCCCAAGCACGTCGTGGAACCCTTGCGTGTCGGAAGCCGCCAGCCGCGACAGCGCGTAGGACGCCGCCGGCGCGATTGCGTCGAAAATGCCGAGCAGCGCGTGCGAATAACCCTGCTCGTCACCGGCGATCAGTTCGGCGTAGTTGAAGTCGTCGCCAGTATACATCTTGACGCTCTTGGCCAGGCGGCGGCGCATGTCGATCTCGCGTTGCTTGTCGAGCAGCGAAATCTTGACGCCATCGACCTTCCCTGCGTGCGCATTGATGATGGCAACGGCGGTATCCATCGCCATGTTGAGGTCCGCCGTACCCCAGTAACCGGCAAGCGCGGGGTCGAACATATCGCCCAGCCAGTGGATGATCACGGGCTCGGCCACCTGCGACAGCACGCGGCCGTAGACCTTGGCATAGTCGTCCGGGCTACGGGCGATTTTGGCGAGCGCGCGCGAGGCCATCAGAATGATCCGTCCGCCGGCCTTTTCGATCGCCGCGATCTGTTCCTCATAGGCGCGGATCACATCGTCGATATTTCTGGCGTCTTCAACCGCGAGATGGTCGGTGCCGGCGCCGGAGAATACCAGCGCCCCACCCCGTGCCTTTGCAGCAGCCACCGAGCGCTGGACCAGTTCGAGCGAGGTCGGCCAGTCGAGCCCCATGCCGCGTTGCGCGGTATCCATCGCTTCGGCAACACCCAGGCCGAGGTCCCAGACATGCTCGCGAAACGCAATCGTCTTGTCCCAATCGACCGCCGCCGTCAGCCAGGGATCGACATCGGCCAAAGGATTCGAGACGACGTGGGCCGCCGAGAACGCCACGCGATTGAGCGTGCCGTCGAGCTTGGCCGGAAAATTGCGCGAGGCCGCGAGGCGATATGTTTCGACCTTGCCGCCAGCGGTCGGCAGTTTCAGCGACAATGACGAGACAGGCATGACGGGTTTGTTCATGACCCTTCTCCCTTAAACCTTGATCGGCGCGACATCGATCCAGCGCTTCTCGCGCCAGCTCTGGAGCGCACACTCAGCAAGCTGCACGCCCTTGGCGCCTTCCAGCAGCGTGTACTTGTAGGGCGCATCCTCGCAGACATGGCGGATGAACATTTCCCACTGCTCCTTGAAGCCGTTGTCGTAGGTCACGTTCTCCGGCAGCTTCTGCCAATCACTATAGAAATCATGCTGGCGCTTCTCGTCCGGATTCCACACCGGCCGCGGCGTCATCTGGCGTGCCTGGATCATGCACTCGGTGAGGCCAGCGACCGCCGAGCCGTGGGTGCCGTCGACCTGGAAGGTGACGAGGTCATCGCGGTAAACGCGCGTCGCCCAGCTCATGTTGATATGCGCAATCACGCCGCCCTTGAGGCGGAAGGTCGCGTAAGCCGAATCGTCGGCCGTGGCCTTGTATTTCTTGTTGTCTTCGTCCCAGCGCTCGGGGATGTCGGTATTGCCGATGCAGACCACGCTTTCGACCTCACCAAAGAGGTTGTCGAGCACGTAGCGCCAGTGGCAGACCATGTCGAGGATGATGCCGCCGCCGTCTTCGGTACGATAATTCCACGACGGCCGCTGCGCTTCCTGCCAGTCGCCCTCGAACACCCAATAGCCGAATTCGCCACGCACCGAGAGCATGCGGCCGAAAAATCCGGACTCGCGCAGGAAGGCCAGCTTCTTCAGGCCCGGCAGGAACAGCTTGTCCTGCACCACGCCGTGCTTGAGACCCTTGCTGTTGCCGAGCTTCACGATTGCGACCGCTTCTTCGAGATTGGTCGCAGTCGGCTTCTCGCAATAGACATGCTTGCCGGCGTCGAACGCCCGGGTCAGCAAACCCGGCCGCGCCTGCGTGGTCGCGGCGTCGAAGAACACGGTGTCCTTCTTGTCGGCCAGCGCCGCATCGAGGTCGGTGGTCCAGCGTTCGACGCCGAAGCGCTTGGCGAGCGCCTCGATCTTTGCCGGGTTGCGGCCGACCAGGATCGGGTCCGGCATCACGCGATCGCCGCTGGAAAGCCTGACGCCTCCCTGATCACGGATCGCGATGATCGAACGGATCAAATGCTGGTTGAGCCCCATGCGGCCGGTGACACCGTTCATGATCACGCCGAGGCGTTGCGTCGTCATATCGATTGCTCCTGCAATATTCTTGCTTTTGGTTGTTGAAAGGCCTGCATCGTCGGCCACAGCGGATGCACGCCGGTCGCAAAGCCCGGCGCGGTCAGCGATCCCGTCAGCAGATCGCCGTCATGGATCGCGAGCCGGGCCTTGTTGCCGGCGCGCGTATAGAGGTCGGGATGGGCGGTAAGGAAGGCAATCGCCTCGTCAGCCGGCGTTTCGCCGAAGCCGTCCACATAATGATGTCCGTTGCGCTCGGTGTGGGTGATCCCGATCAACGCACCGAGCGCGAGATCCTGCTGCACCGAGAGCCCGGCCTGACAGGTCAGGTCTTCGCCCGTCACGAAAAATTTCTCGCTCGACGTGCTCCATTTGGCCGCACGGGTCGCGTTGATCACGGACTTGTACATGCCCTTGCACGCCTTCGAGGAAATGCCGCGGTAGCCGAGCGCGCGCGCGGCGACGAAGGCGTTATAGGAATCATCGGCCTCGTCGATGATAAAATCGCAAGCACCAAGGCCGGAGACCGGCGAGGCCTGCGTGGTGTCGCGCGGCATCGGCTGCTCGATATAGAGCAGCCGGCTCGCGATCGGAGCGAGCGCTGCATCGCGGCTCAACCGATCGACCAGGCTTCGTAAATCGCCGGGATCGGCATATTGCTCGTTGGCGTCGAGGGTTACGCTATAGGCATAAGGCAGCGTCGCGAGCTCCCGGCCGATACGAACAAGCCGCGCAGCATCAGATTCCGGATCGCCGGCCAGCTTGAGTTTGAAATAGCGCGCACCGGAATTCTCTTCCCGGTCGGCAACACCGCCGGCTCCTTCAACCGTGTCATCGAGGCCGACGGTGTGGCGGATGGCGACGCGCTCGCGGCGGCGGCTTTGCGCGAGAAACCGCATGATGTCGTCATTGGAAAGATCAGGCGACAGCCGCGCGTCGATGCCGGTAATATTGGCGGCCATGCCGTCAAAGAAGTTCGTTCCGGCACCGCGCAACAGCGCATCGAGAATGGCCTTGTTGATTTCGGCAGGCCCAAAGAGCGCCGCAAGCGGCGGGATGTCTTCCTTCGCGCACTTCTCGATCTGTACTGCAATTCGCGAAGCGTGATGGCCGAAGGCCGTATCGTATCCGGAACTGGTCAGATAGAGCTGGCTCGCGATCGCAAGCGAACGCCGTAATTCATCGACGGTTTGTTCCGGCGAGAGCTGGACGCGCTTGTCGAACCATTTCGGCACCATCATCTCGGCGCTGGCGCCGACCGCCCTACCCTTGCCTTCGATCTCGATTTCGACGCGCACGAAGACCTGCGAGGCCGCCTCGACCACCACAGCGCCAAAGCGGAACGGCCGGGCAAAGCGCACGGGGCGTTCGAAAAGCGTGATATCCCGCACGGCGAGGCGTTGCGGCATGGTTACACCTTCAATCCAGCGCGCTTTGCGTGAAGAAGTGCTTGCGGATGCGCTGGACCAGTTTCGCGAATACCGGATCGCTCATGACGTCGAGCGAGCGCGGGCGCGGCAATGGCACATCATAGATCGCCGCGATCGCGCCGGGCCGCTCGGTCATGACCAGCACACGGTCGGCCAGAAAAACCGCTTCCGGAATCGAGTGGGTGATCAGAAGCACGGTCTTGCCCGTGTCGCGCTGGATGCGCATCAATTCGACATTCATGCGCTCGCGCGTCATGGCATCGAGCGCGCCGAACGGCTCGTCCATCAGCACGATCTTGGGATCGTGCACCAGCGCCCGGCAGATCGAGGCGCGCTGCTGCATGCCGCCCGAGAGCTGCCACGGCAACTTCTTCTCAAAACCTTCGAGACCAACCAGCTTGAGCAGCGCCTTCGCCCGCGGCAAATATTCCTGGCGTGCGAGACGCTTCATGTCGATCGGCAGCATCACGTTATTGAGGATGTTGCGCCAGGGCAGGAGCAGCGCGTTCTGGAACACGATGCCGACATTGCCATGCGGCTTGTCGACCTTCTCGCCCTCGACGAAGATCTCGCCGGTCGAAGGCGGCAATAGTCCAGAGATCATCTTCAGGAGCGTGGACTTGCCGCAGCCGGATGGCCCGACCACGACAAAGAATTCACCGTCATTGATCTGGAAATCGAGCGGCCGCAACGACGGGATGTCCCCGTCGCGCGAGCGATAGGTTTTCGAGACGCCCGACAGGCGAATGCCGGGCGTGTGCGGTGCGCCACGATCGGCCACGACGCGCAAGTGCGCGGCGGACGGATTCGGACTTGAGGGTTTGCTGGCTGCGTTCATTCGTTATTTTGGCAAATAGTCGTTGGTGTAAAACGCCTTCGGGTTTTCCTTGGCCTTGGCGTCAAGCCCGCCATACTCGACCATCAGGTTGACGGAATCCGTCATGTTCTGCTCGGTGACCTGGAACGGCCGTTTCGATTTTGTTTCAGCGGTGCGATAGAGCGGGATCGTCAGCTCGAACCCCTGCGTGAGCGTATCGATCTTGCCGCCCTTCGGGTTGGCATCGAGGATCGATTGCGCCGCGCCCTTCGGGTCTTTTTCGGCGGCTTCCACCGCCTTGGTGGTTGCATCCATGAAGCGCTTCACGACATCCGCATTGGCCTTGACGTAGTCGGTGTTGGCCACAAGGCCCGACGACACCATGTTGATGCCGTAGTCGGCGAACTTGATCGGATAGACGTCCTTGCCGGTGGCATCCTTGATCTTCATCGACTGATCCATGACGTAGCCGAGCAAAAGATCAGCCTGGCCGTTGATGACCGCGTTGAGCTTGGTCTGGCCATCGCCGGCCACGGTGGTGAAATCGCTTTCCTTCAGGCCGGTCTTTTTCAGAAACAGCGGCCAGATCTGCGTCATGGAGTCGGCCGGCGTAATCGCCACCGTCTTGCCCCTGATGTCGTCGGGCTTCCTGATGTTCTTGTCGACAAGTCCCATCACCGACATCGGGCTGGTCTGGAGCAGCACGCCGGTTGCGACGATCGGCGCGCCCTTCACCGCCGCGCGCATCATGGTCGGCACGTCGACATAGCCGAAGTCGGCCGTCTTCGCCGCCACGGCTTGCGTGGTCGCGGCCGAGCCGCGGCCTTCCTGGATTTCGAGATCGATGCCTTCAGCGGCGTAAATGCCCTTGGCCTTGCCGTAATAAAACGGCGCGTGCTCGCCATAGACATACCAGTTGAGCATCAACACGACCTTGTCCGCGGCTTTCGCCGGCAACGCCAGCATCGTTCCGATCAGCACTGTTGCAAGAGCTGCAACCACACGCATCATGTTCTCCTCCCAAGCCCTTTGTTCGAGCCGCCTTTTGGCCTGCGGCTTCGCTTATGCCGTCAAAATGATCTCTTCGCGCTGGCTGACATGCCAAGGCACCACCAGCTTCTCGATACGGTCGACAATCCAGAACAGGATCACCCCGAGCAGCGCCAGGATCACCAGCGCCGCAAACATCGTCGGCAGGTCGAAGGTGCCGATCGAACGCTGCATCACATAACCGATGCCGGAATTCGAACCGACGAATTCGCCGACCACGGCGCCGACGACCGCCAGCGTGACGGAAACTTTCAAGCCGGAAAAGATCGCCGGCATCGCATGCGGCAAATTGACCGCGCGGAAGACATGAAAGCGGCTGCCCTGCATGGCGCGCGCAAGGTCGACCATGTCGGGGTCGACGGACTTGAACCCCTGAACCGCCGAAACCACGACCGGAAAGAATCCGAGCAGGAAGGCTGAAATGATCTTCGGGAAAATGCCGAAGCCGAACCACACAACGAACAGCGGCGCGATCGCAATCTTCGGCACCGATTGCGAGAACACCAGGAGCGGATAGACGTAGCTTTCCACCGTCTTCGATCCCGCAATCAGCATGGCGCAGGGGATGCCGAACAGCGCCGACAGCAGGAAGCCGCAGATCGTCGCATAGGTGGTCGGCCACGACTGTCGCGCCAGTTCCGGCCAGTCCTGCCACAGCACGGCGACGACGTCCGCAGGCGCCGGAATTTGATAGGCCGGAATCTTGAACAGGCGGATCGACAGATCCCAGACGACCACGATGAAAATCAGGAACAGAAACGGCCGCACCCACGCCGCGTTCAGCGCTTTCGACAGGGTGGATGGCGCTTTCAGTTCAGCCAAGTTTCGCTCCCTTGTGGCCTTGATTTTTCGGCCTTGATTTTCGTCGAAATTAACCCGTTGGATAAATACTGTCCAGCCGCTTCCGCCGGTATTTTCCGCCCTACTTTTTCGCCCCTGTCGGGTTCGAATACGAAGCTAAATCCCGGATCAGGCAGGCTGTTTGGCGGGCGCGGGCATCTTGGCCGGCTTCTTCCGGCCGAAAAGCGCAAAGGATTTTCCGGTCAGCGCCGCGAGCACCAGCGCAACCATGTGATCGAGCCGCTCGTCCCTCGCCTCCTCGTTGAGGAGGTCGCGGCCGAAAATCACGCTCAAGGTGGCGCTGTTGGAGAGATAGAAGAAGCACAGCGCGGCGATCGAGATATAAAGCTGCACCGGATCGACCGCGACGACGAAATCGCCGCTGACAACGCCGCGCTGCACCACGGTACGGATCATTTCGACAAACGGCGAGTGCATCGACTTCACCTTGGTCGAGCGCTTCAGGTGGCGTGCCTTCGCAACGTTCTCGGTGTTGAGCAGCGCCAGGAATTCTGGATTGCGCAGGAAATAATTCCAGGTGAAGTGAATGAGGCGCTCGATCGCCTCGGGCGGATCGAGATGTTCGAGATCTAGTCCGCGCTCTTCCACCCTGATCTTCTCATAGGCGCCTTCGAGCACGGTGAGGTAAAGCTCTTCCTTCTTGCCGACGTGGTAGTAGAGCATTCGCTTGTTGGCGCCGGCCTTGGCCGCGATCCGGTCGACCCGCGCGCCGGCGAGCCCATGGGACGCGAACTCCTCCTTCGCCGCCTCGAGAATGCGAAGCCGCATCCCCTCCGGATCGCGCTGCCACTTCTGGTTTCGCCGCGTCTTGGTCAATCAAAATCCCGCCTGTTAGGGGCGTCTCGACGTTCTCACCGCTTTCGCCTGTAGCATGTGAGCGCGCCAAAATGAACCATCGCGCGCTGTTTCCCGCGGGCGCGGTGGTGGCGTCGCCCCCGCTAAGGCGTTTATGATCGCATCATGGGCCTCTATTCGACCTTGGTTCGTCCGCTTGTCTTTCGGTTCGCTGCCTGGATCGCAAGCGCCATGTGTTGATCGGCGCCGGCGGCGTTTCCACGGCCGAAGACGACGCCTACGCCAAGATCCGTTTCGGTGCTTCGCCGGTTCAGCATCTCACCACGTTGATCTCTCAAGGCCCCGGCGTGGTTCGGAAGATCACCCTCGGCCTTGCCCGATTGCCGGCGCGCGACGGTGCGAAGCATCTGACGGAGGCGGTCGGCGTGGACGCGGTTCAGGGCGCCGTGCCACTTGTTTTCGCGCCGGAACCCAACACATCGACGTCCGTTAGACCCGGCGCGCGAAGCGTGCTCGGGCCGGCGGCTGCCCGCTTTCGGGGTGTTTTTGCGAATATTTTCAGCGGATAATCCCGTGGAACCGGTGCTAATCTTGGCACCGATCTGGCCGGGTCACCCTTGAACCTATGATGGGCAATGCATGCAGGCTCTCTTCATCGGACAAACCTATATCGACGTGACCTTCATCACCGACCACATGCCAACCGGCGACGAGAAGCATGTCGCCTCGGCCTATGCGGTCTCGTTCGGAGGCAACGCGGTCACAGCGGCGTTTTGCTGCGCCAAGCTCGGGATCGTACCGGACCTGATCGCCACGGTCGCCAATGACTGGCTCGGGCGGATGTTCCAGGATATGTGCGCGAAGTACGGGATTTCGATCCACCCGCGCAAGGTCAACTCCTCTTCGCTGTCCTTCATCATGCCGAAAGATGGCAAGCGCGCCATCGTGCGATGCCGCGACGACGAGCACATCCATCCCTTCCCGCATCTGAACCTGAACGGCTGCCGCGCGCTCCACATCGACGGCCACCAGCCGGATGCGGCGATCCACTACGCCAAGCAGTGCCGCGAAGCCGGCGTCCTGACCTCGCTCGACGGCGGTGGCCTGCGGTCCAACACCCATGAGCTGCTTGAATTCATCGATATCGCGATCGTCGCCGAACGGCTATGTGAGCAGATGAAGCTCGAGCCGCGAGAGATGCTCGATTATCTCAAAAGCCGCGGCTGCCGCATCGGCGGGGTTACCATGGGTGAGCGCGGGCTGTTCTGGTACGACGAAAGCGGCGCCGTTCGCATCATGCCGGCACTGCCGATTCCGCGCCAGCGCGTGATCGACACCAACGGCGCCGGCGACGTGTTTCACGGCGCCTACGTGTATTCCTACCTCGCTCATCCCGACAAGAAGTGGAACGACCATTTCGAATTCGCGCGCGCGGCTTCGACCCACAAGATCCAGCGTCTCGGCAACGAAGCGGGATTGCCGAGCGCGGCCGACATCGACGCCGTGAACAGGGAGTTCGCGATCATAGCCTAAGGCGGGTTACGCCAGCACGGACTTCAGATCGAAGCTCGCATCGGCCGCCTTTTCCGGCTCGATCGAACGGTTCAGCCCGAGAATCTTGCGGCCGAACACGTGATCCGCCGCGCGGTTGACGGACTCGATGCCGACAAGCTGGCCGGCCCTATAACAGAAGGCCGAGAACGAGCGCGCTTCGCGGTCGCCGCGCACCACGACCTGGTCGTATCCGGTCGTCAGCCCCGCGATCTGAAGCTTGTCGTCGCCCTGATCGCTCCAGAACCACGGCAGGCCGTCATAGACCTTGGCATCGCCCGTCAGCCGCGCCGCGACGCAGCGCGCCTGGTCGGTGGCGTTCTGCACCGACTCCAGCCGGAGCGAACCACCAAAGCGCGGACTTGCGAACAGCGCGCAATCACCAATGGCCGAGATATTGGGATCGGAGGTGAGAAGATATTCATCGACGATGATGCCTGAAGCCACCGGCAATCCCGCCTCCGCCGCAAGTTCGACATTCGGCAACACGCCGACACCGACCACGACCAGATCGACTGGGACGTGATGGCCGTTGCTGAGGCTGACGCCGGAAACCTTTTCGTTCGTGTTCTCGATGCTGGTCGCCTGCACGCCGAGGTGAATACGGATGCCTGCCGCGGTGTGCCGCGCCTGAAAGTAATCCGAAATTTCGGCCGTCACCGCGCGCGCCATCACCCGTGGCCCGAGTTCGATCACGTCGACCTCAAGACCCTTGATGCGCGCGGTTGCGGCAAATTCCAGACCGATGAAGCCGGCGCCGATCACCGCGACATGTTTCGCCGCGCCGATTCGCAGCCTGAGCGCCTCGCTCTCGTCGAGGATGCGCAAATACTTCACGTCCGGAAGATTGGCGTTCGGCAGATCGAGCAGACGGTTGCGCGCGCCGGTCGCAAGCACGAGGTGGCCGTAATCGAGAAAGGCGCCCGAGGTGAGCACCAGCCTTTGCGCGGCGCGGTCGATAAAGGCGGCACGGTCCGCGATCAACTCGATGTTCTGGTCGCGGTAGAATTTGTCGGGGCGGAACATCAGGCTGTCCGGCTTCCCCTCACCTTTCAGATAGGCCTTGGACAGCGGCGGCCGCTGATACGGCAAATGCGCCTCATCGTTGATCAGGCAGATCCGTTCGGCAAAGCCATGCTGGCGCAAAGAGGCCGCCACCTGATAACCGGCATGGCCGGCGCCGACGATCAAAACAGTCTTTTGGGTCATGCTATGATAGAGCCGTGATGCGAAGCGGAAGGGTGTCGAAACCGCGCAGCGTGTTGTTCAACCGCCGCCTGGGTTCCGCAATCAATTCGAACGATTCAACACGTTTTGCAAGCGCAGCCAAGATCGCTTCGGTCTCCAGCCGGGCGACCGACTGCCCGACACAGCCGTGAACGCCGGTGCCAAAGGTCATATGTCCGGCCGCACGGCGGCTGATGTCGAACACATCCGACCTTTCCCACCGGCGCGGATCGCGGTTGGCGGCCGCCAGAAACAGCAGCACCTTCTCGCCTTCGCCAAGCTGCACACCGCCGACTTCGATCGCCCTGGTGGTGGTGCGGAAGAAGGTCTGAACCGGCGCCTCGAAGCGCAAAACCTCCTCAAAGGCGTTGCGGATCAGGTTCGGCTCCCGACGCAGCGTTTGCCATTGGTCGGGATAGCGGGCCAAACAGTAAAGAGCGTTGCCAAGCCCGTAGACGGTCGTGTCGATACCGGCCGACAGAAAAGAGCGCACCAGCATCCCCGCTTCATCTTCCGACAACTCCCCGCCATCGACGGCGTCGAAAATCTGCATGCCCAGCCCGCGCGGGGCCAGCGCAGCCCGGTTGCATTTCGACATGATCCAGTCGCGGACCGGGCCGGCATGGGTCATGGCCTCTCGCAACAGGTCGTTGTGCGGACCAAACGAGTTGAACACCATGCTGCCATAACGCAACAGGTTCTCGCGGCCCTCCTCGGGAATGCCGACGGCATCCGGAAAGACTTTCAGCGGATAGGCTTCGGCCAGATCTGCGATGCCGTCGAATTCGCGCCGCGCGACCAGCTTTTCGATCAGCCGATCCGCCTCGCGTTCGAACGTCTCACGCAACGCCTTGATCGCGTTCGGCCACAGCAGGCGGGTCAGCACGGCGCGGGTGCGCGTATGCAATGGCGGGTCGGCTTCGAGGATGATGCTTGGCGGCCACCACGGCGGCTCTTTACGGAAATCGCTCAGGCCCACGCCCGCCGACGAACAATACGTTTCCCAGTCGGTCAACGCTTCGCGAACCTGGTCATGCCGGGCCATCGCCCAGACGCCGTATTTCTCGAGCCACACCACAGGTCCGGCTTCACGCAGGGCCTCATGATGTGGATAGGGGTCGCCAAGAAAGCCATGCGAAAATGGATCGACGGTCGAGATCGGCCGGCTCAACGTTGCCTGAACACCCACGACGCCTGCTCCCCGATAACCGCTCCCCGATATCTTGCAAGCTTCGCGTGGGATTGTCACCACCTGCCGGTTCGATTTAAATGCCGGGGATCCGATGACACCGAGGCCCCGCCGATGGCTGCGAGCGAAGATACATCAGGTGTCCCGCCGTCCGAGCTGGCATTGCTCGGAATCGATGGCGCGATTGCGACGATCACGCTCAACCGCCCCGCGAGTTTCAATTCGATCGATCTTTCGACTGCCAAGCGACTGCGGAAACTCGCCGCCGAGGTCGAGGCATCCGACGACGTCAAGGTGCTGGTCATCGAAGGCGCCGGCCGCGCGTTTTGCGCCGGCGGCGACCTCCAGACCTTGGGGGCGGCGGCCGCATCCGATACGATCGCGCCGGTCGTCGGAGAGCTTCTGCATCACTACCACGCCTTCATCGCTGCTCTGGTGCACATGCCCAAGCTTGTGCTCGCGAGCGTTCACGGCTCGGCGGCCGGCGCCGGCTTCTCGCTCGCTTCCATCGCCGATCTCTGTATCGCCGCCGACGACGCGCGGTTTACCCCGGCCTATGCGAAGCTCGGCGTGTCGCCCGATGGTGGCGGCACAGCCGGAGTAGCGGCCGCTGTCGGTCCGCGGCGCGCGTTACAGATTTTTCTCGGCGAAGACAGTTTTTCCGCCGCGCAAGCGCTCGAGTGGGGCCTTGTCACCAAGGTCGTTCCAGCCATGGAACTGAAAGCGGCCACGCGCGAACTGGCGCTTCGGCTCGCGCAAAATGCGCCTGCCGCTATCGCCGCCACCAAGCGGTTGGTGCAGCGCGCGCCCAAAAACTCGATCGAACATCAGCTCGACGCCGAACGCGACGCCATCATCGACAGCATGCACACCGACGAGTTTCGCGCGGCAATCAGCAAGTTCCTGCGCAAGGAAAAGTGACCTCCCTCATGGTGAGGAGGCGCTCTTCGCGCCGTCTCGAACCATGAGGCCGCCGTTTTGGCCTCATCCTTCGAGACGCGCGTTGCGCTCCTCAGGATGAGGAACAGGCTACGCTCCTAGTTCGGGCAGATATAGCCGGTTCCTGCCGGCGACTTGAAGCAGCCGACCGACTCCGGAATGACGTGCTTGGGCAGCCACAGCACCACCTTGGGGAAATAGATCGTAAAGGTGATGGTGACGAGGAACACGACATAGATCGGCAACGCCGCGCGCAACGCCTTGGAGAACGGCACGCCGACGAATTTCGAGGCCATCAGCAGCACGAGCCCGTAAGGCGGCGTGATCAGGCCGAACGCCAGCGTCGCGATCAGCACCACGCCCATATGCACACCGTTGATGTCGCCGGCCTGGGTCAAGGTGTTCACCAGCGGCATGAAGATGATGATGGTCGGCACCGGCTCGATGAAGTCACCGATCACCGTGAACAGCAGCACGAGCAACAGCATCATGATTTGCGGGTCGCTGCCGGCGATGGAGGTGATCCAGTCGGCGATGACAATGGCGCCGCGCAGATAAGCCAGCATCCAGCCGAAGGCGTTGGCGGCGCCGATGGTGATCAGCGGCAGCGAGAAGATCAGCCCGGCGAGGCAGAAGTCGTAAGGGATCTTCCTGAAGTGCCCGCGGTTGAGCGCGGGGATCACGACCGCGATGATCCAGATCACCGCGACCACGCCGGCTTCGGTCGGCGTGAACCAGCCTGTAAGAATGCCGCCGAGCAGGATCACCGGAATCATCAGCGGCAACGCGGCGTCGCCGGTGGCAAACATCACCTGACGCATGGAGGCACGCGGCTTGCGCGCGCCGATCGGCCCGAAGAAGTAGCAATAGATCATCAATCCGAAGCCGATCATCAGACCCGGCACAATGCCCGCCATGAACAGGCCCGCGATCGAGACGTTACCGACCGCGCCATAGACCACCGCGGTGATGCTCGGCGGCACCAGGGCTGCGATGGTCGAGGCGGAGGCGATGATCGCTGCGATGAAAGCCGGACTATAGCCTTCGCGCCGCATCGGCGTGCCCAGCGCACGGCTCATCACGGCGACGTCGGCGGTGGTCGAGCCCGACATTTCCGAGAAGAACATGCTGAAGACGACGACGACCTGCGACAGCCCGCCCCTGATATGACCGACCAGCGACAGCGACAGGTTCGCGATCCGCACCACGACATTGGCCGAACTCATGAGTTCGCCAACCAGCAGAAAGAATGGAATCGCCAGCAAGGCTTCCGAATCGACGCCGTCGAAGATCTTCTGGATGATCGCCGCGAGCGACACGTCGGTCAGTAATGCGCCGACAAAAACGCCGGCCATCAGCGAGAATGGCACGGGCACGCCGAGATAACCGAAGAACAGGAAACAGAACGACATCAAGGCAAGGACTAGCGGAGGACTCACGGTCACGCTCCCCGGCCAAGGGTCGTCTCGACCGGCGGAATGATCAGTTCTTCCTGCGGCTCCGGATGGTCAAAGCCGTTGCGGATGCCGTTGACGAGCTGCTCGGCCGTGAACAGCGCGATCAGGATCGCCGAGAGCGGGATCACGGCGTAGAGCGAAGCGATCGGCGTACCGGACGGCAGACGGAAACTGCCGAAACCGCGAAGGTAATTGACGTAGCCGAACCAGATCAGGCAGAACGCGACGCCCAGCACCACGAAGCGAATGACGATCTCGACGAACGTCCGCGGCGCGCCATGCAGGGATTCCGAGATCGCGGTGAGATAGAGGTGATCGTTGCGGCGGGTGGCGACCGCAGCCCCGATGAAGATCGCGTAGATGAACAACGTCGAGGTGACCTCCTGCAACCACAGCCAGGGATGGCCGATCGTGCGGGTGACGATGTCGGCCGTCACCGACAGCGAGAAGCCGAAGCACAGAATGCCGCAGATGATCATCAGCCCAAGTTCGAGCCGGTCGAACACGCGCCACTTCAGGTGATGCTGCCGCTGAAGCACCAGTTTGTCGGCCAAGGCCATTGTTGAACTCGCTGCCAGATAACCTTCTTGTCGTCCCGGCGAACGCCGGGACCCATAACCACAGGTGTTTATTGCTGAAAGGAAGTCGGAGACATCATCACCTAACTGAAAGGCCGCGGCGTGTGGGTCCCGGCGTTCGCCGGGACGACAGAGACTCTAGTTAATCGCCTTGATCAGGTCCTTGATCTTGTCGGCATGGGGTCCGAGGTCCTTGGCGAGCTTGTCGAGATAGGGATCGGCGATCTTCTGGAATCCGGTCTTGTCGACGTCGTACACGATCTTGACGCCGATCTTCTCAAGTTTGGCAGCCGCTGCCTTTTCCAGCTCGAACGCCCGCTTCGGCTCTTGCGTGCTGACATCGCGCGCAGCCGCCTGCACCCACGCCCTCTGTTCGGCATTGAGGTTCTGCCACAGCTTGTCGCTGATCCAGAGGATGGCGTTGTTGGCCTCGTGCTCGGTCATCGAAAGCACCGGCGCGACTTCGTAGTGCCGGTTGATAAGGTAGACGTTGACGGCATTCTCGCCAAAATCCATCACGCCGGTCTGCAAGGAGGTATAGACGCTGCCGAACGGCATATGCACGGTCTGCGCGCCGTAGGCCGCGAACATGGTGTCTTCGGTCGCGGTTGCCTGCACCCGAACCTTGTATCCCTTGAGATCCTCGACCTTGCGCACTTCGCGCTTGCCGTACATGTGCCGGAAACCCTGCGTGCCGAGCCCGATGGCGTGAATCCCCTGCACGGTGCCGTCGATCATGTCGCGGATGGCCTCGAACACCTTCTGGTCGCCGAGCGCCTTGATATTGTGATCTTCATTGCGGAACAGGTAATGCAGCGACATCACGCCCGCCTGCGGCGAGATCGTGGACGTATTGGCCGACGATACGATCGCAAAATCGATATCGCCCGAACGCACCAGTTGCAGGAGCTGCGGCTCCTGCCCGAGCTGCGCGCCCGGATACTGGTCGACCAGCATGGTGCCCTTGCTCAATTCCTTCAGTTTGGCCGAGAAAATGTCATAGGCGATGCTATAGCCGGAATTGAGCTGCTGATCGTGGGCGAAGCGATAGTGTTTGACCTCTTGCGCGCCCGCTGCGCCGGCTAATACGATTGCGGCCAGACAGCCCAGCAGGCTTGTTATTCTTGTTTGATAACGCAACGTCGTCCTCCCATTGATATTTTTTTTGGCTAGTTGATCGCCCGGATCAGATTTTTGATTTTCTCGGCATGCGGGCCGAGGTCTTTGGCGAGTTTGTCGAGATACGGATCGGCGATTTTCGTGAAGCCGGACTTGTCGACATCCGTCACCACCTTCACGCCGATCGACTTCAGCTTTTCCGCCGATTGATGCTCGAGCTCGAACGCCTTGGCCGGTTGGGTGCGGTTGACCTCATCGGCGGCGGCCTGCACCCAGCCCTGCTGCTCCGGCGTGAGGCTGTTCCACAGCTTGTCGCTGATCCAGAGCAGGCTGTTGTTGGCCTCGTGTTCCGTCAACGACAGGACGGGCGCGACTTCATAGTGCTTGTTGGCGAGGAAGACGTTGATGCCGTTTTCGGCGACATCCACCACGCCGGTTTGCAGCGAGGTGTAGACGCTGCCGAACGGCATGTGCACGATCTGGGCGCCGTAGGCCGGGAACATGGTGTCCTCGGTCGGCGTCGCCTGAACCCGCACTTTCAGTCCCTTGACGTCATCGATCTTCCGGATCTCGCGTCTGGCATACATGTGACGCAGGCCGAGCGTGGCGAGCCCGATGACGCGGGCGCCCTGCACGGTTTCAGCGATCATGGTCTTGACGGCTTTGGACACTTCCGGGTCCGCGATCGCCTTGACGAGATGGGCTTCGTTCCGGAACAGGAAGTGCATCGACATCACGCCGGCCTGCGGGGATAACGTCGCGGCATTGGCGGATGAGGAGATGCAGAATTCGACGTCGCCAGATTTCACGAGCTGAAGCACCTGGGGCTCCTGCCCGAGCTGAGCGCCCGGATACTGGTCGATCAGCATCGTGCCCTTGCTCAGCGTCTTGAGCTTGTCGGCGAAGATATCGCCGAGGATGCCATAACCGGTCGTCTTCGGCTGGTCATAGGCGAAGCGGTAATGCTTCACCTCCTGGGCTGTCGCACCTGCCGCCATGAGAAGAAAGGCAGCAACGAACGCAGCGAACGGCTTGCCAAAACTGGCCATCGTCTCCCCCTCCCTGATTGTTTTCTTGGATCATCCCATCGGCCTTGTCGGGATGTCAATCGAACTGAGGGAGAAGACCTGTTTGGCCGTTGCCTGTTATTTAGCTTCGGATCTGCCTTCTGATTTCCCCTGGGCACGCATGAAGTCGAAATCGCAGCCCTCGTCGGCCTGCAAGATCGTCTCATGGAACAGGTGCGCGTAACCGCGTTTGGCCCAGTCCGCCTTCGGCAGCTTGAGCGTGGTGCGGCGCTTTTCGAGCTCGGCCGCATCGACCAACAGGTCGATACTGCGCTTGGCGACGTCGAGGGCGATCATGTCGCCGGTCCTGACCAGCGCCAGGGGCCCGCCGACCGCGGATTCCGGCGTGATATGAAGCACGATGGTCCCGAACGCCGTGCCGCTCATCCGCGCATCCGAAATCCGCACCATGTCCTTGACGCCGGCACGCAGCAATTTTGAAGGGATCGGCAGGTAACCGGCCTCCGGCATGCCCGGCGCGCCTTTCGGCCCGGCATTGCGCAGCACCAGCACGTCATCGGCCGTGACGTCCAATGCGGGATCATCGACCCGCAGCGTCATGTCCTCGACGGATTCGAACACGACCGCCCGGCCGGTGTGCTGTAACAGCTTGGCCGTCGCCGCGGACTGCTTGATGACCGCGCCGCGCGGCGCGAGGTTGCCATGCAGGATCGCCATCGAGCCCACCGACTTGATCGGGTTGTCGCGCGTGCGAATGACATCCTGCCCCGGCACGTCTTCGGCGGCCGCGACAACTTCGCGGAGCGTCGCGCCGGTAATGATCTTCGCCTCGAGATCGATGAGGTCGCCGAGCTGCGCCATCAATTTCGGCACGCCGCCGGCATGATGGAAATGCTCCATGTAATGGGCGCCCGACGGTTTCAGGTCGATCAGAACCGGCACCTCGCGGCCGAGCTTGTCGAAGGCTTCCAGATCAATCCGGTGCGGGCTGCGGTTGGCCATCGCGGTCAGATGGATGAGGCCGTTGGTCGATCCGCCGATCGCCTGCATCACGATCTGCGCGTTGCGGAACGACGATGCCGTCAACAATTCGCTTGGCTTCGGCCCCTTGGCCTTGGCCATGTCGGCGGCGACCTTGCCGCTCGCTTCCGCCAGGCGAAAGCGTTCGGCATGGGGCGCCGGTATAGTCGCGCTCATCGGCAGCGACAGGCCGAGCGCCTCGGTGACGCAGGCCATGGTGCTCGCGGTGCCCATCACCATACAGGTGCCGACCGACGGCGCGAGGCGCGAACTGACCGCCTCGATCTCGACATCGTCGATCTCGCCGGCGCGGTGTTTGCCCCACAGCCTGCGGCAATCGGTACAGGCGCCCAGAACCTCGCCGCGATGATGTCCGACCACCATCGGACCGACGGGGATGACGACCGTCGGCAGATCGGCTGAGATCGCCGCCATGATCTGCGCCGGTAAAGTCTTGTCGCAACCGCCGATCACCACCACCGCATCCATCGGCTGGGCACGGATCATTTCCTCGGTATCCATCGCCATCAGGTTGCGCAGATACATCGAGGTCGGATGCGAAAAGCTTTCCGCGATCGAAATGGTCGGAAACACCATCGGCATGGCGCCGGACAGCATCACGCCGCGCTTGACGGCTTCGACGATCTGCGGCGCGTTGCCGTGGCACGGATTGTAGTCGCTATAGGTGTTGGTGATGCCGACGATCGGGCGATTCAGCGCATCGTCCGAATAGCCCATCGCCTTGATGAAGACCTTGCGCAGAAACAGCGAAAAGCCGGGATCGCCGTAACTCGCCAGTCCCTTGCGCAGTCCATCAGCCATGGCCGAAACACCCTTTTGATTTCTTTGCGCCTGTTATGAACTCGGCGCCAGAATTGTCAAATCAGATCGCACCACCCGGCTACTGCCGCTGGAAATAGATCTTGTAAAGCTGCTCTCTGAAGCTCGGGCTTGCGTCAACGGCTGCGCGAAAGTCGTCTTTGGCGAGGCGGTAGGCTACCAGTCTTTCCTGGGCGATCACGGTCGCGTTGCGCGGCCGATCCGTGATCAAAGCCTGTTCGCCGAAGCACTCGCCTGATCCGAGCATCGCGACCGCCTCCTCACCGTTCCCTGCCTGATAAATCCCGACTCTCCCCTCGCGGATCAGGAAGAAGTCCTCGCCGCTGTCGCCCTCCCGCAGGACCACGTCGCTGGCATTGTACGCGACGCCTTTCATCTTGCTGGCCACGTTGGTCAGATCGACCGGCGACAGCTTTTCGAAGAGCGGCAACCGGCGCAAAAATTCACAGATCACGACGGCCTCATTAAGCACGACGTCGGACTTGATCGCGCCGTCCACCATGTTGACGACGCGGTCGGCGAGTTCGATCAGTCTGGTGTCATGCGTCACCATGATGACGGTGCAGCCATGCTCGGCTGTCAGTTCCTTGAGAAGTCCGGAGACGATCTGGGCGGAGTCGCGATCGAGCGCGGCAGTCGGTTCATCGGCAAGCACCAGCCGCGGCCGGTTGACCAGGGCCCGCGCCACCGCGACGCGCTGCCGCTGGCCGCCCGAAAGCGACCGCGGCTTGTAGTTATGGCGATGCCCCAATCCCAGACGATCCAATATGGCAGCGGCCGCATCTCTCATCTCGTAACGCGGAAGATCGCCGACTTCCATGGCCAGCATGACATTCTCAATCGCGCTCAAGGAATCGAACAGATTGTGCGCCTGAAAGATGAACCCGATCTTGCGCCGGACCGAGACGAGCTCGCTCGCGGGCAGCTTCGCGAGATCGTGGCCGAGCACGTCGATGTGGCCGCTTTGCAACGAACGCAGCGCGCCGATCAGCGTCAGCAGGGTCGTTTTGCCCGAGCCGGACGGCCCCGTCATCACGACGAACTCGCCCCGGCTTACCTGCAGGCAATTGTCGAAAAGCACCTGATTGCGCGCATCGCCCTCGCCAAAATAATGGTTGAGGTGCCGGACGTTCAGAATGGCTGGCAGCGCCTCTTCCATCAGAACACCTCGGCCGGATCGGCATCGAGAACCCGCCGCATCGCGACAAGGCCTGACAACAGGCACATCGTCAGCGTCAGCGCCGCGCTCAGCAACAGCAGCCCCGGCGTCAACTGCATCGGCAGCAGACTGTAATCGCCGATCGCGTGGAACAGAATGCCGGCGGCGAGCCAGGCCGGCACCATCGCCGCAACCGCATAAAGGACGGCCTGCTTGATCACGCTTCCGATCAGATAGCGATCGTCAAATCCAATGGCCCTGAGCGTTGCATATTGCGGTAGCTGATCGCTGAGGTCGGTATAGAGGATCTGATAGGAGATCAGCATCCCGACGACAAAACCGATCACCGCGCCGAGGTCGAAGATCGGGCCGACCGAAGACGTTTTCGTCTGGAAGGTGGTCTCGAGCGCAATCACCTCGGCCTTGGTCAGCGGCAGGACGTTCGGCGAAAGCGCCTGTTGCAGCGCCGCCTTGACCGTTGCGACAGCAGTCCCCGGCGTCACCTTGATCACGCCAAACTCAACATCGGCCAGGTCGCCGGCGGCGAGCGCGCCCCGCGCAAACATCTTGAGAAAATTGCGATCGCCGGTGAGCAAGGTGCCGTCAGCCAGAAAGTCCGGGCCCAAGGGAAAGGTGCCGACAATCCTCACCCGCCTGCGGCCGAGCTCGGTTTCGGTCCCGTCGGCAACGCGACCCAGAAACGATCGCGCGTGAGAGTCGAACATCACGGTATCGGGCTGTTTCAGCGCATCGTGATGGGCTGCGATCTCCGGCCACAGCCAGGGGGACGCATCAGGGTCAAAGCCGTAGACGTTGATCGTGAAATTCTTGCCGGTCTGCGGATTCTTCCACAGCGTCACGTTGCCATAAATCGGACGGATCGAGGCAACTCCCTCGACGCTGTTGGCGAGATAGAGCTGACGGCGAGAGAACGCATCCTTGCGCCCGGTCCGGTATTTGGTCGAACTCACGAGAACGATGTCGCCATCCATGTGGCGGATCAGCTGGAGCGAGGATTCCAGGAACGCGTTCCGAAAGCCGAATTCGACCAGCATCAGCACAACAGCGAAAGCAATGCCGAAGATCGACCGGGCCAGGCGCCGCCTGTCGGCCGTCAAATTCCGCAACGCCAGCGGAACGCCATCGAAAAGCGCGAATCCGAACAGTGATGAGCTGCTATTGCTCATAGCTAGAACAACTCGACCGGATCGGCGCGCCGCAACACCCGGGCAGAAGCCAGCGCCGAGATGCCGGCCATCACCAGGGCAAGCGCGAGAACCGTTAAAATCAGGTCGGCTGTCATATCAAGCGGGAGCAGCGTGACCCGCCGGAGCGCGGCATTGATGACCGTCGCAAGCACCAAAGATGGAACAAAGCCGATCATCGCCATCAGGATGGCCAGCGAGACGACGATCGAAAGCAAGGCGCCTTCGGTATATCCGATCGCCTTCAGGGTCGCATATTGCGGCAACTGACGCAGGATCTGCGTCGACAGGATCTGGTTGACGATGGCCATGCCGACGATAAAGGCAACCACGGCGCCAAAGCCGAAGATCAAACCGGTTGAGGTCTCCAGCATCCAGTGACGCTTCTCGAAGGCCGCGAGTTCGGCCCTGGTCATGACCTGCACGTCTGCCGGCAGCAGGTCGCGCAGCCGGCGCGCCACGGCTTGCGGATCGGCGCCGGTCTTGAGCCGCAGCAGCCCCAGGCTGATCTCTCCGAGGTTGCGGCCCGGAAACAGCCGCAGAAAGTTCTGGTCGCTCGTGACAGCGGCGCCCAGTCCGGCAAAGCCGGTGCCAAGTTGGTAGGTGCCGATGATGGTCTCGGCGCGGCGCTCGATCTCGACCACGCGCCCATCATGCAGATCGCCGAATTCCTTTCGGGTCGCCCGGTCGACCAATATTGTATCCGGCTTGCGCAAGGCATCCTGACGGTTCGTGATCGCGTCGATATCAAAGATCTGCACCGCAGGGTCGAACGCCATGACGAAGATATCGCGAGCGATCCCCGACGACGCGGTCATCCATTCGCCGGTCTGCTGATAGAACGGGATCGCCTGCTCGACTTCGGTTAACGCCAGGGCCTGATAAAGCCGACGCCGCGGCAGCGTACCCGACAACCCCTGAAAGGCGTAGTCGGGCGACACCAGCACGATATCAAATCGCATGGTGTCGTAGATCAGCATGCCGCCGCGCGGCACCGCGAGATAGAAGCCGAGCTGAAGAAACACCAGCAGCAGCGCAATCGAGATACCGCCGATGGCCAAAGCGCTGCGACCGCGATCGTCTGACAGCATGCGCCAGGCGACGATCATTGTCTAAGGCCGCGCGGCCGGCTGCGCTTCGGCCTCCACCGTCCCACTGATCAAAACATCTACGGTCAGATTGGTCAGACGTTCGGTCGTCTTTGCGTCGTCAAGTTCGATCCAGACCTCGACGACGCGCGCATCGGCCCGCGCTGCTGGATCGACGTTCAGCACATCGTTCTTGAAGACCATGTTGCCGATCCGCACGACTTTGCCGTTGACCGGCTGCGCCAAAGCGCGGCTCGTGACGCGCGCCGACTGCCCGATCTCCACGCGGCCAATATCCGTCTCATAAACCTCTGCAACCACGCGCATCACCGAGGTATCGCCCATGGTCAGGACCGCATTGTTGCCGACCTGCTCGCCGGGCCTGACCATGATGTTCAGGATACGGCCATCGACCGGTGCAAATAATGTCAGCTTACGCGCTCTCGCCTCGGTCAAACCAAGCTGTCGCTCGAGCGACACGACCGGAATCTCAGCCTTGTCGCGCTCCAGACCGGCGCGCGCCTGGGCCAGCTGGATTTCGGCATCGGCCCGGTCAAGCTCGAACTGATGTCTAAGCTCGCTCAACTTGGCACGAGCGCCGTTGAGATCGGCCTGATCCCGCCCCACCAGTGTCTGCTGATTGTCGCGCAGCCGTTGCGTCGTCGCTCCTTTTTCTGCGAGCGCCAGCTGCGCCGAGAGGATCTCCTTGTCGTTTCCGAACGCGACATCGAGGCTTTCGACGATCGATTCCTGCGCGCTGATCCGCGAGGGCATGATCTCGCTTACCTGCCGCAACTTGAGCTCGGCGGCCGATATCCGGAGTTGATCGAGCTCGATCTGGGCGGCGAGCTTGCGTTTGGCTTCATCAAGCTGCGCGCTGATGAATTCATGCTCGGCCATCTGTTCGGCATAGCCGGCGAGGTAACCGAGCGGCTGGCCACGCTTGACCATATCGCCGCGCGCGACCAACAGGCTGTCGAGCCGGTCGGCCGGCGTGCCCGCCCCGAGATTGATAATCTCGCTTCTCGGCTCGACGCGGCCCAGCGCCGCAACGTCGCTATTCGACTGGGATCCGAATCCCTGCCGCCCAGCTTGCGCCGACGGCTTCGCCGACCCGAAAAACTCGATTCGACCGACCACGACAGCCACAACCAGGGCCAGTGCAACGGCGATGTACTTCCCGCGCATCCCCTCGAAACTCCGACGAGGGCTTTTCCCAGGGAAAAACCCGGCAATCCATGAAAAATCACGCAATGATAATCAACGCGACGCAGGACTTAAACGCCGCCAAACTACGGTCCCCTCCTATTATATCGAATCTTATTTCAGATCGATGATGCGCTTCTTGTCGCCGTCGAACTCCATGCCGCAGAACGTACCGCCCTGGTAGAAGTCGCCGACCGGATCGGGCTTGAGCTTGGCCTGCTCGGCAAAGGCATGTTCGCGAAAATCTTCCGCGCGGCCCGTCGGGCGGTAGCCGAGATCGATGGCGCGATGGTTGTCCCACCACGAGCGCTCGTTGTTGGAGGCGCCATAGAAAATCTCGAAGTGAATGTCGGGGTGCTCGAGCCCGATCCGGCAGAGCTGCACCAGGTCTTCCGGCTTCAGCCAGATCGAGAGCCTTCGATGGTCGAGCGGCTTGTCGCCGAAATTGCCGATCCGGATGCAAGTCACCTTCATGCCATGCTTGTCGGCATAGAGCGCGCCGACCGCCTCGCCGAATGCCTTGCTGACGCCGTAACGGCTGTCCGGCCGCGGCGTCACGTCGGTGCCGATGCGGTGATAGCGCGGATAAAAGCCGACCGCATGGTTGGACGACGCGAACACGATGCGCTTGACGCCCTTCTTGTGCGCCGCCTCGAACAGGTTGTAGCAGCCGATGATGTTGGATTGCAGGATGGCATCCCACGGACCTTCAACCGAATAACCGCCGAAATGAATGATGCCGTCGACGCCTTCGCATATCGCCTCGACCTCGGCCATGTTAGCGAGGTCGGCCGCCTTGAACTTCTCGCCGCGGCCGAGATCGGCGGGTGCCTTCAGGTCGCTCAATAGCAAATCCGGATAGATCGGCGGCAACAGCTTGCGCAGGCTTGTGCCGATTCCACCCGACGCGCCGGTCATCAATATGCGTGGCATTTCATCCCTCATTTTCGGATTGCTTTCGTGATTATGGCGCGGCGCGCGATGCGCGGCAAGCGCGCTTGCTGCAAGGCCATCGCAATGTTAGCAAATGGGCCGCTAGCGAGGAAACCAAACAACAACGAGAACACGAAATGTCCGAAAAGCCCGCACGTCCCGGCTTTCAGCCGGCCACGCAATATCCCGACCCCTGCATTCACGCGCTCGATCCGCGCTTCGAAAAATACTGGCTGAAATTATCGGCGGTGGAACGGATCGCGACCGGCCTGCGCTGGGCCGAAGGGCCGGTGTGGTTCGGCGACGGGCGCTATTTATTGTGCAGCGATATTCCGAACCAGCGCATCATCAAGTGGGAGGAAGAAACGGGCGCGGTCAGCGTCTATCGCAAGCCGTCGAACTTCGGCAACGGCAACACCCGCGACCGCCAGGGACGCCTCGTGACCTGTGAACATGGCGGCCGTCGCGTGGTCCGCACCGAATATGACGGTTCGGTTACGGTTCTGATGGATTCCTTCAACGGCAAGCGACTGAATTCACCCAACGACGTCATCGTGAAATCGGACGGTTCGATCTGGTTTAGCGATCCGGTGTTCGGCCTGCTCGGCAATTACGAAGGTTATGTCGCAGAGTCCGAGATCAACGCCAACGTCTACCGGATCGACAGCGAAACCGGCAAAGCCGCCATCGTTGCCGAAGACGTGCTCGGACCGAACGGGCTTTGCTTCTCGCCGGACGAGAAAATCCTCTACATCGTCGAATCCCGCGGCGTGCCGAACCGCAAGATTCTCGCCTACGACGTTTCGCCGTCCGGCGACAAGATCACCAACAAGCGGGTGCTGATCGACGCCGGTCCCGGCACGCCCGACGGCATGCGTTGCGACATCGACGGCAATCTCTGGTGCGGCTGGGGCATGGGCGATGCCGAACTCGACGGCGTCATGGTCTTTGCGCCCGACGGCAAGCCGATCGGCCGTATCGCGCTGCCCGAGCGCTGCGCCAATGTCTGCTTCGGCGGATTGAAGCGCAACCGCCTGTTCATGGCGGCGAGCCAGTCGATCTACGCACTCTATGTGAATACGCAGGGCGCGCTGGGGGGCTAGGTCCCGAGGATTGCCGACGACCGGCTAACGGTCGCCGGCGCTCGCTCGCGCGCCGCTGCCGGACTTGAGCCTTGCGGCCAGTTTAGCCGAGATCGACGCGCCAAAATGGCCCTGTGGCGAAGATGGAGGCACCTCGTCGCGCGCTTCCCACTTCGAGATCTTTAGTTTTGCATCCTCAAATGCCTTTTCGAGCGATACGCCCTCAGCGAGGCTCTGATTGAAGAACGCGTCCCCGAAATAAGTCCATTCGCGCTCGTTGGAGCAGCCGAACGAGGTACTGTTCTCGTCGGCGGCTGTCAGGACGATACTGTTCTCGGACGCGAGCGCCTTCGTGAACACACCGGAATAGCAGGCTGACACGATCACGACGCGATTACGGATCCCTTCGCGGTCGAGGACAGAAGCGACGTGCTGCGGCCCGAGCACGAGACTGACTACGCCCGGAAAATAGAGCCCCACCCCTGTCGGCCCGCCATGCGAGGTAATGAAGACCACCAGAACGTCTTCATCCTTGTTCATGACTCCAGCCACCGCATGGACGGCAGCTGCAAAATTGGTAACGTTCGCTACGGGCGAGTTGTCGATCGCATCCCGATGATTGATGAGCCGGATCGTACCGCCATCGATGCCGAGCGACCGGTTCAGGGCCTCCAATCCGCCATTCAATTCCTTGATGAAGACATCCTGGGTCGACCAGCCAGCGACGCCGATGGCATAGATATCCATCGTGCCCTTGCGCTCAGGCAAGAGCTTTTTGATTTCGGCTTCGAGGAGGTTGGGCTGCGAAAGTTCGATGGCCGCTGCGTCGACCGCGCGCTCACTGTCGGCGCGCGGCTGCGTGAAGAATTTCGTATAACCCCATTCCCAGACATTGTAGGAAGACAGGTCGAAGTCGCTGCCGGAGAACGTTGGAAATGCCGGCAACGCCAAAATCGCCAGGGTCGACACCACCGTAAAGCCGATTCCTCTGGCTAACGGCCTCTCACGGTCACTAACAGCAATGCTGCGTAAGACGGCCGCGACCGCACCGACCCACCATATCAGGAAGAAAATAGACATGATGCCCTTCATGAGGTCATGAAGCGCGAATGGAGGATGAAGCACCGCCACGAGGAACCAGAATGCTAATGCATCCAGCAGCAAGAGCTGCGCCAGCACACTCGTGCGGGCGCGCAAGAAGAACAGCATGGCCACTGCGGTAAAGACAGCAGTCTCGGCAATGATTGAATTGACACCATAAAGGCTGAAACGAGCAGGCCCGTCGACTGCGAGATATTGATAGGCTGCGTTTGAAGCGGCAGTAACGATAGCGCACAGAAGGACCGTACTAATCGGCACCGCGCCTTCAGCCGGCGTGCTCCGCCAAAGCGCCGCGCGCGCCACCGCCAACCCAACCCGGAAGAAGCTTTTCATTCGATCCGTCCAACCCAAGGCAACCGACGCAGCATGGTGGCAAAAAGGCGAACGATTGATTGACGCGATCGCAACGATTGGTCGGATGGCCGAATTTAACAAAATCAGCCTGAAGTTGCAGGCAAAGAAGCAGCGTTGCGGTTAACAATTTACGTCGTTCCAAACAGAAAACGCCGGAGCGAAACATCGCCCCGGCGTTCTGATTTCAAAAGGCGCGTTACTTACGCCGCATTAAAACCTGCGACCGCCTTGGCCTCGAGATATTCTTCAAGGCCGAACTTGCCCCATTCGCGGCCGTTGCCAGACTGCTTGTAGCCGCCAAACGGCGCGGTGCGGTCGTTCGGAACGCCCTGAAGATTGACGTTGCCGGCGCGGATGCGACGGCCGACCCGACGCGCGCTTTCCACGGTGTCGGCCGAGACGTAGCCGGCGAGACCATATGGCGTGTCGTTGGCGATCCGCACCGCGTCTTCTTCGTCCCTGGCGCCGATGATGGTGAGCACGGGGCCGAAGATTTCCTCGCGCGCGATCGTCATCTCGCTGGTGACGTCGGCGAAGATGGTCGGGCGCACGTAGAAGCCCTTGTTGACACCTTCCGGCAGACCGGGCCCGCCGGCAACCAGTGTTGCGCCTTCCTCGATGCCCTTGTTGATCAGCGCCTGGATCTTGTCCCACTGGACGCGATTGACGACCGGACCGATGTTGGTGCCTTCGGCGCGCGGATCGCCGGCCTTGGTCTTGTCGGCCACGCCCTTGGCGATCGCCGCGACTTCCTTCATCTTCGACAGCGGCACGATCATCCGGCTCGGCGCGTTGCACGACTGGCCCGAGTTGTTGAACATGTGCATCACGCCACCGGTCACCGCCTTGGTGAGATCGGCGCCTTCGAGGATGACGTTCGGTGATTTGCCGCCCAGTTCCTGGCTGACGCGCTTGACGGTCGGCGCTGCGCGCTTGGCCACGTCGATGCCGGCGCGGGTCGAGCCGGTGAACGAGATCATGTCGATGTCGGGGTGCTCGCTCATGGCGGCGCCGACTTCGGGGCCAAGGCCGTTGATCAGGTTGAACACGCCCTTCGGCACCCCGGCTTCATGCAGGATTTCGGCAAAAATCAACGCCGAGGTCGGCGTGAATTCCGACGGCTTCAGGATCATGGTGCAACCGGCGGCAAGCGCCGGCGCGACCTTGCAGGCGATCTGGTTCAGCGGCCAGTTCCACGGCGTGATCATGCCGACGACGCCGACCGGCTCGCGCACCACGACTGCCGTGCCCATCGGCTCTTCGAAATGGTAGCTCTTCAGAACATCCAGCGTCGACATCAGGTGTCCAAGACCTGCGCCGGCTTGCAGCTTTTCCGCCATCGGCAGCGGCGCGCCCATTTCGTCGGAGACGGCAGCGCCAATTTCCTTCATGCGGCCTTTGTAGACCTCGATGACCTTGGTGAGCAGCGCGACGCGCTCTTCGCGGCTAGTCTGCGAATAGGTTTCGAACGCCCGCTTGGCAGCCGCAACCGCCTTGTCGACGTCGGCCTTGGAACCAAGCGCAATTTCATACATCGCCTCCTCGGTCGCCGGATTGACGACAGGCGTGGACTTCTTGACGGCGGGATCGACCCAGGCGCCGTCGATGTAGAATTGCATGCGGTTGACCATCGGAAACCTCTTGATGTCGGGGGCTATGGAGGCGTTGAGCCAACATCCTCGCACGGGCACGGTGCAAAATGAACCCGCCACATGCGGGACGCCGCGTCGCGGCTATATGCAGGATATAGGATCGCTGGCGCCAACGTGGCAAGGCTCTGGGGCGAAATAGGTCCCGGCTCAGCGTCGCGTCATTGTCATGCCGCGTCGCGTCCGGGACACGGAATATCGCGGATCAGTTGATCGCCCGGTTAGCCGTGCCAGGGCCATTTCCTCAGTTCTTGATCGATCCGATGCCATCCCACGTCGCGACGTTCCAGGGGCGAAAGTCGGGACAACCGGTCGCGTTCGCTGACGCGCCTGAGCGCGCTGCGAATGCCATGCGCTGCGGCTTTCAACGCGGCGCCAAAACGGCGCGCCCTTCTGGCGAGGAGAACATCGAGCACGAGGCCGGACCCCACAGAGAAAGGCCGACCAGAAACATGTTGCGGGTAAGCAAGCCACCCGATTTGCGACAGGCTGCAATCAGGACCGCGCCTGCCTCAAACCAGGACAGGCGTCCGAGCGTCACACCGCCAGTTTGCGGTGACGCACCGGCGCGCCGGAGGTGAGGCTTTCGGCCGCATCGATGATGGCGTTCGCATCGATGCCGTAATGGCGATAGAGGTCGTCGATCGTGCCGGTCTGGCCGAAATGCTCGACCCCGAGCGCTTCCACCCGATGGCCGCGCACGCCACCGAGCCAGGCAAGCGCCGACGGATGGCCGTCGATCACGGTCACGAGCCCGCAATCGCGCGGCAGCGGGGCGAGCAGCTTTTCGATATGGGACAGGTGCGCCACGCCGCGGCGGTCGCGGCGGAGCGCACGCGCCGCCGTCCACCCCGCGTGCAGCCGGTCGGCCGAGGTGATCGCCAGCAGGCCGATGTCGCGGCGGCTTTCGCCGAGCAAACCGACCGCCTCGATCGCTTCCGGCGCGACCGCCCCGGTATAGGCAATGACGACTTCGGCGTTTGGTCCGGGCTTGCGCAGCCAGTACGCGCCTTCGGTGATGCCGGTCTCGAGTTCGCCCGACATGATGCGCTGCGGCTGGTCGATGCTGCGGGTGGTGAGCCGCAAATAGACCGAACCGCCCTCGCCGGTTTCACGCTGCATATGACGAAAGCCCCACCCCATGATGACGGCGAGTTCGTCGACGAACGCTGGCTCGAACGAGGCCAGACCATCCTGCGCCATGCCGATCAAGGGCGTTGCAATCGACTGATGCGCGCCGCCTTCGGGTGCAAGCGTGATGCCGGAAGGTGTCGCCGCCACCATGAAGCGCGCATCCTGGTAACAGGCGTAATTCAGCGCATCGAGCCCGCGCTCGATGAAGGGATCATAAAGCGTCGCCACCGGTAATAGCCGTTCGCCGTTGATCGCATGCGACAACCCCAGCGCGGACATCAGAATGAACAGGTTCATTTCGGCGATGCCGAGCTCAATGTGCTGGCCCTTGGGCGAGGCGTCCCAGTTGAAGGTCGATGGGATTTTTTCGCTGCGGAACAGGTCAGCCTTCTCCGCACGGGCGAACAGTCCGCGGCGATTGACCCAGGCACCGAGATTGGTCGACACCGTGACGTCGGGCGACGCCGTGACGATGCGCTCGGCAAGCCGGCTGTCGCCACGCGCCAGTTCGTTCAACAGCAGCCCGAAGCCTTGTTGTGTCGACATCTGCGCCGACGGCGAGAATGTCAGCCGTTCCGGCACCGCGATTTCCGGCGCACTCAGGCGCCGGCCCTCGCGGTTGAAAGCGACCTTCGACAAGAACGCTTCGATCTCGGCCGGTTGCTGCGGCAGGCCCTCGAACTTGTCCCACTCGTGGCCAGGGCGGATGTTCTGCGCAGCCCGCCACTTCTCCATTTGGGCAACCGTCATCAAGCCGGCATGGTTATCCTTGTGGCCCTGGAATGGCAGGCCGACACCCTTGATCGTATAGGCGATGAAACAGACGGGCCGATCGTGGTCGATCGACTCGAAGGCCTCCAGCATGCTCGCCATGTCGTGGCCGCCGAGATTGGACATCAGCGCCAGCAACTCGTCGTCGCTGCGCCTGTCGATCAGTTTCGTCACCGGCCCCTGATCGCCGATTTCGTCGCGCAAATGCTTGCGGAACGCCGCCCCGCCCTGGAAACACAACGCCGCATAAAGCTGGTTGGGACAGGCATCGATCCATTTGCGCAACGCTTCGCCGCCGGGTTCGGCAAAGGCTTCGCGCATCAGGCTGCCGTATTTCACGATCACCACGTCCCAGCCGAAGTTCCGGAACATGGATTCGAACTTCTCCCAGAGGCCTTCGCGCACGACGGCGTCCAGGCTCTGGCGATTGTAATCGACGACCCACCAGGTGTTGCGCAGGCCGTGCTTCCAGCCTTCCAGCAATGCCTCGAAAATATTGCCCTCGTCCATCTCGGCGTCGCCAACGAGCGCGATCATCCGCCCCTCGGGGCGATCTTTCGCCCAGCCATGCGCCTTGACGTAATCCTGCACCAGCGAGGCGAACAGCGTTTGCGCCACGCCAAGGCCGACGGAGCCGGTGGAGAAATCGACATCGTCGACGTCCTTGGTACGCGACGGATAGGATTGCGCGCCCTTGAAACCGCGAAAATTCTCCAGCTTCTCGCGGGTCTGATGTCCGAACAGATACTGGATGGCGTGGAACACCGGGCTTGCATGCGGCTTGACCGCGACGCGGTCCTGCGGCCGCAGCACCGAGAAATAGAGCGCCGACATGATGGTGGCGAGCGAGGCGGATGACGCCTGGTGTCCGCCGACCTTGAGGCCGTCGGTATTCGGCCTGAGATGGTTGGCGTGGTGGATGGTCCAGGAGGACAACCACAGCACCTTGCGGGTCAGCGCGTTCAGAATGTCCAGGCGTGCGGGCTCGATCGGCATGGCGTGCTCCCGGCCAAAGGCGTTTGGCGGCTATTTTGGCCGAATGTTACCGCGACGGGCCCTGCCGAAAATCTCAAATTTTGGCGACACACCTTGATTTTTTGGGATATTTTACCAACCCGGTCCACAAGAACAACGGTTTATCCCAATGCATGCCCTCGACGCGATCGACAGAAAGATCCTCGGTTATCTGCAATCCGACGGCCGCGTCACCATGGCCGAGCTCGCCGAAAAGGTCGGGCTTTCGGTCTCGCCCTGCCACCGCCGCGTGAAACTTCTGGAGGAGCGAGGCGTCATCAGCCGCTATATCGCGACCGTCGACCAGAAATCGGTCGGGCTTCATGTCTCGGTCTTCATCTCGATCAAGCTTGCCCGGCAAAAGGAAGAAGACCTCAACCGCTTCGCGCGCGCGATCTCGAAATGGGAGGAAGTGCTCGAATGCTACCTGATGACGGGGAACCGCGACTATCTCCTGCGCGTGGTCGCCGCCGACCTGTCGTCGTATGAAGCGTTCCTGAAGAACAAGCTGACGCGGCTCGATGGCATCGCCTCGATCGAGTCGAGCTTTGCGCTCAGCCAGGTGAAGTATTCGATCGCGCTGCCGGTGTGAGCTGAACTCATCCGTCGTCCCTGCGAACGCAGGGACCCATAACCACCGGCCAACTTCGCTTTGCGAAAAGCGTCGACCGCTGCTCAAAATGGAAGGCCGCGGCGTATGGGTCCCGGATCACGTTCGCGCCGCTCACTTGTCCGGGACGACAAGGATCGGGAAAATCACGGGTTGGGTGACCGCTCCGCCGCGAGTGCGGCGAGTTGCGAATGGCGGACGCGTTCGCGATGCGCGGTATAGAGACCGCTCGCTACGATGACGGCAGCGCCGACCACGGTCCAGGCGTCGGGCACTTCGCCGAAGATCAAGAAGCCGAGCAGCGTGACCCAGAGCAACTGGACGTAGGAAAATGGCGCCAGCACCGAGGCATCCGCGTAGCGGAACGCGAGCACGACAATCCACTGCCCCGCTGTCGACGTCAGCCCGATGATGACGCCGAACAGGATGTCGTGCCAGGTCGGCGTAACCCAGACCAGCGGAACCAGCGCGCAAAGAATCGCAAAGCCGACAATGGCCGAATAGGTCATGGTGACCATCGTGCGTTCCTGCCCGCTCATCCGGCGCGTCATGATCAGACAGCAGGCCCAGGCGAAGGCCGAGACTACCGGGAAGAATGCCGCGGGATGAAACGCACCGGTGCCCGGGCGCAACACGATCAGCACGCCGATCAATCCGACCGCGGTTGCGATCCAGCGCCTCAAGCCGACCTTTTCGCTGAGAAAGAAAATCGACAACGCGGTGACGAATAGCGGCGAGACGAAGCTCGTCGCGGAAGCCTCCGCAATAGGCAGAAACCGCAAGCCGGAAATGAACAGCAGCGACGAACCCAGCAGCGCCGCGCCGCGCATGACCTGCAACACCGGGCGCTGTGTCCGCAGCGCAAAAAGCGGCGAACCCGGCACCATCGCCGGAACCATGATCAGCAGGAAAACCAGAAAGCGGATCCAGGCGATCTCGATCGATGGCAGCGTCGTCGAAAGATACTTGGAGGTCGCGTCCGACGTTCCAAGAAAAATCGTCGAAGCGATCAAGAGCGCGATGCCGCGCAGCGGCCGGTCGGCCCGCGCCGACGCAGCATTCGCCAGCTTCTTCTCGGGCAATGGCTTTTCAGGCAGCGGCGATGGCGCGCTGTCCAGCCTGACGGCTGTTGCAGAACGGGTCACGTTGAACTCGGGTCGAAGAAAATCGAATCGGGCGAGGCGTCACAAAAGCGCGATCGCACGCGCGCGACAACACCTGAAAACAGGCAGCGGATATGCGCTAGTGTCCCGTTCTGACATTCGTACGGTATCGCAGCGACCATTTTCACGAATGTCAGAACGTTAAGGACACCAGCAACCATATGATTCTAGTGCAGCTTTGACTCTGACGTTGCTTTGAAGAGGTCGCCGCGAAACCGAAAGCAACGTCAGAGCCGCTGCACTAGCTCACCAAAAGGTTCTGGGGGCCTCTCTAAAGCATTGGCAAGCTTCGCGGTTTCGGCCCGCGCGGGAACGCCTGATCGAGCGAGGCGATGTCCTCCGCGCTAAGCGAGAGATCGCCGGCTGCGGCATTGTCCGCAGCATGCTCCGCGCTTCCCGCCTTCGGGATCGGAAACACGTGGGGGTCGCGCGCGAGAAACGCGAGCGCGACCTGGCGCGTCGAGGCGCCGTGGCGTTTGGCGATGGTCTGCAACGCCGCGCCGCCCTTGCTGCGCGAATCCGGAAAATCGTTGTGGCCGAACGGCGAATAGGCGACCACGGCAACATCATGCTTTGCGCACCACGGGATCACCGCGTACTCGATCGCGCGTTCCTGCAAATGATAGAGCACCTGGTTGCAGGCGATTTTTCCTTCGCCGGCAACACCCAGAAGTTCGTCGAGATCATCCGCATCGAAGTTGGAAACGCCCCACGAGCGAATCTTTCCGGCGCTGACGAGTTGCTCGAGCGCGGCGACAGTCTCCGACAACGGCACGCTGCCGCGCCAATGCAACAGATAACAGTCGAGCCGATCGGTCTTCAGCCGCGTCAGCGACCGCTCGCAGGCAGCAATGGTGCCACGACGCGACGCGTTGCTCGGCAGCACCTTTGAGACGAGATAAGTTTCATCCCGCCGGCCGGCGATGGCTTCGGCGATGACAAGCTCCGCATCGCCATACATCTCGGCCGTGTCGACGTGGGTCATGCCGAGGTCCAGCCCGCGGCGCAACGCCGCAACCGCGGACTTGCGATCGCCGCGATCGATATACCAGGTGCCCTGTCCGATGACAGAGACGTCATGACCGGTGGCGCCGAACTTCCTGTGCTTCATCTCGTTACCTTTGCTGCAAAGCGGCCGCACCATAATCGAGGATTTTAGAGACGTCGACGCCGGACAAAGCGCTGCCCATACGAAGGTAGCGTTCTTGCCCCGGTCGCGCCGCGTGCTATGAATCCGAAGAGGCCAGCCACGTCGAAAATGCCGGCCAATAATTAAGCGCCATTCAAGGCGAATTTCAGGGAGGGACACATGGCCCATTTCGGCCCGAGCCGGCGTTCGCTGTTGCAGGGAACGATTGCCGCAAGCGCACTCAGCCTGAGCGGATTTCCCGCGCGCGCCGACGTGCAATGGAAAAAATACGCGGGCACCACCATCGAAGCCAACCTGATCAAGGGGCCGCGCGGCGAACTGCTACAGAAATATGCAGCGGAGTTTACCGAACTTACCGGCATCAAGGTCGAGTCGGAAGTCATTCCGGAGCAACAGCAGCGGCAGAAGGCGGTCATCGAGCTGACGTCAGGCAAGCCGAGCTTCGATGTCGTTCATGTCAGCTATCATGTGCAAAAGCGCCAATTCGACAAGGCCGGCTGGCTCGCCGACCTCACGCCGTTCATGAAAGACCCGAATCTCACCGCGCCGGACCTCACGGTCGACGATTTTTCCGCCGGTGGACAGCAGTTCGCCCGGAACGAAAAAGGCGAAATGCGTTCGCTGCCGTGGTCGGTCGACTACTTCATCCTCTACTGGAACAAGGAGATGTTCGCCAAGAAGGGCCTCGCTTTGCCGAAAACCTTCGACGAGATGGTTGCCGCCGCCGAGAAACTGAACGATCCCGCCAACGGCATCTACGGCTTTACCGGCCGCGGCCTGCGCAACGCCAACATGACGCTGTGGACCAACTTCTTCCTCAACTATGGCGGCGAGTTTCTCGACGCGAAGGGAAATATCCTGACCGACGGTCCGGAAGCGATCGAAGCGACCAAAACCTATCAGCATCTGCTGACCAAAACCGCGCCTCCGGGGGTCGCCGGCTTCAACTGGATGGAATCGATGGCATCGCTGACGCAGGGCCGCGCCGCGATGTGGATCGATGGCGTCGGCTGGGCTCCGCCGATCGAGGACCCCAATGCGTCGCGCGTGGTCGGCAAGATCGGCTACGCGCTGGTGCCCGCCGGACCCAAGGGCCAATATTCGGCGACCTATGGCGACGGCATCGGCATCGCACAAACCAGCACCAAGAAGGAAGCCGCCTATCTTTACTGCCAGTGGGCGGTTTCAAAGACCATGGGCGCGCGGCTTTTGCAGGCCGGCGGCGGTGTGCCGTTCCGCAACTCCGTTCTCAACGACGAGACGGTGCGCAAGGGCGTGAAGAACCAGGACTGGCTGGACTCCGTGATCGGATCGGCCAAGATCAGCAAGCTCGGCCTTCCCGTCATCATTCCGGTCGCCGAGTTTCGCGACCTCGTCGGCGCCGCGGTGACGGCGACGCTGTCGGGTGCCGATCCGGCAACGGAATTGAAGAAGGCGCACGAGCAATTCCGCCCGATCCTGGAGCGAAGCGAAAAGTCGTGAGTGTTAGCACGGTCGGGAGCGCGGCGGCGCCATCGACGTCCGCCACGCAGGAATCGGACGGGTGGAAACCCCCGTCCTACTGGCCGTTCGTTATTCCCGCGCTGATCGTCGTGCTCGCGGTGATCATCTTTCCGTGGGCCTATACGATCTGGATGAGCCTGCACGAATGGAAGGTCGGAGCTCCGCCTTCCTTCATTGGCCTATCGAACTATATCCGGCTGCCGAGCGATGTCAGGTTCATCGAATCGGTCTGGCATACACTGGTCTACAGTGCTCTGTCGGTCGCTTTGCCGCTGGTGTTCGGCACCTTCGCGGCCGTGGTGTTTCATAACAAGTTTCCGATGCGCGGCTTCCTGCGCGGCCTTTTCATTTTGCCGATGATGGCGACCCCGGTCGCCATCGCGCTGGTGTGGACGATGATGTTCCACCCGCAACTCGGCATCCTCAACTACCTGCTGTCGCTCGTCGGTCTGCCGCCGCAGCTTTGGGTGTTTCATCCCGCGACCGTCATCCCTTCCCTGGTCCTGGTTGAAACCTGGCAATGGACGCCGCTGATCATGCTGATCGTGCTCGGAGGGTTGGCTGCAATTCCGGCCGAGCCCTATGAGAGTGCGCTGATCGACGGCGCCACCCGCTGGCAGACGTTCCGCTACATCTCGCTGCCGCTGATCACGCCGTTCCTTTTCATTGCGTCGATGATCCGCATGATCGACGCGGTGAAAAGCTTCGACATCATCTTCGCGATTACCCAAGGAGGCCCGGGCAGCGCCTCGGAGACGATCAACCTTTATCTCTACAGTGTTGCGTTCGTTTATTACGACGTCGGATACGCGTCCGCGATCGTCGTGGTTTTCTTCGCGCTCATTGTCGCGCTCGCCGGCGCCTTGCTGCGGTTGCGGCAGAGCACGCACTGGAATGACGGCGGGGATTCAAAATGAGCTCGTTACGGCAATTGGCCGGCAGGATCGGGCTGGCCTTTGCGGTTCTCGCCATTGTGTCGCCGGCCGTGCTGTTTTTCCTCTGGATGCTGTCTCTGTCGGTCAAGTTCGAGGTCGACAACGCATCCTATCCGCCGGTCTTCATCCCCGAGCACTTCAACTGGGGCAACTACTCGGCCGTCATCGACTCCAAGCGGTTCTCGACCTATTTCGCCAATAGCCTGATTGTCACCGGAGCGGCAACCGCATTTGCCTTGCTGGTCGGCGTACCGGCCGGCTATGGCCTCGCCCGCATGCGGGCGCACAAAACGGCCGCGGTGATCCTGATCGCGCGCATCACGCCGGGTCTCTCTTACCTCATTCCGCTGTTCCTGCTGTTCCAGTGGTTAGGCCTCCTCGGCACGCTGTGGCCGCAGATCATCATCCATCTGGTGGTGACCGTGCCGATCGTGATCTGGATCATGATCGGCTATTTCGAGACCACGCCGATCGAACTCGAGGAATCCGCCATGATCGACGGCGCCACGCGCTGGCAGATCTTTCGTCACGTGGCGCTGCCGATCGCCCGGCCGGGAATCGCGGTTGCCTTTATTCTGGCGGTGATCTTCTCGTGGAACAATTTCGTGTTCGGTATCGTGCTGGCCGGGCGCGAAACACGAACGCTGCCGGTTGCCGTCTACAACATGATTTCATACGACCAGTTGAGCTGGGGACCGCTCGCCGCGGCCGCCTTGATCGTCACCTTGCCGGTGCTGCTGCTAACGGTGTTTGCGCAACGCCAGATCGTTGCGGGCCTGACCGCGGGCGCGGTCAAGGGCGGCTGACTGGACTACAAGCACGCGCCTCGGCAGCCGCCGGTCAGCTTGCCGCGACCAATTTCCCATGGTCGTGATCGGTTCCCGACTGCGCGATCAAGCGCTTGAGTTCGGGAATGCACGAGCCGCAATTGGTGCCGGCCTTCAGCTTGAGGCCGATTTCGGCCGCCGAGCGGCTACCCGCCGCAATCGCATCGCAGATCGTGGTGCGGCCGACGCCGAAGCAGGCGCAGACGACCGGCCCCGTGCTCGCCAATCCCTGCGCCGGTTTGCCCGATAGCAGCATTCGCCGCTGATCGTCGGCGAGCGGACCGGCCGCGAACAGTTCCTTCACGATACCCCAATCGCCCGCGTCGCGTGCCGGCCCGAGGAAAAGACAGGTCTCGATCGCATCGCCGGCAAACGATGCCGCGCGATAAACCCCGCCGCCGAAATCGCTGTATTCGGCGAGTTCCTCACCTGCGACCGATCGCAGCCACGACGACCAGCCTTTGAGGTCCGCATTATCGGCGATGAGATAGCCGAGCCCGCCATTGACGGTGGCGCGCGCCCACCAGGCGTGGTCGGGCAGTTTCAACGGTTTGCGCGACAGCACGAAACCGCAGAAAACATATTCATAAGGCGCAATCGACGCCGGGGTCGCTTTGGCTTCCGGCTGGCCCGAGAACGGATCGGTAAACGGTGCAACGAGCGAACCGACGCGGGCGCTGGATGAATTCGCCTCGCTCCAGTGGATCGGCGCAAACAGCATGCCGCGCTGTTGCCGCGGGCTGACCACGACCCTGAGCGTGCATTGGCCGTGATCGGTGGTAACGCGGGCGAAAGAGCCGTCGGCGAGACCATATCGCGCGGCGTCGTCCGGATGCACCTCGATGAACGGCTCCGGCAGATGCGCACCCAGCCGCGGGCTCATGCCGGTGCGGGTCATGGTGTGCCATTGATCACGGATGCGGCCGGTATTGAGCCGCAGCGGGCGGCCCTCGTGGGTCTCGGTACGCAGCACCGGCCGTTCCGGCGCAACGAAGCGTCCCTTGCGGTCGTTGGTGAAAAAGTCACCGCCAGAGAAAAATCGCTCTGATGGTTCGATATCGCCGAAGCGAAACGGCCAAAGGATCGGCGACATCCCGTCGAACCCCTCGTCGGACACCGAACTCAGCGCTCCGATATCGAAATCGCGGCTGCCGTTGTTCTCGAAGGAAGAGAGCGCTGCATGCTCGCGGAAGATCGCCGCCGCCGACTTGTAGTCGAACGCTGCCCCGAAGCCGAGACGCTTGGCAACTTCACCGATGATCCACCAGTCCGGCCGCGCCTCGCCCGGCGCGGCTAAGAACGCGCGCTGGCGCGAGATGCGCCGCTCGGAATTGGTGACGGTGCCGGACTTCTCGCCCCAGGCCAGCGCCGGCAGCAAGACGTGCGCGCCAGCGCCGACGGTGTCGTTGGAGAGCACGTTTTCGGAGATCACCAACAATTCGAGTTTCTTCAACGCATCGCGCGCGGCGTCGGCATCCGGCAGCGACACCGCCGGGTTGGTTCCCATCACCCACAGCGCCTTGATCTCGCCGCGGCCGATCGCCTCGAACATCTGGACTGCCTTGAGCCCTTCATGGGTGGCGATCCGCGGCGCTTTCCAGAACCGGCGCACGCGATCGATATCGGGCGGCGTGAAGTTCATATGCGCGGCGAGTTGGTTGGCAAGGCCTCCGACTTCCCGGCCACCCATCGCGTTCGGCTGCCCGGTCAACGAAAACGGCGACGCGCCGATTTTGCCGATCCGTCCCGTCGCAAGATGGCAGTTCAGGATCGCGTTGACCTTGTCGGTGCCTTGCGCCGACTGGTTGACGCCTTGCGAGTAAAGCGTGACCACGCGCGGCGTCGCCGCGAACATTTGGAAGAACGCCGCAACGTCCTGTTCGGAAAGACCCGTCGCCAGCGCGGTCGCCGCGACGCTGCCGGCGATGGCGCGCGCGCGGACAAGCGCTTCGTCGAAGCCTGCCGTGTAACGCGCAATGTAGTCGCGATCGATCAACTCATTGTCGGCGAGATAAACCAGCAGCCCGGAGAACAGCGCGGTGTCGGAACCGGGCTTCACGCCGAGAAACAGGTCGGCGTCTTCCGAGGTGTCGGTCTTGCGCGGATCGATCACGACCATGCGCGCGCCACGCCGTTGCTTGTTGGCGATCATGCGCTGGTACAGCACCGGATGGCACCAGGCGGCGTTGGAACCGACCAGGATCAGAAGATCGGCCTGGTCGAGATCCTCATAAAGGCCGGGCACGGTGTCGGCGCCGAAGGCGCGGCGATGACCCGCCACGGATGAGGCCATGCACAGCCGCGAATTGGTGTCGACATTGGCGCTGCCGATGAATCCCTTCATCAGCTTGTTGGCGACGTAGTAATCCTCGGTCAAAAGTTGCCCGGAGAGATAGAACGCGACCGCGCCGGGGCCGTCGCGCGCAACGATATGCGCAAAACGATGTGCGACGTGGTCAAGCGCATCGCTCCAGGCGATCTGCTCCATCGCGCCGCTGGAGCAACGGATCATCGGATACAGCAGACGATCTTCAAGGCCGAGCGTCTCGCCGAGCGCCGAGCCCTTCGAGCAAAGCCGGCCGAGATTCGCCGGATGCGACGGATCGCCGGAGATCGCCGCGCCGCCGCTGCCGTCCGGCGTCGCCAGCACGCCGCAGCCGACACCGCAGTACGGGCAGGTCGTGGAGGTCGCTTTCAGCGCGGGATCGACCGCCGTCATCGAAGTGAACCCATCATGCGGCCACGGCCAGCGTTGCCGGCGGGCGGCCGAACATCATGTCCTTGCGAAGGCCAACGATATTCTCGCGCTTGCGGATCAACTCGAGATACCAGAGCGCATCCGTGGTATCGCCGACCAGCACCGCCCCGGTCAGCCGCCCGTCCTCGATCACGAGCTTCTTGTAAACGCCGCGCCTGAAGTCGCCGAGCACGATCGCTTCGCTGCGATCGGTGCCCATGAACTCGCCGGCCGAAAACACGCCGACGCCGGACACCTTGAGATTGGTGGCGACCACGCTGCCGGGATACGCCGCCTTGCGGCCGGCGAGATGCTGCGCCAGCACCCTCGCCTGCTCGTAAGCCGGCTCGACCAGGCCATAGCAGATACCGCGATGTTCGGCGCATTCGCCAAGCGCAAAGATGCCGTCCGCACCGGTCTGGAGATGGTCGTCGACGACGACGCCGCGATTGACCGGAATGCCGGCGTCCCTGGCGAGTGCGGTGTTCGGCCGGATGCCGGCCGCAAGAATCACCGCATCGGCTTCGATGCAACGTCCGTCGGCGAGTTCGACGCCTTCGACGCGGCTTTGCCCAAGAATGCGGCTGGTGCTGGCGTTGAGCAGGACGTTGATGCCTTTCTTCTCGACCAGCGATTTCAACAGCGCCCCCGCGGGCGCATCGAGCTGCCGTTCCATCAGCCGGTCCATCAGGTGAACCAACGTCACCGGCGCGCCCGCTTTGGCAAGACCATACGCGGCTTCAAGGCCGAGCAAGCCGCCGCCGACCACGACCACGCGCTTTTTCGCGGCCGCCAGCGTCAGCAACAGGTCAACGTCGCGGCTGTCGCGGAACGTATGCACGCCCGGCAGATCGACGCCGGGCACATTCAGCCGCAACGGCGACGACCCGATCGCAAGCACCAGCTTGGAAAACGTGATGCTCTCCTCGCTGGCGATCTTCAGTTCGCGCCGGCCGACGTCGATTTCGTCGACGGCGCAGCCATACTTCAGCGTGACGCCGCGATCGCGCCACCAGTTGGCGGGCTTCAGTTCGATTTCATGCGAGGCGGTCTCGCCGGCGAGCACCGACGAGAGCAGCACGCGATTATAGGCAAGCCTCGGCTCCGCGCCGATAACCGCGATCGCAAAACGCCCGAGCGCCACTTTGGCAAGCTCGTCGACCAGACGTGCCGCCGCCATGCCATTGCCAACGATCACAAGCGATTCACTCATGAGGCTTCCTATTCGGCGGCCTGGGCACTGCCATAGGCTTCTGAAATCATGAAACCGGACAGCGTGCCGTAGGCGGTGGTCCATGCGGCGGCGACGTCGGGCGTCCACGCCTCGCCCAGTCCCTTTTCCAGCGTCCACAACAAGGCGGCGCCGACGACCGGGTAATGCGCAGCCTTGGCGCCATAGGCGACGTGGCGTTTGGCAAGCGCGCTCGCGGCCGGCAGGATCGAGGGCAAGTCGCCCAGACCGTTCACGACGGCCGCAAGCATGGCGATCAGCTTTTTCCGCTGTTCGGTCATGTCGGCGGGAAACATCGCTTTGACCTGCGGGGCGATTTCGAACAGGCGATCGTAAAACAGGATCGCCGCCTGATCGGCAATGGGCACGACCTTGGAGAAACTCTGCTGAACAAGCTTGACCTGATCCGGTGTCATCTCTCGCTCCCGCTGTTGCCTCTGGTTTTGGCCCTCACCTCGTCCCGCGTGCGGGACGAGGCCGACTTCTTCTGCTCAGATGCGTGCTTCGGCGAGACTGGTCGCGCCTGCCTCCGCCGGGCTGCGGCGCAGGTAGAACCACCACGTAAAGGCGAGGCAGATCGCGTAGAAGCCGAGGTAAATCACGAGCGCGAGCTGCGGACCGCCGGTGACGGCAATCGATTTGCCGAAGCCGCTCGGAATGAAGTAACCGCCGCACGCGCCGATCGCGCCGATGAAGCCGACCGCCGCGCCGCTTTCAATGCTGGCGGTCTTGATCGCCGCCAAGCGTCCGGCTTCGCCCTTGCCGCGGGCCTTGCGAAGATTTTCCTCACGGAAGATCGAGGGGATCATCCGGTAGGTCGAGCCGTTGCCGATGCCGGTGGTGACGAAGATAATGAGGAACATCACCAGGAAGCCGGTGAAGTCCTTGTTGCCGACGAAATAGATGACGCCGATGGTGGCCGCAGCCATCACGATGAAATTCCAGAACGTGATGATCGCCCCGCCGATCTTGTCGGCAAGCAGACCGCCGAACGGACGCGACAGCGAGCCGACCAGGGGCCCGAGGAACGCGATCGCGATGGTGACCGACGGAAACTGCGTCTTGATCAACAGCGGAAACGCCGCCGAGTAGCCGATGAAGGATCCGAACGTCCCGATATAGATAAAGGACATGATCCAGGTATGCTTGCGCTTGACGATCGCGAGTTGATCCTTGAACGAGGACTTCGCCGAGGTCAGGTTGTTCATGAAAAAGACCGCGCCGAACACCGCGATGATGATCGGCAGGATCCACATCAGGCCGGCATTCTGGAGAAAGACGCCCGAGACGGGCGTTGCCTGATACAGGTTGAAAAGTCCGAGGCCCATCAGGATCGGCGTGAGCAACTGAACGCTGGAAACACCGATATTGCCGCCGGCGGCGTTGAGGCCAAGCGCCCAGCCCTTCATGCGGTCGGGATAGAAGAAGGAGATATTGGCCATGCTGGAGGCAAAGTTGCCGCCGCCGAGGCCCGCGGTCGACGCCACCAGCAGCATCAGCCAGAACGGCGTGTCGGGCTGGCTGACGAAATAAGCGAGCCCGATCGTCGGAATGAGCAACACCGCGGCCGAGAAGATCGTCCAGTTGCGGCCGCCGAAAGTCGTCACCGCAAAGGTATAGGGAAAGCGCATCAGCGAGCCGATCAGGCCCGGAATGGCGACGAGTTGAAACAGCTCATCGGTGGTGTAATGGAAGCCGGCCGCGGGCAGTTTGGTGGCGACGATGCTCCAGATCAGCCAGACCGAAAATCCGATATGCTCGGCCACGATCGACCAGATCAGGTTGCGGCGGGCGGTCACCTTGCCCCTGGTTTCCCAGAAGGTCGGATCTTCGGGGTTCCAGTCTGAAATCCAGGTCGGGTCTTTCGAGCTCATTGCATATTTCCTTGTGTGAAGGGACGGTCGCGCGGCACTCCGAAGACATGGCAGCACGCTCCGGGCGAAGCCCGGTTAAGCGGTCGCAAATCGGATGAATGGCTATTCGGCGGACGGCATCGGTGGCGTCAGCAACAATTATTCAAGCTTCGTGCCAAGCCACCGCGTTACGAAAAATTTAGATAAGACAAATGGTTGCCTCAGCGGCCCGGGAAAACGCGCCGCTGCAATCCGCATTCAAAATTTGCAAAAGCCCATTTGTTGTGCGCCGCACAACGATTGGGCAGACTGCCTAAGTTCAAGGTATGAACCCGACTCTCGGGATCATACGGCCCTCTACTCAAGCGTCCTCGGTGACCGCCATCGGCTTCGGCGCCGCGCCCTGCCCCGGCTTGAGGCGGAACTGGTAGGTCATGAGATGCCAAGGCGCCGCCGCCGGCTTGCCGTCCGGCATGGTCGGATCGGTGCGCCTTTCGACCTTGGCGATCAGCTCCTGCTTCACGCCGAACACGACGTCGGTGTCGATATATTTGTCGCCTTCGACGAAGACGTGGGTGACCAGCGGCTCGTGACCGGGCGCATTCACCAGGAAATGCACATGCGCGGGCCGCATCGGATGGCGATGCAGCGCAAGGATCATCTGGCCGACCGGACCGTCGGTCGGGATCGGATAGCTGCACGGCAAAATGGTGCGGAAGTAGAACCGTCCTTCGGCGTCGGTGACAAAGCGCCCGCGCGACGATGGACCGGCCGTCTCATAGTCCGGCTTCTGTGAATCGTACCAGCCGTCATCGTCGGCGTGCCAGATATCGATGGGGACGTTGGCAAGCGGCTTGCCGTCGAGATTGGTGACGCGCCCCTGCACGAACATTTTCTCACCGGCGAGAGCGGGAGACACATCGGTGCCGTGCGGCATCACTTTGTGTTCGCCGACATAGAACGGCCCGAGCACGGTGGTCTCGGTCGCGCCTTCGCGTTCCCGATGGTTGACGGCGTCGACCAGCATCGAGACGCCGAGCACGTCCGAGAGCAGGATGAATTCCTGCCGGCTCGGGGTGCATTTCTGCCCCACACGCGTGAGGAAATCGATCGCATACTCCCATTCGGCGAACGTGAGGTCGGTCTTTTGCACGAAAGCGTGCAAGGACTTCACCAGCTCTTCCATCAGGAACTTGATCCGCGGCTCCTTCACTTCTTCAAAGCTCTTGATGACGGCTTCGGTGAGTTCGGTCTCGTTGAACTGGGGCATTTTTCGCTACGTCCTTGGGGGTTATGGTTGATTACGGAGAACCTACACCAGCCGATCGGCCAAGGTAAGCGGCCGCCATTGGAACGCCATGCCGATATGGGCTAAGACCTGCGTTCCACTTTTCAAGAGGTGAAATCCGATGCCGAGCCCGCTTTCCCTCGCCTCGCCCGAAGCCGCCGGCATGTCAAAATCCGCGCTGGAGCGGATCGATCGTCATTTGCGCGAGCGCTACATCGAGGCCGGCCGCTTTCCGGGCACCCAGCTCATGGTCTATCGCCGCGGCCAGCTCGTTCACAATTCGTCGATGGGTCTGGCCGATATCGAGCGCAAGGTCGCCGTCAAGGACGACACGATCTACCGCATCTATTCCATGACCAAGCCGGTCACGAGCATCGCCTTCATGATGCTGGTCGAGGAAGGCCGCGTCGCGCTCGATGAGCCGGTCCATAAATATATTCCGGAATGGAAAAATCTCGGCGTGTTCCAGGCCGGCATATGGCCGGCCTTTCTCACCCGCCCACCGTCCCGGCCGATGCAGATCATCGACCTGATGCGGCACACGTCTGGCCTGACATACGGCTTCCAGCAGCGCGGCAACGTCGATGCGGCCTATCGGGACTTGAAGATCGGCGAGGTCGAGAAAGCCGGCACGCTGCAATCCTTGGTCGCGGATCTCGCCAAGATTCCACTGGAGTTCTCGCCGGGCGAGGCCTGGAATTACTCGGTCTCGACGGACGTCATCGGCTATCTCATCGGACTTATCAGCGGCAAGCCATTCGAAACGTTCTTGCAGGAGCGGATCTTCGCTCCCCTCGGCATGAAGGACACCGGCTTCTTCGTTCCCGCAGAGAAGGACCGCCGCCTGGCGGCGTGTTACTCGGCAAGCCCGCAAGGCGCGATGACCTTTCACGCCACCGACCGCAAGGGCGGCCTCACGCTCCAGGACGACCCGGCGACTTCTTCCTTCCTGTCGCCGCCCTCGTTCATCTCCGGCGGCGGCGGGCTGTGCTCGACCTCGGCCGACTATCTCGCCTTCTGCCGCGCGCTGCTCAATGGCGGCGAGCTCGACGGCGTCCGGCTGGTCGGACCAAAGACGCTTCAGCTGATGACATCAAATCATCTGCCGGGCGGCAAGACGCTGCCGGAACTGTCGCGATCGCTGTTCTCCGAGGCGACGTATCACGGCATCGGCTTCGGCCTCGGCTTCTCGGTGACGCTCGATCCGGCACGAACGCTTATTCCCGGAAGCGCGGGCGAATACGCCTGGGGCGGCGCGGCCACGACCTCGTTCTGGATCGACCCGGTGGAAGAACTGATCGCCATTTTCATGACCCAGGTGCTGCCATCGACCGCGACGCCGATCCGGCGCGAGCTGCGCACGATGATCTATTCGGCGATCAACGACAGTAATCTCTAGAACACACTCAGTCTCAGCCAATGCTCTGAAGGCTCGGAAAGGTCTCGAGCAGCCAGATGCTGACCGTCGAGACGCCGCCGGTCAGAAAGGCGATGCCGGTGACGACCAGCAGCACCCCCATGGCCTGTTCGACGCGCGCCAGATGCCGCTTCATGCGCGCAAACAGCGAGGAGAATTGCTCGACCATGAAGGCCGCGATCAGGAACGGAATGCCAAGGCCTGCGGAATAGACCGCAAGCAGGCCGGCGCCCTTCGTGACGGTCGCCTCAGAGGCCGCAATCGACAGGATCGCCGCCAGGATCGGTCCGATGCACGGTGTCCAGCCGAACGCAAAGGCAAGCCCCATCAGATAGGCGCCCCACAACCCGACGGGTTTCGGGATCGGCATCCGGCCTTCCCGCATCAACAGATCGATCCGCGTCAGCCCGAGGAAGTGCAAGCCCATAACGATGATCACGACGCCCGCCACCAGCGACAATTCCGCCGACCAGGCATGGATGAAGCCGCCGATCAGGGAGGCGCTGGCGCCGAGCGCCACGAACACCGTGGAAAAGCCGAGCACGAACATCACGGCCGACACCATCACCGCGCGGCGGGACGACGCTGCGGCTTCGCCATTGGCGACATGTTCGATGGTCGCGCCGGTGAGGTAGACGAGATAAGGCGGCACCAGCGGCAGCACGCAGGGCGACAGGAAGCTGACAAGGCCCGCAATCAGCGCGGCGGGGATCGAAACGTCATGGATCATGATAGGCGCTGATGTAGCGGAAATGGAGGAATCCGCAAAATCACGACGCCGCGGTTAGTGTCCCGGTTCTGACATTCGTATCTTGTCGAAGCGGGCACTTTTACGAATGTCAGAACCAAAGGGACACTAGCAAATATATGATTCTAGTGTGGCTTTGACGCTGACGTTCCTTTGAAGGGATCGCCGCGAAACTGAAAGGAACGTCAGCGTCGCCACACTAACGCTTGATCCGGCCTTACTTGACGAGCTTCAGGGACACCGGAGGCCGCCGCCGCACGCCCTCCTGCGGCTTCGGATAGGCCGATTTTGAGGCCGTATCGACCTCCCGCAGCATTGCATCGCACAACGCCTTCAATTCCGAATCCTCGATCCGGTTCAGCTTGATCCGAAGCTCCAGGATCGCCACCGAAACGAGCTGTGCCGTGTCGCGATCACCGTTTCTGACCAGGGCCGCCTGGCACTCCTCGAGGGTCGCCAGCACGTCCTGCAAATTTTCTTCGACAAAAGCCACAGCGTGTTTCCGTTATCGAGCGCGCAACATGGTCGACGCGATGGATCAATCAACACCTCGCCAACACAAAAAGTCCCCCGTATTAGGACTGAGAAGATAGATTTCGTCCTTACACAGATTTGTGACATCGGAGTCTATCCCGTACTGATGCGGGAGCAACCGAACCTCCCTTGGCTTTCCGGCTGACGCCAGCCGCGAGGTCGCTTGCTTCCCCGCGTCTCGCTGGCAACTGAAACCAGGTGAACAACCCCGCCCGCGGCCTCAACTGGTGCACGCGTCAAAACGTCCCGCTCCAACTGGACCCAAGGTTGTAAAATGACCTATCACTTGCAAAAACCGATCAAACGCCCCTTAGATAGAAAGTACTGGGGAAAACGCCGTTGGAGCGTATTTTATAGGCCTATCACTGTGAGCAACAATTACACCGGCTTTCGGAACGAGATACCGTTTTAGGTCGCATTACGAGCATCATTCATTTTGACGGCCATTAAGGTTGCCCGTAGAACGCCTGAATATCCGTAGATTTCCGGATATGGATGCGAGTTTCGTCTATTAGAACAGAGTCTGGAACCAGTGTATAAGAAGTGACCACGGATTCCGCTTATTCGGGCGCTTCATGAGCCAAGGACGGTAGAACTAGTATGAACAAATCTGTAGCGAAAAAGATGAAGCAGCGCAGTGCCGGCAAGCCCGACATCGAGCTGGGCAAGCGAATCCGGTTGCGGCGCGTGGAACAGAAGATTTCGCAGGCTGAGCTTGGCGAACAACTCGGCGTGAGCTTCCAGCAGGTCCAGAAATACGAGAAAGGCGTCAATCGCGTGGGTGCTGCCCGCTTGCAGCAAATCGCAACCGCGCTCGATGTGCCTGTCACTTTCTTCTACGATGGCGACAGCAAGGCGCGGGAAGTGGAAAGCCTGCTGTTTCTCGACAGCGCCTTCAGCCTCCGCTTGCTTCGCGCCTACAGCAAGATCAAGGACCAGACGGTACAGCGCCAGCTCGTCTCCCTGATGGAATCGATTGCGGCCAACGAAGACTGATCCCCGATCAGGTTCTACCCGGCGGTCTGCTTCGATGCGCCGCGGATGTGATCAATCAGCGATAGCGGATCGGCTGGCGCGCGATGGCCGCGCCAGGCGACATGCTGATCGGGCCGCGACAACACCAGCGCGCCTTCGCGCACGATTTCATCCGGCGCCGTGACGTCGAGTAGTTCGAGCGGCACATTTCTGGTCTCGGCAGCGCGCCGAAGCGGCCCGACGTCCAGCGCCGGGTCGAAGCGCAACAGCGTGAATTCCGGCCCCATCCGGTCGTACAGCGAAGCTCCGTCCGCGCACCAGAGATGGTGTGTCCGGCATCCGGGCACGGTCGAGGGCGTGAAGCTGCCCATCGTGTAGGCGGGCGGCATGGCGCCGTCATAGGCGATGATCGGCGAGCGATCGTAATAGCTGCCGAAGTTGAGGCCGGCGCAGGCGTATTGCTGAACGTTGATCTCGTAGGTGAGCTGGCCAGTCTCGCGCCGAACGCGCTCGCCTTCAGCGCTATTCTCTTCGATGGTTTCGGGCACCGCGCCACGGCGGCGGATCTCGGCCTCGGCATGCGACATCGCAAACCGCGATACCTGACTTGTGATCGGGAGCCGTTCGGCCTCATAGGCATCGAGAATGGAAGCCGGCGCCCAGCCATTGAGATGCGCCGCCAGCATCCATGACAGGTTGGTCGCATCGGCGATTCCGGCATTCATGCCGTAACCCGCATAGGGCACCCAGATATGGGCGGCATCGCCGGCGATGAAGGCGTTGGCGTCGCGGAATTGGCTCGCGATCAGCCGCCGCCCGACCCAGTCTTCTTTCGAGATCACTTCATATTTGAAATCCGCACCCACCCCCAGGATGGTGCGGATGCAGGCGTCGCGATCTACCGTTTCGAAATCGCCCTCGCCTGGTCTCATGTAATTGTGGACGAGCCAGCGCTCGCGGCCGTCGATCGCGTAGACCATGCCGGAGCGGCGCGGGTTGATGGCCCCGGTGCCCCAGGCCGGCGCGGTGTGCTGCCGCGACATCAGCTCACGGCTACGAATGTAGGTCGACTGCACGCGCTGGATCACCGCATCGCCCTCGAAGGCAGCGCCAATCGCCTTGCGCACGATCGACCGCGCGCCGTCGCAGCCGATCAGGTAGCGGCATCGCCTGATGGTCACAGCATTCGTCTCGAGGTCGCGCAGTTGCACCTCGGCGAAGTCATCGCCGATCCTGACGTCATCGACCGAGGTGCGGTTGAGGATGCGGATGCGCCTGTCGGCAGCAGCATGCTCGAACAGGATCGGCTCGAGAAAGATCTGGTTGATACGATGCGGCGGCTCCGGCGTCGGCCAGTTGCAATCCGGACCATCCCTGCGGCTAAAGCGGTCGCGGCGGCAGGGAATTGGAATTCGCGTCAATTCCTCTCCCGTGAACGCGGTGCGGTAGCTGATGTCGTGGGGGTAATCCGCGGGCAGGCCCGAATTGCGGATCTGTTCGGCAAGCCCCAGCCGCCGGAAGATTTCCATGGTGCGGGCGGCGACATGGTTGCATTTGGGTTCGGGCGGCTCGGCGGCCGCCCGCGCCTCGACCACCGTCACCTCGATGCCGCGCCAGGCCAGATCGATGGCCAACGTCAGCCCGACGGGCCCCGCGCCGACGACCAGGACATTCGCGTCGAGATCAGCAGCCATCCAGCCTCCTTGATGCGCCTTGTTCTTTGCTCTTAAAAAGCTGCGCTTTCGCGAACCAGACTAGCTGCGCCAGCGACATATCGAAAGCGGCACGCGTTTCGCGAAAGGCGGCCTGCGAGGGGATGAGCACCGAATTCCGGCTTAATTGGACGGCAATGCTTATCGCTCATGGTTCGAGACCTTGCATCCGGCTTGGCCGGCGGCATGATCATCAGGATATGTCGTTCGGCCTTGTTTAAGGACTTTGTTATGCGACCCATTCATCTCCTTGGCCTGTCCGCGGTTTTGCTGGCGGCCGTGCCCGCTTTGGCCCAGAACAATGGTCCGGCGGGAGGGCTCCCGACCCCGGTGAATGCCGCAAAGCCGGCGGCGGTCCACGCCGCCAGGCCCGCGGCGCCTGCCTCAACTCCCGAATCGCGCTCGGCGGCGGCGCTCGCACTGTCGCATGAGCCGACCTACGACGAGGGTACCGCGCAGCGGATCAAGGAAGCGGCGTTGAGCTATTCGGACATCGCGGTTCGCGGCGGCTGGCCGACGATCCCGGCGGACGCCAAGTTCGCGATCGGCGTCGCCGGTCCCAACGACGATCTGCTGCGCCGCCGGCTGATCATCACCGAGGACCTCGCCGCCGACAAAGCATCCGGCCCGTTCGATGAGACGTTGGCCGAGGCGGTCAAACATTTCCAGGTACGCCATGGTCTTGCCGCCACCGGCACCGTGACGCCGCGCACGCTGGCTGCGCTCAATGTTTCGGTCCAGAAACGGATCAAGCAGCTCGAGGCGTCGCTGGAACGGGTGGAAAACATGAACTTCCCGTTCGGCCAGCGCTACGTTGTCGTCAACCTGCCTGCGGCCTTTGCCGAAGCGGTCGAGAACGACACGGTGGTGCGGCGCTATCGCGTCATCGTCGGCAAGACCGAAAAGCCGTCACCGACGCTGACGGCCGAGATCACCAGCGTCAATCTCAACCCGACATGGACTGTCCCGTCCTCGATTGCGAAAACCGAAATCTCCGCGCATATGCGCAAGGACCCAGGCTACCTGTCGCGCATGCACATGGAAGTGCTCGACGGCCACGACCATCCGATCGATCCGTCGTCGGTGGACTGGTCGGGCAGCCACACGCCGAACTTCACGGTGCGTCAGCAGAACGGCAACTGGAATGCGTTGGGAGCGGTGAAGATCGACATGCCGAACCCCTATTCGGTCTACATGCACGACACCAACCAGCGCAATCTCTTCAGCGACGACTATCGCTTCGACTCCCATGGCTGCTCACGCGTCGACAATGTCCGTGATCTCGCCGCCTGGCTGTTGCAGGAGGAGATGCCGAAATGGAATCGGGCGGCGATCGATGCGGCGATCGCCACCGGCCAGCGCGAGGACATCGTGCTTCCGAAGAAGGTGCCGGTGGCCTGGATCTACCTGACGGCGTGGATGACCCGCGACCAGACCATCCAGTTCCGCAACGACATCTACGACCAGGACGAGCAGCTCCTTGAGGCGACCGCCGAAGAAGCCGCCTTCTTCAATCAGGCCGCCAATCACCCGCTGACGGCGCATCTGGCAAGGTGATCGGCCGGATCTCAATCAGAACGGAAGCGATCCGCGCGCCCGCATCGAAAACGACGTGAAATTCGCGGGCGAGACCGCCGATCCCGGCGCCCGCCGTGAGGCGCGTACCGTGGTCGGTTGCAAAGGCAACGCCGCCGATGAGGGCGACCGTTCCGACCGGTGTCCCGGCCGACATATCAGGTTGTATTTGCAGGTCCGCAGTCCTATGCGTAAGCCATGAATATCCAAAATATCCAAGCTCTCGCTGAAAAACCTCTGATGTCGTGGTCGCGCCGCGAGGCGCGTTCCGGCAAGGCGGCGCCGTTCCTGCCGATGAGCCGCGCCGAGATGGAGCGGCTGGGCTGGGATGCCTGCGATATCGTGCTGATAACGGGCGATGCCTATGTCGATCACCCGAGTTTCGGCATGGCGATCATCGGCAGGCTGCTGGAGGCCCAGGGGTTCCGCGTCGGCATCATCGCGCAGCCGGACTGGCAATCGGCCGAACCTTTCAAGGCGCTGGGCAAACCAAGGCTGTTCTACGGCGTCACCGGCGGCAACATGGACTCGATGGTGAACCGCTACACGGCGGACCGAAGGCTGCGCCATGACGACGCCTATACGCCGAACGGCGAAGGCGGCCGGCGGCCGGACCGCTGTTCCATCGTTTACGCCCAACGCTGCCGCGAGGCGTTCAAGGATGTGCCGATCGTGCTCGGCGGCATCGAGGCCTCGTTACGGCGTATCGCGCATTACGACTACTGGTCCGACAAGGTGCGCCGTTCGGTGCTGGCCGACGCCAAGGCGGACTTGCTGCTCTACGGCAACGCCGAACGCGCTGTCGTCGAGGTCGCGCACCGGCTCGCGTCAGGCGAAGCGCCGCGCGATCTCACCGACATCAGGGGTGTCGCGCTGTTCCGCCGCATGCCTGAAAATTACAGCGAGCTGCACGCGGACGATCTCGACGCCGCCGACGAGGGCGCGCGCCGTCAGGCGGGCGACACCGTGATCCGCCTGCCCTCCTGCGAACAGGTCGAGCAGGACCGCGAGGCCTATGCGCGAGCTTCGCGCGTGCTGCATCGGGAAAGCAATCCGGGCAACGCCCGGCCACTGGTTCAGCGTCATGGCGACCGCGACCTGTGGCTGAACCCGCCTCCGATCCCGCTGACATCGGACGAAATGGATTCCGTCTACGACCTGCCCTACGCCCGCGCGCCGCATCCGTCCTACGGCGATGCCAAAATCCCGGCGTGGGACATGATCAAATTCTCGGTGACGATCATGCGCGGCTGTTTCGGCGGCTGCACCTTCTGCTCGATCACCGAGCACGAGGGCCGAATCATCCAGAACCGCTCCGAGGGCTCGGTCCTTCAGGAGATCGAGCGCATCCGCGACAAGACGCCGGGCTTCACCGGCGTCATCTCCGACATCGGCGGGCCGACCGCCAACATGTACCGGATGGCCTGCAACGATCCGAAGGTCGAAGCCTTGTGCAGACGTCCGTCCTGCGTCTTCCCCGACATCTGCCCGAACCTGAATACGTCGCACGACGATCTGATCCGGCTTTATCGCAAGGTTCGCGAGGTCAAGGGCGTCAAGAAGGTCATGGTCGCCTCCGGCGTGCGCTACGATCTGGCGGTGAAGAGCCCGGAATACGTCAAGGAGCTCGTCACCCATCACGTCGGCGGCTATCTGAAGATCGCGCCCGAACACACCGAGCGCGGCCCGCTCGACAAGATGATGAAGCCGGGGATCGGCGCCTACGACCGCTTCAAGGAGATGTTCGATGCCGCCGCGAAAGAGGCCGGCAAGAAATACTTCCTGATCCCCTATTTCATCGCGGCGCATCCCGGCACGACCGACGAGGACATGATGAACCTCGCGCTCTGGCTCAAGAAAAACCGCTACCGCGCCGATCAAGTGCAGACATTCCTGCCCTCACCGATGGCGACCGCGACCGCCATGTATCATACCGGCGTCAATCCGCTGCGCGGGGTGCGGCGCGGCGGCAGCGACAAGGTCGAGGCGATCAAGGGACTGCGGCAACGGCGGCTGCACAAGGCATTCCTGCGCTATCACGACCCCGACAACTGGCCGATCCTGCGCGACGCCCTGAAGCAGATGGGCCGGGCCGACTTGATCGGCTCGCGCCCCGACCAGCTCGTGCCGGCGCATCAGCCGCCCGGAACCGGCAAGGCTGCCGGAACGCGACGGCCGGTGCGCCACGGCGGCAGGATGCAGCGCTTCACCACCAAGGGCGTGCCGCTGCGCAAGTGAGCGGCCCGGCTTTAACGAAAGCGGCAAGCTCGCAGAGCAGCCCCGCCCTTCCACCATTGCGGCGTCGGCCAAGCGGTGCTTCATTGCGCCCCGCGCAACCGATCCTTGCAACCCGAAGGCGCTCCATGCTCGACGTTCCAGCAACCAGCCAGAAATCCTTTGCCGACGGCAAAATCCTGAAAAGCATCACCGACGGCGTCGGCATCATCACCTTCAACAATCCCGAAAAGCGCAACGCCATGTCGATCGAGATGTGGGACGGGTTGGGTGCGGCGCTGATCGAGTTGCGGGAAGATGACAATGTGCGCGTGGTGATTTTGACCGGCGCCGGCGACAAGGCCTTCATGTCGGGCGCCGACATCAGCCAGTTCGAGAAGAACCGACGCGACGCGAAAGCCAACGAAGAATATAACCGCAAGAGCGACGCGCAGCGCGCGCTGCTCGCGGAATATCCGAAGCCGACGATCTCCTGCATCCGCGGCTTCTGCCTCGGCGGCGGCATGCAGATCGCGATGCTGACCGACATGCGCTTTGCCGCCGCGGACAGCCAGTTCGGCATTCCCGCCGCCAAGCTCGGCATTGCCTACGGTTTCGAGGGCTTGCGCCACCTCGTCTCGCTGGTCGGGCCATCGTGGGCGCGGCTGATCCTTTACACCGGCATGCGGATTGATTCCGCGGAGGCCTTGCGGATTGGCCTCGTGGACCGGGTGATGGCGAACGACAAGCTCTGGGATGAGACGCTCGAGATCGCCCGCACCATCTCCGGCAACGCGCCGCTGGCCGTCAAGGCGGCCAAGATCACGATCGCGCAGGTGCTGAAAGACAAGGACGAGCGCGACATGGGTGCGATCAAGGCGATCAGCACCGCCTGCATGGACTCGGAAGATTTCCGCGAGGGACGGCAAGCCTTCATGGAAAAGCGCAAGCCGCATTTCAAGGGACGCTGATTCCCGTCATCCGATCCGGGAGGTCAGGCCTCCGGTCTGCGACCCTTGCGCGGAAGGCGCATGGCCGCGGCACACAGAACGAGATGGAAAGCGCATAGCAGCGCGAATGCGGCGCCATAGGCGTTGGAAGCCGGTGTCGCCGTCTGCGCGGCAAGCCGCCATCCGAGAAACGCCGCGCATAGCGTCGTCAGAGCCGGCCCGCCTACGCGCATGACGATGTTGAGAGCGGTGGTCGCCATCGGCAGGTCCTCGCGGTTGACCGACGCATAGGCCGCCGAAATGGTCGGAATGCCGATACAGCTCAGGCCCATGCCACGAACGAACAAGGCGACAGCGACGACGGCGCTGGCAGGGCCACCATTCACCAGAAAGATGAAAGGAACAGTACCCGCGAGTGCGGCCAGCGCACCGCCGGCCGAGACGTTGCGGTTGCCCAGCCGTTCCACAAGCGATCCCACGAACGGATAGGTGCACATCATTCCAAGTCCTTGCGCGGCGAGCAGCAGGCCGACTTCGCTCGGCGAGAGACCTCCAACACGTGCCAGAAACACCGGCACCAGCATCTGGCCTGCGTAGGAGATCCCCATCATCAGGAACTGCGTGACGACGGCGGCCGAAAAAATCCCGTTCTTGAACAGCCGCAGGTCGATGATCGCATCGTCCTTTTTTCTTTTCACCCACCAGAAGAAGACGACAAACAGCAGCGCAGAGAGCACCAGGGCAGAAAGGCCGAACGGGTCGGCCGCACGCTCCGATCCGTAAAGAAACAGCACGACGCCAGGAGACAGCAGACCGAGGCCGATCAAGTCGAGACTGCGTGGCCGCCGCTCGTGCCGGTCGTGTGGCAGAAACAAAGCAGCAAGCACGATTGCAAGTGCGCCGAATGGAAGGTTGACGAGAAACAGCCAGCGCCACGATGCAAAGTGCAGCAGCTCGCCCGCAATGACCGGGCCGAGCAGCGGCGCAAGCAGGATCGGCATCGCGGCAAAGCCGAAGACGCGGGCCATTCTGTCGCCCGCGGCGCGCACCATAATCAGTTGCGCCATCGGCGCCAGCAAGCCGCCGCTCATTCCTTGCAGAATGCGAAAGCCGATCAGCGAATTCGCGGACCAGGCCAGACCGCAGAGCGCGGACGTGAGCGTGAACGCTGCGAAGCACCAGAGATAAAGCGCCTTGGCGCCCATGCGGTCGACGAGCCAACCGCTCAAGGGCAGAGTGAGCGCCAGCGCGAGCAGATAGCCGCTCGTGACCCACTGGATGCCCGAAAGCGTTGTGTCCAGTTCAAGCGCCAGGCTTGAAAGCGAGACGTTGACGACCGTCGCATCCATTTGGGAAAGAAACGCCCCGAGGATGGCAACCGACGAAATTCGCCACAGGTGCGGACTGGCTGGCGCGGCTTCGCGCTGATCTTCATCGGTTGACGTCATTGGCCTACTCCGGCGAATTGCCGCCGTGGAAGCGCCCGAAGTGGCGGGCGGCGAAAAGGCCCATCAAGAGAAAGCCCAACCCCAGTGTGACCACGTGGACGGTCGAGTGCAGATTGAAATCTCCAACGCGGCAGATGAGGACATAAGCGACGGCGAGATTGAAGACGCCCCACGCCACGTTGACGGTTGAAGAGGAAAGTCCCTCACCGCGCGGCGTGGCGAACGGGCTCTGAAAGGGACGCCCCATCGACCCGCTGGCGAAGTGGGGAATGGCGTTGGAAAGAAACGCGCCGCCGAAAAAATACGAAACGAGATACAGCCAGTCCATGATCGGCTTTTCCTTTGGGCTCAGTCAGAAGTCGGCAAGCTTGCTGAGCAGCTTGACCGCGGCGGCCAATTGCTCGTGCTCGCCGGGCGCGAGTTGCGCCTCGAGCGCGCGGATCAACCAGTCTTCCTTCGCCGCGCGGCCGGTCTTGAGGAGCTTCACAAACGAGGGCGTGAGGTTCAGGAAGGTTTGGCGGCCATCCTGCGGATCGGATTTTCCCCTCACCGCGCCTGCCGCCTCCAGCGCCGCAACCGTTATCCGCATCGATTGCGGGCGCATGCCTTCGGCACGCGCCAGCATCGACACGGTTGCGGGACCATCGCGCTCCAGCCGTAGCAGGACGGACTTCTGCGAATTGGTGAAATCCCCTGCGTGCACCTGCTCCCGCGCCCGGCGGACCAGTTTGGAAATCGCAACCCGCAATTCGCCGGCAAGAGCGGCGAGCTGTGGCGTGTCGGAACTCCGGGAGGCCGTGCTCATGGACCGCGCACTTAGCAGATATACAGTTTACCTGTACAGTTTATCTTCATATCAAATCTGCGTATCGGAACGACGACAGCCCTTGACACCTGTCGAAGCGACGCAAAACTGATTTGCCCGTCGTGCCAATCCGCCGCAGGCGCCGTCGCTTGTGGCGACGGGCAAATCACTTTTATGGATTCGTCCGTCTCGCGCCGCCGAGAGGGGCGTTTCGCGATCGTCACGAACGTGGGCGCGGGATGCGATGGACGCGGGCCGCATCAACCGACGAGTGATGCGGCTGGCGGACGGCGAAGCCATGTGGTCCTGACGTCTCGACGCTGGCGTCAAGCTCTTGAGAAGCTAACGCCTCTCAGGGGTGACGGTGACAAAACGCCCGATCGCCGGGGAGAGCATGGAATAAGCCGTTAAAACCGTAGCCGCGGGGAATGCCGGACTTCCGGCGTGACCGCAGTGACTACACTCATGTGCTCTTCTTTCACTGCACATGAGGCTGCGGGTGCGACTGGCACCCGGCATTTCCCGCGCCCTCTTCGATTGGAGGGGCACTATTTTTCAGCAACTCGGACGCAAATCGCGCCGCGGGAAGGATGAAGTGTGTCTGCAATACCCCCACCCCGGCGCTACGCGCCGACCCTCCCCACAAGGGGGAGGGACAAGAGCGCTCCCCGAGAAGCCGATCCCTCCCCCGCGATAGCGTGGGGAGGGGTGGCCGGCCGAAGGCCGGTCGGGTGGGGGCATACTGAGACAAGAATGAACGATGGCAGCGCTTGCGCGGCAACGGCGCTCCGACTTTCTTACAACGCGGCCAGCACCGCCTTGGCGACGTCGACGGTGCCGTTGTTGCCGCCGAACTCCATCGGCTTGATGCCTTGGGCATACGCCTTGTCGACCGCCTGCTCGATCCGTTCGCCGGCCTCGGCCGCGGACTCAATACCGTGCTTGTCGGCGAGCCAGTCGAGCATCATCGCCGCCGACAGGATCATGCCGGTCGGATTGGCCTTGCCCTGCCCCATGATGTCGGGCGCGGTGCCGTGACAGGGCTGGAACACAGCGTATTTGTCGCCGATATCGGCCGAAGGCGCCATGCCCATACCGCCGATCAGGCCGGCGGTCATGTCGGAGAGAATATCGCCGAACATGTTCTCCATCACCATGACGTCGAAGTCCCACGGGCGCTTCACCAGCATGGCCGAGCAGGCATCGACATAAAGGCGGTCGGTCTTCACGCCGGGATGACGCTTGGCGGCTTCGTCGAACATCTCACGAAAGAATGCGAAGGCCTTGAACACATTGGCCTTGTCCACGCAGGTCAGCGCGCCGGGCCGGCCACGCTTTTTGCGGCGCTCAGCGAGGCGGAAGGAAAACTCGAACAGCCGTTCGGAGGTCTTGCGGGTGATGACGAGGGTTTCGCGTGCATCCTCATGGGTGACGACGCCCTTCCCCATCGAGGCAAACAGGCCCTCGGTCGACTCGCGGATCACGACGAGGTCGATACCGCGCTGGTTCGCGCCGACGATCGGGCTCGGCACGCCCGGGATGAGACGCGCCGGGCGCACGCCGGCATAGAGATCGAAATGAAAGCGCAGTTCGACCTGCGGCATGATTTCGGTGTTGTCGGGATAGCGCACCGACGGCAGGCCGCAGGCGCCAAGCAGGATCGCGTCCGCCTCCTCGCACAGCTTGATGGTCGAGTCTGGCATCGACTTGCCGGTCTCGCGGTAGTGGTTGGCCCCGGCGGCGGCTTCCGTGAAGCGGAACTTCAGGTCCGTGGTTTTCTCGATCTTGCGCAGGACTTCGAGCGCCGGCTCCATGACTTCGGGGCCGATACCGTCACCGGGAAGGACGGCGATGTGGAGCGCAGTGTTAGCAGACATAGAGGTATCCTTGGTTCGAACGATGTTAGATCGTCATTGCGAGCGAAGCGAAGCAATCCAGAACTATTGTCAAAGAGCTGGATTGCTTCGTCGCTCCAGCGCAAAATTGCTCTGCAATTTTGTCGCGGGCTCCTCGCAATGACGGCGAATTGCTCACGGCGTCAAGATGGCCCGCCCGACCAGGCGGCCCGCCTTCAAACTGGAGAGCGCGTCGTTGGCCCTGGCGAGCGGCATCGGCGTTACCGGGATCGGCGCGATCTTCCTGGCGCGCACGAGATCGAGCAACTCCTGCGTCTCGCTCAGGTTGCCGACATAGCTGCCCTGAATTGTGATCGCCTTGATCGGAATCAGCGGCAAGGCAAAGGTCGCGCCGCCGCCGAACAGGCCAACGATCACGAGCTTGCCGCCCTTGCTCAGGCAGTCGAAGCCGAGCTGCGTGGTCTTGGCATTGCCTACGAGATCGATCACGGCGAGGATCGGCTCGCCGGCCTTTTTGGTTAATTGCTCGAGCGCATCCACCGCACCACCATCGACGGTTGCCAGTGCACCGGCTTTTTCCGCAGCCTCACGCTTGCCGGCATCGATATCGACCACGATGGCGCCCTTGCCGCCCATCGCTTTCAGGAGCGACAAGGCCATCAGGCCGAGACCGCCGGCGCCGATAATCACGATCGGCGTATCGAAAACAGATTCGACCTTCTTCAACGCGCTGTAGGTGGTGACGCCCGAGCAGGCGTAAGGCGCGGCGGTCACGGGATCGAGCCCTTTCAGGTCGATCAGGTATTTCGGATGCGGCACTGTCATGTGGTCGGCGTAACCGCCGTCGCAGTAGACGCCGAGCGCGCTTGGCTTGACGATGCACATGTTCTCGTCGCCGCCGACGCAGGTCTTGCACTTGCCGCAGCCGAGCCAGGGATAGGCCAGCACGGTGTCGCCGAGCTTGAGACCGCCTTTGTCGCTTTCTTTAACATCAGGGCCGAAGGCTATGATTTCGCCGACGGTTTCATGTCCCATGGTGAGCGGCAGCGAGACGCCGCGATCCTTCAACGACAGCGGCTTGCGGCCATGACCAAGATCATAGCCGCCTTCCCAGATGTGCAAATCGCTGTGGCAGACGCCGGCCGCCTTCACCTTGATCAGGACGCGCGTGCCGGCCGGTTGCGGCGTCGGCTCCTCCATCTCCTTCAATGGGGCATTGAACTCGGCGACCCTGAAACTCTTCATCGTTTCACTCCCGGATATTTAGCCGCCCTGATAGGCCGGAACCCCCGACGCCCGCAAGACGCTTCAGGACTACTTGCCCATCACGGCTGCGATTTGCTCTTCGGAAAACCCGCTTTCGCCGAGAAAAGCGCGCGTATCTTCGCCGAGCGCAGGCGAACGTTTTCCGGCCGCCACGCGTGCGCCCGACATCCGGAACGGCTGGTTGGTAACCTTGAACGTACCGCCTCCATCTTCCACTTCGGAGAGCGCGCCGCGATGGGCGATCTGAGGATCGCGCATGACCTCGGCCACCGTTCGGTACGCCGAACAGGGAACGCCGTGTGCGTTCAAATCGGCGAGGCATTTTTCGGTCGTCACCGTGCGCGACCAGCTTTCGACGCCGTCCATCAGTTCGGTCCAGTGCGCACGACGGTCGGCATATTTGGCGAAGCGTGGGTCGTCGACCCATTCGGGACGGCCGGCGGCGCGGACGAGACCTTGAAAAGTCTTTTCGCTGGCAATCGCCGCCATGACATAGCCATCCGCGGTCTCGACCGGGCCGAACATCGGGCGGCTCGGCGGCGGGACGTTGAATTGCGCGTTCTGGACCTCGTTCGGCGTCAAGGTGAGCATCGATTCCAGCATCGACACATCGATGTGCTGGCCGTTGCCGGTAAGGTGACGCTGATAGAGCGCCGCCGAAATGGCGCCAAAGGCATAGACTCCGGTCAGGATGTCGGCGTGATAGATGCCGCAGTAGTCCGGTCGGATTCTCCCGGGCTGGTAGGCGAGATGCGCCATGTCGTGGCCGGACGCGGCGTGAATGACCGGCGCATAGGCCGGCAATTCCGCCGACGGCCCGCTCTGGCCGTAGCCGGAAATCGAGCAATAGACGAGCTTCGGATTGAGCGGCTGCAACGAGGCGTAGTCGAGCTTCAGCCGCCGCATCACGCCGGGGCGGAAATTCTCCACCAGGACGTCGGCGTCTTTCACCAGTTGCCGAACGACATCGATCGCTTGCGGCGATTTCAGGTTGAGGACGACGCTTTTCTTGCCGGCGTTGAGCTGGCCGAACAGGCTCGAGCAGCCGTTGCGGACCGGCGGGCGGATCCGCATCGTCTCGCCTTCGGCGGCCTCGATCTTGATGACCTCAGCGCCCGTATCGGCCAGCATCCGCGAGCAATGAGGGCCGGCAATGGTGGTCGAGAAATCGAGCACGCGCAGGCCGTGGAAGCTTCCTGTCGCATTCCGCTCATCGACTTCTGGTATGGTCATCGAAGAACTCCCCGTGTGGCCCGTCTGACCGCGAGCCTGGCGAAAACATTAGAGGGAGCGGGCCCGGGGGGAAAGCATCGAGATGGCCGGGAATGCCGGCCAGCCAGAATGGCGAGCTATGCGGTGGCTGCTTATGTACGCAGCGGCTGGCAAGTGGAACTGATCTTGCATAGACCAAGTTTAGCTACGGCAGCGTGCGAGGGCGATTTGCGAGTCCTGTTCGTTACCACGGAGATGGATGACTTCATTCGGGTCGGCGGGCTAGCCGCCGTCTCGGCCGCGCTGCCTCGGGCGCTCCGGCGCTGGAGCGACGTTCGGGTCATCCTCCCCGGCTACAGTGACGTGGTCGAACAATTCACCCATCTCGAGATTATCGGCCATTCCGCGGCTCTCGCGGAGATGCCGGCCTGCTCGCTGGGCTTAGGCGCGACCAAGGACGGGCTGCCTGTCTACGTGGTCTTGTGTCCAGAATTGTACGATCGTCCAGGCAATCCTTACGGCGACGAAAATGGCCAGGACTGGCCCGACAACGACATCCGCTTTGGACGACTGGCGTCTGTCGCTGCCGAACTGGCAGCAGGCACATTGGACAAGAATTGGGCAGCCGACCTCGTTCATGCCAACGATTGGCAGGCGGCGCTGGCGCCGGCCTACCTTGCCTGGAGCGGCAGCAAGATCCCGAGCATCCTCACCATTCATAACCTGGCCTACCAGGGCCTGTTCTCGAAGGAGTCGCTGCGGCGGATCGGAGCGCCGGAGGACTCCTTCCACATCGACGGCCTCGAATTCTACGACAAGCTATCCTTCCTCAAGGGCGGTCTCGTTTACGCCTCCCACCTCACCACCGTCAGCGAGACCTACGCGAAAGAGATCACGACGCCCGAGCTCGGCTGCGGACTGGAGGGCCTGCTGCGCCGTCGCTCCGATGCCGCACAGCTGACAGGCATTCTGAACGGGATCGACGAGAGCTGGGATCCGCGCGTCGACGCTCGTCTGGCTCAGCAGTTCGCTCCCGGCGACTGGGCGGGCAAGCAGGCCAATGCCGACTATGTTCGCAATCAGTTCGGGCTTGCGCTGTCGCGCGGTCCGCTGTTTGGCCTGGTCGCGCGCCTCGTTCATCAGAAGGGCATCGACCTCGTTCTGTCGGCGACGGACGAGATCATCAAAGCGGGCGGGCAGATCGTCGTCACCGGACGCGGCGAGCAAGAGATCGAGAAGGCGCTGGTCGCGGCGCACCGGCGCAGGCCTGACGCGATCGGTGTCGTGATCGGTTTCAATGACGCCCAGGCTCGGCGCATTTTCGCCGGCAGCGACTTCACGTTGATGCCGTCGCGTTTCGAGCCGTGCGGACTGAGCCAGATGTACGCGCAACGATTTGGATCGCTTCCGATTGGCCACCAGACCGGCGGGCTGGCCGAGACCATTACCGATGGCGAAACCGGTTTCCTGTTCTCGCAACCTTCGCCGGAATCTTTCCTCGGCGGTATCCGCCGCGCCTTCTCCGCATTCACGGCCAAAGACCGTCTCGACTCGATGCGCCGGAATGCCATGGCGCGCTCCTTCAGCTGGGACATCTCGGCAGCGTTGTATGGCGCGCTCTACCGCAAGACGCTGACGCCTTAGATAGAATGGTTCATTTGCGCGGTTGATCTGTCACCAGGTTTTGCGGCACCGGCCGGGTTTCCGGCATCGCAAACCAGATCACGGCGAGACCCAAAGCCGCAACCGAGGCGAGCCCGAAAAAAGCAACGCTGCTGCCAAAGACATCGCTGACATAGCCGGCGACCAGCGTGCTCAGCGAGGCGCCGATCCCGGTCGCCGTGCCGACGACGCCTTGCGCGAGATTGAAATGACCGCTGCCGAACGCCACATCCGCAACGATCAGCGGGATCATGACGCTGAACACGGCGGCGGTAATGCCGTCGAGTACCTGGACCGCTACCAGCAGATAGGGATCGTGGACGGTTGCGAACAATACACCGCGTACCGCCAGCGCGCCGAATCCCAGCAGCAGCAGCGGCCGCCTGCCCCACGCTTGTGCCTTGCGCCCGACCGAAGGCGATGTCAGCGCGACGATGGCCTGCGGCACGATGATGCAAGCCGCGATCAGGACGGTCGCCCACTTGCTCGATCGCGTGGTGACGATGCCGGCCATCAACGGCAACATCGACGCGTTGGCCAATTGCAGCAGCAGGATGCAACCGGCAAAGACCAGAAGCGGACGCTGACGCAACAGGACCAGGACACGGGTCGATTTGGCCTCCGGCGCGCTGGCGTGCACGAAGCCATGGGCGCGGGCGGCGTCGACCTCGCGTTCGCGGATGCGCATCAGCGCCAGCAAGGTGGGAATTGCGAGTATGAAAGCGACGATGAAGACCGAGCGGCTCGACAGCAGATAGCCGCAAATTCCCATCAAGGCGGCGGCGAATCCGTTTCCAAGCGAAGCAAAACGCGCATTGCGCCCCAGCCGTTCGCCGATCATCGTGGGTCCGACCAGGCCAAGACTGATTGCGGCGATCGCCGGCCCCAGAACACAACTCGCCGCCGCATGCAGCATGGCGGCGGTGGCCACGACCGGATAGATCGGCAAGGCCGCGTAGGCCAGCGCAGCGCATCCGATGGTCGCAATCGCAAGACCCGCGACCAGCCGCTCGGATTTGGCCGCATCGATGATCGCACCGCCCGGCATCTGACCAAGCAGGGCAATGACGCTGCCGATCGAGAGCACAGAACCGATCTCGATCTGCGTCCATTTCTGCGTCGTCAGATAGACCGCAACGAACGGACCGAATCCGGTCTGCACATCCGCCAGGAAAAAGATGAACCAGTCCAGACCTCGAAGGCTGCCGCGCGAAGGAACAGGCGTTACCCCCGCAGTTCCGGTTTTTTTGCGTGCTACCCAGTCATCGCGATCAGACGGCCCGCGCTCGTCAGAGTGGGACCTGTGATGTTGAGGCGGCGATGGTTGGGCAAACATCACTCCGCCATCTCGCTAATTTTCGTATTGCCATGGCTGAAGGGTGCCGGCGGCGCCCAACACCACGATCGGCGTGCCCTCTTTATACTCAGGCGCCGCCATCACCTGTTCCTTGGTGAGTTCAAGCGTGATGCTTTCACCCTTGTCGGCAACGCGGGCAAAGTGCAGCGCGTTCCAGTCGACGACGATCTTCCGGCTGCCCACGCCCAAAAAACCGCCGAAGTCGATGACGGCGGCGCGCACCATGCCCTTGCGATCGACAATCACATCGACAATACGTCCCATGTCTTCATTGGCGGCGCCACGGACGTCGCGTCCAAGCACACCACGCGCTTCGGTCTCTCCGATGATCGTCACCGACGGCGGCGGCGCGGGCGGAGCCTCTTTTGCTGTCGTAGGCCCGACGCCTTCCTGCTGCTGGGACGACGACGGCGCATTCGCTTCGCCTTCCCCCCATGAATGCGCGCCATAGAGGCTGACGGTGATAGCGGCCGCGAACGCAAACAAACTTCTGGCGCGCATCTTACTTCCTCGCTTGAAGCCGGATAGTCCGGCAGCGCCTTCTCGCGATCAGCGGGAAAGCACGATGGAGACCTGGATCTGTCCCCGCGTCTTCATCACTTCCAGTGAAACTTCATCGCCGTGCCGCCTGACCCGAAGATCGGCGCTCGAAGCGCCCAGTCGCAGATCGCGAAGCACGACCTCGTTGAGGAACGCCGGCAGGCGCGGATTGTGCAGTCGAATTTCGCTCCGGTCCGCGTCGAACTCGAGACCAAGCGCCGCCTCAAGCAAAGTGAACGGCGTCGCGCTTGCCCAGGCCTGCGGCGCGCAGGCGACCGGATAGAGCGTGGGACCGCGCCCCTTCTCGCGCCGGAAACCGCAGAACAATTCAGGGAGCCTGCGCAGGTCCATGTAGCTCGCGGCGTCAAACAACGCCTTGAACAACTGCTCGACCGAATGCTTGAGCCCGTAGCGCGCGAGCCCGAGTGCGATCAGTGCATTGTCGTGCGGCCAGATCGATCCATCGTGATAGGACATCGGATTATAGCGCGCCTCTCCTTGCGCGACGGTGCGAATGCCCCAGCCGGTGAATAAACTCGGCTGCATCAATCCTGCCGCGACCTTCCGGGCGCGGTCCTCGCGCACGATACCGGTAAAAAGCAGTTGCCCTGCATTCGATGTCCGCACCCGGCACGGCTGCTTGGCACCATCGAGCGCGAGCGCGTATGTGCCGATGTCGTCACACCAGAAGGCGCCTTCGAAACGTTCCGCGAGCCGATCGGCTTCGGTCTCTAGCTGTCGCGCCCTTTCGAACAATCCCATTCGCTTGGCACAACGCGCGGCCAGTCTCTTTCCAGCGAAGACATAGCCCTGAACTTCGGCGAGCGCGATGTAACCTTCCGCTAGCCGCCCGTCGGCGTGAAAGATCGCATCGTAAGAGTCTTTCCAGCCTTGATTGGCGAGACCTTGCTCGGAGGCTCGCCGATATTCGACAAAACCGTCGCGATCCGGATCGCCGGGCCCATCGATCCACATCAACGCGGCTTCGATCGCGGGCCACAGTTCGCCGAGAGTCTCGTCGTCGCCGGTGCGCTCGACATAGAGGCCGGCCAGCAGCACAAATAGCGGAGTCGCATCGACGCTGCCGTAATAATGTGCGAACGGCACTTCACGAAGGGCGGCCATTTCACCGCAGCGCATTTCGTGCAGGATTTTTCCGGGCTCTGCGTCGGCGAGTGGATCTATTTCCTTGGCCTGATGCAGGGCCAGCCGCCGTAGTACGCCGCGCGCGACCCTTGGATCGATCCACAGCATTTGCAGCGCGGTAATGATTCCGTCGCGACCGAACGTCGTCGAATACCAGGGAATGCCAGCGTAAGGATAACGGCCTTCCGGCGTGTCCGTCATTAGAATATTGAGGTCGGCCATCGATCGGCACAGCACCTCGTTGAAAATGTTGTTCGAGGTTTCAATGCTGGCAGCGCCCTTCGTCTGCTCACGCATCTCCCGACGGTGCGCCAGCAAACCGCGAAAGAACGGAACAGGCTTCGACGCTGTCGGCTGGTTGCACGATACGATAACGAACAGCGAATGCGTCTGCTTCGGCGCCAAATCGAGATGATACGTCGCCGAATTCACCGCAAGCCGCGTGGGCCGCGGGTCGAATTGAAGCGCCGTGATGCGAGGGTTGTCGTCCAGGCCGACATATTCAAACAGCACGTCGGCAGGGCCAAGTAGTTTCGCAGCGCCAACACCACGACGCGGGCGGCGTTCGCCACGCACCTCGAACAGATCGGCAAAATCGTTGCCGAACAAAAGCGTAAGATCGAAGCTCGCCGTCTGCTCGCTGTGATTCTGAACTCCGATCCGCTGATAGGCCGTGCCACGCCAGAGAAAGATCGTGCGCACAATATGCAACACGTCTTTCGGCAAGACGTTTCGTCCCTGGCGGTAAACGTCGGGATTGGTCAGGTCCACCGTGAGCGACGAATTGTCGTCGCGAAGATTCGACCCTAACAACAGCGGCTGAACTTCATCCAACACCAGTTCGAGCCGCGCGAGATATCGCGTATCGGCATTGAACAAGCCGTCCGGCCCGCCCGCCGAGGCGCCGATGTCGCCGTGGCTGTCGAGCACGATGAAGGTGTCGTCATGCTTGAGCGATCGCCGTGGGCGCGACGCCGGTCCGGTCATCGGAATGTAGAACGGCGATTCCGCAACCGTTTCCTGAATTCGCAATGTCGTGATTTGGGTTAGAGCTTCGACGGACATGTGACCTCGCTTGGACTCGCAGCGAAAGACAGGCGCAACGCTCGTCGGATATTAGGCCGCGTGTTTGGCCAATCGCCTCATTTCCTGAGTCACCAATTCACGATAAGGCCCCTGCCCCTGCATCAGACGGTCAGGCGAGCCATCCTCGATGATCTTGCCGGCCTTCAGCATGACGACGCGATCGAAGTGCCGCAATGTAGCCAGCCGATGTGCAATCGCAACGACGGTTCGCCCACGCATCAGCCGGGACAGCGCTTCACGAATGGCTTCCTCCGACTCGCTGTCGAGCGAGGCGGTTGCCTCATCGAGCAACAGAATTGGGGCATCTTTCAGGAAGGCGCGCGCAATCGCGATGCGTTGCCGCTGACCGCCGGACAATTTGACACCTCGGTCCCCGACCATGGTGTCCAATCCTTCCGGAAGCGTTTCGACAAAATCGCAGCGCGCCGCAATCGCCGCGCGCAGTACTTCGTCGTCCGTCGCATTCGGACGCCCGTAGCGGATATTCTCCATGATCGAGCGATGAAACAGCGAGATATCCTGCGGCACGACCGAAATCGCCTCGCGCAGGCTCTGTTGCGTGACCCGTGAGATGTCCTGGCCGTCGATCGTGATGTTTCCCTGTTGAACGTCGTAAAATCGCTGCAACAGGACGAACAGCGTGGACTTGCCGCCGCCGGACTGGCCGACCAGTCCCACGCGTTGTCCTGGGTGGATGCGAAGATTGAATTTGTCGAAGACCGTTCCCGCGCCCGGATAGTTAAACGAAATATTGTTGAAGGTGATGGCGGCCCCACTTTTGATCAGCGGCTCCGCTTCCGGATGGTCGCACAGCTCGTGCGGCAGCAACACGGTCGCGAGTGCTTCGGTCAGCCGCGCAACATGCTGGGTGACGTCAACCAGGGCAACCGCGAGATCCCGCGTCGCGCTGAGGATCGAAATACCGAGCGTGCAGACCAGAACGACGTCGCCGGTCGTGGCGCTTCGACTCTGCCAAAGCGTAATCGCCCAGGCCAGGATCGCGACCGTCAGCGCCACGGTGACGGCGGCATGCGTGAGCCGGAGCTTTTCGAGATACCAAAGGCTGCGCCGGCGCGCCGTCAACTCGCGCTTTACCGTCGCATCAAAGCGCTCGTGCTCGAAGCTCAATCCGCAAAACGCCCGCACCAACGGCATGTTGTTGATGACATCGACCATCTCGCCGTCGACGGCGGCAGCTTTGTCGGCGAAATCATCATGCAGCGGCTTGCCGGCCGCCGCGAGCCGAAACATGGTTACCACCATGCCACCCGCGATCACGATCAGGACCGCAGACATCTGCAAACTCACGGTCCCGATCAAGGAAATGGCCGCGACCGTCGCGATACAGGGCGGCAGCACATTCCAGATGAACATGTTTTCGACGGAGAAGACCGCGTTCGATGTCGCCGTGATGCGGCTGGTGAGCATTCCCGGCAAGCGATCCGAGAAGTAGCTGGGCGCATGTCCCGTGAGGTGACGAAACATATCGCGCCTGAGATCACCGGTGACGCCGACGAAGGTAAAGCTCGCAATCCAGCCGGCAATTCGCCACAACAAGTTGTCGGCCGCGATCAACGACACCAACAACGCGAAAGCCAGCCACACATTGCTACCGTTATCGGGGCCGCCTGAAAGACCGTCGACGAGGAATTTGACGCCATATTGCGTGCCTACAGAGCAGGCAACTGCCGCAATGACGGCCGACAAAATACAAATATGTGACGCGGGCCTCTCACGGAGATAGCGCAAGACGAAAGCAAAAGGGCGGTTAGCGTAGCCTGAGAGGTTGTCCATGTGCTGCAAGACCTTTTTGCGAACCTTTTTGTAAGGCCTGGTTTTCCAGACCTATTTGTCTCAGCTGATCGAATGCCGCACATCGCTCGCGGTTCCCGCCCCGCTGTCTCCGCGCGCACAACTCCAGTCCATCGCGACAAGAGCCGCAATGTTCCCGATGAAAGAAGTTGCGCACGCTAATGGAACCTCGCAGATGCGAAAACGTTCCCCTCTCGGCGCTGATGCGTCGGGCTTTGTGGGGCTGTTCACCATGACATCGAGAACAAGGAGAGGTAGATGCGCATCGCGCAAGTAGCTCCGCTGACGGAGGCTGTTCCACCCAAACTTTATGGTGGAACCGAGCGGGTGGTACATTGGCTGACGGAGGAACTTGTCGCACTCGGAAACGATGTAACGCTATTCGCCAGCGGCGACTCCCGAACATCCGCCAAACTCCACGCCACATGGCCACGCGCGCTGCGTCTCGATGGATCGGTACGCGATCCCAACGCACTTCACATGGTGATGTTGGAGCAGGTTCGACGGAAATGTGACGACGAGGAGTTCGACTTTCTCCATTTTCATCTCGACTACTATCCATTCTCGTTGTTTTTTCGGCAGCCGACGCCGTTCGTGACAACGCTGCATGGCAGGCTTGACTTGCCGGAGCATCAACCCGTCTTCACGACCTTTTCATCCGTTCCGGTGATTTCGATCTCGAACGCGCAGCGTCGTCCCGTGCCGCAGGCGAACTGGACCCGCACCATCCATCACGGCCTGCCCGAAAACCTGCTGACGCCGCGGCCGACGAGGCCGTCTTATCTTGCTGTCCTCGGCCGAATTGCTCCCGAAAAAGGCGTCGATCGCGCCATCAGAATTGCCATCAGATGCGGCATTCCGCTGAAGATCGCGGCAAAGGTCGATCGCGCCGACCAAGAGTACTACGACGAAATCATCAAGCCGCTGATGGACCACCCGCTCGTCGAATATATCGGCGAAATCGGCGACCATGAAAAATCGGATTTCCTCTCCGGCGCGCTCGGATTGCTCGTTCCGATCGATTGGCCGGAGCCGTTCGGTCTTGTCATGATCGAAGCGATGGCCTGCGGCACGCCTGTGATCGCCTACAACCGCGGCTCGGTCCCGGAAATCGTCGAGGAAAATCTGACCGGCTTCATTGTCGAAGATGAGATCAGCGCGGCCGCCGCTGTGAGCCGCCTTTCCCACCTCGACCGTGGAACGGTCCGGAAGCAGTTCGAGACGCGGTTTACCGCAAGGCGCATGGCGCTAGACTACATGGCTACCTATCGCAGCCTCATGGAAGCCAGCGCACCGCGGATCAAGCTGGTAAGCAGTGCCGAGTAAGGGCTATGACGCCGTTTCGAGATCGGCCTTGCCGAAACGGCGCTCGTAATCCTTGATGTAGGCTTCCGGCGCCGGCAGCAAATGACGGCGCGCCAGCGCTACGAGTTCCTTGCGCTGCGAATTCCGCAGCGCCTGGATCATATCAAGATGGTCCTGGCGGGCGCGGTCGAGCACGCCGGAGACCGCGTTCGCATAGGAACGAATGCCATAAACTTTCTGCGCCAGGAGATCGATGGTCTCGATCAGGCAGGAATTGCCGCACAGCCCGAACATCACCTGGTGAAAACTGAGATTGCTGTAAAAGGCGGTCAGCAAGTCGCCAGCCGCTATCGCGGCCGAGTGTCTGCGCTGCAATTCTTCCAGCCGCTTGATGTCGGCGGCCGCCACGGGCAAGGGAATGATGCTGATTGCCATGACTTCAAGCTCTTCCCGTACTGCGTAGATTTCGCGCACTTCCCTCGGCGTCAGGCCGCGCACGAGTGCACCGCGATTGGGAATCCGCCCAACCAGGCCTTTCTTTTCGAGTTCGAAAAGCGCCAGCCGCACATCCCCGCGATGGGTCTGGAACAGTTCGCAGAGGTCCTGCTCGATCAGCCGCTCCCGCGGTTGACGCCGTCCGAGGACTATGTCCTCCTCGATGCGCTTGGCGATAAGCGCCGCCGCCGGCTCGCGTGGGCGCGCGACTGGCAGCTCTCGGGATTTCGGCGCCCGGACGGTTGCGCGTTTCGTAGATTTTCCGGCCATCATGTCCCCGATTGGGCCTGAGCCGTCGGCTGCGGCCCGCAGACGCCAACGGTAAAATTGTGTTCAGTATTGTAAACAATATTGAATACGGTTACCATCCAAAAAAACGCGGCCCGCCAAACCGGGCCCGACACAGACAGCCTGCGGATACCGCGGCAGCAATGGGGAGGAACGGCATGACGAAAGCGCGCAAGGATTCCGCCGGCAAAACCGTCAACGGGGCTCTGTCGAAGCGACACAGTCGCCGCGAATTCATGATCAAGACGGCGTTGGCGGCTGGCGCATTCGGCGCGGTGCCGCCGCGCGGCTGGGCCGCGGACCCCATCAATATCGGCGCGCTTTACCCGACCACCGGCAGCATGGCTCAGATCGGCGTTGGCTGCGTCGCTGCCGCCAAGCTCGCGGTCGACATGGTCAATGACGGCGGCGGCATCAAGTCGCTCGGCGGCGCCAAGCTCAACCTGATCATTTCCGACGTGCAGAGCGACACCACGGTCACCCGCACGGAAACCGATCGTCTCATCACCGGCAACAAGCTGTCGGCGATCCACGGCTGCTACGCCAGCGCCCTGACCCTGATCGCGAGCGAAGTCGCCGAGCGCGCCAAGGTGCCGATGATCACGGGGTCAAGCTCGGACCAGCTCAACAAGGGCCGTACCTACACTTTCACCCCGTTTGCGCGGGCGTCGCAATTCGCACGCGCCCAACTTCAGATGTCGAAACTCGTCGGCGACGCACCGAAGGTCGCCGTGATCTTCGAAAACACCGCCTTCGGCACCTCAACGTCGAACGGATTGAAGGAGCTTGCGCCGGCGGAAGGCGTCGAGATCGTGATGTTCGAGCCCTACTCGGCCGGTTTCACCGATGCGAGCCCGCTGATCAACAAGGTGAAGTCCTCCGGCGCCAACATGCTGTTCTCGGTCTCCTACCTCAACGATCTCATTCTGATCGTGCGGACCGTCAAGCAGTTCGGCCTCAACATGCCGATCAACGGCGGCTCCGGCGGATTCGTCATTCCGGACTTCTACAAGAACGTCGGCAAGCTCGCCGAAGGCCTGATGGGCGTGGCGCACTGGAACCACGACGTCAGCGACGACGCCCAGAAAGTGAATGCCGAGTTCAAGAAGCGCACCGGCGATTTCGCGTTCGAATATGCGGGCGGGCTGGTCGCGCAGACCTTCATGCTGGCGGATGCGCTGGAACGCGCCGGCTCCGCCGATCCGCAAAAGGTGCGCGAGGCGCTGTCGACGCTCGATGTGTCGTCCGGCTACGCTGCGATGGCGCCCGGCGGAAAGGTCAAGTTCGGCCCCGACGGCAAGAACATCTACGGCCATCCCGTCGGCGTGCAGTGGCAGAACGGCGATCTCGCCAGCGTCTTCCCGAAGGAAGACGCTCGCGCGCCGCTCCTGAAAACCTGAAGGCCACGAAATCAGATGTGGGAGACAGTGGCTCAGGCCGTGATCAACGGCCTGCTCATCGGCGGGATTTACGCGCTCGTCAGTATTGGCGTCACGCTGATCTTCGGCGTGGTCAAGATCGTCAACTTCGCCCAGGGCGAATTCGTGATGATCGGCATGTACATCACCTTCTTTCTCGCCAACCAGTTCGGCATCGATCCCCTGCTCTCGCTGTTCGTTTCGATGCCGGTGCTGTTCGTCATCGGCGTGCTGATCCAGCATTTCCTGATCCGCAGGGTGCTGGGGCCGAACGACATGCCGCAAATCTTCCTCACCTTCGCGCTGTCGCTGTTACTCCTGAATCTGTCGCTGATGCTGTTCACCGCGAATTATCGCACGGTGCACACCTCCTACTCCGACGAAGCTTTCCATGTCGCCGGGCTCTATATCCCCGTCGCCAAGCTCATCGCTTTCGTCGTCGCCATGGCGCTGAGCGGCGTACTCTGGCTGTTTCTGCACACCACCGACCTCGGCAAGGCGATGCGCGCCGCCTCCCAGAACCGCGACGTGGCCATGCTGATGGGCATCAATCCCAACCGGGTGTTCTGCGTTGCGCTCGGCATCGCATTGGCGCTCGCGGGCGCGGCCGGATCATTGTTGATGCCGTTTTATTCCGCCTACCCGTTCGTGGGACAGGTGTTCGTATTGATGGCCTTTGTCGCCGTCGTCCTGGGTACGCTCGGCAACGTCATGGGCGCCCTGATTGCGAGCCTGATGATGGGCATCGCCGAATCGCTCGGCGTCCAATATGTCGGCGCAGATTCCGGATTGATCGTCGTGTTCGCGATGCTGCTGCTGACGCTCGCCTTTAAACCGACCGGGCTTGGTGGAGGCAGCGCACGATGATACGAGATATCAATCCGCGCGACGCCATTCTTATTGCGATCGGAATCGCGATCCTCATCGCGCTGCCGATGGTGGTGAAGAGCTCGTTCGCGGTCGACATCTTCGTGCGAATCCTGCTGTTCGCCTTTATCGGCACCGCCTGGAATCTGATGGGGGGCTACGCCAAGCAGTTGTCGCTCGGACATGCCGCCTATTTCGGCCTCGGCGCCTACACCTCGACGATTCTTCAGATCAACTACGACATCTCGCCGTGGATCGGCATGGTCGTCGGCGGAGTCGTAGCGGCGATCGCCAGCCTGCCGATCGGCTGGCTCTGCTTCCGCCTGCGCGGTCCCTACTTCACCATCGCCACGATTGCGACGGCGCAAGCCTTGATGCTGATCTTCCTGAAATTCCGCGATTTCGCCTGGGGCGCCGAGGGCACCACCATCCCCAACCTCGGGACCGCACCGCTGATGATGCAGTTCGAGAACAAGAGCTCCTATTATTATGTCGTTCTGGGCCTGTTGTTGCTGAGCCTCCTCGTCACCTGGCTGATCGAACGCTCCTGGATTGGAAACTATCTGGTGGCGATCGGCGAAGACGAGGATGCCGCCGAAGCGATTGGCGTCAACGCGCCGAAGATGAAGCGCGACATCTACATGATCAGCGCGTTCCTCACCGCGCTCGCCGGCACGTTCTACACCCAGTACATCTACTTCATCGATCCCGCGACGGCGTTCTCCTTCAGCATCTCGATTGAGGCCGCGCTGGTCTCGATCGTCGGGGGCATCGGCACGCTGTGGGGACCGCTGATTGGCACCGTATTGCTGGAAACGACCTCGGCGCTGTTGCAGAGCTGGCTCGGCAGCTCGATCGGCGGCGTGCAGTTGACCGTCTACAGCCTGATCCTGATGGCCGTGATCCTTTGGCGTCCGACCGGACTGATGGGCATGATCAATGAAGTGCGGCAGCGCTTCGCCACCCGCAAACCGGCGCAGGCTTGAGAGGCTAGGCCATGGCAGATGCGCTCGTGATCAACGGCCTCAGCAAGCGCTTCGGCGGCTTGCGTGCCGTTCAGGATGTCAGCTTCACCGTGAAGGAAAACGAAACCGTCGCGCTGATTGGACCGAACGGCGCCGGCAAGACCACGAGCTTTCACCTCATCACCGGCTTTCATCGGCCTGACACAGGCTCCGTGATGGCCTTTGGCCGCGAAATCGTTGGTCTGAAGCCGCATGACATCTGCGCGCTCGGCCTCGCCCGCACCTTTCAGGTCGCAAAGCCCTTCGGCGCCATGACGGTGCTCTCGAACGTCATGACCGGCGCGTTCCTGCGCAGCAAGAATAATGCGGTGGCGCGCGAAAAGGCGCGTGAGGCGATCGAGTTCGTCGGCCTTTCGGCCAAGGAACAGACCGCCGCCAAGGATTTGACCACCATCGATCAGCGAAGGCTTGAAATGGCGCGCGCGCTTGCGACCGAGCCGAAGCTGCTACTGCTCGACGAAGTCATGGCCGGGCTCAATCCGGCCGAGATCGATCAGGCGGTGGCGCTGGTCGGCAAGCTCTCCGGCCGAGGACTGACCATCGTCATCGTCGAGCATGTGATGCGCGCGATCATGGCGGTCGCGAAGCACATCGTGGTGCTCGATCACGGCCAGAAGATCGCGGAAGGCTCGCCGAAAGAGATCGTGGAGAATCCGGAAGTGATCCGCGCCTATCTCGGCTCCTACGTGCATCCGCCGGCGGGAGGCGCTGGTGCTTAAATTAGAGAATGTCAGCGCCAGTTATGGCTCGGTACCTGCGATCTCGAACGTCTCGATCGAAATCGGCGAAGGCGAAGCGGTTGGCCTGCTGGGCGCGAACGGCGCGGGCAAGAGCACGACGCTCCGCGCCATCTCGGGCCTCGTCAAACTGACATCCGGCACGGTCACCCTCGATGGCGTCAATCTGGCGTCCTATCCGCCGTATCGGATTCCGGAACTGGGCATTGCCCATGTGCCGGAAGGCCGCCAGGTTTTTCCCGAAATGACGGTGAACGAAAATCTCGAAATCGGCTCCTATGTGCCGAAGGCGAAATCCGATCGCCGGCAGACGCTCGATCTCGTTTACAGCATCTTTCCGCGGCTGGCCGAACGGCGAAAACAGCTCGCGGGCACCATGAGCGGCGGCGAGCAGCAGATGCTGGCGGTCGGCCGCGGCTTGATGCTCAAGCCGCGCCTGTTGATGCTGGACGAACCCTCGCTCGGCCTTGCGCCGGTGATGACCGATGTAACGTTCGAGAAGATCGGCGAGATCCACAAGATGGGCACCGCGATCCTGCTGGTCGAGCAGAATGTCAGCCGCGCGCTGTCACTGGTACAGCGCGCCTATGTGCTGGAAAGCGGCCGCGTCATCATGAGCGGCACCAGCACCGAGCTCGCCAACAACAAGCAGGTGCAGGCGGCGTATCTGGGGATTTAACGCGCATCGATGTCGCCGCAGCGGCGGTGAGTTCCCTCTCCCCTTGTGGGAGGGGTTAGGGAGAGGGATTACGGTCTATCGAAAGAGCCTACCCCCTCACCCGGATCGTATCTAACGATGCGCTCCGACCTCTCCCACAAGCGCCAGTACGTTCCGATGTCCTGCAATCGGCGATGGTCTCCTAAGCGTCCCAGACCGGCGCCAATCCAGGCGGATTGACGATCCGGCTATTCGGCCTTGCGAGCGTCTGCATCGCGGCCATTTCGTCCTCGCCCAGTTCAAAGTCGAAGATGGCGAGGTTTTCGCTGATCCGATCGGGATTGGTGGTTCGCGACAAGACGACGTTGCTTTGCTGTAGAAGCCACCGAAGCACCACTTGCGGAATCGTCCGCCCGTGACTTGCCGCGATCTCCGCTATTGTCGGGTCGCCAAGCACGCGACCGACCGCCATGGCGCAGTATGCCGTGACGGTGAGTCCCGCCTTGCGCGTAGCCTCGACGAGCAGCGACTGGTTCAGGTAGGGATGATACTCGAATTGATTGGTGACGAGCGGAGCTGCGGAGAGCTTGAGCGCCTGGTCAAGCTGCTGCCGGTTGAAGTTGCTGACCCCGATATGACGGGCCTTGCCAGATCTCACGGCTTCATTGAGTAGTCCGATCTGCTCGGCGAGCGGAACGCCATCGTGAGGCCAATGCAACAGCAGCAGATCGACGTAGTCGGTTCGCAACTTCTTGAGGCTTTCGTCGACGGATGAGGCGAACCGGCTCTCCGGATAGTTGGCGACCCAGACTTTGGTGGTGATGAATAACTCAGAGCGCGGGATGCCTGACGACACCGTGCATTCGCCGACCTCGGGCTCGTTGCGATAGATCTGTGCGGTATCGATGTGCCGGAAGCCGCCCTTCAAAGCAGCGGGAATCATGCGAAGCATTTCCGCGTGCGCCATTCCATATGTGCCGAATCCGATGGCGGGAATTCTGGCGCCGTTGGCGAGAACGTCGTGCATCAGCGCACTCCATAATAAAAACTCAAGTTGTGGGCGGGCACACAACATCGAGACCTAGGCTTTAGCCGGCCGTTTTGTTTTCTTTCTAGTGAGGGACGGCACCTTGCCCGGCTCGACCGGGATTTGCTTCAGGCGATCGACAAACCATCGGCCGGCCGGTCCGGGCGGCGATTTGGTTTGCCACACCGCCGACATCGTCAGGATCAAGCCATCCGGCGGTACGTCTTCGATTGGCAGCACGGAAAGGCGGCCTTCTTCGAGATCTTTTCGTACAGCATGCAGGGGCATTCCGCCCCAACCCAGACCTTTGAGCAAAAAATGATGTTTGGCGAAGAGGTCGGCAAGCCGCCACGTCGCGGACGACATGACACCGAATTCGCGCCCCGAGGATAACTCCGATCTGTCGGTGAGAACGATCTGCGTATGCTTCCCGAGAACGTCTTTGGGAATCTTGCCTCGGTAGGAGGCCAGCGCGTGATCGCGGGCGGCGACCATCAGAAACGCGATACCGGGCAACCTCTCATAGGTTAGCGTATCCGGAATCGTCGGGAGCGACCCGACGACGCCGAGGCTGCAGCGGCCGTCAAGCACGGGTTTGATGGCCCCTCCGAGCGCCTCGACGTAAATTCGGAGCGCAACACCCGGAAATTTCTGCCGAAACTCCGTGGCGATTTGCGTAATCGCATCGATCGGATAGAAGACGTCAATCACGACGGACAGTTCCGGCTCCAGGCCAGCCGACATGCCCTTCGCCCGCGCCTTCATCTGGTCGACCCCGGCGACGATGCTGCGGGCATCGGCCAGGATCACGCTTCCCGCCGCGGTGAGTTTGGGATAGTGGCCAGACCGGTCGAACAGCTTCACGCCAATCTGTTCCTCAAGATTGCCGATCGCTTCGCTCACCACGGACTGCGAGCGCAATAACTTGCGGGAGGCGGCGGAAAAGCTTCCGGCATCGACGGCAGCAATGAAGGTGCGCAGCTGATCGAGTGAGACGGAGTCGAGCATTTGGCATTCCTAGACAGATGAAAAAGACATGCTACGGCCGCGCCGGCTACCACTTCAACCCTTCGAGCCGCACGCCAGTCAGAACGCCCACTGATCTTCCTGTTCGCTCCAATAGCCGTTGTTTAGCCGCCGGGCGATCTCCTCGCTGATGAGGGGATCGGCTGCCGTCGCGACAACGACGCCCTGCTCTGTGACGATATCGCGGCCTCTTGCCTGAAGCGGAAAGTCTTCCAATCGAAGCGGCGACGATTCACCGGATCGCTCAAGCGAGCGGGCTTTTACTGCGCGTCGAAGACACTGAACTCCGTTTGATCCAAGCATTTGTTCCTCCATCGTTTGTTGTCACCTAGTCGAAGCCCACCTGGCCTAGCCTCTTGCGGTCAAGACACCCTGGTTGTGCAACCGGCGGCCAATATCGGCGATATTTTTCTCTCCAATGCGCAGAGACTCTGCGTTGGTGTGCACGGAGTAATGTCCGGTCACCAGGTCGTAAGGATGCTTGATTGCCGAGCCGAGGATAAAGCCGGCATCAGTGAGCGCTTCGAACTCGATCGCTTGATGGCTCTCCTCGAACACCACAGCTTCGCCCATCGAGACCTGTTCCGCCGTTCTTACAGTCCCCTGGTGCGACGCGATCCAGGCGACGTCGTGCCCCTTGGGCGGTTCGAATCTCCAGCGCTCTCCGGCCTTCAGGCGTACATCGAGGTAAGTGACGCCAGGGGGCGATTCAACAATGCTTTTCACGCCGCCGTATTCGCCAGCGATAACCCTCGCAGGGCCGGAAAAATGGAATTCGGAAGCGCCAAGGTATTGGCTGCGGGGTTCGGCCAGTTCGAGCTCGGGCGGCATGGCGACCCAAAGCTGAAAGCCCTTGATCCGCTCCTTGCCGAACATCCCGCCGGTATGCCAGACGCCGCTACTGGCGCGCATCCATTCAACACCGCCGGTATCGATGACCCCTTCGCGACCGGTGGTCTCCTTGTAGAAAGCCTGCCCGGACAGAATGAGCGTGAGAGTCGCTATTCCTGAATGAGGATGGAAGCCGAATTTTGGTGCCGTCGCCGGGTCGGTGTCGAAGTAGTCGAGAAACACAAACGGCTTGATCAGGTCACCAATATCGCCGGGACTGACCAGCCGGGTAATGGACCCATGCGAGCGTCCACGCGTGCGCAGATCAATCCGCCGGGAAGTCTTGTGAGCGCGTATTTGACGCGTGAACGCTGCATCGGTCTTCATGGTCGTTCTCCTGAAGGTTGATTAGCTCTTGGCGCCAGATCAGCCTCTGATCCGGTTGATCAAAGCCGCGAATTCATCGCGCCGAAGGTAGACAACCAGCGCGTTGAGCAATCCCAGGACGATCGCCGGGACCGGGCTCGTGTGCAGGATGAGCAGATGGGTTGCGACGGCAAAGACCATGGTGATGCCGAGCCAGGCCGCACCGATCGAAGCCAGGCCCGGAAAGACCAGAACGATCGCGCCGGTCACTTCCACGATGCCCGTCGCCAGACGGAACCATTGTCCAACTCCGATCTGATCGAACAACTCGACCATATATGGAACGCCCGCCAGCTTGGCGGATCCGGCGGCAGCGAAAGCGGCCGCGAGGATGATCTGCAACGTCCAGGCGCCGATGCGGCGGGTGGGACGACCTAGTTGGATAGAAGCGGTGCTCATTGGGGGCTCCTTGGCTGTAAGGTTGAAAGTGACAACAAGCTAAGGCGCCGAAAGTCATCGTAATAGCCGATTTATTCCGATAAAAACCATCGGTATAACCGATAATCATTTGGGCGTGAAAGCATGATCGAGCTCATCGCGGGTGCGTTTGCCCTTGCGTGTTAAAGCTGAAAAGAGGTCAGAACGGGCACCAGACCACGGCCGATGCGCGCGGAAAGCCGGTCTAATTCTGATTGGGAAAAGGGCTAACGCTCCCATCTGTCCGCGCATCGTGCGGCGTGTGGAAGTCTTGTGACAAACGCCTCACGGATGCGCGGGCCTACTCGAACCGAACAATACCGAGCATCTCGGCGTAACACGCCACAGCAAAGACCAGCCCCAACAACACCCCCGCTGCGAAAACCAACCCGCGAAGGACTCTCACGCCCGCTTCAAGACCGAGCTTCTCGCCGTTGTCGGGCTTGGCCATCGATACCACCGGGCTTCCGCGAGCGGATGATGCGCTGGCCGTGAGGCACGACCTCAATTTCGTTGCGCCGCCCATGTCCCCGCACATCGCGACTGACCTGAGCTGCCGCTCCAGACGCCGCGGCCAATCGCTCCGGATAGCTTGCCCGACCCGGACGCGTACTTCTGCCCAACCCTCATCGAAGCACGAACCGCGCCTGACGGCGCTACGCGGCCTCTGAACGTGAGAATGTTAGGATGACTGATGTTTCCATTCACGACGTCGACCGTGAAATTGTAGCTGGAATCGCAATCCCCGCGCTGCGTGGCGAAGACGAGATTCCATTGCCCATCAAACCGCGAGCTCGCCGAAGCCGGCGATGAGGCGCCCGGTTGGACCGCCGCGAGAGCCAGACACGCGACCAACGCCCTCGCGGCGCGGCCGAGTCTTGTTTGGTAGCGTCCGGCACGGACCGGCGTTAATGATTGCTTCGTCATCATCTCCTCAGCGGGGCTCAGGTTGCGCATATGCGTACCTAGGAAGCCCGGTGCCGCCCCAGTAGTCCGCTTATTCCGATGAGATCCATCGGCGCTGCCGATATGTCGAGACCGCCGATGTGACGATGTTTTCCGCGACTCCGACTCAAGGCGCATGTCGGTTCGATCCATTCATGCGCCGTGTGCGCGAACGTCATTCTTCAGGCCGACGGAGACCTCAGCGCGGCTGCAAGCACGTCGCGGAAGAACTTGGGCGGCCGCCCACCGAGGCGCTCGACATCGCCGGTTATAACGTCGAACACGCCCGCTGCGAAGCTCGCCTGGATGCCGACGACGATGTTGATGGCCCCCGTCGGCAGCCCCGCTTGTGTCAGTCCGGCGCGCAGTTGCTCTTCCGTAATGACCTGGAATGCGATCGGTTTGCCGGTGATTTCCGAGATAATAGCCGCACGGTCCGCGCCCGACACGCGCTCGGGACCGGTCGCGTGATAGATCGCGCCCGCATGGCCGTCGCCGGTCAGGATTCCCGCGGCGGTGGCCGCGACGTCATCACGCGCCACGAAAGCGGCCCGGTTCTCGGCCAGGCCGGCGAGCACGCCTTGGCGTAGTGCGGCTTGCGCCTGCTGGACGAAGGCTTCGGCGTAGAAGTTCATGCGCAGAATGGTCCAGGCCGGCGCCGTGGCGATCAGATGCTGCTCGCCCCGCCAGTACGATGCGCCGCGCGCTGGCTCTTCCTCCTGCCGCGTGCCGACAGCCGACATGAAGACGATATGCTTGACGCCGGCTTTCACCGCTGCGTCGATCGCCGCGACGTTCTGCGCCCCGCGCTTTCCGGGTTCCGGATCGACGGTCGTGATGATGAGCAGACGATCGAGACCCGCATAGGCTTCGCTAAGGGTTTCGGGCCGGTTGTAGTCTCCAAATCGTGCCTGGGCTGGTTTGGAGACAGTTTTGGGTGTGCGCGAGATCGCCACGACCTTGTGCCCGCCGGGACGCCGCAACAGTTCTGATACGACGGCTCTGCCCAAATAGCCGCTGGCGCCACTCACACCGATCTTCATGTCAACCTCCATGACGACCGAACTTACGCGGCGGTCGCCGCCTCGAGCACGGGATAGTCGGTGTAGCCATGGGCTGCGCCGCCAAAGAAGCTGGCGCGATCCGCCTCGTTCAATGGCGCACCGCTCTTCAACCGCGTAACGAAATCCGGGTTGGCGAGCACCATCTGGCCGTAGGCTTCCAGATCGGCTAACCCCGAAGCCACGTCACCGCCAATCTGGTCGCGCGGACGGCCGGGCCGGTTCACGATCAGCGATGGCGTCCACAGCGCGCGTAGATCCGCCAGCCGCCGCTCGTCGCCGGCATGCATGACGTGCAGGTACGCAAGACCGAGCTTGTTGAGTTCGGCGACCAGATGGCGATAGAGCGCCAGGCCTTCTGCGCCCTCGTCGATCCCCCACATGGTGATGCCGGGCGATAGACGGATGGCGGTCCTGTCCGCTCCGATTTCTTCGGCAATCGCCGTGGCGACCTCAATGGCGAAACGGGCGCGGTTCGCGATGGAGCCACCGTATTCATCCGTACGCGTGTTGGCGCTCGGAGCGATGAATTGTTGAACGAGATAGCCGTTCGCGCCGTGAATCTCGACACCGTCAGCGCCGGCCTCAATGGCGGAGCGCGCCGCGAGGCGGAAGTCAGCGACGGTCCGGCGCACTTCCTCGGTCGTCAGCGCGCGAGGCGTGGGCATGTCCTGCATCCCGCTCGCGGTGAACATCGGCGCACCCGAAGCGATCGCCGACGGTGCCACGGCTTGCCGGTGATGCGGTGTGTTGTCGGGGTGCGACATACGTCCCGCGTGCATGAGCTGGATGAAGATGCGGCCGCCTCTGTCATGCACCGCTGTCGTTACCTTCTTCCACCCCGCGACATGCGCCGGCAGGTAAATGCCGGGCGTCGCGAGGTAGCCCTGTCCGTCATCTGACGGCTGAGTGCCTTCGGTGACGATCAGGCCGACACCGGCGCGTTGGGCATAGTATTCGGCCGCCAATTCTCCCGGCACGCCGTCCGGCTTCGCGCGGCTACGGGTCATCGGCGCCATGACCAGGCGGTTTGGCACGGTGTAGCGTCCAACACGGGCGGGCGTAAATGATCGGCTCATCATGTTCTCCTCGACAAGGCTTGGGTAGCTCGTAAGGAGAATCTAGGGAGTGCTGCGAAATCGGATAAGCCGGCTTATCCAGATGAGATCCATCGGCGCATCAGATACAGCACCTGCAAAGCAAGCCGTCCATGGGAACTGCGAAGGGCTATTGAAATGCGACTTCGGCGAAACTCCGAAGCTTGCGGGAATGCAAACGTTCCGATTCCTGCAATTTGAGGATCTCGAGCGCCTTCAGGCCGATCTCAAGATGCTGGCCTACGCGCTGCCGATAGAAGTCGCCTGCCATACCGGCGAGCTTGATCTCACCGTGAAGTGGCTTGTCCGAGACGCAAAGCAAAGTTCCGTAGGGAACGCGAAACCGAAATCCGTTGGCGGCGATAGCTGCCGACTCCATGTCGAGCGCTATCGCGCGCGACTGCGACAAACGCCGAAAAATCGACGCATCGCCAATTTCCCAATTGCGATTGTCCACGCTCGCAACCGTTCCGGTGCGCATCAATCGTTTCAGGTCAAAACCCGCGAGCCCGGTTACCTCGCCGACCGCCTGTTCGAGGGCGACCTGCATCTCGGCCAGCGCCGGTATCGGCACCCCAAGCGACAGCTCGTGGTCGAGCACGTGGTCCTCGCGGGCATAGCCATGCGCGAGGACATAGTCTCCGAGCCTCTGCGTATTTCTGAGACCTGCGCAGTGTCCAAGCATGAGCCAGGCGTGCGGCCGCAGCACGGCCACGTGGTCGGATATGTTCCGGGCGTTGGATGGACCGGTGCCGATATTGATCAGGGTAATGCCCCGGTCGCCCGGTTCGACGAGATGAAAGGCCGGCATTTGCGGTATGCGCTCGGGCGCAATCCCGATCGTACCGCCGCCAAGACGAACGTTGCGCGTGATCACGTTCCCCGGCCCAACGAAGGCGTCGGGGCCGATTTGGCCTGAACCCATACGTTCATGGCACAGATGCACAAAGGCATCGACGTAGAACTGATAGTTCGTGAATATCACGAAATTCTGGAAGTGCTCCGGATCGGTGCCGGTGTAGTGATAAAGCCGTCGCAACGAATAGTCGACGCGCGCAGCAGTGAACAAAGCCAGCGGTTCGGGGGCGTCTAGCGGCAGCTGCAGGGTGCCGTTGGCGATCGCATCATCGATGGCGATAAGATCAGGCACGTCGAACACGTCCCGCAGCGGGCGGCCGACGGCGGATTGGCCGGTCGCAGAGACTGTCGCTTCGATGTTGATGTCGCGACGATAGGCGAAATGAATAGGGATCGGCTCGTTCGACTCGCCTATTTCAACCGCCACGCCGTGGTTTTCGATCAACAGTCTGATCTGCTCCGTGAGATAGGGTCGGAACAGGTCTGGTCGCGTCACGCTGGTCCGATGAATGCCGGGCTTCGCGACGAAACCGTAAGAAAGACGCGAGTCGAGGCGCGCATGGCTCAAGGTCGTAATGCGTACGAATGGATAGTTGGCGCGCACGCGCGTCGTGAGCACCTCGCCGCTGGCATACGCCTCGAAACGATCTCGCAAGAACTGGGTGTTGCGCTCGTAGATCTCTTCGAGGCGGCTGACGGCCGCACCGGCATCGCTGAACGCTTCAGCGGCGACGGGAGGCGGGGTCAGAATGGCTGGCGCGGGACACATCTTATCTGGGCACTCTCATCAGAACGGCCATCACTCGTAACAGTGGCTTCCAGACAGAGTACAAATGTCAGAACCGGGACACCAGTCCATCAAGCGCCGCTTTTCTCGGGATTTATAAAAGATTGATCGCGGCGCCAAACCTGTCCGGGCGTCAGCACCACACGACTTCGCCGTGAAGTGCTCTCGTCGAAGCGCGACCTCACTCCAGCCCAGCCAGTCTGAACGCTGCCAGATACTGGTCGCGTTCTCTCTCGCATTTGAAGGGCATCTCGGTGGCGAGCCACTTCAGCGACAAGCCCGGTTGCACGTGGAGCAGGGCCTTGAGGGATGCTGCCGCCAGTTCCCGCCGTTTCGTCATCGCGGCGGCTGCCGTGAGCACGCGATGAGCGCCGACGAAATCGGAACGAAGACGCAGCGATTCGCGCGAAAGCTCGATTGCCTCCTCGTAATTGCCGCCGACGAACTGGCAATAGGAGGCGACGCCGTAGTAGACCGCCGCGAAAGGATCCCGCGGGCTGAGGCGCAGTGCATGGCGCGCAGCACGGTCGCCTTCCTCCCACTGGCCGCAATAAGCAAGCGCGACGCCGAAATAGCCGCGCGCAGGCGAGAAGCTGGGGTTCAGCCGGAGCGCCAGTTCGAATTCGGCAAGGCAATCATCAAAGCGGCGCCTGTGGAGATACACGCCGGCCAATCCAAAATGCGCCCATGCATCCTCGCTATTGGCGTGAATGGCGGCAAGAGATGCCCGCTCTGCAATCGGGATCGCCAGCGCCATGTCTTCCCACCCCATATGGGCGCCGAATGTGTGACTGGCAGCCAAAACGCCGAGCGCTTGTCCATATTGCGGGTCGATCTTGATGGCTTTCTCCAGGAGTGCCTGAGCGACGGTGTTGTCCTGCCGCGTGACGCGCCAATAGTGCGACAGCGCGCGCATCACAAGGTCCCATGCATCCATACTGTCAGGCGCCTTGCGTTGCGCCTTGAAGTTCTCTGCGGCGTATAACTGTGGTTCGATCGCGGCGACAATCGACTCGGTAATCTCGTCCTGCACGGCGAAAACATCGGCCAGATCGCGGTCATACCGCTCGGCCCAGATGTGGCTGCCGGTCGCGACTTCGTTGAGCTGAGCGGTGATCCGCACGCGCTCGCCGTCTTTCCGCACGCTGCCTTGGATGACGTAAGCAACGCCGAGCTCGTCGGCGATCTGCTGGAGATGAACGGACTTGCCCTTGTATACAAAAGAGGAGTTGCGCGCGATGACATAGAACCATCGCAATTTCGAAAGTGCGGTGATGATGTCTTCGCTGATGCCGTCGGAAAAATACTCCTGTTCGGGCTCGCCGCTGAGATTGGAAAACGGCAGGACAGCGATAGCGGCACGGTCGAGCACCGGCAGCGCCAAGCGTGGCGGCTTGCCGTCTCGATGTGCAGAGTGATCCGAGGACAGCGCCGCCGTTGTGGCCGGTTGCTCGATCGTCACTTCGCCGACAAAACGAAAGCCCTTGCGCGCAACCGTGCGCAGCAGCCGCTGATCCTTGCCAGTATCGTTGATGGCGCGGCGAGCGGCGTTGATCCGGCTTGTGAGTGTCGACTCCGAGACGATGCGGCCGTCCCACACGTTGTCGAACAACTCATCCTTTCGTACGACGCGGTCTCGATGCTCGAGCAAATATAACAGGACGTCGAAAACCTGGGGCTCGAGCGCCACGCTCTCGCCGGCGCAGACCAATTCGCGTCGCCCGGCATCAAGTATATGATTTTCAAAGATAAATCTCACCGTGCAATCCCAACCAGCTCAGGAAAAAAACAAGCTCGTCTGAAGACAAACTCAAGCTCGTCTCAGAGTCTTTAGGTACTCGTGGCGCCATGGTCGGTTCACCGCGGCATAACCGCGTTGCGATCTCTCACAGGAGAAAACCCATGACGACCACGACTGCTGCGCGACAAACCGCCACGCCCGATCTTGCTGCCATCAAGAGCCGGCAGCAGGCGGCGTGGTCTTCGGGCAACTACGCCGTCGTAGGCACTACTCTTCAAATCGTCGGAGAGCAACTTTGCGAAGCGCTCGACCTTCGGGCGGGCTCGAAAGTTCTGGACGTAGCCGCCGGCAACGGCATGGTCAGCCTCGCGGCGGCACGCCGATGGTGCGAGGTGACCTCAACCGATTACGTGCCCGCGCTGCTTGAATGCGGGCGCGCGCGGGCGACGGCTGACGGCCTGTCGATCGAATTCAGAGAGGCCGACGCGGAATCGCTGCCGTTCGATGATGCCTCCTTCGATGCGGTCGTCTCCACCTTCGGCGTGATGTTCACGCCGAACCAGGCGCAAGCGGCTTCTGAACTTGCACGCGTCTGCAAGCGGGGCGGCAAGATCGGCTTGGCGAACTGGACGCCCGAGGGCTTTATCGGACAGGTCTTCAAGACGCTCGGCAAATACCTGCCGCCGCCGGCGGGCGCCAAGTCGCCAGCACTCTGGGGCACGCGTGCCGCTGTCGACGAAATGCTGGGCAGCCAGGCGAGCGCAATCAAGGCTGAGCCGCGCATGTTCAACTTCCGCTACAAGTCGCCCGAACATTTCCTGGAAGTCTTCAAGACCTATTACGGGCCCGTGCTGAAAGCCTTTGCTGCGCTCGGGGCTGCCGCTCAACAGGATCTTCATAACGACCTGTACGCCCTGATCGTGCGCATGAACAAATCGGGCGACGCCACCATGGTCGTACCCAGCGAATATCTCGAGGTTGTTATCAGCCGCAAGTAATGCCGTTTGCGACGAGTGCGGCAGGCCGGCTCCGGGCTTCTAAAGGCCCGGAGCGGCGAGAAGTCAATTTGAATTGAAAAACAGGGCATCTGAATCGGCACCTTGCGAAGGCCGAAGCACAATTGGGAATGATCCGATGACCATTTGGAATACTCGGCATCCGAGCGGAACTGTCATTGCTCTGCATTGCTCGCTTGGCTCAGGCCGTCAATGGACAAAGCTGAGCGCTGAACTCGGCTCCTCCTGTCGGGTCGTTGCTCCCGACATCTCCGGTTATGGCAGCGGGCCGGCCCCGGTGAACCCGCCGCTGACACTCGCTGAGGAAGTTGAACATCTCGGCGCTGCCATCGAAAGCACCGAAGGACCGCTCCATCTGGTCGGCCATTCCTACGGCGGCGCGATCGCCTTCAAGATCGCAACAACCTCACGGTTCGCCGGCCGCGTTCGTAGCCTGACATTGATTGAACCGGTGCTTCCGACGCTGCTTAGGGAAAACCCTGCGGACAGACGCCTCTACGATCTGTTCGCGCAATTGGCTCACAAGGTCTTCGCCGATCTCTGGGACGGAATGTGCCTGGAGGCGGTCGACCGCTTCACTTCGTATTGGAATGGATCAGGACCTGCCGAGCAGCTCTCCAATGAGGCTAGGCTCCGCATGATGGGTTGCATCGAGAAGGTAGCCTATGACTTCGCCGCCGTGCTTGCGGAACAGAATGTCTTGTCTGCCGCGGCCGCAATCGGGGTGCCGACACTGCTGCTTTCGGGCGGCTTATCGCCTTACATGACCCAGCGCATTGCCAGCCGGCTTGCCTCGCTGATAGAGGGTGCGGAAGCGCGTCATTTTCCGGCGGCCGGCCACATGCTGCCACTAACCCATGCCAATCTGCTGAACCCGCTGATTTCTGCGCATATTTCGCGCGCAAACGACCTTGCCGTCGTGTCGCTGGCCTCAAGCGCCTAGCGGCACCACCGTATTCCGAGATAAGCCTCAACCAGGCCGGATTGACCTTCACGTGTCGTCTGCTAGCCGCGCGCGGTGAGAATTTCAACGACCGCCTCTCCGGTCGCTGTCGTCCCGAGCTTGCCGCCGACATCCCTGGTCGCGCGACCGGTCTTGATCGCTTCCGCCACCGCGCCTTCGATGGCCGAGGCCGCTTCGCCGAAGCGCGCGGCGCCTGTCCGCTCGCCATGCCAGGCCAACAGCAGCGCCATCGAGAGCACGAGCGAGAACGGATTGGCGACGTCCTGGCTGGCGATATCGGGCGCCGAGCCGTGCGCCGCCTGCGCCATGGCATGGCCCTCCCCGACATTGAGTGAGCCGCCAAGGCCGAGGCTGCCGGAGAGTTCGGCCGTCAGGTCCGAGAGGATATCGCCGAACATGTTGGTCGAGACGATGACGTCGAAGCGGTTCGGGTTACGCACCACATGCGCCATCATGGCATCGACCAGGATCTCGTCGATCTCGAGCCCGGGAAAGCCACGCGCGGTTTCGCGGCAGATATCGAGGAACATGCCGTCGCCGATCTTGAGCACGTTGGCCTTGTGGACGACGGTCAAATGCTTCTTGCGCCGCATCGCCAGCTGGCAGGCGGACCTCGCGATCCGCTCGCAACAAAGTCGTGTAATTCGCCGGAGCGAAATCACGACATCCGGCGTGACGAGAACTTCGCCGTTGCCCTGCTCCATGTTGCGGTCGGCGTAAAAGCCCTCGGTGTTTTCCCGCACCACCACGAGATCGAAATCGCCGAGCGGATTGCGCAATCCGGGATAGGTTCGTGCGGGGCGCACATTGGCAAACAGATCGAGGTTTTTGCGAAAATACTTCGACGGATTGATCTCGCCGCTTTGTTCGTTCTTGAAATCGAAGGTGGCAGTCGGACCGAGGATCAGGCCGTCCGCGGCGCGCACCGTCTCCAAAAGACCGGGCTGAACCGTGGTGCCGAATTTCTTCAGGCTCTCATGGCCGACCGGATGCTCCTCGATCGCAACGCCGAGCTGAAAATGCTCGGAGGCGGCGCGCAGCACCCTGGTTGTTGCACTCGTGATCTCGGGTCCGATCCCGTCACCGGGCAAAACAACCATGCGCATATGTGATTTCCTTGAGCTTCAGTACGTTCAGTGATCGAGAATCCGCTCTATCGAGGTAAGCTGGTGCCGCGAAGACAGGCGGATTGAGCCGCGGCAATAGCGCAAAATACAGGGCCTCCCAAGCCCCGTTATTCCATGGCTCCCACGCAGATATTCCATGGCTCCCCCGCGGAATATTGATTTGAACTGCCTCAGATTCCGGGCCAAGTTCGGCGGCGAAGCTCTCTCGATGGATTGAGCTGATGAACCAGGGGATCGCGATGGCAAACCTCACAATTAACGGAAAATCAATGAACGTCGACGTCGAGCCGGAAACGCCGCTGCTTTGGGCAATCCGGGAAAACGTCGGCCTGACCGGCACGAAATACGGTTGCGGCATTGCACAATGCGGCGCCTGCACGGTTCACGTCGACGGAGTCGCGATGCGCTCCTGCGGCGTCACCGTCGGCGAGGTCGCCGGCAAGCAGATCACCACGATCGAGGGACTGGCGACCAACGGCGTCCTGCACAAGGTGCAGCAGGCCTGGATCAACGCCGACGTTCCCCAATGCGGCTATTGCCAGAGCGGCATGATCATGGCGGTCACCGCGCTCCTGAAGGACACGCCAAAGCCTACCGACCAGGACATCAACGACGCCATCACCAATATCTGCCGCTGCGGCACCTTCCAGCAAGTGCGTGAAGCGATTCACGCCGCTGCGAACGCTTGAGGAGGACATCATGAATCACATGCCCCGCCTCAATCGTCGCGCTTTCGTCATCGGCAGCGCCGCGCTCGGCTCCGGCCTGGCGCTTGGTCTCGACATTCCGTTTGGCGGCCCCGCCGTGGTGCGCGCCGCCGACGGTTCGCCTGAACTCGGTGCCTGGGTCGTGATCCGGCCCGACGACACCGTCGTGGTTCGCATTGCCCGGTCCGAAATGGGCCAGGGCTCGCTCACCGGCCTCGCCCAGCTCGTCGCCGAAGAACTGGAATGCGACTGGTCGAAGGTTACGACCGAATATCCCACCCCCGGCCAGAGCGTCGCTCGCAAGCGTGCCTGGGGCGATTTCTCGACCGGCGGCAGCCGTGGCATCCGCGCCTCGACGGACTATGTCCGCAAGGGCGGCGCCACCGCGCGCGTCATGCTGATCGAAGCGGCCGCGAACGAGTGGAAGGTGCCGGCGTCCGAATGCACCGCCGCCAACAGCGTCATCACCCATACGCCGTCGGGAAAAACAACGACGTTCGGCAAGGTTGCCGAAGCAGCCGCCAAGCTGACGCCGCCGGCCGACGTCAAGCTGAAGGATCCGAAGGACTGGAAGATCATCGGCAAGCCTCTCAAGCGGCTCGATACCGCCGACAAGACCACCGGCAAGATGATGTACGGCATCGACGTCAAATTGCCGGGCATGCTCAATGCCGCGATCAAGCAATGCCCCGTATTTGGCGGCAAGGTGAAGAGCTACGACGAAGCCAAGATCGCCAATATGAAAGGCGTGAAGAAGGTGGTGAAGGTCGGCGAAGACGCAGTCGCCGTCGTCGCCGATACGTGGTGGCACGCCAAGACTGCGCTCGACGCCATGCCAATCGTCTGGGACGAAGGCAAGAACGGCAACGTTTCCAGCGAGTCGATCGCCAAGTGGCTTGAAGAAGGTTTGGACCCGTCGCAACCGGCCTTTGTCGGCAACGAAAACGGCGACGCCAAAGCAGCGCTTGCCGGCGCCGCCAAGAAATTCGAGGCGGTCTACAACTATCCCTACCAGAACCACGCCACCATGGAGCCCTTGAACGCCACCGCGCTCTATACGCCGGACAAGTGCGAGGTCTGGTGCGGCACCCAAAACGGCGAAGCTGCTTTTGCCGCGACGGTGGAAGTCTCCGGCTTGCCATCCGAGAAATGCGATGTCTACAAGCATATGCTCGGCGGCGGTTTCGGACGCCGCGGCAACACCGACTATGTGCGGCACGCGGTTGCCATCGCCAAGCAGATGCCGGGCACGCCGATCAAGCTATTGTGGTCGCGCGAAGAAGACATGCAGCATGGCGCCTACCACCCGGTCACCCAGTGCAAGATGACCGCGGGCTTCGACGCCGACAACAACCTCACCGCGCTGCATATGCGGATCTCCGGCCAGTCGATCCTGGCCAGCCTGCGGCCAGAGGCAATGGTCAACGGCAAGGACCCGGTTACATTCCAGGGCCTGAACCCCAACGGCGAGGCCGCGTTCGGTTATACGATTCCGAACCTGCTGATCGAACATTCGATGCGCAATCCGCACGTCCCGCCGGGCTTCTGGCGCGGCGTCAACGTCAACCACAACGCCATCTATGTCGAATGCTTCATGGATGAGCTTGCGAACTTGGTTGGCCAGGATCCGCTCGAATTCCGCCGCAAGCTGATGGCCAAGAACCCGAAGCACCTGGCCGTGCTCAATGCGGTTGCCGAGAAAATCGGCTGGGGAACGCCGGCGCCGAAAGGCGTCTATCGCGGTCTTTCCCACTTCATGGGATTCGGCAGCTACGTCGCGGGCGCGGCGGAAATCTCGGTCACCGACGGCAACAAGATCAAGGTTCACCGCATCATTGGTGCCACCGACCCCGCCTATGCCGTCAATCCCTCGCAGATCGACCGCCAGGTCGCCGGCTCGTTTGTCTACGGACTTTCGGGCCTGTTCTATGGCGGATGCACAGTGAAGAATGGCCGCATCGAACAGGCAAATTTCGACACCTACAATTCGATGCGGATTTCCGAAATGCCCAAGGTCGAATCCATCATCATGCCGAGCGGTGGAACGACCTGGGGCGGCGTCGGCGAGCCGACCATTTGTGTGGCCGCGCCTGCCGTACTCAACGCCTACTTCGCAGCCACCGGAAAACGAATTCGGTCGGTGCCGCTGCGGGATCAGAACATCACCTTTGCCTAAGATGCTCGGAACGCGGCGGCCTTCATTAAAGGCCGCCGCTTCTTTTCCCGGAAAGTTCTGATGGACGCGTTGCGCGGCACGACGACGCGAAGAAATGTCCTTCGCGGCATCGCGGCGGCAACGACGTCGTTTGCCCTTCCCTGCCCGTCTTACGCACAATCAAGCCCGCGCGTGGTCGTGATCGGCGGCGGCTTTGGCGGCGCCAGCTGCGCGCGCGCCTTGCGCAAGATCAATCCCAAACTGCAAGTGACGCTGGTCGAACCGAACCGGGTCTTCACCGCCTGCCCTTTCAGCAATGAAGTGATCGCAGGACTGCGCGACATCGAGGCGCAGCAATTCGGATATGAAAAGATCGCCGCCAACGGCGTGAGCATCGTCGCGCAGGCCGCCACCAAAGTCGATCCGCAAGCGCGAACTGTTGGCCTCGCCGATGGAACATCGCTGCCCTACGACCGGCTGGTGCTCGCCCCTGGCATCGATATGCGCTTCGATGCCCTGCCGGGATACGACGAAGCCGCCACGGCAAAAATGCCCCACGCCTGGAAGGCCGGCGAACAGACGCTGTTGCTGCGCCGTCAACTGGAGGCGATGGAGGATGGTGGCACGGTGGTGCTCGCGGTGCCCGCCACTCCATACCGGTGCCCGCCCGCGCCGTATGAGCGAGCCAGCCTGATCGCGCATTATCTTAAAGCGCGTAAGCCACGCTCCAAGATTCTGATCCTTGACGCCAAGGACACCTTTTCGCAGCAACGGCTGTTCGAGAAGGCCTGGAAGGAATTCTATCCCGGCATGATCGAACGCATTCCATTGTCGCAAGGCGGCCGCGTCGTTTCGGTCGAAACCGCCACCAACACGCTGGTCACCGATTTCGGCAATCACGACGCGCAGGTCGCCAATGTGATCCCGCCGCAAAAAGCGGGCAATATCGCGAACCTCGCCGGCGCAGCCGACAAGACCGGCTGGTGTCCGATCGATGCGGCGACCTTTGCCTCGAAGCTCGTGCCCAATATCCACGTCATCGGCGACGCGGTGATCGGCGGCAACGCTCCGAAATCCGCATCTGCCGCAGCCTCAGAGGCTAAGGCCTGCGCCGCCGTGGTGGCGAGCCTGATCGCCGGTTCACCGCCGGAAAGGCCGACGATCGAAGGCACCTGCTACAACATCGTGACTACCGGCTATGCTTTTTCGCAGGCTGGCAATTACCAGCCGCGGGACGACATTTTTGTCGAAGTGATGGGCTCCGGCTTCACAAGCCCCGTCCATGCGCAAAGCGAGCTTCGCCAGCGCGAAGCGGATCAGGCACAGGCCTGGTTCAAGACAATTACGGTGGAAACCTTTGGGTAGGCTGGCCAGTTCTCTTGTCGAAGGCGGTCTCGCAGTCGCGCTGCTGGCGCTGCCCTGCCCAGCCGGTGCAGAGGAACTACGGCCTTATACGGTCAACGGCGACGCCATCGCGGAATCGCTGACCGGTGCGCCCGGTGACGCCACGCGTGGCCGCACACTCGTACTGGAGCGCACCAATACCTGCATCCTGTGCCACAGCGGTCCGTTCCCGGAAGAAAAGTTCCAGGGCGATCTCGCGCCGAACCTCGCAGGCTCCGGCGGCCGCTGGTCGGCAGCTCAACTCAGGCTTCGGCTGGTCGACGCCTCCCGTCTTAACCCCGCGACGATCATGCCGTCTTATTATCGCCTTGACGGGCTGGATCGCGTCGCGCCCAACTGGCGCGACAAACCGATCCTGTCGGCCGAGCAGATTGAAGATATTGTGGCGTATCTGGCAACGCTACGCGAATAGGAAGGCGACTTCAGGGATGCCAAGCAGGATGCCAAGACAACCCAGCTCCACGCGCCGCCGCTTTCTGAAGCTGGCCGGCAGCGCCGCCGCGGTCGGCGCGTTCCCGCTTGCCGTCAGCGTGCGGCCGGTCGCAGCGACACCCGAGACGATGGCGAGCGCGATCCGCACCGTGACCGGCGGCGCCAATGTGCAGACCGGAAAGGTCAAACTCGACATTCCGCCGCTGGTCGAGAACGGCAACAGCGTGCCGATGGTGGTGAGCGTGACGAGCCCGATGACTGACAAGGATTACGTCAAGAGCATCCATGTCTTCAACGAGAAGAACCCGCAGCCCAATCTCGGAAACTTCTACCTCACCCCGCGCGCCGGCCGCGCCCAGGTTTCGACCCGCGTGCGGCTGGCCGACAGCCAGAAGATCATCGCCATTGCAAAACTTTCGGACGGCTCGTTCTGGTCGACCACGACGGAAGTCGTGGTGACCCTGGCCGCCTGCACCGAGGAGGTGATGTAATGGCCGCCGCCCTGATCAACGTTCCGAAGAAAGCCAAAAACGGCGACGTCATCGAAATCAAGACGCTGATGTCGCACATCATGGAAACGGGCTATCGCCACACCACTACAGGCGCAGTCGTGCCGCGCGATATCATCACGAGCTTCACCTGCCACTTTGAGGGCGAGGAGATTTTCCGCGCCGATCTTTTTCCGGCAACCGCCGCCAACCCGTTCTTCTCGTTTTTCACGGTGGCAACGAAAAGCGGAAAATTCGACTTCGAATGGATCGGCGACAACGGCTTTTCCGAGACCGCATCCGCCCGCATCACCGTCGAATGAAATTCGCAGCGACGATAGTGCTGGCGTCGCTGCTGATTGCAGCCGGCATTGTCGCCCGTCCCTTGATCGCGACTGAAATCCCGCAAGGAGAGCGCCGGTCCGGCTACAGCTTCATGGCGCCGGAAACCAGGGCGATGCAGGACGACCGGACGTCCAACCCAGGAATGCTCTGGGTGCTCGACGGCGAAACGCTGTGGAAGCAAAAGCAAGGCGCCGCCGGCAAGGCCTGCGCCGATTGTCATGGCGACGCCTCCAGCAGCATGAAAGGCGTCGCGGCGCGCTATCCGGCCTACGACAAGCCGCTCGGGCGTCCCGTCAATCTCGAACAGCGCGTCAATCTGTGCCGCGTGCGTCACCAGGAAGCAGAGCCGCTGCCTTACGAGAAGCACGACCTGCTTGCGCTCGCGGCCTACGTCGCCGAGCAGTCGCGCGGGCTTCCGGTGGCGCCCGATCCCGCGCCCGAACTCGAACCGTTCGTCACCAAAGGGCGCGACTTCTTCATGCACCGGCAGGGGCAGCTCAACCTCGGCTGCACCAACTGCCACGACGATAACTGGGACAAGCATCTTGCGGGCTCTGCGGTCACGCAGGCCATGGCCAACGGCTACCCGATGTACCGGCTCGAATGGCAGACGCTGGGATCGCTGCAACGACGCCTGCGCAACTGCATCAACGGGATGCGAGCACAGAATTACAATTTCGGCGCGCCGGAGCTGGTCGAGCTGGAGCTCTATCTGATGACGCGCGCGCGCGGCATGCCGGTCGAGACGCCCGCGGTGCGGCCTTAGAACTAAACCGGCACGGTCAGCGCTACCAACTTCGAGACATCGGCGCTCGCCTCGACGTTCCAGATCGCATCGATCAAGGGCGTGGCCTCATAGCGTGGATTCGACAGCAACGCCGCCGCGCGCAATTTGCTTTCGAGATCGCGGTCGGAGAGCGGATTGGCGTCACTGCCGCGCGCGGCTTTCTGTTCGAGCTTGAAGATCTTGCCGTCCGCGGTCGTCATCTCGACCGCCGCAGCCACCGTTGAAAAGCTTTCGTCGCGCAACAGCTCGACCATGCCGCGCAGCTTCAATACTTCAGGGTCATTCACGCAGGCGTCGGTGAACTGGTCGAGCCCCGCTTGTCCCTTGATTAGGGCCGCAGCCACCGCATGCTGCACGCTGACCTGCGCCTCGCGGCCGGTCGAAACATTCGGCCGGTCGCCGCGAACGCTCAGCAGCGGATTGCCGCGCACCACGACACGCGTGACATCGACCGCGGGATGGTCGCGACGCCAGTCCAGGACGCAATCGAGCACGGGGTGAATCACAAAGCCGCACGGGTACGGCTTGTAGGAAGTCGCCATGATCTCCCAGCGATCGCCCCAACCGTCGGTGATATGAGACAAGTCCGGCGTCTCCGCGAGCGCGCTATAAAAGCCTTGCACGCCGGCAAGCGGCTCCGCTGGGCCGTCATATCCTTTTTCGGCCAGCAAAGCCGACCACAGGCCGTTGCGCGCGGCGTTGCCGACGCTGAGACTTTTCGCCGGCGTTCCCAGGCATTCGCACAGGCCGGCCGATTGCGTGGCGGCATTGCCCAGCGCCCAGACCATCTGGCGTTCATCGAGCCGCGCAAGCTTGCCGATCGCGGTGGCCGCGCCGAACACCCCGCAGGTCGAGGTGATGTGCCATCCCCTGTTGTAATGGCTCGGCGAGATCGCAAGCCCGATCCGATCCTGCACCTCGTTACCGAGAACGAAAGCCAACAATAAATCGGCACCGCTGAGCGGTCGCAATCCCGCGTAGGCGAACAACGCACCGGCCACCGGAGCGGTCGGATGAATGACGGTCGCGGTATGGGTATCGCAGAAGTCATCGACATTGGCGCCGGCCGCATTGAGAAAGGCCGCGCTCAACGCGTCGATCTTCTCGGCGCGTCCGATCAGGGCGACCTGCTTGCCACCGGAAAATTCGGAAAGCGAGCGCAGTGTTGTTTCGATAGGTCGGGAGCGGCAGCCCGCGAGCATGACCGCGAAGAAATTGACCAGCGACCGCTTGGCCTGATGGCGCACATCTTGCGGTACATCCTCCCATCGCGTTGCAACAATGTGATGGGCAAGGCCCTCGGTGATACCAGGCTTGTGCAGCATTCTGTTTCCTTCCCAGAGGGTGCGGAGAATCGCAGGGTGACAAAAAAGCGCAACCACGGGTCCGGTAGACCGGATAAGAAAATTTGCCGTATGTTAAAGCGGCAAAAGCATCAACAACAAGAAACTGCCGTGCCCCATGCCCATTCGCTCGAGCGCCGTTTTAGTTGCAACATTCGCGTTGACCATCGCGGTCCCTCTCCTCGGGAATGCGGCGCGCGCCGATGACTTCCCGTCACGCCCGATTCATTTGATCGTGCCCTATGCCGCGGGCGGCTCCGCCGACGCCACCGCGCGCGTGATCGCAAAACAGGTCAGCAAACGAACGGGCCAGACCATCGTGGTGGAAAACCGGGGCGGCAGCGCGTCGATCCTTGGCACCGAGTTCGTCAACAAGGCCGATCCCGACGGCTACACCCTGCTGCTCGGGCAATCCGGGCCGATCTCGATCAATCCCGCGATCTACAAGGAACTGCCTTACGACCCGGTGAAAGATTTCGCGCCGGTCTCACTCACCAGCACCTATCCCTATCTCATGGTGGTGAACCGTTCGCTCGGCGTCAAAACCTTGCAGGAGTTCGTGACGCTCGCCAAGAGCAAGCCCGGCGCGTTGAATTACGGCACGACCGGTGTCGGCGCCTCCAACCACCTGCTCACCGAACTATTCAACCTCAAGGCCGGCATCAAGTTGACCCACATTCCCTATCGCGGCACGGCGCTCGCGGTCGCCGATCTGGTCGCGGGTCAGGTGCAGGTGGTGTTTTCCGATCCGATCTCGGCGCTGCAACTCGTCAATTCGGGAATGCTGGTGGCGCTCGCCGTGACCAGCAAGGACCGCTCGCCGGTCGCGCCCAACGTGCCGACGATTTCCGAGAGCGGCTATCCGGGCTTCGATGCGGTCGGCTGGCACGGAATCCTGGCGCCGGCCAAAACACCGCCCGCCATCGTCGCCAAGCTGAACGCCGAGATTGTTCAGGCGTTGAAGGATCCCGAGACGAAATCGCTGCTGGAGAGCCAGGCGATCCAGGTCGTCGGCAGTTCTCCGCAGGAATTTGCCGACTACATCAAGCAGGACATTGCACTCTGGAAGGAAGTGGCGGAGCAGGCCAAGATCGAGGTCAAGTAACCTCTCACCTCACCTGCTCCGCGTGGCCCCCAGGCCAATTCAGTGCTGACGCAGCGTTAGACCACGATTACTCCGCGGGCGCTGCCATTGGGATATCATGCTGCGGCATATACGAAACGCTGCTGCTGCCGTATTTTCCGACCGCGAAGAAGCCGGCGGCAATCACCGCATAGGCCAGTGCCACGCTGGGTGTGACACCGAAACCACCGCCGACGCCGACCGCTTCGCCATGCATGAAGCCGAAGTAGGTCAGCACCGCGCCTGCGAACGAGAAGGCAGAGGCCTTCACGAAATCGCGCTCGATGATGAACACGGCGATCGCACCCAGGATCAGGCCTGCGATGATCGAGCCGCCGCCCATCACCTCCAGCCCATGATAGAGCACGCCCTGTTGCGGCAATGATGCGAGTGCTGCCGCCTTGACGTCGCCGACCTTGTCGCCGGCCAGCCCGCCGACCGTCTGGGCTGCCGTGACGGTCGCCCCCAGCATGGTATCGACCTGAAGCTTGGCCCACGCGGCCAGATGCGGCGTCAGCGCCACCACGACCGCGGGCGCATGCTTGATCGGCGTGGTCTGGAACGCCTGCGCCCCGATCAGCATGCCGATGTAGAGCAGGATCGGCGAAATCGCGACCACGGGAACGAGCGCCAACATCACCGAGATGATGCCGAACCACGACAGAACGACCACCATGAGGCCGGTCGCGGCCGAATAGCCGATCCTGCCTCCCATCGCCTTCCAGCCGGGATGGCCGATATAGACGGCGTTGATGAAGGGGTTGCCCATCAGGCAACCGATCAGGCTGACGACGCCGTCGGCGGTGAGAACGCGCGTGGTCGGATATTCGTCGCCCGCGGCTTCGGCGCTTTCGACGTTGTCCATGGCCTCCACGAGATCGTAGATGCCGAAGGGAATAGCCGTCACCAGGATGATGCCGAGGAATTCGAACCCGGAAAATACCTGGCCGACCGCGGGCAGCGGCACCGAGAAGCCGAAACTGGCAAAGGCATCGCCGAGGCCTTTGACGCTCATCCCGCCAATTCCCAGACCGAAGAGGTTCGATCCCCAGGCAATCAGCATGCCGGCGGCAATCGCGACCAGTCCGGCCGGAATGCCCTTGAGGTATTTCACGCCGCCGAACCAGCTCACGAGAATGATCGCGAAACAAATCAGACCGATCTGCGGCGTCATGTACATCTCAAGCGCCGGCCGCATCGAAATGAAGGTCACGGACACGCCGGCCAGCGTGCCGAGCAGCGCCGCGCGCGGCGTGATCTTGCGGATGTAGGGGGCAATGAAGCCGCCGATCATCAGGATGAAGCTTTGGAAGAACACCCATACCAGACCTGCCGACCAGCCTTTCAGCGGATCGCCGGTCTTCAACGTGATCGGCAGCATGATCACGAAGGTCACAATGAACATGTGCGGTACGCTGACGCCGGAGGGCAGCGCGCAGACGTCGGAGCGTCCGGTCTTCTGCGCCAGGCGGTAGGCGAGGAAAGCGTAATAGAAGGTCGACAGGCACATCATCAGGCCGAGTGCCGGAAGGATACGGCCGAACACCAGCGAATCCGGCATCTTCAGCACAAAGCGCAACAGCCCCGTGAGCACGAGCATGTTGACCAGAATGTTGGTGCCGAAACCGAAGAAGGCGTTCCAGTCGCCGGGAGTCCATAATGCCGGCTTGAAGTCGCTCTTTCCTGAAAGAATGCTCGTACTCATTTTGCTGCCCCTGCTAATGCGTGTGAAGTCTCCGATTTCATCGCTTGAAGAACCGCAGCCGAGTCTGCGACCCAGCCGAAGATGCCACCCTGGGCCTTGATCATCTTGAGGCCCATCTCGTGGAATTCAGGAAAATAGGAAGCGCATCCGTCTGACAGTACGACGCATCGATAGCCGCGGTCGTTTGCTTCGCGAACGGTCGTATTGACGCAGACTTCTGTGGTGACGCCGCAGACCAGCAGATTTTCGACGCCGTATTTCTTCAGGATATCGCCGAGCTCGGTGGCGTAGAACGCGCCCTTGCCAGGCTTGTCGATGACGACCTCGTCCTTGAGCGGATAGAGTTCGGGAATGATGTCGTGCCCCGCCTCGCCGCGGATCAGGATGCGTCCCATCGGGCCGGGATCGCCGATCCGCAAACTCGGCGCGCCACGCTCCACCTTTGCCGGCGGCGCATCCGACAAATCGGGCAAATGGCCTTCGCGGGTGTGAACGACCAGCATCCCCGTGTCGCGCGCGGCCTTCAGCACTGAGGCGATCGGCTTGACGGCGGTAGCCAGCCGCGACACGTCGTTACCGAGCGTCTCGCCGAAACCACCGGGCTCCATGAAATCGCGCTGCATATCGATGATGACGAGCGCGGTCGCCGACCAATCGAGTTGGATCGGCTCCGGTTCGGCGAGCACGATGCCTGTCAGTTGCTTTGAAGCCGCCATCAGTTACGCCCCCCGAGGCAAAAGAACTCTGAAAACGTGGAAGCAAGGTTCCGGCACAACTAAGCAAGGCGCGTGCCATTGTGTACAATGCGCTTCGGCCGAACCTCACGAAAAAATCTTTCCTGTTTTCAGCCAGTTGGGGATTCGGATCGGCAGCTTGACGGATACCGCCGCGCGACTTTCATCGCCTGTTTGCTTATTCGTTGAGCGTTGTCGCGCCTGCCTCACGCGTCATCAGCCTCGGCAGGCGAGTTCGTCTCAGGCGGTCGGAAACACAACTCGTGTGCTTGCCTGTTGCCGTGTTGACCGCCGTCCATTGGACTGAAACATTGGCTTTTTCGCCCATCCCGGCGAGATCGGGACCGGCTTTGAAGCTTCTGGCGCGGATTTTGCTGCTTCACTCACATCCTGTTTCAGACATCGATTAAGGGGGGACGTTCGATGGCCACAATCACAACCGCGGCGCCGGTCGCGCGAAAGCCGATCTACACCTCGTTATTCGCGCAAGTCCTGATGGCCCTTGTCCTGGGCATCGTTCTGGGGATGGCGACGCCCGATTTCGCCATCAGCCTGAAGATCCTGAGCGACGCCTTCCTCAAACTGATCACCATGATCGTTGCGCCGATCGTGTTCTGCGTCGTCGTTCACGGCATCGCGGGCGCAGGCGACCTCAAGAAGGTCGGTCGGGTCGGCGTCAAGGCGCTGATCTATTTCGAGACGATGACGACGGTAGCGCTGGTCGTCGGCCTGCTGCTCGCCTTTATCTTCGGGCCCGGCCACGGCATGAACATTGATACCTCGCACCTCGATGCCAATGCGCTCGGCAGCTATGCCGACAGGGCGAAAAACCTCAAAGGCGAAGGCATCGGCTCCTTCCTCCTGAATATCATCCCGACGACCTCCTTCGATGCGCTGTCGCGCAACGACGTGTTGCAGGTGCTGTTCTTCGCGATCATCTTCGGCGTCAGCCTCGCGCTGGTCGGCGGTGAAAAAGGCGAGAAGGTCGCCTCCATGGTCGACGCGGTCTCGACGGTGCTGTTCCGCGCGATGGGACTGATCGTCCGCGTCGCGCCGCTCGGCGTGCTCGGCGCGGTCGCCTACACCGTCGGCAAATACGGTGTCGGCTCGCTCAAGCAGCTCGTCTCGCTGGTCGCCTTGTTCTACGTCTCCGTCGCCATCTTCGTTCTCGGCGTGCTCGGCGCCGTGATGGCGTTTTGCGGGCTGAACATTTTCAAGTTCTTAAGTTACCTGCGGGAGGAGCTGACGATCGTGCTCGCAACCGCGTCATCGGACGCGGTGCTGCCGCAGATCATGCGCAAGCTTGAACGGCTCGGCGTGAAGGATTCCGTGGTCGGACTTGTGATTCCGACCGGCTATTCCTTCAATCTGGACGCGTTCTCGATCTACCTGACGCTGGCCGTGGTCTTCATCGCGCAGGCGACGAACGTCCCGCTGTCCTTCGGCGACCTGATGCTGGTGCTCGGCATCTCGCTGGTCACCTCCAAGGGCGCGCACGGCGTACCGGGTTCGGCGATCGTCATTCTTGCCGCCACGCTGAACGCGGTGCCGAGCATTCCCGCGATCGGGCTGGTGCTGGTGCTTTCCGTCGACTGGTTCATCGGCATGGCGCGTGCGCTCGGCAACCTGATCGGCAATTGTGTCGCCACCGTCGTCGTCGCCGCCTGGGAAGGCGACCTCGACTATGCCAAGGCGCACCAGGTGCTCGACGGGGCGGAAGTCGTGGACGTAACGGCGGGCTAGCGGTCTACTTCTAGCTGTTGGGGCGAAAATTCTCGATCACGCGCAGCAACACCCGCGCGCCGGCGTCGGCATCGGCCAGCTCAACATGTTCGTCGGGATGGTGGCTGATGCCGCCGCGGCAGCGCACGAACACCATGGCGACGTCGGCAATGTCGACCATCGCCATGCCGTCGTGGCCCGCGCCGCTTGGAAGCTCAAAGACGGGATAGCCTTCGGCGGCGACCGCCTCCGCAATCTGCGTCTTCAGCCATGGCGCGCAGGGCACGGTGCGGTTCTCGTGCGTCACGTCCAGCCGCAGTTCAAGATTTCGGCGCTTGGCGATCGCTTCGAGGTTCCGGGAGATATCGGTCAGCGCGCGACCGCGATGCACGTCCGTCGGCGCGCGCAGATCGATCGTAAAATGGGCCTGTCCGGGAATGACATTGGTCGCTCCGGGCGAAGCATGGATATAGCCGACGGTGCCGACCAGTCCGCGCCCGTCGGTCAGGCATAGCTGTTCAATCTTGGAGATGAGTTCGGCGGCACCGGCCAGCGCGTCGCGCCTCAGCTCCATCGGCACCGTCCCGGCGTGACCGGCCATGCCGGTCACGCGTGCGGCGAGCCGCGTCGCGCCGGCAATCGCGCTGACGACACCGACCGGCAAGTTCTTGGCTTCGAGTACCGGCCCCTGCTCGATGTGCAGCTCGACATAGGCGAGCAGTTCACCACGAACCCTGGCCGCCGCGCCGATATGATCCGGATCGAGGCCGAACTGGACCATCGCCTCGCGCATCGAAATATCGGCGCTGTCCTTTGAAGTCAGCACACGCTCGTTGAAGGTCCCCGCCACCGCGCGGCTGCCAAGCAAGGTCGAAGCGAAGCGAACCCCCTCCTCGTCGGCAAAGGCGACGACTTCGATCGCAAACGGAAAGCGGCGGCCGCGCCTGTTCAAATCCGCGACGCAGGAAATCGCCGTGATCACGCCGAGCGGGCCATCCCATTTGCCGGCGTCACGTACCGTATCGTAGTGCGAACCCAGCATCAGGCATGGCAGGCCCGGCCGTTCGCCTTCGTAGCGGCCGCAAACATTGCCGATCGCGTCGAGTTTGGCGCTCATGCCGGCTTCGCGCATCCAGCTCATGATCAGATCGGCCGCGGTGCGATGCTGCGGCGTGAGGAAAACGCGCGTCAGATTGTCGGGCGTCTCCGAAATCTCCGCCAGCCGATTGATCCGGCCGACGATTTCCTCGCCGAGCGGCGCGGTCTTCGCGGCATTTCTTGCGTCGGTCGCGCCCATGACGGCTAGCCTACTTGCGGCGCATTGGCCGCCAGATGGGAAAGATTCGCGTGCCAGTGCTGGGCGATTTGCAGCCTGGTCGGGACCCAGACCCGCTCGTGGCTTGCGATGTAATCGAGAAACCGGATCAGCGCCGCGGCGCGGCCGGGACGGCCGATCAGCCGGCAATGCAGGCCGATCGACATCATTCTCGGCGAGGTCTCGCCTTCGGCATAGAGCACGTCGAAACTGTCCTTGAGATAGGAGAAGAACTGCTCGCCATTGCCGAAGCCCTGCGCGTTGACGAAGCGCATGTCGTTGAGATCGAGGCTATAGGGAATGACCAGATGCGGTCCGGCCGCGCCCTTGATCCAGTACGGCAGGTCGTCGGCGTAAGAGTCACAGGAATAAAGAAATCCTCCGGCTTCCATCACCAGGCGAACGGTGTTGATCGAGGTGCGGCCGGTGTACCAGCCGAGCGGACGCTCCCCGGTCACTTCGGTATGCATGCGGATGGCGTCGGCGATCTCGACCCGCTCCTCCGCCTCCGACATGTCCTTGTGCTCGACCCATTTCAGGCTGTGGCTGGCAATGTCCCAGTCCGCCTCCTTCATCGCGGCGACCACTTCCGGGTTTCGCTTCAAGGCGGTGGCCACGCCGAACACCGTGACCGGCAGTTTTCGCTCCGTGAAAATCCGCCACAGCCGCCAGAAGCCCGCGCGCGAGCCGTATTCGAACATCGATTCGATGTTGGCGTGGCGTTGCCCCGGCCATGGCTGTGCGCCGAGCACGTCCGACAGAAACGCCTCCGAAGCTCGATCGCCGTGCAGGATGTTGTTCTCGCCGCCTTCTTCGAAATTCAGCACGAACTGCACGGCAATGCGGGCATTTCCGGGCCAATGCGGATGAGGCGGATTGCGGCCGTAGCCACGGAGGTCCCTGGGATACCCGCCCCCGGCCATTTCAGGCTTCCTCGATGCGAACCTTTTGCGCGCCTTTGTAGAGCACCGTCCTGCCGAGCGTGTACAGGTTCTCAAGACCCGACGTCAGGGTGATGAAGTGATTGCCGGCAAGCTGGCCCATTTTGCTGGCAAAATGCACGCCGCCATAGGCGAGCAAAATCTCGGTCTCGCTGATGCCGCCGGGATAAAGGATCATCTGGCCCGGGGCCGGATAGCTCGTGTGGTTCTCATAGCCGACGCCAAAGTCGAGATCGCCGAGCGGCATCCAGACCCCCTCGCCGCTCCAGCGCACATGGACGAATTCGCTGTTGAACGGCATGGCCTTGCGGAAGGCCGCACAGGTTTTGGGCGCCAACTGTTCTTCAAAGCGGGCCTGGAAGGTGAAGTCTCCGGCGTGGACGATCAGTTGGCTCATTCAAGACACCCGTAATGACGCATTCTGAGGGATTCTTTCTCTTCGATAGCCGATTTCTATGGCCTTTTGCTACCCCGGCATAGGCCGATCGACCGCAATCAGACGGCCTTGGCGAAAGCCTGCTCAAAACATGCTCGCCGCTCGAAAGCGCCGCGGCGATACCGCGCCGCGATATCGGCAAGGACCGGCCCGCTGGCCTGCGCTATTTTGTCGTTTTTATCGCTCGATAAACTGGTCTAGTCTGTTAGACGAATGTCGGTTCCTTCCCCTCTGGAAACGTGAAACGTGGCCATATCGACAGGTCTGGCTGCTGCGGGTAGGGTCGCGGCCAAATAAGGTTTGGGAGAGAAGCTGTTGTCGGGAAAGTTTACCTGGAAACGGGATTATTATGCCGGCGGCCTGATGATGTTGCTCGGGATCGGCGCGGCGGTGACGGGATCCGGCTACAAATTCGGCAGCCTCGCCAGAATGGGCCCCGGCTTCATGCCGGTCGTGCTCGGCATCGTGCTTGCCTTCATCGGCATCCTGATTGCCGGCACCGCCCTTTTGTCCTCAGAGCCCGACGACAGCAAATTCCTGCCCGACAACCCGCAATGGTTCGGATGGTTCTGCATTCTCGCAGGCCCCGTTCTGTTCATCGTCCTCGGATATTATGGCGGGATGATCCCGGCGGTGTTCGCCTGCGTGTTCGTGAGCGCGCTCGGCGACAAGACGGCGACGTATAAATCGTCACTTGTCCTTGCCCTGGGCGTCACCGTGTTTGGCGTGCTGCTGTTCCACTATCTCCTGAACATTCCCTTCCCGTTGCTGCGCGGAGTGAACCTGTGATTTCGACCGCGCTTACCGATCTATGGTACGGCTTTGGCGTCGCGCTCGAGCCGCACAACCTGATGTATTGTTTCCTCGGCGTGCTGGTCGGCAATCTGGTCGGCGTGCTGCCGGGCATGGGCCCGGTCGCCACCATCTCGATCCTGCTGCCGCTTACCTTTGGCATCCATCCGGTCCCGGCGATCCTGATGCTGTCGGGTGTGTATTACGGCGCCCAATATGGCGGAGCGATCTGTTCGATCCTGCTCAACCTGCCATGTCATCCGCCACACGCCGTCACCTGTCTGGACGGCTTTCCGCTGACCAAACAAGGCAAAGGCGGCACCGCGCTCGGCATCACCGTCATCGCCTCCTTTGTCGGCGCTTCCTTCGGCATCACCGAGATGATTTTCCTGGCGCCGTTTTTGGTGAAGATGGCGCTGGAATTCGGCCCGGCCGAAGTGTGCTCGCTGATGCTGGTGGGCCTGCTCGCAGGGTCGACGCTCGCCAAGGGCTCCCCGCTCAAGGGTATCGCCATGACGGTGTTCGGCCTCTTGGTCGGCATCGTCGGGTCCGATATCGAGACCGGCCAGCCGCGCTTCACCTTCGGCATCACTGAACTGTTCGACGGCATCGAGATCGTTGCGCTCGCGCTCGGCATGTTCGGCGTCGCCGAGTTCATGAACAGCATCAACAACACCGAAACCGTGGACATGCGCTACGCCAAGGTCGGCCTTTCCGACATGTTCCCGTCGAAGGCCGACCTCAAGAAGGCGTTCTTCCCGATGATCCGCGGCACGCTGATCGGCAGCCTTTGCGCGCTGATCCCGGGCACGGGGCCGACGATTGCCTCGTTCGTCTCCTACGCCACCGAAAAGAAGATCTCGAAGACACCGGAGCGCTTCGGACGCGGCGCGATCGAAGGCGTCGCCTGCCCCGAAGCTTCGACGCATTCCTCGGTGCAGGGTGACTTCATTCCGACCATGAGTCTCGGCATCCCCGGCGACACCGTGATGGCGCTGCTGTTGGGCGCACTGATCATTCACGGCATCGTGCCGGGACCGCAGCTCATCACCCAGCACGCCGACATCTTCTGGGGCCTGATCGCGAGCTTCTGGATCGGCAACATCCTGCTGGTTGTTCTCAACGTGCCGATGATCGGCCTGTGGGTGAAGCTGCTCAGCATTCCCTACCGTTACCTCTATCCGAGCGCGATGTTCTTCGTCTGCATCGGCGTCTATGCCGCCAGCAACGACATGTTCCAGGTCGGCGAGACGCTGGTGATCGGTATTGTCGGATACATCCTGCTGCGGCTGGATTTCCACCCCGCTCCGATCCTGCTCGGCTTCGTGCTGGGGCCGCGGTTCGAGGAAAACTTCCGCCGCAGTCTTTTGATCTCGCGCGGCGATCTGATGACCTTCATCGAGCGCCCGATCAGCGCGTTCTTCCTCTTGATATGCGTCGTGCTGCTCGCCGCCCAGATCTACGTCTGGCTGCGCAAGCCGAAAATCGTGCAGGACGAAAAGGCGATCGAGGCCCAGGTACCGGCGACGCCCTATTCCAGTCTCGCGGAGTGAGAAGCAAGCGCGCCGCAATTCGTGGCCGCGCCTCTTCCAGGCTATCTGGCCTGATAGTTCGGCGAACGCCGAACGAGCCAGGCATCGAGGGCTTCGCGCGTGTCACGGGTCGGTGCCATGCGCGCGAATTGCTCGCTCTCGATTTCCAGCCCCTCACCGATCGTCGCGTTCAACCCGCGTGTGACCGCGGTGAGAATGCGCGCAGCCGCCAGCGGCGAATGCCGCAGGATACGGCCGGCCAGTTCCAGCGCTGACGGCAAAAGGTCCTCGTGCGCCACGATGCGGTTGACGAGGCCGATCTCCAGGGCATGCCGGGCCGAAAAGGTATCCCCCGTCAGCAACAATTCGAGCGCGCGCTTGCGGCCGGCCAGACGGGGCAGCCGCTGCGTGCCGCCGAAGGTCGGCGGAATGCCGATATTGATTTCCGGCTTGGCGAAGCTCGCCTGTTCGCTGGCGACCGCCAGATGCGCGGCTTCGGTGATTTCGCAGCCGCCGCCGAACGCAATTCCATTCACGGCAACGATGACGGGCTTTGGGAAGGATTCGATGCGCGCCGTCATCGATTGTCCCCTGCGGACGAAGGCCCTGACCGCGGCATCCGGCCCCTCCCGCAGCGTCTGTGAGAACTCCGTGATATCGGCGCCGGCGGAAAACGCCCGCTCGCCTGCCCCGGTCAGGATCACGGCCCGAACGCTGGAATCGCCCTCGATTGCATCTAACCGTTCCTTGATCCGGTCAACGAGCGCGTAATTCAGCGCGTTGAGCTTTTCCGGCCGGTTCAGTGTGAGGATCGCCACCGCGTTGCGGGTTTCGCAAAGTACCAATTCCGACATCTTGGTCTCTTGATTTTGTTTGACGGAAGCAACAGGTAATTCCACGTCGGATTTTGATACACTCACTAGACAGTATACATCAGCGAATGCCCATGAATTCGGATCAAACGCGCGACCGTATCGTCGCAGCCGCCGCCCGCCTGTTTTACGATGAGGGCATTCGCGCCGCGAGCGTCGATGCCATTGCCGAAAAGGCCGGCGTCACCAAGAAGACGCTGTACTACCACTTCCGCAGCAAGGACGAATTGATCGCCGCCTATCTGGAGTCGCGCGACCAGCCGACGCTCAGTCTTTATGCGCGCTGGTTCGAGGAAACGCCGGGATCCGCTGCCGACAAGGTCCGCGGACTGTTTGCCGAATTCGCGCGCGCGACCAATACGATGAAATGGAAGGGTTGCGGTTTTCTGCGTACCGCTGCCGAGTTGGCGAGTACGCCGGGACATCCGGCGCTCAAGGTCGGCGCCGCGCACAAGAAACGTTTCGAGGCCTGGCTTGCGGAGGCACTCGCCCGCGACGGCGCCGCTAACGCGCAAGCGGTGGCTCGAAGCATCGTCGTGCTACTCGATGGCGCGGCCTCGGTAATGCTCGTTCACCGTGATCCCGCGTATGTGGAAGCCGCAGGCGCGGTCGCCGCTTCGCTGATCGCACCGGCCAGCGTCAAGGCCGCGTGATCGCTGCGCTCAGCGCCGGCCGTAGCAGTGGAAGCCGCCGTAGATACCTGAGCGATCCAGCGCAAATCCGACCGCGCTTCGTTCATCGTCGCGCTGCCACGTCCGCCGCAGCGATGCGAGCTCCTCACCTTCGATCGGCGATGCCTCCCCGGCGGTGCGGAAGATCACGTGGACGTTGTCGGAGCCCGCGCGATCGATCGCAGTCCAAAGCTTGCGAATTTCGTCGGCGGCCATCCAGTCCTGCGAGTCCAGAAGGATGACGGCATCGACCTCGCGCGCCGGCAGGCTATCGAGAAATTGTTTGAGACTGGCGTGATGCGGAATGATCAGGCCCGCGCCGTTGCGCATGCGCTCGTATTGGCGGCGCTGAAGATAAGGCGGCAAGCACCGATCTCCCGGACCGATATAGGCGCGATGCAATGCCTGCCAGGCGAAATAATTGGTTTCGTTCGGATGACCGTCGATCAGACACAACAGGCGTTTGTGGAGTACGTCGTTCAAGGGGGCGCCACCGCCCAATAACGCGCGCTGCCGCGGCGGGATGCCGAGGCTGAACAGGAGCGCGGGCGTTGCCGTGATCAAACGGGCAAACCACGAATGACAGACGCGATCCAGCCGCTCCAGCGCTTCAATCCGCGCGGGCGCATCCGGCCTGCCATTCAAAAGTATCGCAGGATCGATCCCCGACAATTTCGCGACAAAATGCGCAAAGCCGATGAACCGGCCGAGCATGCCGTGGCGGTAGAATCCATCGGTGAAATAGGCGTGGCGCGAACGGCCGGTGGTGGTTCGCTTGTCCCAATAGTTTCGCGCCTGCGCATCCAGCAGTGGCCGCAGCCGGTCGCGGTAGAGATCTGAATTGGCCGGCGAACTGGCTTCTCCGAAGAATTGCCAGAAATCCGAATAGTTGGAAAAGGCGCGCAAGCCCGCCAGCTTGAGCTTGAGCAGTGCAAGATGCGCGCCGTTGAGGTCGACCGCATAGACCTGCGCCGGCTGCGCCATCAGATAGGACAGCGCGTTGCATCCACCCGAAGAGATCGTGACGATGGTGGAACCTATGGCTAAACGAAGCGCCGCAAGATCGGCGACCGGGTCTTCCCAGATCTGGGTATAGACCAGGCGACGGAGCCAGAACGCATACAGCCGGGCCCAGATCGTCGCCTCGACAACGCTTTTGCTGTCGTGAACGGCATCTGCGATGAGCTGGCTGTTCATCCGAACCTCGAATCAACAATTCGACCAGAATACCGCGCGCTCGCTTCAGTTTTGCGACAACGGCTTCGAATGCAGTGGCGAGAAGGATGTTTGAACCCCTAATTGGTTTTCGCTGTCACATGCATGTCGCGCGAACATCGCAAGGAGGATCACGACCAACCGCGACGAGGACGAATCATGTCGGCTCCAGCCCAGGGTCCCGGCATCACTTCGGGGATCGAAACGCCGCCTCGCGGCGCACCATCTGGCGTTGCCGTTTTGTCGAGGTCGCTGTGACCGGCTGGCTTGCGGTATTCGCGGCGGGTCTGTTCGAGATCGCCTGGGCTTTCGGACTGAAATATTCCGACGGCCTCACCCGGTTCTGGCCGACGGTCGCCACCGCAGTGGCCATTCTGGCAAGCTTCGCGCTGATGTCGTTCGCGCTTCGCTCGCTGCCCTTCGGCACGGCCTATGCGATCTGGACCGGTATCGGCGCGGCCGGCAGCATCATCGTCGGAATGGTGATCTTCAGCGAGCCGACCGATCCGGTGCGGATCATCTGTCTGACGCTGATCGTCGCAGGAATGGTCGGACTGAAGCTCGGTTCGCCGGTGTGAGCCGGCCGCTAGTCCCTAGTGGTCCTCTGTCCGCTTATTTTCTCTGCACCGCAAACTGCGCCATCCCTCGACGGCACCAAACACGCACAACGCAAATATAAAGGGCAGGAAGTGATACATCAGGCGGAACATCAACAGCGCCGCCACCAGCGGCTCCTTGTCGTCCTTGCCGAGCCCGATCAGGAACGTCGCATCGAAAACGCCAATGCCCGCCGGGGTGTGGCTCGCAAAGCCCAGTAGCGTCGCGGCGATGAAAACGGCCATGATCGGGAAGATCCCGATATTCGGGCCCACCGGAATCAACACGTACATCGCCAGCGCCGCAGCGCCGAGATCGAAGATGCCGATCACGATCTGCAGCAGCACCAATGGCCCCGAAGGAAGCCGAACAGGCCAGCGCTTGGTGCCAATGTTGCGCGGAAACCAGCACCAGCTCAGGAAACCGACGACTCCCAGCAGCAGCGCCATGGCGATCCACTGATTGACCTTCGGCGGCAAGAAATCGACGAGGCTGATGGCGTCAGGCGCGAAGAACAAACCGATCCCGAGAGCGGTCAGGTTGCCGAGCCAGAACGTCATCCCGGTCAGAAAGCAGATATTGGCGACTTCGAAGGCGCTGAGGCCATGGTACGAATAGACCCGGTAGCGGATCACCGGCGAGATCAGCGAAACGGCGCCGATGCCGTGCGCGATCGGGTAGCTGGTAAAGCTGGCCAATGCCGCGGTCCGATAGGAAATGCCGGTGCGGCCGATGGTCCGCAACGCCAGCAGATCGTAAAAGGTCAGGCTGGCGTAGGAAGTGATCACCAGCCCCGCGGCGATCGCGATGAGCGAAATATCCGTGTGTCTGATGACCTCGAATACTTCTTTGGTGTCGATGCTCTTCAGCGTGTGGGTCAGCGCAAAAATCGCAACCGCTGCGATAGCAATGCTGACGACAATGCCGAGGCCCTTCAGCCTGCTACCCTTGCCAGGTGATTTCGTCGGCGCAGCTACGTTCAGTGTTTTCATCCGAGCAGGCGGGCAACCCATATCGCCACGCGATTCGCGATGGCTAACATGGTCCATTGACACGCAGATGTGACAATCGCGTTACCAAAATTTTCCGGCGCAGAGCGATTCAAGAAAAGTTGCGTGCGCAAACCAATTGCCGACGCATTGTGGTCGCATCGGATTCACGCACCGGTCGTAGAGAGCAGCACGCGGTAGCTACTCGAATCGAGGCAGCATGAGCGACGAGAACGATTTCGATCTCAGACCCGACCAATGGGAAGCGTTGAAAGCCCTTCGCATGCCCATCGCGGGGTTGCCCACCCCCACCCGGCTGGCGCTCGGCGATCTGGTCACGCTTGGCCTCGTCAGCATCGACGGCCGGGTACCTGCCATCACGGAAAAGGGACGCAAAGCCCTGGTCAGAGGTTCGTTCAGCCTCCTGGATGCCGCCGCCTGAAACTGCACCGCCTTGCCCGCGCCAGGATGGCGTCGATTGCCCACGCCTGCCCGCCCGGCTGGCCGGGGCGCGCGGCCTTGTCGCGGCCCCCGGATCAGATAAAAATATACAGTTTGGGCGATATCGCCCGCCTTGGTCTTTGAACCATGCGAACGGTTCGAACGACATTTTGACTGTTGCCTCGCGGTCGGATCCGAACCAAAAGTGCAATTCTTTCCGATTGTTAATGCGACAACTATAAGCGAGAACGGTCAAATAAGGTTGCCAGCGGACCCTGGAGGCGGTTCCTGCGACTAATTGCGGAAGACCCCGCGCACCACCTCTCATCTGATGGCAGGTCCATGAACCAACCGATCAAGAATCTTCAGGAAGCACCTTCGCTTGGTTCGACGCAGACCGCCAAACCGCGGTCGGCGCGGCGCTTTGTCCTGACATCCATCGTCATCCTGCTGGTGGTCGCCGGCATCGTCTGGTGGACCAAGCAGGCCACGCCGCCGCCAGACGGCGGCCGCGGCCGCAATTCCGCGCCGATGTCGATTGTTCCTGAAGCCGTCGGCAAGGGCGACATCGGAATCAACATCAACGCGCTGGGCACCGTGACTTCGCTTGCGACCGTGACTGTCCGCACGCAGATCAGCGGCTACCTGCAAAAAATTGACTTCACGGAAGGCATCGAAGTCAAGAAAGGCGACCTGATCGCGGAAATCGATCCGCGGCCCTACGAAGCCACACTCGCGCAGGCCAGAGGCCAACTGGCGCGCGACGAAGCCGCGCTCAAGGGCGCGCAGGTGGATCTTGCGCGATATCAGGGGCTCGCCGCGCAGAACGCCGTGCCGCGCCAGACACTCGATACGCAAGTTGCGCTGGTCGCCCAGAACCAGGGCACGGTCGAGGCCGACAAGGCCTCGGTGAAATCCGCCGAGGTTAACCTCGCTTATTGCCGCATCATCTCGCCGCTCGATGGCCGCGTCGGCCTGCGTCAGGTCGACCAGGGCAACTACGTCACGCCCGGCGACACCAATGGCCTCGTCGTCATCACGCAGTTGCAGCCGATCAGCGTCCTGTTCACCGTGCCGGAAGACAATCTGCAGGCGATCGCCAAGCGCCTTCAGGCCGGCGCGGTATTGCCCGCCACCGCGCTCGATCGCACCGGCGCCAGCAAGATCGCCGACGGATCGCTGCAAACCTTCGACAGCCAGATCGACCCGACGACCGGAACGATCAAGCTGCGCGCGCAATTCCCCAATGACGATCGGCTGCTTTACCCGAACCAGTTCGTCAACATCCGCCTGTTGCTCGACACCCATAAGGACGTGACGACGATGTCGACCGCGGGCATCCAGCGCGGCGCGCCGGGCACCTTCGTCTATCTCGTCAATGCCGACAGCACGGTATCGGTTCGGCCGGTCAAGCTTGGCGTCACCGACGGCGACCGCGTCGAGATCCTGTCCGGTCTTGCGCAAGGCGACCGCATCGTGATCGACGGCGCCGACAAGCTTCGCGACGGCGCCAAGATCATCATTCGGTCGGAGAACGTTCCGGTTCAAGCCAATCCGGGGCAGCCGGCGGCCGACCCGAGCAAATCCGGCGGTGGCAAAAAACGGCGCTCCGACGGCGGACAACAGCAATGAGCCCTTCGCAACCGTTCATCCTACGACCGGTCGCAACCACGCTTCTGATGATCGCCATCATGCTTTCGGGCTTGCTGGCGTTCCGCTTCCTGCCGGTCGCAGCCCTTCCTGAAGTCGACTATCCGACCATTCAGGTCCAGACCTTCTATCCGGGCGCGAGCCCGGACGTGATGACCTCTTCCGTCACCGCGCCGCTGGAAGTCCAGTTCGGGCAGATGCCGAACCTCAACCAGATGAGTTCGATCAGTTCGGCCGGCGCCTCCGTCATCACCCTGCAATTCGGCCTGACGATTTCGCTCGACGTCGCCGAACAGGAGGTTCAGGCCGCCATCAACGCTGCCGGCAACCTGCTTCCGGCCGACCTTCCGGCGCCGCCGATCTACGCCAAGGTCAATCCGGCCGATGCGCCGATCCTCACGCTCGGCCTGACCTCGAAGACGATGAAGCTGACCGACGTCGAGGACTTCGTCGACACGCGGCTGGCGCAAAAAATCTCGCAACTTCCCGGCGTCGGCCTCGTCAGTCTCTCGGGTGGACAACGGCCGGCGGTGCGCATCCAGGCCGACATCCGCAAGCTTGCCGCCTATGGCCTCAACATCGACGACCTGCGCACCACGCTCGGCAACGCCAACGTCAATACGCCGAAAGGCAATTTCGACGGCGCCATGCGCGCCTACACCATCAACGCCAACGACCAGATCAGGAACGCGAGCGACTACAAATCGCTGATCGTCGCCTACAAGAACGGCTCGCCGGTACGCCTCAGTGACGTCGGCGACGTCGTCGACGGCGCGCAGAACGACAAGCTCGGCGCCTGGATGAATGAAACGCCTGCCATAATCATGAACATCCAGCGCCAGCCCGGCGCCAACGTCATCGCCGTGGTCGAAGGCATCAAGTCGCTGTTGCCGCAATTGCAGGCTTCGTTGCCGGCGGCCATCGACGTCAACATCCTGACCGACCGCACGGTCACCATCCGCGCTTCCGTGGAGGACGTCGAGTTCGAGTTGACGCTCGCCATCATTCTCGTGGTGCTCGTGATCTTCGTGTTCCTGCGCAACGCGCGGGCGACGCTGATCCCGAGCCTGTCGGTGCCGCTGTCGCTGGTCGGCACGCTCGGCGCCATGTACCTGTTTGGGTTCAGCCTCAACAACCTGTCCCTGATGGCGCTGACGATCGCGACGGGCTTCGTGGTCGACGACGCCATCGTCGTGATCGAAAACATCTCCCGCTATCTCGAAGAGGGCGACAGCCCGTTGCAGGCGGCCCTCAAAGGCTCCGAGCAGATCGGCTTCACCATCATTTCGTTGACCGTCTCGCTGATCGCGGTGCTGATCCCGCTGTTGTTCATGGCGGACGTGGTCGGCCGCCTGTTCCGCGAATTCGCTATCACGCTCTCGGTCACCATCCTGATCTCGGCGGTGGTTTCGCTGACGCTGGTGCCGATGGCTTGCGCCAAGCTGCTGAAGCCGGAAGCGCACAACCAGGAAAACGTCTTCCAGCGCCGCAGCCGCGAGGCGTTCGACTGGATCGTGGAGATGTATGGCCACGCCCTGACATGGGTGCTCGACCATCAGCCTTTTACCCTGATGGTCGCGCTCGCGACCTTCGTGTTGACAGGATTTCTCTACGTCGTGATCCCGAAGGGCTTCTTCCCGCTTCAGGACACCGGTGTCATCCAGGCGATCTCCGAAGCACCGCAGTCTGTGTCGTATGCGGCGATGGCCGAACGGCAGCAGCAGCTCGCCTCGATCATCCTCAAGGATCCCGACGTCGTCAGCCTTTCCTCGTTCATCGGCGTGGATGGGACCAACAACACGCTCAACAACGGGCGCATCCTGATCAACCTCAAGCCGTATAACGAGCGCAAATCCGACGTCTCGACCGTGATGCGGCGGATTCAGAACGCGACCACCTCGCTTGCCGGCATTACTCTATATATGCAGCCGGTGCAGGACCTGACGATCGAAGGCACGGTCAGCAAGACGCAGTATCAATTCATCTTGCAGGATGCCGACCCGGCGCAGCTTTCCGAATGGACGCCAAAACTGATCGACAAGCTGCGCGAACTTCCGCAGCTCGGCGACGTCGCCAGCGACATCTCCGACCAGGGACTTTCGGTCTTTGTCGAAATCGACCGCGACCAGGCCGCGCGCTTCGGCATCACGCCGGCGACCGTCGACAACGCACTCTACGATTCCTACGGTCAGCGGATCGTCTCCACGATCTTCACAAACTCGAACCAGTACCGCGTCATCCTCGAGGCCGATCCGCGTCTGCAAACGTCGCTGCAATCGCTTTCGGACATCTATCTCCCCTCTTCGGTCGGCAGCACGCCGGTGCCGCTGGCGACACTGGCCAAATTCCGCCAGGAAACCGCGCCGTTGCAGGTATCGCATCTCGGGCAATTCCCGTCGGCCACGGTGTCGTTCAACCTTGCGCCGGGCGCGGCTCTCGGCGATGCCGTCACTGCGATCAAGCAGGCGCAGGCCGACATCAACCTGCCGCCCAGCGTCATCACCAGCTTCCAGGGCGCAGCACTCGCATTTCAGTCCTCGCTCTCCAATCAGCTCTTCCTGATTTTGGCGGCGATCATCACCGTCTACATCGTGCTGGGCGTGCTCTATGAGAGCTTCATTCATCCGCTGACGATTCTCTCGACGCTGCCATCGGCCGGCATCGGCGCGCTGCTGGCGCTGATGATGGCTGGCGACGACCTGACGATCGTCGCCATTATCGGCATCATCCTCCTGATCGGCATCGTGAAGAAGAATGCGATCATGATGATCGACTTCGCGCTCGATGCCGAACGTCACGAAGGCAAGTCGCCCCGGGAGGCGATCTATCAGGCGTGCCTGTTGCGCTTCCGCCCGATCCTGATGACGACGATGGCCGCCGTGCTCGGCGCCCTGCCGCTGATGCTCGGCACCGGCGCGGGCTCCGAACTGCGTCATCCGCTCGGCATCTCGATCGTCGGCGGCCTGTTGCTCAGCCAGTTGCTGACGCTGTTCACGACGCCGGTGATCTATCTCTGGTTCGATCGTTTGGCGATCCGCTTCTCGGGCCGCTCGGGCGAGTCCGCCCAGCCGGCGGAATGAGGGGCGCCGATGGGTCCCTCAACACCATTCATTCGACGGCCCATCGGAACGACGCTGCTTACCTTTGGTCTCGCGGCGGCCGGCATCGTCGCGTTCTTCAAGCTGCCGGTCTCGCCGCTGCCGCAGGTCGACTTCCCCACCATTTCCGTCCGCGCGACACTGCCCGGCGGCAGCCCGCAGGACGTGGCGACGACGGTCGCAAGTCCGCTTGAACGTCATCTGGGGCAGATCGCCGACGTCACCGAAATGACCTCGTCGAGCACCGTGGGCGGCGTTCGCATTACCCTGCAATTTGGCCTCAACCGCGATATCAACGGCGCCGCGCGCGACGTGCAGGCCGCGATCAACGCTGCTCGGGCCGACCTGCCGACCAGCCTGCGAAGCAATCCGACCTATCGCAAGGTCAATCCCGCCGACGCGCCGATCCTGATCCTGGCGCTGACGTCGGACACCATGACCCGCGGCGACCTCTATGATGCGGCTTCGACCGTGCTGGCGCAGAAGCTGTCGCAGGTCGACGGCATCGGCGAAGTGGTCGTCGGCGGCAGTTCGCTGCCGGCGGTGCGCGCCGAACTCATCCCGCAGGCGCTCTACAAATACGGCGTCGGCCTCGAGGACGTGCGGGCGGCGCTTTCCAGCGCCAACGCGCACAGCCCGAAAGGCGGTATCGACGTCGGCGACCAGCGCTATCAGGTCTATGCCAATGACCAGGCCAACAAGTCCGGCGACTACAAATCCCTGATCGTCGCCTATCGCAACGGCGCGCCGGTCCGCCTGACCGATGTCGGCGAGGTCACCGATTCGGTCGAAGATCTGCGCAATGCGGGACTGGCCAACGGCAAGCCGGCGGTCCTGATCATTCTCTTCCGGCAGCCCGGCGCCAACATCATTTCTACCGTCGATCTGGTCAAGGGGCTCATGCCCCAGCTCAGGGCATCGGTTTCGCCGGCCATCGACATCAACCTCGCCGTCGACCGCTCGATCACGATCCGCGCCTCGCTGCGCGATGTCGAGCGCACCCTCATCATTGCCGTGCTGCTCGTGATCCTCGTGGTCTTCGCTTTCCTGCGCAACTTGCGTGCAACGCTGGTGCCCGTCGTGGCGGTATCGGTGTCGCTGATCGCGACCTTCGCGGCCATGTATCTGTTCGGCTACAGCCTCGACAATCTCTCGCTCATGGCGCTGACGGTTGCGACGGGTTTCGTGGTCGACGATGCCATCGTGGTCCTCGAAAACATCACCCGCTACGTCGAAGACGGCATGTCTCCGCTGGAAGCCGCGCTGAAGGGCGCCGCCGAAGTCGGATTTACCGTGCTGTCGATGAGCATCTCGCTGATCGCGGTATTCATCCCGATCCTTCTGATGGGCGGCATCATCGGCCGACTGTTCCGCGAATTCGCGATGGTGATCTCGATCTCGATTCTGATCTCGCTGGTAATTTCACTGACGACCACGCCGATGATGTGCGCGGTGCTGCTCCGTCACGAAACCGGCGAACACGGGCGGCTCTATCGCATGAGCGAGCGGTTTTTCGACGCCATGCTCGGCGTCTATCGCCGGACACTGGCGGTGGCCCTTCGCCATCCCGCCTTGATGATATTGACGCTAGTCGTCGTGCTCGGCCTCAACGGCTATCTCTACTACGTCATTCCGAAGGGATTTTTCCCGCAGCAGGACACTGGCCGGTTGACCGGCTCGATCCAGGCCGATCAGAGCATCTCGTTCCAGTTGATGCAGAAGAAGCTCACGCAATTCATCAACATCATCAAAAGCGACGCCGCCGTCGAAACCGTCGTTGGATTTACCGGAGGCAGCCAGACCAATTCCGGCTCCGTTTTCGTCTCGCTGAAGCCGTTCGGCGAACGCAACATTTCCGCGGACGGCGTGATTACGCGGCTGCGGCGCGAAATGGCGGTGATACCGGGCGCAACCCTCTTTCTGCAGGCGGTGCAGGATATTCGCGTCGGCGGCCGCGCGAGCAACGCGCAATATCAGTTCACCTTGCAGGGCCCGACCTTCGAGGAACTCAACGAATGGACGCCGAAGATCGCGGCTGCCCTCCAGAGCGACCCCAACCTGACCGACGTCAACAGCGACCAGCAGAACAAGGGGCTTGAATCCGATCTCGTGATCGACCGCGACAAGGCCGCGCAGTACGGTGTCACCGTGAGCCAGGTCGACAATACGCTCTACGATGCCTTCGGGCAGCGACAGGTGTCGACGATCTACGTGGCGCGTAACCAGTATCACGTGATCATGGAGGTCGCACCGCAATACTGGCAGAACCCGGAGACGCTGAAAGACGTCTGGGTCTCGACGTCGGGCGCCTCGGTGGGCGGTTCACAATCAACCAACGCGGTTGCCGGAACCATCTCGGTCGGCAAAGCAACCTCGGCCACCTCGGCCAATGCTCAGGCCGCGCGAAATCTGGCGAACAATTCAATTGGCGCCACGGGTAAGGGCGTGTCCTCCACCGGCTCGGCGGTCTCCACCGGCCAGGAGACCATGATTCCATTGTCGGCGGTCGCGAGCTTCACGCAAGGCGCGACGCCGCTCGCCGTGAACCACCAGGGCCTCTTGGTCGCCAACACGATTTCCTTCAACCTGCCACCGGGCGGCTCGCTCAGTTCGGCCGTGACCTCGATCGAAGCCTCGATGAACCGGATCGGCGTGCCCGCCACCATTCGCGGCACCTTCCAGGGAACCGCCAAGGCCTTCCAGGATTCGTTGAAGAATCAGCCGTTCCTCGTCCTTGCGGCGCTGGTCACGATCTACATCGTGCTCGGCGTGCTCTACGAGAGCTACGTTCACCCGCTGACGATCCTGTCGACCCTGCCTTCCGCGGGCGTGGGCGCCTTGCTCGCCTTGATGGCGTTCGGGACCGAATTCAGCATCATGGCCCTGATCGGTGTCATTCTGCTGATCGGAATTGTGAAGAAGAATGCGATCATGATGATCGATTTTGCACTCGAGGCCGAGCGTAACCGCGGCCTCAGCTCGGTGGACGCGATTTACGAGGCATGCCTGCTTCGCTTCCGGCCCATCATGATGACGACGATGGCGGCCCTGCTCGGCGCGGTGCCACTCGCGCTTGGTCTTGGCGAGGGCAGCGAGCTGCGGCGGCCGCTTGGCATCGCAATTGTCGGGGGACTGATCCTCAGCCAGGTGCTGACGCTCTATTCAACGCCGGTAATCTACCTTTATATGGATCGATTCCGGCTTTGGAGCCAACGGTTGCGGGGTGGCGCGGCGCCGCTTGCCCCGGATACCAGGCTGCAACCGGGCGAGTAGAAGTTGGCATTTTCGATGAGCGGTAAAGCATCACGACGGACATCACGCCGACTTGGCAAAGTTCCCTTTGCCATTTCCGCTTTGCTGCTCGGACCGGCGCTGTCGGGCTGCATCCTCGGAACCGAGCATCCCGATCTCAATCTGGATGTGCCGGCAACCTACCGCGAAGGCGGCCACACTGCGGCTGACGCCCATGTCCCCGCGATCGATTGGTGGCGCGGCTTCAAATCGAGCGAACTGACTTCGCTGATGGACAACGCGCAGATCTACAATCTCGACATCGCCGTCGCCATTGCCCAGATCGCCCAGGCCGACGCGCAGGTCGGCATCAACGGTGCGCCACTGCTTCCGTCCGTCAGCGGGACCGGCAATGCCGAGCGAAGCCGTAGCGCGTCCAACGGTAGTAACCTGCCCCTCGGCACGACCTCGTCGGGCGCATCGTTCTCGCAATTCAGCCTCGGGCTGACAGCGAGCTACATCGTCGACTTCTGGGGCAAGAACCGCGCAACGCTTCACGCCGCCGAGGAGAGCGCGACCGCCTCGCGCTATAACCGCGAAGTCGTCACGCTGACCGCGATCGTTACCGTTGCCAACACCTATTTCCAGATTCTCGCAGCCCAGGACGAATTGCGCGTCGCACGGCGTAACCTCGCCGCCGCCGAACGCATCCTGACGCTGATCAAGCAGCAATTCGCCGGCGGCACCGCCTCGCAACTCGACGTGTCGCAGCAGGAAACGCAAGTCGCGACCGAACGCGCGGCGATCCCGCCTCTCGAGATCACGCTGCGGCAGAATATGGCCGCGCTCGCCGTGCTGGTCGGCCGCGCGCCGGCGAATTTCGCGGTGAAGGGCGGAACGATGACGCAGGTCGCCGTTCCGCGGGTGACGCCGGGCCTGCCGTCGGAACTGCTCAACCAGAGGCCGGACATTCGCCAGGCCGAGGCGCAACTGGCGTCATCCAACTTCAGCGTCGAGTCGGCGCGCGCCGCGTTCTTCCCGCAGATCCAGTTGACCGCGCAAACCGGCGTGCAGAGCGCGGCGCTTGCCTCGCTGTTCGGACCGGGCGCCTGGTTCTACACGCTCTCGGCCGGACTGACGCAGCCGCTGTTCGACGGCTTCCTGCTGGAGAGCCAGTTGAAGCAGGCCAAGGGCGTGCAGTTGCAAAACCTGCAAGCCTATCGAAAGGCCGTGCTCTCGGCCTTCTCCGACGTCGAGAAGGCGCTGGTGGCGCTTCAGCAATCGACATTGCAGGAGCGGCTCGAGGTTGAAGCCGTGGCCTCTGCGCGAAAGGCGTTCGAGGTCTCGGAAACCCAGCTGCGCGCCGGCACGGTCAATCTGATCACCGTGCTGCAAACCCAGCAAACGCTGCTCACCAACGAGAACGCTTTGGCGCAAGTGCGGCTGAACAAGCTGCTTGCGGCCTCAAGCCTGTTCCAGGCGCTCGGCGGCGGCTGGACGCCGACCGGGCAGCTAGCGTCGGTCCAGCCTCAGGAGGCCGCGGCGCCGGCGGCGCAGTGAGGCTCTCGCACCCCGCCGGCCGAAATCAAAATCTTCAAGGAAATACCGGCACTTAATCGCCTTGTATTCGGCGACGGGTTCGCTATATTTCATGGTTCGGTTACGATCGTACTGTAATTTTCGTGGTTGGTGATGAGGCCCGTCTGTTCAGGCGGGCCGTCGCCATTTGAGGCCACCGCTCAAGACGACAACGCCTTGGAGCGGAAGCCTAGATCTGAAGGATAACCGCGATGACTCGCTCCAACCGGGTTGACCATATCCGGCTCACCTCGCATCCGACACCGGGCGGCAAACTCAACTTCCCGATCCAGTGGGGCGCGGCCAGCGCGCGCGAGCGCGGCCCGGTCATCGGCACGGTGTCCCGCCCGCAGGACCGCAACGTCATCGGCTCCCATGGCGGCTCTTATTCGGTCTACCGCGCGCTCGCGGTCTCCTCAGGCGCGCTCGACCCGATCCGGCGCCCCGATCTCACCAACACGCATCCGGCAGCTACCATCGGTCCCTTCCCGCAATGGAGCGATCCGGAGCGCATCGTCTCGCTCGATCCCTGGGGTCACCTGGTGGCCGAAAACTTCGCCACCGAAATCGCGGAAGGCATCGACATCCGCCCCAGCATCGCCATCACGCGCGCCCGGCTCGACCTGCCGGAACTGAAGGCGGCGATCGACGCCGGACGGCTGAAGCACGACGACGAAGTCGTTCACAAGAACGGCAGTGTTTCCGTGGTCAAGATCGCCCTCGATCCGGTCTGGTACCTGCCGGGTATCGCAAAGCGTTTTGCCACCACCGAAAACAACCTGCGCCGGCAGTTGTTCGAGCAGACCGCCGGCATGTTCCCTGAACTCGTCACGCGGCCGGACTTGCAGGTCTTCCTGCCGCCGATCGGCGGCATGACGGCCTACCTGTTCGGCGACGTCACCAAACTGCCGGACCATCGCACCAAGATCACCTGCCGGGTGCACGACGAATGCAACGGCTCCGACGTGTTCGGCTCCGACATCTGCACCTGCCGCCCCTATCTGATTCACGGAATCGAGGAGTGCGCGCGCGCTGGACAGGAAGGCGGTCTCGGCATCATCGTCTACAACCGCAAGGAAGGCCGCGCCCTCGGCGAGGTCACGAAATTCCTGGTCTATAACGCACGCAAGCGCCAGGAAGGCGGCGACGCCGCCGCGCAATATTTCGAGCGGACCGAATGCGTCGCCGGTGTGCAGGACGCGCGCTTCCAGCAATTGATGCCGGATGTGATTCACTGGCTCGGCCTCAAACGCATCGACCGTTTCGTCTCCATGAGCGACATGAAGCACGATGCGTTGACCAGCCAGGGAATCGAGATTGTCGAGCGCGTTCCGATACCTGAGGAACTCGTCCCGCCCGATGCGCATGTGGAGATGGCGGCGAAAAAGGCTGCCGGCTATTACACCGCCGAGCCGCCACCGCCGGATGATCTTGCCAACTCAGTCGGCCGCCCGCTTGAAAAATACTGAATCGGACGTGGCTGTGCCGGCGGCAAAATCGGAAGCGTCAGCGGCGTTGTCTCTCCTGAGCGCCTCCGCCGTGCGCGAGCGCGCCCATCGCATGCTGGCCCTGGCGCTCGACGACAAGCTGCCGAATTTCCGCATCCACCCCGACAAGATGGACAGCGTCGTCGATCTCGTTCTGCAAACGACGCGTGAGGCCTATCCGTCGCTCGACGTCCCCTTTCACTCGCGCTGGCGACACTTCGTCGTCAACGGCGACAACCGCTGGACGGCGATCGCAAATCGAGTGCGGTGGCCTGATCCCGCATCGAGGGCGCGTGCGGAGTTCGACCTTGCGATGGTCAGCGTCTTTCTGGATGCCGGCGCCGGGCCCACCTGGCGCTATCGCGATCCGAAGAGCGGCGCGGCCATCGGCCGTTCGGAAGGGTTGGCGTTGGCCAGCCTTGCGATGTTCGAAGGCGGCACATTCTCTGCGAACGCCAGCGAGCCGCTTCGCGCCGACGGCGAGGCACTTGCGAGCCTCTCCGTAAACGATGTCGCGCGCGGCTTGCAAGTTTCCGACGGCAATCCACTTGTCGGGCTCGAAGGCCGCGTCGAGCTCTTGCGCAGTCTCGGCAAACTCGTCGTCTCAAGAGCTGACATCTTCGGTCGGCACGACGCGCCGCGTCCCGGCGGACTGTTCGATCAACTGGCATCGCGCACCGAAAACGGCCGCCTGCCTGCCCCCGTCATCCTGTCCGAACTGTTGCAACAGCTCGGACCGATCTGGCCGTCGCGGCTGTCACTTGGTGGGATAGCGCTCGGCGACTGCTGGCGACATCCCTCGCTCACGACCGACGACGCAACGAACGGCGTCGTGCCGTTGCACAAGCTCTCGCAGTGGCTCGCCTACTCGCTGATCGAGCCGTTACAAACGGCCGGGATCGAGGTCGTCGATATCGACGGCCTGACGGGCCTTGCGGAATACCGCAATGGCGGACTGTTCATCGATTCCGGCGTGCTTGCGTTCCGCGACGAAAAGGACGCGCAACGCGAGCATGAGGTCTCCTCGGCCCTGGTAGTGGAATGGCGCGCACTGACGGTGGCGCTGCTCGACCGCCTCGCCGACGGCGTGCGAAAGCGGCTCGGGCTTGACGCCAAGTCATTGCCGCTCGCGAAGGTCCTCGAAGGCGGATCCTGGGCCACGGGCCGGCGGCTGGCGCGCGAACGCCGTGCCGACGCCTCGCCGCCGGTGAAGGTCATCAGCGACGGCACGGTATTTTAGAGGGGCCGCAGCATGGAAGGCGTCACCATCGTTAGCCATCCGCTGGTACAGCACAAGCTGACGCTGCTCCGCGAAAAGGAAGCCTCGACCAAGTTGTTTCGCGAGTTGCTCAAGGAAATCGGGATGCTCCTCTGCTACGAGGTCACCCACGATCTGCCGACAGGCGATGTCGAAATCGAAACGCCGCTTTCGCCGATGAAGTCGCCGCAGCTAGCCGGTAAGAAGCTGGTATTTGCGCCGGTGCTGCGCGCCGGAATGACGTTTGCGGAAGGCATGCTCGATCTGGTGCCGAGCGCGCGGGTCGCTCATATCGGGCTTTATCGCGAGCCGGAGACATTTGTCGCCGTCGAATATTATTTCAAGGCGCCAAACGACCTGCATGAACGCCATGTCATCGTGGTCTCGCCGGTGCTCGCCACCGCGAACACCACGGTTGCGGCGGTCGATCGCTTGAAGGAGCAAGGCGCCACCGACATTCGCCTGGTGTGCCTGGTTGCAGCGCCGGAAGGCGTCGAGCGGATGCGCGGCATCCACCCGGACGTGCCGATCTGGCTTGCGGCGATCGACGAAGGGCTCGACGAGAACGGCTTCATCCTGCCGGGGCTGGGCGACGCCGGTGACCGCGCCTACGGCACCAAGTAGGCTGGATCCCGCTTGTCTTGCCGAAAATCAATGGTCGTCGTCTAACTTCTGCAAATCTTCTCCGTGCAGAGTCGTCCGCAAAATCTGATGCCAAACGTCTTTGGCCTCGGATCTGGATATCTCTTTATCATCGGCTCTCACCGAAAAGATGAGAGTATATGGAGTGGTTATGTTTCGGCTTGTTGATGTCCAGTCAATGACCGTAAACGTGCTCAAATCGCTGTCTACGGCGGCTTGAGTTGCACTGACTTCTATATTCGACGATTTCTTCGTTCCCGCGCGAATAGCCGCAAGCGCCGAATCCAGCCGATCCGAGTCGCCTTGCAGCGTGAAATGAACGGTTCCGTCTGCTCCGTTCTTTGCGGATCCGGCAAGATTGTACTCTATCGCCTGCTTCATAATCATGGCCCGGAAACCGACATGCTGATCGTTGCCGGTGACGGTGGCCAAAATAGCTTTTTTCTGCTGCATCGCGCGCTCCGCTTCGCCCACTTTCCCGCCTCAGGTTCCGACGCGCAGCGCGGCGCGTTGCTTGCGAAGCAACGCAATCACCGACAACGCCGTGATGCGTCCCGTCTTCGGATTTTCCGACGGAATGTTCTCGATCGACATCGAAAACCGCGCCGAGTCCGAATCGACCTCGACCCGGTGCACGTTGCGCGTCAGCGCGGGATCGGCCCAGATTTCAAGCCGCGTGCGGTCGGGGCCGATGCCGGCGAGCGACAGCGCCACCGCGACGTTCAGGTTGGCCGGAAATCCCTTGGCGGCTTCCCGCGCGGTGCCGTCGAAAATCTTCAATGGCTCCTTGATCGATTCAATCTCGATGTTGTTCTCGACGAGGAACGGCGCACCGGCCAGTCCATTGACCGGTTTGCGCGTCACCATCCGCACCGAATGAATTTCACCGACGGCAGCCGCCGTCACGGCATCTAACCCGATCAGCGCGCCGGTCGGCACCACGATCTGCCCGCCGTTTTTCCTGGCGAGTTCGACCAGGTCCTCGTTTTCGAGAAGTGCGCCGGCGCTCAGCACGATTGCGGTCTTTCCCTTTTCGACGAACGGCGCCACGATCGAACGCAGCAATTTTGCCGGCGCGCATTCGATGGCGATATCGGCGGCGTCCGACAGTTTCTCGATCGGAAGCACCGCAGGCTTCTTCTTCAGGCTGCCAAGCCAGTTATGATGCTTTTCGGGATTTTGCGCCGACACCGCCGCCAGCGTCAGGCCGTCGATGCCCTGATCGAGCGCTTCGGCGACTTTCTTCCCGATTGGTCCCAATCCCGCGATGGCAACCCGGAGAGATGTATTTGCCATTGGTTTGGCTTCTCTTTCTTTTCTGAATGGCGCCATCGAGGCGCGTTCCCTTGCCAAGTCTGTTGCCTAGTACCGCCGATCTGAAGTCCCTGCACCACAAGCGGCGAACTCGATCAGGGACTTCAGATCGATAAAGCGGTACTAGAATCAATAAGTCTTCTAGTGCCCATGACTTTCCGAAGTTCGTGAAAGTGGGTGCTACGATGGAGCACGAACTTCGGAAAGTGGGCACTAGCGATGGAATCCATAGCCCGGCAGCCCTTTGCCCTCAAGTCGACCGCCAAACCGCCTGAAATATGATCTTTTGCTATTGGCCAAAATCGGCTTTTCTTCCCCACAAACGATGATGCGGCCTCCAGGAGGAACACATGAACGGGCTCGGCGGACTGAACAAATCGCCCAACGGCGTCGTGATCGGGCTGGTGCAACTTCAACTGCCCGTGGTTGTGACCAAGGCCGACCTCGCCAAGCAGACCGAACGCATCGTCTACATGGTCGGCAAGGCCCGCCGCAATCTCGGCACCATGGACCTCGTGGTATTCCCGGAATACTCGCTGCATGGCCTGTCGATGGACACCAATCCCGCGATCATGTGCCGGCTCGACGGTCCGGAAGTCGCAGCCTTCAAGAAGGCCTGCATCGACAACAAGATCTGGGGCTGCTTCTCGATCATGGAGTACAACCCCGACGGCAATCCCTACAATTCCGGCCTGATCATCGACGACCACGGCGAGATCAAACTCTACTACCGCAAATTCCATCCCTGGATTCCGGTCGAGCCGTGGGAGCCCGGCAATGTCGGCATTCCCGTGATCGAGGGACCGAAGGGCGCCAAGATCGCGTTGATCATCTGCCACGACGGCATGTTCCCGGAGATGGCGCGGGAATGCGCCTATAAAGGCGCGGAGATCATGATCCGCACCGCGGGCTATACCGCCCCGATCCGGGAGAGCTGGCGCTTCACCAACCAGGCGAACTCGTTCCAGAACCTGATGGTCACGGCGAACGTCTGCATGTGCGGCTCGGACGGTTCGTTCGATTCGATGGGCGAAGGCATGATCGTCAATTTCGACGGCTCCGTTCTCGCCCATGGAACCACCGGGCGTGTCGACGAGATCATCACCGCCGAGGTGCGCCCCGATCTGGTGCGCGAAGCCCGCATCAACTGGGGCGTCGAGAACAACATCTATCAACTCTGGCACCGCGGCTATGTCGCGGTGAAACGCGGCGCGATGGATTGTCCCTACACGTTCATGCAGGACATGGTCGCAGGCACTTACCGGCTTCCCTGGGAAGATCAGGTCAAGATCACCGACGGCACGTCCTGCGGCTTCGCCGCGCCGACCCGGATGTTCGGCGCCAAGAATAGCAAGGCGGCGGAGTGACAACCGCCGCCGCGATCAGGCCCATTTCAGACGCGCGAGGATCGCGCGTCCCATAACCCAGTCCTTGTCACTTTCCGACAGGAAGCCAAGTTCTTCGGTAAAATGGGTGACGCGTTGGCGGTAGCTGGCCTTCGCGAACGAGTTTGTGATGTCGGTACCCCAATAGCAGCGCTCAGGACCATAGGCGTCGAACAAGCGCTGCAGGTACACCGTCATGTCGCGGAATGGGTAGGGTTCAAGCGAGTTGCCGGGCGCACCCGACAATTTGACGCTGACGTTTGGAAATTTGGCGAGCGCAACGGCCTGATCGATCGCCGCCGGGATCTCGGTGATCCTGTTGGTACGGCTCGAAGAGTTCATGCCCATGTGGTCGATGATGAGCGTGAGCTGTGGGTAGCGCTCGGCGATACGGGCAAATATCGATAGCTGTCCCGGAACAAGAAACATGACGGGGATTCCCGCCTTCTCGGCTGCGGGCCAGAACCAGTCGGCCGTCCCGTCCGTCAGCCAACCCACGTTGACATCGCTGAGCAAGCTGACACGGATGCCGAGCATTCCAGGCTGTTCCTTCCATTTCGGCAGCAGCGCGGCGGATTGCGGATTCTGCAATGCGATCCGGCCCATCACGGCGAAGCGATTGGGATAACGTCTTGCCGCCTCGAGACCGTAGTCGTTGCGCTCACCGATCCAGGACGGCGGCACGATGACGACCCGATCCACGCCAGCCTCATCCATCAGCGGCACGAGCTTCTCGATCGTGAACGGCTCGGGCATTTGCGGCTTCGAGCCGGGGACCCATTTCCAATCCTCCGATTCCGCCTTCCACAGATGCACCTGGGCATCGACAATGGCGCGCTTGGCGGTCTGCGCAGTCGCCTTATGCGATGCCAGCGCCAAACCAGCGGCGAACGGCGAGGCAATGATTTGCCGGCGAGACAACATAAATCTGCCCTTCAGAAATAATGACCTGCCAAGCCTCGCAAACGGAACCGTCTTCGCGGAGACCAAAAAGAGTGTCAGGTAACCGCCGGCGACTCAATCAAAACCAACACACGCTAATGCGCGTGACGATGAATCTGCACGCGTGGCCGGGTGAATGACTTGCGGCCGCGTTTGAAACCCCATAACGGCTGCGCCAGCGTTGCCACCGCGTTCGTCGGATTGGCGGCATCGAGGCAAACGAGATCGGCCGGTGCGCCGGCCTTGATGCCGTAGTCGCCAAGCCGCATCAACCGCGCCGAGGATTCCGTAATCATGTCGAGGCAGCCCGCGAGATCCGCCGGGCGCGAGACATGGCAGACATTGGCGTAGAGATTAGCCATCCGGATCAACGAGCCATCGCCATACGGCGTGAACGGATTGAGCACGTTGTTGGTCGAGATCGAACAGGTCACACCGGCCTTACGCAGCGGCTCGGCCGGAACGACGCCGCGCGGCACGGCGTGGTCGTGGGAACGGCCCATCAGGTGCAGGTCGGTCGCGGGCAGGATCGTCACCGCCACGCCGGCATTGGCCAATCGCGCCGCGATTTCATTGAAACGCTCCGGCGGCAGCAGCGACATCTGCGTGACATGGCCGACTGCGACCCTGCCGCCGCGATCGAATTCCTCGGTTTTTCGGCAGACATATTCGACCTGCATGTTCTGCGTGGTCTCGGCGAGATCGAGGTGCATGTCGATCTCTGCATCGAACTCCCGCGCGATTTCGAAGATACGATCGATCTGCTTGCGCGGATCGGTGTCGAAATAAGGCACCGCACCGATCGCGCGCGCGCCGCGGCGCAAGCCCTCGATCAGCAGTTCTTCCGTGCCGGGATAATTCGTCATGCCTTCCTGCGGAAACACGCAGATCTCGACGTCGATCGCCCAGGCGTAGTCGCGCGCAAGCTGTTCGACCGCATCGAGGCCGATCAACCCGATGCCGGGGTCCAGTTCGACATGGGTCCGCATCCGCATCGTACCGTGCGAAATGCAACGTTCCAGCGTCTTCTTACCGCGTTCGTAGGTGTCTTCGACGGTAAAGCCGCGCTTGGCGGCTGCGGTTTCACGAACGGCTTCAGCGACCGTGCCCTCCTCGATCCGGCAACGATCGAGGATACAGGTCTTGTCGAGATGGATGTGCGTTTCGATCAGGCCGGGAACGACAAGACAGCCTTCAGCTTTCAGCTCAGGACCATCGGCGGTCAACGCCGGCGCAACGGCCGCGATCGTCTTGCCCTGAACGGCAATATCTGTCTTGACGAGTTCGCCGTCGCGCAGGATGCGCGCGTCCCGGACAATCAGATCCATTCATCACCTCAAGAAGCAGAGCCAAGGTAGGCGTCGTCGAGCATGGCGCCGCGCAGCTCCGACGGGCTTCCCTGTGCGACGACGCGGCCGCCGCCGAGCACGTAGCCGCGGTCGGCGATGGCGAGCGCATAATCGGCCATCTGGTCGACGATCAGCAAGGTCATGCCCTCGTCCCGCAACCGCGTGAACTGTTCGAACAGTTCGGCGACGACGGCAGGCGCAAGGCCGAGCGATGGCTCATCGAGCAGCAACACTTCCGGCTTCGCCAACAGCCCGCGCCCGACCGCGAGCATCTGCTGCTCGCCGCCCGAGAGCAGACCGGCCGCCGTGTGCAGGCGCGGGCGCAGCCGCGGGAAACGCTCCAGCATGGCTTCGATTTCGGCGGGCGAGAAATCATTGCGGCGCGTAGCGCCAAGGCGAAGGTTCTCGGCAACCGTCAATTGCGGGAACACCTGCCGCCCTTCCGGCACCAGGATCAGGCCGGAACGCGCCACCTGCGGCGCCGAGAGCGACGCCAGGTCCTTGCCGTCGAGCTTGATGCTGCCGCTCACAGGACGAATCAGGCCGCTCAACGCTTTCATCAGCGTCGATTTGCCGGCGCCGTTCGGCCCGAACAGCGCGATCACCTCGCCGCGTCCGACCTTGAGGCTGACATTGTCGAGCACAGCCAACGCGCCGTAGCCCGCGTTCAGCCCCTCGACTTCGAGCAGAGGCGCACCAACGGCGCGCGCGGCGGCCGATCCCGTCGACATCGATGTCCCGAGATAGGCTGCCTTGACGGCGGGGTCGTTGCGGACGACTGCGGGCGTTCCGGCCGCGATGCGGCGTCCGGCATCGAGCACCACGATCTCATCGGAGATCGACATCACCAGCGACATGTCGTGTTCCACCAACACGACGGCGAGGCCGGCGCGGGCCAGCCGCTGCAACAGACCGCCAAGCCTGGCGGTATCGGCCTCGTTGAGGCCGGCCGCGGGTTCGTCGAGCAGCAGTACCGCGGGCGAGGTCGCCAGCGCACGCGCAATCTCGACCAGACGCCGGTCGACATGCGGCAGCGTGGCGGCGAGCCTTGTCTCGGATCCGGCATAGCCGACGAGCGCCAGCAGCGCGCGCGCCAGATCCTCTGACGCTTGGCCGCGCCAGGCGCCGCGCAACAGGCCGAGCCGAACGTTGTCGAGCACGCTCAAATTCGCGAACGGCTGTGCGGTCTGGAAGGTCCGGGCGAGGCCGGCGCGCGCAACGTCGGGGGCGGCAAAGCCCGTGATCTCCTGCTTGCCGACCCGCACGGTTCCTGCATCGGGCCGCTGAAAGCCGCTCATCAGATTGAGCAGCGTGGTCTTGCCGGCGCCGTTCGGGCCGATCACGCTGGTGACGCGACCAGGTGAGGCCATCATGTCGACGCCTGCGACCGCGACCACGCCGCCGAACGCCACCCGTACGCCTTCCGCGGTGAGACTGCCACGTGCGCCGGTGATGTGCGCGAGCGCGCGATCGATGTCGGGCTTGGCCGGGCTAAGAGATTTTCTGGGCCGCACGAGATGGGCCAGCGCGCCGGCAATGCCGCCCGGCGCGGCCAACAACACGATCAGGAGGCCTGCACCGAACACCAGCAGGCGATATTCGGCAAGGCTTGCGAGCGCCTCCGGCAGGAACACGACCACTGCCGATCCGATCAACGGCCCGAGGGTTCGCCCGGCGCCGCCAACGACCACCACCAGCAGAAACAGGATCGATTGCGAGAACGGGAATGAACTCGGCGCGATGAACCCGGTCAGCGCGGCCTGCAAACCGCCGGCGACGCCCGCCGCAGCCGCGGCCAGCACGAAAGCCGCGGTGCGAACGGCGACCGGCCTGATCCCGACGCCGCGTGCGGCAGCCGGAGCCGACGCCAAAGCCTGCATCGCCAGCCCGATCGGACTGCGCGCAAGATAATAAAACAGCACAAGCCCGGCGACGCAGAAGGCGCACGCCATTAGCGCGGTGCCTCCGGTCGCAAATGGCGAGGGAATCCCGACCAGCCCGCTGGAGCCGCCGGTCAGGTCGCGCCATTCGATCGAGACGGACTCGACGATGAAGCCGAACGCGATCGTCACCATCGCAAGGTAAGGCCCGGTGACGCGAAGGGCCGGAATAGACAGTGCAGCCGAGATCGCCGCCACCAGAAGCACGGCGAGCGGCAGCGCTTCCCAGAAATTCAGTCCGGCCTTGGTGGTGAGAATACCAACGCCATAGGCGCCAAGCGCCAGAAAGCCGCCCTGCCCGAGCGATACTTCGCCGGTGAGACCCAGCAGCACGTTCAGGCCGATGCCCGCAAGCGCCGTGGTCGCAAGCGTCCCGAGCAGATAGGCGTAGTAGCCGGGCGCCAGCAGACACACTGCAGCGGCTGCGGTGCAGGCGAGCGCCGCGGCAATGACGGCAGCAAGCGTCCTCATACCCGCACCTTGGCCCGACCGCCGAACAGGCCGGACGGCGCCAGCACAAGTGCGGCAATCACTGCCGAAAACGTCACGATCTGGGTGCTGCCGGAGCCGAGCCAGGTCGTGGCGCAGGCTTCGACCAGGCCGTAGCCGAGGCCGGCGATTACGACGCCCCAAGGATTGGTCAGGCCGCCGAGAATGGCCACCGCAAAAGCCTTGATGCCGAACAACGTTCCCATGTCGTAGGCGACATTATAGAGCGGCGCGATCAGGATGCCGCCGATCCCGGCGAGCAGCGCCGCCGCCGCGTAAGTCAACGAGATAAGCATGGTGACATCGATGCTCATCAGCCGCGCCGCGTCCGGGTTCTCGACCGCAGCGCGCAGCTTCAGGCCCAGACTAGTCCGGTGCATGCCGAGATGAACCACGAGCGCGAGCCCGAGCCCGACCAGCGGAACCAGCACCTGAAGCGGGAAGATGCCGACGGTGCCGATGACCCAGGGATCGTCGGCCAGGGATGATGGCAGCGCACGCGGCTCCTTGCCGAACAACACCATCACGACGTTGTCGAGCACGATGCCGAGCGCAACGGTCGCCATCAGCCAGGCATTGCTGCCGCGCGCGACGAAGGGCCGGACCGCGATACGCTCGACGATCAGGCCCCAGATCGCGCACACCACCAGCGCAGCCGGAATTGCGGCCAACATCGGCCAGTGCAATCCCATGGCCAGCGCGTGACAGACCACCGCCCCCAGCATCACGGATGACCCTTGCGCGAAGTTCACCGTCCCGGACACGGCAAAAGTCAGCGTGAAGCCGAGCGCGATCAGGCCGTAAATGCTCCCGAGGCTGAGCCCCGAGACGAGTGCGGTTGCCAGCATCGCCCTGTCAGCCGGTGACGGGCTCGATCTGATCCCCGTTGTAACGGACCATGACGTAGTCGTTTTCGTTCAACGCGTCGTGGTTCTCGTCCGTAAACGGCTTCGCGTAGTTCTTGATCAGGCCCTGATAACTATCAATGTTCAAAAGGCCTTCGCGCAATTTGGGGCCTTCGGTCGAGCCGGCCTTGGCGATGGCGAGCGCCGTCAGTTGCATCGCATCATAGGCGTTGGCAACGCCGACCGGCGGCGTGACATCGCCCGGTCCCTTGACGTCGGGATATTTCGCCATCATGGCGGCCAGCACGCGTTTGCCGACGTCATTCTGCGGTCCGAAGAAGCTGTAGGTCTGGACGAAGTGCACCTTGCCCGCCCAGGAGCCTGCGAGCTCGGGGAAACGCCCGCCCGAGATACCCCAGTGCGAGACGACGGGCACCACCCAGGCGGATTTCTGCAACGACTTGATCACCTGCGCACCGGGAGCGGCGTTGCCCACCAGGATGATGGTGTCGGCGCCGGCCTCCCGCAGCCGCTGCAGCTGCGGCGTCATGTCGGGATCCTTGTCGTCGAACTTTTCCGCGCCCGCGAGCGTAATGCCGGCGGCCTGTGCGGCGGCGGTAAGACCGGCGAGATTGGATTCGCCCCAGCCGTTGTTGACCAGCATCAGGCCCGGCTTCTTGGAGCCGAACTTGGTCATGGCGTATTTGATCAAGGCGCGGTCGACCAGGACGTCCACGGCGGAGACGCGGAAGACGAAGTTCGGATTGGCGCCGTTGCGCGTGATGTTGGTTGCCGCCGCCCACACGCCCATGAAGGGAACCTTGGCTGAATTCACCAGCGGCACGATAGCCAAGGACACCGGACTGTCGATGCCGCCATAGAGGATCGCTGCGCCCTCCTTGTCGATCAGCTCGCGCGCCGCGGTCTGCCCCTTGGCCGGGTTCGACTCGTCGTCGCGGCGCACAAGCTCCAGCATCCGGCCACCGAGCAGGCCGCCCTTGGCATTGATTTCGTCGATCGCGATCTGAAGACCGCGGGTAATTCCCTCGCCGGACTTCGCCGAAGGTCCGGAAAGCGCCGCGACCAGGCCGATCTTGATCGGCTCCGCTGCGAGCGCGGAGCGGCCAACGAGACTTCCCACAGCAATGCCGGCAGGCAGAGCAATCGCTTGGCGGCGCGTCAGTTTTGTAGGCATGTGAGCAACTCCCTTGAAATTTCGTTTCGTCGTTTTGCTCGCCGGCTTTCTGGCGCGTGGCCGCGCCCAGATTGTCAGCCGAGGGTTCCTCGAACCCGGCCCAAAATCAAGCAAACGGTATGCCACAACCACGGAAACCACAACCTGTCAGCAGGGCAGTTACCGCTCACCACGTGCTTCAGGTTACCGGTCGCCTCGGTCAAAATACGAAGAGTACTGCGCATTTTTCTGGCACCCACAGTTTTCAAGCCAAAACGCCGCAGCTTTCTCGATGGCACCGAGACAGTCGACCGCCCCTCTGGTACGATTCTTGCTCGAATTGGGGTGGTTCATCAGGGAGGGCGTCATGACTACTTCTGAACTACGTTCCGACATTCACAGCATCGAACCAATTCCAGACTCCGATCGCGATTCAACCGGACTGCAGCAGATGTGGATCTGGGCGGGCGCCAACATCGCCCCGGTCAACTGGGCGCTGGGCGCGCTCGGCATCATTCTCAAGCTTGGTCTGTGGGAGACGATTGCCGTCATCGTGTTCGGCAACATCATCGGCTGCGCCATCTTCGCTGCCTTCACGGTGATGGGCCACAAGACCGGCGTCAACCAGATGGTGCTCAGCCGCTCCGCCTTCGGCCGCCGCGGCGCCTATCTGCCGAGCCTCCTGATGTTCCTGATGACGCTCGGCTGGATCGGCGTGAACACCTACTTCCCGGTCAAGATCTCGATGGCGATCCTCGGCCAGTTCGGAATCCCGGAATCGATCCTGACCACCTTCATCATCATGACCCTCGTCATGGTGGTCCAGGTCGTCATCGGCATCTACGGCTTCTACGCCATTCGCACCTTCGAGAAGTACACGGTGCCTGTCACCGTCGCCATCATGGTGCTGATGAGCGTGCTGGCCTGGAGCCAGCCCGGCGTCGTCAACTGGAATTTGACCAGCTCGCTGCCGCCGGGAGCGCATCTTGCGATGCTCTCGCTGCTGATGACCGCGATCGGCGTTGGCTGGGGCATTTCCTGGGTGACGTGGGCGTCGGACTATTCGCGCTTCGTGCCGCGCAGCGTGTCTTCGTCCTCCGTGTTCTGGTACAGCTATGTCGGAATGCTGGTGCCGTCGATCTGGCTCGCCGTTCTCGGCGCAACCATCGCCAGCGTCACCACCGATACCGATCCGGCCAAGATGGTCAGCGCCGTGTTCGGAGGCGTCGCGAGCCTGCTCGTGCTGTTGATGGTTTTGCACGGACCGATCGCGACCAACATCCTCAATGTCTATTCGGCGGCTCTGGCCGCGCTTAGCATGGGAGTCCGCCTCTCACGCACATCGCTCGCGCTGGTCGTCGGTATCATCGGCTATCTCGTGACAATCTATTTCGTCTTTGCGCCCTCTTTCGCGAAGGCCTTCGACAACTGGATGATCAGCTTGCTGCTCTGGATGAGCCCGTGGGCCGGCATCATCCTGGCCGACTTCTTCATCAAGCGGAAAAGCAAGATCGACGTGGCCGAACTCTATGCCGCGCCGGAAACGAGCGCCTATGGCGACATCAACTGGGGCGCCATCATCGCGTTTCTGGTGGGCCTTGCCGCCGGCTGGGCGCTGGAGGACGGGCTCGTACCCGCCTTGCAAGGCCCACTCTCCGGTCTTCTGGGTGGCGCGGACCTCAGCTGGCTCGCCGGAATCGTGATCGCCGGCGCGCTGTATCTCGCCATCGGAGGCAAGACCGCCACGGCGGCTGCGCTGGCGCCAACAGGGGCGGCTACAAAGTAAACGGCTGGAGATTGCCCGCAAGCCTCACAGCTTGCGGGAATTTTCCGGTCTACACAGGGGTTCTATAACCAGACAGGCCTGCCGGACAGCGGCAGGCCTGTCGTCGTCGTGCTAGTGTAGCGGTGGCGCAAAAGGCCATTCAACGGGAAAGATAATGACGTCGATATTGATGAAGAACTCTGTCGCCGGTGCTGCTGCGATCTGTCTGGCCATGACCTTGGCCAGCCCATCGAAGGCTGAGCCTGCCAGCTGCCCCTCGCCGATCCCGCTCGGCCTGACCACGGCCCTGACCGGCAATACGGCCTTGCTCGGCACCCAGGCGCGCAGCGGCGTCGAATTCGCCGTCGACGAGATCAACGCCGCCGGCGGCATCAATGGCAAGAAGCTGGCGCTCGCCACGGAAGATACGGGGGCGTCGAGCACCGATGCGTTGAACGCGATGAACCGCATCCTCGAAGGCAAGCCGCTCGTGATTTTCGGCTCGATGATCAGCCCGCATGTGTTCGCCCAGACGGAAGTCGTCAACAAATCGGAGACGCCATTTCTGGTCGGCGCGACCAATGCGAAGGTGACGTCACAGGGCAGCAAGTGGCTGTTCCGGACCCACGTCCATGACGGCCAGCTTGCCGACCTCATCCCGGAATATCTGGTCAAGACGCTTAACAAGACCAAGCCGGGCGTCATTGCCGTTGCCGACGACTACGGCCTTGGTGCGTCGCGCGGCATTCAGGCCTCGCTCGCCAAACTGAACGCAACTCCGGTCGCCGTGACGTCCTATGCCCCGTCCGACAAGGACATGAGCGCACAGTTGCTCGAGATCAGGGACAAGGGCGCCGACAGCGTCATCGTGTTCGGCCGCCCTGCCGACGTGACCCTCGTCGTCAAGCAAATGAACGATCTCGGTATCAAGCTCACCACCATCGGCAACTCGAGCCTCGTGGCGCAGACGGCGCTCAACAACCTCACCGCAGCGGAAGCCGATGGCGCCTATGCGATCGGCGGCATGATCCCGCAGACATCAGCCGATCCCAAGATTCTGGATTGGGCCAAACGCGTGCAGGACAAATACAAGGTGCCGGCCGACAATTTCACCGTCTCCTATTACGATACCGTCTACCTCCTGAAATCGATCATTGAAAAAGTTGGTTGCGACAAGGCGGCAATCCGCGACTCCTTCGCCGCCACCAAGGACTGGAAAGGCATGCTGATTTCCTATCAGGCTGATGCCTTGGGCGATCTCGCGCACACGCTTGGCGTCTATCGCAACAAGGGAAAAACGCCGGAGCTGGCCGGCCCGATCAAGGAAAGCGGATTCTAATTTCCTCATGGGCCAGCTCGTCGTCAACGGCCTCGCGCTCGGCAGCATCTATGCTCTCGTCGCGCTTGGCCTGCTTCTGATCTTCAACACCGTCCAGATCGTCAACTTCGCGCAAGGCCAGCTTCTGATGCTCGGTGCGTTCATCGGCATCAGCTGCGCGGTCACGCACGAACTGCCGATGGCGGCTTCATGGGCCATCACCATGGCGGCGATGGCCCTGGTCGGCGTCGTCTTCATGACGCTGGTGTATTTCCCGCTGCGCGGCCGTCCGGCTTTCCTCGTCATCCTGACAACGATCGCGATGGGCATCGTTCTGGAAAATCTGGCGCTGATCATCTGGGGGCCGCTGCCGGTCTCATTGCCCTCCCCGGTCAGCGGACCGCCTCTACGCTTTGCCGGCATCGTGGTCTCCATGCACCAGCTTTTCATCTTTGCAACGCTTGCGGTGATCCTGCTCCTGCAATTTCTCTTTCTCACCAGAACGCGGTTCGGAATCCTGATGCAGGCAACCGCGCAGGACCTGCACACCGCAAGGCTGGTCGGCATCCCCGTGAACCGGACCATTGCGGTGGCTTTCGCGCTCGGCACCGTGCTCTCCGGCATTGCCGGGCTCTTGGTTGCCCCGATTTTTCTCGCCGAACCGACCATGGGCGGAAGCCTTGGCCTCAAAGGCTTCGTCGTCAGCGTCATCGGCGGCTTCGGCAATCTGCCCGGCGCGGTGATCGGCGGGTTGTTTCTCGGGCTCATTGAGACCTTCGGCGCGCGCTATATCTCGTCCAATTTCCGTGACGCCTATGCCTTCATCGTGATGATTACCGTTCTCATCGCCTGGCCGCGCGGCCTGTTCGGCGAGAAGAGCAGCGAGAAGGTCTGATGACGAGCCTTCAGCGCAAACACTGGCTTGTTGCGGCCGCCGTCGCAGGCGCCTTGGCTGTGCCTCTCGTCACGAAGGACGGCTACATCATCCAGCTTCTCAATATCGCCATTCTCAACACGATCGTCGTGTTGGGCCTGAATTTCGTGACCGGCTGGGCCGGTCAGATCAACTTCGGACAGGCTGCCTTTTACGGGCTGGGCGCCTACACCACCGCGATTGCGACCAAGTCGGGCCTGCCCTGGATCACGACGCCGTTTCTGTCGGCAATCGTTGTGATCGTCGCGAGCTTGGCGCTCGGGCTGCCGACGATGCGGTTGCGTACCTATTACCTTGCGATGACGACGATCGGCTTTGGCGAAATTATCCGGCTGATGATCGTGCACTGGGAGCCGGTCACCGGCGGCACGTCCGGCTTGCGGGCGATCCCCGGCATCAGCATTTTTGGTATCGGTCCGGAGGGACAGGCGCAGCAATACTACATTCTCGCAGCCGCGCTGGCGTTGGCCATGTTGGTTGCTACGCGCGTTCGTCATTCGGCGCTGGGCCGGGCGATGATCGCGACGAGAGACAGCGAAATCGCCGCCGAGCAAAGCGGCGTCGACACCACGCGCACCAAACTGGTCGCATTCATGCTGGGTGCCGTCTATGCCGGACTTGCCGGTTGTCTCTATGCATCGTCGATCCGCTTCATCAGCCCTGACAGCTTCTCTGGCACGCAAGCGATCCTGCTGATGACCATGCTCATTGTCGGGGGCATGGGTTCGATCGTCGGCTGTGTCTTTGGCGCGGTCGCACTGACGATCTTGCCGGAGGCGCTGCGGTTCCTCGGCCAGTGGTATCTCGTGCTCTATGGTCTTGGCGTCATCGCCGTGATCGTCCTGGCGCCGGGAGGGCTGGCATCGCTTGCGTCACAGTTTCAATTCCGCCGGGCGGGTGCACGTTGACGGCCGCCCCGATCATCGCCGCCCGCGGGGTGACGCGCCGCTTCGGTGGCCTCGTCGCGCTCGACAATATCGACCTCGATGTCCCCGCAGGCATCGTGCAGGCGATCATCGGTCCGAACGGTTCGGGCAAGACGACGCTGCTCAATGCGCTGAGCGGCGCATCGCACGCGGATGCTGGCTCCATTCGCGTCGGGGGACGCGAAATCTTCCGGCTCAAGCCGCATCGCATCGCGCGGCTGGGCTTGGCGCGGACGTTTCAGAACATCCGGATCTTCGAAAATCTCAGCGTGATCGAAAACGTCAAGGTCGCAGCCGCCGGCAACAGGCGCACCTCCTTTGCCGATATGCTGATCTCGAATACGCGACACCGGAAGAGCGAAGCGGATATCGACACGGCGGCGCGAGAGGCGCTTGAAACCGTTGGCCTCACCCATCGCGCCGACGATCGCGCCACGCAATTGCCTTACGCGCAGCGGCGTCTGCTGGAGATCGCGCGGGCGCTGGCATCTAGCCCGAATGTTCTTCTGCTCGACGAACCGGCCGCCGGCATGAACATGACCGAGAGCATGACGCTGCTCGATACCATCGCCAGGCTCAAGAGCCGCGGCATCACGGTATTGCTAGTCGAGCACAATGTGCGGCTGGTGATGGGGATCAGTGATCGCGTCACAGTCCTCGATTTCGGCAAAAAGATCGCCGAAGGCGCGCCCGCGGACATTCAGCGCAATCCGCAAGTCATCGAAGCCTATCTCGGCAGGCGGCACCGTCATGCTTAAGGTCGATGATCTCCATGTGTCATACGGCCATATCGAGGTGCTCAAGGGCATCTCGTTCAGCGTCGAGATGGGCGAAATCGTCGCTTTGATCGGCGGCAACGGCGCCGGCAAAACCACGACGCTCAGCACCATTTCCGGGCTGGTTCGGCCGACGGCCGGCACGATTTCCTGGAAAGGCGAGCAGATCCAAAACGCCGCCGTCGAGCATATCGTCGGTTCGGGCCTCGCCCATTGCCCGGAGGGACGGCGGATTTTTCCGGGGCTCACCGTGCTGGAAAACCTGATCACCGGCACGGCTTCGCGCGCCCGAAACAAGGCCGAGGTGGAGGAAGACCTGACGCTGGTCTTCGATCTGTTTCCGCGCCTGAAGGAGCGGCTCAAGCAAGGCGGCTGGTCGCTGTCCGGCGGCGAGCAGCAGATGCTCGCGATCGGCCGCGCCCTGATGGGCCGCCCCAGTCTTCTGATGCTCGACGAGCCCTCGCTGGGATTGGCGCCCATCGTGATCGAGCAGGTGTTCGACAAGATCCTCGAACTCAACAAGCGCACCAAACTCGGTGTGCTGCTGGTCGAGCAGAACTCGGCGATGGCGCTCGAGATCGCGAGCCGCGCGTTCGTACTCGAAACCGGCGCCATCACGCTGTCCGGACCGTCGGCGGAACTGGCCAACGACCCGCGCATTCGCGAAGCCTATCTCGGCGGCTGACTTAAGCCGGCTGAACGCGCTTGCCGTTCAGCACGACCTGGGACGGGAACAGCCGCTGGCGGCCGGTTCGCGTACCCTTGTAGTTGTCGAGGAATTCGAAATTGCCCTCCCGCAACTCCATGATGGCCACATCCGCCGGCGCGCCGATATTGAGCGTGCCGCGATCGTCGAACGCCGGAAAACAACGCGCGGCATTGACGGTCGCAGCCGCGATGACCTCCTTCAACGGCATGCCGTACATGAAAAGCTTCGACATCACGTTCGGCAGATCGGCGACGCCGCTGGTTTTCGACGCCGTATTCCAGTCGGTCGAGAATGTGTCGGGCCACAGGCCCTGCTTCGTGGCTTTTTCGACCGTGTCCCAATCAAAGTGATCGGAGACGCCGTTGCCAAAATCGAAAATGATGCCGCGGCGATGCGCGGCCATCACTTCCGGCTGCAGGATGCCCTTGTCGTCGAGGATGCCGTTCTTTCCCGGCGCATAGACATGGGTAATGATGTCGCCGCGCTTGAGTAGTGCCACGATCGAGCGCAACGGCGAATAGTTCTGCCCGACATGAATCATGACCGGCAGGCCAAACGAGGTCGCGACCTCCTGGGCACGGCGCAACGCTTCGAGATCGTTGGCGTCGGTCACATTCTCCGACAGACGCGCTTTGACGCCGACAACGACGTCGCGATTGCGCGCAATCGCAGCCTTCGCCATCGAGACGTTCGCCGCGTTGATGTCATGCAGTTCACCGCCGGGCGCGATCACGCCGGTGCGCGCGATATTGACGAGGCAGCGGCCGATCTGCGGTGCGCCCCGCGCGATCGCAGCGACCGCATCGATATTGTCGGCGCCGCCCGTGCCGGCGTCGACCCAGCCGGTCACACCGTCCTGAAGGCACATCGGCGGGCCTTCCTTGCTGCGGCCAGCATGGGTGTGGATGTCGATCAGGCCCGCGGTCACGAGCTTGCCGCGGGCATCGATTGTCTCAGTCGCCTCGCCTGCAATCGTGGCGTCGATCGCCGCGATCCTGCCGCCGACGATGGCGACATCGCGCACGGCGTCCAGTCCCATCGACGGATCGATCACGCGACCACCCTTTATGATGAGATCATAAGTCGCGGCGAATGCTCTGGGAATGCTCGCAAAAAACGTGGCCGCACTCGCGCCCACAAACTGGCGTCGGTTCATCATGATCGCGCTTCCTTCCCTGTCACGGCTTCTTGGCGTCCGAAATCGGCCAGCAGTTTAGGCCTTCCGCGTCCGCGTTCAATCATCTCCCCTGCACGGCCGCGGCCCTCGGAAAGGCAGTCATGCTGGCCGAGAACTTGCATGCGGCAACGAAACAGAATTAGTTTTCGCCTTTCGCAACGACGCGCAAAAGGCAGGCCGACATGAGCAACAAATGGGGACGGCGGGAATTTATCGGCACGGCGGCGGCCGCCGGCGTTATGGCCGCCGCAGGACGCACATCGCTGATCGACCGGGCGGAGGCCGCAACCATGAATGACGAAATCACGACGAAATCGGCAAGCGAACTCGCCAATGCCATTCGCGCCAAACAACTGAGTTCGAAGTCGATCGTCGAAGCGCATCTGGATCAGATCGCCAGGGTCAACCCCAAGCTCAACGCCATCGTGCAGTTGACCGCCGAGACGGCGCGAAAGGAAGCCGACGAGGCCGACGCGGCGCTGGCGCGCGGCGACATCAAAGGGCCGCTGCATGGCGTACCGGTGACGATCAAGGATACGCTGGAGACATCAGGCGTGATCTGCACCGGCGGCACCAAAGGTCGCGCCAACTACGTGCCGAAGGCGGACGCCACGGCCGTGGCGCGGCTGCGCGCGGCCGGCGCCGTCATCCTGGGCAAGACCAATGTGCCGGAACTTGCGGGTGCGATCGAGACCGACAATCTCGTCTATGGCCGCACCAACAACCCCTACGATTTCGCGCGCACGCCCGGCGGCTCCAGCGGCGGTGAATCCGCGATCATCGCGGCCTGCGGCTCGCCGCTCGGGCTTGGCACCGATGCCGGCGGCAGTATTCGCATCCCCGCGCATTTCTGCGGGCTCGCCGCGATCAAGCCGACCTCGGGCCGCGTGCCACGCACCGGGCAATTTCCGATGCCGATGGGCGCGCGAAACGCCGTGTTTCATGTCAGCCTGATCGCGCGCAAGGTCGATGACCTCGCGCTTGCGCTGCCGATCATCGCCGGACCCGACTTCCGCGATCACTCGATCGTCGGAATGCCCCTGCTCGATCCGAAAGCTGTCACGCTCGGCGGATTGAAACTGGCTTACTTCGACGACGACGGCGCCGCATCGCCAACCAGGGAGATTGCCGCAGCGGTCCGCGACTGCGCCAAGGCGTTTACGGATGCCGGCGTCAAGGTCGAGGAGAACCTCCCGCCGGATGCGGCGAAAGCAGCGACCGTCTACCACGACATGAGCCGCGGCGATGGCGGCGCCGGCACGCGCGCCTTCCTCAAGAGTATCGGCAGCGATCCGATTTCGCCGCTATTCGAACAGGCACTCGCCAATTCCGTCGCGCCTGCCTTTGCCACCACCACCGAGGCACTCGCCGCCTTCGTGCGCTGGGATGCGTTTCGTAATTCGATGCTGCGATTCATCGAAAACTACGATGCTATTCTTTCGCCGGTGGCGCCGTATCCGGCCGTGCTGCACGGGACAAGCTTCGAGGAACAGAACCGCCGCGGCTTCGGCTATACCCAGATGTACAACCTGACGGGATGGCCCAGCGCCACCGTGCGGGTCGGCACCTCGCCGGAGGGGCTTCCGCTCAACGTCCAGGTCGCCGCGAGACCGTGGCGGGAGGACGTCGCGCTCGCAATGGCTCGTCACCTGGAGCAGACGTTCGGCGGCTGGAAAAAGCCGACAGTGGTGTAGTTGCAATCCACCCTCGCCGACCATCTTGCTTCGCTCTTTATTCCACAACGCACGCTCACGTGAGAGCACGAAACGGTTCTCACGCGAGATCGACAATTCGTGAGCCACGGCTGGCAAAGGAATAACACAACTCAAGCGCGGGTCTGTTCTACCGGAAACGCTCGTGATGAGCGCAATGCCGGAGACGACCGATGATCAGACTTACGCTTCCTGGAATGGCCGCTGTTCTGTCACTGATGCTCGCGGTTCCAGCATCCGCACAGGCAACTGTCCCTGATCGGCAAGAGTGCCAATTGTCGATTGACGCACATGGCGGGACTGCGCCCCCGGCGCCGACCGCCGACGCGCTTCCGCCTGGATGCGAAACTGCCACCCTCCCGTGGTCGGCGCCGGTCGGCCACCGCCAACCGCAGGCCACCGACGTGACCTCATCGAAGACGTCTCCAATTGACCAGGCCATGATGGAAGAAAAAATGAAAGTCGATCGCCTGATCAAAGGCGTTTGTCGCGGGTGCTGAAGGAACGACACACAAGCGAACGCGCATCGAACTCACTTCCGCGGCCGGCCTCGCTTGGCAAATACCGGCCCGCGCGAGTCGGCAGAACATCGTAAAAGGCTCGCAAGCTTGAGCGCCTCGTTGCGCTCGGGACCAGGCGGCAGCCGACGCGCACGCTCCAGCGCATCATTGGCAAGGATTTCCTGATCGATCCGGTCTGGCGCCTTTTGCGTCTCTTTCATCATTCGCTTCGCTAATACGCTGCCGTGCTCACGCAAGGCCGGCAGACACCGGCCTTGATCTGACTCGCGAAAGAGCAGCGTTATTCCCCCGTTTAGCCGATGCTTTTGTGACATCGGCCCATAGAGGGAGATGGTTCACGCAACGACGAGCTTCAAACGCCTCTCACGCGGAGTTTACCGCGTCAGCATGACGCCGATCATTGTCGCACCGCCTTCACATTCGCTCGGGAAGCGAACGGCTAGTTCGTCAGCGTCCCCCATTGCGAGGTCATGCGCTCGGCGCCGCGCTGCGAAAGCGCGAAGATCGTAAAGGTCGGGTTCGACGCCCCTTCGGTCGGGAAGATACCCGGCCCCGCGATCCAGAGGTTCGGAATCTCGTGACTCTGACCGTAGCTGTTGACGACCGAGTTGGACGCATCCGCACCCATGATGGTGCCGCCGAGCAGATGGCTGGTCGGGATTGCCCCGCGCGCCGGCCACGCCTCCTTGGCACCCGCCGCCTTCGCCACCTTCACGCCGTCGTCGAGGTTGGCATTCCACAACGCCACCGCATCCGGCTGGAACGTGTGCGTCAACTTGCCCAAGGGCATGCCGAACTCGTCCTTGTCGCCGACGAGTTCGACGCGATTTTCCATCGCCGGCAACTCCTCGCCGAACGCCTTGATGCCGGTGAGGTTGCGCGCCGCGCGCTTCATGTAGTCGTCGAGCTCGATACCGAAGAGGTCGGAGCGCGAGTTGGCGAGGTCCGTCGTCTTCAACGCAAAGCCGGCGGTCCAGAACGTGCTTCCGAACGCATCTTTCTGGCTGGTCTTCGGATAGTGCTGATAGGACATGTACTGCACGGCGATCGTGCCCATGTGGTTCTGCACGTCCTCGTCGAACAGCGCCCAGGTCGACGCCACGGTGTGCGACATCATGAAGTGGCCGACCAGCCCCGAGGCGTTGGACAGACCTTTCGGATGCCTGCCGGTCGCCGAATTCAGCAGCAGACGCGGATTTTGCGCCGACCAGGAGGCGAGAATGACCACGCTCGCTTCCTGCACCTGCTTTTGATGCTGATAATCGTAATATTCGACGCCGGTCACCCGCGTGCCGGCCTCGTTGGTCAACACCCGCGTCACCGTCGAAAACGCGCGCAGTTCCGCGCCCGCCTTGCGGGCATCGCCCAGATACGTCACCTGCGGATTGGCCAACGCCCCGATCGGACAGCCGACATGGCACCAGCCGTCATAGAGACAGGCTGGACGCCCCTTGAATTCCACCGAATTCATGCCGACCGGCGCCGGCACCATCGGAATGCCGGCAGCCTCCAGCGGCTTCGTCCAGATATCGCCGTTGCGGAAGGTTTTCATCGGCGGCATCGGATAGGCCTCGCCCGCCGGCCGCCAGCGCTCTTCGGCCTTGGCGTCGCCGGACATGCCGATCTCGCGCGCCACCTTATCCCAAAACGGCGCGACATCTTCGTAAGCGATCGGCCAGTCGTGCCCGCGGCCGTGCTCGCTCTTCATCCGGAAATCAGTCGGCAGCAGCCGCGGAAAATTCGCAAAATAATGCAGCGTGGCGCCGCCCGAGCCCCAGCCGGCCTGTGCGACGTAACCCATCGGATTTTTGCCGTCGAGCAGGATCGGCGGCCCGGCCGGCTTGATGCGGCGGCCCCAGATTTCCGAGCTGATGAGATCGGACAGCTCCCAATCCGGCCCTGCCTCCAGCAGCACAACCTTCTTGCCGGCCTTGGCCAGCACGGAGGCGTAAACCGAACCCGACGCGCCGGCGCCGACGATGACGACATCGACTTTATCGTTTGTCATCTCACCACCTCTTTTCCGGAGCGATGTGCGGCATGTAGGGAATGCCGAGCGCCTCATAGCCTTCCATCGTGCCGTAGACGACATCGACCGCGTCGGCCCGCAGCACGGCATAGGCAAGCGCCGCCGGGCGGCCCTTCCAGTCCTCGATCTTGTTCTGGCGCATGCGGTCGACGAACTCGCGCTGATCCTTGGGCGCGAGCTGCGCGAATTCCTTGCCGAATGATTTCTTGCTCGTGTCGTCGATCGTGATGATCGTGCTGCGATAGAAGTCGGCGAATGGCGGACGGAAGTTGAAGATGCGGGCCTGAAGCAGAGATTCCTGCGGCGGCACCGATATCTGCTGATCGATATAATGGGCGATCCCGGCCTCGCGCGCTTTCGGCACCAGGGTCTCGCCGAGGGCTTCCAGCGTTTCGCCCTGATGGCCATCGAGAAGGCGGAACGGCACATTGCGCGCCCTCGCCTCGTTCGGCGTCAACAGGATTTCGACCCCGCCGACCGAAAAGGCCAACGCACCGAGCGTCGCGCCCTTCACAAAACCACGCCGACCAATGTTTGCCATGGTCTTCTCCTCCCGGAGCTATGTTTGTATTGTTTTTGCTAAGCGATGGACGGGCTAGTGTCCGGATTCCGAAGTTCGTACCGTTGTGCGGCCCCTCTTTTACGAACTTCGGAATCGATAGGACACTAGATAATCTCTTGGCTAGTGTGGCTTTGGTTCAAAAGTCCGCATGACGAACTCGCGGCATCATCGATGCGGACTTTTGAACCGCCACGCTAGTATTACTTGCCAGCTCCGATATCAAGTCAAGGGGATCGACGGCCGAAACGAAGCTGGTGTAGCTGCTATGCGCCGGACGACGTAGCATCCCACGAAAAGGAAAACACAAATGGCCCATGACGCACCGCAGGCAACCGGCTCGAGCAAACTTGTCATACGCAACATCGGCCTGTTGCTCTCGGGCGCGCTGGAAAAGCCGATCCTCGACGCCGACACGATCGTGGCCGAGAACGGCAAGATCACCGGCATCGGCCGCCTCAAGGACGTCAACACTGAAGGCGCGACCACCACCGTCGATGCCCACGGCACGACAGTTGCCCCCGGCCTGATCGACAGCCACGTTCACCCCGTCGCAGGCGACTGGACGCCACGGCAAAACCAGATCAACTGGATCGATTCCTATCTGCATGGCGGCGTCACCACCATGATTTCGGCCGGCGAGGTTCACATGCCCGGCCGTCCGCGTGACGTCGTCGGGTTGAAGGCGATGGCGATCTTTGCGCAACGCGCGTTCTGGACGCTGCGGCCGGGCGGTGTGAAGGTTCATGCCGGTGCGCCGGTCATCGAATGCGAAATGGTAGAGGACGATTTCAAGGAATTGGCCGCCGCCGGCGTCAAGCTGCTCGGCGAAGTCGGCCTCGGCGGTGTCAAGGACGGACCGACCGCGCGCAAAATGGTCGGCTGGGCGCGCAAATACGGCATCCAGAGCACGATCCACACCGGCGGCCCGTCGATTCCGGGCTCCGGGCTGATCGACAAGGACGTGGTGCTCGAGGCCGATACCGACGTCATCGGCCACATCAACGGCGGTCATACCGCGCTTCCCGACGACCAGATCCGCTGCATCTGCGAAGGCTGCAAGCGCGGTCTTGAGCTCGTGCATAACGGCAATGAGCGTTCGGCGCTGTTTACGCTGCGCACCGCGCGCGAGATGAACGAACTTCATCGCGTCATCCTCGGCACCGACGCCCCGGCCGGCTCCGGCGTGCAACCGCTCGGCATCTTGCGCATGGTCTCCATGCTGTCCTCGCTCGGAGAACTTCCGGCCGAAATCGCGTTCTGCCTTGCAACGGGCAACACCGCGCGGATGCGGGAGCTCGACTGCGGCCTGATCGAGTTCGGCCGCTCGGCAGATTTTGTGCTGATGGACAAGGCGCAGCATTCGCCGGGCAAGACGCTGCTCGACAGCGTCCGGCTCGGCGATCTCCCCGGCATCGGCATGACCATCATCGACGGCATCGTGCGCACCCAGCGCAGCCGCAACACGCCACCCGCAACCAAAGTGCCGGAGATTGTTGGGGGGCATTGATTGACCCTCGTCGGCCTCATGGTTCGAGACGGCGCGATGCGCCACCATGAGGGTCTACTATTGGCTTCGTTCGGACCTCATCCTGAGGAGCGGCCGTTAGGCCGCGTCTCGAAGGATGGACACACGTTCTCATTCTCGCGGCACGATCTGCCCGAGTTGTTGAAATCATCCGCCCCGAAGGGCGTGGGGAATGCCGGGCGTTCGGCTCGCCCGCAGCCTCGCGTGCAAATAAAAAAGCACACGAGATAGTCACCACAGGTCCGCCGAGTCACCCGGCATTCCCGCACGCGAACGGTTTTAACGGTTTCCTTCGTGCTCTCCCCGGAGACCGGCTTTGTTGTCTCCGTCGCCCGCGGGATCATCTCGCGAGCTTGACGCCAGCATCGGGACGCCAGGACCACACGACTTCGCCGTCCGCGACCGCCGCATTCGTCTCATGCATTGGTCACGTCCATCGCATCCCGCGCCAACGTCCGTGACGATCGCGAAACGCCCCTTGGGAAGCGGGCGGGACAAACGATTCGATAAAGCTGCTTCTAGCAAAGCGCGAAGCGAAATATTTCTGAGGACTGGGGTAGACAGCGGCGAGAGAAAGCCGACTGATTTGCCCGACGGGCAAATCAGTCGGCGCGCGCACCCGCCAGAGGCAGCCAGCAGCGCACGACCGTTCTGCCATCCTCGCGCAACAAATCCAGCTTTCCATCCAGCGCGCGGCTGCGATCGGACATTCCGGTCAATCCCCTGCCAAGCAGAACGTTGTCGGAAAATCCGATGCCATCGTCTGACACCTCGATCGTTACCGCGGAATCGCGCATCGCGGCCACGACGCTCAGCGTCGTCGCCTGGGCGTGCTTGATGACATTGGTGATCGCTTCCTGGATGACGCGGTAGATCGTTTGCGACATCAGGTGATCGAGGGAGTCCAGCCGGGGATCGACCTCGGCTGACGTTGCAACCGATGGCAACGCCGCATGCGCGTTTTGCAGCAACGTCTCGATGCTTTTCTCCAACCCGAGTTCTTCGAGATAGAGGGGGCTTAGCCCTTCAAGGATCCGGCGGCTGGCCTGCTGGACCGCCCCTGCCGCTTCAAGGAGCTGGTTGGACGGCGCTTCCGGATCCGGATCCGTGGAGTATCCCGAAAGCGCGATCGCGTTGGCCCTGATCGCAAACAGCAACGGACCAAGCTCGTCATGTAATTCCTTTGCGATCTCCTCGCGTTCGTCGTCTTGCAGCGAGACGAGCTTGCGCAGCATGCTTCGGTTGTCCTGGGCCAGCCGCTTGAGCTTTCGCGCAAGCTGATTGGCTTCCTCGCAGCTTTTGCGAATTTCGGGAGGACCGAGAAGCGGAATCGTGCTGTCGTAATCGCCCTGCTGCATCCGGGCCAGACCGGCCCCGAGTTGCTCCAGCGGCCGCAAGGCCAGGGTGGTCGTCAGATAAGCGCTGACCGCCGCCAGCACGAGCAAGGCTGATCCCGACAGGACGATCGCCAGGAAGCCAAGCCATTTTTCGTTAAGATCAGGCGTCAGGTCGGGGACAAAGAGGATATCGCCGACATGCTTTTCGCCGACAACGATCGGGTGGGCAGTGGAAAGGTTGGGTATTCGCAGGAGGCTGACAAACCAGCCGGGAACCCCATCGGTGCTCAACCGGATTTTGGGTCTACTCACGGAAACGTCAGCCTTGCGATATCGGATTGCGTCCCCGCTTCCAATTCCTGCGGCAAAAGCCTCGAGCGTCGGCTCGGGGTTCTCCGCTACCGCGAGCGCCTCGTTGAGACCTTTCGTCACAGTTCTCACCAGCCCTGCGGCGTCCTCGCTTTCATTCTCGAACTGGTCGGGCGAAAATATTTCCAGCGCAAAAATGCCAAAAAGCAGCGTGGCTGCGAGTAGCCCGATCGTGGGAAGAAAAAGCCGGAACCGGAGCGGAAGCCTTTTCCACATACCCATCATCCTAATTATCTAGAGCGATTCTATTCTGTCGAATTTCGATCCGGGCTTATATCCGCCGAACGATAGCGATCATGATGCCGGAAAATCAGAAACTGAAAACGAAAGTATTGATCGTCGACGACCATCCGGTCGTCGTGTCCGGCTGCAGGTCGTTGTTTGCCTCCGACTCTTCCGTCAGGATCGAGGGCGCCGGAAACGCCAAAGCTGGCTACACCGCCTTCGTGGACGGCAAGCCCGACATCACCGTCATCGATATCAAACTGCCGGACGTTTCCGGCTTCGAATTGATGCGGCAAATCCGCAAAGAAGATCCCGACGCCAGAATCATCATGTTCAGCATGAACGACGATCCGGCCTTTGTGGTGCGTGCGATCGAAATGGGCGCGCAAGGCTATCTCTCAAAATCCGATGACCCGCGGCTTTTCGTCAAAGCCGTACTTAAGGTGGCGGCTGGAGAAAATTACATTTCCCCGCATCTGGCGGAAGCCGTTACTTTCTCGTCCGCTGTCGTCAAAGCTAGCCCAACAAACAAGATGACAGCGCGTGAACTGGAGATTCTGACGCTGCTGCGCAGGGGCGACAAGATCGCCGAAATTGCGGACGCGCTCGGCATTTCCTACAAGACGGTCGCCAATACCACTTCTCTTCTGAAGCAGAAGCTCCGCGCCAGAAGTCATTCTGACCTCATCCGCATGGCAGTCGAGATGAATCTCGGTTGAGATCGCGCGGACGAGGCGCTCCTTTAGCCCCTCCATTTCCATTCTCGCGAAGCTCATGTGAGCTGCGTCAGCAGATCGGTTCGATTTCGACGCAGGTCCGGTGACGGCGCTGCGAGATCGCGCGCACGAGCTGCAAGGGCTCAATTGGCGTCGGGTGAAAGCGCCTGTCGAATGCTGCCAGACAGCTCCGAATCTCGCCGCCATTACTCACGTCATGATTCCCGACCTCACCCAGTTGATTACCGCTTGTTCCCGTCATTGGTATACATTATTCCTAAGTGTTGCAGGAACAGCACAATATTTCCGCACTGCGACAAGCTGACACAATTGTTCACATCTGCTTGAAGATAATTACGTTTCTTTCGCCGCCCGATGCAGTTTATTTCGCAAGTGCGTAAGCCTTGCCCAGCCCGCGCCGCGTTGACGGTATCAAGCGACCGAGCGACGCTCCTTAACTATTTTTGATGAGGGGGCGAGACGATGGGACGACGCGTTTTAGGCGCAACTTTAGTCGCAGCAGGCTTGGCATTTCATGCCGCGCCTGCATTCGCCGACAAGCTGGACGAAGTGCTGTCCCGGCTTGAGGCTCTTGAAAAGAGAGATTCGAAACTTGCGGCGGAAAACGCGGCGCTGAAGGCTCGGCTCAACAAGGTCGAGACCGGCAAGAGCGCCGCGCCAGCCGTTTCGCCCGCCGTCGGCGCGGTGATCGCAACGCGCACACCTACCCCGCCGCCAGCCCTCGAAGCGCCGGAGATTGACAAGAACGGCCACGGCTTCCTCGAGCACAAGAAGGGTAATCCGCTTACCTTCTATACGCCGGGCGGCGAGATCACCGGTTACGGCAACATCGACATCTCGTTCGACGACACCACCAAGAGCCTCACCAACATGAACCTCAACGGCGCGTCGTCGCCCGTCGGCAATTTCAGCTGGTTGCCGGCAATCTCGACCAACACTTCCTATCTCGGCGTGCGTGGTTTTCAGCGCATCGAAAACTTCCCGCTCAACTTCGTCTATCAGCTTGAACTTGGATTTGACCTCTCCGCCACGCCCGGGCTGAAGCAGACCAACAGCCAGATCAGCGACAACGTCAACGGCGCCTTGTTCAACCGCAACACCTATATCGGCTTCGCGTCGCCCGAATTCGGTGCGCTCAAGATCGGCAAGACCACCGCGCCGTACGAGAACTCCACCGGCGGCTTCAACCCGTTTGCGGGCCAGATCGGCGACATGCGCGTCATCATGGGCAACACCGGCGGCGACAACCGCGTCGAGTTTGCAACCCGGCTCGAGCACTCGATCTGGTACGAATCGCCGACCATCGGCGGCTTCCAGTTCAACGCGCTGTTCTCGCCCGGCCAGAACCGCAGCACGATCAGCGATAACATTGCTGCGGGCTCGACCGATTGTACGGGCGGCAACGATCCGACCAGCGGCGGACTGTTCCCGAACGGGTGTAACGACGGTGCATTCTCCAACGCGGTCAGCACCAATCTGAGCTACACCAACGGTCCGTTCTACGCGACGGTCGCTTACGAGCGTCACTTCAAGGTCAACCGGCAGAGCGACGTTTCGGGCATCTATGGCGTTCCCGGTAGTTCCATTCCGTCCGTTACGACCGCCCAGCTCACCAGTTGTCCCCCAGGCTCGACAACGTGTGTGGGTTTCGCCAACGCCACGCAGCTCGCCGCCTTCAACGCCGACGTCGCGGACGAAGACGCCTTCAAGGTTGCGGCGCTCTACACCTTCACGACCAAGACCACGGTCGGCGGCATCTTTGAAATGATGCACCGTTATGTGAACCCGCTGATCTCATTCCAGAACGAGCGTCAACGTAACGGCACCTGGGCCTTCCTGACCCAGGAGCTGACGCCGGTCGACAGCGTCAGCTTCGGCTGGGCCCATGCGTTCAAGGCGGTCGGCGATCCCGGACAACATAATAGCGTCGCCTCGGCTACCGTCGTTGTGCCCGGTCTGTTTGATTCCAACGGCAACCCCGTCGCCGCAGCCAGTAACGACAATTCGGCGGACATGATCACTGCGAACTACAAGCACAAGTTCGGCAGCAACCTGACCTGGTACACCGCAGTCGCGGCTACCATCAACGGACCGAACGCGCACTACGACCTCGGTGCCGGCGGCCGCGGCGTCACCACCGACTGCCACGATGCCTTCGGTGCGTCGGGTGGCCTGGTCTCTCAGCCGCATTGCTTCGTAGGACCCGTTCTGGCCGGCGTCTCCACCGGCATCCAGTGGAGGTTCTAATGTCTCATCAGCTCCACAAGACAAATCTGAAAAATCGACAGACCTCGGCTGCTAACTCCTGCGAGATCAAAATGAAGAACATCATCCTTGGCGCAGTCAGCGCTTTGCTCCTGGGAACGACGACAGGCTTGGCTGCCGATCTTCCCGTGAAAGCTCCGCCTCCCGTCGTCATCTACGACTGGACCGGCTTCTACATCGGTGTCTCGGGCGGCGGTTCGCTCGGCGGCAGCAATCACGTCGATCCCGCCGGCCAAAATCTGACGGCGGATGGATTTAACCTGAAGGGCGGCCTGGTCGGCGGCACGATCGGTTACAACTGGCAGGTGTCTAGCTTTGTGCTGGGCTTCGAAGGCGATCTGTCGTGGGTTGGCGAATATGGCAATCACGACGATAATAACAATATTACCAATAATGGATCGTCGCTCTTCGCGGATCAGACTTTCAAGAGCTTCACCAAGGAGAACTGGTTGGGCACGGCGCGGGTGCGCGCCGGATATGCCGTCAACAACCTGCTGTTCTACGGCACTGGCGGCTGGGCCGGTGCAGGCGTCGATGCCGGCATAAAAAACCTCGCCAGTAACGCAACCGTCTTTTCGTCATCGTCGACCCGCAACGGCTGGGTGGCGGGTGCCGGCCTCGAATGGGGATTTGCGCCGAACTGGTCGACCAAGTTTGAGCTGCTGTATACGAAGTTCGACGATAAGGGCTTCGTGACGGCGCTCGGGGATGGCACCCGCAGCGCAGTCACTTTGGATGACTACATCTTCCGCGTCGGCATCAACTATCGCTTCGGTGGCGGTCCGGTGGTCGCGAAATATTGATCTTCCATAGCTTGAATCAAAAAGCTCCGGTCTTTCGACCGGAGCTTTTTTGCGAAACCCGTCTAGGCCGCGCGGTCTTTGCCTGCGTGCTTCTTACCGTAGGGTATTGTAGGGATGAGGGTTGGAAATGGTGTTGTCGGGATAACGGCCATCGCCATAGAGGCCGCCCCAGCCCGACGGATAGTTGCTGTAGCCCTGGCTATAGCCCCATCGCAGCGCGTTTTCGACGGGCAGATTTGGATCGCCGTAGGCGATCGCCGAATTGGGTGCGGCGGGCAGGTGTCTCTTTGATTGATGCCCGTTGGTGGTCTGCACGTCGTTTGCATCTGCCGGCGCCGCGATCACCAGTGTAAACGAAAGAACGGCAGCCCCGGTGAGACCGAGCTTAAACATCATGTTCTCCTGGTTAGCGGATCCGCATGTTTGGCCAGCCTTCTTTCGCAAGTCCTGGCCACATCCGGAGCTGTCGAAAAACGAAGGAGCGCAGCTTGCCATTAGCATATACAATTCCCTTGCTTCCTAAAAGAGTATGTTGGAAGCAGCGGGCAAAGGCGCCGCTGCTTCCACGAAACTCATGATCGGCCTCGGTGCAAGAATGATGCGAACCTTACGAGCCGTGTGCGTCACTTTGGTGCTGTGCATCACTTTGGGTGGCTGCTGGACATCCGGCCAAACCGCCACGTCTGCCCGATCGGAGCAATTTGTCGGCCAAAACGTCGACGCCGTCGTTTCCCGATTTGGACAACCCACCGGCCGCAAAAAAATGGACAACGATCAGATGCTCTATATCTGGGAGCTTCCGTCGCTCGATTGGTCCGGCAACAAGAAGACCTACTCCGGTCCAGGGGGTCTCTACGGAGATGGGCAGACACCGGGCTACATGTCCGACGATCCTCGAATGTGTAAACTCTCGGTCACGACGTCGCCCGAGGGGATTGTCACGCAAGTCAACGCCGAGGACACAAACGGCACCGGAGCGCCGGCGGTGACGCTGGGTTTCAACGGCAGCGTATGCGCGCAGCGACTGTCCGCTACGCGCTAACTAGCGGTCCCAATACGGCGGCCCCATATTTTGATCGATCGTTCCCGGGTATTCGCCATCACCGTACGGGCCACCCCAGCCTGAGTGATACCTTGGCCGGGCAATGCCAAGGTCAAAATGATCGATATCCTGGGCCGGCAGTCTGTGCATGACGACTGGACCACGCAACGAGCGATACCCGTATTGCACATTATCTCTCGCTGTCATCGCAGGAGACGCGAGCACGGGAGTCGCAAATGCTAGCAAACAAGCGGTTATTGCAATGCCTTTGACCCATCTCATCGTTCTCTCCATCAGCTAACTCCAGGCGACCAAACACCTTGGGAGTGACATCTCTACTTGCGAAACAACGCTCCAACTTCACAAACGGGCGCAATCGTCTTTCTAAATTCCCCTTAAGTTTTCGGGTGGAAGCGGCAAAACATGCGACTATCGTCGAAGCCTCCGCGCCCAACAGCCAACATGCCTAAGCCCGATCAGGGGCGTGCTAGGCTTGCCGTTCGAAGGTTCGAATTGCGGGAACGAATATGGTCAAGCGGCGCGAATTTCTTGTCGGTGTTTTCACGGTGGCACTCGCAGGCCAGATCGCCACGGCGGCAACCGCCGCGGATAATTCTGCTTCAGGCATATATGCCGAAATCCCCGGCGTAAAATTGTGGTTCACCGATAGCGGCGGCATGGGCACGCCCATCGTGCTGCTGCATGCCAATACCGGCACCAGCGCCGTCTGGACCGATCAAGTCACGAGCTTTTCGCAGGCCGGATATCGCGTCATCGCTTTCGATCGCCGCGGCTGGGGCAAGAGCATTGCAAACCCGGCCACGGGACCGCAGCCCGGAAGCATTGCGGGCGACCTCGATGCGCTGGCGGATTATCTCAAACTCGACAAATTCCATCTGCTCGGCGTCGCCGGTGGCGGCTTTGCCGCGCTCGACTACGCCGCCTGGCATCCGGAAAAACTGCGAAGCCTCGTGATCGGCGCCAGCACCGGGAGCATCCGCGACAGGGAGATCGCCGATTTCTCGTCGCGCATTGAAATTCAGGAATTGCGAAAATTACCCGCGGTCTACCGCGAAGTCGGCGCCTCCTACCGCGGCGCCAATCCGGACGGCACCAAACGCTGGATCGAGATCGACGAACATTCCCGGCAAAAAGATGCGCCAAGCCAGCCGCTGCGCACGCCGAACACATTTGCGAAGATCGAAACCATCCCGACCGCTACCCTCATTGTTGCCGCGGATGCCGATCTGCTTGCGCCTCCCGCGCTGATGCGCATCTGGGCTGGCCATGTCAAAAATCACGAATGGGCAAACGTGCCCGATTCCGGTCACGCGATTGCGTGGGAGCATCCGGACGTGTTCAACGAGAAGGTCCTCGAATTCGTCAAGCGGCATTGACGGCAGAGAAACCTGCCCCTAGTGGCATGGCGGGCCCGCGCCGTTTCGGCTAGGCTGGCGCCAACCTCAAAACAAAAACGGCGTCTTCGGAGGAAATCATGAAAGCCCAAGGTGCGATCGCTGCAATCGTCGGACTGGCGCTGCCGCTGCTGACCACGCAAGTACAGGCCGCCGAGCTCAAGGTTCTGGCCTCGACCGCCGTGAAGACGACGGTCGAAGAACTCGCCCCGCAATTCGAGAAAGCCACGGGCAACAAGATCGATGTGACCTTTTCGCCGGCTTCCGTCCTGAAAGAGAAGATCGACCAGGGCACCGCCTTCGACGTTACCATTCTGACGACGCCGATCATCGATGGCCTTGCGGCTGGCGGCAAGATCGACACCACGCGCATCGCGATTGCGCATTCGGGAATCGGTGTTGCGATCAAGAAAGGCGCCGCAAAGCCCGATATCAGCAGCAGCGAGGCATTCAAACAGGCGCTGCTGAAGGCGAACTCGGTCGGCTATACCGCAGGCGGCGCGACGGGCGTCTATCTCAAAACCCTGTTCGAGAAGCTTGGCATTGCGGAAGCGCTCAAGCCCAAGCTCAAGCTGTTGCAGGGCGGCGTCGGCGAAGCGGTCACGTCGGGCGAAATCGAGATCGGCATGACCCAGATCAGCGAAATCCTGCCCCACCCCGGCGCGGAACTGGCCGGACCGCTGCCGTCGGATATCCAGTCCTACACCTCCTTCTCGGCCGCCGTGTCGACATCCAGCAGGGAAGCCGATGCTGCGAAAGCATTCGTCAAATTTCTTGCCGGACCGTCCGCGCTGGCGGTGATCAAGGCGAAGGGCATGGAGCCCGGTTGATCGCCCGGCCCACAGGCCGAAATACCTTAGCGGATTGCAAGGCATTTTGGCCTGAAGGTATTGCTGGCACTTGTGCTGGCCGAACCGATAAAGCTACCCTTCAGCACATAAGCGCGGGCGAACGCCAACGACCCGCGCATTCTGGGGAGAACGCGCCATGTCGTTTTCGGTCAATCGCCGTCACCTGCTTCGTTCGTCGGCCGCGCTCGCGGCAACCGGTCTCGCCGCACCGGTGCTGATCGGTCGCGCCGAAGCCGCGGTGCTGAAGCTGAAACTATCCTCCTCGCAGGCCAACGATCCGAAGTTTGCCAATGGCCGCGTCTACTACGACAACCTCGTCAAGCAGATCGCGGCCTCGAACCTCGCCGGACAGATCGAGGTGGCGTTCTTTCCCGACAATCAGCTCGGCCAGGAGATCGACGTCATCAACTCGGTCAAGCTGGGCGTGATCGACATGATGGTCTCAGGCTCATCGATTGCCGCCAATCTGGTGCCTGTCGTCGGCACCTATGATCTCGGCTATTTATTCTCGTCATTTCCGCAACAGACCAAGGCGTTCGATGCCGGCGCGGCCGCGCCGATCGAGCAGGCGCTGCTCAAGGGCTCCAATATCCGCATCATCGCCTGGGCCTATAATTTCGGCTCGCGCTCGGTACTGGCGCGCAAGGCGGTCAACAACCCCGATGACCTCGCTGGCCTCAAGATCCGCACCCTGCCCAATCCCGTGATCACCGAATGCCTGCGCCTGATGGGAGCCGCCGCCACGCCGATGGCATTCGGCGAGATCTATGCGGCATTGCAGGCCGGTGTGCTCGACGGGCTGGAGCACGATCCGCCGACCATTGTCGCCTCGAAATTCTTCGAAACCGCGAAATTCTATTCGCTGACCCAGCACAACTTCTCGCCGCTTGCGATCTACTGCTCTGAAAACACGTTGAACCGCATGCCGACAGCGACCCGCGAGGCCTTCACCGACATCACGAGAAAGGCCGCCGCCGATACCCGCGCACATGGTCTGGCGGTCGAAAAAGAAGCGTTGGTGCAGCTGAAGGACAAGGGCGTCACCGTGATCGATTGCGACCGCGAGGCCTTCCGCAAGCGCGTGCTTCCGCAGAGCGACGCCTTCGTCAAGGCGCGCCCCGAGGCCAAGCCCGTGGTCGATCTGATCCGCGCCACCTCGGTCTGACGATGTCAGAAGCCGCAATCGCCTCGTCTGGCGTGGACAGCGGCGCCCGTCGGCGCGCAACGGCCGCGCTGCTCTGGGCCACGGATACGGTTGCGGCAAGCCTTCTGGCCGCCGACCTCGCCGTCGTCATCTATTCGGTGCTGGCGCGTTCGTTGTTTACCGCGCCTGTCGAATGGGCCGACGACGTCGCGCGCGGCCTGATGGTGGCCTCCGCCTTTTTCGGTGCGGCTTCGGCACTCGCGCGTGGCGAAAATCCCGGCGTGGTGTTCTTCCATTCGTTGCTGCCGGAAGCCTGGCAGGACGCCGTCGATGACGTCGGGGCCGCGCTGGTGCTGGTCGTGGCGGCTTACGTGGCCTTTCACGCCATCGAACTCGGCTGGATCACCTCGGGACAAACGACCGGCGCCGGCCTGCCCCTGCAACTGACGTTCTATCCGATGGGTCTCGGTGCGGCATGCATGACGGCGTTTGCCGCCGAGATCCTGTTGGAGCGAAACTGGCAACGTATCCTGCGCGCAGTCATCATCCTCGCCGCGATATCCGGCGTCTTTTTGTTAGGTGACACTTTCGTTCCCGACGCCATGCCTTCCTCCGGCATGCTGATGCTTCTCGGATTCGTAATCACGCTCGCCGGCGGCCTTCCGATCGGCTTTGCGTTAGCGCTGGCGGCGCTGATCTTCGTCTGGGCCGAGGGCAGCCTGCCCGGCGTGATCTTTGCCCAGCAAATGGCGCGCGGGATCGACAACTTCGTGTTGCTGGCGATTCCATTCTTCATTCTGGTTGGCTACCTGATGGAAGCCAACGGCATGTCGGTGCGGCTGATCGAACTGTTACAGCATCTGGTTGGGCGGATGCGCGGTGGGCTGAATGTCGTGATGGTCAGCGCCATGGTGCTGTTCTCCGGTATTTCCGGCTCCAAGATGGCGGACGTCGCAGCGGTCGGCGCGGTTCTGATCCCGGCCTCGCGCAAGTCCGGACAAAACCCGGGCTCGTCGGTGGCGCTGCTCGCCGCCTCCGCCGTCATGGCCGAGACCATTCCGCCCTGCATCAACCTCATCATCCTCGGCTTCGTCGCCAATCTCTCGATCGGCGGGTTGTTTGCCGCAGGGCTACTTCCTGCCGCGCTGATGGCGGCGGCGCTGATCGCGGTGTCGATTTTCTTCGGCAAGCCTTCGAGCGCCGTGCCGCCGGTACTGGTAGAGCGCGCGGCGATGGGGCGGATGTGGTTGGGGGCCGGCGTCTCGCTCGGTCTGATCGCGATGATCTTTATCGGCTTCAAATCGGGGTTTGCCACCGCCACCGAGATTTCGGCCTTCGCCTCGCTCTATGCGATTGTGGTGGGATCGCTGATGTTCCGCGAATTGACGCCCGCCGCCGCATGGCGAAGCTTCGTCCACGCCGCCGCGCGTTCGGGCCTCGTACTGTTCATCGTCGCGGCCGCGCAATCGCTCGCGTTCGTGCTGACCTTGCAACAGGTGCCGCACGCGATGGGAGAGTTCATGGTGGGACTGTCGCAGCAAAGCGGCACCTGGCTCTTCATGCTGCTCTCGATTCTGATCCTGATCGTGATGGGCTCGGTACTGGAGGGCGCTGCCGCCCTGATCATCTTCGGGCCGCTGCTGGTGCCTGTCGCCAGCAAGCTCGGCATTGCGCCATTGCACTATGGCGTGGTGCTGGTGATCGCCATGGGCATCGGCCTGTTCGCGCCGCCGCTGGGCCTTGGACTTTATGGCGCCTGCCTGATCGGCAAGGTGCCGGTCGAACAGACCGTGCGGCCGATGCTCGGCTATCTCGGACTATTGTTCGTCTGCCTCTTGATCATCGCCTTCGTGCCTGCCATCAGCACGTTGCTGCCAAAGCTTATGGGCTATTAAAGAATGAAGATTCTCCTGACCCACACGCCCCACATGCGCGACAATTACTATGGCCCCCGCGCGCTCGTCGGCCTCTCCGCGCTCGGCGACGTGGTGCTGCATCAGGGCGGCGACACCATGGAAGGGCAAGCGCTGATTGCCGCCGCAAAGGGATGCGACCTCATCGTCGCCGATCGCGCCACCGCGCTGCCGGCCGCGATCTTCGACGCCCTTCCCGCGCTGAAGGCCGCGTTACGCTGCGCGGTCGACATCCGCAATATAGACGTCGCTGCCGCGTCCTCGCACGGCATCCTCGTCACCCGCGCCAAACCCGGCTTCGTCGAATCCGTGACCGAACTGGTGTTCGGCTTCCTGGTCGATCTCAATCGCGGCGTCTCGCGCGCTGCCGCTGCCTTTCAGGCCGGTAAAGTGCCGACCGCAGAGATGGGGCGGCAGCTTTCGGGCACCACGATCGGCATCATCGGTTACGGCGCGATCGGCCGCGCGGTGGCGCCGATTGCGGCCGCGATGGGCATGCGGGTTCTGATTTCCGATCCTCACGTGACGATCAAGGAACCAGCCTTCCAGCAGGTCGATCTTGCGACGCTGCTCGCTCAATCCGATCACGTGGTCTGCCTTGCGGTCGCGAATGAAGCCACGGAGAACCTGATCAACGCTGCGGCCTTCGCCCAAATGCGCAAGGATGCGGTGTTCATCAATGTCTCGCGCGGCAATCTGGTCGACGAGGCGGCGCTGACTGCGGCGATCACGCAAGGAAAAATCGCAGGTGCGGCGATCGACGTCGGCCGCGCGCCAGACCAGATGCCGACGCCCGCCATCGCGGCGTTGCCCAATGTGATCGCCACGCCGCATATCGGCGGTCTCACACCACCCGCCATCGAGGCACAGGCGCTGAACACGGTGGAACAGGTACGTGCGCTGGTATCCGGGGCCGTGCCTGAGGGCGCCGCGAATGCCGAAAACTGGACTCGCCGGATCTGAAGCGCGGCCGAACTTGGTGGGCGTTTGTTGAAGCGCCGCCGCGCGCCATTGTCACCGTCCTCTCACCACTGCCTCGCCATCAAAACAGCCAGCCAACGCCATTCTGGAACGGGCTGCGCCTGCTCACGGCATGTTTCTGACATCGGTACGCTCGGCCCGGAATAAACCGATCGACGTTGGGGTCTATCCACGGGTTAGCGCGCGGATTCGGGCGGCCGAAGCTGCGCGCGTCTGTGTACGAGTTCCCCAGCGTGGTGACGTGATTGGCGATCAATTTCGACCTTCGCAGGTGGTTTCTGGCCGCCTCGGTGATGCTGATTTTTACGGATGCGCACGCCGACAGTTGCCCGCAGGCGTCGGAGGAGATCGCGACCGATCGGCCGGATGTGACCAATTCCAGCATCGTCGTTCCCTTCGGCAGCCTGCAAAACGAGAACGGTATCAATGTCAGCGGCCGCGACGGCGGCCAACGCGTCGATGGCGCCAACAGCCGGTGGCGACTGGGCATAGCGCCCTGCCTGGAAGTGCTGGTCGATCTGCCGACTTATTTGGCCAACGTGCACGGCACGGGCGTGTCCGGCTTTACCGACGTATCGCCGGCGATCAAATGGCAGATCAGCCCGGTGCCGGGAAAAATTGATCTATCGATCGTTACCGGCGTGGCGCTACCGACCGGTGCGGTCGCGATCGCCGGACGCGGCGCGCAGCCTTATCTGCAAATGCCGTGGTCGGCGGAGCTCCATGACGGCTGGGGCATCAGCGGCATGCTCACCGAATTCTTTCGTCCCGACGATTTCACCGCGAGGAGCATCACGGAGACGACCTTCGTCGTGGAAAAAAAGCTGACGCCACGCTTCAGCCTGTTCACCGAATATGTCGGCGACTATCCGCAAGGCGGAAGCCCGAGCCAGCTCTGGAATTCCGGTGGCGTCTACCACCTGACCAAGACCCAGCAGGTCGATTTTCATGTCGCGGTCGGGCTGAACCACAACGCGCCGAGCTACATTGTCGGCCTTGGTTATTCATTCCGCGTCGACGGGCTGTTCCGCCAATAACTGCGATCACCGCAGCCTTTCGAGCAGCGCCACGAACAGCTCGCGCTCGCGCGGGTCGAGCGGCGCAAGGGTTTCCTTCGAAATCGCCAGCGCATTGGCCGCGACCTTCTCCGTCAGTTGCAGGCCCGCGCGCGTCAGGCTGACGCGCAGACGACGTCCGTCTTCGGGATCGGCCGAGGTCTCGGTGAGGCCGCGCGCGGTGAGACGATCGATCACGCCCTTGATGGTCGCGACGTCCATCGCGGTCAGCCGCCCCAACTGGTTCTGCGAGCAAGGTCCGGTTTCGGCGAGTTTCGAGAGCGCGGCCCATTGAGTCGACGTCAGATCGGCACCTATGTCGCGGGCGAAGATCGTGGCGTGGCGTTGCGAGACCTGGCGCAGGATGAAGCCGATCTGCTCGTCGAGCACGTAGGAAAATCGCGGCGGCTTCACGCTCCGCTTCGGCGAAACAGCCCTGCTCATCTTCGCCCTTGCTCCCTACAGCGCCAGATGCGCGTCGCGAATATCCGGACGCGCATCGAGTTCGGCCATGGTGCCGGAAAAACAAATGCGTCCGCGTTCGATGATGTAAGCGCGATCCGAAATCAGCCGCGCGAAGTGCAGATTCTGCTCGGAGACCAGAAGGCTGACGCCTGCCTTTTTCATCGCCAGGATGGCCTCGACCATCTGCTCCACGATCTTGGGCGAGAGCCCTTCGGAAGGCTCGTCGAGCAATACCAGCGACGGATTGCCCATCAGGGTGCGCGCGATGGTGAGCATCTGCTGTTCGCCGCCGCTCATCCGTCCACCCGGACGGTTGCGCATCTCGGCCAGATTGGGAAAGAGTTCGAACAGCCGCTCGCGCGTCCATTGCGGCGCGCTGGCCCGTGCCGGCTGGCGGCCAACCTCGAGATTTTCCTCTACCGTCAAATCCGTGAAGATGCGCCGCTCTTCCGGCACGTAGCCAAGTCCGCCGCGCACGATCGCGTGCGTGGGCCAGCTCTCGATAGCGTGGCCCTCGAACTGAATGCGCCCGGTACGTTGAGCAACAAGCCCGACGATCGAGCGAAAGGTGGTGGATTTCCCGGCGCCGTTACGCCCCAGCAGCGCCACCGCTTCCCCCTCGCCTACATCGAGCGCGACATCGAACAGGATATGCGCCGGCCCGTAGTGGCTGTTGAGATCCTGGACGGAGAGCTTCACAGCGCGGCCCCCTCGCGGTGGCGGGCATCATAAACGAGGCCTTCGCCGAGATAGATCGCGCGTACTTGCGCGTTGCTGCGTACTTCTTGCGGCGAACCTTCCGCGATCAGGTTGCCGCGATTTAGCACGAGGATACGGTCGGCGTGCTCGAACACGACGTCCATGTCATGTTCGGTGAAGAGAACGCCGATCGATTTTTCATTGGCGATCTGCGCCGTGAGCCGCATCAACTCGATCCGCTCGCGCGGCGCCATGCCGGCGGTCGGCTCATCCATCAGGAGCAGCCTGGGCTGGTTGGCGAGCGCGATCGCAAGCTCCAGCCGCTTGAGATCGCCATAGGCGAGCTCACCGCAGGGCCGCATCGAAAAGCCGCCCATGCCGACGAGGTCAAGCAGGTGATCGGCCTCCTCTCGCGCATATCGCGGCATCGAAGCGGTGAGATTGAACAGCTTGTGGCCGTGCGACGAGAGCGCCACCTGGACGTTCTCGCGCACGGTCATGGTCGGGAATGTCGCGGTGATCTGGAAGGTGCGGCCGACGCCGAGCCGCCAGACCTCCCGGGGCTTCAACCCGGTCGTGTCCCTGCCCAGCACATGCACCTTGCCCGCATCGGGCGCGGTCTGGCCGTTGAGCATGTTGAAGCAGGTCGACTTGCCTGCGCCGTTGGGGCCGATCAACGCCAGGATTTCGCCCGTCGCCAGCGAAAACGAGACGCCGCGCACGGCGTGCACGCCGCCATAGGATTTACTCAATCCCTCGACCGACAATAATGGCGGGTTGGCGCTCATTCGGCGGTCTCGATGGGTGAGGCGATCGCGGTGGGTTTGGCCGGCGATAGCCGTCGCGGCCAGATCGCCTCAAACGTGCCAACGATCCCCTTGGGGAAGGCTATGACGATCACGACGATGAAGGCGCCGAGCACGAGCTTGGACCAGTCGGTCTGGCTGACGAGCCAGATCGAGAGCGTCTTGTAGACGATGGCGCCGATGATCGCGCCGGAAACGGTTTCGACGCCACCGAGCAGCACCATCACCAGCGCATCGACCGATAGCGGGATGCCGAGCACGTCCGGGAATACGCTGCCCTTGAGATAGGCGAACAGCGCGCCGCCGATGCCGGCGACGGTGCCGGCGATGACAAAGGCGCTCCACTGGATACGCTTGCCGTCGATTCCAATCGCCTCACTGCGCAGCGGCGAATCGCGGTTGGCGCGAAGCGCAAAGCCGAATGGCGAGAAGGTCACGATGCGCAACGCGCCGACTGCGAGCGCCGCAACCGCCAGCGACAGCCAATAGAAATGAGAAGGGCTCGAAGCCCAGCGCTCCGGCCAGACGCCGAGAATGCCGTTGTCGCCGCCGGTGACGCCGACCCACTGGAACGCGATCGACCAGACGATCTGCGCAAAGGCCAGCGTCAGCATCGCGAAATAGACGCCGGACAGTTGGACCGAAAAGAAGCCGAACACCGCCGCGCCGAGCAACCCAAACAAGGGGCCGGCGAGCAGCGCGACCAGCATCGGCAGGCCGGCAAGCTTGACGGCAAAGGCAACGCCATAGGCGCCGAGCCCGAAATAAGCTGCATGCCCGAACGAGGCGAGCCCGCCGGCCGACATCAGAAAATGCAGGCTGGCTGCGAAAATCACGAAGATGGCGATCTCGGCGCCTACGGTCAGTGCATAGTTGCCGGCGAAGAACGGCAGCGAGGCGGCGAACAGCAGCGCGATCGCAGCGGCGATACGCTCGTTCGAGGTGAGTGCACGCCAGGGATTGACCGTGAGCCCCGGCGTGCGGCGCGCCGGCGCCTCCGCCTTGCCTAACAGCCCCCAGGGCCGAACGATCAGGACCACCGCCATCACGAGAAATACCAGGATGATCGAGATTTTCGGAAAGATCAGGATGCCGAACGCGTTCAGTTCCGAGACCAGTACCGCCGCGACAAACGCGCCGACGACGCTGCCGAGGCCGCCGATCACCACGACGACAAAGACGTCGACAATGACGCGCAGGTCCATCGCGTGGTTGACGGCGTCGCGCGGGATTTGCAGGGCGCCGGCAAGCGCGGCGAGAAATACGCCAAGCGCGAACACCGACGTGAAAAGCCATTTCTGATTGACGCCGAGCGCCGCCACCATGTCGCGGTCCTGCGTCGCGGCGCGCACCAGAACGCCCCAGCGGGTGCGCTGGAACACCAGCCACAGCAAGCCGAGCACCACCGGTCCGAGTGCGATCAGAAACAGGTCATAGCTCGGAATCCGCTGGCCGAAGAAATCGATCGCGCCCTTGAGGCCCGGCGCCCGCGGGCCGACCAGATCGTCCGGCCCCCAGCTCAGCACCACGAGGTCTTCGACCATCAGCGTCAGCCCGAAGGTCGCAAGCAGCTGAAACAGCTCAGGCGCGTGGTAGATCCGCCGCAGCAGCAGCATTTCGACGGCGACGCCGATCGCAGCCACGATCAGCGCAGCCAGCAGAATGCTGCTCCAGAACCCAAACGCGCCGGAGAACTGCTCGGTCAGGGTGTACGCCACATAGGCGCCGAGCATGTAGAACGCGCCGTGGGCGAAATTGACGATCCGCGTCACGCCAAAGATGATCGACAGCCCTGAAGCGACCAGGAACAGCGAGGCTGCACTGGCAAGTCCGGTCAGGAACTGAACGATGTAAAAAGCCATGGGTGCTTCAGATTAGCTCTCGGTGCGTGGCCTCATCCTTCGAGACGGCACTTCGTGCCTCCTCAGGATGAGGGGTGAGACCCTCATGGTGAGGAGCGCAGCGGAGCCGCGCGTCTCGAACCATGAGGCCACGAGATCTATCGCGTTCAATCCTTCGGCCGCATCTTTTCGACTTCCGCATCGCTCGGCAGATAATCCGAGCCCTTGCGGTAGATGGAATCGACCATCACGCCCTTGCCGTCCTTCAGCGCGGTCTTTCCGACGAAGGCCCCTAGCGTCGACTGGTGATCGATCTTGCGGAAGGTGATCTCACCGAACGGCGACGACAGCGAGATGCCTTCGGCTGCGGCGATCAGCTTCTCCGGATCGGTCGAGTTGGCCTTGGTAAGGATCGCGGCAGCCGCCTTGATCGTCTCGTAGCCGACGATCGAACCGAGCCGCGGATAGTCGTTATACTTGCTCTGGTAAGCCTTCAGGAACGCGTCATGCTCGGGCGTCTTGATCGAGTACCAGGGATAGCCGGTGACGATCCACCCTTCCGGCGTCTCGTCCTTGAGCGGATCGAGATATTCCGGCTCGCCGGTGAGGAAGCTCACCACGGTGCGATCCTTGAACAGGCCACGCGTATTGCCTTCGCGCACGAGTTTGACGAGGTCGGCGCCGAACTCGACGTTCAGGATGGCTTCGGGATTGGCTGCGGCAACCGCTTGCACCACGGGGCCCGCATCGATCTTGCCCTGCGGCGGCCACTGCTCCTCGACCCATTGAATGTCGGGCCGCTTTTCCGACATCAGCTTCTTGAACACCGACACCGCCGACTGGCCGTATTCATAATTCGGCGCAATCGTGGCCCAGCGCTTGGCCGGCAATTTCGCGGCGGCTTCCACCAGCATTGCGGCCTGCATGTAGTTCGACGGGCGCAGGCGGAACGTATAGCGGTTGCCCTTCGACCAGGTGATGGCGTCGGTCAGAGGTTCGGCGGCTAGGAAAAACACTTTCTTCTGGTTGGCGAAGTCGCTGACGGCAAGCCCGATATTGGACAGGAACGTGCCGGTCAGCATCGCGACGTTCTCGCTCGACACCAGCTCGTTGGCCGCCGTCTGCGCATCCGCCGGCTTGCCGCCGTCGTCCTTGGAAACGACGACAAGTTTCTTGCCGTTGATGCCGCCCGCGGCGTTGATCTCCTCGACCGCGAGCTGCCAGCCCTTGCGGTAGGGTTCGGTGAACGCCGGCAGCAGCGAGTAGCTGTTGATCTCGCCGATCTTGATCTCTCCGCTCTGCGCAAATGCGCCTTGCGTGAGACCTGCATAGGTCAAGGCAAACAGCCCGCCCAATAGAATCTTGCTTCGTTGCATGCCTCTACCCTCCAGCGTTGATCCAATAGGTTATCGCAATCCGTCTTCGCCCTTGATCTCGCCGACCGTGAGGCCGCCGACCCGCGGCAGCGGACGGCCGCCGTCGGTGACCGCGAGCGCCACCATGATCTCGTTGGCGCGCGGGGCGTCGTTGATCTGAACTTCCATGCCGTCGAAATGGCTCCGGACAAAGGCCGCGTCCTTGTGACCGAGCGGAATGTCGAGCGTGGTGCCGGGGCCGCTGCGCTTTTTTGAGGATGGGATCAGTGCAGCACCTTTGCCCAGCGCTTTCCGCACCGGCGTTCCCATCTTGGGATGCAAGATCGCTGCCGCATGCTCCAGTTCGCCGTTTTCGCCGACGGCAGCCGCCTTGCCATAGCTGTGCACCTTGGCGCCGTCGATCCCGAGCGCCGCGACCGCCCTTTTGGCAAGCAATTCGCCGAGTTCTTCGCCGATTGCGATCAGCGGCGACAGATCGTCCACATAGCGTCCAGCGAACGGGTTCTCGATCACCGCTATCGCGGCCGCACGCCGGACCGGCGGACTGACGCCCTTCCCCATTTCCATCAACGTCTCTTCGACAACAGTCACGATTTTGCGGATGATGACGGTCATGGACGGGCACCCTGTTGGGGAACGGCGATGATGGCCGAATGCGGGTTAGGCATGGATCATACTTTCGTTGACTAACGGCCGATGAAGGACATCGGCAGCCGGGCTTGGCAAGCTGATGAGACGGAATTCGCCTTTCAGATGGAGCGCCGCGGCCTCGATCAGGCCCAAATCCAGCAACCGGCGAGCTTTGTCGCAACCGCCTTCCAGCGCCGCGGCGATTTCGGCCTCGTTGAGGAAACCGACCTCCCGGGTCACCAGGCGCGAGCCGAGATCGCTATCCGGCTGCAATTCATCCGCGGGACGCCGAATGATCGCCGGATGATCCGGCAGGTCGACCGCATTGGCGATAATGGTGGCAGCGGCATCGGCCTGCGCCGCGGTGCGCGCCAAGACCGTCACGGCATCGGCGATACCGAGCGAAAAGCTGCGGCCGTGACGGCCGCTGGTCGCGATGCCACGCCCCGGATCGGCCGCGCGCACCACCGCCGTCCGCATCAAGCCGAGCGCATCCGGCCGATCGATCAAGCCGACAGTGAACTGTTCGCCATCGGTGAGATGAAACGCAATGTCGCCGCCGTTATTGACATAGGCGCGGCTCAGCGGCGCGGCGCGCACCATCGCGCCGAGAATTTCCTCCGCGACGCTGCCTGCCACGGCCGCCATCGGCGTGATGAAATGATCGCGGGCGAATGGCGCTACCGCCGCATGCATGCGGCGGGCGACCACGCCCTGTAACGAGCACCGCGCTGGATCGGCTTTGGCTCGCAGCAGCGCCAATTCGCGGCAGAGTTCGTCGAGCAGGCCGGCAAAACGATCGACCGCCGCTTCGTAAGCGGCGCGCAGGTTTTCGCGGCTCCCACTCGCTTCCACGATCAGATCAATCGGACCATCCTGCAAATGCAGCCGCTTGCCGTCCTTGAGCCATCCGACCTGCGGCTGCCGCACCATCATCGCGCTCCCGATTTCGGCGAGGGCGATGCGACCACGCGTGTTTCGCTGCCTTTCAGCGAATCCAGAGGGCGAACGTGATCCATATGGCCGCCGAGCGCGGCATAATCCGACAGCCGCATCGTGAACTCGATCGGCGCGACCAATGCCGGCGTCGGCACGTAGCCGAACGCGCCCGCCGGCAGCCGCGTGACATTGACCATGAACGTGATCCCGCCGCCGGGCCAGACATAGACCGGCGCGCCACCGCTGGTGACGCGCGTCAACGCATCCTTCACCGAACGCGTCAACCGCACCGGGTTGTCGGTGACGCCTGCGCGTAACGAGCCGCCCGCCCCGCCCATGAACAGCACGGTGCACAGCGCCGGTTCGCAATTCTCCTGAATGCGCTCGACCGAGAACTGAAGCTCGGATGGCATCGTCTTCTGAATCGGCTTGAGCGCTTTATCGAGCTCGTAATAGGCGGCATGCTCGCCGGTGGTCGAAACCATCAGCATGGTGGTGCCGGGCTTTGCGACCTTCGGATCGAACGGACCCAAAATCGACAGCGGGTCGGAAATCTGCGTGCCGCCCCAGCCGGTGCCGGGTTCGGCGACCTGGAAATAACGGCCGGGCGTCGAGCGCCGTCCCTTCATCTTGATGCCGGTGTCGGCGATATCGAGCACCTTGCCGGCCTGATGTTCCGAGAGCACGCCCGTGATGTGATCGTCGACCACCACGACCTCGTCGACCTTGCCCTGCCATTGCTTGGCGAACATGCCGATCGTCGCCGAGCCGCACCCCACTCTCATGCGCTCCTCGGTGACGCCATTGATGATCGGCGCTTGGCCCGCCTGCACCACAACCGTCGCGCCGCCATCGATGGTCATCTCGACCGGCTTGCAGTTGCTCAAATCCATCAGCGTGTCGCAGGTGACGCGGCCTTCCTTCTTCGATCCGCCAGTAAGGTGATGGACGCCGCCGAGCGACAGCATCTGCGAGCCATATTCACCGGTAGTGACATGGCCAACCGCCTCGCCTTGCACACGTACGGTCGCGGTCTCGGGCCCGAGGAAGCGGTCGGTGTCGATCTTCACCTTGACGCCGCAATAGCTGAAGATGCCCTCGGTCACGACCGTGACCATGTCGACGCCGTCGATTTCCGAAGACACGATAAACGGCGCGGGCTTGTAATCGGGATAGGTGGTGCCGGCGCCGATCGCGGTGACGAACACATCGTGCTCGTGAACGATCTTGCCGTCCCAATCGCCGCCGGCCTGGAACGGCACCAGCCGTCCGCCATGCGACACCGTCCGCTCAAGAAGAACATGCGGATCGACGCGCACGAGTTCGCCGTCGTGATTGGCATAGCGATCGCAGGCGCCTGCCGCACCCGGCTTGATGTAACACATCACCGGGCAGGCATCGCAGCGGATCTTGTCGGCGGCCACAGAGTCTGTCGACATCAAGCCCTCGAACCGGCAAAAAGCACCTGGAGGGTATTGCCCACCGGGCACTTCATTCGTATACAAACGATCTTGCTCGCCCCGCGAAAAGCTGTCAAGCGCGTTTAGGCGGCACGCTTGCACGTTTGTATGCAAACGTTATTCTCGAAAAGCCTTTAAACCTAGCGCGAAGATGCCGCACGCATGACGCAGAGTTCGATCCGCCTCAACGTCAACGGCCGGATCCATGAGGTCGGCGCGTCGCCCGATACCGCCCTGCTCTATGTGCTGCGCAACGATCTCGAACTGAACGGACCGAAGTACGGTTGCGGCCTCGGCGAATGTGGCACCTGCACGGTACTGATCGATGGTATCGCGGCGCGATCGTGCGCCATTCCGATCGAAGGCTGTGCCGGCCGCGAGATTCTCACGCTTGAAGGGCTCGGCAATCGCCACGCTCCCGATCCCGTGCAGGAAGCTTTCATCGCCGAGCAGGCCGCGCAATGCGGCTACTGTCTCAACGGCATGATCATGACCACAAAGGCGCTGTTGTTGCGCAACCCGCACCCGACCGAGCAGGAGGCGATGGAGGCGCTGCGCTACAACCTCTGCCGCTGCGGCGCGCATGTCGAGATCCTCCACGCGGTGATGCGCGCGGCGGGCGCCGTGGTCGAGGCACGCGATTGATGGGCGCATCAGATTCTTCCGGCAACAGCGAGCATCGCGCGGGGACGCTGGTCGTCGTGCGTCCCGCCGCAGCCAGCGCAGGCAATCCGTTCGAGACCTTCATCAAGATCACGGCTGACGGCTCGGTCACGGCTTTCAACGGCCATGTCGATCTCGGGACCGGGATTCGCACCGCGCTCGGACAGATCGTGGCCGAAGAACTGGATGTGTCCTTTGCGCGCGTCGTCGTGGTGCTCGGTGACACCTCGCGCGTGCCCAACCAGGGCGCGACGATTGCGAGCGAAACCATCCAGATTACCGCCGTGCCGCTGCGAAAGGCCGCAGCCCAGGCGCGGCAATTTCTGATCGCGCGCGGCGCGGAACGGCTCGAACTGCCCGTCGCGGAATTGACGATCGAGGACGGTCTGATCCGCGGGCACAACCGCTCGATCAGCTATGGCGAGTTGATCGGCGACGACAGCATCCGCCTCGAACTCGCCGACGACGTGACGGTCAAGCCCACCGGCGACTATCGCATTGTCGGCCAGTCGGTGCCTCGCGTCGATCTGCCGGCCAAGGCGACCGGCGAGCTCGTCTACGTCCACGACATCCGCGTGCCCGGCATGCTTCATGGCCGCGTGGTGCGGCCGCCTTACGGTGGCGTCGATGGCGGCGATTTCGTCGGCACGAGTTTGCTTGATGTCGACGAGTCCTCGGTGCGCGACATTCCCGGCTTCGTCGCAGTCGTGCGCATCGCCGATTTCGTCGGCGTGGTCGCCGAACGCGAGGAAAACGCGATTCGAGCGGCTTCGCAACTCAAGCTCACCTGGAAGAAGGTGCCGACGCTTTCCGATCTGAAAGACGTGGAGCAAGCGCTGCGCGCCAATCCGTCGACGCCGCGCACCCTGATCGACAAGGGCGATGTCGATGCGGCGCTCGGAAAGGCCACGAAGCCGATCGATCGCACCTATCTCTGGCCCTACCAGATGCACGCCTCGATCGGGCCGTCCTGCGCGGTGGCGGAGTTTCGCGACGATCAGGTGCGGGTCTGGTCGGGTACGCAAAACCCGCACGCGCTGCGCGGCGATCTCGCGCTCTTGCTGAAGCGCCCGGAATCCGAGATTGAGATCATCCGGATGGAAGCGGCCGGCTGCTATGGCCGGAACTGTGCCGACGACGTCTGCGCCGACGCCGTGTTGCTGTCGCGCGCGGTCGGACGGCCGGTTCGGGTGCAATTGACGCGCGAGCAGGAACACGTCTGGGAACCGAAGGGCACCGCACAGCTGATCGACGTCAAGGGGGGGCTAAACGCGGATGGCGGCATTGCCGGATACGATTTCGCCAGCCGTTACCCTTCCAATGGCGCGCCGACGCTGGCGCTGCTCCTGACCGGCGCGGTTTCATCGACGCCGCTGGTCTCGGAGATGGGCGACCGCACCGCGATCCCGCCCTACGACTACGACAATCTTCGCGTGGTGGCGCATGATATGCCGCCCATCATGCGGGCGGCCTGGTTTCGCGGCGTCTCGGCGCTGCCGAACAGCTTTGCGCATGAATCCTACATTGACGAACTCGCGCACGAAGCAGGGGTCGACCCGATCGAATATCGCCTGCGCTACCTCAAGGACCCCCGCGCGGTCGATCTCGTCAAGGCCGTTGCCGAGCGCGGCGAATGGAAGCCGCGTCCGGTGCGGCAGGAAAAATCAAGCGAAGACGACGTCGTGGAGGGTCGGGGCTTTGCCTATGCGCTTTACGTGCACAGCAAGTTTCCGGGCTATGGCTCGGCGTGGTCGGCGTGGATCGCCGACGTGGCCGTCAACAAGGCCACCGGCGATGTCAGCGTCACGCGCGTCATCGCAGGACAGGACTCCGGGTTGATGATCAATCCGGACGGCGTGCGCCACCAGATCGAAGGCAACGTCATCCAGTCGACCAGCCGCGCGCTGATGGAAGAAGTCGCGTTCAGCGGCCGGTCGGTCGCGAGCCGCGAATGGGGCGCCTACCCCATCATCAAATTCCCGCAGTTGCCCAAGATCGACGTCCTGATGCTGCCGCGCGACGATCAACCGCCGCTCGGCGTCGGCGAATCCGCATCCGTCCCGAGCGCGGCCGCGATCGCGAACGCGATCTTTGACGCCACTGGCGTGCGCTTGCGCGAACCGCCATTTACGCCGGAGCGCATTCTGGCTGAGCTTCGCGGCCAACAGGCCGGGCCCGCCCTCTCCGCACCGGCGAAGCCGACGAAAATAGATCTGAGCCGCTGGCCCAATCCGTTCGCAAAACGCCGTGGCGTGTTCGCCACCGCCGCCGCACTCCTCGCCGGCGGCGTCGGCATTGCCGCGGCGATGTTGCCCTTTCGATCGATCGCGCCGATCGAAAGGCCGGAGCGTTCCGTGTTTTCCGCCGCCACCATCGAACGCGGCCGGCAACTGGCGGCGCTCGGCGACTGCGCGACCTGCCACACCTCGGTCGATGGCGTGCTGTATGCCGGCGGACATGCCATCGAGACGCCGTTCGGCATTGTCTATGGCACCAACATCACGCCCGACGTGGAGACCGGGATCGGCAACTGGTCATATCCGGCCTTCGAGCGCGCCATGCGTGAAGGCATTCATCGCGACGGCCGGCAACTCTATCCGGCCTTTCCCTACACGCATTTTGCCAAATCAAGCGATGCGGACCTTCAGGCGCTCTACGCATATCTGATGGCGCAGACGCCGGTTGCCCGTGACAACCGTCCACACGCCCTCGCTTTTCCCTTCAATTGGCGCCCGTTACTCGCTGGCTGGAATGCGCTTTTTCATAACGCCGGCACCTTCACGGCCGACCCGGAAAAGTCGGCCGTCTGGAATCGTGGCGCCTATCTGGTCGAAGGCCTCGGCCATTGCGGGGCCTGCCATTCGCCCCGCAATGCGCTCGGCGCGGAAAAGGACAGCGCCTATCTCGCCGGCGGCTTTGCCGAGGGCTGGGAAGCCCCGCCCTTGACGTCGCTGTCACACGCGCCGATCCCCTGGACCGAGGACGAACTGTTCACCTATTTGCGGACCGGCTTCTCGCGCTTCCATGGCGTCGCCGCCGGTCCGATGACGCCGGTGGTGCAGGAGCTGAAGGCACTGCCGGATGACGACATCCGAGCCATGGCAATCTATCTCGCGTCCTTCAACGAAACCGCGACGGCCAAAACCGACCCCGAGGCGCTGGCTACCCAGCTCGAACGCGTGGCGGGCTCACGCATTGTCGCGGCATCGCCATTCGGGCAGCGCTTTTACGAGGGCGCTTGCGCGGTCTGTCACGCGGTCGGCGGGCCCCCATTGTTCGGCAGCCGGCCGTCGCTTGCGCTCAACAGCAACGTGCATGCCGCAACCCCCGACAACCTGATCCAGGTGGTGCTGCACGGCATCGCCAAACCCGTCTCCAGCGATCTCGGCTACATGCCGGCCTTCGGCGACCACCTGTCGGACGACCAGCTTGCCGAACTGGTTGGCTACCTGCGGCAGCAATTCGCACCGGAAAAGCCGGCCTGGACCGGGGTCAAGGACATCATCATGCGCATCCGGCAAGCCAAAGCCGGCTGAAACCCACTAGTGTTCCGGTTCTGACATTCGTACGCGATCGCGGCAGGTTCGTTTACGAATGTCAGAACCAAAGGAACACTAGCAAACTTATGATTCTATGCGGTTTTGGATTTGACATTCGCTATGAGAATTTGCGGTGCCGCTGAGGCGAATGTCAAATCCACCGCACTAGCTGAGGCCTCTCTAGCCCGCTAGACTTGACCCATGACCGTCAACGATATCGCAACGCGGACCTATAACCACGGCTTTCGGCTCGACCCGATCGTGCGCAGCCTGCTGGACACCGATTTCTACAAGCTTCTGATGGTGCAAATGATCCGGGATATGTACCCGGAGCAGCAGGTCACCTTTTCGGTCATCAATCGTTCGAAGCACGTCCGGCTCGCCGAAGTGATCGACGAAGCCGAATTGCGCGCCCAGCTCGACCACGCCCGTTCGATCCGCTTTTCCAAGAAGGAATTGATCTGGCTCGCCGGTAATACGTTCTACGGCAAGACCCAGATGTTCTCGCCCGACTTCATCAACTATCTCTCGACCTTCCGCCTCCCCGAATACGAGCTGAAGAAAGTCGATGGCCAGTACGAACTGAATTTCTACGGGCCGTGGACGCATACAACGATGTGGGAAATCCCCGCGCTCGCCATCCTCAATGAGCTGCGCTCGCGCCAGGTGATGAAGGGCCAGGGGCGCTTTGCGCTGGACGTGCTCTATGCGCGCGCCAAGGCCAAGCTCTGGACCAAGGTCGAACGCTTAAGGAAGCTCGACGGCTTGCGGCTGTCGGATTTCGGCACGCGCCGCCGCCACGGTTTTCTGTGGCAGCGCTGGTGCGTCGAGGCGGTCAAGGAAGGGCTGGGCCCGGCCTTTACCGGGACCTCCAACGTGCTGCTTGCGATGGATAGCGACCTGGAGGCCATCGGCACCAATGCGCATGAATTGCCGATGGTCGCCGCCGCTCTCGCCAAAGACGACAACGAATTGCGCTGGGCGCCCTATCGCATTCTCGATCAATGGCGTCACACCTATGGCGGCAATCTCCTGATCGCGCTGCCCGACGCCTTCGGCACCAAGGCTTTCCTGCGTGACGCGCCGGAATGGGTCGCCGACTGGACCGGCTTTCGTCCCGACAGCGCCCCGCCGATCCAGTCCGGCGAGGAAATCATCGCGTGGTGGAAGCAAAAGGGAAAAAATCCGAAGGAAAAGCTTCTGGTATTTTCCGACGCCATGGATGTTGAATCGATCGAGGAAGTCCACCGGCACTTTGCCGGCCGCGTGCGCGTCAGCTTCGGCTGGGGCACCAATCTGACGAACGATTTCGTCGGCTGCGCACCTAATGACTCGGTCAACCTCAATCCAATCTCGATCGTCTGCAAGGTGACCTCGGTCGACGGCCACCCGGCCGTGAAGCTGTCGGACAACCCGGAGAAAGCCACCGGCGCGCCGAGCGAAGTCGAGCGGTACCTGCGCGTGTTCGGCGATGCCGGCCGGGTTCGCACCGCCGTGCACGTCTAGAATTCCCCTCACCCGGATTGCGCATGCGCAATTCGACCTCTCCCCGCAGGCGGGAAGAGGTGAACAACAGAGATCATCAGGCGAGGAGCTCCATGCCCACCCCCAAGCCGCCTGCCTTCGAGACACTGAGCCTGCATGCCGGCCAGCGCGTCGACCCCGCGACCGGCGCGCGCGCGGTGCCGATCTATCAGACGACGTCCTACGTCTTCCAGGATTCCGATCACGCGGCGGCGCTGTTCAACCTCGAACGCGCCGGCCATATCTATACGCGGATTTCCAACCCGACGACGGCGGTACTGGAAGAACGTATCGCGGCACTGGAGGCCGGCGTCGGTGCGATCGCGACCGCCAGCGGCATGGCGGCGATGCACCTTGCCATCGCCACGCTGCTCAATGCCGGCGATCATGTCGTCGCATCAAGCTCGCTCTATGGCGGCACCATCAATCTGCTGGCACACACGCTGCCGCGCTTCGGCATCACCACGACCTTTGTAAAGCCACGCGCGCATGATGAATTCCGCGCGGCGATCCGGCCGAACACGCGGCTCGTCATCGGCGAGACCATCGGCAATCCCGGCCTTGAGGTGCTCGACATCCCGACCGTGGCGCAAATCGCGCATGACGCGAAAATTCCGCTTCTGATCGACAACACGTTCGCAACGCCATTTCTCAGCCGCCCGATCGAACTCGGCGCCGATATCGTCATGAACTCGGCGACCAAGTGGCTTGGCGGCCATGGCATTGCCATCGGCGGCGCTATCGTCGATGGCGGCCGGTTCGACTGGCATGCCTCGGGCAAGTTTCCGGTCCTGACCGAACCTTATGCCGGCTATCACGGCATCGTTTTCGACGAGCAGTTCGGCCAGGCCGCCTTCATCATGCGCGCCCGCACCGAAGGCCTGCGCGACTTCGGCGCGTGCCTGTCGCCGACCAATGCCTTCCAGCTCCTGCAAGGCATCGAGACGCTCGGCGTGCGCATGGAGCGGCACATGAGCAATACGCTTGGCGTGCTGGAATTCCTCAACTCGAACAAGGCCGTCGACTGGGTTTTGCATCCGGCGCTTGAAAGTCACCCCGATCATGCGCTCGCCAAAAAGCTGTTGCCGCGCGGCGCGGGTTCGATCGTCTCCTTCGGCATCAAGGGCGGCAGACCCGCCGGCAAGAAATTCATCGAGTCCCTCAAGCTGATCAGCCATCTCGCCAATGTCGGCGACGCCAAGACGCTGGTGATCCATCCCGCCTCTACCACGCATCAGCAGATGGATGCCGCGCAATTGAAGGCGGCCGGTATCGGCGAAGAGCTGGTGCGGCTATCGGTCGGCATCGAGGCGGCCGCCGACATCATCGACGATCTCGGCCAGGCGCTGCGCGCCTCGCAGAAGGTTTAAGTCATGCAGTTGTCGGTCAATGGCGTTGAGACGTTTGTGGCGACCGGTGGCAAGCCGTTCGACAAATCACTACCGACAGTGGTGCTGCTGCACGGTGCGGGCTTCGATCATTCGACCTGGGCGCTGCATAGCCGCTGGTTCGCCCATCACGGATTCTCCGTGCTGGCGCCCGACCTGCCCGGCCATGGCCGCTCTGCCGGCAAAGCGCTGGCGACCATCGCGGACATGGCGGACTGGACCGCCGCCTTGATCGACGCGGCCGGCGCGGCCAAAGCCAGATTGATCGGCCATTCCATGGGCTCGCTGATTGCGCTCGAGACCGCGGCACGCCATCCCGACAAGGTCGCAGGCTTAAGCCTGATCGGAACCGCCGCCGCCATGACGGTCGGGCCGGATCTGCTGAAGGCGGCCGAAGCCAATGACATCGCAGCGATCGACATGGTTTCGATCTGGGGACTGGGCTTCAAGGCCGAACTCGGCGGCAGCCTCGCGCCGGGACTGTGGATGCACCAGGGCGCCCAGCGCGTGCTGGAACGAACCGCGCCCGGCGTGCTCCATAGCGACCTTGCCGCCTGCAACGCCTATCAGAACGCGCTTGCCGCCGCGGCTCAGGTCAAGGTGCCGGCCGCCGTCATCCTCGGCGAGCGTGACATGATGACCCCGGCCAAGGCGGGCAAGACACTTGCCGCCGCAATACCCGGCGCCCGCACGATCGTGCTGCCGGGCGCGGGCCACATGATGATGGTCGAACAGCCGGACGAACTTCTGGCGGCGTTGCGGGTGTAGTCGTTTTCCTCATCCTGAGGAGGCGCACAGCGCCGTCTCGAAGGATGAGGCCCCGTTCGGTCTCATGGTTCTAGACGCGCGTGCCGCGCTCCTCACCATGAGGACCCTCGTTTACGCATCGTTATCGATGACTCGCAGCACGAAGCGCAGGCTCGATCGCAGTTAGCGATTGCTTTCGATCCTGAGAGATCGGAGCCGCGCGCACTGAAATAGGCGGCCTAAACCGTGCATTTGCGAGGAAAATCAGGCAGGTGCCGACAAAAGCGGCACTGCCGCTCTTAAGGTCGTTCTCACCTTTTTGTGGTTGTATCGCGGAAAATTTGCACGGTTCGGAAGCCGGCAAGACAACCACAGTGTCGCGCCAGACAGAAGATCAATCGCCCCGCGCCTTCGCATGGCGTCGCCGGTTCGCGCAGATGGTGGCGGCGATTCGTTACGACCTGTCGTGGCGTTTCACACGTCCGGGCGCGTTGAGGCAGCGCTTCGAGCAAGCGATCGCGAATCTGCCGCAGGGAATCTGCCTGTATGACGCAGATGACCGGCTTCACCTGGTCAACGAACAGTTCTGCCGGATTTACAATCAGCCGATGAGCCGGCTTCGCACCGGCATGAGGCTTTACGACGTGCTGGCCGACAGTTGCTCGCTCGGCAACTATCCCGGCCGCAGCCTCGATGATATCTATGCGGCACGCAAAGCCTTCATCGATCGCCGCGAGAAGGGAATATTTCTTCAGGAACTCGGCGATGGCCGGTTGATTGCCATACACCATCAACCGCTCGAAGACGGCGGCTGGGTCTGCACCTACGAAGACATCACCGAACGGCGAAAGGCCGAAGCCCAGGTCGAGTTTCTGGCGCATCATGACAGCCTGACCGAGCTGCCCAATCGACGCTTTTTCACCGATCGGCTCAATCAAGCGACGACGCGCGCGACGTCCGGCAATCGCTGCGCGTTGCTGTGTCTCGACCTCGATGGCTTCAAGGAGGTCAACGACCGGCTCGGACACGCCGCCGGCGATGTGCTCCTGAAGAACGTCGCCATGCGGTTGAAGGACGCCATTCGCTCAAGCGATACCTGCGCCAGGCTGGGCGGCGACGAATTTGCGATCCTGCTGCCGGATTCGTCGGCCGCTGACGCGCTTCGGGTCGCGAACGATCTGGCCTTTGTGCTTCGGCAGCCGTACTTTCTTGGCGCGTTCGGCTCTGCCGACGTGACTGCGAGCATTGGCATTGCGATGGCGCCGGACCACGCTGTTACGGCCGACGAGTTGATGCTGAAAGCCGACCGCGCACTCTATAAGTCCAAGAATGCAAGACAGAGCTTGCCGGTCGTGTTCGACGAAGCGCTGGATCTTTCACCGCAGATGGAAACATCCCGGCTGCAAAAGGCGTCGGCCAAAAAATCCAGCTCCGACGAGCTTCAGGAAATCGCAGATGACCTCAGGCTGGCGCTGAAGAACGGCGGCGAACTTTGCTTGCACTACCAACCGATCTGCGACGCTAGAAATGGCCGGCCGGTCGTTGTCGAGGCTCTCGCGCGCTGGCATAACCCGGTTCGAGGCCATGTCTCGCCGCTCGAATTCGTCAAGGCAGCGGAGCGGCACGGGCTGATCAACCAGTTGCTGAAATGGGCTCTCGCGTCAGCATGCCACGAAGCGGCGCACTGGGATGGCAACCTCAAAGTCAGCGTCAATTTATCGCCGCTCAACCTGGGTTTACCTGATCTGCTCAACTCGGTCGAGCAGGCCCTCGGGGACAGCGGTTTACCCGCGCGCAGGCTGGTGCTCGAACTGACGGAAGCGTCCGCCGTCGACCGGTCCAGCGATACATTGGAGCGGTTGCGCGAATTGTCCGCCATCGGCGTCGAGATCTGGCTCGACGATTTCGGTTCGGGATACGCGAATTTCGAATACCTTCGATACCTGCCGTGCCACGTCGTGAAGATCGACCGGAGTTTCCTCGCCGAATACGAAAAACGCCGCGAGCTGCTCGGTGGAATGATCGATCTCGCCCACGCCTGCGGCCTGAAGGTGGTCGCGGAAGGCGTGGAAACGGCAGAACATCTGAGCTTGTTGCAAAGCCTGGGCTGCGACCTGTTGCAAGGTTTCCTGCTGGCCAGGCCGTTACCTTCAGGCGAACTCCAGGCGGTTCTCCGCCGCGGTCTGCCTTATCACGAAAGCCGCTCGATCGTCCCCGGCACCAACTTCGCGGGTTCGAATCCGGCTAAAATATCGAGCGGCGCCTAAGGTTGCGGTGCGGTCTATCGCCCCGCCACCTTGCGCTCGACCGGGTGAATGTCGATTTCGCGCAGACGCCCGAGCCGCAGGATGTCCATCTTCAGCGTACGGTCGATCCGGTCGCGGTCGAGCACGCGGATCAGGTCGTCGACGCCATGGATGGTGACGCCGTCGAGCCTGATCACGACGTCGCCCGGCAAGATCCCGGCGCGCGACGCCGGACCGTCCGGCTCGATCTGCGCCAAAAGCGCGCCCATCTTGTTGTCGACGCCGGCGATCACCGCATGCCGCCGCGGCACCGGCACGGTCTGGCCGGATACGCCGATATAGGCGCGGCGGACATAGCCGTGGCGGATGATCTCCGACAGCACGAACTGCGCCGTGTTGCTCGCGACCGCAAAGCAGATGCCTTGCGCACCGCTGATGATGGCGGTGTTGATGCCGATGACCTCGCCGGCCGACGACACCAGCGGGCCGCCGGAATTACCGGGGTTGAGCGCCGCATCCGTCTGGATCACGTCCTCGATCGTCCGGCCGCTCACCGAGCGGATCGAGCGGCCCAACGCCGAAACCACGCCGGCCGTGACCGTCGATTCGAAACCGAGCGGATTGCCGATCGCCACCACAAGCTGGCCGCGGCGCAGATTCCTGGAATTGCCCAGCGAGGCATATTGTAAATCCCGCGCGCCGTCGGCGCGCAGCAGCGCCAGATCGGTATCGGGATCGACGCCGAGCACGCGGGCATCGGTGACGACGCCCTCGATATCCTGCAACCGGATATGTCGCGACGAGCCGACCACGTGACTATTCGTCAAAACCAGGCCGTCGGGCGAGATCACGATGCCCGAGCCAAGCCCGCCGCGCGACCGGGCGCCGGGCGTCCGGTCACCGGTCTCGACCCGGACCACCGCGGGCCCGACCCGCTCGGTCACGCCGATAACCGCGTTGGAATAGGCATCAAGCAAAAGCTGGTCGCCGTCGGGCGACGAGACCGGCGCGGCACTCGAATCGGGAGCCGTCGAGCCGTATTGGGTGAAATCCAGCATGGTCAAAATCCTTTGGGCAGTTGAAATGGGGGCTCGCCCCCGCCCTCGCAAGTACGGGGTTTTCGGCTAAGCTGCCGACGGGGACGCGGAAAACCCGCGTTAGGGACATTTTGGATGCTCGCGGTTTCGGAAGAACGTACCGTCGATTTTGAAAGCACGGCGCGCATCGCTACCGAAGCGTTCGGGTCGAAAGACGTCACCTTCTCGCCGTCACGGATGAAGTGGCTCTACGAGCGCGGCTTCGGCGAGGGAGCCGCGGTCGTGTCTGCCTTCGACGGCGAAAAGAAGGTCGGCCAGATCGTGCTGCTGCACCAGAAGGTCCATCTGGACGGCGCGCCGGTGAGCGCCACGCAGCTGATCGACCTCTTCGTTCTAAAAGCCTATCGTTCGCCGGGCGTGGTTCGACACCTCTACCAGGAAGCCGAACGGGTGTGCGAGGCCGGCCAGTTTCGCATCATCCTCGGTCTGCCGAATCCGATCTCTGCCCCGCTCAACGCCCGTTTCATGAAAGTGCGCCCCTTTTTGTCGTTGCCGGTGCGCATCGGCGTCAGTCTCGGCTGGCCGCGCGGTCGACGCCTGCTGTTTTCAATTCCCGTCAGGACGATGCCCAGGGACGAAGCGATCGAGCGCCTGACGCCCTTTGCGACGCCGGCCTCGGAAAACGGCCTGTACTGGGATGCCGAAACCCTGTTCGAGCGCATCAGCGATCCGACCTGCGCCTATGCGGTCCATGCGACGGCCGATCTGCTGCTGGTCTCGTCGTCGCGAAGAACGCGCGGGATCAGCCACGCGCTGCTATGCGGTTTCTTCGCGCGGCCCGGTGCTGTCATAGGTTCGGGCGATATCGCCACCTTGATCCGCGCCGCCTGCCGGGTCTGGAAGCATCAGGTATTTGTTTATGCGGGGATCAACAAGTGCCTGCCGCGGTTGCCGGGAATTGCAATACCGGGGCGGTATCGCCAGCCGATCCTGGTGCAGTTACGCGACACTCTGACCGAAACGTTCCCGCGCTTCGATCGCTTTCAACTGACCGATTCCGATTTCATCTGACGGCATAGCGTTTTCGAGCGAAGTGGGCACTGGTTCGCGTGAAAAAAACGCGTCAAAAGATAATCGCTTAGCTCACGCCAAGGCGGACGAACAGCACATCGGTTTGTTGCGCCAGCGCCGCCGCATCGGCCTGATGCACGACCTGACCAGTCTCCAGAACATAGACGCGGTCGGCAACGGCCAGCGCGCTGTAGAGATTTTGTTCGACCAGAAGGATCGACAATCCCTCGCGCTTGAGATCGCGGACGATGCCCTCGAGATGCTGCACCATCACCGGCGCCAGCCCTTCCGACGGCTCATCCATCAGGATCAGTTCGGGATCGATCATCAAGGCGCGGCCGACCGCAAGCATGCCGCGCTCACCGCCGGAGAGTTGTCCGCCGCGGTGATGACGCCGTTCGGCCAACCGCGGGAAAAGCCCGAATACGCGCTCCAGCGTCCAACCATCCTTGGCGCGCGCCCCCTTCAGCATCGTCAGATGCTCGGTCACCGTCAGCGACGGGAACAACCGCCGTCCCTGCGGCACGATTGCGATTCGGCGGCCGGCGATGTCATGCGGCCGCAGGCCGAGCAGGCTTTCGTCGCGCCAGGTGATCGAGCCGGAACGAACCTGCGGCGGCGTCAACCCCATGATCGAGCGGATCAGCGTGGTCTTGCCCATGCCGTTGCGGCCAAGCACGGCGACGATTTCGCCCTGAGCCACGTCGAGCGAGACGCCGCGAACCACCAGCGCTTCACCATAACCGCTATGCAGGTCACGAACCTCAAGCATGGCGCGGCCGTCCCAGATAGACTTCCTGCACCTGTTTGTTGCGCCTGATATCGTCGGGCGCCTCCTCGACCAGCACGCGGCCCTCGAACATGCAGGTGACGCGATCGACGAGGCCGAGCGCGAGGTCCATATCGTGCTCGATCAGGACCACCGTAATATCGCGACCGAGCGAGCGGATGATTTCCGCTACCATCGAACGCTCCGAGGGCGATAGTCCGGCCGCTGGCTCGTCCAGCAGCAACAGTCGCGGCGACGTCACCAGCGACAGAGCGATTTCAAGCTGGCGCTGCTCGCCATAGGAAAGATCGTTCACCATCACATCGGCGCGGCCTGCGATCCGTACCGCCTCCAGCGCCGTTGCGATTTGCGATCCCTCGCTCGCGTCGACATCGGGCGTGCCAAACAGCGAAAACTTGCGCGCCGATCGTCCGCGCAACGCCAACACCATATTGTCGCGCACCGTGAGGCGCGGAAACAGGTTGGTGATCTGGAAGGTGCGCGACACGCCGAGCCGCGCGCGCCGATGCGGCGGCAGGTGCGTGATGTCGTGACTATCAAAGGCGATTTTTCCTGCCGTCGGCGGCAGCGCGCCGGCAATCGCATTGAAAAGCGTGGTCTTGCCCGCCCCGTTGGGTCCGATGATGGCGCGGCGCTGGCCCTGCGGCACGGTGAGGCTGACGCCATCGACCGCGCGCAGCGCGTCGAACGCCACGACGACATCGGACAGAGTGAGAATCGGTTCGGACACGGTACCTGATCAGGCTCTCTTGATCGCTCTTTAGGCTTTCTTGATCCCCTGGAAGGTCCGCGAATAAGGCGGCTGCTTCATGTAGGTCTCGGGATCGTATTTCCAGAATTGCGAAACGCCGGGATAGCTCGTGATCGGCACATTCCAGTACTTGCCGTCAGCACGCTTCACCGTTTTGCGGATCTGCACGTCGTAGATCGGGTTGCCGTAGGCATCGAGCTTCACCGTCTTGCCGAGCGGCGATCCCGTGAGTTCGGTCTTGAGCACGGCATCGATGAAAGCGTCGCGGTCCTCGGCCTTGCCGCCGATCTTCTCCAGAGCTTCCGCCACCCACATGATGCCGGAATACATCGAGAAACCGTAGAGCGAGGGAATCTTGCCGTACTTGGCTTCGTAGTCCTTGGTGAACTTCGCCGTCACCGGATTGTCGGAGCCTTCGGCGAAATGCGCGGCCGCGATGATGCCGTCGCATTCCTCGCCGAGCGTGCGGATCACGGATTGATCGGTCGCGTTCATCGCACCGAGCAGCGGGATTTTTCCCTTCAGGCCGAAGCTCGCATATTGCTGAATCAGGCGGGTCGCATCCGCGCCGGTTTCCATGGCGAAGATCGCATCGACCTTCAGGTCCGCAAGCTGGCCCAGATACGGGCTGAAGTCGGCGGTATTGAGCGGGTGCCAGAACTGCTGAACGATTTCGCCCCCGCCTTCGGTGAAGACCTGCGCCAGACCGCCGCATTGTTCGTGGCCGAAGGTATAGTCCTGGCTGATGGTCGCAATTTTCTTGTAGCCCTGCTTCAGGCACCAGTCGCCGAACGGATGGGTAAAGGCGCTGGCGGAATAGCCGGCGACGCGGATCACGTTCTTGATGCGCTGGCGCTGCGTCAGGTCGTCGGCGGCGATGATCGGAATGAAATACGGCGTACCGGTGCCCTTGACGTAGTTGGCGACGGCCAGACCGGTATTGGCGAGCAGGTCGCCGATCAGCAGGTGGCAGTTGCCTTGCTCGACCAGCCGCCGCGCCTTCTGCAACGCAGTGTCGGGGTTCGATGCATCGTCTTCGATCGCGAGTTCGACCTTGCGGCCCGCGATCTGGTAGTTCACGGACTCCAGATAGAACTGCACGCCCTCGACCATTTCCTTGCCGCCCGAAGCGACCACGCCGGTGAGCGGCGCGAGCAAGCCGATCTTGATTGGCGCCGCCTGTGCGCGCGCGCGCCACGGCATCGCGCCCGTGCCGGCGGCGGCAACAGCGGCAGTGGTGTTTTTAAGAAATTGCCTGCGGTCCATTTCAATGTCCCCTTTCGAAACGATCATTTGCTCTTATAGCCGTCCTTGCTGCCCCCGCCCCGCGATAGTGTGGCGGTTCAGAAGTCCGCATCGTTTGTGCAGCGGGCTGGTCATGCGGATTTCTGAACCCAGGCCACACTAAAACAATAAATCAACTAGCGTCCTTTCGATTCCGAAGTTCGAAACGTGGCTCCGTGGAATGTGACGAACTTCGGAATCGGGACACTAGAATGCCGCGCAGCGTGCCGATGATGCCTTCCGGCGCAAAGATCATGATGACGATGAAGGTCAGCCCGAGCACGGTCTGCCAGCGTTCGGTATAGGCGCTGACGACATTCTCGAGCGTGATAATGGCGGCAGCCCCGACGAACCCGCCAAACAGCGTGCCGACGCCACCCGCGATCATCATCAACACGCCCTCAACCGATTGCGCGAGGGCGACCGTCGACGGGCTGACGAAATTGTTGAACATCGCATAGAGCGCGCCGGCGATGCCGGCAAAAAAGCCGGACACCGCAAAACCGACGAACAGATGCAGCGGCACGTTATAGCCGAGGCTCCTCATGCGGCTTTCGCTGTCGCGGATGCCGAGCAGCGTCAGGCCAAACGGCGAGCGGACAAAGCGCCACATCGCGTAACTGACGAACATGGTCACGACCAGCACCGCCCAGTAAAACGCGCGATGCCCGACCAGAATGGCCGGCCGCACGTCGCCACGCATGCCGTTCTCGCCGCCTGTCACCTGCGTCCAGCGCAGGCAGATGCCCCACACGATCATGCCGAGCGCAAGCGTCAGCAGCAGGAAATAGACGCCGGATGTGCGCACTGCGAGCAGCGCAAAGACGATCGCCACGAGAGTGGCCGCGATGATCCCGAGCACAAAGGCGACCGCCGGCGGCAGGCCGGCCTGCGCGGAAGCGTAGACCACCACATAGCCGGAGACGCCGAAAATCGCGCCATGACCAAGTGAGGTGCGTCCGGCAAAGCCCGCGAGAATATCGATCGACATTGCGAGCATGCCGAAGATCAGCATCTCGGTCGCGAGCCCGACCTGATAGTTAGACAAAACAAACGGCAGCGCACCGGCGATCGCCAGCACGATGAGAACGAGGAGAATCGCGCGGCCGGTCATGCCGGCGATTTTCGTCTGATCTGATCCCACGCCCGTCATGTCGTGGCCGCCCGTCCGAACAGGCCAAGGGGACGAAACGCGAGCAGCAACGCCATCGGACCGAAGATCACGAAGTAGGCCAACTCCGGGAACATCACCTGTCCGAGCGTATTGAGAAGCCCGACCAGAAGACTGCCGACGCCGACGCCGACAAGGCTGCCGCGGCCGCCGATAATCACGATGGCCAGACTAAACACGAGAATTTCGGCATCCGCCGACGGGTAAAGCGACAGGAACGCGCCGCCCATCAAGCCGCCGAGGCCGGCCAGCGCCGAACCGAGGAGAAACGTCACCAGGAAGACACGGCGGATGTTGACGCCGGAGGCTTCGACCATTTCGGCGTCATCGACGCCGGCGCGGATCAGCGCGCCCAACCGGGTGTGATTCAACAGAAGCCACAGACCGGCAAAGACGACGATCCCGGTCACCAGCACGAACAGCCGATAGGTCGGGTAGAAGGTACCAAACACCCGCATGCCGCCTTTCAGCATCTGCGGGATCGGCACCGTAAAGCTGTCGCCGCCCCAGATCACCAGCGACATGTCGTTGACCACGAACGCAAAGCCCAGGGTCAGCAGGACCTGGCGCAGCTCGTTGCCGCGGACAAAACGCAGCAAGCCCTGATCGAGCACGAAACCGATCGCGGCGATCGCGGCCATCGCGCCGAGACCGCCAAGCGCGAAGCTGCCGGTCCGGCTCGCCACCGCAAAGCCGATATAGCCGCCAAGAAGATAAAGCGCGCCGTGGGCAAGATTGACGATGCGCAACAATCCAAAAATCAGCGTAAAGCCGCTCGCGACGACGAACAGCAACGCCGCGAAGGTCAATCCGTTGAGAAGCTGGAAGGTGCTCATCCTCTGATTTCAGCCCTTATGGCGCTTTCGGTCCGGTCTTGAGGTACCAGTCCAGAATCTGCTCGCCGGTCATGAAGGCGACGTCCGGCTTCTGCCGGATCACCTCGAAGATGCGGCGGAAATATTTGGCGCGATGCGGCGCGCCCATGATGTAGGGATGGATGACCAGCGCCATGATGCGCGCGGAATCGGCCGCATCCTCGTAGATCTGTTCGAACTGATCGAGCGCACGATCCTGATATTCGGAGGCCTTGTGATGCTGGATCAGCATCATGGCGACGTCGTTGCATTCCTGGGTATAGGGAATGTTGACGATCGGGGTCGTCTTGGTCTTGAGCCATACCGGCTGATCGTCGAGCACCCAGTCGGCGACGTAATCATAGCCTTCCTGCTTCAACAGGTCCGGCGTATCCCAGGTTTCGGTGAGACCGGGGCCAAGCCAGCCGCGCGGGCGTTTGCCGGTCACCTTTTCGATGACTTCAGCGGTCTTGCGGATGTCCTCGCGCTCGTTCTCCACCTTCTGCATGTTGCGCTGGGTGAAGCCGTGGCCCATGAATTCCCAGTTGCGCTGCTTCGCGGCATTGACGATCGCCGGATACCCGTCGATTGCCGAGCCGTTGATCGCGAGCGCCGCCGGCAGCTTGAAATCGTCGAAGGTCTTGAGCAAACGCCAGAAGCCGACGCGGTTGCCGTATTCATGCCAGGCCCAGTTCGGAATGTCCGGCGACGGCGAACCGCCGGCCGGTGGCGTCAGTACCGTGCGCGGCATCGGCGAGTTGATGTCCCACTCCTCGACATTGACGATCACCCAGACCGCCATGCGCTTGCCATCGGGCAATTTCAGCGGCGGGCGTTCTGTAATCGGCGAATAGGAAATGCGTTCGGTCGGCTGCATTTTATTATTTCTCTGGTGGCGTGATGGTGACGGTCAGTGACGGCAATCCGTCGATATGCGCGGTGATCCGGTCGCCCGGCACGACGGGACCGACGCCGGACGGCGTTCCGGTATAGATGAGGTCGCCGGCCTCTAACCGGACCTGCTTCGACAATTGCGCGATGACTTCCGGCACGCTCCAGATCATCTGGCCGATATTGCCGCGCTGACGCTCCTCGCCGTTGACGGCAAGCGTAATCGCACAATCCCTGAAGCGCTCGGGATCGGCTACCCACGCGATCGGCCCGCAGGGTGCGGAGGCGTCAAAACTCTTGCCGACTTCCCAGGGCAGACGCATGTCGCGGGCGTCGAACTGGCGGTCGCGGCGGGTAAAATCGATGCCTACCGCATAGCCCCAGATCAGGTTGTTCGCTGTCTCGACCGCGACGTCACGGCCGCCCTTGCCGAGCGCCACGACCAGCTCGACCTCGAACTGGAAGTTCGACGTGAACGGCGGATAGGCGACGCGCGCGCCATCGAGCACGATCGCATCGCGGGGCTTCTGGAAAAAGAACGGCGGATCGCGCTCGTCGGCTTCCTTCATTTCCCGGATATGGTCGAGGTAGTTGCGGCCGACGCAATAAATGCGGCGAACGGGAAAAGTGCCGCCACCCGCGACCGCCGCCTCGGTCGCAGCTACCGTCGGCAGCGCATGCGGAGCCTGGCCGCTCATTTCTTCTGGCCCTGATACCATTCCAGGATCTGCTCGCCGTTCCAGTGCACCACGCCCTCGTGCTTGTTCACGTAGTCGTAGATTTGTTCGAGATATTTGATCCGGAACGGCTGGCCGGAAATATAGGGATGGATCGCGATCGACATGATCTTCGGCCGGTCTTTGCTCTCGGCATAGAGCCGGTCGAAGCTGTCGATGCTGCGACGAAGCAGATGGTCGCTGTCGTGGTGCTGCACCAGCATCATGGGAATGTCGTTCAGCTCGACCGTGTAAGGCAACGTCACCAGCGGGCCTTTTTCGGTGCGGATCACCGTCGGCTCGTCGTCGTAGACCCAGTCACCGATATATTTGACGCCGACTTCCGCCAGATTTTCCGGCGTTTCCAGCGTCTGCGTCAGGCCGGGGCCAAGCCAGCCGACCGGCCGCTTGCCGGTGAATTTCTCGATCACATTCATCGAGCGCACGATCATCGCCTTCTGATCGGTCTCTTTATGGATGGGCCCTTGCTCATAGGCGTGACCCATGAACTCCCAACCGGCGTCCTTGGCCTGTTGCGCCACGCGCGGATAGTCCTCGCAGACGCGCGCGTTGATCGAGAGCGTCGGCGCGATGTTCAGCTTTTTGTAGAGATCGAAGAACCGCCATACGCCGACCCGCATGCCATATTCGTGCCAGCTCCAGTTCGGCACGTCCGGCAGCAAGGGAACACCGGTCGGCGCCGGCAGCACCTGCCGCGCCATCGGCTTGGAGATATCCCAGACCTCGAGGTTGACGATGGTCCAGACGATCATGCGTGCGCCGCCGGGCAGTTTCAGCGGCGGACGATCGACGATGGCGGAATATTCGGCGCGCTCGCGCGGAAGCATGGGACCGGTCATGGCGGGCTACTCTTGGTTCAGTTCAGGAAAACAGTTGGATCATGCGGCGTTGGGCTTGCGCGGGGCAAGGCCTTCGAGCGCCATCACTTCGTCGGTGTTCATGACCGAGCCAAAAGCGGTGCGAATACACGCAAGTCCCGCCGCATGAAGTTCCGGCCCGTCCATGCTGTCGACGCAGTCTTCGACGACGATGACGGCATAGTCGCGCACATTGGCCGCGGTCGTGGTGGCGAGCACGCAGGAGTTGGTGTTCACGCCGGTGATCAGCAGCGTGTTGATGCCGTGGGAACGCAGCAGGAAGTCGAGGTCGGTTCCAAGGAAGCAGTCGTAGCGCTTCTTGGTGTTGACGATGAAATCACGCGAATCCAGCACTTGCGGCATCACGGTGCAACCGGGGCCGCCGATGATGTTGTGCCGCATCGCGTTCTTGCGCGTGTTACCTGGTTCCTCGGCGCGGCTGCGCCAGAACGGATTGACGCGAATTTCCTCGACATCGCGATACGACGTCACCTGGTGGATGACGGGAATGCCGACGCTGCGGCACCAGTCGAACAGCCGCTTGTTGGCCGCGAGGACGCGCGCTGCGACATCGGGCGTCGTCGGCATCGTCGCCACCGACATGTCGAGATGGCCGCGATGCAGGTCGATGGCGACCACGGCCGCCTTGGGATGGTCGACGCCGAGATTGTTGGCTGATTTCATGACACGCCTCACACAAGAGGATTGATGGAAGTCTTCAATAGGGCACGCTGGTCGATACCGAACCGATCCGCAAGCCAGTCGGCCAGCACTTCCTGGCCGATCGTGGGATTATCGTGCTGGCAGTGTTCGGCGCCGGTCTCCTCGGGATCAAGGATACGCAAGCTCGCATCGACGCCGTTTGCCTTGGCGTAATCGTAGGTAGAGCGTGCGGCGGTGACGGTCAGCACGTCGTGGCCGCCATGCAGCACCAGATACGGGCATTTCATGTGTCCAAGATGACCCTTGAGGGTGAACGGCTTCATCAGCTCATGGGCATCGTGCATCGACTTGGCGCCGAACACCCAGCGGATATGCATCGCGAGGCCGAAGTCATCGCCCTTGGTGCCCCACATGTCATGCACCGACCAGATTGCGCCATGTGAAATCGCGGCCGCCAGCCGATGCTCGTAGCAGGCGGCGCGCGCGGCGTAATAGCCGCCCATGCTCGAGCCGCACACCGCAATCCGCGTGGTGTCGACATCGTCACGCTTTTCCAGCCAATCGATGCATTTGCCGATCGGCACTTCGCTGTCGTGGCGCGTATAGATCTTGTGCCGCCGCAGCGTGCCGCCCTGCCCCGGCCCGTCGATCATCAGGACCGAAATGCCGCGTTGCAGGCAGCCATGCGCCTGCATGAACCACATCTCGTCCTTGATGGAATCCAGCCCGCCCATGCAGATCAGCACGGGTAGCTTCTTGCCCGGGAACGGCGCGCGAATGAAATAGCCGCAGATCGGCTTGCCCGGTTCGTAAGGGATATCGACCACCTCGCCCGGCGGGTTCAGGTACGAGATGAACCTGTGCGAGCAGGCTTCCATCTTCTCGAAGGTCGGCAGCCGCCGCGCATCGTCGGGATCGAGATGGAATTCGGCCTGACGATAGTAATCCGCCGCGCGCAGGAAGCAGTTCATCGCGGTACGGATGTGGCCAGCTGTTTCCTCGGCGAGGCCGCGCGTCCAGTTGCGGTCGGCGATCCGCATCCATTCGACATGCCAGCTTTCGAGATCGCCCGGAATCATCCGCGACCCGGCTTGCATGATTTCGCTGACGCTACCGCCGCCTTCCTGGCTCTCGCCCAGCCCACGGCGGAATTGATAGGAAGCCCAAGGATGTTCGGGCCAATGATGCCAGCCGAAGGGCTCGTAATGCGGGTTTCGGTCCGCGGTGATCAACTCGATGGCGTTTTCGCTGATTTCCGACGTGCTTTGCACCATCGACCTCACCCAAACCCTTACTTTTATTGGACAGCATGGTTCGACAAAGCGGAAAGCGAGTCAATAGAGATTACATACACTTTCGAAAGTGTACGTACTCAAGAGGGAAAATAGCGGGCATAAACTCTGGATTTTCAGCCTCAGGCTCTGATATAATTCTCCAAAGTGTATACACATTGGCAAAGCGAACCCCTTCCGAGATGACGGAATCGATGGACCAAACGGCTGAAGGCACGGCGGGCGGCGCGCGCGCCGGCAACCGCTCGCTGTCGGTGATGGACCGCGTTCGCGAAGCCATTCTCCACGGCGTGGTCGGCGCCGGCGAGCGGCTCAACGAGGTCCAGCTCTCGAAGACGCTTTCGGTGTCGCGCACGCCAGTGCGCGCGGCCTTGCAGGCGCTCGCCGGCGAAGGGCTACTGGATTACGCGCCGAACCGCGGCTTCACGGTGCGCGAATTCCCTCTCCCCGCCATCGTCGACGCCTATGATATCCGCGCGGCGCTCGAAGGCGTCGCCGTTCGCTTTGCCGCCGAGCGCGGATTGCCTGCGAAAGAGCGGGAAATCATCGAGCGCGCTTTGGCGGCCGGTGACAAATTGCTGGAACGCGGCGCGTTCGAGGCCGGCGATCTCACGATCTATCGCGACATCAACGGCGATTTTCATGACGGGCTGTTGGCTGCCGCCGGCAACCGCATGCTGAGCGAGATGATCCGCATCTGCCATCACGTGCCGGTGTCCTCGACCCGCAACATCGTGGTGTTCGAATATCACGACGTCCGCCGCCGCCACGACGACCATCACCGCATTTTCGAAGCGGTAATGGCGCGCGAACCCTGGCGCGCGGAGATGCTGATGCGCGAACACGTCGCCAGCATCAAGACCTCGCTGGTCGGCTATTTGAGCGAGCGCAAGACCTACCCCATGGCTGGATTGCAGCCGGCCGACGAGAGCCCTTAAACGCTTGATCTTGAATCGTGGCCCGCTATATCGGGGTTTTCCTTGAGAATTCCCGAGAGCCTCAGATGACGACTGCTGCCGACCCGACCGTTGAGACCAAGGCTTTCCAGGCCGAGGTCTCCGAACTTCTGAACCTGATGGTGCATTCGGTTTATTCGGAAACCGATATCTTCCTGCGCGAGCTGATTTCGAACGCCTCCGATGCCTGCGACAAGCTGCGATATGAGGCGATCAGCAACCCGGCGCTGATCGGCGATGGCGAGGCGCCGAAGATCCGCATCACCCCGGACAAGAGCGCCAACACGCTGACCATCGCCGACAGCGGCATCGGCATGGACCGGCAAGAACTGATCGACAACCTCGGCACCATCGCCCGTTCCGGCACCAAGTCCTTCGTCTCGCGCCTGAAGGATGCCAAGGACGGCCTCGGCCTGATCGGCCAGTTCGGCGTCGGCTTCTACTCGGCCTTCATGGTGGCCGAGCGCATCGTCGTTACCAGCCGTCGTGCCGGCGGCGAGGAAGCATGGACGTGGTCGTCGGCCGGCGGCGCTGGCTTTGAGATCGCGTCTGCGGAATTGAACGACGCGCGGACACCCGGGCGCGGCACCAGCATCGAGCTTCATCTGAAGAAGGACGCCGCGAAATATCTCGAAGCCTACGAGATCGAGCGCATCGTCCGCGCCTATTCCGACAACATCCAGTTCCCGATCGAACTGGTCGACGACAAGGGCGAGGCCAAACAGATCAATTCGGCGAGCGCGCTGTGGCAGCGGCCGAAATCCGAGCTGACGCAGGACGATTACAAAGAGGCCTACAAATCGATCGCCGGCGCCTTCGACGAGCCGGCGATGACGCTGCATTATCGTGCCGAAGGGCGATATTCCTACGCGGTGCTGCTGTTTGCACCCTCCACCAAGCCGTTCGATCTGTTTGATCCCGAACGAAAGGCACGCGTCAAGCTTTACGTGCGGCGCGTGTTCATCACCGACGATGCCGATCTCTTGCCGGCCTACCTGCGCTTCATGCGCGGCGTGATCGACAGCGAGGACCTGCCGCTCAATCTTTCACGCGAGATGTTGCAGAACAATCCGCAGCTCGCACAAATCCGCAAAGCGGTGACCGGCCGCATCATCGGCGAACTTGAGATGCTCGCCGACAAGCAGCCGGAGAATTTCGAAATAATCTGGGATGCCTTTGGTCCCGTGATCAAGGAAGGCATTTACGAAGACTTCGAGCGGCGCGAGAAGCTGTTGGCGCTGTCGCGCTTCACGACCACGGCAGGCGAAAAACGAACGCTCAGGCAATATGTCGCCGATCTCAAGCCGAACCAGACCGAGATCTACTTCCTGGCCGGCGACAGCATCGAGCGGCTGAAGGGCAATCCCAAGCTGGAATCGGCAACCGCGCGCGGCATCGAGGTCTTGTTGTTGACCGATCCGGTCGACGCATTCTGGACATCGGCGCCGCTCGATTTCGAAGGCAAGCCGCTGAAGTCGCTGAGCCAGGGCGATGTCGACTTCTCGCTGATACCGCTGCTCGACGACAGCAAAAGGAACGAGAGCAAATCCGCCACGGACGAAGCTGACATCATCGCAGCGATCAAGCTGAACCTCGGCGATCGCATCAGCGACGTGCGCGCCTCGCAGCGCCTGACGACGAGCGCGTCGTGCCTGGTCGCCGGCAGTCACGGCCCCGATCGCGAACTGGAACGGCTGCTGGCGCGGCAAAACCGCGGCGCCGGCGCCAAACCCATTCTTGAAATCAACCTTCACCACCCGCTGGTGACGGCGATCCCGAAGGCCGGCGCCGATGCGGCGGATCTCTCCTTCCTGTTGCTGGAACAGGCGCAGATTCTCGACGGCGAGTTGCCGGAGGATCCGGCCGCGTTCGCCGGCCGCCTCAATCGGCTGGTGGTAAGCGGCTTTTCGAAGGGGTGAAAATTGTAGCGGGATTGAATGGTTGGCGCGGGACGCAGCGGCGCTTATGATGTCGGAAAGCCGTCAAGGAAACGCCGCCATGCAGCACAAATTCGACCGCGCCGCCGAAGACCTCGGCAACTCGATTCATCTCGAACACGTCAACGTGCAGGTGCCCGATCAACGCCTCGCGACGCTGTTCTATGTTTCCGGGCTAGGCCTGACACGCGATCCCTACCTGATGACGTCCGACGACAACATGTGGATCAATGTCGGCCGCAGCCAGTTCCACCTGCCGAGCGGTGAGGCGCAGGTGCTGCGCGGCGCCACCGCGATCGTCATTTCCGGACGCAAGGCGCTGCTCGAACGGCTAAAGTCCGTCACCTCCCGGCTCGAAGGAACGAAATTCTCGTATCGGGAACACAACGACTATGTCGAGGCGATTTGTCCGTGGGGCAATCGCGTGCGCTGCTTCGAGCCGGACGCGGAACGCTTTGGACGCATCACGCTCGGCATTCCCTTTGTCGAATTCGATGTTCCCACAGGCCACGCCAAGGGCATTTGTGACTTCTATCCCAGGATCATGGGAATGCCGGCCCGGCTCAAGAACGGCGACGGCACGTCGGCCTCCGTGGAAGTCGGCAAGAACCAGCACCTCGTGTTCCGCGAGACCGACAAGCCGCAGGGCGAATATGACGGCCATCACGTCCAGATCTACATCACGAATTTTTCGGGACCGCATCGCGCGCTCGCCGAACGCAATCTGATCTACAGCGAAGACAATCCTTATCAATACCGCTTCCGCGACATCGTCGATCTCGCCAGCGGCAAAAAGCTCTTCACCATCGAGCACGAGGTGCGCAGCGCCACCCATCCGATGTTCATGCGCCCGCTCGTCAACCGCAATCCGGGACAAAACAACCGCAACTTTGCCGCCGGACACGATCAATGGCTGTGGGCGATGGGGCCGGAGCAGTACGACGGCTAGGGCCGTAAATGCTGCCCAAGTTCGGCCACACCTTGATCGCGCGAAGCTTGTTTCGAGGCTTTGATCGCGGGGTTTAGTTTTCGGTAAGTCTATCGTGCGATTGTAACGCGCAGTTTGTTGCGTTGGAGTACACGGTGACTGAGTTTGAAGAACTGCGTCAGCTCGCAGCCCAGACCCGACATTTCATTGGCTCGTCTGAAGACAAGGTTTTGGCGTTGAAAGCCGTCTTTCATGCCCATGATGTCGTTCTGGGCATATATCCCGCCAACGAAGGTCTTGGATTGCACGTCATCAAAGGCGACGCGATCCTGAAAGAGATCGCCGATAGCGGCGCCCAATTGGCCTATAGCCACACCGCCATCGCGCTTTATACGCGAGAACAGGCGGTTACTTTGCAACGGCTGCTCAACTAGTGGAGTGGATTTGACATTCGCTACCCACCCAGCCGCAAGTTCACAAAGCGAATGTCAAATCCTAAACTCCACTAGAAACATATATTTGCTAGTGGTCCTTTGATTCTAACATTCGCATAAGTGCCTGCTGGGATGGGATGCGAATGTTAGAATCAGACCACTAGATACCAGCCGCGAGGCACGTTTTCATTCGCTGCAACTCTCTGCTAGAGGTAACTGATCGCCGTTCGACCGGACTTACCGATGGCCATCGTGTTGCCGTTTGCATTGCTGTGCGCCCTTTGCGCCGTCATCGCCTGGATCGACATCCGTCACGGCATCATCCCTGACTGGCTCAATCTTGCGATCGCCGTGCTTGGCGTGCTCAGGATCTTCCTGGCTGGAGATACGTCCGACGCCGCCATGGCGCTTGGCGAAGGCGTGATCATCGGTGCGGTCTTCTGGCTGTTGCGGCGGCTCTATTTTGCGTTCAGAGGCATCCAGGGCCTGGGACTTGGCGACGTCAAATTCCTGGGCGCGGCCGGAATTTGGGTCGGGGTCGCCGGCATTCCGATGCTGTTACTGGTCGCAACCATCACCGCATTGACTTGCGTGGGCGCCGTACAGCTCTCGGGGCGCGCGCTGACGGCCCAGACCTCGATGTCGTTCGGGCCGTTTCTCGCGATCGGCCTGCTCGTGACCGCGGCCTTTCAGCAATTTAGCTTCTGATGGCACGGATACTTACCGCTCGCGGTGGCGCGTATTGACCTGCGTCACCGTCCCGGTCTCGGAGTTGGGCGACCACGCTTCGCTGCGCACCGCGATGGACGGTTGCGAAAGGCCCGGCTGCGGCAAGGCGACGACGAACGTCTGCTGGTTTTTCTGAAATGACGCTTCCCGGCTCTGGATCGATCGGAGCTGCCAGCCCTGAAAATCCTCGCCCTCCTTCAGCCGAAGCACGGATTTGGTCGCCTGATCGACAAAGATCCCGAACCTGGCGTCATCGCCCGAGATCGTACCGACCAGGGAAAGTTGCGGCTGTTCAGGCTCCTTCGGCTTGGGCGGCGCAACCACCTTCGCCACCGTGACCGCGGATGCCGGCGGTGCCGGCGGGCGGCGCGACGGCAAAAAGATCGGGCGTTCGCGCGTCACGGTGAACTGCTTGAGCGGCATCCCCCACAGCGGATTGGCGCTGAGCGGGCGTTCGGCGGCAGGGCTGCCCGGCGTGGACGGAGGAATGGTAACCTCAACGACCGTCGTGGCGGGCTCGCTCCAGGTCGACGGAACCGAAGCGCTCGCCTTCGAACCCTCGCTCTGATCGTCGAGCGCGGTATCGGAAACGACGGTTGCTGCCGAAGCGCCCGCGCATAACGGCAACGCAAGAACCAGAAGCCGGATGGCGAGCTTGCGTGTCATCATTTTACTCCCTGCCACTGTCCGGAGACGCCGAGCAGAAACCGCAACTTGCCTTCACCTGCGGTCGCCACCTGGATGTCGAGCTGGTCGACGAACAGGAACGGCATTCCCGCTTCGAGATCGTACAGCAGCGATTGCAGCGCCGATTGCTCGAGCTCGCAGTTTGCCACCATGCTGACGAAACCGGCCTTGGCATTCGGGCCACCCTGCACGTCAAGTTGGGACGACAGCACGTTGCCGCCCGCCTTGGTCACGGCGGCCGCGACGCGCTGCAAAAGGGCCGCGCCGGCAACCGTCACGGTGGCGCCTTCGAGAAAGGCCGAACCGGTTGGCGCGCCGGCTTCACCGGCTCGCTTGTCAGCCGTCAGCGGCTTGCGGCCCTCCAGTTGCTCCAGCATCGCGGCAGACGCGGCCACCGATGCACGCTGGTTGTAGAGATCGATCAGCGAGTTCGCGGCGATAATCAGCAACGCGACCACAAGACCGGCATAAACCGCGCCTGCGATGATCGGCGAACCCACAAGCGATTTTCGTATCGTGGCGGCGAGATTCATGTGCTCGATCCAAAGGATGGCGTGATACGGGCTTCGATGTGAAACTGCTCGCCGGGCGCGTTCTGTGCGCGCGTGGTCGGCGCAAAGAACGTCGCGCGGGCAAACTGCGGCGACTTCTCGATCAGGCGGATCAGCGATGGCGCGTCCTGCGTCATGCCCACCACCTGAACCTTGTCGCCATCGATCCGAAGCTCGGTGACATAGGTGCCGTCGGGCAAGGCCTTCGACAGCGCCTCCAGTACGATGACTGTCGAGGGGCTCGACTGTTTGCGCTTGGCGAGCAAGCCGACCGCCGAGCCGCCGTCGGGGCCAAGGCGGAGCGCGGCGCGCCGCTGCGAAATCCGCTGCACCAGTTGCTGCTGTTCGGAATCGAGGCTGTCGCCGAAATAGAGGCCCGCCAGCAGCAAGATCGCGACCGCGCCTGCGGCCGACAGCAGCACGACGCGCAAGGTGCGCGGCGTGTCGAGCCCGTGAAAGGCCGCGCCCCGCAACGATTGATCCAGCACCTTGATCTTTTCCTGCCCGTTGCCGGCAGGAGGGACGGCGAAGGCCGTGAGCGATTGCGCGCCGAGGCCGCTTGCAAACTGAACCAGCGGCTCGATCTCCTGCTTTGACGTCGCCGCCAGCGTCAGCTCAATTCGCTCCTGCCCGGACGGCGACGGGGCGCTCCAGCCGAAAGCCGCCTCCTCCGCCGACCACGGCGTCAGCCGGTCGATCTGGGTACGGATCATGCCGTCGAGAAAATCGGTGGCTTGTTTTGGAAAATCGAGCGGCCGGAACAGTACGTGAGCCGGCACGAGTTGAGTTTCGACGCGGCTGCCGCGAAACGCCGCCTGCCAATCAGGCGACAGGGGCGGAGTTGGCCGGCCGTTGGAAATCCGGAATGAAACATCCGGTAGCTGCGGGCCTTTTCGAGCCGACTTCAGCCGCGCGGTCAGGACAGCGGTGCTTTCGCCGGCAAGCTCGATCTGCGGCCGTGGCGCGTAGCGGCCGATCAGGGATTCGACAGCGCCTGCCACCGCCGAGATCCATTCTTCGAACACTGCTTTTGCATCTGATATCATGGACATCATCCACCTGCCTGTCTGAAGGGCCGGACCACGCTCTCGGCCAGGTCCTGCCACGACAATACGCTGTAGGGCTGCTTGGGCTTGTCGTCCTTGGCATCCTTAGCCTCGGTACTGCCCAATGAGATGACGGCTTCCGACGCGGCGCGGCGGCCGTTACTGAACCGCAGCGTCGTTGTGACGCGAAAGACCTTGCTATCCGGCAAGGTCGCGCCGTCCTTGGCTGCCGCGCCGAGCGCAGCCGCGATCGCCTTCTGGTCGCGCGGCAAGGACGGCCGCTGCTTCAGAAAATCGTTGAGCACCTCCGGCGTCATGCCGGGCAAGGCAGCAATGACTTCCGGCCGCGCCAGCAACACATCGACATCGGCCGATTTGCTGAAAACCGTCACAAACGGCAGCACGCGCTCGACGATGGCGGGCGTGGCGCCCAGCACCAGGCTCAGTTCGTTGACATGGGCAAAGGGCGCTCCCCTCGGCGCGTAGTTGAGACCGGCGGCAAGGTAGAGCGCCCCTTCATCGTCGCTCTTGATTGGAGCTGTAGCGGAGGGGGTATTGGACCCTGCACTGGATTTGGGTTCGGTCCGCCATCCGACGATCCGCTCGGCGAGGTCGCCGGCCGCTTTCGGTTCGACGCCGAGAACCTCAAACAGGCCGTCGAGCATTTCTTTCGGGGCGTGGTTGAGATCGACCCGCGCCGCCTCGGAAGCGTAGGTGACCGCCGCTTCCGCATTGTCCAATTTGAAACGAAAGGAGCCCTGTGCGGGACGCGACTTTTCGTCCGCCAGCAGCAACTGATAGGCGGTGAGTTCGAGGCTGGCCGACGTCAATGCCTCGGTCTGGACGTCGATATCGGTCACGCCGAGGGCGCGGGCGGAATTGGCGAGATAGACTGAAAAGATCGTGGCAAGCGCCGACAGCGCCACGAGAATCCAGAGCACGGCAATGATGATGAAACCGCGCTGCGCGGATGGCGCCGTTTGTCTGACCGGCCACATCATCGCGAACCACCCTGGCCTGCGCCGCCCCCGCCTTGCGATGCCGCCGGCGAATTGCCCTGTTGTCCGCTTTGGTTGGCGGGCTGACCGTTATCGTTGCACTTTCCATCGGCCTGCTTGCACTCGCCTTGCGCCAGCGTCTGAACGTGAATGGTGGTGACCGTCGAGACGGCGCGGCCGTTGGAGGAATCGCGCACGGTCAACCTGATCTTCGCCGGCAACTTCTCGGCATCCTGCCAACTGCTTTGCCATGCCTGGTCGTCGCCCGCATAGGCAAACGACAGTTGATACGGCGCGCGCAGCAGCAGCACGGGTTCGGCGAAATGAAGCCGATCGGAGGCCTGCTGCGGCGGCATCGGCCGGAACGACATTCGCGAGCGGACCGTGGCCAAGCCGCCCTGGTCCGAGGTCTCGGACAGGCGCACCACGTCGAGCCCCGGGCCGACGTTCGGGCCGAGCGCGGTGCGCACGAAAATGACCGACCGCTCGGTCCCTGCGAAAAGCGGCTTGGTCTCGCCGCCACCGATCGGCACATATTGCGACGCCGCCAGGTCGTCGGCGATGCGTTGCAGCGTGATGCTGATCATTTCGCTGCGCTGAATGCGATCAAGGCCGCGATTCCAGTTCGGCAGCCACTGCGCGGTGATGTTGGCGAGCGCCGACAGCACGAGGCCCGTGAGCGCCAGCGCCACCAGGCTCTCGATCAGCGAAAAGCCGCCCTCGCCGTTGCGTCTGCCCGCCGATACCGTCATTGCTGCTGTCCATGCACCAGGCGGACCGTCTTGAGATCCGTCACGGCACCCGACGGCGAACGAACCTGAATCTTCACCAGCGCCGGAATCCAGGGCACGTCCGAACCGGTCGCCGCCCATTCCTCACCCATCGGAGTGACGTCGATGCGCCATTGATGGTCGTTGGTCCTGCCCGACCACGTCCCGAACCCGATCTTCTCGCGCGACGGCACTTCTGTCGCCGTGATGGTCCGTACCGCCTGCATCATCGTCACGTGCTGCTCCAGCGAGCGTACCCCGCGCACGTTCGTCGACATCACCGATCCGATCGCCACGATCGATACGGCGACGATCGCGAGCGCAATCAGCACCTCGAGAATCGTGAAACCGGCGGCGCTGCCGTCAGTTGGCGGCGTTCTTCGAAACAATTTCGATCCTTCCGGTCAGCCAGTTGACGCGGACCTCATAACCGACGTCCGCGCGCGTCAGCGCTACCGCGCCGCCGCAGGACATGCCGCTGGCAAGGAAGCTGATCGTCGACAGCGCCTCGCGTTGATTGCAGGTGCGGGGCAACAGCGCCTCGAAATGAACATCGTCCGGAATGCGGATCATGTCCGCGCTGGCGCCCGACCGGATCACGCGACTGCCGGGATCGACGAGGGTGGCGACCCCTGTGCCGCGCCGGATCGCCGCGTTGCGGTCTTCCTTCAGCAGGGCCGCCGTTTGCAGCACATAGGCCTGCAAGCGGGAACGCGTGGTGTGGCGCGGCACGAACGGCAGGAGAATAGCCGCCAGCATCGCAATCAGCGCCAGCACACACACCATTTCCAGCAGCGTGAAGCCGCGCTCGCGCTCGGAGGCCTTATTCATTTTTGGCATTGACGAGGTTCTCGCTCGATATATCGGCGGCCAGTCCGCTGCCACCTTCCTGGCCATCCGCGCCATAGGAAATGATTTCGTAGGGCCCGTGCTCGCCGGGCGAGCGGTAGACGTAAGGATGATTCCAGGGGTCGTTCGGCAGGCTGTTGCCCTTCAGGTAGGGTCCGTTCCAGGCGCCGACGCCCGACGTCCGCTGCATCAGCGCGGCAAGGCCTTCCGACGACGATGGATAGCGGCCGGCGTCGAGGAAGAACAGGTCGAGCGCGCTTCCGAAGCTCTGCAGCTGAATCCGCGCCGCCTTGACCTTGGATTCGCTCAGATAGTTGAGAACGCGCGGGCCGATCAGACCCATGATCAGGCCGATGATGGTGATCACGACCAGCATTTCGACCAGGGTGAATCCCGCCTCACCGGACTTGTGCCGGCGCTCGCGCTTTTCGTTTGCGGTGAAGAAAATGCCAACGCGTTTGCGCATGTGATCTGATCCTTGTGCTTTATCCAACCAACTGGGTGACCGACAGCAGCGCGGTCATGACCGATACGATCAGTCCTCCGACCACGGTGCTGATGGTGATGATCGCGAGCGGCCCGACGATGCCGACGATGCGGTCGAGGCTGCGCTGTAGTTTCGCCTCGTAGAATTCGGCAACCCTGCCGGCAAGCACCGGTAGCTGGCCGGTCTCCTCGCCGAGCCGCAGCATGCGGATTGCCATCGGCGGCATGTTGCTCGATGCCAGCAACGCGTCCGAAAGCTTGCCGCCGTGGCGAACGCGATCAGCCGCAACCGTCCACACCGTCACGTTTCCGGTTACGGCCATGATGTCGACCAGAATGCGCAACGTGGAGGTGAGATTGACGCCGCTGCCGAGCAGCACCGCCAGATTCCGGCAAAAAAGACTGGTGCGATAGAATTGAAAGATGACGGCGATGCCTGGCGTCTTCGCGACGAGCGAAACCAGCGCGCTCCAGGTGCCGGGCCGGCGAAACAGCCACCACAGGCCCATGATGGTGCCGGCCGCGATGAGCAGCGCGACCGTCGCATTGGCCCGCAGGAAGTTCGACAGACGGATGAAGAAGCTCAACGCCGTGTCGGACTTGGCGCCGAAGTCCTGAAGCACGGAAGAAAACTGCGGCAACACGAACAGAATAAAGAACAGCATGACGCAAGCCGCGGCGATCAGGACGAAAACCGGGTATTGCAGCGCGTCCGTCACCTTGCGGCGCATCGCCTCGGAGCGCGCGCGTTCGGCGCCCAGCATCTCGAGCACCTGGTCGAGCGTTCCCGACACCTCGCCGACCTTGACGAGTGCGACATACATCGGGGGAAACAGCGAGGGATGTTCGGCAACCGCGCCCGCAAAGCTTTCGCCCGAAAGCACAGATGCCCGCAAGCGCGCGACCACGGGGCGAAGCCGGCCGACATCGGCATCGTTGGCGAGCAGTTCGAGCGCATCGTCAAGGCGAGCGCTGGCTTTCAGCAGCAGCGCGAGGTCCCGCGTGAACGTCGTCACCTCCGCCGGGCTTGGCCGGCCGAAGAAGCCGAAATTATCGCCGCCTCCCCCAGATGCCTTCTTGTCCTCGACGGTTTCGATCGGCAACAGGCGCAGATATTCGATACGGCGGGCGACCTCGGCAGCCGTCGGCGCCGAGAGCGTGCCATTCACGATCTCTCCGTTCTGCGTCAGGGCCCGGTAGCGGAAATTCGGCACGATCCTGACCTCACCGCGCGGTGGTGACGCGAAGCAGTTCCGACGGCGATGTCAGACCGGCGCGGCATTTCGCGATGCCGTCTGCGATCATCGTCGTCATTCCGGCGCGGATCGCCGCTTCGTCGATTTTGTGACCATCGGTCCGTTCGCCGATCAGCGAGCGGATTTCGTCGGTCATCTCGAGCAACTCGAACACGCCGAGCCGACCGCGATAGCCGGTGCCGCCGCAGCGCTCGCAGCCGCAGGGCGATTGAAGGACTTCACCTGCGCGGAAGCCGAGCTCGCCGAGCCTGGGGTCTTCGGCGATATCGGCATCAACGAGCGCCTTCGGCGTCTTGCAGCGTTCGCACAATTGCCGGACCAGCCGCTGCGCCACGACCGCGCGCAGCGTCGAACGCAGCAGATATCCTTCGACACCGAGATCGAGCAGCCGCGGCACGGCCGCAGGCGCCGATTCCGTGTGCAGCGTGGTCAGAACAAGATGCCCGGTCAGCGCCGCATGGATCGCAACATGCGCGGTCTCATTGTCGCGAATTTCGCCAACCATGATCACGTCCGGGTCCTGACGCACGAACGAACGCAGCGCCGCCGCGAAGGTCAGTCCGATCGCGGGCTTCACTTGCGCCTGGTTGACGCCGGGGATGTCATATTCAACGGGATCTTCGACGGTGAGGATCTTGCGGCCGGGCTCGTTCAGGATCGACAGCACCGTTGCAAGCGTCGTGGTCTTGCCGCTGCCGGTCGGCCCCGTGACGACGATCAGGCCATGCGGCAGCTTCAACAGCCGGCGTAGCTTGACTTCGTGGGCCGGAGAAAAGCCGAGCTTGTCGACCACCAGCAGGTTGCGGTCCTTTGGCAGGATACGAACGACCGCGGATTCGCCGTGCTGCATCGGCATGATGGCAACGCGAACATCGATGTCGGTGCGACCGACGCGAAGGCGCGCGGCGCCGTCCTGCGGCAGACGCCGTTCGGCAATGTTGAGATTGGCGACGATCTTGATGCGCGAAATCAACGCCTGCGGCAGCACCCCGGCGGGTGCCGTGACCGGCCGCAGCAAGCCGTCGACGCGCATGCGAACCACGAGTCCGGTCTGGAACGGTTCGATATGAATGTCACTGGCGCGCAGCTCGACCGCCTTTTCCAGGAGATCGTTGACGGCCCGGACCACCGGCGCGCCGCTTGCAAGGTCGCGCAGGCTCTCGATATCGTCTTCGCGCAGAATGATCTCGCCGGCCGCATCCGCGGGCTCGGCATTGTCTTCGCCAAGCCGGCGATCCAGCACGACGGAGAGATCTTCGACCGAAGCCACCATGATGGCGACATCCCGGCGCAGCACGATTTCGGCGGCGCGTTGCGCGGCGCGGTCGGTCGGATCGGCGACCGCTAGCGCAGCAGCGCCATCGGCGGTCTGATAGGGGAAGACCGTCATTTCCCTCAGGAAACGTTGCGAGAACGCCTCGTTGAGTGCAGGCGCCGACAGCAATTCCTGAAGCGTCACACGCGACAGGCCCGCAAACCGCGCCGCCTCGTCGGCGAAGTCGCCTGCTGAAAGCTTGGTCAACTCCCAAAGTTTGGATTGCGGGCGCGAGCCGGCGCCCTGCTCGATCGGCTGGCCGCCGGCGGCCGCCGACTTCACCAGATGATCGTTACGGCGAAGGTGCTCCAGAAATTGCAGGGACTCGTCGCTGGCCATAGCTGTTTCCAGTCGCTGCACTGTTTTCCAGGAGGACGCACGAATACGGCCGAGCGCGGTCATAGCGCCACGGCTCGCCTGCTACTCGGTCACCAAGGAGGTTATTGATCGGAAACATGACAGTCGTACGAAACGGCCACCGAGAGCCGTTCACAAGTCCGGCCTGGTGGGGTGGATTTGACATTCGCATCTTTTCGCGAGCCGAGCATTTTTACGAGTTTCAGAACCAAAGGGACACTGGCAACCATATGATTCCAGTGTGGCTTTTGACGCTGACGTTCCTTTTGAAGAGGTGGCCCGCGAAACTGAAAGGAATGTCAGCGCCGCCACACTGGCCGCAATTCCCTGCCGATAACACGCCGCTCAATTAAATCTGTCATGTTCGGACGGTAAGAACCGCGATTAAGCCTGATCCTGCCAAGGGGTCCGGGGGCGTTAAGTAAAACAGGTTTGGATAACATGGCGAGTGTCGGCAAGGGCGGCCCGTTCCTTTCGGTCGGGCGCGGTATCGGCGCTGCTTTGTTGGTGACGTCTGTTCTCCTGTTGACGTCCTGCAATCCTGCGACGGTCGGCTCCAGCGGCACCAGCACCCAAGACATTGATGTTATGGACAAGGTGCGGTCGATCGACATCCTGCCGCGCACGCCGACCCAGACCGGCAGTACGACGACGTCAAGCGGTCCGCGGGCTCAGCCGGCCGTGTTCCAGGGCACCGAAATAACCGACGTCGCCGCGCCCCGCGCGCAACCCTCCGCCGGCGGAAGCGGCGGTGGAAACGGCTTCGATCTGAATTTCGACAACGCGCCTGTTGCAACCGTCGCCAAGGTGGTGCTCGGCGATATCCTCCAAACGGGGTATACGATCGACCCCCGGGTGCAGGGCACGGTGAGCCTCGTCTCGGTGCGGCCGGTGCCGAAGTCAGACATCATCTTTGTTCTCGAAAATGCGCTTCGGATCAGCGGCGTAGTGCTGGTTCGTGACACATCGGGTTATCGCCTGAGCCCGGTGGGCGATGCAGTCGGCGCCGGCCATGTCGATGCGGCCGCCTCCAACCCCGAGCCGGGATACGGCGTCTCGGTGGTCCCGCTGCAATATGTGTCGGCACAGACGCTGCTCAAATTGATGGACAGTTTTGCCACCAAGCCCGGCGTGGTGCGCGCCGATGCGACGCGGAATTTGTTGCTGATTCAAGGCACTGGACCGGAACGCCGAACCGCCGTCGAAACCGCGCTGAGCTTCGATGTCGACTGGATGCGCGGCCAGTCGATCGGCATCTATCCGATTGCGAACAGCAACCCCGAACCGCTCATCGCCGAACTCGAAAAGATCGTGGATTCCGGCGAAAATGGCCTGAACCAGAGCCTGGTCAAGTTGCAGCCGGTCGCCCGCATGAACGCCGTCATGGTGGTGACCAAGAAGCCCGGACTGCTGCACACCGTCGAGACTTGGATCAGGCGGCTCGACCGTTCCGACAGCACGCGAACCAGCGTCCACGTCTACAAGGTCAAGTACGGCGATGCGAAACAGATCGCCCGCGTGCTGAACGACATGTTCGGCGGCGGATCGTCCTCGAGCCTGCTCGACAGCGCCGACAATCAAGTCGCGCCGGGATCGGGCACCGCCAGCGTCGGCGACCGCCTGTCGCTCAACAACAACAACAGCAGCGGTGCGAACAGCAGCTCAAGCAGCGCCGGCTCCTCGTCGCAGGCGGGCGGCGGCCTCGGCTCACGCAACAATTCAGGCTTCGGTTCGGGCTTTGGCGGCGCCTCCGGCGGTGCGAACAACGGCAATTTGGGTCAGCTCGACAAAGGAAACGGCCCGGGCTCCGGCGGAGCGCCGCTGCTGCAAAACGTCCGGATCACCCCTGACGTCGTCAACAACTCGCTCCTGATCTACGCCGATCAGAGCAACTACAGGATCATTGTATCGGCATTGCAGCAGGTCGATCAGCCGCAGTTGCAGGTCGCAATCGATGCCACGATCGCCGAAGTCGACCTCACCGACGAACTCCGGTACGGCGTTCAATTCTTTATCAACAAAAATGGAGGCTCGATCCTCAATACCCAGGCCACCTCCCCGCCGACGACCACTTCCACGACCGACGCAAATGGCAACGTCATCGGCACGGTCACCAGCGCCCTGATCAACCGCGCGTTTCCCGGCTTTAATTTCCTGATCGGGTCTGAAGCGAATCCAAATTTTATCCTCGATGCCCTGCACACCGTGACCAACGTCAAGGTGCTGTCCAACCCGTCGCTTGTCGTCGTCAACAACCAGTCCGCGACGCTTCAGGTCGGCAACCAGGTTCCGATCTCGACCGGCAGTGCGACCGTGCTGACGACCAACAACACGGTCGTCAACACCGTCGACTATCGTAACACCGGCATCATCCTGCACGTGGCACCACGTGTCAGCGCCAATGGCAGTGTGCGGCTCGACATAGAACAAGAGATCAGCAACGTCGTGCCATCGAACAACACCAGCACGGCGCTGACCCCGACCATCTCGGAGCGGAAGGTCAAGAGCTCCATTTCCGTCGCCAACGGACAAACGGTACTGCTCGCAGGCCTGATCCAGGACCAGAAGAACGAAAACAAGAACGGCATTCCGGTGCTGGACCAGGTCGAAGGACTAGGCAATCTTTTCTCGGGCCAGGACAATACGAAGTCGCGCACCGAGTTGATCATCTTCATTCGTCCTCAGATCATTCGCGACGGCACGGACGCGCACACGGTTGCCGAAGAACTTCGCTCCAAGCTGCGCGGCACCGTTAGTGCGAGCAGTCCCTATGCCCAGCGCCTTCAATAAAGTCCTCCCCGCCTTAGCCTTGGCCTGTCTTGCCTCGACCCACGGCTTTGCCGGCGATCACGTCTATTATCCGACCCAACCGATTGTGGTGACGCACGGCAATGCCCGGGCGTTGGGGCGGCTCGGCTTTCGTTATGAAAACGGCTTCGGCGTGCCGCAAAATTATATCGCTGCCGCCGATCTCTACCGGCGTGGCGCCGAACGAGGCGATGCTTTCGCCCAAGCCAGGCTTGGCCTGAGCTATGACAAGGGCCACGGCGTTCCGCAGGATTTCATCCTTGCCTACAAATGGCTCGACCTCGCGACCGCGAGGGCGTCGCGTCGCGAACGCGACTTCTATCAGCGGCTTCGCGACGCGGTTGCCCAGAAGATGTCACTGGAGCAGGTCACCGAAGGCCAGCGGCTGGCGCTTGTCTGGGCTGCGGGCTGGGCAGATCCATATTGAGGGGCCGGCGGGCTGACGGAAGGTCGCTGCGGCGTTAGACCGTGCGGCCAGCACCCTCGCCTGCTCCGTCAGGGTCTTCAGCAAATCCGGCTTTCAGCTCGGCATCCGCCGCCGCCACGTCGATGCTGCCGACCCAGCGGCCCACGACCAGCGTCGCGATGATGTTGGACGTAAGGTTGGTTGCAGCGCGTATTTGCGCCATGAAACGGTCGGCGCCGAGCAGCAAGGCGATGCCGGCGACCGGCACGGCGTCGACCACGGGCAGCGTCGCCGCAAGCGCAATGAAGCCGCCGCCGGTCACGCCGGCCGCTCCTTTCGAGGTGAACAACATCACGAACAGCACGCTCAGTTGATGCCAGATCGTCAATTGAACGTTGAAGGCGTGCGCCAGAAACAACACCGACATCGTCATGTAGATTGCGGTGCCGTCCATATTCAGCGAAAAACCGCCGGGCATCACCAGGCCGACGACTTCCTTGGACACGCCGAGCTTCTCGAGCTTTTGCATCGAACGCGGCATCATGGTTTCCGCCGACGTCGCCGCGAACACGAACAGGATCTCGTCCTTGAAATAGTTCAGGACGCGGCCGATGCCGAAACCCGAAAGCCGGAGAAAGCCGCCGAGCACGATCAGGACGAACAGGATGCTGACGATATAGACCGAAGCGACGAGCTGGCCGAGGTCGAGCAAGGTGCGCAGGCCGTATTTGCCGACGGTGAAGGCCATGGCGCAGAGGGCCGCGATCGGCGCGAAATACATGATGATCCGCACCATGCCGAACAGCGCCGCCGCCGCCGCTTCCATAAAGACCACGACCGGCTTGCCGCGATCCTGCACCAGGCTCAAGCCCAGCCCCATCAGCAGCGCCACAAAGAGAACCGGCATGATGTCGCCCTTGACGAAGGGCTCGACAAAGGAATTCGGGATGATCGACAGCAGGAATTCGGTCAGGCCGGAATCCTTGGCGACCTTGGTGTAGGCCTCTACCGCCTTGGGATCGAATGCGGCCGGATCGGCGTTAAGGCCCTTCCCGATTGGCCAGACGTTGCCGACGATCATTCCGATGATCAGCGCCAGCGTCGATGCGATCTCGAAATAGATCAGCGCCTTGACGCCGACATTGGCAACCTGGCGAATGTCGCGCATTTTCGCAATGCCAAGCGCGATCGTGGTGAAGATGATCGGTCCCACCACGACCTTGATCGCCTTCACAAAGGCATCGCCGAACGGCTTCAGGTTGACCGAAAAATTCGGAGCGACGTAACCTAGCGCCGCACCGAGTGCGACCGCGATCAACACCTGCAGGTAAAGCTTGCGATAAAACGGCACGCTCGGCGCGGCGGCTTTGGCATCGGCACGAGACATCCCGGAGGACGGACGGTCGATCTCGAACGCGGTCATTGCTTTTCCTCCGCAACCCCGAACACGAGACGGCTTCGCCGTCTTCCGCCTTTGAATCCGCCTGCTTTATTCCGCGGCCACGCGGCTGAGGGCGGCGTGACCGTGGGTCTTGACCACAACCTTGATCGCATCCTCGATACGCTCGCGGGCATATTTCAACGCAGTCGGCAGATCATCAAGCGCGAAGGTGTGCGTGTGCACTTTGGTCGCATCGAAGCGCTTCTGCGCCATGAAGGCTTCGGCGCGATGGGTTGCGCTCTTGCCTTCGCCGCGGATGCCATAGACATAGATGTTGTTACGCACGATATGGGCGATATCGACTTCGGCAGGCTTGCCCGGGAAAGCCGCGAGACAGATGCGGCCACCGCGATTGACCATGCGCGCGGCTTCATTGACCGCTTCCGGCGCGCCGGAGCACTCGACGACATAGTCGACGCCCTTGCCGCCGTTCAGCTTGCGCACGGCCTCGACGGGATCTTCCTTCTTGGCATTGATGACGTAGTCGGCGCCCAATTCCTTGCCGATCTGAAGGCGATTGTCGCGCGTTCCGGTCAGGATCACCGGACTGGCGCCGAGCGCCTTTGCCACCGCGACGCCGAGCAACCCGATCGGACCGGGGCCGGTCACGACCACGCTCTCACCGGCCACGAGGCCGCCGAGTTCGGTCAGGCCGTACATCGCCGTGCCCGCCGTCACCACGAGCGTTGCTTCCTCATCCGACATCTCGTCGGAGATCGGAACCAGCGTGTTGATGTTGTTGATGGCGTATTCGGCAAAGCCGCCGTCGGTCGTAAAGCCGTTGGCGCGATGTCCCTTGTCGACGTCGCCGTAGTTCAGACCGTAGTTGTGGCAGGCGGTGTACATGCCTTCGCGGCAGCGCTTGCACTGGCCGCATCCGGCGTGAATCTCGACCGTGACACGCTGCCCTATCCTGTATTCGTCGACGCCCTGCCCGAGCGCGACCACCGTGCCCATATATTCGTGGCCCGGAGTGAAGTTCTTGTTGAACGGCATGCCGCCCAGGATCGACGCGGGTGGCCCGTGATGAATGATTTCGAGATCGGTCGCGCAAATCGCCACCGCATCGATGCGAACGAGAACTTCGGCGCGCTTCGGCACCGGCACCGGCTTCTTGGTCAGCGTCAACTGGTCAGGATCGCCAAGCACCCAAGCCCGCATCGTCTCCGGAATCGGAAAATCGGGCGAGGTCTTGACGTGATCGGGCTCGTACATGGGTTTCGCTCCTGAATGCTCTCGTTATTCCGCCGCCATGCTCTTGGCTGGTCCCTGCAAAATGGCGCCGGGCGCGCCAAGCTCGGCCGACAATTCGTCGGCCGCAGCGATCAGATGAACCCTGAGTTCATCGATATATTCCTCGGTGGCGCGAAACGCGGGACACGACACGCTGATGGCGCCGACCACCGCCCCGGCATGATCGCGGATCGCAGCCCCAAGGCAGATGACGCCAGGCCGGAATTCTTCGCGATCGATCGAATAGCCGCGCCGGCGCGTGAGCCGCATTTCCTCTTTCAGCGCCTCGATGTCGGTAATGGTGTGCGGTGTGAACGCCGTCAGTCCTTTGTCCGCCACGATCCGGTCGAGTTCGTTCGGCGGCAGCCACGCCAGGATCGCTTTGCCCGTCGCAGTCGCGTGCGCCGCGCCGGCATTTCCACCGAGGCCCGCATCGACGCGCACGGCATGCCGGGACTCGCGGCGCAGGATGTGGACCAGATTGGTGTCCTGCATGATCGCAAGCTGAACGGATTCCTTGGTCTGGTCGTTCAGGCGATCGAGGAAGCTTTGCGCGCGCCGCGGCAAATCCACTTGCCGCAGACAGGCTGCGCTGAGGTGAAGGATGCGCGATCCCAGCACGTAGCTTCGGCTGTTGGCGCCGCGCGACACATAGCCCCAATTGTGCAGGGTCGAGATCAGGTGATGGCAGGTCGAGACATTCAACCCGGCGGTCGCTGCGATTTCGGTCAGCTTGGCTTCACCACCGGCATCCGCCATGACGTCCAGAATGAGAAAGGCGCGATCGAGCGCCTGGATGCCGCCATGGTCCCTTCCGATCGGCGGGCGCGCGGGCATCACGCCTCGTTTCTCACTCGCTCTTTCGGACGGCATCGACGTCGGCCCTCCCCGGCAGATGTTTCGGTCATAGGGCCCGATCCGCCGGATCAACGCAACTTAAATTTTCACATTGCGACGATCAATTTCATTAGATGAAAACCAGCTTTATCGGTGATCGGGACCGGCGTCGGTCTCCGGCTCCGGAAGCTTGATCATCTCATTGAGACGCCTGTTGAATTCCTCGTCCGACAGACTGGCCGGGCCCGGTTGGGAATCGCCCTCCGGCGGTCTGCCCGGATGCGTCAGCTGCGGAAAGAACAGAACCGAAAGCAGCAGCAACCATTGGGCTGCGAGAAACGGCGCCAGCGCTCGCAGAAAGTCGCGGAAGTCGGCCTGCTCCTTCAGCACGCCGCGGACCATCATCAGCGCATAACCGAACGGCGGCAGCAGAAAGCTGGACTGCAACGTCAACAGCATCAGCACCGAGACCCAGCGCGCATCCGCGACGCGGATCAGAAGCGGCGGAATCACAATCGGAACGATGACGAAAATGATCTCGAAGGCATCGAGCACGAATGCGCTCACGGCAATGAGACCGAGCACCACCGCTACTGCCGCGATATCGCCGCCGGGAATGGAGGAGACCATCCTTCCGGCAAGATCGGCCGCACCGAGCAGCCTCAGCACCATGGTGAACGTCGTCGCAGCCAACAGCAGCGAAAACAGTGCGCCCGTGAGCGCGATGGCATCGCCGAGAAGTTCGCCCAGTACTTTCTTCGGCAAGCGTCCCGAAAGAAGGCCAGCCATCAGCAGTGCAAAGGCGCCCATTGCGGCAGCTTCGACGGCGTAGAAATAGCCGAGCGATACGCCGCCAAGCAGAAGCAGCAGAAAGGCAAGCGCGGCCGCCGCAATCAGTCCTTGTGCAACCGACAGAGGCGCGCGCTCCGACAGTCTGGTTGCTCGACGGCCAATCAGCCCACACAGAGCGAGACAAAGCAGAAGGAAGATTCCGCCAGGCACCAGCGCCGCGTGAAAGATGTCCTGCGTATTGACGACGCGATCGGTGCGGCCAGTGGCGGTGACCGCAATCGTGTGGGCGGACAACATCGCATCACTCAGGAGAATAAGAACCAGCGACGGCGGCACCAGAACGCCAAGCGTGCTGGCTACAGCGACGATGGCCTGACGATGCGGCGCGCTGATGCCTTCTGCCGCCAAACGCGGTGCGACCACGCGCGACAAGGCAAGCACGCTGGCGCCGACCGAACCGTTCATCGGCCCGAGCAAGGCGCCAAGCAGCATGCCCGACACCAACGGCGCTGCGGGTTTGCGCGGCAGAACGGCTTGGGCAGCGCGATAAAGCGCATCCGCCACCGGCAAGCGGTCGAGCAACAGGCCCATCGTCACATAAAGCGGCAACGCCTGGAGCACGTCGCTCTCGAGCAGATTGATCAGCCGGCTCGGCAACGCCCACAGCGTCGCCACGTCGATGACGCCTGATACGATGCCGACGCACGCGCCAAAGCTCGCCATCGCCATCAGCACGACCGCGGCCGGCAGACCGGTCGCGATGATGCCGACGCCGACCATTACCAGAAGCGCGATACCAAACCACGCCATCACGCGTCATCCGCGGCTTGCGGCCGAAACATATCGAGCAGCGACTGGCCAAGGATCAGGATCGCCATCACCCAAAGCGCGAGCTTGATCAGGAAATAGCCGGGATTGCCGCTGTCCTGAAAGGCCTCGAGATCATGGAGACTGGAGATGACCGTCTGCTTGCTCGAGACCAGCACAAAGACGGCCCATGGCAACAGTCCGAGCGCACTGCCAAGCCGATGAAGCGCCTGCCGGACGCGCGGACCGTATCGCCGAGCCAGAAGATCCGCGGCGAGATGCGTTTTCGCGCGCGTTGCGGCCGTGACGCTGACGGCGACAAAAAAAGCAAACACGATCTGGCCGAGATCGTTGGCTTCGCGGGAGAGCATCCGGAACACATCGCGTAACGGCCATTGCAGAAACAACAGCACAACCAGCGGCAGCGCAAGCCATCTGGCCGCTGACACGATGGAGCGGATCAGGTGGTCGAGGCCACGCAACAGTCCGGTCACGCCTGCTATCCCCCCGCGTTCTCCTGGGGGATAGAATGCCCGATTAATCCGGCCGCTTGCAAACGAGATCGATCTCGATCAGCGCATCATAGGCGAGGCCCGTGACGCCGACGCAGGTGCGGGCCGGCAGACGGTCTGACGGAAAATAGCTGCGATAGGTCTCGTTCATCGCGGCGTAGTCTTCCTTGAAACGCGTGATGTAGATACGTGTCATCACGACATGTTCGAGGCCGAGCCCGAGACCTGCGAGCACGACTTTCAGATTGGCCATCACGGCATGGGTCTGGGCGACGATACCCTCGGGCAGGACGCCCGGCGTCTCCGGGCGATCCGGCATCTGCCCTGTGACGAAAACAAAGCCGTCGGTCTCGACGGCATGGCTGAACGGCGCCACCGGCTTCGGGCCGCCCGGTATCATGTGAAATTTCACGGTCTATGTCCTCAGGTTGCGGAGTTGAGCAGGCAATCGACTACGCTCTTACGCAAGACCGCACGCACACCCAAGCCGTTATTTGACGGCGAGCTGACCGCGAGGACGAGCTCGTGCTACAAACAGGGCGTCGGCTGCAAATAATTTAGTCACGCCGGCGGGCGGCGATGCGATACTTCATCAGGTGCCTATGTGGCGACGCTGACGTTCCTTTCAGTTTCGCGGCGACCTCTTCAAAGGAACGTCAGCGTCAAAGCCACACTAGTATCGTATATTTGCTAGCGTCCCTTTGGTTCTGACATTCGTAAAGGTGCCCGCTGCGACAAGATACGAATGTCAGAACCGGGACGCTAGGGAGAAAGAGAGAGCGAATGACCAACTGGCTGAGGATGGCCGCCGTGGCCCTGACCTTGAGTTTGGTTACGGCGCCGGCATATGCCGAGGCGCCGGCGACCAAAATCAGGTTCACGCTCGACTGGAAAATCCAGGGCATTCATGCCTGGTTTTATTGGGCCAAGGCCAAGGGCTACTTCAAGGCCGAAAACCTCGACGTCACGATCGATCAGGGTGAAGGCTCGGCCGCGACCGTGACGCGGATCCTGTCCGGCGCTTACGATGCCGGCTTCGGCGACATCAATGCGATCATCCAGAACGCGGCGACCAGACCCGCGGAGACCCCTCGCATGGTCTACATGATCTACAGCAAGGCGCCGTTCGCGCTGCTCACCAAGGCCAACGGACCTCTGAAATCGCTGAAGGACCTGCCGGGAACGAAGGTCGGCGCGCCCGCGGGCGCAGCGACGCTGAAACTGTTGCCGGTTCTTGCCAAAAACAACCAGATCGATCCGGCGAGCCTCAACATCACGCAAGTGGCGCCAAACCTCCAGGAGCAAATGTTGCTGCAAGGTCAGGTCGATTCCATCGCCGTGTTCAGCGCAACCAGCTACATGAACCTGGTGTCGCTCAAGCTCGATCCCGACAAGGACTTCCGCTGGTTCTTCTATTCCGATCACGGCATCGATCTTTACTCGAACGGCGTCATGGTCTCGCCAAAGCTCGCTCACGAAAAACCCGATGCCGTCAAAGGCCTGCTGCGGGCGATCAATCGCGCCATCCGCGAGACCATCGCCGATCCGCAAGCGGCGATCGACTTGCTTGCGACGGAAGAGCCACTGCTGAAGAAGGATATCGAGCTGCGACGCCTGACCTATGTTTATGGCTCGCTGATCGATACGCCCGAGGCGCGGCAGCTCGGACTTGGCGATGTCAACGACGAGCGGCTGAAATCCTCGATCTCGATCGTCTCCTCGGCTTTTGAACTTGCGAAACAACCGGACGCCGTGCAGGTTTTCGACCGCGGCTTTCTGCCACCCAAGGCCGAGCGGATGCCCCCGGCCGCCAATCACTAACAAAGACGGACCGCTCCGATGCGCCAGATCGACTGTGCCCATGTACTGACTGGCAAGGGCGTTGCGAATAACCAGACCATCGAAATCGACGGCGAGCGGATCCTTTCGCTTCGCCCCGGCTCCGGAACATCGAAACCGCGCCTGCTCGCGATGCCGGCGCTGGTCAATGCCCACGACCATGGCCGCGCGGTGCGCACCAGTTCGATCGGCGCCGGCGGCAAACCGCTGGAAACCTGGCTGCAATATATGGCGCTGTTTCCTGCCGTCGATCCGTATCTCGCCGCGACTGTGTCGCTCGGCAACAGCGCGCTCGGCGGCGCCGGCATCGTCATGATGCACTACACGCGCGCGCAAGGTTTTACCGACCTGCCGACGGAGGTGGCGGAAGTGGCGCGCGCGGCGTGTGATGTCGGTGTGCGCGTCGGCTTCGCGGTCTCGATGAAGGACCGCAATCCGATCGGTTACGGGCCGCCCGAACCGCTGCTCGATGCGCTTCCTAAGCCAGCACGTGACGAAATCGTCAGCCGCTTCGTTCGCCCGCCGCTGGCGCCGAAGGACTACATCAAGCTCGTCGATGATGTCGCCGCGGCCGCGGAAAGTCCGACCTTCAACGTGCAATACGGCCCGAACGGCGTGCAGTGGTGCAGCGACGCGCTTCTCAAGGCGATCGCCGAAGCGTCACAGCTGTCCGGGCGGCGCATCCATATGCATCTGCTGGAGACGCGCTATCAGCGCGGTTATCTCGATCAGTTGTACGACGGCGATGTCGTCAAATTCCTCGATTCGATCGGGCTGCTCTCCGAGCGCCTGACCTTGGCGCATTGCGTGTGGGCGCGCCCGGACGAGCTCGAATTGCTGGCCGCGCGTGGCGTGACGATTTCGACCAATTCGAGCTCGAATTTGAGACTGCGTTCCGGCATTGCGCCGGCGGCGAAAATGCTCGGATGCGGCTGCCGCGTCGCGATGGGCATCGATGGCGGCGCGCTCGATGACGACGACGACATGCTGCGCGAGCTCCGCCTCACGCATCTCCTGCATCTCGGCTCCGGCTTCACACCGAAGGTGAGCGAAAGCGACATGCTCACTGTTGCCGCCAAAACCGGCCGCCTGTCGGTGACGAATTTCGCCGAGGGCGGCATCATCGAACCGGGCGCGCCGGCCGATCTTCTGCTGCTCGATTACGATGCGCTCGACGACGATCATCTTCGCGACGATCTCGATCCGGTCGACATCGTCTTTGCGAGGGCGAATGCGCGTCATATTTCCGAACTGATCGTCGCCGGGCGCACGATCGTGCGCGATCGCCGCGTGCTCGGCATCGATCTCGACGCCGCCCGCCGCGAGGTGATCCTGCGAATGCGCGAAGGCCAGCCGGCCATGGCGCCGTTTGCAGCCGCACTGTCGCATCTCGATCGCGCCATCAGCGCACAGATGGAGCGCCACTTCAGCTGCACGTGAGGTGAAATTCCAAAGGCGATCCACAACAAACGCCAGGACCGGACACACTGCCCATGCTTCTTTCGTTCGACGTTTTCGGCACCCTCATCAACGTGCGGGAGAGCTCCTACGATGCCTTTCGCTCCATCCTCGGCGAATCTGGCCGACCGGACGTCGATGTCCGTGCATTCTGGGAATATTGGGAGGAAAGAAACATTTCCCATTATTGGGAGACCTATCGGCCCTACAAGGAAATCTGCGCTTTATCGCTCGGTGAGGCGTTCGCTCACTTCGACATTCCCGGCGACCCCAGCGCCATTTCCCATTACTTCGACGCGTTCAGCCGCTTCCAGCTCTACCCGGATGTCCTTTCAACGCTCGAAACCTTGAGCCGGCGCCATCGGCTGGCGATTGTCTCCAATATCGACAACGATCTTCTGGCGGTCACGCCGTTGTGGCGCGAATTCGATCTCGTTTGCACGGCTGAAAAGGCGCGTGGCTACAAACCCGACGGCACCCTGTTTCGCTATTTGTTGGAGCACGCCGGAGTTCCTCTGAATCAGATCCTGCATTCCGGGCAATCGCAGTTCACGGACATGGTCGGCGGCAAGCCGCTCGGCCTGACGATCGCCTGGATCAACCGGCGCAACATCCAACTGGCACCGACCGTGCCAAAGCCCGATTTCATTTTTCCGGACATTGCATCGCTTATTCCGCTGATCGAGCGCATGGCATAACAGCCGGAACCGGCTTCGAAACACCAGCCATATTTGAGCGCTCGACCAACGCATCCCTGCGCAAAATCATGCGGTGGAAGCGCCAGGGCCCGGCCGCCCGCGCTTGTAGAAATGTTACTAATATGTCAGACATATGCAAAAATCATATTCAGGGAGGGGCTCATGACCACTTTGACCACGGGCGGTTCGATACCGAGATCGGCGACCGATCACGCGGCAAGCGCGACGCAGACGGCGGCGATCGCCGCGCGGCTGGAGCGGTTGCCGCTGACGTCCTACCAGCGCGGCCTGTTTGCCATCATAGCCACCGCCTGGTTCTTCGACAGCATGGATCTGGGCGCGCTGACCTTCGTGCTCGGCCCGATCCGCCAGAGCTTCGGGCTCTCGACGTCAGAGGCCGGGCTACTTTCCAGCATGAGCTTTCTCGGCATGTTCCTCGGCGCGGCGTCCGCAGGCTTGTTGGCCGATCGCTTCGGCCGCACGCGGGTATTTCAGGTCAGCATGATCTTCTGGGGCCTCGGCAGCATCCTCTGCGGCCTGTCGCCGACCGTGCAGATGCTGGCCGCAGCCCGCGTACTGCTCGGCTTCGGCATGGGCATGGAATTTCCGGTCGCGCAATCCATGGTCTCCGAAATCATCCCGGCCGGACAACGTGGTCGGTATATCGCGCTGCTCGAAGGGTTCTGGCCGCTCGGCTTTATCGCCTCGGGCCTGCTTTGCCTGGCGGTGCTGTCGGTTGCCGACTGGCGCTGGGTCTTCATCCTGCAAGGCATCCCCGCGATCTTCGTCCTGATCGTGCGCCGTTACGTGCCGGAATCGCCACGCTGGCTCGCAAGCCACGGCGATGCCGAGCAAGCCGAGCGCGTGATGTCGGAGATCGAGCAGAAGGTCTCGGAGCGGCTTGGCGGCGCGGCGCTGCCGACCCCCGCCCCCTTGAAGGTCGAGGCACGCACGACAACACAAGGACTGGCGACGCTGTTTTCGCCCGGCTACCGCCGCCGCACCGTGATGCTGTGGTGCCTGTGGTTCTTTGCGCTGCTCGGCTTCTACGGCCTCACCACATGGCTCGGCGCGTTGCTTCAGGCCAAGGGCTTCCCGGTGACCAAATCCGTCTTCTACACCATCCTGATTTCGCTCGCGGGCATTCCCGGCTTCCTGGCCGCCGCCTTGACGATCGAAGCGCTGGGACGCAAGGCGACCTTGATCGCGACGCTGCTCGGCGCTGCGATCGCCTGCTACTTCTACGGCGGCGCCACGGACCAGGCCCAATTGATCACCGCCGGGCTTTGCATGCAGTTCTGCACCTTCGGCATGTGGTCGGCGCTCTATGCCTATACGCCCGAGCTTTACCCGACGCATGTGAGGGCGACCGGCACCGGATTTGCGTCGGCGATCGGGCGGATCGGCTCGCTGATCGGCCCATCGCTGATCGGCTTCATCCTGCCGGCCGCGGGTCAATCAGGCGTCTTTGCGCTCGGCGCCGGCGCGTTCATCCTCGCGGCACTGGTCGTCCTCGCGCTCGGCGAAGAAACCAGGGGACGCACGCTCGAGAGTATCTCGCATTAAGATGCGCGATCGTTGGCGGTTGCGGCGGCCACATGGATTGACCTTGTGGCTGCCGGTGAAATATCCCTCGCGGCTAGAATCGCGTTAGTAACAGGCAGCGAAGGAGAATCGGGATCGATGGCCGTGCAGAGACCAGCCAGGCGGGCACGCGCGCCTAAACTCGTTGCGCCGAAAGGGCCGCCCAAGGCCTCGAAGGCAGAGCGGCGGACGGCCGGTTCCAACGGCACCGATCATGCGGCGGACGATGCGGAAACCCTGACCGACCGCGCCTATCGGCTGGTCGAGGAACTGATCGTTACGCTGGCGTTGCCGCCCGAAACCATTCTTTCGGAACAATCGCTGGCAGCAAAGCTCAAGATCGGACGAACGCCGATCCGCGAAGCCTTGCAGCGGCTCGCACGCGACGGCCTGGTCGTGATCCTGCCGCGGCGGGGCATTCTGGTGTCGCAGATCAACCTGAAGACGCAGATGCGGCTGCTCGAAGTGCGTCGCGAACTGGAACGGTTGATGGCAAAAGGCGCGGCCGAACGCGCAACGCCGGAAGAGACCGCCCAGTTCGCCGCGATAGCCCGCGACATGCGTCGCGCTTCTGATGAGAGCGACGATATGACGTTTATGAGGCTCGACCGCCAGTTCAACGAACTGGTCAGCCAAGCCGCGCGCAACGAGTTCGCCTCGCGCGCGATGGGCCTGATGCACGGCCTGTCCCGCCGCTTCTGGTATCAGCACTATCGCGAATCCGGCGACCTGCCGCTCTCGGCGCGGCTGCATGCCGAGGTGGCCGAGGCGATCGCCAAGCGCCATCCGGATGCCGCAGGCAAGGCCTCCGACCGTCTGATCGACTACATCGAGAGTTTTACCCGCAAGACCATCGAGGCTTGATTAGAGAGTCACCACGCTGCGGATGGCCTCGCCGCGCTTGAGCGCAGCAAAGCCTTCGTTGACCTGTTCCAGCGAAATGCGTGCGGTGATGAGGTCTTTCAGATTCAGCCGGCCGTCGAGCGCCGCGCGCGCCAGCATCGGAAAATCCCGCAACGGTCGCGCGCCGCCATAGCTGGAGCGGCGGATGCGCTTTTCCTGCATCAGGGATCCCCAGCGAAACGCCACGTCCTCGTTGACATCGGTCTTGCCGAGCCAGATCACCTCGCCGCCCGGCCGCACCGCTTCGCTCGTCAGCCGGAAGGCACGTGCGCTGCCGGCCGCTTCCAGCACCACGTCGGCGCCGCGGCCGGCCGTGAGCCACCGTACGGCCTCGACGACATCCTCATTGCCAGCGTTGATCGCATGCGTTGCGCCAAGTTTCCGGGCCAGCCGCAGCTTGTCGTCGGCGAGATCGACCGCCATCACGGTCTCTGCGCCCGCCATCCGCGCGCCCTGTACGGCGGCAAGGCCGACCGCGCCGCAGCCGATCACCATCACCGCGTCACCATAGTGGATCGAAGCGATGTTCAGCGCCGCGCCCACGCCCGTCATGACGCCGCACCCGATCAGGCACGCCTGATCGAACGGCAACTCCTTCGGAACGGCAATCGCCTGCTGCGCCGGCACGATGCAGTATTCGGCGAGCGTGCCGAGATACATCAGGTGCTTCAGCTCCCGCCCGTCGCGCAGATGCGCGCGGCTTTGGCCGTCGAATTGAACCGCGAGCGGCGCCTGGCTCAGGTAACTCTCGCACAGGATCGGCAGGTCGCGGTCGCAATAGAAGCAGTGCCCGCAATGCGGATTCCACGACAATACGACGTGGTCGCCTACATTGATGCCGTGGGCCTTCAGCCCGGCCTGTTCGACCACCCCGGCGGCCTCATGGCCGAGGACGATCGGCATCGGATTGCGCAAGGAGCCTTCGATCACCTCGAGGTCGGTGTGGCAGAGCCCGGCCGCCTTGATCCGGACGAGCACGTCATCGGGGGCGAGATCGGCCGCTTGCACCGTCTCGATGGTGAGCGGCGTCTTCGGCGCGTGAAGGACGGCGGCCTTGTAGGTGAGTGCCACGGAAATATTCCGCTTTCGATGTGCGTCAGGAGGCGGCGCGAAGCGCGTTACCGCGCAGCGCATCGAGTGCGGCATCGATATCGGCCGACGTCATCTCCCACTCGTTGCCGAAATTCGCGACGACGCCCGTCATGAAGGGTTCGACCAGGGCGAGCGCCTTGGTGGAATCGCCGAGATGTTCGGCCAGCATCGCCAGCGCCAGCTGCCGCGGCTCCGGCCCCTCATAGCTCCACTCGAATCCGTTGGCGGTGTAGCGATGAAGATCGAGCCTCTGGTCGAGCGGCCGGCCGTCGACCGTGACCTTGATGCCGTCGATAGTGCGGTCGCCGACGAAACTCTTCATGCACAGTCCCTCCCCGAGCCGGAATAGCAGCTTGCCGCTTTGATAGATGAGTGATATATCAGATGGCGAATTCGCTGTCATCGTCGATTTTCTTTAGGGTAGGACCGCCATGGAACTCGCATCGACCCCCATGTCCGACCGTCAACGCCGCTACCGCGAGACCTACCGCGAGCGCGTCGCCGGATGGTACAATGGCTGGCTGCACGTCTTCATCATCTACGTGATCGGCTTCACCGCGCTCTACATCTATCTGGCGAATGTGCGGAACTTGCGCGCCTGGGAGCTCTTGATCGTTCCCGTGACCTTCCTCGGCGCCAACTTCTTCGAATGGTGGATCCATCGCTACGTGATGCACCGCCCCTCGCAGGTCAAGGCGTTCCGCGCCATCTATAACCGCCACACCCTGATGCATCACCAGTTCTTCACCGACACCGAGATGCGCTTTGCCGACCACCACGACTGGCGCGTGACATTCTTCCCGCCCTATGCGCTGGCGACCGTCACATTGATGTCGATCCCGCTCGCAATGATCGCGGGCTTCATCATCTCGCCGAATGTCGGCTGGCTTCTGATTTCGACCACGACATCGATGTACCTGATCTACGAGTTCATGCACTTCTGCTGCCATGTCGAGGAGAACTGGTTCGTTCGCAATGTACCCACGGTGAACACCATCCGCCGTCACCACGCCGCCCATCACGACCAGTCGATCATGATGGAGCGCAACATGAACCTGACCTTCCCGATCATGGACTGGCTGTTCGGCACGTCCGATCTCAACCGCGGCCTGCTCGGCCATGTCTTCAACGGCTATGATACGCGCTTCGTCAAGCGTGACATGCGCAAGACCTCGCGCACGCCGAAGATCGATGTCTCGATCCATTCGGTTGCGGCCGAGTAGCGCGGATGGGCGCGATCGAACCCAATGGCGTGGCGCTCGCATTGTTCGTCGCGACGTTTGCCGCGGGCTGCCTGAGCTTCTTTACGCTCGTCGGCATGTTTCCGGCGAGCGCGCGGCCGGTTCTGGTTGCCGGCCACCTCGGCAATCTGCTCGTGCTTGCGAATTTGGTTTTGCTGCTGGTGCTGCTCGGCGGCGTGGCGCTGTTCGCACATGAGACATTGCGCTGGACCTCCGTCGTTGTGGCGGGCGGCCTGATTTTCCTGTTCGTGCCGTCGGTTTTCGAGATCATTCCGGGCACGTGGCGTGACAGTCGCGGCGGACTTCTCTTGCTCGGCGCGCTCCAACTCGCCGCGCTCGCATTGCTGATTTCACCGCTTCAGAAATTATCCGCCTTGTAAGGAGCACGACCATGCCCTTCCCGATCAAGACCGGCCTCTCGATCATCGTGCTGCTTGTCGCGCTGGCAGGCTATTTCTACCAGGACTCGCTCGGCATGCACGGCCCGAAGATCGCGATCCTGTTCCTGGCGCCGTTCATGGTGGTCGCGATGTGGATCTTTCCGGAAGTCACCCGAAAGTAGCCTCCGACCGGCGGACCGAGCGCAAATAAAAAAGGGGCGGCCTGGTAGTCGACCAAGCCGCCACTTTATTTTTGACCGGGCCGGACGGCTTTACGCCGTCTTGACCCAGACAGCCTTCACGTTGAGGTACTCTTCGACATGCTGCTTGCCGGATTCCCGGCCGTAGCCGCTCATCTTGTAACCGCCGAACGGCACCGCCGGGTCCATCGCCTGGTAGCAATTGACCCACACCGAACCCGCGCGCAGCGACTTCGCGACCTGATGCGCCTTGGTGACATTGGTGGTCCAGACGCCGGAGCCGAGACCGAAGGTCGTGGCGTTGGCGCGCTTGATCAGATCGTCGGTGTCCTTGAACGAGATCGCGGAGATCACCGGGCCGAAGATCTCTTCCTGCGCGATCCGCATATTGTCCTGCACATTGGCGAACACCGTCGGCGGCACGAAGTAGCCCTTCGACAGAGCGCCTTCGGTCAGCGGTGCGCCGCCGGCCAGCGCCTTGGCGCCCTCCTTCTGGCCAATCTCGAGATATCCCGAGACCCGATCGAGCTGCTGCTTCGACACCAGAGGTCCGATCTGGGTATTCGGATCGAGCCCGTTGCCGACATTGAGCTTCTTGCCGAACTCGGCGACGCGGCCGACGAATTCGTCATAGACCTTGCTCTCGACGAACAGACGCGTTCCGGCGCTGCAAATCTGGCCGGAATTGGCAAACACCGCCATCGCCGCGCCCGGCACTGCGGCATCAAGGTCAGCGTCGGCGAACACGATGTCCGGCGATTTGCCGCCGAGTTCGAGCGACACACGCTTCAGATTGCCGGCCGAAGCGCGGACGATCGACTGGCCCGTGACGTGCGAACCGGTGAACGCCACCTTGTCGACGCCCGGATGCGAGGCGAGCGCAGCACCCGCCGTCTCGCCATAACCCGGCACGACGTTGACGACGCCTGCGGGAACGCCCGCCTCCATGCAGAGTTCGGCGAGCCGCAGCGAGGTCAGCGGCGCTTCTTCCGCCGGCTTCAGCACCACCGTGCAACCGGTCGCAATCGCAGGCCCGATTTTCCAGACGCTGGCGCCGAGCGGACCGTTCCAGGGAATGATCGCGCCGACGACGCCGACCGGTTCCTTCAGCGTGTAAGAGAACACTTCGCCGGGCAGCGAGTTTTCGATGGTCTCGCCATGGATCGCGGTCGCCTGCCCGGCATAGTAACGGAGCATGCCGAGCACACGCAGTTTGTTGCCGCGGGTGCGGCTGATCGGCGCGCCCATGTCGAGCGTGTCGAGCTGCGACAGTTCCTCGAAATGCTTCTCGACGAGATCGGCGAGTTTCAGAAGCAGGTTCTGGCGCTCAAACGGCTTGACCTTGCTCCACGGTCCCTCGAAGGCGCGGCGGGCGGCCGCGACCGCACGGTTGATGTCCTCGGCATCGCCTTCGGCGACGGTCGCCAGCACTTCGCCGGTTGCAGGATTGAGCGTCTCGAACTTCTTGCCTGACGCCGCGTCGACCCATTGGCCGTCGATCAGCATTTTCTTGTAAGAACCATCGGCGTAAGGATGGCGCGTGATCGGAATTGCCTGTGAAACAGCCATCGTATTTCCTGTCCTTCCCTGATCGACGCCGCATCGTGCGGCAGCGTTATTCTCGTTATGTTTGAGATTTTATAATGACGGCCCGTGACCGTAAAGCGACCGAACCGGTACGCGTGGCGATGACCTGACATGCAGAAGCACCGGGTCGTCCACCGAGTCTCTCCGCGGAGAAGCACATGTTGAACGCCGCAACCTTAGGGCGGCGTGACAATGCTTTGACAGATTGTTAGACAATCCGTTCCATGGGCCCCGGATAAAGCCGGGACGCAAGACCAATAAATAAGGAGGAGCCCGCGATGGCGATCGAGATCAGTGCCCAGGGAAAGGGCGTTTCCGTTGTTACCCTGGCAGGCCAGGACGCCGGCAATTTCCTCTATACCCGGGATCTGCTCGATCTGGCCGAAACGCTGACGAAATGCGCCTCGGACAAGGATTTGCGGGCGCTGGTCATCACCGGGCGAAACAACATGTTTTGCGGCGGCCGGATTGGGGCCAAGGGCCTCACGAAAGCGTCCGAAGTCGCCGAAGACCTCAATGCCATCCTGAAAGTGAACGCCGCGCTCAACGCCCTGAGCGTTCCCGTCATTGCCGCGGTCGAAGGCAAGGCGTTCGGATTTGGTTTCGGCATGACGGCGCAGGTCGATTACGCGGTCGCGGCGGAGAACGCCGTGTTCTCGCTGCCGGAGATGTCGCATGGCCTGCCGCCCCTCATCGTATTCACTTATTTGTTCCGCTTCGTGCCCTACAAGCGCGCGTTCGAACTCGCCGTCACCAGCCGGGAGATTTCCGCAAAAGAAGCCTCCGACGCCGGCATCCTCACCGAGATCGTCGCGGCAGGGGCTACGCTGAAGCGCGCGCTGGAGGTTGCGAACCAGATGGCCGCTTTCGATCCGAAGGCGATGGGGCTGCTCCGCAAGTTCGGGCGCGAGTCCGCCGAGGTGCATTCCAGGCATATGAGCGAACATGCGGTCGCGCTGATGAGCGTGATGCTGGCCGAGCGGAACGCGGCGCACTGAGCGGGCAAAGCCAATGAATGTATTGGTAACGGGCGGAGCGGGATTTCTCGGCGGCTACATCATGGCCGCCTTGCTACGGCAAGGGCATGAGGCCTTTGCCTATGACATCGCACCGCCGTCCGCGGATGCGCTCGCGGTCTCCCCCGATATCGCAGCGCGCTTTCGCTCCGGGCAGATCAATGACATCGCCCGGCTTTTCGCGGTGTGCCGGGCCGAGAAGATCGAGGCGATCATTCACTCGGCCGGAATGGTGGGGCTCGAACCATCCCTGGAACAGCCGGTCGCGACCTACCAGACCAACGTCATGGGTCTCGTCAATATCTGCGAGGTGGCGCGGCAACTCTCGATGCGGCGCGTCGTGTTCGTGTCGAGCAATGCCGCCTATCACAAGGGTTCGGGCGCCACGTTGGTCGAGACCGACCCGGCTTTTTCGATCCGCGACGCCAATCCGGCCGGACACTACGGCACCTCGAAGATGGCGGGTGAAGCGATCGGGCTTGCTTACGCAAACTTCCAGAACGTCGATTTCCTCGCCATCCGTATCACCGCGATCTACGGCTTCGGCATGCGAAGCCCGATGTATATCAAGCCGATGGTCGAGAACTCCGTACTTAGCAAGCCGACGCGCTTTGCGACCGGCGGGAGGATGAAGCGCGACTATACCCATGTGCTCGATTGCAGCGATGGCATCGTGGCCGCCCTTCACGCGCCGCCGTGGAAAGCAGGAGAGCAGCGCGTGATCAATGTCGCCAGCGGCAACGCGCGCACGGCAAGTGAAGTCGCCAAAATCGTCCGCGATACGATCCCGGGGGCCGACATCGAGATCGGCGACGACTTGACGCCGCTGGAAGAGCAGAACGTCAAGATGCGGACCTCGCTTGATATCGCCGCCGCCAAACGCCTCTTGAACTGGTCGCCGGAATGGCCGCTTGAAAAAGGCATTGCCGAATACGCCGAAACCTTCCGGCGTCATCTTTCCCGCTCCTGAACGAGTATCTCATGTCCGTCCTGCCCAATTATGAAGTCTATGCCATCCGCTACGCCACCCGCGCCTCGATGCGGTCCGACAATTTCATCGGCGGCGATCCGCACGATGGCCCAATGCCACTCGATTATTATGTGTGGGCGGCGATCGGCCCCGACCGAAGCTATGTGATCGATACCGGTTTCACCGCTGAAGTCGCCGCCAGGCGCAAGCGCGACTATCTGCGCTGCCCGATAGAATCGCTGAAACTCATCGGTCTCGATCCGGCGAAAGTTGCCGACGTCATCCTCACCCACCTGCACTACGATCACGTCGGCAGCTTCGAAAAGCTTCCAGCCGCGAATTTTCACTTGCAGGAAACCGAGCTGTATTACGCGGTCGGCCGCTACATGAAATACAAGAAGTTGCGGCACTCCTACGAGGTCGACGACGTCGTCGGCATCGTCCGCGCCAACTATGCCGGCCGCGTCAACTTCTACGAAGGTTCGGCGGAGTTGTCGCCGGGCATCACGATCCACTCCGCGCCGGGCCATTCCGCAGGGTTGCAGTTCGTGCGGGTACATACCAAGCGCGGCTGGGTGGTTCTCGCTTCCGACGTCACACACTTCTACGAGAACATGGAGGCCGAAAAGCCTTATGTCACGGCCTTCCATATCGGCCAGATGCTGGAAGGTTTCGACAAGTTGCGCGCGGCGGCGCCCTCGCCTCAGCACATCATTCCCGGCCACGATCCGCTGGTGATGAAGCGATACAAGACGCCGCGCCCGGAGCTTGAGGGCATTGTGGTGCGGCTTGACGATCCGCCAAGCGAGTGACCGTTTAAGGAGTGAACGATGAAGATCGGCTTTGCTGGACTGGGCGCGATGGGCGGACCGATGGCCGGTCACCTGCTGGACGCCGGCCATACGCTTTATGTCCTGACGAGACGTCGCGAGTCGGCGAATGCGGCGATCGCGAAAGGCGCGATCTGGGCTGAAACGCCGAAGAACCTCGCGGCGAACTCAGAGCTCGTATTCACCGTTCTCCCCGGCCCGCCCGAGGTCGAAGCGATCATGGCTGGCGAAGACGGCCTGCGCGCCGGCTTCAAGACCGGAACGGCCTACATCGATTGCTCCACCAATTCGCCGGCGCTGGTGCGCGAACTCTCGACCGATCTCGCCAGGACTGGTGTCTCAATGCTCGATGCTCCCGTCAGCGGCGGGCCGAAAGGGGCCGCTTCCAGAAAACTCGCGATCTGGGTGAGCGGTGAGCAGGCAACCTACGACGCCTGCAAGGCGACCCTCGATCTGCTCGGCGACCAGGTGCGATACCTCGGCGCCAGCGGCAACGCCTCGGTCGCCAAGCTGGTTCACAACTGCGCCAATTACGGCATCCAGATGGTGCTGGCGGAAGCCTTCACGATGGGGGTCAAGGCCGGCGTCGATCCTGTCGCGCTGTTTGGCGCCATTCGTCAGGGCTCGCTCGGCCGGCAGCGCGCGGTCGACCGCATGACCGATCAGTTCCTGCCGCATGAATTCGACAATCCCGCTTTCGCGCTCGAGCTCGCGCACAAGGACGTCACGCTCGCGACCGCGCTCGGCCGCGAAATCGGCGTGCCGATGCGCTTTGCCAACATGACGCTCGCCGAAATGACGGAAGCCCTTAACAAGGGCTGGGGCAAACGCGACTCGCGCGCCGCGATGCTGATCCAGGAAGAACGCGCCGGCCTCGACATCCGCGTACCCCGCAACGTGTTGCAGGACATTTTGAAGAACGAACCGCTTTGAGTTGAAAATCAAAAAAATCGCGCCGAAAGGCGACGGAGGAAACGATGAAGCATGTTTTGGCGATTTCGGCTGTCGGCCTTGCGGTGCTGGCCGCGAACGGCGCGACGGCTGCGGATAATCCGGCGCTGGAAAAAACCAGTCTCACCATCGCCGTCGGCGGCTCGATCAGCCAGATGAACAAGGTCGCCTATTTCGTCGCGCTCAACCGCAAATATTTCGAGCAGGAAGGCCTCACCATCGAATCCAATGCCTTCGCGTCGGGAACGGCGGCCCTGCAAAGCATCGTCGGCGGCAGCGCCGACGTCGCGGAAGGCGCCTACGAGCACACGCTGCGCATGCAGACCAAGGGCGTCAATATGACTTGCCTGGTGCCCTACGGCCGTTATCCCGGCAATGTGCTGGTGGTACGAAAGTCGGCTGCCGACAAGATCAAGACGGTGGCCGATCTCAAGGGCAAGAAGATCGGCATCTCCGCGCCCGGCTCCTCGACGCAAAACTTCGTGGCGGGATTGATGGAACGCGCCGGCGTATCCTGGAAGGATGCAAGCTACATTTCGATCGGCACGGGTCCAAGCGCGGTCGCCGCGATGAAGACCGGCGGCGAACTCGATGCGCTGGTGAACCTCGATCCGGCGATCAATGCGCTCCTCGAAGGCGGCGATGCGGTGGTCCTCACCGACAGCCGAACCGAGCAAGGCACGCTGGAGGCCTTCGGCGGCGGCTACCTTGCCGACTGCCTAATGGTGAAGAACGATTTCCTGAAAGCCAATCCCAACACGGTGCAGGCGATCACCAATGCGGTCGTCCACGCGATGCAGTGGCTGAAGACCGCGTCCATCGACGATATCATGAAGTCGCTGCCACCCGCTTACTACAAGAGCGACGAGGCGCTTTATCGCCTGTCGCTCGAGAAAAACCTGTCCGCCTTCCAGTGGGACGGGCTAGTGACGCAAGAAGCCGCCAAGAACGTGCTGGATTCCATCGCCGTGCTAGATCCCGCACTCAAACAGGCCAAGATCGATTTCAGCCTGACCTACGACAACAGGCTGATCGAGACCGCGTTGAAAAAGTATCACTCACCGATCGCGCAATAGCAGCCCGCCCGTTCGGGCCTAGCCCGCGAGCCGCTCGGCATATTCGATCGCCTCGATCATGCTGCGTTCGTTGGCAATGCCCTTGCCGGCAATGTCGAAGGCGGTGCCGTGATCGACGGAGGTGCGGATGATCGGCAGGCCGAGCGTGATGTTGACGCCGGAAAGCTCCTGCCACTTGCCTGTCTTCGGATCGACCTCGAAGCCGAGCAGCTTGACCGGGATGTGCCCCTGGTCGTGATACATCGCCACCACCGCGTCGTACTGGCCGGCGCGCAGTTTGACGAACACGGTGTCGCCGGGAACCGGACCGATGACATCTAGTCCGTCCGCAATCGCCTTTTCGATCGTGGGTTGGGAGACGTCGATGTCCTGGCGGCCGAACAACCCGCCCTCGCCGCCGTGCGGATTGAGCGCCGCCACCGCGATTTTCGGCCGCGCGATGCCAAGACCCAGCAGCGCCTTGTGCGTGAGGTCGATGACGAGCCGCAGGCGCTGCGGCGTCAACCGCGACGGAACGTCGGCAAGCGCCACATGAGTCGAGACGTGGCTGACGCGCATGTTGCCATGGGCAAGCAGCATCACCGAGCCGCGAACGCCGGTGAGCTCGGCGAGCATCTCGGTATGGCCGGGATAGTGATAACCGGCCTTGTTGAGCGCTTCCTTGTTGAGCGGCGCGGTGACAATGCCCCCTACCCGTCCTGAGAGCGAAAGCCGAACTCCGTGTTCGACGGCCTTGTACGCAAACCGTCCGCCATCCGCGGACAACACGCCTGGTGCAATCTGGTCGCTCTCGGCATCGGCCTGCAAAAAACTCAAATTCGGCCACGCGGCATCGTCAGCTTTGACGGCCGGCACGTCGAGACCGGCAGCGAGCTGACGGCTCGCTTGGTCGAACGCACGCCGGCTGCCGATGATCAGAAGCTTGAGGTCACCGCTGGACAGGCGGTCGCGCAAGCGCACGCAGGACTTGACGATGATCTCCGGGCCAATGCCGGCCGGATCACCCATCGTGATCGCCAGATGTCGTTTGCTCATTATTTTTCTCGTCCCAAGGTCACGGCCTGTCCAGCTGATGTCTTTGGGCTGGATGGCTAGCGAATGTCAAATCCGCTCCACTAGTGGTCCGATTCTAACATTCGCATTCCTTCTCGGCAGGCACTTTGCGAATGTTAGAATCAAAGGACCACTAGCAAATATCAAGTTGTAGTGGAGCTTTGGATTTGACATTCGCTTACGAGCTTTGGACTGGGTGGGTAGCGAATGTCAAATCCGCTCCACTACCTTATAGCAGGCTGTTCTGTCTCAGGAGTTTTGCCCAGACATCGGCGGCGCCGAAAGCCCCGGATTTCGAGATCACCTCGACACCGGACCAAGCCCCGCCCTGCATGACCGATTTGGGGATGCCGGGCTCGAGCCGACCCAACACGCGAAGCGCGCGCACACCGACCGCGATCGTCTGCGCTCGCAGCGTTTCGCCGCCGGCCACGATCAGGCTTCCGGGAGGATCGACCAACCGGCTCAACGCGGCGATTTCGCGCGAAAAACGTTCGGCCACTTCGGTGCGCGAAGCGTTGGTCGGCGCCTTCAGTTCCACGAGGGCAACGCCTTTGGCCAGCGCCTGCCTGATCCGATCGATATCCCCGGCGACGTCGGTGCTTCGTATCACGACAGATTCGCATGCCGCGAGCTGGAGCGAGGTCGTGCGATGGTCCGAGCCGAAGATGCCGAGCACCGGCCCTTTCAGCCGGTCCGGCACCCAGACGCCCTTGCCGCGCGCCAGCGCATTCGCAAGGCCGCCGCTTCCGCACCACAGCACCTTGCCTGGGTATTTTTCTCCGGCCTCGACAACCCGTTCCAGATCGTCGTCAGTTTCGGCGTCGAACACGTTGATCCCGGGCTGAAGCGCTGCAAAAGGATTGGCTCGTCTGGCTTCGAGCTTTCGTTCGGCGAGCTGCTCGACGATCTTCTTGCCGACGGCGCTCCATCTGCCGTCGGCGCCCCGCACAAAGTGTTGACCCTCGACGGTGCGCCGGCCCTGGTGAACGAAAGCCGGCGCGAGGATGCAGGCCTCCCAGGCGCCGGTGCGCATGCAGGCATCGAGCTCGGCGACCCAGGAGCCGCGAAGCACGCTGTCGATCTTCTTGTAGGCGATGGTGGCGTCAGCCAGCCGTGGCGCCAATCCTCGCACAATGGCGAATGCCTGTTCCGTCGGTAGCTCACGCGTAGCGCTATCGATCGCAAAACTCGAGCGGTCCGGCGCCATCGACGAGGGCCAGCACACTTCGAGCGGGTCGAATTGGCCGACGAATTCGGCTGACGTATCGAGCGCGCCTGTCAAATCGTCCGCCAGAAGTCTTAGTGAGCCCATGTGATGCGTATCCCGATCATCGGAAACTTCGCGAAATGCCCCTCGCGAGTACTTTTTTTGATTGCATCGTTTAGTAGAAAAATTAGCCAACAGTCAAAATCTAAACGTCAACTTCATATCGGAAGAACTATGAAATAACTTAAGAATTTCAGATGATCCCCACTATCCGGGGACCCGCCATTCCAATCGCGCGACCCTCGGCCTGGTTGTTCCGCCAAGTGGAACCGGGACACCGTTTCTGCGTCCTGGCAATGGAGTTCCAAAGAGCATTTTCCCTTACGTCCCCCCATTCTCCACCAGCCGATGTTTCGTTTCTGACCGGCGGCGGGAAGATGACCGCTCTGATGAAAGAATATGACTGGGCGAAAAGCCCGGTCCGGGCGCCGAAAAGCTGGTCACCACCGCGATCAAGAACGGTCATCTCGAAGCGGGCATGGCGGTCCTCGCCAAGCCCTTTGCCATGGCCATGCTCAGCAACAAGATCCGTGGAATGCTGGAAGCCTGATCAGGCCTTTGCCTTTTCGAGCGTCTTCTCGAAAGCCGACACGAACCGGTTGGAAACCAGAAATTGCAACGCTTCCCGCAACGAGTCCGATTTGACGCGCCCGAAGCCGGCTTCAAAACCGGCCTGTGCCTTTGCCCATAGCGCATCCGTCTCGGCAAGCTTGGCGCGGCCGTGACGCGTCAAGCAGATCAGGCGGTTACGCCGGTCGTCGGGATCGACGGCAACGACGACCAGGCCATCCCGCTCCAGTGGCTTGAGCGTATGCGCGAGCGCGCCGGCATCCATCACGAGCGCGGCAGCAAGCTGGCCTACCGTCGCCGGCTCCGAGCGGCCGAGCTGCGCCAAAATCGCGCGCTGCGTCGTCTTGAGACCGCTTGGCGCCAGCGCCGTGTCGTAAAGCTGCGAGACGCGGCGCGTCGCCTTGCGCAAGGCCGTGCAATTGCACCGGCTCTCCTTGCCCGCGTTCACTTTCCTGTCGGCCATGAGTTCTCTCCAGTCCGGCCCCTTGACTCCTGATATCAGCATATGCAGATGCTTGGCTTGATGCAAGCATATGCTGACATCAAAGGAGACTACCATGCCCCTCGCCCGCATCGACCTCCGCAAAGGCAAGGACGCCGCCTATCGGCGCGAAATCGGCCGTGTCGTCTATGAAGCGATGATCGGGGCCGGCGTACCGCTCAAGGATCGCTTTCAGGTCATGCACGAGCACGATGCCGACGACTTCCTGTTCGACGCCGAATACCTCGGGATCCACCGGAGCGATGATCTCGTGATCATCCAGATCACCTGGAACGAGGGGCGGACGGTCGAGCAGAAGAAGGCGCTCTACAAGGCGATCGCCGAGGGCCTCCACGCCGCGGTCGGTCTCAGGCTCGAAGATGTCTTCATCAATCTCGTCGAGGTGAAGAAAGAGAACTGGTCGTTCGGCAACGGCGTGGCGCAATACGCGACCTGACGTGGGGATACCATGCACGGCTCCATGCCTCCGGCCGGATTTACCGCCTCGGAAACCGGAACGACAGCGTCGGAAAAACGTCAGGCACTTCTGGTGCTGATCTGCACGTCGGCGCCGTCGTTCATGCTTCAGCTCGACGCCAATATCGTTTCGGTCTCGTTGCCGGCGATCGGGCATTCGTTGAATGCGAGCTTCGCCGGTATTGAGTGGGTGATCACCGCCTACATGCTGAGCTTTGCCTCGTTTCTGATGCCGGCGGGCGCGCTCGCCGACCGCTTTGGACGCAAACGGTTATTGATCATCGGGCTATCGATATTCACCTTTGCATCGCTCCTGTGCGGCGCGGCGCCAGATCTTCCCGTGCTGATCGCGGCACGCGCGCTGCAAGGCGCGGGCGCCGCGATGCAACTCAGCTCGGCGCTGGCGACACTGTCGCACGCCTTCCAGGGCGAAGCGCGCGCCCGGGCGTTCGCGTTCTGGGGTTCGGTCGTCGGCATCGGCATCACGAGCGGTCCCGTGGTCGGCGGCCTGATCACACAAGCTTTTGGCTGGGAGTGGGCCTTCTACGTCAATCTGCCGATCGGCATCGCCCTGATCGCCCTCATCGTGAAAGTGATTCAAACCTCAAGAGATCCCGGCGCTGTGCGGCTGGATCTGCCGGGCGTGGCCAGTTTTTCCGGCGCGCTGTTCCTGACGACGCTCGCCTTGATCGAAGGCAACCATCGCGGCTGGACCGATCGCTGGATTGTCGCAGAGCTCCTCGGGGCGCTCGTCCTGTTTGGCCTCTTCATCATCGCCGAGCGCCAGCAGGCGCGGCCGATGCTTGACCTGTCGTATTTCCGCAAGCCTACCTATCTCGGCGCCAATCTGGCGCAGCTCTCCTTCTCGGCCGGCATGCTGACCATGCTCACCTTCATTCCGATCTTCTTGCAGAACGGGCTCGGGAACCCCTCAGCCGTCGCGGGGCTGATGATGTTGCCGATGGTGATCCCGCTCTTCATCGTCCCGCGCATTGTGTCGGCCCACCTTGCCTATCGTTTGTCCGGGCGCGCGCTGTTGACGATCGGCCTCTTTCTCGTCTGTTTCGGCCTGTTCTGGTTTGCGGCCGTGGTGCGCGAACTCTCTTACGCCTCCATGATCGGCGGCATGCTGCTTACCGGCACCGGCGCCGGCTTCCTCAATGGCGAGACGACCAAGGTCGGGATGACCGTGATTCCGAAAGAACGCTCCGGCATGGCGTCCGGCGTCTCGGGGACCGTGCGGTTCTCAGGGCTCGTGATCGGCATCGCAGCCTTCGGCGCCGTGCTTTACAGTGGGGTCGCGGATTCGGTTCGACGCGCCCTCCCCGATGCAAACACTTCGGATGCCCTGAAGCTGGTGCAGGACATCACCGCGGGCCAGTTGGCCGGCACAACCCTGCCCGGTCATGACGTGGCTGCGGTTCACACCCTCGCCGCGGCGAGCTTCGCCAGCGGATACCAGTGGCTGTTTGTCGCCGGCGGCGTGTTCATGCTGTTGTCGACGCTCCTGACCTGGCGTCTCGTCCGTGCCGCCGAAACGCCGCCCGTCCCTGCAACGCTCAAGGGGCAACCGACATAACGAACAAGATCAAACGACGGAGGAAACGATGCCCACCTATACCGTGACATCTGCGAATGTCTCACTGACGGCAGCCCAGGAGAGCGAGATCGCAGCTGGTATCACCGAGGCTCATCACCAGAATACGGGCGCTCCCGGCTTTTTCGCGCAGGTGCTGTTCGCCGCGCTGCCGGAACGGCGGCACTACATCGGCGGGAAACTCAACGCGACGCCACACATCTACGTTCATGGCCTGATCCGAGCGGGTCGAAAGCCAGCGGCAAAGAGTGGCCTGATCCGCCAGTTCGCATCAAAAGTGCAGGAAATTGCCGGCGTCGGCGCTGAAGACATCTGGGTCTACGTGCAGGACATTCCGCCGGAACAGATGATCGAATTCGGACGCGTCCTGCCCGAGCCCGGAGCCGAAGAACAGTGGCGGAACGGTTTGAGCGAACTGAAGCGCCAGCAACTGGCCGCTGCGGGCGTCGCGATCTGAACGTTTTTCCTAAACGGCGCAGCCGCGCAGGAACACCGCCGCGACGGCTTGCGCTCGCTGCTCCAGCTGTTCGCGCGTGGGAGGCGGCGCATGACCGAACAGCACCGCCCGCTGCGGCTGGAATACCAGCATGCCGAGCAGGATGCCGGCCGAAGTTTCCGCATCCTCGATCTTGACCAAGCCGCGTTCGCTCTGCGCACGCAGCCAATTGGCGAGCGTTTGCTCGGTCCGCCGGATCGCCTTGTGATAGAAGGTCTCCGCGATTTCAGGAAATTTTTCGCTTTCGCCGATGATCATGCGCTGGAGCGAGATCACATCGCCGTCCAGGACCAGTTCGCCGCAAACGATCAGCGCCTCGCGCAACGCCTTCTCGATATTGCTGCCGTCGCACGCCCGAAAACGCACCACCGAAGCGAAGGTATCGATGCGGTCGGTGATCATCCCTTCGAACAGCGCCGCCTTGTTCGGTATCAAGCGATATAGCGTCTTGGTGGAGACGCCGGCGCGGCGCGCCACGCTGTCCATGCTGGTCGCCGCGTAGCCATTGCCGGCAAATTCGTGCCGCGCCGCTTCAAAGATAAGCGCACGCGTGTCCTCGTCGCATCGCGCCTGCGGCCGCCCGCGGCCACGCCGCACTTCGGCACAGTCTTCCTGTTCTGTTTCGGTCTTCGTCGTGGTCATCGCGAGCGCCCACTTTCCGAAGTTCGTTCTCCATTGCAGCACCCACTTCACGAACTTCGGAAAGTCATGGGCACTCGCAAACATATCAATTTTCGTACCGCTTATCGATCTGAAGTCCCTGATCGAACTCGCCGCTTGTGGTGCAGGGACTTCAGATCGGCGGGACGAGCCATGCTTTTAAATGATGACTGTCATTCTATTGACAGTCCTAATATGCGCTGTATTTTGGAAAACGTCAAGTTTCCTAATTGACCTTACCGAGGCGAAAATAGAACTCCGCTTTGACGGCAAGGGGTTAAGCCAAAAAGAGGACCGCCATGACCCGCCATACCACTGATTTCGAAGCCGAACAGGCCGTTCCGGCCGATACTGCACAAAAGCTGGTTCCCTCGCCCGCTCCGGCGACGGAAATCGCACAACCCGCCCCCAAGTCCGCCCGGAACGGCGGATTCCGCAAGCTTTTGCTGACTGGGGCCGCTGTCGCGGTGCTGGCCGGCGCATCCTGGTACGGCTTCGACTACTGGACGGTCGGCCGTTTCCTGGTTTCGACCGATGACGCTTATGTAAAGGCCGACAACACCACCGTCGCGCCGAAGGTATCCGGCTATCTTCATGAAGTGCTGGTTGGCGACAACGAGCGCGTCAAGGCCGGCCAGGTGCTGGCGCGGATCGACGACCGCGACTTCAAGGTTGCGCTCGACCAGGCCAAGGCCGACGTCGCTGCCGCCGAAGCCGCCATCGCCAGCAAGCGCGCGCAGCTCGACGTGCAACAGGCGATCATCGACGCCGCCAAGGCGACGCTGGACGTCGACACGGCGTCGGCGACCTTCACCATGCAGGAGAACAAGCGCTATACCGACCTCGCCGCCACCGGCTATGGCAGCGTGCAGAATGCGCAGAATGCGCAATCGCGCAATGCCGGCGCGCTCGCCGCGATCGAACGTGACAAGGCCAACCTTGCCTCGGCGCTGAAGCAGGTCGAGTTGCTCAAGGCCGAGATCGCGCAAGCGGTTGCCACGGCATCGCGCGCCAATGCGTTGCAGAACCAGGCCGAACTCAATCTCTCCTACACCACGATCATTGCGCCGATCGACGGCGTGGCCGGAAACCGTACGCTCCGCGCCGGCCAGTACGTGCAGGCTGGAACGCAGTTGATGTCGCTGGTGCCAACCAGCGGCGCCTATGTGATAGCGAACTTCAAGGAGACCCAGCTCACCAACGTGCAGGCCGGCCAGGCGGTCGACATCGACGTCGACATGTTCCCCGGTCGGCCGGTGCACGGTCACGTCGACAGTCTCGCGCCGGCCTCCGGCCAGGAGTTCGCGCTACTGCCGCCGGATAACGCGACCGGCAACTTCACCAAGGTGGTGCAACGCATCCCGGTCAAGATCGCATTGGATGCATCGAGCGTTGAACTTCGCCCGGGCATGTCGGTGATCCCGACCATCCAGACGCAGAAGCAGCAGCCGGCAACCGCGAGCGCGCCGCAGCCGGCCTCACATTCTACCTCACACTCCAGCGTCGCGCTGCTCGCGTCGCAGAAGTGAGCGATGAAGCCAAAAAAGAGACCAAAGGTGATGCCATGTCAGACCTTGCCCTCTCGACCTCATCCGCAACCCCTCGTCGCGTCACGCCAGCTAACGTGACGCCGGCAGCGCCGGAGCGCGCCAGCGCCACGGTCTGGATAGCCGTGATGGCCGCCATGATCGGCGCGTTCATGGCGATCCTGAATATCCAGATCACCAACGCGTCGCTGCTCAACATCGAAGGCGGCATCGGCACCGGCGTCGATAACGGTTCGTGGATCTCGACATCCTACCTGATCGGCGAGATCGTGGTGATCCCGCTGACCGACTACCTCAGCCGCGTGTTCTCCTACCGCAACATCATTCTGCCGTTTGCGGCATTGTTCGCCGCGTTCTCCGTCGCCTGTGCCTTCACCCATGACTTGCCCTCGATGATCGCGATGCGCGGCTTTCAGGGCTTTTTCGGCGGCGTGCTGATTCCGATGGCGTTCACGCTGGTCTTCACCAAGCTGCCGAAGGCGCAGCAGCCGATTGGCTTGGCGATGTTCTCGCTTGCGGTGACTTTTGCGCCCGCGATCGGCCCGACCATCGGCGGCTATCTCACCGAGAATTACGGCTGGCAGACCATCTTCTTCGTCAATGTGATCCCCACCATCGTGATGGTCACGACGCTCTATTTCACGATCGAACGGCAACCGATGCAGCTCGGCCTTCTGTCCGAAGGCGACTGGTTCGGCATTGCCACCATGGCGATCGGTCTGGCCTCGTTGCAGGCCGTGCTGGAAGAAGGCAACAAGGACGACTGGTTCGGCTCGCCCTTCATCGTCAAGCTCGCCGTTATTGCCGTCGTCAGCCTTTCGCTGTTCATCGCCAACGAGCTTCTGGTCGAAAAGCCGCTCTTACGTTTGCGGCTTCTGACCCAGCGCAGCTTTGGCCTCGGCACCGTTTCCGCCGTGTTCCTCGGCTTCGCTTTGTTCGGCTCGGTCTACCTGCTGCCGGCCTATCTCGGCCAGGTGCAGCACTACAACGCCGAGCAGATCGGAACGGTGCTGGCCTGGACCGGCCTGCCGCAGCTCCTGCTCATTCCACTCGTGCCGAAGCTGATGCAGCGCTTCGACGTTCGCCTGATCGCCTTTACCGGCATGGGGTTGTTTGCGCTCTCTGCCTTCATGAACACGACGATGTCGCTCGATTATTCCGGCGATCAACTGTTCATTCCGAATGTCATTCGCGCCGTCGGCCAGGCACTGACGCTGGCGCCGTTAAGCGCGATCTCGCTCGGCAGCGTGGCGCCGCAGGACGCGGCCGCAGCCTCTGGCATCTCCAACATGATGCGTAACCTCGGCGGCGCCGTCGGCACGGCGCTACTGTCCACCATCGTCACCAAGCGCGAACAGTTTCATTCCAACATCATCGGCCAGGCCGTCCATCTCGGCCGCGAGGAAGTCCGCGCCCGGATCGAACAGATGACCAACTTCTTCCTGGCGCATGGCGTCAGCGATCCGGCAACCGCGCATCAGCAGGCGATCATCGCGCTCGGCAACCTCGTCAAGCAGCAGGCGCTGGTGATGGGTTTCAGCGATGCCTTCGCCGTGGTCGGCGCGGTGCTGGTGATTGCCGGAATCGCCATTGTGCTCACGGGCAAGCCGAAGGGCGGCGCTGCCGCCGGAGGTGGACACTAAGCGGTCCGGTGGCGACAGGACGCACCAGAGCGCGCGTTGGGACGAGGTTGACGCGGCCGATCTGGTTGGCCACGTCCGCTCTCAAGGCCAGAGCCGATATACCGTTCGGCTCGAACCAATTCCGCTTTTGAACCCCAGCGGACGTCAGCAACCACCAAAAGATGCACCTTAGGGCCGCCCCAGCGCCTTCTGTATGTCGGGTTTGGGACTACACTGCTTCCGGCGGACGGCAAGCATGACTCCGCTGCCAAAGGGATGACCGTGGAAGGCCCGATCAAATATGCCCGCATTGGCGATGCTTACATCGCCTACCGTGTTTTTGGTGATGGTCCCCGAGACATTGTGCTGGTCCCAGGCACCATCTCGCACGTCGAACTGCTATGGGAGATGCCGAGCTATGAACATCTGCTCAAGAGACTCACTATTTTCGCCCGGGTAATCACCTTTGACAAGCGCGGCCAGGGGCTTTCGGACCAGGTCGCCGAGCAGTCGTTGGAAGAACGGGTCGATGACGTGCGCGCGGTGATGGACGCGGCAGGCTCTGAGAGCGCGACGATCTATGGCTGGTCGGAAGGCGGCCCGATGTGCCTGATGTTTGCTGCCACCTATCCGGCGCGAGTCACCGCCTTGGTGCTGTTTGGCACTTTTGCGTCGATGAAGAGCGAACCTTGGATGCTGACCCGCGAGGCGTTGGATGAGTTCCTGGCCCGACTAATTGCGCACTGGGGAGAAGGCATCTTGGTGCGCCTGAACGCGCCGAGCCGGCGCGATGACCCCGTCTTCCTTCAATGGTTTGCTAGAATTGAACGTGCAGCAGCGAGTCCTGGTTCAGTTCGCGCCTTAATGGAGGCGATTTACGAGATAGACGTCCGTCACCTGCTACCGACGATCCAAGCCCCAACGCTGATACTGCATCGAGCCGGTGATAAGCTCGTGCCGGTGAACATGGGCCGCTACCTGGCCGAGCACATCCCCGGTGCCAAGTACGTCGAGATACCCGGCACTGATCACCTGGTGCTCGATCAGGAGACACAAGATCTCATTGCAGACGAGATCGAGGAGTTCATAACTGGCACACACCGGCTTCTCGAACCTGACCGGGTGCTCGCCACCATCATGTTCACCGATATTGTTCGATCTACCGAACGCGCCGTCGAACTGGGTGACGCGCGATGGAACGAGGTGCTCAGCAACTACTACGCCGTGTTGCGAAAAGAATTGACTGCATTCCGCGGCCACGAGGTGAACACCACAGGCGACGGTTTGCTTGCCACCTTCGACGGCCCGGCGCGCGCCATGCGTTGCGCCCGGTCGGTGCGCGAAAAGATACAGCCGCTGGGTCTACAGGTCCGCACTGGACTGCATACCGGCGAGTGTGAGCTGATTGGCGGCAACGTTGGCGGAATCGCGGTGCATATCGCGGCGCGCGTCGCCGCGATCGCAGGAGCGGACGAGGTGATGGTATCGAGCACGACCAAAGATCTGGTCGCGGGCTCGGGACTTCAGTTCGTCGATCGTGGCGCGTACAACCTCAAGGGCGTACCTGGCGAATGGCGGTTGTTCGTCGTTCAATAGAAAGATGCCGAGCTTCTACCAGCCTTCAGACCACTTCCGTTATTAGCACGAAGCGGACCAACCGGATCGGTCTGAGATGTCCGTTGATCGGGGTAGGCCGGAAGTAGCTGGCGCGCGGTCAAAACGGCGCGAATGACCCAACCTGACATTGGCAAGTTATGCCCTGCGTCCTTACGTCTGTTGGATCGGTGGTGATAGCGGAAGGTCTATCGCAATGAATCGAGACGTAAAGGACGTCGTCGGGATCATAATGTCCGTCTTGGGCGGTGCTGATGTCACACACCAAGAATTAGACGATTTGGCATTCGAAGCTGACGGCGCGCTGGAGACTGCACTCAACGAGGCGTACGTCAAGCTGCGAGAATTCGCAAATGATCGAAGTCTAAGGCTGAATGATCCTAAGCTGGATCAAAGAAAGCGCGCCGAGCTAAAGGATTGTCTGGACAATATTGTCAGGGCTTCCAACTGAGCCGCTTTTCTCCGTGTTTGACCCTCGGTGTCCTAAATTGAATCCGGCAGTGTCCTAATTCGCTTTTTGGCGAACCGAGCCATCAGAAGAGACGCCCCAGTCACGGCCAACATCAAGATCAGGATGGCAATCACGCTTAGATCGCGGTCGGCTAGCTCTCTACTATAGAGGACGTACACCCAAACCAGGGAGCTCGCGACACCCAAGCCGAAACAGGTGAGAGCCAGAACCAACACCGATCGCCAGCGAAGGCTTTCTGTCATTCGGTAGCGAAGGATTGCTTTCATCTCTCCCTCCGGCAAGGCCGCCTCAGTTGGCGGTCTCTTTCATAACATTCCAAGCGTGTAGTGTCTTCCATTGGCACCTTTCGGACATGGAGTGATGACCGACTTAAGTCCGTTGTACGCACCTAAGATGGGGTTATCGGCCGGCCCAGCTTGTGGATAGCTGAAGATTTTGGGTGCTGCGCTTCAGGCTGATGGTGAAACGAGGTCCGTGGTAACGGCCTCAAGCATCAGAAGGAGAAGCGCAGCATGGACCATTTTGCTGGATTGGACGTATCGGTCAAGGAGACAAGTGTCTGCATTGTGGATGACACGGGCAGGATCGCGAAGGAATTAAGGGTAGCAAGCGAGCCAGACGCTCTGCTGCGGGTTCTGGGGAACCCGGCCTACCGTTTCAAGCGGATCGGATTGGAGGCTGGGCCGCTGTCGCAATGGCTTTTCGGTGCGCTTGCCGAAGCAGGCTTGCCTGTCATCTGTGTCGAGACGCGGCACATGCGGGCGGTTCTGAAGGCGCAGATCAACAAGACGGATCGCAACGATGCGCGCGGTATGGCCCAGATGATGCGGGCGGGGCTTTATCGCCCGGTGCATGTGAAGACGCTACGCAGTCAGAAACTGCGAATGCTGTTGACCCATCGCAAACTGCTGCAGTCCAAGGCCATCGCCATCGATAACGACCTGCGAGGTACTTTGCGCAACTTCGGCCTCAAGGTGGGCGTGGTAGGAACGATGAAGTTCGAGGCGCGCATCAAGGAGCTTGTCGAAAGCTTCCCGGATCTTGCTGAGTTAGTCGAACCGCTGCTGATTGTCCGGCGGACGCTTCGTGAGCAGATCGGCATTCTTCATCGTCACTTGCTGGCTATCGTTCGGAATGATGATGTGTGTCGGCGCCTGATGACCATCCCGGGTGTTGGTCCCGTTGTGGCACTGACCTATCGCGCAACTGTCGACGTGCCCGCCCGCTTCCGAAACTCCAAGGCGGTCGGGGCGGTGTTTGGGCTCACGCCTTCCAGGTATCAATCTGGCGAGATTGACCGACCCGGCGCCATATCAAGGTGCGGTGACGAGATGATGCGGGCAATGCTCTACGAAGCGGCTCATATCATGCTGGTGCGTTTGGCAAAGTGGTCCTGGCTCAAGGCCTGGGCCATGAAGATCGCCAGGCACCGCGGGATGAAGAAGGCGATCGTGGCGCTGGCGCGCCGGTTGGCGGTGATCATGCACCGCATCTGGGTTGACGGTACCGAGTTCCGATGGAGCCGGGAAGTTACAGCGGCGTGAGGACTAGCAGGATTAAACGCGATAGGAGGACACTCGAGTTCCACCGAGCGGTGGAATGATGTCCCTCACGGGACGATGGATGAGGTGAGTTCGTATGTCCGCTTGGACCCACTGTCTGTAAGACGGCAAGGCCGCCCCAAAGATTGTTCCGCCTCGTCTTCGAATCCCATACTGGAAGGGCCTTGGTGCCGATTCCGAAGAGAAGCACGAGCCCGTGGGCGACACCAACACCGCAAACATGGATAGTCTGAAAGTGCTTGACCCCTAACGGCCGATTAGAGAAGCGGACATCAGATTTATCGATTCACGCACAAGGTCACCGTCGTCGGGCATACGGGAGCGTATCGCGATCGTCACGAACGTTGGGTGCGGGATGCGATGGACGCGTTGACGGCGCAAGACGCGAGCGGTCGAAGCGACCGGCGAAGTCGTGTGGTCCTGGCGCCCCGACGCTGGCGCTAACTCGGTGACGATTGCTTAGCAATCGCACCGGGGATGGTGACAACAAGCCCGGTTCACCAGGGAGAGCACGAAGGAAACCGTTAAAACCATTGCGCAGGGAAGGCCGGGCGTTTCCGGCGAACCTGTGGTGACTTACTCGTGTGCTTTTTTATTTCGCACGCGAGGCTGCGGGTGCGCTTGGGCATCCGGCCTTCCCTGCGCCCTCTTGTCGAGAGGGTTTTCGTTCAAACCTCGGGCGCCATCGCGTCGCGAGACTGCGCTTTGCTGTGCCTGGCTCTTTGACATGTGAATAGGATAGGTGCGCCGGTTCCCGCGAGCGCGCCCAGAGGACGCTCTAAAACGGAGGACCCTCTAAAATGGAGCGGCAGTTAGCGCTGGAGTCCTCGTGCCGGCTCAGGCCTCGGCGTGCAGCACGCGCCCGCGCGTTTCCGGCAAGGCGTAGGCGGCTATGAAGAACACCGCGTAGGCCGCGACCGCAAAGATCGCGATGGCATTGGCGAGAGAGGTCGAGTTCGACAGCGCACCGACCAAGAACGGAAACAGCGCGCCGATTCCACGGCCGAAATTGTAGCAAAAGCCCTGACCGGAGCCGCGCAACCGCGTCGGGTATAGTTCGGTGAGGAAGGCGCCCATGCCGGAGAAATATCCCGAGGCAAAAAAGCCGAGCGGGAAACCAAGCACCCATAGCGCGTTGTTGGGCAGCGTCAGTTGCGTGTAGAGCAACACGACCGCGATCGCGCCCAGCGAAAAGGTCAGAAAGAGATTGCGCCGTCCGATCCGGTCGGCAAGCCAGGCGCCGACGAGATAGCCGGCGAACGAGCCGATGATCAGCGCCGAGAGATAGCCGGTGGACGAGACGATCGAGAGCTTTCTCTCGGTGGTGAGGAAGCGCGGCACCCAGAACGTGACCGCGTAATAGCCGCCCTGACATCCGGTCGCCGCGAGCGATGCCAGCACCGTCGTCTTCAGAATCGGGCCCGAGAAGATTTCCAGGATCGACGGCTGCTGTCCGGACCGCGACTGGCGCGCCGCCGCGGCGATCTCCGGTTCCTTCACGTAACGGCGCAGATAAAAGACGAGCAGCGCCGGCAGCGCACCGATCACAAACATCCAGCGCCAGGCGGTCTCGGCCGGAAAGGCGGAAAACAGGATGGCCTGCGCGAGCACCGCAAGGCCCCAGCCGACCGCCCAGCCCGACTGCACCGAGCCGACCGCACGTCCCCGGTATTGCGGGCGGATCGCTTCGCCCATCAAAACGGCACCCGCCGCCCACTCGCCGCCGAAGCCCAGGCCGAGCACGGCGCGCGCAATCAGGAGCTGGTCGAAATTCTGGACGACCGCGCAAACCAGCGAGAAGAACGAGAACCAGAGAATGGTGAATTGCAGCGTCCTGACCCGGCCAATGCGGTCCGCAATATAGCCGCCGAGCCAGCCGCCCACCGCCGAGGACAGCAGCGTGACCGTGCCGGCAAGGCCGGCATAGCCGGCATCGACCTTCCAGATCGCGATGATGGTTCCGATCACAAGCGGATAGATCATGAAGTCCATGCCGTCGAGCGCCCAGCCTGCGGCGCAAGCCCAGAAGGTCCGGCGTTCGGCCGTATCCATATCGCGGTAAAACGCGGCGAGGCTGGTGTCTTCGATCGCAGCCGTTTCAAAGACCTGTGGCTGATCTGTCGTGCTCATGTCGTTTCCTCAGTGCCGAATTAGCGGCCGGCGACGCATCGTCCAGCGACAAATGCCTGATCCGCAGCGGCTTTTTTCAAGATTCCCCGGCGCATTTAACAGGGAAAGCGCGGTTGAGAACAGCGTTTTCAACCCGGACATCATCAACGCGTTGACGCCGTCAGATTGTCTGTCAATATTAACGGAGGATAGGGAGTGGCGTTTCTCGTCTGATGACGGCGGCAGGCGCACTTCCAAAAAAGCAACAACGAGATCCAGGAAGGAACGCCGGCAGATGGAACTGGGATTTATCGGACTTGGCCAGATGGGCAGCCGCATGGCCATACGGCTGCTCGACGCAGGCTACAGCCTTACCGTGTTCGACCGCGATGAGGCCGCGATGGCGAAAATCGTGGCGCGCGGCGCACGGCGGGCGTCCAGCGCCGCCGAGGTGGCGGCAGCGTCCGAGACCGTGTTGATGAGCCTGCCGACACCCGACGTCGTCCGCAATGTCGTGTTCGGCCCGGCCGGTATCGCCGATTCCAACCGCACCACCAAGCTGGTCGACCTCTCGACCACCGGCCCGCGCATGGCGACCCAGATTGCCGCCGAACTGGATAAAGCCGGGCGTATCTCGCTAATCGATGCCCCCGTCAGCGGCGGCACCAACGGCGCGGAGAAAGGCACCCTCGCCGTCATGGTTTCCGGCGAGCAAAATGCCGTCGAGACGCTGCGTCCCGTACTGAGCGTCTTCGGCAAGGTGTTCGTGTGCGGCGACAAGCCGGGCATGGGGCAAACACTCAAGCTCGCCAACAACATCATCGCGGTCGCGGCGCTTGCGATCTCCTCGGAAGCGATGGCGATGGGCGCCAAGGCCGGCCTCGATCCGCAGATCATGATCGACACCATCATGGCGTCCAGTGGCGGCAACGTCGCGCTGCGCGACAAATTCCCGAAAGCCGTCCTCACCGGCACCTTCGACTTCGGCTTTGCCACCGGCCTTTCCTACAAGGACGTGCGCCTCTGCGTCGACGAGGCCGAGGGGATGGGCGTGCCGATGGTGGTCGGCGCGGCGGTGCGGCAACTCATGGCGGTGACCAACGCGACGTTCGGGGCCGACAGCGATTTTACGTCGGTGGCGCGGGTCGTGGAGGGATGGGCCGGCACGAAGATCCGTTCGCGAAAAAAAGGGCGCAGTGCCAGTCCCTGGGAATGCAATCCGGCCGCAGTCGCCTGCGGCCGGTAACGTCGTCTAGTTACTGATCGGCAATTACTTGCCCTGCACTTCCTTGATGGCTTCGCGCGCGTTGCGGAAGGAATCCATGCCGGCCGGGACGCCGCAATAGACTGCGACCTGAAGCAGGATTTCCTTGATCTCGTCGACGGTGACGCCATTGGTCAGGGCGCCCCTGACGTGCAGCTTCAACTCATGTGTCTTGCCGAGCGCGCTCAGCATCGCCAGATTGAGCATGCTGCGCGTCTTCTTGTCGAGGCCTGGCCGCGTCCAGCACGCGCCCCAGCAGAATTCGGTCGACCATTCCGCCATGGTGCGGGTGAACTCGTCGGCGCCGGCAATCGACTTGTTGACGTAGTCCTCGCCAAGCACTTCCTTGCGGACTTTGAGACCCTTTTCGAACAGCTCGGTCTTGCTCATGATCAACCTTTCATTTTTTGATAGTTTCAGCGCACCCGGAATCGTCGTTTGAGCCGAGTGCCTCCACGCAGAGCGATTTCCTCGAATTGCCGTGCGCAATCCTATTCCGGGGTGCGACCTACTGTCGACTGCAAATTCTCCTGCTTGACAGATTGACAGACAATCTCAACAGTTGCGCGCCCGGCTCGGCAATCGGACCGGGGCACAAAAGCGCTCGATCCAACGCGGCGCGACAGGGAGCGACACTGGCCGAAACGCCTCGGATTTGGCCCGATGCACCGGATGCATCGTGACGGATGCGACGACGGAGCGGCTACAACCCAAGAGGCAAACCGCCGCCGATGAGTCAATTCATCGAAAGCTTTCTGCAAGCCATGACCGCCGGGCTTTTGATCGGCGCAGTCTATGGCCTGATGTGCGTCGGACTCGGCCTCATCTTCGGGGTCATGCGGGTCATCAATTTCGCCCATGGCGACTTCATGATGCTCGGCATGTACACCGCGTTCTACCTCTTTACCCTGCTCGGCATGCAGGCCGTCTTCGGCAACACGGTCGGACCGTTTGTCTCCATCCTGCTCGCGGGCCCGATCCTCGCGGTTTTCGGCTACGCCGTTCACGCCCTCCTCATCTCCCGTGTTTCCGGCACACGAACCGCATCACTCGAAGGCGAAGGACATTACGCCCAGCTTATCCTGACACTGGGTATCGCTTTGATTCTGCAAAATGGCGGCCTGATCGTTTTCGGTTCGGTGCTGGCCTCGATCCGCACACCGCTATCGAGCTCGGCATGGGAGCTCGGCCCGTTTTTCGATATCAGCGTCTTCGTCAACAAGGCACGCGGGATCGATGCGATCGTATCGCTGATCACGATGGTGCTGCTGACCCTGATGATCACGCGGTCGCGCATCGGCAAGTCGTTGCGCGCCGCCGCCGATAATCCGACTGCGGCCACCTATATGGGAATCGACGTCGACCGCGCCCATCGCGTCGCTTTCGCATTGGGAACAGGTATCACCGCGATCGCGGGCGGCCTGCTCGCCACCAACTATCCGTTCCAGCCCTTCGTCGGCCTCGAATATGTGATCGTGATGTATGCCGGCGTCGTGCTCGGCGGCATGGGCAGCCTCGTCGGCGCGTTCTGGGGCGGCATGACCATCGGTCTCGTGCAGCAGATGTCGACTATCGTATTGCCGACGCAGTTGCAGAATGCCGCAATCTTCGTGGTGTTCCTCCTGATTATCTTTTTCCGTCCGCAAGGCTTCTTCGGACGGGTGGTCGAGAGGACTTAAATCGTCATGTCGGCCCAGCGCTCGGTTATTTCCATCGCCGTCTTTGCTGTCGTCTACGCGGCGATTTCGCTTGTCGTCACCAATTCCTACTACCAGCTGATCATGACGCTGGTCCTGGTCTGGGCCGTGTTCGGCCTCTCCTGGAATTTGCTCAGCGGCTACACCGGGCTGATCTCGTTCGGCCATGCCGCCTTCTTTGGTATCGGTGCCTATACCACCGCGCTCGGCCAGATCTATTTCGACCTGTCGCCGTGGCTTCTGATTCCTGTCGCGGCCGTGTTCGGCGGCGTGGCCGGTCTTTTGATCGGCTATCCGACATTCCGCTTGCAGGGCCACTACTTTGCACTCGCAATGCTCGCTTACCCGCTCGCCATTCTCTACGTCTTCGAATGGCTTGGCTTTCAGGAGGTCACGCTGCCGATCAAGCGCGACAACCCGATCGCCTATATGCAGTTCAGCGATCCCCGCCTCTATACGATGCTGGCGCTGGTCATGCTGATCGGCACGATCGTGCTCACGCGCGCGGTCGAGCGCAGCCGCTTCGGCATGGCGCTTTTGGCCATCAAGCAAAACCAGGCGGCGGCGGAAGCGGCCGGCATCGACACGCTGCGCTGGAAGCTGCGTGCGATTACCTTGAGCGGCGCCATCGCCGGCGCGCTCGGTGCGTTCTACGCGGTGGTCCTGCTGGTCGTCACGCCTCAGTCGGTGTTCGGCATGCTGGTCTCCGCGCAGGCGCTGACGGTCGCGATGTTCGGCGGCGTCGGCACGGTATGGGGACCGGTGATCGGAAGCGTCATTCTCATTCCACTCGCGGAAACGCTCAACGCGGAAGCCGGATCGTATTTGCCCGGCATCCAGGGCGTCATCTTTGGGCTCGCCATCATCTGCGTGATCCTGCTCGCGCCGGAGGGACTGTTCTGGAAAGTCCGTGACATCTGGCGTCGGCGGCAGCTGGAACAGACGCCGTCTCAAGCGACCGATGTAACGGCAACCGCGACCGTCGCACAGCTTCCCCTGCCTGCACGCCGCGATCGGCCCGCCGAACAAGGGGATGTCATCCTCGAGGTTCACAATCTCTCGCGCGCCTTCGGCGGCCTCAAGGCGGTCCAGGACGTCAGCTTCAAGCTAAGGCGTAACGAAATCCTCGGCATCATCGGGCCTAACGGCGCGGGCAAGACCACCGTCTTCAACCTGCTCAACGGTTTCCTGCGGCCCGACGGCGGCGAAGTCCTCCTCGAAGGCCGCGACATGTTTGCCCGCAAGCCGCATGAGCTGTGCGAAGCCGGCGTCGCGCGGACGTTCCAGATCATGCGGCCGTTCCAGCGCATGTCGATATCGGACAATGTCGTGGTCGGCGCCTATGTTCGGGCCAAGTCCGACACGGAAGCGCGAAGGCTCGCGGCAGATGCGATTTCACGCGTCGGTCTGACGCCGATTGCCGGTCGCATCGCCGGCGAACTCTCGACCAAGGAATTGCGGCTGATGGAGCTGGCCCGCGCGCTCGCTGGCCAGCCCAAAATTCTCCTGCTCGACGAAACGCTGGCGGGTCTCGGCCACGATGAGGCCGATGAGGTCGTCACCGTGATCCAGCGCCTGGCGCGCGACAACATGACGATCGCCATCATCGAACACACGATGCAGGCGATGGTCCGCCTGGTCGATAATTTCCTTGTGCTGGACCATGGCGCGGTCCTGCTCGAAGGCAAGCCCGAACATGTGACCCGCGACGTCAGGGTCATCGAGGCCTATCTCGGCAAAAAGTGGGTCGCGCATGCTGCACATTGACGGGCTCTCGACCGGCTATTCCGCGCGCCCCGTGCTGAGCGATGTGTCGATCCATATCGAGGCCGGCCAGTTCGTCGCCATCGTCGGCCCCAATGGCGCCGGCAAGACGACGCTGTTCAAGACGATCTCCGGAATCCTGCGCCCGACCGCGGGTAGCATCAGCTTCGAAGGCCGCGATCTCCTGGCGATTGCACCCGCCCGACGCCCGCATCTCGGCATCGCCCATGTCCCGGAGGGCCGGCAGGTTTTTCCGTCGCTGACGGTGATGGAAAACCTCGAGATGGGCGCAATGACCGACGCCGGGCAGCGCGACTGGAAGAGCAATATCGAGCGAATCTTCGAATGGCTTCCGGTGCTGGCGGAGCGCCGCGCCCAGTTTGCCGGAACGCTGTCGGGCGGACAGCAGCAGATGCTCGCGATCGGCCGCGGGCTTGCCTCCTCTCCAAAGCTTCTGATGCTGGACGAGCCTTCGATGGGCCTTGCGCCGACGACCGCCGACCTGATCTTCGACCGTTTGATCGAAATACGCCGCCAGACCAGGCTGACGATTTTGCTGGTCGAACAGCGCGTCGCCGAAGCGCTGGAAACGGCCGATCATGGCTATGTGCTGGAAGCTGGCCGTATCGCACTCGAAGGCGACAAGCAAACCTTGCGTGCCGACGATCGCGTCAGACGGGCGTATCTCGGCATGTAGCGATCACGTCAACAAAGAAAAGTCGGGAGGACAACAGATGAGCCAGGATAAGAAATCGGCAGCGCGGCTTTCGCGACGAACGGTGCTCTCGGGCGCAGCCGCCGTGGGAGTATCGAGCGGACTGTCAACCGCCGTACGTGCGCAAGCGGTCGCGGAAGTGAAGGTCGGTCTGATCGTTCCGCTCTCCGGCATCTATACCCGGCCCGGCCAGGTGATGCGCATGGGCGCCGAGATGGGCATCGAGCACATCAATGCCAAAGGCGGCATCAAGTCCTTAGGAGGAGCCAAGCTCAAGCTCGTCGTCATCGATTGCGGCGATACGACCGAGAAAGCCAAGAATGCCGCGCAGCGGATGGTGGCGCAGGAAACCGATCTTGTTGCCGCGACCGGCTCCTATCTCTCTTCGTTTACACTCGCGACCACCGAAGTGACCGAGCGCGCGCAACTGCCGATGCTGACGCTGTCCTATTCGGATCTCATTACCGATCGCGGCTTCAAGTTCATTTTCCAGACCGCGGCAACCGCAAGCCGGCAATCGGAACTCGGCCTTCCCGAACTGATGAAGCTCGCCGAAACCGCCGCCGGCAAGCGTCCGAAAACGGTTGCCATGATCATGGACAACACCGCGACGTCGGTTGCGACCGCCAAGGCGCTCAAGGAAAAACTCTTCGCGCAGGAAGGCCTTCAGCTCACCGTCGACGAAGTGTGGACGCCGCCGCTGTCGGACGCCACGCCGCTGATCCAGAAGGTGCGCTCGGCCCGCCCCGATCTCCTCCTGTTCATGCCGAATGCTGTATCCGACGCCAAGCTTGGTCTTGAAAAGATCAACGAGTTCGGCCTCGGCCAGGGCAAGATCCCGACAGTCTCCTTCAGCATCACGATCGCCGAACCGGACATGCTGCAAAGCGTGTCGCCCGAGGCCGTGCAAGGCATCATGACCATTGTTGCCAATTGGGGCACGAAGGGCCACGAAGACCTCATCGCCGAACTCAAGCAGAAATATAAAGAGCCGTGGATGACGCAGAACGTCATCTCCACCTATGGCGACATGTGGCTGATGAAGGACGCGCTCGAGAAGGCCGGCAAGGCCGACCGCCTCGCCGTTGCGGATGCCTTCCGCACCATGGATGGCGGACCGTCCAGATACTATCCGGGCGGCGAATTGAAGTTCGACGAAAAAGGCCGCCGCGTCGGCGCCGGCGTCGTGATCGTGCAGTGGCAGAACGGCATTCCGGTGACGGTCTATCCGTCGAACCTCGCGCTGGCCCAACCATTCTGGCCGAAGAAGGCCTAAATCAGTTTTCCGGGGAGGATTTCATCATGCAAGAAGCCAAGAAAGGCGCCCAGAAGAGCGCATTGACACGCCGGGGCCTGCTCGCTGGCGCATCGGTCGGTCTCATTGCGTCGCGAGCCTGGGCGCAATCGCCATCCGAAATCAAGGTCGGATTGCTGGTGCCGGTTTCCGGCATGTATGCGCGTCCGGGCACCGTGATGCGCGAAGGCGCCGAAATGGCGGTCGACCACATCAACGCGCAAGGCGGAGTAAAAGCGCTCGGCGGCGCCAGGCTCAAACTCGTCGTGCTGGACTCCGGCGACACCACCGAAAAGGCGAAGAGCGCCGCCCAGCGCATGGTTGCGCAGGAGCCGGACCTTGTGGCTGCAAGTGCGGCCTATCTGTCCTCGTTCACGCTGGCGGTGACCGAAGTGACGGAACGGGCGAGCCTTCCCGTGCTCACCCTCTCCTACTCCGATCTGATCACCGAGCGCGGCTTCAAGTACGTCTTCCAGACCTCGGCAACCGCGGCATCGCAGGCCAAGCAGGCGCTGCCGCAAATCATCTCGTTGGCGGAAAGCGCCTCCGGCAAGAAGCCGAAGACGGTCGCAATCCTCACCGACAATACCGGCGCCTCGATCGCTTCCGCCAAGTCGATGCGGGAAGGATTGCTGGCGGCCAACGGCCTGCAACTGATCGTCGACGAGACCTTCACACCGCCGCTGGCGGACGCAACCTCGCTGGTTCAGAAGATCCGCTCCGCCCGGCCCGACCTGTTGTTCTTTCTGCCGACCGTGATTTCCGACGCAAAGCTCGTGCTGGAGAAGATGAACGAATTCGGCATGGGCCAGGGCAAGGTCCCGACCATCTCGTTTGGCATAGCGATTGCTGAACCGGACATGCTGCAAACGGTCAGTCCTGAACTGCTTCAGGGCGTGCTGACCTGCGTCGCGAGCTGGGGCGCCAAAGGCCACGAAGCGCTGATTGCCGAATTGAAGAAGCGCTACAACGAGCCGTGGATGACCCAGAACGCGATTTCGACCTACGGCGACATGTGGCTGATCAAGGATGCGCTGGAGAAAGCAGGAAAGGCCGATCGCACCGCCGTTGCCGAGGCGCTGCGAACGATGGACGGCGGTCCCTCGAAATACTACCCGCTCGGCAAGATCAAGTTCGACGACAAGGGCCGCCGAATCGGGGCCGGCATGACCATCGTACAGTGGCAGTCCGGTATCCCCGTCACCGTGTTTCCGCCCGAGCTGGCCTTGGCCAAACCAATTTGGCCCAAGACCTAGCAGCTCAAGGCTGGAATCATGGGAGGATCGATATCGACGCCGACGAACAAAACGGGCTTTGTGGCCGCAATTGCCAATTTGGCCGGTAAATCGTAATTCAGAACGGAACAGACCGAAGGCACCCCGCCAATGGACCGACGCACCGAACTGAAGTCTACGCTTCGCATCGAAGACGTCCCGACCGTGCGGGCCATCGTCGCGCAGAAGCTGCGCGAAGCCATCATGTCCGGTACGTTCAAACCCGGCCAGCGGCTGGTCGAACGGGAGCTGTGCGAGATGACGGGCGTCAGCCGCCCCTCGATTCGCGAAGCCCTTCGGCTGCTGGAGGCCGACGGAATGGTCAGCACGGTGCCTCACCGCGGCCCCGTGGTCTCCACCATCAGCCTCGAGGAAGCCCGCCAGCTCTATGCCGCCCGCGCCGTGCTTGAAGGATACGCGGGGCGTGAATGTGCACGCCTTCGCGACCCCGCCGTCGTGCGCAGGATGGGCGACGCCCTCACCCGCCTGAAGGCAGCCTTCACCAAACCCGACATGATGGCGATCCTCGAGGCCAAGACCGACTTCTACGCCGCGCTGATCGGAGGGTGCCAGAACGCGTTCATCGAACGCATGTTGAAGCCGCTGCACGATCGCATCACGCTGCTGCGGATTACCTCGATGTCGCAACCCAAACGCGTCAACAAAAGCCTGCGTGAGGTGACGGCGATCTGGCGTGCGATCCAGAGCGGCGACGAGGATCTCGCCGAACGCTGCTGCGTCGATCACATCAGGGCGGCAGCTGTTGCCGCTCTCGACATGATCGAGCGGTCGACGGCGAAGGAGAAAGAGAAGGAAAAGGCTTAAGCCCTCGCGCGGTTCTGCTTGGCCTTTTAGGTCCCCGCTGATCGATCGCTGCGAGCTCGCTGCGAGACATGCCAGGGCAGCAACAATCGCTCGGCATAATCGACAAGGAAAAACAGCACGGTTCCAACGATGCCAAGCAGCAACAGCGAAACGAATACCCGCACGGTATCGAACTGCCCCTGCGCCACCAGGATCTGGAATCCGATACCATAATTGCCGGCGACGAACTCGCCGACGATGGCGCCGACCAGCGCGAGCGAAATTCCGACTTTCATTCCCGCGAACAGGCTCGGCAACGCGCAAGGGAAACGGATTTTGGTCAGCACCGCCCAGGACGATGCTTTGGAAACCCGCGCCAGATTCATCATGTCGGGGTCAACCGACCGTAAGCCCAGCACGGAATCGATGACGATCGGAAAGATTGCCAGCATCAAGGCAATGGCAATCTTCGGCTCGGGCCCGGTTCCCATCCAGATCACGAATAGCGGCGCCAGCGCGACTTTCGGAATCGAGTTCAGCGCAACCAGAAGCGTGTAGACCGTCCGTTCGAGAAACCGCGAATAGATGATCCCGACGGCGAGCGCGACGCCGAGCACGACGGCCAGCACAAAGCCAAACAACGTCATGACCAGCGTAAATGCCAGATGGCGCAGGTATAAAGCCGGCGCCTGAAGAAATTCCACCACGACCATCGATGGCGCCGGCAATATCAGAGGCGACGGATGAAAGATGCGAACGCCCGCCTCCCACAGCAGGAGGGCCGCGGCGAGCACAACAACGATGTCGCGCGCCTCGCTTTCGCCGCCGAACAATCTCTTGAGCAGCGCCGTCATTCCTTGAGAATCCCAAGCTCGGCGAAATGATGGCGGATACGCTGCACGTAGGCTGCGAATTCAGCGCTGTCGCGGACGGCAAGCCGCCGCGGCCGCGGCAGATCGATCGTGATGGTGTCGACGATCTTGCCGGGCGCCTTGCTCATCATCACCACGCGATCGGACAGGAACACGGCTTCGACGATCGAATGGGTAATGAACAACAGCGTTTTTCGCGTGTCTTGCCAGATTTGCGCGAGTTCGACGTTGAGGTCGTCCCTCGTCATCGCATCGAGCGCGCCGAACGGCTCGTCCATCAGCAGCAGTTCGGGATCGGCCAGCAAGGCCCGGCAGATCGAGGCGCGCTGGCGCATGCCGCCGGAAAGCTCGAACGGGAAACGATCCTCGAATCCGGCGAGACCGAAGCGCTTGAGCAACGCCATCGCGCGGTCGCGCTCGGCCGGCGTCGGCTTGCGCGTAAATTCGATCGACAGCAACACGTTATCGAGAATGGTCCGCCAGTCGAGCAGCACGTCGCGCTGGAACACGGCCCCGAGCCTGTCCGGCGGCCCGTCCAGTTGACGCCCGGCGACACGCACCGAACCGGCGCTGACACCTTCCAGACCCGCGACCAGTTTCAGAAGCGTGCTCTTGCCGCAGCCCGACGGCCCGACCACGCTGATGAACTCATGCGGCCGGATGTCGAGATTGATGTCGACCAGCGCCGGAATCGGACCGCGCGACGACGCGTAGGTCTTGCTTACCTGGCTGAGAGAGACATAGGCGCCAGTCGCGTCGGGCACGCCGACCGCGGTCTCATTCGACGAGTACATTGGTATAGTAGTCCGAGACGTTCCAGCCCGCATTGACGACGCCGGCCGCTTCCATGGACTTGAGCGCGGCCTCCCAATCTTCCTTGGCCTGCCACCCGATCGGCTTGCCCTTGCTCGCCGGCGTGTCGAAATAGTCGATCGTCAGCTTGATCTGACCGAGCAGGATCTTCTCATCGAGCCGCGCATCCGGCCGCTCGGCGATCATCGCCTTGACACCCTCCTCCGGATTTTCGCGCAGCACCTGCCAGGCGCGCTGCTCGACCTGGATCAGTTTATGCAAGGCGGCGCCCTTTGCCGCAATCGTATCCTCGCGAGCGACCAGACCGTAACTCGGGAAAGCGATGTTGGCGTCGGAAGCGAGCAGGCATTTCGACGGCCGGGACTGGTCGGCGATCGGAAGCGCAGAGCCGACGGTCGACATCAGCCCGTCCGCGCGCTTCGCAATATACGTGCCCCACAGCGCCGCCGGGTCGACCACGTCGACCTTCAGGTCGCTGCGCGTCAGGCCGCCGGACTTCAGGTACTCATCGACGAATGGCGCCCATGGACTTGCCGCAAATACGACAACCGTCTTGCCGCGGAGGTCGGCGACCTTTCCGACCGGAGAATCCTTGTCGACGAGGACGCACAGATCGGTCTTGCGCTGAAAAGTGGCAATTGACTTGATGGTCGCGCCCTTGGCGCGCGCCGAGCCGACCAATCCAACCTGCACCTGTCCGACATCGGCCTGCCCGGCATTGACCAGCTGAATCGTATTGCCGGAGCCGCGGCCATCCTGGATATCGACGTCGAGGCCAGCTTCCTTGAACCAGCCCTTATATTGGGCGAGGTGCATCGCCGCCTGCACGCCCCAGGGCGAGAAGTCCAGCCGGACAGAGAGTTTGTCCGCCGCCGATGCCGACGCTCCAGACAAGCCAGCACAGCCGGCAACAAGCAACGCCTTCAGCAGCAATCGTCTCATACCTTCGACTCCGGTTTGATCGCGTCCATATCCTTAACCCTTCGCACCCGCCAGCGAAGATCCAAGCAGATAACCTAGCACGACCTCCACGACATGCTGACGGCGCTTGTTGACGCGCCTTCGCGCCGCCAGGTCCCGGTCAAGCAACCAGGAGAGCGTGTGCTGGTTGGAGAGGAAGAAATAGGCCAGGCCTGAAATCGACAGGTAAAGGTCGACGGCGTCGACGTCGGGGCGGAAAATGCCCGTAGACTGACCACGCTTGAGCAAGATCTCGATCGTGTCCAGCAGCCCGCTATAGAGCGGCTTGATCGACCGCGAGCGCTTCAAATACTCGCCGAAATGAATGTTCTCGACGCTCATCAGCCGGATCAGTTCGGGCGTCGCCACGAAGTGGTCGAAGGTGCTCTCTACCAGCCGCCGGATGCCTTCCACCGGCGGCAGCTCGCGCAAATCCTCGTCGCGCTGGCGCTCGCGTAGACCCGCATAGATGCCCTCGAGCACGGCAAGATAGAGTGCGTCCTTTGACCCGAAATAATGATAGATCAGGTTCTTGTTGACGCCGGACAGGTTGGCAATGCGATCGACGCGCGCACCGCTTAGGCCGTAGGACACGAACTCCTGGCGTGCCGCATCCAGAATCCTGGCGCGGCTCGCTTCCGGATTGCGCGTTGCCTTGCGCGCGGCAGTTCCGGCGACCTCAACCGCCATGGCGCTCGCCTTCACTGGCACCGGCACGCGAGCTACGAAGTCGCACTGTTGCCGCCGCGTCCAACTGGCCAGACGGCGCCAGGACGACCGCATGGTGCTCGGCGGCGTAGGCCGCCGTGATCTTTCCGTCGAGCACATCCTCGATGACTTCCTGGGGATCGCGCGCCAGGGGATCGCCAAAACCGCCGGCGCCCGCCTGCTCGTGAACAATCAGCGTACCCTTGCCGATACGGGTTGTGATCTTTCCCGGCAATGCCTTCCGCTCGTTGCCGACTTCCATGAAATTGCGCGACCGCCCGCCGGGCGAACCGCCGGCAAGACCATAAGGCGCGAACCGCACGCGATCGGTGCGCATCTGCAATAGCGCCTCGTCGGCGAGGATGCGGTAACTCCGGCGGATGCCGACGCCGCCGCGATAGCGCCCCGCGCCACAACTGTCCGGCACAAAGGAATAATCCTCGATCCGCACCGGGTGCTCGGCCTCCATCACCTCGACCGGCATGTTGGACAGATTTTGCGACGCATTGGTCACGGCCTCGATACCGTCTTTGTCCGGGCGGCCACCCCAGGCGCCACAGATCATGTCGACGATGATGAAAGGTTGCCGGTTCGGGCGCAGTCCGCTGATGCAGATCACGCTGTTGCCGCCCTCGCCAGCCGCCGGCACGCGATCCGGCACGATCTGGGCCAACGCGCCGAGCATGGTGTCAAACACCCGGTAACCCGTGAGCGCCCGCGCTGCGCACGGTCCAGGCATGACCGGATTCAACACCGACGCCTCCGGCGCCTTGACCTTGATGCAGCGGAACAGCCCGACATTGTTGGGCAGGTCCTTGGCGAGCACGCAGCGCACGCTCAGATAGGTGAGCGAGTGGGTGAAGCTCAATGTCGAGTTGAGCGCGCCGCGAACCTGCGGCGAGGAGCCGGTGTAGTCGACAAGCAGCGTGCCGTCGTCGTTGACCGTGATCGCAACCTTGATCGGAATCGGCTGATCCGAGAAACCGTCATCGTCGATGTGATCGACAAAGCGATAGGTACCCTTCGGCCAACCCTTGATTTCTTGTCGGGTCATGCGTTCGGCATAGTCGAGCAGCTCCTGCATGTAGGCGTCGACGTCGTCGGCGCCATAACGCTGCATGAGCTTTTCCAGGCCGCGCTTGCCGACCTGGGCCGCGGCAAACTGCGCCGACAGATCGCCCCAGACGCGATCCGGCACGCGTACATTGATCTTGATCAGCGCTTCTAGCGTCTTGTCGAGCACGCCACGGTCGTAGAGCTTCAGCGGCGGGATGCGAAGGCCTTCCTGATAGATCTCGGTGGAGTCCGACGCGTTCGAGCCCGGCACGCGGCCACCGACATCGGTGTGATGGCAGATCACCACGGCAAAGGCGCGCCGTTTGCCGCCATGGAAGATCGGCACGAACATGAAGATATCGGGCAGATGCATACCGCCATGATAGGGATCGTTCATGATGACGACGTCCCCTTCATGAAGGTCGCCCTCGAACTTCCCGAGCACGGACGCCATCGCCTCGGGGATCGCGCCGAGGTGTTGGGCAATGGTCTTGGCCTGCGCCACCATCTGACCGTCGCCCGCGCACAGCGCCGCGGAGAAATCCATCACGTCCTTGACGATCTCGGACCGCGCAATGCGCACGACGGTGTAGGCCATGTCGTCGGCGATCGAGTCGAGGCCGCTCTTGATGACGGCAAAGGTGATGGGGTCGACCTTCATGGCGCAAACTCCAGCACGATGCAGCCGATGGCGTCCTTGTGGACGCGCGCATCCGGCGGCACCACGATCGTGGCATCGAACTCTTCGATGATCAGCGGACCCGGTCGCGGCTTATCGTCGATAGCGGCGCGATCGACGATGTCGACGGCCAGCGCCGGCTCACCGCGCGCAAAGGATATCTGCCGTGTGCCCGAACCCGACGCGCCAGCCCGTGGCGCAATCTTCATGGCGCGAAAATCAAGCCGGTTGTCTCGCAAACCCCTGCCCGCGACGCGAACCTTCATCAGTTCGATCGGAGTATGGTCCTGATAGCCATAGGTCTTGAGATATTCGGCGACGAAGCGCTCGCGGATTTGCGCAAAGTCCTCACCCTCGAAGGGAACGGTGAGTTCGGTCGCCTGACCTTCGTGACGCAGGTCGGCCTCCCACAGGAACGCGGTGCGCCCGGTGTGATAGCCGTCACCCGCGAGCTGCGCGGCGACCTGATTTTGCAACTCGCGCTTGATGGCGCGGAGATCGTCGACGGTCATCGTATCGATCCGCCGGCCGATGGTCTTGAGCCCGGTATGCTCAACGTCAGAAGCCAGCATGCCGATCGCGCTGAATACGCCGGACATCGGCGGCACCACCACGAGTGGAATCCCGAGCTGGCGCGCCAGATCAGGTGCGTGCACGCCGCCATTGCCACCAAACGCCATCAGCGTGAGATCGCGCGGATCGCGGCCGCGCTCGATGGTAACCGCACGCACGGCCCGCGCCATGGCGGCGTTCGCGACCGCCCGAATGCCGTGCGCGGCGTCGGCGAGCGGCAGCTTGAGCGGCTTGCCGACATGGTTCTGGATCGCAGCTTCGCTGCGTGAGCGGTCGATTGCGAGTTTGCCGCCAGCGAGCGAGTTCGGATTGATAAAACCGAGCACGACATTGGCGTCGGTTACGGTGGGCCGGTCGTTGCCAAGGCCGTAGCAGGCCGGCCCCGGCACAGCGCCCGCGGATTGAGGGCCGACCACGAGCAACCCGCCGTGATCGATCGAAGCCAGCGAGCCACCGCCTGCGCCGACCTCGGCGATGTCGATCGCGGGCACTTTGAGCATATAACCGCCAGCCTTGATGAAACGGCTCGACGTCGAAATGCCGTCGCGAAACTCATATTCCGACGTCATCGTCGGCCGGCCGTCCTCGATGATAACGGCCTTGGCGGTGGTGCCGCCCATATCAAACACGATAACGTCGCGGTCATCGCGCGCGATGCCGAGACGCGCCGCGCCGATGACGCCACCCGCCGGTCCCGACGCCACCACCATGACCGGCTTTTCACAAGTTACGTCGGCAGCCAGCATGCCCCCGTTGGAGGTCATGACCAGGATCGGCGCCTTGACGCCGATCCCGCGTAACCCCTCCTGCAAGCGTTGCAGGTACGCACGCATCGTCGCGAGCAGATAGGCATTCACGACCGTGGTGCTGGTGCGCTCATATTCCTTCATCTCCGGCAGCACGGCGCATGATGTCGTGACCAGCAGCTTTGGAAAGCGCGCGCGCAAAATCGCCGCCGCTTCAAGCTCATGCGCGGGATTTCGATAGGAATTGATGAAGACGACTGCGGCGGCCTCGATGTCCTGGGCAACCAGCGCTTCACCAGCAGCCACAACGTTCGCCTCGGACAGCGGCTCGACCACCGAACCATCGGCTGCCATTCGTTCGGTCACCTCGAGCCGATGGCGGCGCGGCACCAGAGGCGCCGGCTTGTCCCAGGTCAGATCGAACATGTCGGGCATTCGGATACGCCCGATTTCCAGCACGTCGCGAAATCCCCGCGTCGTGATCAGGCCGGTCCGCGCGCCCTTTCGTTGCAGGATGGTGTTGGAGCCGACGGTCGTGCCATGCAGCACCTCGGCCACCGCAGCGGGATCGATCGAGAGCTCGGCAAGGAGCTGCGCCACGCCCTCGACCACAGCTATGCTGGGGTCATCCGGGGTCGATGAAATCTTGCTCTGATGGATCAGGCCCGCGTCGGCCAGCAATGCGATATCGGTAAACGTGCCGCCGATATCGACCGCTATCCGAACACGCCCCATCTGGTCCATCTTTGCCCGCCCATGCTGACTAACCAGTTAGTCAATACCGGGTCGCAATGCCTGTCAAGGCGCTGGCCCAGACGTCGAGGCCCTCATCGCTTCGGCGCAAACCTCCCCATGGCTGCGATTGCCGATCAGGCCGAGCGCTGGCTGGGTGATTGGCTAGAGGGCGACCGATGAACGCCCGGCGAGGTCAGCTTTGACCAGACGATTTCGGAGTTCGCCGATACCCGACGCCCGAACAACGACCTCATCACTCTCTTTTAGGAAGACCTGGGGCTCGCGCGCGTTACCGATCCCGCTCGGCGTCCCCGTCAACAGCACATCGCCGGGGTGCACGGTCATGCCAAACGTCAATTCCGCGATTAACTCCTCGATCGGAAAAGCCATCTGCCCCACCAGCGCACTTTGCATGGTCTGGCCATTGAGCGTCAGTTCGATGCGCAAGTTCGGCACATCGAGTTCGTCGGGGGTGACGATCACCGGACCGAGCGGCATGGTCCGATCGATACTCTTGCCTTTCAACCACTGCCCGCCATGCCGGCGTTGAAGGTCACGCTGCGAGACATCATTGGCGAGCGTAAGGCCAAAGACATGGTCCCAGGCGCAGTCAGCGGGAATGCTTCTGCCGGCCTTGCCAAAGACGATAGCGATCTCGGCTTCGTAGTCCCATTTTTTTGATACGCGTTCGTCGAACGCGATGTCATCGAACGGGCCGATCACCGTTTCGGGCGATTTGGTGAAAAATGTCGGTCCGTGGGGGCGCGGCACATCCTGCCCTTCCCGCTTGCCTTCGCTTTCATAGAAGTGATCCCAGTAGTTCCAGCCGCAGCAAAGGACGTCGCGCCGAAATCGTATAATCGGGGAGCCGACTACGGCCTCGTCCAGCGGCACGCGCGCGGAACCGGCCGCGCGCATATGCGCGGCAAGTTCGGACCTGGCCGCCTCACCACCCTCGATAAAGGCGACGAGATCCTGGTAGCGCTCGGGAAGAACAACGGCTTGATCGCCGTCGATGACGGCCGGGACCCAGGCCGCCCCGTTCCTGATCGTCAGAAACTTCATCTTCCACCCGGGATCGAGGCGGCCATGCGCGAGAGCATCACTTGATCTCGATCAGGACATTCCGGTATTGCCAATCGCTCACATTCAGCAATTCGTGCGGCGCCCCCGCTTCGCGCCAAAGCACCCCGCCAACCGTCTCGTTCGTTTCCTTTTCACGCCCATCTTCGAAATACATAATATTCTTGCCCTTGGTCATGGGAACAATGACGTAGGGAAGATCATGCTTGTGCCACGCCTGCCGTTCACCCGGATCGAGCTTCACGCCCCAGATACGAACGCGATCGTTCTCGAACAGGATCTCGTCCCCAATCGGACCAAGTTCCGGTCCGCGCGGTGATGGGCCTTTCATGCTTCCGTCTCCTTTGCGAGTCTGTCGGGATTGTCACAGAAAATACGCTTGCGGCGCGGCTCGTCGAGATCAGCCATTTGCGCGTGAGGCTCGATGAGCCCCATCGGGAACGGCCAGTCGGACCCGAAGACCACATTGCCTTCGCCAAATGTCTGTTCCGCCAATGCCAAAGACTCAGCGTCATGCGCGATGCAATCGACGCAGACGTTCCTGAAGATCTTTTTCGGCGACAGCCGCTTGGTATCGACACCTGGCCGTGCTGTGTCGAAACCCCGCTCAAAACGGCCGGCCACCATCGGCAGCACGCCTCCGGAATGAGCGAAGCAGAAGCGAATCCTCGCGAAATGCTCAAACACACCGCCAAATGTCAGATGAGCGATCGCCATCGCCGTCTCATAGGGGTTGCCGAGCAGGTTGGACAAATAGAACGCGGTCAGTCGACCATCGGCGCACTCGCCCGGATGGAAAAACACAAACGCACCCGCCTCGTCGAGCACGCGCCATAATGGCTCGTAGGCTTCGTCGGAGAGCACTTGGCCGCCGTCGCTGCTGGATGGCGCGCCGAACCGGCGATGACCACGCGCGATCCACTCTTTCGCCGTCGCGGCGGCGACGTCCGGCGCCTGCAAAGGCAGATGAGGCAGCGGTGCGAGACGATCGGGGTATTCGGAAGCGATGCCGGCAAGCCCGTTGTTGGCGTAAGTCGTCCAGGCGCGAGCGGCGTCACCCTGCAAGTGCCCGCGGTAGAGCGGCGGCGGAATCGAAACCCACGCCTTCGCCACGGCGTTGCGATCCATCCAGGCGACCAGCGCCGGTGGATCGAATAATGGCTTCATGCCGACAGCATGGCCATCGACCAACAGGATATTTTTGTCGGCGTGCCACGTCACGCCATCGATCGCCGCCAGTTTCTCGGGCACGATCGGCGCAAGATGGGCGTGCACGTCAAGGGCTATGCGTTGCGACTTTCCGCTCATTGGATCCTCAAGCACCCGTGATGCGCGCGTAGACTTCCTCGATCGCGCCATCGCGCATCGGCAGGATCGCGGCGATATGGTCGTCCGGCCGGATCAGCATGACGGTGTCGGCGGCACACCCTGCCCGCTGCCGGAATTTGTCGCCGACATCGAACAGCGATCGTTCGCGCAAACCGGAATCGAGTGGCGCGTCGCGTCGCGACACGACGAAATGCTTCAGGCCCGGCCGGTCGGCCGGAAGCGATGGCCTGCGGCGCGCATCCGTAAAATACAGCGCGATAAACGAATCATCCGCCAAATCATGCAACCGCACAGGCTTGCCGTTGCCAGCATGCAGCACCGCATCCGGAAGGCGTTCGCCAACCCGCAGCGGCCCTGCCTCGGTTCTTACCATCGACCAGTCGCCGGACTGATCGACGTCAAGCCGCACGCCGAGCATCGTCCGCGTCAAGGCATTCGCCCACTGGCCGCCAGACATGGCCCGAATAGCGTCCTGCTGACCCAACATGTATTTGCGGGCGGCCTCGGCCATCTCACCCGAGCCGTGCGCCGCGACCGGCCGCTGCTCGCGCGCGTAGCCATTCAGCAGCGATGAGGTCGCCCACCCGCGCGCAACCCATGCAAGACGCCACGGCAAGTTAACCGCGTCGAGCACGCCGGTATTCAAGCCAAGCGCCCACATCGGGGTAATGAGGTGCGCGGCATCACCCATCAGAAATACGCGGCCGCGCTGCCATTCCGTCGCGATACGGTGATGGATGCGATAGACAATCGTATTGATGATCTCGAGGTCGTTTACCGGTCCGATGAAACGCAGGATCTTTTCGCGGAATTCCTCACGAGACGGCTCCGGCCGGTCAGCCGGCAACGGGAACAGGAACCGCCAGCAGTGAGGCTGGCGGACAAGGATCATCCATTCGGCGGGATCGGCAAAATAGGCCAGATACGGATAGTCACGCGGATTCTGAACATCGAGGTCGACCTTCACGTCGACCAGAATCGTCAGCACGTCGAGGGATTCTCCCTCGACGGCGACGCCAAGTTGGCTGCGGATTGTGCTGCGGCCACCATCGCAAGCCAGAAGGTATGAACCTTCGACTTCGCGTTCACCCTCCGGAGTATCGAACGTCACGGTGACGCCGTCACCACTCTGCCGGAAGCTTTTCAGCTTTTGCCTGAGATGCACACATCCCGGGTATTTCTCGTCGAGTTGACGATGCAGAATGGGCTCCAGGTGATGCTGTGGCAAGTTAATAACGAAGGGATAACGCGTCTCGTCCGCCAGAAGATCTATGCTGACCGACGGCCGGGCCACATTTGTCGCGCGCTCCACGTCCCCGATCTCGTCGATCCGCAAAGCTTTGGAAAGCACTTGATCGGCTACGCCGTAGCGGCGAAATGCTTCGATCGTTCGCGTCAGGATCGTGCCGGCCTTGGTGTCGCTCGACAGCGCTTCGTCTTCTTCAAAGAGCTGGAACGGCAGCCCATAGAAGCCGAGACCCAGCGCTGTCGTGAGGCCTACCGGACCTCCGCCAACGACAATGACCGGCTTTGTAAGGGTAATGTTCTCAGGCATGACCTGGCTTTTCCGCTGCGTAGGCCAAATCGCGCGACAGCAGCGACGCCGTCATGGTTCCGGCGTCCGAGAGCAAAAACAACAACGGGCCGACGACATCGTCCGGCGATCCAACGCCGGTCGAGGCCAACCAGCGTTCGTGATCGGCGCCCACGTTCGCGGCTCGATACTGAAGCGTATCGATAACGCCGGGGGAAATCAGGTTGAACTTGACGCGGTGCTGCGCGACTTCCTTGGCCGCACTCTTGGTGAAGGCGATCAAGGCTGCTTTCGTGGCGGCGTAGGCGGACGCTTCAGGCCAGCCTTGATGCGCCAGCCCGGACGTGAATGCCACGATGCTCCCGCGCCGGCGAGCAATCATACCGTTGATGACGGCCTGGTAACACCACACGACGCCGTCGAGATTGATCGCCATGACACGCCGCCATTCGTCCGGCGCCATCTCATGCACGAGACGACGCGGCTGGATCGCTGCGGCGCAAATGAGCCCGTCGACGCGACCATAGTCACGCTCAATCCGGGCGAACGCAGCTATCACCGCATCTCGATTGCCGACATCCATGTTCTCGATGTCGATGGACTCATGTTCGGCCTTGGCCGAAGCCATGGCCGCGGCATCGACGTCGCAGATGACGACTTTCGCGCCAGCTTTGGCAGCGGCGACCGCAACTGCCCGGCCGATGCCATTGGCACCGCCGGTAATGACGATCACGTCTCCATCAGCCTCGAAACGCGCTTTCATCGCTCGATCAACCGTTCGGTAAAACAGCGATGGCGTTCATCTCGATCAGATATTCGGGCGACGTGAACTTGCAGACTTCGACCATGGTGGATGCTGGCGCGATGCCGGTGAAATACTCGCGGCGCACCTTATGGATGATATCGAAGTGCTCCATATTGCGTACATACACGTCGACGCGGCAGATATCATCGAGCGTGCCGCCTGCCTCTTCCACGGCCGCTTTAACGTTCTCGCAAACCTGGCGCGTCTGAACTTCGATATTGCCCAGGCCCGCGATCGAGCCATCCGGTACGCGAGCCGTCATCCCCGAGATGAAGACAAGCTTGCCCTGCGCGGCAATCGCCGTCGCCTGCGAGAAGTGGCCGTTCGGTTTGCGTAACTTGCTGGAGGTGATTTGCTGTTTCATGTTGGTCCTCTTCGATCGCTGCCTTAGAGAAGTGGTTCGACCTGCACGCCGGCGCTCTTTGCCGCGGTCACGAAGCCGTCAAACGTCTGGCGGCTGAGCGTCACCTTACCTGCATTGCCCTCCCGCGTTGCGTATGCCAGCTCACCCGGCGCGTAGACGCGCTCGATGCCTGGAGCGTGTTTCGAGCGGCTTACGCGCTGTGCCTGCTCGTTGACGCGCTCGGCGAAAGCTTCCGGATCGGTGAAATTCCTGACGTCGAGCGCCAGGAACAGCTGGCTGCAGCGATACGGCTGCGACGCGTCGCCGTAAAGCGGCCGTACCTCGGCGCCGATGGCGCCATCCGACAGCCCGCCGCACAAGAGATCGATGACAAAAGCAAGACCGAAGCCTTTCGGCCCCGCCGCCGGAGCCAACATGCCCTTGATCGCTTCATTCGGGTCGGTGGTCGGGCTCCCGTCCGCCGCCATAGCCCAGTCCGCCGGAATTGGTTTGCCAGCCGCGGCGGCGAGACGGATCTTGCCCATCGCCGTGGCGCTCAGCGCCATATCGACCTCGACCGGATGCGTGCCGTTGCTCGGCACCGCAAAGGCAATTGGATTGTTCCCAGTGATTGCTTCGGCGCCGCCTGGAGCCGGCAGCAAGGGCCGCGTGTTTGACATCACGATGCCGACGCAGCCCTGGCTCGCAATGAGGCGCGCATAGCGGCCGGCCGTGCCGAAGTGAAACGCGTTACGCACCGCAACCGTCGCCATGCCGTACTCACGCGCCCGCGATGTCACAAGGCCGACGGCCTGGTGCGCCGTGAGCTGTCCCAGCGCATGATGCGCATCAATACCAATGCTGGTGCGGTTATCGACAACGATCGCGCCGGCGCTTTCTTTCGATACCGACCCCTTCTGCAAGCGCTCGACATACATGGGCAGCAGCATCACGCCGTGCGAGCCAACGCCTTCCAGATCCGCCAGGACAAGATCTTCGGCGACGATGCGCGCACTCCCCGCCGCGACGCCAAGTGCCGCGAATGTATCGGCAACCACGCCTATAAGCTTATCGGCATCGACGCGAACGGAAGTTGTCGCAGCATTGGCTGACGAGGACATCAGCGCGCATCCTCTTCGTTGGCGTACCAATCCGGCTTAATCGGGTAATGCGGACCGTCATAGACTTCGACGACGACGGTGTCTTCGTGCGCAACGGCCGGTCCGTGCACATTTCCTTTCGGGTTCCAGTAAAAGCTGCCTGCCGTCAGAACGACACCGGTCTTGGTGTATTCGTATTTTCCTTCCAGACAGATCATGAACTGGTTGGAAGCGTGGCTGTGAGGCGCTGGAATTCCTGAACCCTTGGCGAAGCGAATAAGCGCGATCGATGCGCCGGTCTCTTCGTTGCGCCACAACATTTTCTCCGAGATGCCCTTCAGGGACTTCTCCCGCCAGGGCAATTCCTTGCTTTGCAGCAAAATCTCATCGAGGTTTTTCAAACCGCCGAGGGGAATTCCCGAATAAGCGCCGCTCATGTTCGTCTCCTCATGTTTTAGCGCGACCGCAGGAAAGGACGGCCGCTGTTTATATTCTGCGCGCGCATCAGGCGCGTACGGAGGCTCTCGAGATGGGCCCGCACCGCAGCCGCCGCGGCCTCGCCGTCGCCGCGCGCGATTGCGTCCGCGATCGCCGCGTGTTCGTTACCGCTCGCTCGGCCATCGAATGTCTGCCACAGATGAAGATACCAGTACCGGATAGAGCGATCGTGCAGCTTGCCGGCGATATCGCTCATGACGGGATTGCCGGCGAGATCAGCGAAACGGCTGTGGAACGCGCGGTCGGCCTCGACAAAATTGTCGAGCTGCGACCGTGAATCGCCGACTACCTTGACGCGCGCCAGCTTTTTCAGTTCTGCGGCCTCCTCCGCCGTGACGCGGCTCGCGGCATTTCGCGCCAGATCCGCTTCGATCGTCACCCGAGAATCGAGAATCTTGAGGATTTCGGAGATGCTGCCCGGCTGGACGATGACGCCCTTGCGCGGCATCACTTCGACCAGCCCATCGTGCTGCAGGCGCTGGAGCGCCTGATGCACGGGCGTGCGGCCAACCCCCAGAAGTTCGCACAGCGCGCCCTCATTCAGGTATTGCCCCGGCAAGAAGAAGAGCCGAACGATCTTCTCCTTCAACGCAATATACGCCGCATCGGCCAACGAGCCGTCTTTCGCCGGCCGTGCCGTACCCTGTTTCCTGATCGCGACGACTTTCGAGCCTTTTGTTTTCCTTGCCATGGCTTTCGTCCTAGTGCTGCGCCGGCGGCAACCAAGGCGCGGCCAACCGCTCGGCGCCTTCGACAAGCAGATAAACGAACACACCCATCAGCGACAACGCGACCAGCGCGGCGAATGCCAGTGGAGTATCGAGCTGAGACGTCGCTGTAAGAAGAAGAAAGCCAAGACCTTCGCTGGAGCCGACGAACTCCCCAATGACGGCACCGATGACCGATAAGGTTATAGCAACCTTGGCACCCGTGAGGATGAACGGCAAAGCGGCCGGCAGTTGGGCCTTGACGAAAATCTGCAAGGGCGAGGCGCGAAGGCTGCGTGCCAGCTCAAGCAGCTCACGCGGGGTCGAGCGCAATCCAGCGACCGTATCAACGATGATGGGAAAGAAGGCCACGAGCCACACGATAGCAAGCTTCGACTGAATGCCGGTGCCTAGCCAGACCAGGATGATCGGCGCGAGCGCGACTTTCGGAACGGACTGCAATCCGACCAGCAGCGGCGAAAAAATCAGATTGATCGGCCTTGAGTTCGCAACCAATACCGCCATGGGAATGCCGACGACAACGGCTAAAATGAAACCAAGAACGGTTTCCTTCAGCGTAACCCACCCCTCTGCCATGATGAGGTCGATGCGGCTGGTTAGCGCATGCATCACCTTGTCCGGCGTCGGCAGCACGACCGTTGGAATGCGCAGATAGATACAAAGCAACCACCACAGCGCAATCAGAAACACCAAGCCGGCTAACGGATATAATATCTGTGTCGTGGCACGGCCTATCATGCTGCCGTCCCTTCCGCTTCGACAGGAGAAATGATCCCGAGCGCTTCGCTCGCCAGCCGCTCGGCCCTCGTAAAGTCGGACGTAAATCGGATGCGTTGCGTTCGCGGATAAGGCAACGTGATCGGGATCTTGGTCGCAACGCGCGCCGGGCGGCGACTAAACACGATGATCTGATCCGACACGTAGACAGCTTCCGAGATCGAATGCGTGACGAATAGCACCGTCGCGCCGATCTCCTTGCGGATCCGCAGCAGAAGATCGTTCATTTCAAGACGGGTTAGCTCGTCGAGCGCCCCAAACGGCTCGTCCATCAAAAGCAACTTCGGCTGATGAATAAGCGCCCGGCACAAGGCCACCCGCTGCTGCATGCCCCCCGACAATTGATGCGGACGGGCCCGGAGGAAGTCGCCGAGACCGACCATATCCAGCAGCTGCGCCGCGCGCGCCCGAGCCGCCTTGTCGTTCCGTCGCAGCACTTCCATTGTAAACAGGACATTGTCCAGCACCGTCCGCCACGGCATCAGGCTCGGGCTTTGGAACACAAAGCCGTAGTCGCCGAGCGGCTCCGTAATCTCCCGCCCGCCGATCTTCACCGAGCCGGAGGTTTTCTGAATAAGCCCGGCGACGATCCGCAAGAGCGTTGTCTTGCCGCAACCACTCGGTCCAAGCAACGCAACGAGCTCGCCCTCATCGAACTCGAAGTTGGCGTCGTCGAGTGCAACGACCGGCTCCGACGAGCGCGACTTCAGCTCGGCCGCGGAGAAAACCTTCCTGACGTTTTTGATCGTTCCGAAGGCCATCCTTGCCACTCTTTTGATCTTTTCCTGCAAGCCCGGCTGAGGTGAAACTGATCGACGAAGCCCAACAATGGCCGACGCTTCGGTTGCAGCTAGCGGCCCAGAGCGCGCATTCCCATTTTGTGACTGTTCACGTGAAATATCTTATGATATTTCTGTTGTCAATTTCGACGTAAAGAACATCCGGCCGGTATTTGGGGAGTAATGGCTATGATTGAGCGATTTCTGGTGGTTGCGGTCGCCCTAGCGCTTTCACTGCCGTCCGCCTATGCGCAGGAACGCGACGTAAAATTCGTGCTCGACTTCATTTCTCTCGGCCGCCATGCGCCCTGGTACGTCGCGCTCGGCAAAGGGTATTTCAAGGAAGAAGGACTGAACGTTACGATCATGCCGTCAAAGGGTACGGCTGACGCGATCCGCACGGTTGTGACCGGCGGTGCCGAGTTCGGGTTCATCGACATACCGAGTCTTGTCGCAGCCGGCGGATCGGGCTCGACGATCAAGATCGTCGCGGCAAATTATCAAAAGCCGCCATATTGCGTCTTCAGCATCGACAATGGCGCCAATATCGATAGCGCAAAAAAATTGGCCGGGTTCGAGCTTGGCTCGAGCTCTGCGTCGTTCATGCCAAAGATCTGGCAAGCCATTATGGAGATGAATGGCGTCGATTCAAAAACGATGAAGATCGTCAACATCGATGCCCCAGCCCGCGTGCCAATGCTGGCTTCACGCAAAGTGCAGAGCATCGACCTGTTCATGATGAGCGAGCCGTCCATCAAACGCGCAATACCGGACGGCAAGCCGGTTTGCCTGTTCGCTGGCGACCTTGGCCTCGAAATCTACGCCAACTCCATCGGCGTGCACGAAGACTTCCTGAAAAAAGACCCGGAAGCCGTCAAGAAATTTGTACGTGCGGCGTTGCGCGGCTGGAAATACACGTTCGATCATCCGGACGAAGCCGCCCAGATCGAGCTTCAGTACGTGAAGGCGCTTGATCCGCAAATCATCATCGAAGAGATCGATATCCTTCGCCGCGTCGCCATTACGCCGGACGTGCAGAAGAACGGCTATGGCAGCATGACGTTGGAGCGGATGAAGAACACCGTCGATTTCATCAACAAGAACATCGACGTTCCCGGTGACAAATTGACCGTCGAGCAAATCTACGCGCCGGGCTATCTGCCGGAAAAGCCGATCACGCCATAGGCCTGCGATTAGAGCCAAGCTTCCTTGCGCTACTTTCGATGCGGCGGGCGCCAGCCTTTCTTCGAAACGGAGCTTTCATGCGCCGCGCTGTTCTTTTACTGCTTCTGGCATCGCTGCCGGCCGCTGCGGCGCACGCCGGCGACTTTCCATCGCGGACCGTGACGATTGTCTCACCTTATCAAGCGGGCGGGACCAGCGATCTCGTCGCGCGCGTCCTGGCGCAAAAGCTCGGGGAGCGCTGGGGCAAGACCGTGATCGTCGAGAACAAGCCCGGCGCCAATGGCGGCACCGGCGTCAATGCCGTCGTTAGCGCGGCTCCGGACGGCCATACCTTGCTTGCCGCAGCATCAAGCGCGCTGACGCTCAATCCCCTCTTCTACCCGAAGCTGAACTACGACCCCGTGCGCGATCTGACGCCGATCACCCGCACCGGCCTGGTCGCCAACGTACTCGTGATCAATCCCGCGCTACCCGTCAACGACGTCAAGTCACTTATCGGGCTGGCAAGGCAAAAGCCGGGAACGTTGACCTATGCTTCACAGGGCGTCGGTTCGAATGGGCATGTCACAGGCGAATTCTTCAAACAGCGCGCCCAGATCGATATCCTTCACGTGCCGTACAAGGGAAGCGCTCCGGCTGTTCAGGATCTGCTCGCGGGCCACGTTCAGATCATGTTCGACAATCTGCCCTCGGTGCTGCCGCTCATTCGCGCCGGCGAGCTTCGCGCCCTGGCTGTCACCACAGCTGAACGTTCGCCCGAATTGCCCGAAGTGCCAACCATCTCGGAAGCAGCTCTGCCGGGGTTCGATACCAGCGCCTGGTTCGCGCTTCTGGCGCCAAAAGGCACGCCGGTCGCCATCGTTCAGGAGATCGAGCACGCCGCCGTCACCGTCCTCACCGATCCCGAGACGCGAGAACGCTTTCGGACCGCAGGGGTGGCTGTCGTTGCCGACGGCTCTTCAGAATTGACGAAGCACATCGCCTCGGAGACGGTCATGTGGCGCGACGTGATCGCAAAGGCGGGAATCAAGGCCGAATAAAATTAGGCCGAGCCCTTCGACACTCCTTCAGCTGGCGAAGACCTTCGGAAACTGCGCGGCCCGGCTTGGAGATTCACGACTGTTTAAAGTTTCTCGTGCGAGTTTTGATCTTTGAAAAGCTGCACTGCGTCCTTCGAAAGCCCCGTGGCGACCTGCGGAAGCGAGATTGGTCGATGCTGAAGACTGTCATCGGAAATGCCGGTTGGCTCGGGCTCGTTCAATTGCTCAACTACGGCCTTCCTTTCCTGACTCTTCCGGTGATTACCCGGGCCTTTGGTTCTTCGATATTCGGTCTTTTTGCAACGATGTCCGCTTATGCCGCCTACGTCGGCCTCATCACAAAATTCGGCTTTGATCTTACCGGACCGCGCCGTCTAGCAAGAATCCGCGATGATGCCTCGGCGATATCAGACTGCGTCAGCACAGTCGCTGTTTCTCAGCTTGTCCTGGCCGCAGCCGCCTCGTCCCTTTTCGTCTTGGTTCTTGCAACTGTTCCTGTCGATGCGACCTGGAAGCTGGTCACCTCGATCATGCTCATCGAGACCATTGCCAATTCGCTATGTCCACAGTGGGTGTTTCTGGGATTGGAACGGTTGAGAGATTTTGCGATGCTGCAATTCTGTGTGCGGCTTGCCACGGCGTTGCTGATTGCCTGCCTGATCCGCACCCCTCAAGATCTAACGCTGCTTGCATCGATATATGCCGGTGCCGCGATCTTTGCCGCATTTGGTTCGTTCGTCGTGCTGCGGCTTTACGGGATCCGCTGGCGGGCGCCGAAGGCAGCAACCATTGCGTCGACGCTCGGCGGCGCATTTGGTTTGTTCGCCTCATCTCTGGCGATCAGCCTTTATACGACGACAAACGTAATCATCGTGACAAGCGTTCTTGGTACGTCGGCGGGAGGCACTTTTGCGCTGGCCGACCGGCTTCGACAGGCGACCAGCGGCGTTATGGGACCCATCACGAGCGCCGTGTATCCGTTCATCTGCAGAATTTCGGGCCGCGATGAAACGGCGGACGAGCGCCGAGCGAAGCAGTTCTTCTTTCGAACAATCGCGCTGGTGTCCGCAGTCTTGTCCACCACGTTGCTTTTGTTTTCCGGATCGATCGTTCAGGTCGTCGGTGGCGATGGATACCAGGACGCCGTTCTCTTGCTGCGATGGATGGCATTTCTGCCTTTTATCATCGCGCTTTCGAACATCTTTGGAATACAGACCATGATCCCGATGCACCTGGATCGCCAACTGACCTGCGTGGTTACGGCAGCGGCCATCATCGGCGTGGCAGGAATATTCGTTTTCTCGCGCATCTGGGGCCTCAACGGCGCGGGGCTCGCGGTGCTGGGAGTGGAATGTCTCGTGACGGTTGCCCTCGGGTCGATCGTGGCTCAGAAAGTCAGTCTTCGATCGCTTTTCTTTTCGGAGACGCGCTCGTTTTTGCGCCCGAAGGGGATCGATACGCCCGCGGCTTGAAACGTGCAGGCTCGTTGTCAGCAGTCCGCAGATACGGCTTCGCCGTACACCCTCCAGGTCCCCGCTACTCAAGTCTTTTCTGCGCCGCTAGAATCACCTACAGGTCGCTGAATGATTTGCCGGGTCTAGAGACCTCTGGAATCCCCGATGAGCCGTCGCGAACGCCGGGCCGCAAAGAAGACCGGAGTCGATCGGACTGCGGCCGGGGTGGGTACCGCCGGCAGGCTCTATGAGGTCGGCCTTGGCCACATGCAGGCGGGACGGCATCTCGACGCTCAGCTATGCTGCCAGCAAGCCCTTGCGTTGGATCCCAATCACGCGGACTCCCTGCACCTTCTGGGTCTTCTGTCGCTCGACGCCGGACAATACGACCATGCGCTAGAGTGGATATCTCGTGCGATCCGACAGGAGCCGAAAGCAGTTTATCTAACCAGTCTTGGCTCCACGCTCGTGAACCAGGGGCGGACTGACGAGGCGCTCAAGGCGTTCGATAAGGCGGTGCAACTCAAACCGCTTGACGCCGATTTATGGAGAAATCTCGGTGCCGTCCTCATCGAGGTGAAACGCCCGGCGGACGCGATCCTGAGCTTTCAGCACGCGCTCAAACTGAATCCTCGTCATTGGGGTGCGGCAAACATGGTCGCGCTTCTTCTCTATCAATCGGAGACATTCCAAGACGCCCTCCCCTACTACAATCTGTGCGACGAGCTTGAGCCCAACCACTTCCAGACGCTGTATATGCGTGCGCTCACTCTGCAAAAACTCGGAAGGCTCGACGAAGCTCTCGCCGACAACAAGCGGGCGTTGGCGCTCGATCCGGCCAACGCAGACACATACGGCAATATCGGCCACGTCCTGATGTCGTCCGGTCGGAACGAGGAGGCCCTATCGTGGTTCGACCGGAGCCTCGAACTCCAACCGAACTCCGCCGCAACTCTCATGAACAAGGCGATCGCGCTCGGGGCAATGCGCCGTTTCGCTGAAGCCGTGTCATGGTACGATCGAAGCCTCGAACTTCAGCCGAACTCCGCCTTGACGCTCACCAACAAGGCGATCGCCCTCGCTGAGCTTCGCCACTTTGACGAAGCTCTCGCGGTCTATCATCAAGCAAGGGCAATCGATCCCTCGCATGCCGTTGCCGATTGGAATTTGGCCCTGCTTCAACTGCTCACCGGGGATTTCGAGGCTGGTTGGGCCGGGCGCGAGGCCCGCTGGAAGATTCCGGCCCTTTCGACCCACTACCCAAAGCTCCCGCAGCCGATGTGGCTTGGGAAAGAGCCCATCGAAGGCAAGACAATCCTTATCAATGTTGACGAAGGATTGGGCGATACGATTCAGTTTGCACGCTACGTCCCCATGGTCGCCGAGCTGGGTGCGCGCGTCATTCTGGCCGTGCAAGAACCTTTGCGCCCGCTGTTATCAGAACTCCCCGGTGTCTCCCAATGCCTCGCCTTCACAGCCAGTGAGCTGCCGGCGTTCGACATGTATTGCTCGATCTCCAGCCTGCCGCTCGCCTTTGGGACGAAGCTTGAGACGATCCCATCTGCGATCCCCTATTTGCCCGCGCCTGCGGAGGGCCGCTTGCAAGCCTGGGAGCACCGGCTCGGTCCTCACGAAAGGTTACGGGTTGGCCTCGTCTGGTCCGGCAATCCGCGACATGACAACGACCACAACCGCTCGATTCCGCTTCGCTTGCTGACCCATATCCTGGATGTGGATGCGACTTTTGTCAGTCTGCAGAAGGACCCGAGACCTGACGACAAGGCGATCCTCGAACGGACTGAAATCATAGATCTCACCGCTCACCTCACCGATTTCGCAGAGACCGCGGCCCTCGTTTCGTGCCTCGATCTCGTGATCTCGGTAGATACCAGCGTCGTCCATCTCGCCGGCGCGCTGGGGCGCCCGACCTGGATCCTTTTGCCTTACAGGCCCGATTGGCGTTGGCTGCTCGGTCGGGACGACAGCCCGTGGTATCCGACGGCACGGCTGTTCAGGCAGAGCGAAACCCGTGAATATGGTAGCGTTCTGGATCGGGTGCGGACCGAGTTGCATACGACGATCTCCGCCAGAAAGGCTCGTCGATCGCCTTGCGAGTCCCCCGACCGTCTCCAAGGGGGTTTTAAGGAAATGATTGCTCAATTGAATGTTCCAATTGGCATCAGATCTACGAATCAACTAAAAGGTGCATCGATAATCTTGAAGTGTACCGATGGACCGTCGTGAGCCCCGGGCTGCTGCCCGAAAATCCGATAAGCCCTCACGAGATACGTCTACAACGCTGTACGAGGCGGCTTGCGCACACGCCCAGGCCGGCCGATTTGCAGACGCGCAAATCTACTGCGAAAAGGCCCTCGCGATTGAACCAGATCAAGAGGCTGCCCTATACCTCGCCGGGCTGACCGCAATGCAGACCGGCCAGGGGGATCGGGCGATAGAATGGTTCGCGCGCGCCATCCGGCAAACACCCAAGGTGGAATACGTGTCCGCATTGGGCATCGCTTTGCACCGGCAGGGACGCCTACACGAGGCGTTGAAGGCCTTTGACAAGGCGGCAGCCATCCAGCCGGAAAACGGGGTGCATTGGAAAGACCTCGGTGGCGTCCTGATTGATCTGGATCGTCCGGATGAGGCCCTCCTAAGCCTACGAAGGGCGTTAGATTTGCATCCTCGATACGTTGAGGCAGCAAATTTGAGCGGACAAATCCTTTATCGACAGAATCGCTTTCAGGACGCCCTCGAAGCTTTCAATCTGTCGTTGGATGCAAGCTCGAATCAAGCAGATGCGCTCCATATGCGCGCGCTGGTCCTTCAGGATCTGGGACGGCTCGAAGAAGCCGCTGCCGATGGCTTGCGGTCGCAGACGCTCGATCCGGCCAATGCCGATACGCACAACAATCTTGGGTATGTTCTGCACAAACTTAGTCGCTATGACGAATCCCTGGTCTGTTACGAACGAGCCCTGTCGCTTCGTCCCGACCACATCCCAGCACTCAAAAACAAGGCGGATCTGCTGGCCGACTTCTTACGATTTGACGAAGCGATGGCCTGCCACCGAACGGCCGAGGCAATCGCACCGAACGATCCAATCATCAAATGGAATATGGCGCTGATCCATATGGTCACGGGTGACTTCGAGGCTGGTTGGGTAGGCCGCGAAATAAGGTGGAAGACGGGTCTCGGCATGGCCGAGCCCAATTTCTCACAGCCGTTATGGTTAGGTAACGGTTCGCTTAGGGACAAGACAATTCTCATCTTCGCAGACGAAGGGATCGGAGATTGTTTTCAATTTGCGCGTTATGTGCCGATGGTAGCTGATCTTGGAGCGGAAGTTATATTGGCGGTACAGGACTCAGCACGGCCGTTCTTATCCAGACTGTCGGGGGTTGCTGAATGTATCTCGAAATCCGAGGCGGTTTTGCCAAATTTCGATGTGCATTGCTCGATGTCAAGCCTGCCACTGGCGTTCAAAACCGAGCTTGAAACGATCCCGGCTTCAGTACCCTATTTGCCGGCCCCACTCCCCGGACGCAAAGACGAATGGGAGAGTCACCTCGGCACGCACGATAGGCTTCGCGTCGGACTGGTTTGGTCCGGCAATCCGCGCCACAGCAACGATCGGAATCGGTCGCTGCCGCTGCGAGTGTTAGCAAAGCTTCTGAACGTCGATGCGCAGTTTGTTAGTTTGCAAAAGGACCCGAGGGTAATAGACAAACAAGTCCTAATCGGACTCGATATGCTGGATATGACGGAGAAGCTTTCCGATTTCGAGGAGACCGCGGCGCTGATTTCCTGTCTGGACGTCGTCGTAACCGTCGACACTAGCGTGGCACATCTTGCTGGCGGCCTTGGGTGTCCAGTGTGGATCCTCTTGCCGTACCGGCCGGACTTTCGCTGGCTACTCGGCCGCGAGGATTCACCTTGGTACCCGACCGCGCGCCTGTTCAGGCAGGACGAACGGCGCGATTACGCCTCGGTGATCGATCGGATTTGCGACGAGCTAGCCGCGGAGCGGGAGACTTTCGAACTATTACGCGGAAGCGACCTCTCAGAAACGGAACAGATCGGCCATAATACGAAGAGCCCTCATTTTAGAGGATCATCGTAACCAAGATATCATCCATCTCAAGTTGAGAGGATGCCTGGCTGGCGACGCCGTGCTTATCGCACCAGTCTCCCTGCAAACAGGGAATTTTACAGGGAAAAATCACGATCTCGGGCCTAAAGGCGTCAGCCCAACTTCCCTCACTTGGACCTCTTCCGTCGTCATGAAATTCCACGCTGCTCGATCCAGTCGACATAGAGCAGGCGCTCGGCGAAGAGCCACGCGCCGTCGACCTTTGCGAAACTGTCGAGGTAGCGGAGATAGGCGACCATCATGCGCCGCTTTTCACCGTCTATCGTAAGGTGATGTGCGATGCAGTAGGCCTCCCCTTGCGCGCGATCGCCGCCCAGGGCGGAGATCGTGCTCTGCCCGACAAAATGCATCGTGGCTGCGTACTGGTCCAGGTCAGCGAAGACCGGCGCAAGCGCTTCGCGCGAGCGCAGCTCCATGGAGGGAGTCGGGTCCTTGGCGTTCATATACACCACGAAATGCGTGTCCGCGGTGAACAGTGACATCTGGCCTTTCGCATCACGGCGATCCGCGCAGTGCGCGTAGGCCTCAATGAGCTTGCGGATGGCAAGACGATCCCCTGCTTCCTCGGGGGAAATGGCGAGGTGCCTGCTCATTTTCGCTCCGTTCAAGCCTCGAGGATGGCGCGGGTTTCGAGAAAGGCCTCAATCCCGTAGCGGCCATATTCTCGACCGACCCCCGAATATTTGAATCCGCCCCAAGGCGCTTGCGGATCGTCCGTCATGCTATTGATAACGACCCTGCCAGCCCGCAGCTGGGCGGCCACGCGGCGCGCGCGCTGGATGTCGGTACCCAGCACGGCAGCGTGCAACCCGTATCGGGAGTCATTCGCGATCGAGATAGCTTCATCTTCAGTGTCATAAGCGATGACACTGAGCACGGGGCCAAAAATTTCTTCCCGCGCGATCGTCATATCGTTCTTCACGTTGACGAAGACCGTCGGCTTCACAAAATAGCCTGCATCAAAGCTGCGTGGCCGTCCCTCGCCTCCGGCCAGCAGCTCGGCGCCTTCTTCGATGCCTTTGCGGATGTAAGACTGCACGCGCTCATACTGCTTCTGGGACACCATCGGACCGATGGCTGTCGTTGGATCGGCAGGGTCACCGACACTAAATGCGTGCATGGCACTTGCGATGGCGCGTTTGACTGCATCGAGTTGGGTTCTTGGTACAAGAAGCCGCGACCCCGCGGCGCAGGCCTGCCCGCTGTTTAAGAAGGCCATGACGAGAGCCGCCGGGATAGCCTTGTCGAGATCGGCGTCATCCAGCAAGATCGTGGGCGACTTGCCGCCCAGTTCCAGCGTGACACGCTTCATCGTCGCGGCAGCGTCACGCATGATGCTTTGCCCAACGGCAACCGAGCCGGTGAACGAGATTTTGTCGACGTCCGGATTGCGTACAAGCTCCGCGCCGACGGTCGTGCCGAGGCCCGTGACCACATTGAGGAGGCCCTTTGGCAGCCTGGCCTCGTGCAGGGCCTCGACCAACACTTGCGTCTGCACTGAGCTAAGCTCGCTGGGTTTGATGACAACCGTGCAGCCGGCGGCAACGGCGGAAGCCAGCTTCAGGCAGATGAACAACGCATTTGCATTCCACGCGGTAATCAACCCGGCGACGCCGACTGGCTCCAAGGTCACTGTCGTCTTGTTCCAGCTACGGCTCAGTGGAATCTGCTGAAGCGCTTGCTCGGCTGCCAAAAACGCATTGACGCCGGACTCGACGATCAGTCTCGCAAATTGCGCGACGCCGCCATATTCCTCGACCATCGCCCCCGTCAGGTCATCAAGCCTCGCCGAAGCGGCCTCATGCAGCCGGCGCAATATCTCTGTACGATCTTCTTTCGTTGACCGGCCGTAAGTCGCGAATGCCCGCTTGGCAGCGGCGATTGCGCGCCGCGTGTCTTCCTCGTCGCCGAGCATCACGCGGCCGATGAGTTGACTGTCTTTGGGCCTTATGATGTCCAACATCTCGTGGCCGTGGGACTCGACGAACGCCCCATCGATGTAGTGCGTGGTAATGGTCTTGTTCATCAGCCAGCACCTTGGTTCACCCAACTCAGGCCGCCCGCCGAGTAGGTTAGAGGCCCAGAGCCGCGCGATCTTTCAAAAAGCCGCCGTCTATTTGAGAATTCGATCAAAATGGCTATACTTTTCAGATGTTTGTCTGAACCGCTTGTTGCAGGAAAATGGAGCGGCGATGCCCGGTTCGATTAACCCGGCGCATTCGTTCCTAGTATGCGGTGCGGCGTGGTAATATTGTTCGCCCGACAACCAGTTACGTCGCGAACTGCTCTGACGTATTGAGCCGGATAAGCTTTTGCGGAGTTCGATCATGGCAACGAGCGAAGGTTACGGGCAAGGTCTTGCCGAACGGCTGCGCGCCGAGCCAGCACAAGCAATCGTTACACGCGTGTTACGCACGACTGACATGGCCGTCACGGAGACGCGCTGTGACGTTCTGATGGGACAAGAAATGAGCTCGCACGCGCGCGAGGATGCTTTTTTCATCACGTTGACGTTTCGCGACTATCCCGGTCGCGAGTATTGGGAGGATGGCCGGCTCATGGCCGTTTCCGATGTGCGAAGCGGTCAGACTTGTATCCATGATTTGAAACGCGCTCCGTCCGCAGTGATCGACAAGCCCTTCCATGTTCTCTTCTTTTATCTGCCGCGTGGTGCGCTGGACGCGATCGCCGAAGAGGCCGACGCACCGCGAATTGGCGATTTGAGACATGCGCCCTTGCCGCAAGACGATGAGACGGTTGCAGGTTTCGGCAATGTGATGTTGCCGGCGCTTCATCGTCCGGACCAGGTAAACCAACTGTTTGTCGATCACGTCCTCCAAGGGCTCGGGATATACGTTGCCCAAAGCTACGGCGGGATGCGGCCGTTGCAGCCGCTAATCCGCGGCGGGCTGGCGGTCTGGCAAGTGAGGCGCGCCAAGGAAATCCTCAGCTCAAATCTCGATGGTCGTCTGCCGCTCAAGGAGGTGGCTCGCGAATGCGGCTTGTCGGCAAGCCATTTCGCGCGCGCGTTTCGCCGGTCGGTCGGCTCCGCGCCGCATCAATGGCTTCTGATGCATCGCGTTGAGGTCGCGAAGCAAAAACTGCGGGACGGCCGCTTGTCACTGCGCGAGATAGCGCTGAGCTGTGGCTTCGCAGACCAAAGCCACCTCACGCAAGTCTTCACCCGAACAATTGGCACGAGTCCGGGTGCCTGGCGCCGCGCACTCGACGAATAGCGGTTTGACGCCGCGGGGTGCTCCGGACCTTGAGCCCGCCCTATACCGGTATTGATCGCCACGGCGAATCCTCGGCCGACGCCATGCGTGCGGCGGCACTGTCATCCCATGCGCAATATTGCCGACCGCCACCCACTGATCCACTTTCTCAACGCGATGCGCGCGGCATTTTCACCGCTTTCGCATGCGCCGTTGCCCGCATAAAAAAGGTTAGCCCCGGACCGCCAGCATCGGCGGTCGGGTGGTCGCAAATCGTCCAACTGAGGAGATAAGAAATGGATACTGCAATTCTTTCCACGAGCGCCGGCTTGATCGGCTCATTGGTTGGCGGTGTATCGACATTTGCAGCTTCATGGGTCACACAGCACAGAATGTCGGGCACTCAACGACGCTTGATCCACGCGACCCAACGCCAGGAACTCTACTCCGAATTCATCATTGAGGCGACGAAGCGCCTGGCAGAGGCATGGAACCACCAGGCCGAGGGACCCGAGGTCGTTGGCAATCTTTATTCCGCGATCCAGCGCATGCGACTGATCTCGTCGAGCGAAGTCGTCGGTTGCGCGGAGGAAGTGCTGCGCGGAGTCATTGCAGCCTATGCAGAGCCCAACAGAACATTCGAGGAGTTGAAACGCCGCGTACAGCAGCGCATCGACGAGGACGACTATCTGAAGGCGTTCACCGAAGCTTGCAGGCGAGAGCTGGACTATTGAGCGCAACGGTCAAATAGACTCGGTTCTCGATGGTGGCCTCTGGACGTCGGAGTGCCCAGCAACATCGAACCGACACCTAAGTCATTGCGGCCAGACGGGTGCGCACGAGATCAATATGACTTCGCAGAGTATATAAACTGCTCGCATAGACATTCGGTAGTTGCAGATGGTTCGCGCGTTGATCAATCAGGTTCAGTTTCGTATTCAAATCGCTACGGTCAATATCCGTTCCTTGAGCCTCCATCTCGCTCTCGATCGACCTGATCTCGTCATACAGCCGCCTTATCCTGAGTTGCATCATCCAGTCGTACGTTTGCGGCAGGAACTTGAATCCCGGATATAGCAGCGCGATCAATGGGAGCATCACAACGAGTATCTTCTCGACCAGCGTCGCAACCCAAAACGGTAGATAACCTTGCAGGAATGGCCGTCCGGTTTTGTAAAAGCGCTGCGCCTCATCACTCAACGGTATGTCGATTGATTCGGCTGCGGGAAATTGCCCCGCTTTCTGGAAGATCCCAGGCTGCGCATGAATTTGGACGGCCGCGTTAAGCAGCAGATACTGCAGGGCCGGATGCAGCTCAGCACGCACGACGAGGCTGGCTTTCGGCGCCACCAGGACGACATCTGTCGGCGGGCGGTTCGTCAGGAGGTCGACAACCCCGGCAGGAAGCACCAACTTATGCAGAAAAGGATAAATCGCGACGAAAGCTTCCGCGCGCTGAAAACTTGAAAGCTCGATGCCTTTGGCCTGGATAAGCGACTGGATGACGGGAGAGTCCCAGGCAGTGACGATGAACGCCGCGTCGATATCGCCGGCGATCAACTTTTCAGCGGCAGTTTGCGGTGAAAGCCCTGACGGTTCACCGACAATAGCGTCAAGTTTGGTCCTTTCAATTATTTGCAGGGCCAATGCGCGCCCGCCGCTTCCCTCGGGACCTATCGAAAGTCGCCTGCCTCGCAACCCCTGTATGCCCTCCCCGACTTCACTTCGACGGAAAAGCCATAGCGGCTCATAAAACACCGTGCCTAGCGATTCCAGCTCCGGAGCTTCCTGCCTTGTTGTGGTGCCACCTTGCAGGAATCCTACGTTTACGCGTGACCGCGGGTTACGCAGCAGCCGCAGGTTTTCCATGCTGCCGGATGTCGGCAGCAGCTGCAGTTTAACGCCTTCCTTGGCCAGGATTTCACGGTAACGGATGCCCAATTCATGGTTCGCGCCACCCTCGGCGCCGGTTACCATCACCAGCTCCCGCGGCGGCAACGTCGTCACGATGAACAGGCCCGCGCCGAAAACTACCGCCGCGGCTCCGGCAACTGCAAGATAGCTCCAGAATTTGCGGGCATGTTCTCCAATCATCATCGCGCGTCGATCCAAGTCACCAAGGCACTGTCCATCATCGCGGTCCGGTACGCCATCGTCAAATTCCGGCAAAGCCGCTCACGACGCTTGGGCAGGGTTCGGCAAATTCGGCGCCACTTGATTTGAGGCGCAAGCGGAGGAGCGACCAGTCTGCTCTTGGAAACGAGCGCCGGGTGCTATCCTAAGTACGACAATCGCAATGGCACATTAGGATAGATTACAACAATACATGAAGGATTTTGACAAGACCGTCGGCACGCGTAGGAGGTAGCGTACATTCGCTCCCGGCCTACTCGACAAGCCCCAGCGCCCCCTCCTACGTCTGGGGTTTGTCTTTTTGGGAACACTTGGCAATGCGAATGCGATCCGCAGAATGCAGGACTCCAGCGCGACCGAGATTGACCATTTAGGCTTCAACAATGATGCTCGGCGCCCGACCCGGCGACATAAGTCCCTATTCGCCCAAAAGGATCGCGCGGACGCAGGAGAGAAAGCTGGTCCAGGTACCGATGACATGAGGAGATGCGCGCATGTCTAGTTATCTTGTCTATATCTGCCAGGCGGTGAAGGACCGGGCGGGGCAAGAGCGTTACTGGCAGGTCGCGCGCTACCTCGAGAATATCGATGTGCTCGCAGCGTATGCTCCATTCGAGGTGCTCGATGCGGATCGGGATGAGAGCGTCGAGGGAGTTGTCATAGCTGAGTTCCCTCCATTCGAGCAGACGGTCGAGTGGTTCAACAGTGACGCCTATGTCCAAGCCCGCAAACACAGAGCGGCAAACGAATATCTCGGGATGCTTGTAGAGAGTGGAGTCGCGCCCGTTGGTAAACGCAGTGCTAAATCGCATGCCTACGTCGTCTTGGTTTGCCGCGAAATTGTAGATCGGAACGAACTCACTGCCTATTGGCAGCGCGTGAATGAAACGTTGGACGGTCACAAGGGTCGAGTCTTGATGGACCACGGTCGCTTCCTGATCCTGGAGGACCAGGGTCCGGTCGAGGGTGTGACGGTGTATGAATTCCCTTCAGCGGATGCCGCGCAAAGTTGGTATGACAGCGTCGCCTATCGGGAGCTTCGGCAACATCGGAAACTGAGTGCAAAATATCTGGTAATCTTGGCAGAGGGCGGAGTCGCGCCCGTCGAGCGACGGATGCCGCACACTATAACCGCTGGTTGAGCAGCGCCGACGATGGGCGTATCCGGTTGGCACATGTTTTGCGATTGCGGACACTTAGCTTATGAGCCAGCGCCGATCATTCTAAAGAGCTCCGAGGTCACGGCATCGACGGGCTGCAAGCCGTCGATGGTTCTAAGAACCCTTCTTGAGCGATAGTAGTCAATGACCGGAGCGGTCTGTTCGTTGTAGGCATCAAGACGCACCTTCAGCGCTTCGTGATTGTCGTCCGCGCGGACCGCGCTACCGCCCTCCTTTGCCTCGCAAGCTCTGGTCGTGATCCGATCCAGCAATGCCTTCTGGTCAGCCTGAAGCTCGATGACATGGTCGAGTTCAAGACCCTCGGTATCGAGAAAGTCATCAAATGTCACCGCCTGCGACATCGTCCGTGGAAATCCGTCGAGAACAAAGCCACGCGCGGCATCCTCCTGGACGGTCCGCTCAATAACGGCAGCCAGCACAAGCGGATCAGGAACGAGCTTGCCGCTCGCTATCGTCTGCTTGACTTGCTTTCCGATGCGCGTTTCCGCTTGCGCTGCAGCTCGTAACATGTCCCCTGTCGAGAGGTGGGGAATGTTGTACTCGCTGACAATGCGCTTCGCTTGCGTCCCCTTGCCAGCTCCGGGCGGCCCCAGCAAAACTATTCTCATCGACTTGTCCCTAGATATTTGTGCAGGCGCGATCTTCCGGGCCCCTTCGTTTCCGCGGCTTTTCTTCTGCGAAACTCATTCATTGCAAAGCCTGGCCTGCAATGCCGCCCAATAGGATTTCTGGGCATGGTCGAACAGGCCAACATGCTCGGCGACGGCATCGACGGCCAGACTACCTAGATCGGGCCGCGGCAAACGCACGAACGCTTCCGCCTCGGCGCCGGACACGGCGATCTTTAGTCCCTGCTTGTGCGCCAAGTGCATCATGGCGGCATTCTCGACCAGGCAGTTCATGAACATGACGCGCATACCCCAGTTGCGGGCGCGCGCCGCACAACGCGCGAGCAGAGCCCCGCCGATCCCCTGGCCCCGGCTGCGCGGCAAGACCGAGATGCCTAATTCGGCATGTCCATCCTCGCGCGCGAGGTGGGCCGCGCCATCGATCGCGAGATCGGTACTGGTGACGACAAAGACAGCGTCGCGTGTCAGGTCGATAGCTTCGACATAATGACGTATGCCATCGTCTGACAGCATATGCGCGAACCTGAGGTGACGGTCTTCCGGGTCGAGGGCCAGCAGATGGGCAAGCAAGTGTGGGCGTTCGTTCGCGTGTAACTCGCGCGTCAGCGTGCTCAGTCCCATGGACATTGTTCGATCCTGGATTCGCCCGTGTTCGTTGATGCACCATGCGCGCCTTAATGCGCGGGCGCAGCCGCCGGCAGACCTTTGGCTGACGCTGGACGAATCGCCAGCAACAGAAACGTTCCGGACAGCAGGTACAAAGCCATCACGAAGTAAATGCTGTAGACATTGTCGCCGGTGCTTCTCAGGATTAACCCGTTGATCGACGGGCTGACCGCCGGACCGAGGTTTCCGAGGCTGCTGATAAGAGCAAGACCGCCGGCGGCCGCACCGGCCGACAGATACTCGCTCGTCAGCGCGAAAAACAGCGGAGTTGCCGAGGCGATTCCGATGACAGCGACGGAGAGAGCCAGGATCGATCCGATGAGATTACCCTGCAACAGGGTCGTTATGAACAGGCCCACCGACGCGATGACAACGCAGGCCACAAAGTGCCATCGTCGCTCGTGCGATTTGTCCGAATGGCGACCCATCAGGATCATACCGATGATGCCGGCGGCATTCGGGATGCTCGCGTAGATTCCGACGAGAAGCAGATCCTTGACGCCCCAGCTCTGGATCAGGGTCGGCACCCAGAACACCATTGTGTACGTGGCGCCCAGCAGAAAGAAATACACCAGCGCCAGCATATAGGCCCTCGGGTCTTGCAGCATCTGCACGAACGTTCCCTCAGCCTCGCCCGCGACGTCCTTTGTGTCATGACGGAAGGCGTCCTCGACCACCGCCGTTTCCTCTGTCGAGAGCCAGGGGGCTTGGTCAGGTTTGTCCTTCAGGAGAAAGTAAACCAAAACGCCGATGAAAATGGCCGGTAATCCCTGCACCAGGAACAGCCATTGCCAGCCATGAAGACCGGCGAGACCATCGAAGTATTTCAGAATAGACCCGCATAACGGTCCTGCGATAAGCGAAACTATCGTGGTGGCCGACATGAAGATCGCAATGACCTGACCGCGGCGCACTGACGGATACCAGTAGGTGAAATACAGAATGACGCCGGGGAAGAACCCGGCCTCAAAGACGCCAAGCAGAAATCGCACAATGTAAAATTGGAGAGGCGTTGATACGAACATCATGGCGGACGCAGCCAGGCCCCAGAGCACCATGATGCGCAACAATGTCTTGCGTGCGCCGATTTTGGCCAAAAGAAGATTGCTGGGCACTTCAAAGAGGAAATATCCGAGGAAGAACACGCCCGCGCCGAGGCCGTAGACTGCATCATCAAACGGCAAGGTCTGCTTCATCTGCAGCTGCGCATAGCCGATGTTGATACGGTCCAGATAGGCGACCATGTAGGCAATGAGCAGCAGCGGCAGTAGACGCAAGTCGATCTTCTTGAACACGTCCTTGACAAACGGGCTTTCCAGCGCAGGTGACGATGCGTTGTTTGCAGGCTGCGGATGCATATTCGTTCCCCCTATATTTCTGGACTCTCGCCGCCCGAGTGCGCTCCGCTTGCGGAGGTTCGCAATTCCGATCAGGCCGCCGTCGTCTTCCGCTCCTCTTGTTCGTACAGATCCTTCTTTGAGATCTTGCCGACTGGCGTTCTCGGCAGCTCTTTTCGGATTTCGAGCGCCTGCACCATTTCGTGTTTGCCGAGCTTGTCCTTCAGAAACTTTTGCAGCTCGTCCAGCGTAAGCGCCGCCGCACCGCCCTTCAGCTTGACGAAGGCCTTCGGCGACTGGCCGCGATACTGGTCTTTGACTCCGATCACCGCCACCTCCTCGACCGCGGGGTGCTTGTAGATCGCTTCCTCGAGAACGCGCGGATAGACGTTGAAGCCGCTGCAGAGCAGCATGTCCTTGGTGCGGTCGACGATGAAGATGTAACCGTCCGCATCCATGTAGCCCACGTCGCCGGTGCGCAGGAAGCCGTCAAAGGTCGTCACCTCGGCTGTCGCATCCGGCTTGTTCCAATAGCCCTTCATCACATTCGGACCCTTGATGCAGATTTCGCCGCGTTCGCCACGCGCCACGTACTGCTCTGGATTATCAAGGCTGAGGAACTTGATGACGATCCCGGGCATCGGCATTCCGCAAGACCCTGCCTTGCGCACGCCATCCTTCTGGGCTGGCGTGAAGGTGCCTGCCGGCGAGGTCTCAGTCATGCCCCAGCCTTCGGTCAGGTTGCTGCCGGTGATCGCGGCGAATTGCTGCGCGACCTCAAGCGGCAACGGCGCCCCGCCCGAGCCACAGTATTTGAGCGTGCGCAAGTTGTGCCTGGGAGTCTCGGGATGGTTGATCAGCGCGGTAAACATCGTGGGCACGCCGCAGAAGACGCTGACCCCTTTCGCTGAGATATCCTCTAGCGCAGCCTTCGGATCGAAGCGCACGTGCTGAATGATTTCCGCTCCCTGGAGAATAGCAAACAGAACATTCACTGCGAGCGCATAGATGTGGAATGGTGGAAGCACCGCAAGAAAGCGCTCCTGACCTTCGACCAGGATTGGAGGTGAGCCGGCGGTCGTCGCCCTGTACTGCTGGCAGGTGCTGGTGAGATTGGCGTGCGTCAGCATGGCGCCCTTCGGCAGGCCCGTCGTCCCGCCGGTATATTGAAGAACGGCAATCGCTTCGGCCGGATCGGCGACAGGATGGGCCTGGAATTGTCCATCATTGTCGAGCAGTTGTGCGAAGCTGATCTGGCGCTCGCCCCAGGCGACATCACTGAGTTGCCGGCTGGCCTTCAGTTCACTCATCACCGCGTCGGGATCGCCGGCGAACTCGGCCAGAGTGCCCACCACAAGTTTCTTCAACCGCGTCTTGCCGAGCATCGCCGCCATCTGCGGATAGAGCGATGCCAGATCCAGCGTGACGAGGAAGTCGGTGCGGCTGTCCTCGACCTTGTGCTCCAGCACCTTGGCAGCATCGAGCGGCGAGTAGTTGACCACGCTGCCGCCGGCCTTGAGGACGCCGAAAAACGCGATGGCATAGTGCGGGGAGTTCGGCAGATAGAGGCCGACGTGAACGCCCGGTTTCACCCCAAGCTGCTGCAAGCCCTTCGCGGCACGGTTCACAAGGTCACCGAGATCGCGGTAGGTCATCCGCTTGCCCATGAAGTCGATCGCTGGACGATACGGCCATTTGGCCACGGCATCATCCAGAATGCCCTGCACCGGTCCAGGTATGATCTGGGCATCCCAGAGGACGCCGCGAGGATAGGAGTTGATCCAGGGCTTGTCGTTCATGGAAGTTCCTTCCCTCCTTGGTCATCAGGCCTCAGGCTAAGTAAACTCTCCCGTCGCGCGGCAACGTCCAGCCGGCTGTAAAGACGCAGTCGCCGGGGGCGAAAAGGCGCCGCCGCGCGGTTCAAATTTCCCGGCACGCCACCGCCTTTCAACGGCGCGACCAGTGCCGGGGCGCCCTGGTCGAGTTGCCGTCATGTAGACGGACCGATGCGGCGATGACCGTTACTTCGGCTGCAGCAGCTTCTGCAGGGTTGCCATATTCTCCTGCATACGCTCCTGCACGATCTTCCAAGCGTTGTTGCGCGATTGCGCTTCCATTTCCGAAAGCTCACGGAAATTCGCCATCGCCTTCTGCACACCCTGTTTTGCGGCCTCGGTCCGCTTCGCGATCGCCTCGGCGCTAGTGGCGTCTTTGACTGCGGCTTGCCATTCCGCCAGTGTTTCCCGGAGGATCTCGTTGCGTCGCTCCACGAGTGCCTTGAGACCTTCGGTAGCCTGGCGATTAGCCTCTGTCAGAGCTTCCATATCCCTGCGCTGCCAGTCGATGAGCGCGTCGATGTCAACGCTCGGCAACTGGAATTTCTCGATCAGCTTCTTGATATCCTCAAACCCGGGAAACACGCCTGCGTCCGAGGTGGAGGGTTGTCTGCTGTCGGTCTCCATGGATTTCCTCCTTCAGGTTTGGATGTTGCAATGAATGATCAGGCGCTGTGTCGAGAGAACTGCTCGGCGATTGGATCAGCTCCCAGCGCGGTATCGCTGTCTCCCTGGTGTCGTTTCGGATCGGAGTACAAGAGGCTGCGGAGCCCGCTGCGATCGAATGGCCGCCATTCGCCTTCCGGCAGCGCAAGCCGGTCCGCAATCGCGAAGAGCGCCATGGGGTTGTATCCGAGCCCCGAATGGCTGCCCTCAACCTCGATGTTTTCTGTCGTTGCGCTCTCCTGTTCGCGGCAGCCCTGCCAAGCAACGATCCCATCGCTGCGGGTATAGATTGCCGTGCTCGGCACCGGTGGCGGAAGCCTCATCGCTTCACGGCCGGGCCAGTCATCGACTCGGCGTCCGCTCAAGGCTTCGTAGAGCCGCCAGGCGTTGCTCGCCTTCGGCTCATTGGCGAACGGACTGCCGAGAGTGATCACCTGACGTACCCGGTCCGGTGATCGCCGCGCCGCTTCGCGCGCAAAGACACCGCCGAGGCTCCATCCGATCAAGCTGACTTTACGGTCGTAGCGCTGAGCAAGTTCGGCGAGCCTCAAGTCTATTCCGGCTTCGACGCCCGGGCGCGGGCCATGGTTCGAACCCTGCTTCCACCCATGCGCGGCATAGCCCTGCGCTCTCAGATATGTTCGCAGCGGCCGAGTTGAAACGTCGCTCGCGGCAAGACCTGGCAGTACCAGCACCGGATGCCCGTCGCCTTGCGGCGCGCGCCGCAGCAGCGGATAAGCCGCAAGGAAGGCTTGGAATTCCCAGACCCCACGCACTTCAAGCGCCAGCAACAGCCGCGACGGCGGTCTTGATGGGTCAAGAGCCCTGTCCATATCGGTACGTTCCCATCCCGTGTTGCGGATTTTCCGCTTGTCTTAGAGCGTCATGTTAGGGCGCTTTTATCAACTCAGCTAGTTCGCTTCTGAGACCGACATTGTCGCTGAAACGACAATCTTCTCATTTTTTGTCCCGCGGCCCCCCGCCACGAGCCGTCAATCCTCACGATGCAGCGAGCCCCCAAGCCCGCTCCAGTCGATCCAACTCTATCGGCATGGCGTCGGCCAGCGACTGAACATTCGGGAGAATGTTTGCCGCCGCGGTGAATCCGAAGTCCAAATGATCGCGATAGCTCTGCAGCGTGATATTCAATCCCATCCCGTGGGTAACGATCGATACGGGATAGGAGTGCAACAGCTCAGCGCCATTGGCATAGAGCGCCACCCGCGGCCCCGGCACATTCGAGATGGCGACATTGACGGCCGGAGGAAGCACGTTCGGCAGATTCGAGCGACTATATACGAGCGCGAACAATTGGTTTCCCATGGGCGAACCCAACGCGATCGAATCCTCGACCAGAGGTGCAAGCCGTCTGAAGGGGCTGGTCAGTTCCTTCGACTTCGCCGAATCGGCCACGATCGCCTCCAGTCTTTGCTTCTGGTCCTCGATCTCCGTGTGGAGGCTGCAGATCATACCCATGACCTTGTTGCTGGCGGAGCTGTCGCCTGCTTCTCGCGTGGAAATGGGCACGAATGCCGTGAGCGATTTTTCAGGGAGCGCGCCTTGCTCCAGAAGATGCTCGCGAACGACGCCACTCGAAACCGCGAGCACGACGTCATTCAGTTTCGTTCCAGATTTGGCGGCGATCGCCTTCATGCGCGTCATCGGCAGAGTAACCGTCGCATAGCTGCGTTCGGAGGAGATCGACCCGTTGATGATGGTTGGCGGCGCGACGAGCTTCCTCAAATCATCCAGCCGCGACGCGCCGATCAGCTTGTTACCAAGCTCATTTGCCATTTCGATCACTTGAGGAAGTCCTGCGAGAAACTTGTTTCGCTGATGCAGCCCCTGAATCGCGGAGTCGACGAGCACCGAGACGAGATCGCTCTTTCCGGTCCGCGGCACTTCGACGGACGCGCTCAACCTTTCTTGCTCTCCCAACGTCCAAAACTCGAGCGAGGAGGCCACGAGCGCCGACACGAAGTCACGCCCATCGTCCGTTGTTGGAGTCTTGGGAGCCGGAGGAGCGTCGACTTCCCTCGGCGAAGGCGAGGCGTCGTAGATTATTTGAGCCATTGCAGCACCCGCGCCACCATCGATGCAGGCGTGGTGCATTTTGGAGTAGATTGCGACCTGGTTGTCCGGCAGGCAATCGAATACGTAGACCTCCCAGAGCGGCCTGGCGCGATTGAGCAATTTCGCATGTAGCCAGCCGACAATACGTTGAAGTGTCGCGTGATCCGACGGCGCCGGGAGTGCGCCCCGGAATATATGACGGTCGATATCGAACTGGTCGTCTTCGGTCCAGCTCGGATGATCGATGTCTAAAGGGGTGTGGGCAAGCTTCCATCTCAGCATCGGCGCGAGATGCAAGCGGCGCCCGATCATCGTTTTTAAATCTTCGAAGAAATCTCCGCGATAGTTGTCGGGCAACTGGAAGATCGCCATGCTGCCGATGTGCATGGGGACTTCGGGCGTTTCCAGATAAAGGTAGGATGCATCGGCCGCCGTGAGCTTTCGGATCGTGCGCGCCATCTTCGACGACTCCCAACTATTGAAATTTGGACCGGTTTCTCAAACCCTTTCGGGCGCGTGTAGGCCATTCCGAACTGGCCAAGGCCGCCGAGCGGCCGGAATTCGCCATCCGGCAGCGCAAGCCGATCGTCGGCGAAAACCGGACCATTCACCGACCGAAGATCAAACGCTAGTTCGCCTCGAAGACTTTAATTGTCGCCGAAACGACAATCTTTTCCGCCTTTTTCTTGGTAAGAACGACGGATGAACAAGACAGTCCTGAAGACTGTTCTGGGGAGGAACAACTGGTTTGCTGGATTGCCGTCCGAACTGGCGGACGACATCCTCCGGCTCGGTCGCGTGCGTCGGCTGAACGATGCCCTGATCTATTCGGCCAGCGACTGCGCAGACGGCATTGTTGCGCTTGTCTCGGGGCAGATACGGCTGACGAGCTTTTCGGTGTCGGGCCAGCCCTCGTTCCTGGTGCTGACTTCGCCGGGGTCGTGGATCGGCGTCACTTCAGCCCTGGACGGAAGGCCGCATGGTTACGACGCGTTCGCAGTCGGCGAGACCGTTCTGTTTCAACTCAGTCATGAGCGGTTCAATTCGCTGGCGGGTGAGAGCGTCGAACGTTATTCCGCGTTCGTCAGGCTTCTATGCGATCACTTTCGGGTCACGACCCAATCCCTGATCATTCACCGCAACCGGCGACCTCTTTATTTGTTGGCGCGTGAACTTTTGAGGTTGGCCGATCGCCATGGGAAACAGGCCAAAAATGGCGTCGTGATCGAGCTGCGGCTTTCGCAAGAGGATCTTGCAGTCATGATCGGGGTTGGCCGCCAAACAATTAACCGCCTGCTGAAGAGCTTTGAGCAGGATGGAATCGTCAGCACGAGCTACACCTCGCTCACGATCCACGATGTAGCGGCCCTCGAGCGGCTCAGATCGAGCGAAGATCCGGGCGAGGTCTGATATCGGGGTAAACCGTCGTACCCGGCTCGGCCGAGACGCCAGATCAATCATACGCCCGCAGGTGAGCGAGAATTGTGGGCTGCAGATCCGCCTCGCCTTCATTGGGAAGCCAGTGCGCATGTCCGGCCAGGCGCACGAATTGATACGGCGCCTTGACAAGATCTTTCGTCCTCATGGCGGCGTCCTCGCCGAGCGCCATGTCGTTCTCGCCCCAGATGTAGAGGGTCGGAACGCGAACCTCGCCGGCGGGGACGTGGAGGTCATCGTCGACGGCGCGATACCAATTGAGCGTCGCGGAAAGAGCTCCTGGCTCGGCAAGCCTCTGCGCGACCTCGTCAACGAGGTCTTTTGGCACACGCGGATCGAATGCGTCGCGTAGCCGCCTGGCGCCGTCGGCAAGCAAGGCCGCCTCGGGAGAACCGTCACGGAGGCGAAAGAAGCGGACGTAGTCGAGACGGCGGTCTTGTGCGGGATCGGCTTTGCGGGAATCTTGAAGGGCGACCGGGTGAGGCGTCGAGAGCACGGTCAACGACTTGAGTCGCTGTGGGTGCGACGTTGCAAGCGCCCACGCAACCATCCCGCCCCAGTCGTGAGCAACGACATGGAAAGATTGCGCGCCAACGGCGTCGGCGATTCCAAGGACATCGCCCACGAGGCGATCCGGACAATATTCAGCCACGGCGAGCGGCCTGGCGCCGCGGGAATAGCCACGCTGGTCGAAAGCGATCGCGCGGTATCCTGCCGTACCCAAGGCTTTCAAGCTTTCCCGCCACCAGCTGGAGAACTCCGGCCAGCCGTGCAGCAGCACGACGACCGGACCGCCCTCTGGACCGCACAAGCGCGCGTCGAAAGTGAGGTCGCCGACCACAATGGACTGAGAAAGACCCATCAAAGCTTCCCTCGGTTGGATCGGGCACCCGTGTCAGGCCTTCGTTGCGCGCGGCTGGAGGAAATCGGCGCGGCGATAGGCGGGATTGGGGTATTTGTAGAACCCCTCGCCTGTCTCGATTCCCAACTTGTTCTGGTCGATGTATTCGCGCCGCAGCCATTCGGCTTCTTCTGCCGCGGTGGCATCACCCGCTGCGGCCGCTGCGGTCAGGATTTGCAGGGGCGTCCGCAGTCCGACGAGGTCCAGTACGGCGAACGGACCCGTATCGCCGCCACCCGCGATCATCCAGGTTCGATCAACGTCGTGCGGACTGGCGACGCCCTTCACGGCCAGACTGATTCCGGCACGCACCCAGGGGATCAGCAATGTGTTGATGACGTAGCCGGGGTGTTCCTTGTGAAGAACGATTGGAACCATGCCGATCCGTTCGGCAAAGGCAATCACGCGGTCAAACGTCCTGTCGTCGGTTCCTGAATGGCGCATCACCTCCGCAATGTTGTTTCTCCAGAGACGGCTGGCGAAGTGAAGCGCCAGAAACCGTTCGGGCCGATCCGTGAATTGCGCAAGCTGACTTGGAAGGAGCGTCGATGAATTGGTCGCGAATATCGTCGTCTTGGGCGCGACGATAGAAAGCGCCTCATAGAAGCTGCGTTTCACCGTGACGCTTTCGGGCACGGCCTCGATCACCAGATCCGACCCTTGGACTGCTTCGGCAAGATCCGATCCCGCCCGGAGCCGGTTGACGGCCGCGCCGATCGCGGCGTCGTCGGCCTTCAAATCCTTCCGGTAGGCGGCGCTCAGCTCGCGCCACTTATGCGGAAGCCGCGCGACGGCAGCAGGATCGATGTCGTAGATGCGCACGTCGCAGCCTTTGTATGCGCATTGGAACGCAATTTGAGAGCCCAAGACGCCTGATCCGGCGACGGTGACCTGATCCATGTTTGCTCCTCATCGGTTGCCGAGGCGTGATCGCAGGCGTCGAGTCGGATGACGTTCCTTTTAGGCGAACGCCGTGATGTCACGGGGCTCAATGCCGTTTTTCTTGCAATAGCCAAAATATTGCTTGGCGGCGGATCGCCAATTCGCCGTGGCCATCACACTGTCGTCGTCGTTGAGATAGACGAGATCTCCGCTGACGATGTTGAGGACAACGACCTCAGGCCCGCCCTCCGGCACGGCTTCCGGCGCGTGAGTCGACGCGGCGGTCTCGTAGACGATGCTGCCCGGACCCGCGACCCAATCGTGCTCCTTGTATTTCCACTTGCCCTTCAAGGTGTAGACGACGACGGTCCCGCTGTGGTGGTGGCGCGGCAATTTGGCGTCTGCCGGCGCCTTCAGCAAGGCGATGACCTCGCCCCGGATCGGATCGGCCTTGAAGAACTTGACCTCGACGCCAGGCGCAAGGCCCAGCGGCATCCAGGGCATGGATTCGTCGGAAATGCAGCTCGCTTCGACATGCTCAAAGAACATCGCTTTCTCCGTTTTGATTTGGCCCCAGCGTTCGACCTGAGGGGCATTGTGCCGGATCTGACGAATTTGAACTTGTCAGAATTCGCCAATAAATTATCATTTCTCGCCGAGGACGCGATGCATCCCTCTCTGTTTGTCTCAATCCGCTATGTGCGTTGCCTTGCCGACGCGCTGCCCGCGCGGGACAAGCCCGGTCTCGCGAGCCTGCTGCGCGCTGCGCGAATCAATCGTGCGTCCCTATCCTCGGCAGAAGCGTTCATCACACCGCGACAGCTCGATGATCTTCTGCTGATCGCGCGGGAGCGGACTGGGCGCTCCGATGTTGGCCTCGAACTGGGCTTGCGCATACCAGCCACCGCACATGAAGCCTTGGGCCTCGCGGCAATGAGCGCACCGAGCGTCGATGCGGCGCTGCGGGTCGTGGAGCGCCACTATCCCCTGATCAGCGGGCTTTACAAGATGGTCTACACGCGAGGTGGATCGGGCGGCACGATCCGATTCCTCGCCGCCTGCGCATTGAACTCCGAGACAAGGCTCATGCACGCCGATATTCTCGTTGGCTCCTTCCACGCGCAACTGAGCCGCCCTCTCGCTGCCGCACTTTCGCCGGTGACAATGACGTTCGGAGCCGAGCGGCCGCGCCATGCCCGCCGATATTTCGAGATGGCTCCTGGCGGAATCGAATTTCTCCCCGACATGCCAGATCTTGTCCGGATTTTTCTGCCGAACGCGGACCTCGACAAGCGGCCGGCCATGGCCAATGTTCAGACCTTTCGCCGGGCCGAGCGCACATGCCGGCAACAGCTCGTGCGGCTGCAGGCCCGCAATTCCTGGCGCGGTTGGACCGAGGACTGGATCAGAAGTGTCGAATACGCGTCGCCGAATTTGAAGGCGGCTGCGGCGGCGGGTAATTGCTCGACGCGAACGCTAGATCGGCGGCTCCGCGAGGAAGGGACGAGCTTTCGCAAAGTGGTCGCCGAAGTCCGGCATCAGCAGGCGATGGAATGGCTCGGCGAGGGCCATGCGCGAGTTTCCGATGTCGCAGCCCGTCTGGGCTACAATGAGGTGAGTAATTTCAGTCGTGCCTTTCGACGCGCGACAGGCAAGAGCCCGCGCTGCGCGCGCACGCGGTCCTAGTCGCGATCCGCGCGCTCGCCCCGCGTGAAGGCTCTTCGCGAACACCAAGGTTTCGCAACATACGTCTCCCCTAACTGCGCCAGGCACTCGCGAGCAATGCCACGAGGCACTTTTTCTACGTACCGTCGATGAAAAAGTCGGTCACGCGCCGCAGGGGCGGAATGTTCAGGCGATGAGCTGGCTTGCCTCCGCCGCGTCATTGCAGCCGGTAAGTTCGGAATATTCCAAAATCGGATGTGGCCGCCCCATCAGATAGCCCTGCACTTCATTGCAGGTCTCGGCCGCAAGAAAATCGAGCTGGGCCTTTGTCTCAACGCCCTCCGCCAGCACTGGTAGATCGAGTCCATGTGCCAACCCAATGACGGCACGCACAATGGCGGCCGATTGCGGGTTGCTCTTCACATTCGATATGAATGACTGGTCAATCTTGATCTTGTCGAACGGGAACGCTTGCAAATACGACAATGAGGAATATCCGGTGCCAAAGTCGTCCATTGCGATGCGAACGCCAAGCGCCTTTAGACGCCGCAGGATCGAGAGGCCACGGGCGAAATCCTCGACCAGCACGCCCTCGGTGATTTCGAGTTCTAACCGTGTCGGTGCAAGGCCCGTCTCCACTCGCCCCTGAATTGAAGCGGTTTGCGAGGCGGTAACACGGCCTACGATGCGGTTCGTGCCGGTCAAGTCACCCGAGCAACAGGCGGCGCTGTCGATGCACCGGACGCGAGATTTGCTGGTCAAGCAGCGTACGCAGCTGATCAACATGATCCGCGGTCTACTGGCCGAATTTGGCGTCGACATCCCCAGGGGGCTGGAACGGGCGCTACTGATGGCGCGGCAGATCGTCGATGGCAAAGCGCTTGAGGTGCCGATGGAAGCTGCCAGGATCGTCGCTACACTGTCACGGCAGGCGCTCGACACCCACATTCGGCTTCGCGAGATTGATCGTGATCTGGCCGTTTGGCTACGTGGCAGCGATGTTGCACGTCGTCTGATGACCATCCCAGGCATTGGGCCGGTCGGCGCGACGGCACTTGCCGCATCGGTCACCGATCCGCATCAGTTCCGCTCGGGGCGGCAGTTCGCTGCCTGGTTGGGACTGACGCCACTTCAGAAGTCGAGCGGTGGCAGAGAGCGGCTCGGTCGGATCACCAAGATGGGCGACAAATACCTGCGCAAGCTGCTCATTGTCGGCATGACGTCACGCGTGCGCCGTGCAAGGCACAATCCCACAGTCGATCCTCGCCTGGCGGATCTGCTCACCCGAAAGCCTACAAGGGTCGCCACCGTCGCGATGGCGAACAAGACCGCGCGGATCATCTGGGCAATCATGGCACGTGGCGACACCTATCGCGTCGGCCACCGGCCAGCGTTGGCTTCATAAACAACGACACAAGGTTTAGCTGAAAAGGAGATCAGCTTCACGAGGTTGCGAGCGCGATGCGATGTGACGGCAGACCGGTCAGACCGGGAACTGGGACAACCCAAGCGATGTCTGAGGCGTCATAGCCTGTTAAGCAGAATGGGACCTTGTTCGCGGACTCCATCAGGGCCAGCAGTCTCAACTGACTGCATCAGTAGGCCGAACAGAAGACTGCACCCGACCAATGCCACTGCGTCAATTTAGCTCTTGCAACGCGGGGGCCATCCACAGAGGACGTCGTCAGTTCGCCCATGACAGAGCTTCGCGACAATCCCCGCCGTGAAGACGAACCTTCTCGCCGTCAAACGATCTTTCGATTTCACTTAGCTTTTCCAATTTGGAGGGGAGCGAGGAAAGCCAAGCGAGGAGCGCCGATGCTGCGTTCTTGCGCTCTAACGTCGTCCGATCGCTCACGATCTACGGAATTATTTTCGTAATTCTAATCTATGCTTCGCTGTTCATAACAACGCAAATACCTTCCGTAGCTTCCGTTCTGTAGCGAGCTTGCGGTGGATATTTATTGCAAGCGATTGGCGATTTTGGCGACGGCGGCCTGTGAGCAGACCTCGTCTTTGTCGCCCCCCGGGGCGCCACCAACTCCGATCGCACCAATAACTTCATCGCCTGACTTTATGACGACTCCGCCGGCCACCAGAAACACGCCCGGAAGATGTTGCAGCGGCCCGAAGGCCGGTCCGCCGGAGACTCTGGCAACAATCGCACTCGTCGTATTTTCGCTGAAGTTGGGCCCAAGCGAAACTGCCGCATAAGCCTTTCCGCGGCTGCTATCGATGGTATGGGGCGGCGCCAGATCGCCCTTCGCCACAGCTTTGATGGCGCCGGACGCGTCCAAAACCGTGGCCGTGGTGTGATAGCCAGTCCTCTCACACGTTGCCACCGCTTCGGCGGCCGCCTCCAAGGCGATTGCGAGGGAGATTTGTCTTCTTGTCGAAAGAGGCTCAGCACATGCGGAAGAGACCCACGACGAACCGATGACGACCAACGAAACAATCAACAAAGAGCGAGACATGAAACGGATGCTCCCAAGGGCTGTGCTCTCGACGGGGCTTGCACATTTGACAAGGTCGATGCGTTACTACGTCGCTTAGGGTTGCTTTGTTACGCACCCTTTTCAGAAAAGTTTCTTCGCGGTGCACCACATCGGAGGCTGGCGTCGGCGATCACACGACGGGCACCCCGCATTCAAGGCCGCATCCCTGTCGCGATCGCAGACCAAACACCTGTCTCACGCAATCGTTAGGTGGCGAGTTTATCCCTGGTCGTTACGCTATCGCCTGCGAATTTTCCGCGCGACCGCTCAGCCGTGCGCGTTGGGGAGGAAACTTCATGAAACTTCTCTTTTTGTGCGGCAGCTTCATGCTGGCGACACTGGCGGCGCCGATTGCTGCGCGCGCGCAGAGCACGTCGCCGGTCGACGCCGTCAACCAGGCGGTGGGCGCCATTGGTGGCGCCGATGCGCTGCGTGCCATGAAAAGCTTGACGTTCAAGGCTGACGCGCAATTCTGGGAGCCTCAGCAAAGCTACGTCGCCGATGGCGAACCCCGGCTCATCGGCAACTCCAAAATCACTTTCACCTGGAAAAATGACAACGACACATCGCGGACGGATTGGGAGCGCAAATTCGAGTATCCGTTCGTCGAGGAGAAGAAATATAGCGAAATCGTCACGTCGAAATACGGCGCTGTATCCGCAGGAAGCAGCGAGGTTCCGATGTCGAATATCAGGTTCGCTTCCTATCGGCGCGAGCTTGAACGGGCCCTTCCTAACCTCCTGCTGAAAGCGCTCGATGCGCCGGCGACGGTTTCTTCGTTGTCCAACCAAACCCTCGACGGCAAGTCGCTGCCGTCCGTCGCCTTCTCCGACGGCAACTTCAAGTTCGCCATCTTGTTCGATCCCTCGACCAAGCTGCCGGCCGCAGTCCGCTCTTTTGACGACGACTGGGTCTACGGGGACATGATCTACGACCTCGTATTCGCCGATTGGCGGTCGGTTGATGGGATCAAGTTTGCATACTCGCAGACGTACAAAGTCAACGATATCAAGGTCGGTCACCTGGACGTCAAGGACTTCAAGGTGAATCCGACAATCCCGGCTGATACGTTCGCGATTCGCGACGAAAACCAAAGAGAAGCGAAAATGCCGGCGTCGGTGCCCTACCAATGGGTGATACGGCGTCTTTTCCTCGGACGCTTTCTCGACAGCGATGCGGTCAATTTTCCAGCGTCGGCAGCGGGCCTGAAGCTGATCGAGCTCTCGCCCAACGTGCAATTTGCGACCGGGGGCAGCCACAACAGCCTTATTATTTTGCGAAAAGATCATCTCGTTATCATCGATGCTCCGATCAACGAATGGCAATCGCGCTGGACCATTGATGCGGCGAAAGCGAAGTATCCGGGCAAGCCGGTCAAGTATCTGGTGCTCACGCATCACCACAACGACCACACGGGCGGCGCGCGGACCTACGTGGCCGAGGGAGCGTCCATCGTCGTCGCCGCACCAAACAAGAAGCACTTCGAAACCGTGTTTCAGCTCCAGCATAAGCTCGTGCCCGACGAGCTTCAGAAGAGCAGAAAGCCGGCCAATATTATTGAATTTTCCGACCACATGACGCTAAAGGATGAATCTGGCGACATCGAACTTTACAAAATTGCAAATCCGCACGCCGACGGCATGCTAATGGCACACCTTGTCAGCGATAATATTGTTTGGGTGACCGACTTGTACTCGCCGGTCCGCGACAAGGACCGCACGGAAATGTTTGTCTCCTTCTACGAGGCGCTCAAGCAACGCCACATCGCGCCGGCCCGTATCGCGGGCGGGCACGGTGGCGTCGTACCAATCTCAGAGATGGAAGCGGTGATGGCAGCACAATAGCTCCTCCCCACGAGAACAAGCGATGCCTGACCGAAACATGGCGCCTGGGCCGTTTGTTTTCCTTTGGTCATCGCTCCGAGCCCGGGCTGTTTTCTCTCGATCACCTCGTTAGCTCTGTGGCTCCTGATACACGGCGCAGCGGTCGCTTTAACGTGATCGGCAGATGCGCAAATTCTGCGACGGCTCCGTAACAAGCGAATTGGAATCGCGAATTTAATGGGACGTAGTGCGCTTTGACCAAGGCCGGTGCGCTTCTTTGGCGCTCCGGAGTGATGGTCAGATCCAAAATCTGCAAACTGGTTCGATTTCCACTGCGACATTTGTTTTGTCGAAGCGAACCTTAACCTTAAGCCTGCTCCGATCACGTAGGAGAGACACATGAGAAACTCTGCGACCCTATTTTTGACGTTGGCCACTTGCGCCGCGGCGCTAGTGACCGTTCCCATGGTCACACTCGCCAAGGCCGCCACAAACGACAGCGACAAAGAGAAGGCCAAGAAAATCCAAGCGAGCCCCAGCTTTAGCGATCCAAGGTCAACTGATCGGGCAAACGCGACCTGCTTCCGAGCCATCGACTGTGCGACGTGGCCTCCCCGGATAAATGATGATCCTGATCGAAAAGCTGGGGGTGCGGGCGGCATGTGAAGCCCGGCGCGCGAATGTCAGGCCTTCCGCGCAACTAGCTTCTGTTTGTAGCAATCGCACAAAGCGGGGCGCACCGCCGGCTTACGGTGCCGATCATCGCGGCCGAGCGGAAGTGGCCAGCCGCTGGTCAGCACCGCGACAGACCGATCCGGAAGTTAAGTCGGGCAAAACCGTTGAGGTTGGTTGCCCAGAATTCCCTGGCACAAATTTGGTGAATCAGGCGTTACTACTCGCGTAACGCCTACCCAACCCGCGGCGTATGTCATCACGTGCACGAACACGATCCGATGACCGATCCCAAGCCCCTTTTTGACATTGACAGCCTAGAGGCGTCGCTCCCGATCAACCGCGGAGATCGCGACGCACTAATCGCAAGGGGCTTGTCGTTGCATCGTCTGGGAAAGACCCAGGATGCCGTTGCTTGTTTCGAAGCTGCCCGTCAGGTCGCTCCGAACGATGAGCTGGTTCTGACAAATCTTGGTGTTTCGCTCGCGGACTGCGGGCGTTCACATGAAGCAGTCGTCGTATTTCGACAGGTGCTGAAGCGCAATCCGGAAAACTTGTATGTGCGGCACCAACTGCGGCGGCTGATCTCTGTCATCGTCCCCTTCTGGCACGTGCGGATGTTAAACGACACCCACCGAAACGATGCATTTGACAGCGCCATCCGAGCCGCGGTCGCAAGGAAAGGTCGGCTCGCGCGAATTCTGGACATCGGGACAGGCAGCGGCCTATTGTCGATGATGGCCGCGCGCGCAGGGGCCCAGAATATCGTCGCTTGCGAGAAGGTGCCGCTCATCGCTGAAGCAGCAGAACGTATCGTCGGGCTGAACGGATTTGACGACCGGATAAAGGTCGTCAACAAAGCGTCTACCGAACTCATCGTTGACAAGGACCTCGACGACCGAGCCGACATTCTGGTCTCGGAGATCATATCCAGCGATCTTCTGGCAGAGAACGTGCTGGATACATTTGAAGATGCGCATGCGCGACTGTTGCGCGAGGACGCGACCATCATCCCCCGCGCCGCGACGGCCGTCGGATGTGTGGTTGGTAGCACGGCACTCGACAAATATGCCTTTGTGAATGAAGTGTCGGGATTTGACATTTCGCCGTTTGCCGCGCTTTCGCCGCCGCGACTGCCCGTTCATGGCATCATGACCTCGTGGCGGAGGCTAACAGACGATTTCGAGCTGGTCCGGATCGACCTGACTGCAAAGAAACACCTTCCGTTCATGTGCAGGCTTGCCATTCCTGTGAACGAGGACGGTGAAGCCGCCGGCGTTGTACAATGGATCAAGCTGGACCTCGGCGAGGGCGTTACCTTTTCCAACCACCCCGACAGCTATTTCGATGGTGGATGGCTGCAGGTCCTGCACACGTTTCCGCAAGTCGTTCCCGTGATCAAGGGCAAGCCGTTGATGCTAACAGTAGGTCATGATCGCATAAGTCTCGTCATCATGCCGAGCGAAACGGTTTCGCGCTGACGCCGTGAACCAGAACCACTGGGCAGCAGCATGCCAGGTTTATAGCCCTCGTTGTAAGCGTCGAGAGCCAAAATGGCTAAAGTCAGGTCCCTGTCCATTTGCGTCAACGGCGTGAGCGTGGAGACTGGAGCCTTGTGGGCCATGGCCGGTGGTGCGCCTGAGACCTTGAGTGGCTTCGCTGTGATGGGAACCACGAGCGGACCACTGACGTGGAGGCCGCGGTCAAGCAGGAAGCTTGTCGGCCAGCACGGTTGGTTGGCGAATCTCGGGGGACACGGCAAGCAGATCAGCCGCATTCGCCATGAGCGCCGCGGCGACCGCGCCGTTCAGATGGGCGGTCCGTCCGGATTCATCGTTGAATGCGTCAAAGATCGCGAACGTCGTCTTGTCGAAGCGCACGGCAAACCAGGCGATCGTGCCCGTCTCTGCCATGACGAGGCTTCGTGCATTTGCAAGAAAAGACGCGACGTCCTCCTCCCGACCTGGCTTTGCCTTCAGTTCAACGTAGAGTGCGAAACGCGTCATCAGAGAACTCCTTTTTTCTTTGCGGGCTAGCCCCAACATGTACCCCCACGAAGGGATATTATTTCACGCTTAGAGTGCCGAATGGTCGCGGACCGCTTCCGCCAATGCGGGTTTCAGATCAACGAAGCACTGGTCGAGGGCCGAGGGATCCTCGCGGTTCAAGGGGATCATCTTGGCCCGCGCCTCGCCTCCGCGGATGACCTCGAAGGCAACTTGCTCCATTCCCTCGACGACAGCCGCCTAGCTTGTCGCGCTCAGGAGACGCCGGACTGCGTGCTCGATCTCATCATATTGACCTTCGCCCGCATGACTGAACACGACGTTGCCGCGCTGGTCGACGATATATTGGGCCGGCCAGTACTGATTGCGCCATGCGTTCCAGGTCGCCGACTCGTTGTCCTGCGCCACCGGATAGGTGATACCGTGGCGTCTCAGGGCAGCCTGCACATTGCCGGCCGACCGTTCGAATGGAAATTCGGGGGTGTGGATGCCGACGACGACAAGCCCCTTGTCCTTGTATGTCTCGTAGAGCTTGGTCACGTAGGGCAGCGTGTTGACACAGTTGTAGCAGCCATAGGTCCAGAAATCGACCAGCACCACCTTGCCCCGCAAATCACCGATCGAGAGCGGCGCCGAGTTGAACCATTTCGTGATGCCGACGAAATCAGGCGCCGTAGCACGGGCGTCGGCCACCTGAAGGAGCTTGCGATTATCGCCGGCTAATACTGGCGCCGCCAGAGCGGCCGCGGCGAGACCAGCGATTGTGGTGAGAACGGTTCTGCGCGATTGGATCATATCAAGCTCCTTTGCGTTACAGGCCGAAGTGAGTTTCCGGAATGAATTGACCGAGCCAGGCGAGCGCGATTGCGTCGTATTGCAGAAACGCGCTCAACGCGAACGCGATGACGACGGCGCCAAAGGCCTGTTGCAGCCGCCCGGCGTAAGGGGCAAGGCTTCTCAGTCTTGTCGAGATTGCCTGTCCGCCATAAGCGAGGCCGAGCATGGGCAATGCCGCGCCGACGGTATAGGTCAGCAGCAGTAGCGCTCCGTGGGCGTGGTCGGGCGACGTTGCAATTGCGGTCAGGATCGCTCCCAGCACTGGGCCTGAGCAAGGCGTCCAGATAAGCCCGAGCGTTGTGCCGAGAATGAAGCCGCCGAGATTCGTTTGGGCCGCCGTTGTCCCCTGCACCGCAAGGCCAGCATTCGCTAGTTTAGCCGTCACCCGCTCGAATGCAGCCGGCCAGATCATCAACGCGCCGAAAACCAGCAGGAGTGCAAGTCCCGCCTTGCGCAGCGTGTCGGGGTCAAAGCGCAGAGCGGTCGCAACCGCGTTCAACGCAAGCGCCACAAAGGCGAACGACAGCACAAAACCCGCCGCGATAAGAGCCGGTCGGGCGCCGGCGCGCTGGCCGATTGACGCTCCCAGCAGAATCGGGAGCACCGGTAGCGTACAGGGCGCGACGATTGTCAGCATGCCGGCGAACAGCGAGAGTATGAGATCGGTCATTGGCGCACCATGGACGTACAGCGAGCGCGCCCATCTTAGGGCGCGCCCGCTGGGGAATGCCCTTACTTCTTCATTTCGTCCTTTTTCATGCCGTCCTTCGACATCGAGTCCTTGGACATCGCGTCTTTGGACATCGAATCCTTCGACATCGAGTCCTTCTTCATCGAGTCTTTGGACATCGAGTCCTCCTTCGACATCGAGTCCTTCTTCATGTCGTCGGCGAAAGCCTTGGGTGCCAACGCGAGCCCGTATGACAAGGTCACGGCTGACAGGATAATGGCGGCGCGCTTAATCATGCTGCAGAATCTCCTTGAGGACATTTTCCAATTGGCAACGGTCGTGGCCCTTTGAACTTCGAAAGAGACCGTCACTCGTTACAAGCCAGAACAAAGAATGGATCACAAGGGCGTGAGCAGTCCCGATGCTGTCGAGGTTACAAGTGGCTCCTCGAATACGTCGGCCTCATAGGATCCCTGCTGGATTTCCAACAGCGGTTGCACCAGTTGGAACATCCTTCGTGACGACGGCACCAGCCCCAATTATCGCGTTGTCACCAACGCTCACGCCCGGGAGAATAACGGCGTTTCCACCGATCCAGACGTCCCGGCCAATGCGAACCCGGCGGCCAAGCTCAAGTCCTACTTTTCGCACGGCTTCGTCGCGTGGATGATCTGCGGCGTAGATGTGAACGCCCGGCCCAATTTGTGGGCGGTCTCCAATCAAAACTTCGACCACATCCAGGATGACGCAGTTGAAATTGATGAGCGCTCCAGCACCGAGTTTGATGTTGAAGCCGTAGTCACAAAAGAATGGGGGCCTAACTTCGACACCATCACCGACGAAGCCAAGTTTGTCTAACAGAAGTGATTTTCGCTGTGACGGCGGTGAAGTGTTGTAGCGGCTAATCCAATCCGATGCTGCGGCGAGGTACCGCTGTATCTCGGGATCACTGGGACGATAAAACTCATCCGTCACACGATCATAGTGCTTCGTTGCACTACCTGCTATCCGCCGCGCAACGGCCACAACCTCGCCCAACGTTCGGGTTCAACGTCGGCCGTCCAGCGGCTATGGCTTGAACAATGCGCGTGACGACATCCGCTTGGCCTATCTCGCGCTCTTTGCGCCTAGTCGAGGTTCGAGTCAGCGGAACGCTACCGCCTTCCCCAAACCAGCCAAGCCTGCGATATCTCGTCCAAAGAGTTTAGTCGTAAGCCCTTGAAGCGCACATTCTAAATTCCCCAGCGCAGCGCGGCTGTATGAACGGGCGCATCCCAGAGGCGCCTCAATTCTTCATCGAGCAGCGACACCGTCGCCGAGCAGCCGGCCATGTCGAGCGAGGTAACGAAATTGCCGACCAGTGACCGAGCGACGGTGCCGCCGGCGGCTTCGACGCCGTGGCGGACGTCGTTGTACATGAGGTAGAGCTCGGACAGCGGTGTGCCACCGAAGCCGTTGATCAACAGGATCACGTCTCCCCTCGCCCGCGCGCCAAGATCGGCGGTGATAGCGCCGACCATCTCGGCCGCGATCTCTTTCGCCGGCCTGAGCTTGACCCGCCGGCGTCCCGGTTCGCCGTGGATGCCGACGCCGACCTCCATCTCGTCATCGCCTAGCTCGAAGGTCGGCTTGCCGGCCGCGGGAACGGTACAGCTCGTCAGCGCGATGCCAATCGAGCGCGTCGCGGCGTTGACGCGATCGCCGAGCGCCTTCAGCTCGGCAAGACTCCTGCCTTGTTCGGCCGCCGCACCCAGGATCTTCTCCACGATCAGCGTGCCGGCCACCCCGCGCCGCCCAGTGGAATAAGTCGAGGTCTCGACGGCGACATCGTCGTCGGTGATCACGGTCGCGACCGATTTCCCGGACATCTCTCGCGCCATATCGAAGTTCATGACGTCGCCTTCGTAATTCTTCACAATCAACAGCACCCCGCCGCCGGTGTCGGCGGCTTCGATGGCCGCAATGATGAGATCCGGCGTGGGCGAGGTAAAGACCTGTCCGGGAACGGCGGCGTCCAACATGCCTTCCCCGACGAATCCGCCATGGAGCGGCTCGTGTCCCGAGCCGCCGCCCGATACCAGGGCCACCTTGCCTCGCTTGAGATGACGGCGCAGCACAAAGGGAGCGGCTTCGCCTAGGCGAACAATGTCGGAATGCGCACTGCAAAATCCCGCAAGGCTTTCCTTGACCACGTCCTCGACGGCATTGATCAGCTTCTTCATCCCTCCCTCCCTGCTTTTTTAAGTATCCTCGATCAGCCTTGCGATCTTCTCCGCGAATTCGCTCAACAGCGTGTCGAGCTTGTGATTCTTTTGCTCGCTCCCGAGATCGGGCAGCATCAAGGTGAGCCGCCTGCTCCGCTCGCGTTCCTTCAGGAGCAACAGCCGCCGCGGATGCGCGCGATGATAAGCGGCGAGGAACCGCTCCTTTTCCTGCGCCGAGAAATGGCAGACCTGGATGATCGCATTCAGATGCTGCGCGGGAATCGGCGTCTGATAGACCGGGTTGGCGATCTGGGTGATAAAGCTGCGATTCTTGCCGAGCGCTTCCGCCAGGCGTTGTCGCATGCCGGATGGCCGGCGATCGAGAATGTCGCGCAGGATGGTCTTGTAGGCCGCAATCAGATCTTGCGAATTTTCCGGAGTCGCTTGCGTGCTCATTTAGGCTTTGCCCGAATAGCGGGAGATTGCACCTCTCACCGGTCCAAGCGCTCCCGGCGCTACCGAAAAGCTGCGCAAGCCCTGGTCAAGCAATGAGGCGACTTGCTGCGGATCGCCCGCGAGGTCACCGCACAGGCTCGCCTCCCGGCCGCGGCGCCTCGCATGATCCACCACGTGAGCGATGAGTTGGAACACCGCGCGCGAGGGACGCGCGAGATCGGCGAGCTGCGGCTCGTCGCGGCTTGTAGCCATGACATATTGAATGAGGTCGTTGCTGCCGATCGAATAGAAGTCCGCATTGAAATCCTCAACCGCAATCGCGGCAGCCGGGACCTCGACCATCATGCCGATCGGCGGCATCGCCGCCGCGCCCCCCTGGTCGTTCAGCTCGCCGACGACGCTGCGAAAGAGGTCACGGCACCGATCGAGCTCTTCTGGTACCGTCACCATGGGTATCATGACCTTCAGATTTCCTGTCACCGCAGCGCGCGCCAGCGCCCTGAGCTGAACGCGGAAGACGTCGAGCCGCTTCAGCGACAGCCGCACGCCGCGCACGCCGAGAAATGGATTGAGATCGCCGGCCTCTGTCAGGCCCGCGATCGGCTTGTCCCCGCCGGCATCCAGCGTGCGAATGGTCACCGGCTTGCCAGCGGCCCATTCCGCCATCTGCCGGTAGACCTGGTATTGCTCTTCCTCGGTCGGCAACGCCTCCCGCTCCTGGAACAGGAACTCCGTCCGCATCAAGCCAATGCCGTCGACCTGAGACGGATTCATCTGCTTGAGCTCGGCGAGGCCTGTGACATTGATCATCAGCTGGACCTGCTCACCGCTTGCCGTCGACACTGGGCCGCTGAACGCTGACCCCGACTGCCGCGCCGCCGCCTGCTCGACAAGACGCCGGTGATAGTTTGCACGCAACGCGGCGTTTGGATTGATGATCAACGCCCCTTTGTCGCCATCCAGCACGGCATCGACCCCGCTCTCAAGATGATCGATGTCGACGCCGACGATCATCGGCACGCCGCGCGAGCGCGCGAGGATCGCGACATGGCTCGACGGGCTGCCGCGCCGCAATACCAGGCCGCCGTCGCGCCACTCGGTGGCAAGGAATACCGACGGCGGCATATCTTCCGCCGCAACGATAACGCCGGACGGCACGGCCTGATCGACTTCGCCGGCAAGCCGCCGTAGCACCCGGTCGCGGAGGTCACGCAGGTCGGATGCACGGGCGCGAAAATAGGGATCGTCGGCCTGATCGTAGGTTGCGATCTCGGGGTCGATGGCGGCAAGCCACGCCCGATTGGCGGCCTCGCCTCCGGCAATCAGTGCAAAGGCGGGAGCGGCGAGGTTCTCGTCGTCGAGCAGTGCGATCTGGAACGCGAGGATGGCCTCGGCGTCCTCGTCCTTTAGCTTGCCGGCGAGCACGGTCAGATCAAGCCTGGAGGTCTCGATCGCGTCCACGAGGGCTTGCTGCTCACTGGCTTTGGAGCGCGACTTGCGCGCAACAGACTTCGCCGTAACGAGCCGCAGCAGCGGCCCCACGGCGATGCCCGGGGCGGCGGGCCTGCCTTCGATGCGATGTGGCGCGCGAGACGTCCTATGGTCCATCCTGGAAATCTCCATCGACCAGCATCACCAGCGCGTCCAGCGCCGCTTTCGCATCCTTGCCCTCCGCACGAAAATAGATGGTCGAGTCTTTCGGCGCCTTCGTTGCCATGACCTTGACGATGCTCTTGGCGTCGACCCAGGGACCGTCCGGCGAGAGCCCGAGGTCGATCTTCGATTCGAACGCCTTGGCAAGCTTGGTCAGCTTAACCGAAGGCCGGGCGTGGAGCCCGACCTCGTGGCGCATAAGAACCGATGCCTTGTGCTTGTTCATGGGGATTGTCTCGCGTCAAGCCGGCGTCAGCTCTTCGGCGGTGCTGCGCACAGCCTCCAGTGTCGCGCCGGACGCCGCTTCGGTTGCCGCCATCACGGCGCCTTCGACCACCGGCGCATTGCAAACCACGACACGGCCGCGGCGCGCTTCGGGTAACATCTCGATCGCCATCTCGCTGTTGGTCTCGGCACCTCCGAGATCGACAAGGATGGCGACGCCTTTTTCCGACCAGGCCTTGTCGATCGCGGCCATGATCGCTTCGACATTGGTGCCGAGTCCGCCATCCGGATCTCCGCCGCACCAACCGAGCGGTACCTCGCGGCCGACCATCTGCTCGACCATCATCGCGGTGCCGCGGGCAACATCCGCCGAATGGGACACAATCACGATTCCCACGTTCTTGTTCATGCACAACCTTCCATGACGTCTGCGACCGCATCCACGATCAGTTCGGAGGAACGCGCGCCCGGATCCATGTGTCCGACGCTACGTTCGCCGAGAAACGAAGCGCGCCCGCGAATGGCCTTCATCGGGATCGTATCCTCTGCCGCGCGCCGGGCTGTCGCCTTCAACCTTTCCGGCAGCCCGTCCCCGCCACCGCGCAGCGCGCCGAGCACGGGGTGAAACACGTCGAGCATGGTCTTGTGGCCGACATCGGATTTCCCCCGCGCCTTGACTGCCTCGATCGCGGCCGCGAAAGCGTCCGCCACCTGCTCCCGGCTCACGTCATCGGCAAGCGACTTGCCGAGCGACAAGAACAGCGTGCCATAGAGCGGACCGGAGGCGCCACCGACCTTCATCACGAGCGTCATGCCGACTGCCGTCAAGTATTCGCCAAAGCTCTTGTCGGAGAGCACATCGGCCGCGGCGAGCACGGCTTCGAAGCCGCGACGCATATTGGAGCCGTGATCGCCATCGCCGATGGCGCGGTCGAGATCGGTCAACTCCTCCGCGCCGGCGATGATGCGGTTGGCCACGGCCACGATCAGGCGTTTGCGTATGTCGCGATCGATCATCATGCAGGCCGCCTCTGGGTCACGATTCGGTTGCCGCGCTGATCGAAATAGAGCGGCTCCCTGAATTCAAGCGAGACCTCATCGCCGGCCTTCAGCTCCTGGGCTGGATCGGCAAGCGTGACCAGCGAATGGGCGTCCAGCCTGAGATGAACATGATTCTGGTCGCCGAGATGCTCCACGAGGTATACCCGCGCGCGCGGCCCCGGGTGATAGGGCGGAAAAATCCGGATGTGCTCGGTCCGCAAGCCTGCGGTCCTCGCCTCCGGCGGCGATTGGCCTGCCAGCGCCTCGGCCGGAACAAGGTTGATGGTGGGCATCCCAAGCCGGCTCGCCACATAGGCGCTTTCCGGCCGCTCGTAGATGTCCCGGGGCGTGCCGAGCTGGATCAGCTCGCCTTCGTTCATGACGCCGATGCGATCGGCCATGGTCATGGCTTCGATCTGATCGTGCGTGACATAGAGAATGGTGGTGCCAAGCTCGCGCTGGATGCGCTTGAGCTCGAGGCGCAACTCTGCGCGGAGTTTTGCGTCGAGCGAGGACAGCGGCTCATCCATCAGGTAGACGGCAGGTTCGCGCACCAGCGCACGGCCGATTGCCACGCGTTGCATCTCGCCGCCAGACAATGCGGTCGCACGATTGCCCAGCTTTTGTTCGATATGCAACAGCTCCGCCACGTGCTGGACACGGCGGCGGATCAAAGACTCGTCCGTCCGGTGTGCCGGCGAGCGCAGCGGAAACGCCAGATTGTCGTAGACTGTGAGATGCGGATACAGCGAATATTGCTGGAAAACGAAAGCGACGTCACGGTCGGCAGGCACCTCCCTGGTGACATCGCGGCCACGGATCACCACGATGCCGCGATCGGGCCGCTCCAGCCCGGCGATCAGCCGCAGCGTGGTGGTCTTGCCGGCGCCGGTCGGCCCGAGCAGCACGACGAACTCGCCGTCGGCGATCGAAAGCGAGAGATTGCGGACCGCCTCCACCGCGCCGAAACGCTTGCTGATATCGACAAGGGAGACATCAGCCATGATGCCCTCCCGCATGGAGCGATGAAGACAGCGCATCGCCGCTGGCCGCATCGAACAACGACAGCCGGTCAGAGCGCAGCTTCAGTCCGACCGTCTCGCCGACCTGCACCGGATTGCCGGACGGCAGCCGCGCCTTCACCTGGCCACTCGCTGTGGTCACGGTGACGATCTGTGTCGTCCCGAGATACTCGGCGCCAATCACTTGACCTCGCAATTGCGAGCCATCGGCAAAAGATACGTTTTCCGGACGCACCCCCAGCGCGAATTTTCCTTCCGCCCGATCCTCGAACAGCTCGGGCATCTCAACGGGGGCACCGTCGATCATGACAAGGCGATCGCCACGCCGCAGTGAGGTGTGAAGACGGAGGAAGCTCATCGGCGGCGCGCCGATGAAATCCGCCACAAACATCGTCCTCGGGCGATCGTAGATTTCCTGTGGCGTGCCGATTTGCTCGACGCGGCCCTGGTTCATGACGGCGATCCGATCGGCCATGGCCATCGCCTCGAGCTGGTCGTGAGTGATGTAGATCGAGGTAGCTTCGATGCGATCGTGCAGCTCGCGCAACTCGCTGCACATCAGCCGACGAAACTCCGCATCGAGCGCGCCCAGCGGCTCGTCCATCAGGAAGGCTTTCGGCCGGCGCACAATGGCGCGACCGAGCGCGACGCGCTGCCGGTCACCGCCGGAAAGGCCGCCGACCCTGCGGTCAAGCAGATGATCGATCCGCAACAGCTTCGCGGCTTCGTCGACGCTCCTCCTGATCTCGCCCCGCGGCAAGTTCTGGCAGCGCAGCGGAAAGCCGATGTTCTGGCGGACGTTCATGTGGGGATAGAGCGCGAAGAGCTGGAACACGAAGGCGATGTCCCGAGCCGACGCGGGCAGCGCGGTCACGTCCTCGCCATCGAGCAGGATGCGGCCGGAAGTCGGCAACTCCAGCCCCGCGATCATCCGCAGCGTCGTGGTCTTGCCGCAACCCGACGGACCGAGAATGACAAAGAACGAGCCGTCATCCACCGTGAAATCGACGCCCTTGACGGCGGAGAACGCTCCGAAGGATTTGACAACCTGCTCGAGCCTGATCCCTGCCATGGCGCTAATCCGGAAAATGGCTAACGATCACGAATCCCAGCGTGCCCGCCAGGATCATGAGGAAGGAATAGCTGTACAGGTCCAGCGAGAACGGTTGCATCAGCATCACGACTCCGGTTCCAATCAGCGTCATGGTGACAGCTTCGCAGGGCCTGCGGCGCAACAGGCGTGGAAATGCGGATGCGCGGCGCACGGCTTTTCCGTTCATTTGCGGACCGCTCCAAAGGTGATGCCCCGCAGCAGATGGCGGCGCAAAAGGATGGTGAAGAGCAGGATCGGCAGGAAGAACAGCGTAGTTGCGGCAGCAACCGCCGGCCAATCCTGGCCTCCCTCGCCGATGATGAAGGGGATGAACGGCGGCATGGTCTGCGCGTCGCCGCTGGTGAGTAGCACCGCGAACGCATATTCGTTCCAGGCGAAAATCAGACAGAAGATCGCGGTCGCGGCGATGCCCGTCGTGGCCTGCGGCAACACAACCTTGAAGAAGGCCTGCAGACGGCTATGGCCGTCAACCATGGCGGCCTCTTCGTATTCGCGTGGGATCTCGTCGATGAACCCCTTCAGCAGCCAGACCGCCAACGACACATTGACCGCGGTGTAGAGCAGGATCATGCCGAGCTTGGTGTCGGTCAGGCCGAGGTTGCGGAACATCAGATAGATCGGGATCGCGACCGCGATCGGCGGCATCATTCGCGTCGACAGGATGAAGAACAGAAGGTCGTCCGCAAGTGGCACGCGGAAGCGAGAAAACGCATAAGCCGCGATCGTGCCGAGGCACACCGCGAGGAAGGTCGAACCGAACCCGATCACCATCGAGTTGACAAAGCGCGGCACGACCTTCGAGGGTCCCGCGATCACCATGTTGCGCGAGCGCACCAGGCGCTCGTACCAGGTCTGCGGCGGCGGCAGGCTGGCGAGAAACTCGGGCGTCTGCCGCGAGCGCGTCGTGAACAGATTGACGTAGCCCTCAACCGACGGCTCGGAGATGATCTTCGGCGGATAGGAGATCGAATCCGTCGGGGTCTTGAAGCCGGTCAGGAAGATCCACACCAGCGGCAGGATGGCGATGATGGCGTAGGTAGCAACGATGATCCCGCCGATCGTCTTGGACAGCGACGACGGCTCGGCGACGGAATGGGCGGCTGCCGTGTTCATCGCTGCTTTACCCGATCAAGAGCCCTGACATAGATGTTGGCGGCGCCGAACACAGTGACGAACAGAATGATTGCCAATGCCGACGAATAACCGGTCCGCCACTTCTCGAACGCCTCGCGCTTGAGCGTGATCGAGGCGACTTCGGTCGTCGAGCCAGGGCCGCCCGAGGTCAAGAGGTTGACCATGTCGAACATCTTGAAGTTCTCGATCGCGCGGAACAGGATGGCGAGCATCAGGAACGGCATCACCATCGGCAGTGTGATCGACCAGAACTGCCGCCAGGGAGACGCGCGATCGACCTCCGCGGCTTCATAGATGTAGTCGGGGATCGAACGCAGGCCCGCGAGGCAGATCAACATCACATAAGGCGTCCACATCCAGACATCGACCATGATGATGGACCAGGGCGCTAACGCCACGTTGCCGATCATCTGGAAAGAACTCGGATCGGCTCCGGTGACGAGCGCGACCGCGCTGTTGAACAGGCCGATCTGCGGCTGGAGCAGGAAGGTCCAGAAGTTACCGACCACCGCCGGCGACAGCATCATCGGCAAAAGGATCATCGTGGTCCAGAAACTGTGGCCACGGAAGCGGCGATTGATCAGCAGCGCGAGAGAAAAGCCGAGCACCATTTCGAGCACGATCGACCACAGCACGAAATGCGCGGTCGCCTGCATCGCGTGCCAGATGTCTGGATCGGTAAGGATGTCGCGATAGTTGTCGAGACCGACATATCTGAGCGGAGCGTTCGGGCGGTTGGCGCGATAGTTGGTAAAGGAGAGCTGGATGGTCCACAGCAGCGGAAAGATGTTGATCGCAAGCAGCAGCAACACCGACGGCGTGATGAAAAGCCAGGCGATGGCGCGGTCCGACATGTGGCCCAACCGGAACGCCGATCGGCGCGGCGCTCGGGCGACGGCCCGTTCAACAAGGGTGCTCATGGTCAACCTGTCATTCACGGATCACGACCAAGTCCCAAGGAGCGGATCTCCCGGCCAACGCAGCCGGGAGATCCAGAGGGTAGACGGGGCTGGCTAGATCTTACCCTCTTCCTTGAACACTTTCTGCCAATCCTTGACCAGCAGATCGAGTGCTTCCTTCGCTGTGCCCTTGTCGGCGACGACGTAGTCATGCACGCGCTTCTGCATGTCGAGCAGGAGTTCGGCATAGGCCGGCTCAGCCCAGAAGTCCTTCACGATGTCCATCGACTTCAGGAAGTCCGCCGCGAACGGTGCGCTCTTCGGGAAATTCGGATCGTTGAGCACCGCCTTGTGGCAGGAATAGCCGCCGAGCGACCACCACTTCTTCTGAACATCGGGCTGCGCAAACCATTTGATGTAGGCGAGCGCATCGTCCCGGTTCGGCGAGTAGGAGACGACCGAGATGCCTTGTCCCCCGAGCTGGGTGTACTGATACTTCTGCTTCGGATTGACGAAAAAGCCGATCTTGTCGCCGCCGACATTGGGATCTTTGTAGAGGCCTGGGAAGAACGCGAAGAAGTTCATCTGCATCGCGACCTGCCCCGACTTGAAGGCATCCAGGCCTTCCGACATGTAGGCATTGCTCAGGCCCGGCGCCGTGCAGCACTTGTACAGCGCCTTGTAGAACTCGAGCCCCTTCACCGCCTCGGGAGAATTGACAAAGCCTTCCATCTCGTACGGCTTCTTCGGATTGTCGTACTGGAAGCCCCAGTCGTAGAGGACGTTCGTCACGCCCATGGTGATGCCTTCGGAGCCGCGCTCGGTGTAGATGTAGGCTCCGTAGACTTTCTTTCCGTCGATCTCCCGGCCCTGGAAGAATTCGGCGATCTCCTTCAGTTGATCGTAGGTCTCTGGCGGGGCGAGGTCGCGGCCGTACTTCTTCTTGAACTCGGCCTGGATTTCGGGTCTCGCAAACCAGTCCTTGCGATAGGTCCAGCCGATCGCGTCACCCATTGCCGGGAGGGCCCAATAGTTCGGCGTGTTCTTCGGCCACTCGGAATAACCGACCACGGTTGCCGGCATAAAATCGTTCATCGTGATTCCTTCCTTCTGGAAGAAATCATTGAGCTTGACGTAATGGCCGTTCTCGGCGGCGCCGCCGATCCATTGGCTGTCACCGATAATAAGATCGCACAGCTTGCCCTTGGAGTTTAGTTCGTTGAGGAAGCGATCGGCATAGCTCGTCCATGGAACGAACTCGTATTTCATGTCGATGCCGGTTTTTGCGGTGAAGTCCTTGCCCAACTCCACCAGCGCGTTGGCCGGATCCCAGGCCGCCCAACACAAGGTCAACTGCTTGGCCTCGGCGGGAGCCTGGCCAGCGAAACATGAAACGACGATCGCAACCGTCGCTCCAAACGCACGGATCGTTCGGATCATTACACCCTCCCTGTTATCGCAGGCGATCGCCCGCCTGCCTGCCATTCACACTTCGTCGTGCACGCAGATCAGTCCGGCCTTCACAGAAGTCGCGGAGATGTTGTTTAGTATTATTGTTAAGCTAAAGATTTTCACTAAACATCCGTGCTGTCAACGGGCGGCAGCGATTGTTCGCTTCCAACGCTTCCGCTGCTGCACCGCGGCGATTCCTCGAAGCCAAGTCTCAACTAGGGAACGGACTGCGAAAGCCCAATTTGTTTAGTAAATTCAGCTTCAGGCTTCCCCGCCGGCGAGCACGACGCGAGCAAAAGCGTCAGCAGGATTGACCAAACAACACGTTGTCGGCTGACATCGGACACCGCATTTCATAACGGGCCATTCCGCGAATCCCCTCCGATCCACCTCTCAGCATTTCAGTCGCGACTAATGTATTCGACCCAGTGGCGTTCGCCCACGATGGCGATCGGTAAGCCCTGTGAGCGCATCTCGGCGGCTTTCTCGATCTTGCGGCCAAAGGTCGACTGCGCCAACTGTCGGTGGCGTAAATTCCAACAATTAGGTACCGTGTCTCTTGGGTGAGGCTACCTCAAGTGCTTCTCTTTGAATGTGCTGCGGCCACACATTCCTTCCGAGTCCCGAACGCAAACGTGCCCGTGAAGCAAAAGCGGGATCCAGGGAATACAATTTCTGGCGGAGGCTCGTCGAGCGGAAGAGAGCTGGGCTTCATAAGCTCTCCAAGCTCAAAATCGCCGGCGCAAAATCCTTTGAGGACCATCAATAGCTCGGCAGCCTCCTCCGAATTGAGCCTGCCGTCGGCAAGAATCCGATCGACCTGATCGAGCAATGAAACAACGACCGGATTCTCGATAGCGGCAGTGTGGGCAACCAGCCATTTCTGAAGGTATTCGACCTCAGCCGGAGTGACGACCCCATCTGCTAAAATTCCGTGAGAAATCCCGATAAACTCGTTGACCTCACGATCGTCCAGCCGAGCACGCGAATAGAGTCGATGCAGGCGAGTATCACTCGTCATGATTCTCAACTCGTGTTTCACGTAGGCGACTCAAAATCGGCGAACTGGGAGTCTGGAGACAAAGCGAATTCGCGAAAAGCCGGGATTTCCGGCCTCATTTCGCAGTTATTTGGGAGCCTGGCAGAACGTCAGAATGCCTGGCTGGCGACGCAGTACAGATCGCACCGGTCTCCAGCCAAATTCCCTGCAAACAGGGAATTTTACAGGGAAAATCGCGATTTCCAGCCCTTAGGCGGCAGCTTTAGATCATGAAACCGCTATGCCGCAGGGGCTTTTCAGCGGATTCCCTAAGCAAATTATCAGGGAATTTTTTCCGCAGAACAGGGAAATCCACGCGGAAAACAGGGATTTTTCATCCGCGCGCGTCCTGATCGTCCATTGATGGCATTGGGACTTCTTCTTTGAGGAGTCGAAGATAATTTCTGTGCATCGTGACGGGCCAGCGCGACCCTTCCCATATGATACGCAAGCTGTTTGGATACTGCGTTTGTCCGACGATCGTACCCTTTTTTCTGGAGTCTCGAGGGTGACGAGAGCAACCAAGCTCGCTCAGATGGACGCGGTCTCCCTTTGAAAGTTTTCGCTCTTCTTCGTTCAATTTGGAGCAACATGAACTCATGACTGCATCACGCCTCGTTCCTATGAGCAAGATGATCTGGGAAGGAAGGGCCGCTTGCGAAGGCGTCTAGTTTAGTATTCTGGCTTTCGAACCATCAGAACTGGTAGCGCAGACCGACGGTGGGGTCGTAGGCGGATAATTTGTTTACGCCTGGCGTCGCGAGAAGGAAGCCGCTGATAAGACCATTCTGCGCCTGCGACCACATGATACCTGCATAGGCATCGAAGTGCTTGGCGAACCGATAATCGGTAACGAAGGACACCGCATCCAAGGTTCCACTGCAGCCAGCTGATACAGCGGTTTTGCAAGTACCCGTTGAATTGGTGCCATTCCCAATCACAAAGCTGTTCTGGCTTTGGTGATAATAGGCAAGCGTCAGATCGAGATCGGACCTGACCGAATATTTCGCACCAGCCCAGAACACCTGGAAGATCTTGTCGGTGGTGAAGTTGGTGTTGTTTGGGGCAAAGATGGTGTATCCGCCCTCGAGGAATGCGCCGGGCACCAACGGATTATTCGGGTTGGCAAAATTGATATGCTCATATCCACCATATAGCCTGAGCGGCCCGATGGTGTACTTGGCAACAAGCATAAAAGCGGTGTTGTCGGATACTGTCGCCGCCACGGCTCCCAATCCGGTCGGTACGGGCGCAGCGGCAGCCGCCGCGACTTGCGCAGCGCTCAGAGGAGCTGCAGAAACCGCGTCGTTTATTTTGGAGCCGAGCGCATCAAACGAAAAGCCCATATAGTCGAACCCGACACTGCCTTGGAACGCGTTGCCGGTGCCGCTGTTGCCGCCATTCCTAAGTTGGGTTTCCGCAGCGAGACGAACCGGGCCGACGTTCACTCGATATTCGAACGAGTTGTCGAAGGTACGGTTCTCGGTAGCACCGCCGCCACCGGTGAGCCCCTGGAAGCCGATCACCGAAAAGGCATTCGAACCGGGGATTGGATCATAGTTGACGACGGCATCCGAGATCAGCGTGGATTGCCGACCGAAGGTCAATGTACCGTATTTCGCCGAGCTTAGACCGGCATAGGCCGCGTTGTTGAAGGCCTGGCCGGCTTTGGAAGAATCGCCAGCTGCGTTCTGCTGGGCAAGTGACAACCCGTTGTTCTGCGCAACGGATCCGATCCCGCTGAGAATCGTGCCATTCTCCGCATTGAACAGCGTCTGAAGGTTGAACACGGCGTAAAGACCGTCTGCAATCTCCTGCTTTCCCCTGAGACCGATATTCGAATTGGTCATCGCGTTGGGGGCGATGCCGAAATACGGACCGTTGGACGTCTTCCCGATCAGATAATCCACCGCTGAGCCGGAGAGGACGCTGAGCGGAGCGCCGTGGTTCTGATAGGTCAGAGCCATCTCCATGGAGCCATACAGACAAACGCCATTCCAGCACAGATCGTCGCTCGCTGGGGCGGGAGCCTTCTGGGCCGTCTTGTATGGCAGATCGGCGGCCATCGCGTCGCTGAGATTCCCTTTCGCGAAGGCGGGCTGGGCTTTTGCCATCGACTTTTTTTCGAAATTCTGCTGACGCCTCTCAAGATCCGCAAGGCGCTTGGCCAACGCCTGATTCTGATCGCTAAGTTGTTTCACCCGCGCATCGGAAAGCTCGTCGGCGTGGCCCGCTACTGAGCAAGCAAAGACAGCCAACGCAGATATGAAAGTCGTCCTCATCTTAGTTCCCCAAAAAAACTGGCGGCACAATTCTCCGCGAACCCCTGCGAAAAACGCGGAGCCTCGAACGAGGGCTGACGCTAGGTCGAGGCAACTCACTGGCCTCGCTCCGGCGGCGTCTCACCAAAGGGTTAAATTTTTCTGGCGCGCGGGGATAAGACTTTGTCGGTCTACTCTCATATCCACTAGGCATGGACGTGCGCTTCCATGAGGACCGTCGTTTCGTGCTCGATATGATTTATGGGGAAGTGCGCCTTTACGAGCTTAACCGATCGTCCACTGACGTCAGGTTGAAAGAGCTGCAGGCGGAGACACTGCCGAGCTCAGATCGATCGCGGATCCGCATCGGGAAATTTCGAAACGAGGCTATATGCGATCGGCAAACCCAATTGGACGCGCCAATTCCGTACCTCTATTTTTTCTTCTCATCGAGTTTTCCTTCGAGGTCTCGTCCGTCTTTACCGACTACGAGGAACAAGGTCGTCGACCTTTGAAATGAGATCATCGACCCTTGAGAGAAACCGTTGCAACGTCTGAGATGTGTTGGCTTTACTATAACCAACGACTAAATCAATCGTCGGTGCTTCGCCCGCGAGCGGCCGGCTGATGACCGAGACCGGAAGAATTTTTTCTGCGTAAGCTGGCAGCAAGCACACTCCACCTGTTGATACAACCAGAGTCATCGCCATAGTGAGATTGTCTGCCTCGTGAACGGGGTGAATATCGACGCCCGATCGCGATATGAACTCGTCGATTACCGCTTTCACCGTTGGGGCAGTGCTCGACACGGTGATGAAATTCTCATCGGCGAGCTCGCGCGGATTGATTTCCTCAAGCAAGGCAAGACGATGATTCCTCGGCAAAACGACAACTAAGCGTTCCTTCGTAACAAGCTGGTACATAAGACTGGGCATGCCCGGCTCGGCTCGCATGAAGGCGAGGTCAAGCTTACCTCTCGTCAGCGCTTCAGCTAACCAAGGCGACGTTTTGCTCAAAACCGTGATCTCGATCTTTGGAAGTTCATCGCGTAGAACGTTTATCGCTTCGGGAAGCCAGTCCATTTCCTGACCCGTCAGAAATCCAAGAACGAAAGTAGGTTTGGCTGGACGCGCGGCCTTGCGCGCAGCTTCTCGGCCGGCCTCCGCCTGGTCCAGCGCAATCCGGGCGTGATCCAGAAACGCGCGGCCGGCCGCGGTCAACTCGATTCCGCGCCTGCTGCGTATCAGCAACTGAACGCCGACTTCGGCCTCAAGCTCACGGATCTGCCGACTCAGCGAGGGCTGGGCCGTATTTAACCTCTGCTTCGCCGCAACAGTGAAGCTACCCGACTCGGCGATGGCGACAAAGTATCGAAGATGCCGAAGCTCCATGTAACCGCCCATGCCCTCTTTTCAATCTGATCCGGGGCATACTGGCCGTCGGTGCGCTGCGAATCTGACTGTGTTATATGATTGATATAATTCCATTGTTCGATTTATAGGAGGGTCGAAGATGGGACTGGACCCAGCTTGTAGCTTGCGGCGATGGCGGCGGCCCAAGCCGGTCCGCGCGGTTCAGCGACGCGCGGCGTAAAGAAGCTTGGCGGAGAAATCCACTACGCTGGCCAGCTGCCGGTCGGGGAACGCGGCTTTTAGGCTCTCGCTGTAGGTTTTCGCGTCGGCGGAAGCCGCATGGATCTCCCTGGCGCGCTTGACGTAGGTAATCGTGCTGTCGATCGCGGAGCGGTGGACGGGCGTGTCATGCCCGATGGTGATCGTGTCGTAGCCTTGGAGCGCCTTGAGCTGTTCGAGAACGATGATCCAGTGATCGAAATGATCCACAACGGTGAAGACGTGTTCGTTCGGTGAAAACACTAGGTCGAACGCCATCAATACTTTCTGCTCGGGCAACAGGGCGGCAAGCTGCAAATCCGCTTCGGCGTCGATGAAGCGCTTGAAGTCGTAGGTGATGCCGTCGATTCGTTGCAGACCTTCGGTGATCGTCTCCGTCGGGACGGTGATCCTCGTCGCGATCTTGTCACCGTATATCGGGCGGAAGCTATCGAGTCTCGCTTTGCCCCTGGCGCGGATAGGGTCGGCGACCCCGTCCAGGGCGAACACACGGACGTCGGCGAACCGCTCCGTCAGAACCTGAAGGCCAGCCCAGTGATCGGTATGCGCATGCGAGAGAATGATCCGGTCGACGGGTTTGCCGAGCGTCTGCACGTATGACGCGACTTCGTCGGCATACGGCAGCAGGAGCTGACTATCGAAGATGACGACTGCTGTTGGCCCCTCGATCATCTGCGTATTGACGTGAAAGCCATCAAGGGGACTGAGGTAGGAATGAATTTTGACAGGGCCGAACTGGCTTACGAGGATGGTCCCCATGCGGTCCGACGCCGCGGCCTCCTTGGTCCCGGGCGCGCCACCGTTCTGTGCCAACTCAGGGTTTTCGGCGGCAGCAGCCGACGGGGGCGAGCCGACCAACGGGAGTAGCGCGCCCGCAGCGAGCTGGAGAAACTGAGAACGGGATAGAACGGCTTGCGACAAGCGCCGAAAACGTGAGTTACTTGGCAGCATATCTCTTCTCCCTTGTCCCGACTTCCAGAAAAGACTGATGAGCGCTACGACGGCGTTGGAGTCCGCGAGATGGTCGTCAATACGCCGACGATCGCCCGCGTATCCAACAGATCAGTCAGCGAGCGAAAGAGCGACGTGCTACTGGTCGTCGCAACGGCGATTCTCAAGCGCTCCTACCTAGCGCACTGCCGCGATGTCATCGGCTCGCTACCAGATCCACTGGGCAGCTTCCCAGTGGTATGCCGCGTCGCGCCGGACGACATGCCCAATAGCCGGGAACGGAAAATGATAGCCCATCACCATGATCCCATCGGTCGCGACGCGGTCCAGAATGGCCTTGCGCGACTGGATCGCTTGCGCGGGATCGTAGTCGAAGATGGGCGTCCATTCGGGGTGCTGCAAACTCGTCACCGGGTGATGGGCAATGTCACCCATATGGATGAACTGATCGTTGCCCGAGGTGAACAGGATTGCGGCATGGAACGGCGAATGTCCGGGCGCCGCAACATAGTGCACGCCGGTCGCGATTTCGCCGCCCTGCTTCACGAACCGGGATCGGTTGGCGACCGGTGGCAAGTTGTCGCGCGCTGCGCCAATTGTACCCTTCTTGAACTGGTCGGGCATCGGCGAACTGTTGACCTCACTTTCGTATCGGCTCCCGGTCCAGTAATTCCATTCCGTATCGACAAAGACGAACTGAGCCTTCGGAAACGCCAGCGCGCCCGATTTCGTCACGAAGCCGCCGATATGATCCAGATGACCGTGCGACGTCACGACCAGATCTATGCTCTCGGGCGCGATTCCGGCCCGGCGCAGGTTCGCTTCGAGGCCGGGAAAGCTGCCGAAGGATGGGCCGATTTTCTCGCCAAAGCCGGAATCGACGGCGATGCGCTCCTTTCCCGTGTCGACCACCAAGATGTTGTTCGTGACCTGGATCACCGGCTGCATGAAGTTTGCCTTCAAGACCGGAGCGAGCTCAGCTTCAGAGGCGTTCATAACGAAGATCGGCCGGACCGGTATCTGCCCATAGCCATCCGAGATCACGGTCGCCTGGAAGTCGCCGATCTTGAAGCGATAGAAACCGTCGCCGTTTAGTGGTTCCGTGCCGGCTTGACGGGCGCCCTCCGCCCCGGCCGAGATAGGGGTGAGCACCGGCGTTGCCGTTGCAGCAACGGCTAGGCCGACGCCAGTGCGAAATACACTGCGACGCGTCAGGATCGTCGAGGGCTTAATCATGTCCATCCTCCAAGTTGAAGGCGCTGCGTGGCAGCGCGGAAGCGGTAGTGGTGGCAAATGACGCAAAAAACACAATGTCGATCACAATCGTCTTTGTCAATCCATTTTGGGTTGTCTCGCCAGGAAGAGGTCAGGCTTTTACCATCCTAGACCATACTTGGGCCAGGAACGGTATCTACCGTGAACTAATTCATTGAATTGACGCCCTTCGTACCGCCACGCACCGGATTGAAGCAGAAGTTCCGACCGTGACTATCGATTGTAAACGTAATCGTGATGCATTAAGTCAATACCTGTGACACAACAATTCGAGGGAGCAAGCTTTGGGCGTGTCGAGAGAACAGGCTGCGGAAAACCGCCGCGCGATTGTTGCCGCGGCAACGCGGCTATTCAGAGAACGCGGGGTGGAGGCCGTCGGGCTGAGCGAACTGATGAAGCATGCTGGCTTCACGCAAGGTGGCTTTTATAACCACTTTGAGTCCAAGGCGGACCTGGTGGCCGAAGTGCTTGCTTCGGCAATCGGCGAGGGGATTGCCGAGTTCACCAAATTGGCAAGGACCCCGGTCGACGAATCCACCACTGCTCTTCGGCGCTACATAAACTGGTATCTGTCGAAAGCCCACCGCGACAACATCGATCACGGCTGTCCCGTCACCGGATTTGCCGGCGATGCTCGCCGCTTGGGCGCCGGAGCCCAGTCGCACTTTGCCGGCGGATTGGACGATCTGATAACGATCCTCGCCGGACTGATCGCCGAGAGTGGATCGCCAGTTATGGAGGGCGAGCGGAGGACGTTGCGCGAACGGGCAATCAGCTTGCATTGCGAAATGCTGGGTGCGCTGGTCTTGTCACGGTCCGTCGCGCAGGCTGCGCCAGCGCTTTCGAACGAGATTCTGGAGAACGCGCGGCGAGACGTACTCGCGTCTCTCGATGAGCGCTCTAGCCAGGCTTCCAAACCGCGAAAGAAACCCTAGTCCGCAGCCCCCTCTTCCGCCGATCAAACCTGACCGCGGCCACCATCGACGAATAGTTCGATGCCTGTGACAAAGCTGGAATCGTCCGAGGCCAGGAATACCGCCGCCTTGGCGACTTCGTCCGGCTCTCCTATGCGTCCCATAGGAATGGTCGCGACGATCCTTGCAATAGCCTCCGGCTGCTGCAGATCCACCAGCGGCGTCCTGATAGGACCCGGACTTAGGACATTCGAGCGAATGCGACGGTCCTTCAACTCTACGGTCCAGGTGCGCACCAGGCTGCGAACCGCGGCCTTGGTCGCGCCGTAGGTACCGAAGGAAGCTGTGCCTTTGACGCTTGCAACGGAGCCGATGAGAATGATGGATCCTCCATCGTTCATCAGGGGCAAGGCCTTTTGTACCGTGAATAGCGTGCCCTTGACGTTGAGATCGAAAAGCTTGTCGAAGTGCTCTTCCGTGAGGCTTGCCAAGGGAGCGAACTCGCCCGTGCCGGCATTGGCGACCAGGACATCGATCTTTCCCCTCACCTTCACTGTCTCGTAAAGGCGATCCAGATCCGGCAGTTTGGAGACGTCTCCCCGAACCCCTACCACATCGCCGCCGATCGCCTCGACGGCCTCGTCGAGCTCCTTTTGGCGGCGCCCCGTTATGAAGACGGTTGCGCCTTCATCGACGAACCGCTTCGCCGTGGCGAAACCTATTCCCGTTGTACCACCGGTGACCACGGCCACCTTTCCCTGCAACTTGCTCATAGCGCTACGCCTCTCCTACGGTCCGGTTGTTTCAGCGATCGTTACCTGACGCGGCACAACCAGGTTCGCGACCTGCACCAAAACGGGGTCGTCGTTCTGGTTTATGGTTGTTATTCGGAGCTTGACCATGCCCTGCTTCGGACGCGACTTTGACGGCCGCACCTCGATCAACTCGCACTCGACGCGCAACTCGTCGCCGGGCCGCACTGGCCGGATCCAGCGGCACTCGTCAAAGCCGGCGCCGATGATGCCGCCGGCCGGCTTGAATTCGGTCTCAATCAATAGCCGCATCGTCACGGCAGCGGTGTGCCAGCCGCTGGCGGTCATTCCACCGAAAATCGAGCGGCGCGCCGCCGCCTCATCGAGGTGGAAGGGTTGCGGATCGAACTCGGCGGCGAACGCAACGGCCCGTTCCCCGTCGATGCGCAGCCGCCCTGAACCGAACGTCTGCCCTACTACAAAATCTTCCAGGTAGCGCTCGCTCAACTGATCCATGATTTCGCTCCAGCTTTAGCCGTTACTTGTTCTCGATCAACTTGACGATCGCATGCAGCAGCCGGTTGGCAGGCGTCGCGACGTTTAGCGCTTCGCCGCGCCGTACGATCAACCCGTTCAGATGATCGATCTCGGTGCGCTTGCCGCGCGCCAAATCTTGCGCGGTCGATGCGTATTGGCCCGCCGCCGTCTCAGCAATTTTTCGAACGGCCATACCGATATCGCCCGGAATCATCACGCCATCGGCTTTGGCAACGGCTACGCATTCATCGACGAGGTCGCGCATGACAACAGTTACGCCCTCACATTTCACGAGCCGGCCGTAGGGCAATTGTGTAATTGCGGACAGCGCGTTGTACGCGCAATTCGTGATTAGCTTCGCCCACAACGCGCCGCGCACATTGTCGGAAATATCGGTTGGCACACCGGCCGCGATCAGCGCGCGCGCAACATGATCGCTGGCCCTCGACTGCCCGATGACAAGTTCGCCGCGACCGTGATGCCTGACATGCCCCGGCCCGGCCATTTCGGTCCCGACATACACCGCGGCTGCGATCACTTCCTGTGGCAGCAGCGCACGCAGTCGGTCTGCGTTCTCGACGCCGTTTTGCAACGACAGTACCAACGCATCCAGCGCAAGATGTGGCCTGATGGCAGCCGCACCGCTTTCGGTGTCGGTGGACTTCACACAAAAGAGCACGAGCTGCGCGCCCTCTACCGCGCTCGCTTCGGTGCGGGCCGAGACACGAATACGTTCGTCGAAGGTTTGCGCTTCGAGCCTGAGCCCATGACGCTCGATCGCCTCGACATGTTGAGGACGCCCAACCAGCACCACATCGTGCCCGGCGCGTGCCAGCTTGAAGCCGTAGTAGCAGCCAACCGCACCCGCACCCATCACCGCGATTTTCATGAGCAACGTCCCCTGCCGATCAGCCTGCCAAGACGACTTTGCCAAACGGCCGATCCTCGATCAGATGACGCAAGGCATCGCCAGCTTCCGCGAAGGGGTAGACCCGCTCCACGATCGGCCTGACGGATCCATCCAGCACCAGCGGGATGACATCCCGCCACGCCGCGGCGATCGCGGCCGGCGATTGGGCGAACAATGAGAAGCCGGCCATCCGCGCGCGCTTCCAGATCAGGTCGGTCACATCGATGGTGGTTTTGCGTCCAGCGGAATAGCCCAACGTGATCAGAGTGCCGCCGAGGCCAAGGCTGCTCAACGCCTCGCTGGTCACGGCTCCGCCGATGCTCTCGATGACGATATCGACACCCTTGCCCGCCGTTATCCGGCGAACGCCGTCGGCGAGGCCTTCTGCGGATAGGTCAACCACATCATCGAAGCCGAGTTCGCTCGCCATGGCAGCTTTCGCGGCACTGCCGGCGGTCGATATCACCTTGCCGGCCCCCTGCGCGCGCGCGAGTTGATAGGTCGCGTTACCGACCGAGCCGCCGATCCCTGGAGCCAGTACAGTCATGCCCGGCTTGAATCCGGCCAGCGTCAGCGTGACCTGCGCCGTCAGATAGGCCACGGGAATGCTGGCTGCGACGACGTCGTCAACCTCGTTGGGAACAAGCGCCAGATGTTCTGGCCTGACCAGCAGCCGTTCTTGCCACGTACCATTCTCGCCGACGCCATAGGGTCCTGTGAACATCACGCGGCTTCCCGCCGCGAGCCCGGAGTCGCCGGCGTCCTCAATAACGCCCGCACCCTCATTCCCGAGCACCAGCGGCGCCCTGGCTCGAGGGTGTCCACCTGACAGGATTGTGTATTCCAGCGGCGTCACACCGGCTGCCGTGATGCGCACGAGCACCCGATCCTTTGCCGATTCCGGTTTACCCAATTCGACCTGCCGTAGACCGCCGTAGCCCGAGAAAGTGTTCGCCTCGATCGCCAGCATCGCCATCTCCATAAAGTGACAGACCTGTCTGTACCTTTGACATTACTGACAGGTCTGTTACATTGTCAACAAGGACACCAAAACGTGAGGAGTTTGCGGATATGAAGGCGGCAGCCCGAACCCGGCGAGGCGCCCCGGCCAAGGGCGAAGTAAGTGCCCGCGAGCGCATCCTCGCGACGGCAAACGAGTTGTTTTACCGTGAAGGCATCCGCGCCATCGGCGTCGACACGGTTGTCGAGCGGTCCGGCGTGTCGAAGACGAGCCTCTATCGGCTGTTTGAATCCAAGGACGCCTTGATCGCCGCCTTCGCTGCTGAACGCGATCGATCGTTCTGGATATGGTGGGATCACCTTGAGGAGCAGCACGCCGATGACCCGCGTGTTTTGCTGGACGCACTGCTCTCCGGGATCGCAGAGCGAATCGGGCGCCCTGCCTACCGCGGCTGTCCGTTCCTCAATCTGATGGCGGAGTTTCCCGACCGAAACCATCCTGGCCGGGTCGTCGCCCGGGGCAACAAGGAGGAAATGCGGGCGAGATTCGCGACCATCGTTGCCAAGCTTGGCGCCGCACATCCCAAGCGGGTTGCGTCTCAATTGACGCTGATCGTCAACGGCGCCTACGCTATCGGCCACATCGCAAAACCGGCTGACCTGAGGGACGACCTCGTTGATGCCGCCCGGAAGCTGTTGGCGTAGTGGTCCGATCTTGCGCACAAGCGATGGTCCTGATTGTCGACAATCCACGCCCGCCCGCCGCACCGATTTTCGCTGAGCCGACGGGAGCAGTCTGGCGGCCGAGATAGCGCCGCGTCTCGACAACCTAACGACACCTACAGCCGATCTACGTGGCCGGCGCGTCGAGAACTGGCCGCACGCTGCTGCCGTCGCCAAGATTGATCGGTGGATTGAGAATGACCTGATCCCCGGCCCGGATTCCGCTGTCGACTTCGACCCGGGTGCCCAGATCGCGCTTCACGTTGATTTTGCGGAACTCGGCCTTGCCATTGTTGACAACTGCCACCTGGATTCCGTTGCGATTGAAGATGAGCGCATCGGCCGGCACCAAAAGGCTGGGCGTCTTGCGCGGGATATGAAGCTCGACAGCGCAGTAAACACCAGCCGAGAGCACGCCGTCGGAATTGGCAATATCGATTTCGGTCAAGAGCGTACGGGTGCCGCTCTGCAGCGCCTCGGCTATCCGGGTTACCTTGCCGCGAAACTCGCGATCGGCAAGTTCGGGCACGCGCACGACCGCCTCAACGCCCGGTGTCACGCCGAATGCCGCATCTTGGGGCACGTAGACTGATACGCGGATAACGTCCTGCTGCATCATCTCGAACATGAAGGTGCCACTTGCGGCATTGCCTTGCACGAGGCTGCCAACGTCGACATTGCGCTGGGTGACAACACCATCGAACGGTGCGACGACCGAAGCATAGTCCCGGTTCTGCCGCAGCACTTGGAGCAAGTTTTGTTGGGACGAGACGTTAGCCTCGGCAACCGCGACCGCCGCCACACGCGCTTGCAAACCCAGGCGGTCGGTGTCGCCTTGCTGCGGAGTGACCCAGCCTTTCTGGACAAGAGGCGCGTCGCGATCCCAAGTCACCTGCGCCAGATCACGATTCGCCCGTGCCTGCTCCAGTCCCGATTTGAGCTGATCGAGTGTCGCTTCGTTCTGCGAAATCTGATGGTCGAGTTCAGGGACCGCAAGGTTCGCCAGCAGATCTCCTGCCTTGATGTGATCGCCGATGTCGACGTGACGCTTGGCGATGTAGCCGGTTGCGCGGGCATAGATGTTGGCGGCGGCGAATGCGGCCGTCGTACCCGGAAGGGTGACCGAAACCGTGACGGGGTTCGCCGCGACCGTTGCGACACGAAGGCTGGGCACGAAATCGCGGTCGTGCCTGGCTGTCGCCATGACCTCTTGCTTCAGGGCATGGTTTCCCCATCCGCCCAGCATGAGACCGCTGGCAAGCAACAGCGATCCGCCGAGCGCGAATAGACGCCCGCCCCGCCGGCGGCGCACCTGGGTGCGACGTCCTGGCTCTTTCTCGATCACGCGGCGGAACGTGGGGCCGTCTAGTCGATGCCGCTCGATTGCGTCATTGCTGTCGTGTCGAAACAGATCATTCATTGGGGAGTTCCTCAAATATGCCATAGGCGGCGACGCCGTCGTTGCGCTTGCGAAGCATGGCAAACAGATAGGGGACGATCAGCAGGGTGGTGGGAGTGGCAAACAGAATCCCGCCGATCACGGCACGCGCCAGCGCCGCATTCTGCTCTTCTCCGGGACCGCCAATCGCCATCGGGATCATACCGACGACCATCGCCGCTGCCGTCATCAGTACGGGCCTGATGCGGGTACGACCCGCGTCAAGGGCAGCTCGAAAGGCGCTCCTTCCCTTGAGCTGCTGCTCACGCGCGAACGTGACCAGAAGAATGGAATTCGCCGACGCAACACCGACGGCCATGATTGCCCCCATTAGCGATGGGACGTTGAGCGTCGTGCCGGTCATGAACAGCATCGTGACGATGCCGCAGAAGGTTGCCGGCAACGCCAGAATCACCACCAACGGGTCACCAAAGTTCTGGTAGTTGACGACCATCAGCAGGTAGACGAATACGGCCGCGAACAGCAGTCCGATGCCGAGATTCCGGAAGGAATCGCGCATGCTCTGGATCTGTCCGAGAATCTTGATGGTGTTGCCAGGCTTGAGCTCCTTCTGCAGCTCGGCGACGATCTCGCCGATGTCGCTCGCCACACCACCGAGATCGCGGCCCTGCGCGCTGGCATAGATGTCGTAGACGGGCTGAATATTGGTCTGGTTCAGATTCGTCGGAACGCTCTCACGCTTGATTGTCGCAACGTTGCTCAACAACCCCGGTATCGGCGGGCCGTTGGCCGCGAGCGCGGTCGATACCGGCGTGTTGCCGATCTCGTTGAGCGAGCTCACCAGGCGTTCCGGCGTCTGGACCGCGATGTAATAGGGAATGCCGGCAGCCGGATCGGTCCAGAAGTTGGGGGTCACCTGTTGCGACGAACTGAGGCTGGTATTGAGGCCGGTGGCGATGGCCTGTGCGTTGAGCCCCAGCTGCAGCGCCCGCGAACGGTCGATGTCGACCAAGAAGGCCGGTGCGTTGAGCTCCTGCTGAAGGTGGGTATCGGCCATACCCGGAATGGCTGCAAGACGGCGGCGCAGCTCCTCGGCGACGCGCCTGTTGTTTGCGCGATCGCGACCGACGACCCGAACGTCGATCTGGGCCGGCAGTCCGAAATTGAGGACCTGCGTGATCATGTCGGCCGCCTGGAAGTAAAAGGTTGCGGATGGAAATGCGGTCGGCAGCACCTCGCGCAGCTTGCGTACATATCCTGCCGTCGGCGCGTGCCCCTCCTTCAACGACACCAGGATCACGCCATCATTGACGTTGATCGTCGATCCGTCGGTGAACGCGAGGTTGTACACCCGTTGCGGCAGGCCGATATCATCAACGATCAGGTCACGATCCTCCTCAGGAATGACCTCGCGGATCTTGTCTTCGACCTCCTGGAAGATGCGCTCGGTCGCCTCGATACGAGTTGCTGCCGGCGCCCGGACATGAAGCTTGATCTGTCCGCCGTCGATGTCGGGAAAGAAGTCGCGACCCACCATCGTCGCCATGACGCCGCCCAGCGTGAGCATTGCCACCGCGATGACCGGAACGATGAAGCGCCGCTTCAGCAACATGGTCAGCACACGGACATAACCGCGGCGAAACAGCTCGAAACCGTGCTCGAAACGCTGGTGCAACCGTGCGAACAGGTTGCCCGATCCACCCGTTCCACCGTGGTGTTCGCCCTTGAGCAGCAGGCCGATCATCACCGGGGTCAGGGTCCTCGAGAGCCCGTACGACGCGAGCATCGCGAACACCACCGCAAGCCCGAGTGGCGTGAACAGGAATTTTGCGGGCCCTTCGAGGAACACCACCGACGTGAACACGCAGCTGATCGCAAGCGTCGAGACCATGGTCGGTACTGCGATGCCGGCAGATCCATGCAGCGTCGCCGCGGCGAGATTCATGCCTTCGCCGCGCAGCCGGTGGGTATTCTCGATCGTGACAGTCGAATCGTCGACCAGGATGCCGACTGCAAGCGCCATGCCGCCGAGCGTCATCGTGTTCAGCGTGTGGCCCATGAAGTATAGAATGACGATCGAGGTGAGGATCGAGAGCGGGATCGAGATCAATACGATCAGGGTCGACCGCCATGACCCAAGAAACAGCAGGATCATCAGCCCGGTGAGGCCGGCCGAAATTGCTCCCTCACGCAGCACGCCAGCAATCGACGCGGTGACGAGCTTCGATTGATCGAACAGCTCGTTGATGCTGAGGCCGGGCGGCGCCGCCGCGCGAGCAACCTCGAGAACCTTGCGGACCCCTTTGACAACCGCCACCGTCGAGGCGTTGCCGTTCTTCAGCACGGTCAGCAACACAGAGCGCCGGCCGTCGTTGCGCACGACGTTCTGCTGCACGGCCCAGCCGTCATGCACCTGACCGACATCCTTGACGAACACGGTCTGCCCATTGACATATTTGACTGGAATGTCGTTGAGATCGCTGATGCTCTTGGGCATCGCGTTGGTACGGACCGTGTATTGCGTGTCGCCGATCTTGGCGAGGCCGGAAGGCAAGGTCAGGTTCTGCGCATTGACCGCGTTCACCACGTCAGTCGGCGTCAGTCCTCTGGACTGAAGCTTGAGCGGATCGATATCCACCATGATCTGCCGGTACTTTCCGCCGTCGGGAGTTGGAAAGGTCACGCCCGGAACGGGCGCCAGCTGCTGACGCAGTTGGTAATATCCGTAGTCATAGAGCTGCTGCTCGTTGAGACGATCCGATTTTAGACTGAGTTGCAGTACTGGAACGCTCGAGGCGTTGTACTGCACCACGATCGGCGGTTGAATACCCGCCGGCATCAGTGCACGGATTGCATTGGTCCCGGCGACGATTTGCGAGATCGCGAGGTCGAGGTTGACGTCGGGCTGGAAGTAGATCTTCTGCACCGAGATGCCGTTCAGCGTCTGCGCTTCCATGTTCTTGATGCCGGTCACGCTAGAGCTGATAATATATTGACTATAGGTTGTGACGCGCTGCTCCATCTCCGGCACACTCAGGCCCGTGTACTGCCAGATGACCGTGACCACCGGAATGTTGATCTCCGGGAAGATGTCTTCCGGCATGACCATGATCGCGGAGGTGCCGAGAAACACGATAAAGGCAGCTAGAACGTAGAACGTGTACGGAAATCTCAAGGCAAACCGAACGATACCCATTGAATTGCCTCACCTCGCTTGTCGATGATTTGCGTGTCGACGCGTGCAAGTGGGGCTCCTGCCTTGGGGAATAATCCCACTTTTGCTCGCATCACCTTTGCGCTTTTTGGGGAAATCAGTGGTTCTCCACGGCCGCTCGTCGAACCGGCGAAAAATAATCCACAACAAGCAGGCTCCAGAGAAGAAACCTGCCGACGAACGCCGTGATTGCAGCGATCATCCGATGCATGTGTGAGGCAAATCGGCTGCACGGATTTTTTACCTGGCGCCTCTGCAGATTCACCTGCGCGTGGTTTTGAAATCAGTCGCGGGCGTCATGGCTCCGCGACACCACGATGGTGTCGCGCGGTGCAGCCTGACCGACCGGCTTAGTGCCCAGCTGGACGAGGTTGAACAAGACCGAGATCAGGATAGCCGGGAGAACGTCTCCGCGCGCAAAGGCAACGCTGGCCGCGATGAAGACAGCCTTCAGGCTGTTTACTACTGCGAGAAGCTTTGGCATCGAACAGCTCCGCTTTTTCTTCCGCTGGCAATGGTGAAGCAGAACCTGGTTTACCCGCATCGCCGGTCTGCCATGCTGCCACCAACCTAGTCCTCTTGCATCGGAAGGATTAGTTCGAACGTCGTTGAATGATCTTTGCGTTCTAGGAGGAAATCGATGGACATTCTCGGTGCCCTCGGAATCCTGGTGCGGGTAGTGGAGACTGGCTCTTTCTCGGCTGTCGCCCGTGAGCGCGGCCTCAGCCAAGCCGCGGTCGCGCGTCAGGTCTCGCAGTTGGAAGACCACTTCAGAGTCCGACTCTTTCATCGCACGACGCGAAAGCTTAATTTGACTGACGACGGGCAGATGCTGATGGGCTTGGCGCGACCCGTGCTGGACGGGGTCGAAGGAATCGAAGCCGCCCTCGGACAGCAGAGCGCATTGCCGGTTGGCTTGGTGCGCGTGGGTGTCACGGTGGCGACGAGCCGCTTCCTTTCGCTCCGTCTGCCGTCCTTGCTCATTGATCACCCGCGGTTGAAAGTCGAGCTCGTGGTCGGTGATCGGGTCAATGACCTGATTGAAGACCGGCTCGACTTTGCCATGCGCGCCGGTGAAATCACGGATGCCTCACTGGTGGTGCGCCGAAGCGGGACCGCGATGCGCGTTGTCGTGGCAGCGCCAACCTACGTCAAGCTGCACGGTGAGCCATCCAGTCCTGCCGAACTCGCAAACCATATCTGCATTGTGCACGACACTGGACCGGATTCGGACGTATGGACTTTTGTCACTCGGGAGGGTCCCGAGGGATTCCGGGTGTCCGGCGGATTTCTCGCCAACGATGGGCGTGCGGCACACCTAGCCGCACGGACCGGATATGGCATCGCTCATCTCAGCTTGCTCGAAGTCTTCGATGATCTCCGTAGCGGCGCCCTGGTTCGCTTATTGAGCGGCTTTCCCACTCCCGGCGTTCCGGTCAACTTGGTTTATCCATCGCGACGGCATCTTGCGCCAAGAACACGTCTTGTGATGGATTTTATCTGGGAGCAGTTTCGACAAGTCCTGGCGGAGCTTCGAACGGCATCGGATGAGGGTGCATTAGGCCAGCACCGCGCTGACGTGCGTTCGAGAGACCTTGATCTGGAGATCAAGCCAGTGGTCACCAGTTCTTAAGAGCGCCCTCCCCGCATTATTGGTGCATAGGCGTCTGTCTTGCGAACACAAAAAGGGCGGCCCAGGGCCGCCCTTTTTCGTAACGCAAACCTCACGTCTTTCATCCGCTTGTGAGTCAGTTGAACGTGTTTCTCCGTTCGAAGTCACCGGAGGACGTTCCGCGATCGAAGCCGTTGCCCCTGTCAAAGCCGTACGCTTCATAAGGCGATCCGTAGCTGAGACCTCGCGCATGTTGGACCGGCGACATTCGGTGAGAATAGCTGTAGTGATGGTGATCACGTTGTGGCGTTGCCACCGCTGGCGATGCGACCAATAGTGAAAGAGTTGCCGCTCCAATCAATTTGAGATTTGTCATGACTCTTCTCCTTTTTCGTCTGGTCAGCAGTCGATGCAAGCGATTCTCGCAACATCTGCTGAGACGCTGCCGACATAACCCTCTTGCATTGGTGGGATTAGCCCGCGTTTGCTTGAATGATTTTTACGTTTTTCGAGGAAATCGAGAGCGGAATGCGCGTTGCCCGCGTTGGTGTGCGCTAATCATCCTACGTTCGATCGCCATGTATGAGGTTGACGCTGCTGTCCAAGGAGCGTTGCTGATTGATCGCAGCACAAAAGAATCGAGCCCTAAGGACCGCCCTCATGCGTTGTCGCGGCGAGAACGAGGGTCACTATGCTTACGATGGCGATCGCGGCAGCGCCAAGATAGACGGCAAGCCCGAGCCCCCACGCTGTGGCAACGACGCCGAGCACCAAGGCAAGAACCGACATTGAAAGATAGCCAACGAGGTAGAGCGCGGAAAACACCGCTCCGCGATGATGCGACGAACCCGTGTTGAGGAGTCCTAATCCGCCAACGAACAGCAGGCTGTACGCGGCACCGGAGGTCGCCGTCGCTACGAGATATGTAAGCAGGTCGTGCCGGCTGACCGCCAAGGCGAGCAAGCTCATTCCGAAAGCCGAAGCCACCGCGCCGATACACAGTGCGATCCGCGAGGAAAGACGCTTCGCAACGATTCCGACCGGAGCCAGCACGATCGGAAACAGGGCGAGGATAGCACCGTTCAGAAGGGCATTGGACGAACCGATGAGATCGTGTTCGACCTGCCCGCCGAATGACAGTACGAGCACGCCGAACGTGTACGCCACCATCATGGCCGTTGAAGCCGTTGCAAAATCTCGACGCATATCTTTCGGAACGAAAGGCATGCGCGGCCGCCAGTCACCTTTCGCTTCACGGGCCGCATGGCGCGGCAGGAACCACGTTGCGATCGTCAGGAATGCCAACAGCACGGCAAGCACCCAAAAGCAGAGACGCGTTGGCCACGGACCGTATTCGGTCAACGCGCCGCCTACGAGCAAGGCGGCGGCAAAGCCCCCCGCTTGCGCCATCATCGTAAGCGACGCCGCGCGCCTGGCGTCTTGATGGCTGCTGAACTCCAGAATGGCCGCGGTTGAGGTACCTGCCGATAAACCGACGCCGACACCCATGAAATCCCGGCCGGCAAATACCCACCAGATGTCGGGCGCGACGGCGAAAAGCACTGCGCCGACGAGGGAAGCGCCGAGACCCAGCAACATCGCCGCGCGGCGGCCGATTTGGTCAGAGATGCCGCCAAACCCGACCAACATGGCGACTACGGCTATTGGAAACACGGCGAAAATCGCGGTCGTCACCGTGTGAGTAAGATGCCACTCCTGGGCATAGAGGCGATAAGTGAGAGCCGGGGCAGCACTGGCCCAAAGCGTGTGACCAGCCACGCCCGTCGAAACCACTAGGCTCGCACGTCGTCCAAGCACGAAGCTGGCACTAGCCACGCGGTGATCCTTGTTGATCGGCACGAAGTCGTTCCTTCGACCATCACGCGTTCCTCGCGTCCGAAAGCGCTGTTCGACGCCGGTCTCTCATCGAACGCACGCGAACTACGGGCCGCCGATCGCTCAGCGCGGAACGAAGAACGACACCGGCTTCAGGATCTGATTTTCCATGTCGACCAGCGTGTCTTCCTCCAAAGCGACCCGCCGGTAGGCCTGCCACTCCGGATCAGCTTCCATCGCGTCGCGACGTCGTTCCCGATCCGCCAGGCTTTCGTATTGCCACAGATGGACGACCCGGCTCATGGGCCCGATATGTGTGACGAAGAAACCGTAAGGCTCCCCGAGGTACTTGCGTTGCAAAGGCAACGCCCGTCGCTCATAGGTTTCGAGAATTTTCCGAGCCGGTTCGGTTTGATGTTGTATGTGCGATGGTCGAATATCATTTGTTTGCCTCTGTTTTCGCGGGATCAGAGGAGCGAGCCGCCGTGTATGCTCAAGGCTGACGAACCGGAAGCGGTAAGTTCGTCCTGCCGCCCCGTTTCGTAGGCAGGATAGTCGGCATAACCTCTCTCCCCGCCGTAATAGAATGTGGCACGATCGTAAGGATTGAGCGGCAGATTGCGGCGCAGCCTTTCCGGAAGATCCGGGTTCGCCAGAAAATGCCGACCGAAAGCGACGAGGTCGGCCTCACCCTTGGCCAGGATCGCCTCGGCACCTGCCGCGTCGAAGCCGCCGGCTGCGATGACGGGCCCGCCGAACAGAGGACGAAGCAAGCCAGCCGCTACCGGCGGCTTGCCGTCGTCCGACACATTGCCCGTGACGCGCGGCTCGATGATGTGCAAGTACGCCAGTCCGCGCCGTGCGAGAGCTCTGGCCACGTAAGGAAAGGTCACATCGGGTGTGCTGTCACCCATGCCGCCGAACTTGTTGCTTGGACCGATGCGGACGCCGACCCTGCCGCTTCCCCATACCGATATCACCGCGTCGAGAACATTAAGAAGAAAGCGGGCACGATTTTCGATCGAACCGCCATACACGTCCGTGCGTCGATTGGAATTGTCTTGAAGAAACTGATCGATAAGATAGCCATTAGCACCGTGCACCTCGACGCCGTCGAAGCCGGCTTCCTTGGCCCGTTGCGCTGCCCTTCGATATTCATCGACGAGCCCCGGTATTTCCGACAACTCGATCGCTCGTGGCATTGAGCCTATGGCGGGACCGCTCGCGAGCAAGGCGCGAACCTCAGCCCCTATGGCGGACGGAGCAATGGGTGCATGGCCGTTCGGTTGCAGGTCGACGTGCGATTGTCGACCGACATGCCAAAGCTGGAGCAATATCGTGGCGCCTTTCGCGTGTACGGCATCCACGACTTCTCGCCAGCCCGCCACCTGTGCATCAGTGAAGATGCCCGGCGAGGCGTAGCCGCCGTTGCCGGTCGGCGAGATGAAGGTCGCCTCCGTAATCATCAACCCACCCGGGGAGGCGCGCTGACCGTAATACGTCGCCATGAGAGTGTTCGGAACATTCCCCGGGATGTCCGCACGCATGCGTGTCAGCGGGGCAAGGACCACGCGATGCGCAAGATCAATAGTACCGATCCGAACTGGTGAAAATAGTTTCGACATCGATTGACTCCCTCGATCGACGATCAGCTCGCGGTCTTGCCGCCGTTGACGCTGATGATCTGGCCAGTGATGAATGACGCCTTGGAGGAAGCGACGAACACGATGGCATCCGCTATCTCCGCCGGCGTGCCGGCACGCTTGATGGGCACTCCGGCGACCACACCGGCCTTTCTCTCGGCGGTGCCGGTAAAACGGTTCAGCATTCCGGTTTCAACGGGTCCGGGCGCGACCGCATTGACGCGAATGCCCGATGCCGCACCTTCGAGCGCTGCGGATTTCGTCAATCCTTTGACTGCGTGCTTGCTCGCGGTATACAGCGATGCGCCCGGCGCACCTCGCTGTCCCATGGTCGATGAAAGGTTAACGATGCTGCCGCTGCCCTGCCCCTGCATCACGCGCATCTCTTGCTTCATGCTGAGCAGCACTCCGAGCACATTGGTGTCGAATGTGGCCGCATAGCTTTCGGCAGTCTGTTCCGTTACCGGACCTGTCTTGCCTTCGGTGCCGGCGTTGTTGACGGCTACGTCAAGCCGGCTAAAGCGGGCCACGGTTTTGTCGACTAGATTGCGCACGTCGTCTTCGTGGCGCACGTCGGCGAGAACAAATTCAGCCTCGGTGCCCAGATCCCACAACTCGGCCTCCAACGCCCGGCCCTCGGCCTCCTTGCGACCCGAAACAACCAACCGGGCCCCATCCTTCGCAAAAGCAAGCGCGGTCGCTCGGCCGATACCGGTCAGAGCGCCAGTAATCAAGACAACGGGAGTGCTCACGACTCAGTCCTCCGAAGGTATACCCCAATACGCTAGAACTCGTGGCGGTCGTTGCCACGAAAGCCTCATTTAAGCGTTTCGAGGAAGCATCTAGGTTGTGCGAGTACCTAGAACAAAGACTTTGTAAGTTTTGGGAACATGCCTGTTAGGTATGGATCTTTCTTCCGGGCTCGATCGTTAGCCGCCCGCTCGTGGGCGACGCGCCAACCATCGATTTGGTCATCGGCTGTAGCAAGACCAACGCCTCTCAAACGTTGCGGCTATTTCTTTCTAGGGTCGACGACCTGATCGCCCGCTGCAGGAAAAAATTACAGAAATATCAAAGCGCTCGGTGAGAAGAAACGAGTCTGCGCAACTTAGTCATTCAGTTGCATTCTTCAGACGAAACGCTTGGTCGGTCACGGAATGATCCGCTCACGCCTAAAATCTGCAAACATCCGAAGAAACATTTCTTCGGTATCCACCAAGTCGTGAAATCCGAAACGGCGGGCCTTGCTCGTATCCGAGACGATGTCGTAATCGGATGCGAAAACGTTGTCCGGGTAGCCCCAGGCCGCAATCTCTCCAAAGCGGAATTTCTGCAACCCGTTCTTTTCGACGATTTTTTCCCAGATAGGCCCCTTATCCGCCATGGATCGCGCAAGATTGATGTGCCGTGGCTGAGCCAGCTCCATTCCGAAGAAACTGGCGAATTTCGGCCACAAGTTCTGCCACCTGATAAGATCGCTATTGGTGATGTTAAAGGCTTGGTTCGTGCATTTCGGATCGGTTGCCATCCATTCGACGGCCTTTGCAAGAAGAGCGGCGTCCGTACATTGGTAAAGTGCAGTATAGGCTCCCGGCTTGCCCGGAAAGCTGAGAGGCAGTCCCAATTCCTTGCAGACGTTCGCATATACAGCGATCGCCAATGTCAGGTTCATCGGTCCCCCCGTGGAGAATCCGCAGACCGCGTGCGGGCGCCCTACCGACCACGTCCAGCGCTTTCCTTTCTGAAACTCCTCGAGAAAATCCTGCTGGTCGTAATAGAAATTCGGCGGCATGTGCCGCGGATCATCTTCCTTGGTCGGAGTCTTGTAGGGACCAAGATGATTTCCGTACCACCTGGTGCCTTGAGAGAGATGAATGTGCTCAAGCACGGGCGACGCGGCTTCGACAGTCCTGACGAGGTTAAAGAACATGTTGGCGTTCGCCGACTGTGTCTCGGCGGGATCCGGGCGCTCCGTAATTGCAAAATAGAACAGGTGGGAGATTTTCGTGAGCGGCCCGAGTTTTGTCCGGCAGTCGATTGGATCCAGAAGGTCTGCGGCGATGTGCTTGTAGTCACCGGGGATCGACGGCTTGCGGCGCGAGACCGCAACGATATCCCAGCCGCCCTGCTCAAGCAGGTGAGCCAGCATGTAGCCGCCGGCGAGGCCGGAAGCGCCTGTGACAAGTGCGGTACGCTTTGTCGCCGTCATCTGCGCTCTCTCCCTTACGTCGCCTGGATCTCGTCAACACGGTCCGGGTAAAAGGCGACGTAATCCTTGATCTGTGCCATCGCTTCGAAAGGACTTTCATAAGTCCACACTGCGTTGTGCGAACGATCTCCGCCCACCGGAATGCTGTAGTAGGAAGCATCGCCCTTGTAGGGGCAGTACGTGGTGTGTTCGCTGCGTGTGAGCGCGGCCATATCGACATCTTGACGAGGAATATACTGAACGGGCGGATAGGACGCCTCGCGAAGGGTCAACGCATTGCTTGTGTCAGCGATAACTTTTCCACCGACCTTGACTACAACGCGAGACAGGTTCGCTTCGATCGCAATTGGATGATCGGGGCCGGGAATCTTGATCGATTTTTCAGTCATGATGTGTCTCCTTCTGAACGGTGAGCGGATGTGCGAAGCGTCAGACGGTGGCCAGTCCAGCAACGCCCTGATTGCGTTTAGATGCCGTCACGCCCCGGCCTTCCGGATCTTGATTGTCGGCACCACCCGAAACGCCACGGTGAGCTGGCCGGCCGAGTATCGCCCGGCCGGCCGACAGTTCCTGTGCGACCTCGGCAACTCGGCGGCCAAGGAACTCAGCAGTCCGAAGATCGGACGACGGTGGAGCGACATCGCCGCTTTGATCCATGTCGGCCTGGCCGGCCATCCCGAGCGTGTAGCTGTCGCGGTTGAGGATGTCCTCGTTGGTATACGAGCGATTATTCCCGTAATTCATCCCGAGATTGACCCAATGCATTTGGTGCTGGGCCGCAAATGTCATGAGCTGGACCAGCGAGTTCTGCTTGTCGCCGCCGCGGGATGCGCCATTGGTGAAGCCTGCGGCGATCTTTCCTTCCCAACGCTTCTCGACATATTGAAGGTGGGAGGTAGCATCCATGAACGCTTTGAACGGTGCCGACAGGCTACCCATGTATGTAGGTGCTCCCATGATAATGGCGTCTGCGGCATCGAGAAGCTCCCATCGGCCGGGCGCCTGTTCCGCGGTGACAAGCTCGACGCTCGCGCCATTGATAGCGGCTGCACCACGCGCAACGGCCTCGGCGATCCTCACGGTGTGACCATATCCGCTGTGATAGACGACGACGATTTTCACGGGAACTGACATGCGTCCTCTTGATTCGGGTCAGGCCAGACGACGGACTACGCAACCGTGGGTCGGTTTGAAATGGCGTCGTACCAACGCTTCAGCGAACGGGAGTATCATCGCGCTTCCTCTCCGGACAGAAACATGGAAACGTCCTGGACGAACCGCTTGGGATATTGGTACTGCGAACCGTGATTGGCGTCGGGATAGAGGATGAGCTGGGCGTTAGGCAGTTGCTGCTGCAGGATGAACGAGTTCACCGGATAGATGACCACGTCCTTTCCACCGTTCACGACCAATGTCGGCTGACGGATCGATTTCAGATATTCGAACGACTTCTCCCGCGGCGCGCCCCACTCGCCGATCGCCTCGATCTGGGCGGGCGCGACTTTCTCGTTGACCTCGGGATCGCGGTTCTCGGCGCGTCGCCGGAAGCGCTTGAGGAACTCACGGCCCGCAGCCTGGCTCTTCTCGGATTTCGTGAAATGCACGCGAAGCCAGAGGTGATCGGGCTCGTCATAACTGGCGCCGAAGATTTCTTGCGCCTCTGGCGTGAGCGTAGCCATGCGCTCGCCGCCGCGCGGGCCGGTACCGACCAAGACGAGTCGCCTCACAAGATCGGGCGCCTGAAGGGCGATTTCCTGCGCGACAAAGCCGCCAATCGAAAACCCGAACACATCGACTTTCGTCAGTCCGAGCGACTTGACGAAGGCCGCCGCGTTAGCACCCATTTTCTCGATCCTGGTGGGCACCTCTCCAGAGGAACTGGATACACCCGCGTTGTTGAACAGGATCACTTCGCGATCCTTGGCGAAGCCGTCGGTCACTGCCGGGTCCCAATGGTCCATGGTGCCGGTGAAGTGCTGGTTGAAGACGAGTGGCACGCCGGCGGCATTGCCAAAGCGGCGATAGGCAAAGCGGATGCCGTTAGCTTCGACGAATTGCGTCGGCGCAGTCTGGTGATTGTGCTGGGTCATTGAAATTCTCTCTTGCAGTAGCTTGGGCCAGCAATTTCTTCGAAAATTCGCTGGGAAAAGCCGCGCCCGTCCTGGGCACGGAGCAACCTGTGTACCGGCGCCGCGTCAGTTCGCGGTCATACCGCCATCGACGTTGAGGATCTCGCCGGTAATCCACTTGGCTCCGTCCGACGCGATGAATACGATGCCGTCGGCGACTTCCTCCGAGAGGCCGAGCCGATCCAGCGGTACCTGCCTCACCAAGGCTGCCTTGTTCTCTGCCGTGCCGGTGAAGCGGGTCAACATGCCGGTGTCAGTGGGCCCGGGCGCGACGGCGTTCACCCGAATCCCCGACTTGGCGAGCTCGAGTGCCACCGACTTGGTGATGCCTTCGACGGCGTGCTTGGCCCCGACGTAGATGGAGGCGAAAGCCGCGCCGCGGTGACCGTAGGTCGAGGAGATGTTGATGATGCTGCCATTGCCCTGAGCCTGCATGGCGCGCACTTCGTGCTTCATGCTCAGAACCACGCCGAGAACATTGGTCTCGAAGGTCGCAGCAAAGCTTTCCGCGGTCTGGTCCGTGATCGGGCCAACCTGGCCTTCGGTGGCAGCATTGTTCACCGCGACGTCGAGACGACCAAACCGAGCGACGGTCTTGTCGACCATCGCGCGGACGTCATCTTCCCTGCGGACGTCGGCCTTAATGAACTCAGCCTCGGCACCCAGAGAACGTAGCTCCTTGACCAGTTCCTTGCCGGCCTCATCCCGCCGGCCGGCAATGGCCACCTTCGCGCCCTTCTTGGCGAAGGCTACGGCAGCGGCGCGCCCGATGCCGGTGAGTCCACCGGTGATCAACACAACTTGCGTGTTCATTTTCGCAATCCTTTGTTGGAGCCGCCGGAAACCCGACGGCGTTTTCGCCCGTGCGTGACCGCATCGTCGCGTGACGATCATCATCAGCGTCGTTCGATTGAGGCGAAGGTAGCGGCAGGATGCTCGCCGCATTAGACGCGAGGGGGGACTATTAGATATTCTGACCAAGAATGAATTGTGCGCGCTCTACGCGGTCAGCGGTCTTTTCAGTGACTCGCCTTCTGTGGTCGGAATACAAGTCTCAACAAAAGAGGCGAACTCTCTCGCCTTGGCGCTCGCCATCCGTCCGGTCGGATAAACTGCCCACAACTCTAAGCTTGGCAGCTCCCAGTCATTCAGGACCGTCCTGACGATGCCCGACGCGAGTTCGGGAGCGAAGTTCCATTCGGACGTAATAGCAATGCCGAGATGAGCAAACACCGCCTCCCGCAACCCCTCAGCCGCGGTGACTTTCAACTTCCCTCCGACGGCCACTGACGTCTCGGTCGAACCTTGACGGAACGTCCAGGAGATGCCGCCCCCATCCGGGGTGTAGATGACGGTCTGATGCGCGATCAGCTCTGCTGGGCTTTTGGGCTCTCCGTGTTTCGCGAAGTAGTTTGGGGTGGCCATGACCCGCCGGCGCGCCTGACCAAGTTTTCGCGCCACCAAAGTCGAATCCGCCAGCGAGCCACTGCGGAAGGCGACATCGATGCCCTCCTCCACCAGGTTGACGGGCCGATCATCCAGCACCATGTCGATCTCTAGTTCGGGGTTTTTCTCGAGAAAACGATCAAGTCGGCGCATGATGTGGAGGCGTCCGAAGCAAACCGAAGCTGCAATGCGCAGCTTTCCAGTCAGTGCGGCTCCAGCGCCACGCGCTGCCAGAACAGCCTCTTCAGCCTCTTCGATAGAGCGTCTTGCCCTGACATAGAAATTCATCCCAGCTTCTGTCGGGGTCAGGCTGCGCGTTGATCGCAATAGAAGGCGAACGCCAAGCCATTCCTCAAGCTGGGCAATCGCTTTGGATACCGCGGGCTGCCCCACTCTCATTTGGCTCGCTGCCGCCGAGAACGATCCCGTGTCAACAACGCGAATGAAAGTCTCCATCGCAAGGTGTCGATCCATATCCATTCTCCTTTGGAATGAGCGTTATCACTGCAAGAAGGGTGTTGCCAGATCGAGAGATTGCCCATGATGGGTCGGCGGACCTGCCGAAGGCTACGTAGTGACGAGATTGATATGGTCAAACGGTAAATCGGAGCCACCCGACATTCCTGCCGATCGCGATCGCTCCGCGGGTCACGGTGTTGCGCCGGGTCTCAGCTTGCGCGTCTTGCGAGCGGGAGAAAAGGCCCCTCGCTTCCGTCTTCGCGATCAGCACGGCCGTGGCGTGACGCTGAGCGAGTTGCTTGTGCACGGGTCGGTCGTTCTTCGATTCTGCCGCAATGAGAATACGGCAACCTGCGTTCGCGAATTCAGCTCGTTGTCGACGCTGCATAACGACGTGGCACGATTAGGGGCAACGCTGATCGTTATCGCTGTCGAACCGTTTGATCCTCATCCCTTGGGCAAAGACGCGGCGTCGTTTCCTTTCCCGATCTTGTCCAATAAAAAGGGAGACGTGGCCCAGTCCTACGGATTGACCGGCCAGGTACCGGCGCCAAATGGCGCGGAGATTAGCGACACGAATAGAAACCTAACAAGAACTCATGAGATTGTGTCCGTCCCAGCGACCTATGTCATCGATCAAATGGGATTCGTTGCCGTGGCCTTCGTCGACATGGAGTGCCACTGCTTGATGGACCACGGTCAGATTCTGATGGCCCTCGAATGCCTCCGCAAGCGGAAAAAATCGTGAATGGCTTTTCGCCCCAGTGAAGCTCGGCGTCAGTTTTCATAACACCAGATTATATCGCATGATTTGCGTTCCGGCCGCGGGCGCGGACAGTGCACGACGGTCCACTACGGTTCGAATGATCCGGTTGCACCGTTGAAGGCCACGAACCAAAGGCGTCGCGAAGCTGTTGAGTTGGGCGATCAGGAGTACGCGCCTGACGCTGCGCGCGGCAGAAGGCACAACTCCCCTAGATTACGACGAAGAACCTGATGTCGCGAATGCTTGCCGTCACCAGAAGCAAGTTGGGGGAAGCGGAATTTTCCGCTTCCCCCTCCACCTCCAACCCAGGCAGGGGGACGTAGCGAGCCGCTGCGTCTGGAGGTGGTGTTCCGCTATCACGGCTCAGCTGTTGTGCCTCGGGGGCCAAACGTCCACCACAGCCGGAGCGAATGGTGGCTTCGTTGCAGCGGATTCCCGCGGATCGTTGGCCTGGGACCAAGTCTGCATGTCTTAGCTTAGAACTGATAACGCAGACCAACGCCCGGATCGACGCTCGAGGCCTTATTGCTGCCCAAGGGATTGATGGTTCCGTTCGGAAGGCCATTGGCCGCCAGGAAGCCGGCTGCAAGGCCGTTCTGAACCTGCGACCACATCACACCGGCGTACATGTCCATATGCCGGGCGAAGCGCCAGTCAAGCACCAGCGAGACCGCGTCAAGCGTGCCCGAGCAGTTGGAGGCGATCGCCGTCGTACATCCGGCATTCGCGCCGGTCGCGTAGCTGTTTTGCCACTCGTGATAGTACGCACCGGTGACGTCAAGTGCCGGCGTGATCGAGTAGCGCACACCAAACCACGCCGTCTGCAGGATCTTGTCGTTGGTGAAGGCGGTGTTGTTGACTGTACCTGCAATAAAGCCGCCCTGAAGGAAGGCGCCGGGAACCAGCGGGTTGTTCGGGTTGGCATAGTCGACGTGCTCGTAGCCGCCGAAGAACTTCCACGGCCCGATCGTATATCGGGCACCGACGCTGAACACGGTGTTGTCGGAGACCGTGGTCGCCACCTGGCCGTAGCCCATGGCAACCGACGGGATCGAGCCCACGGATAGCGGCGCAGCGGAAACGGCATCACTGATGTGGCCACCAACGAAGTCCATCGACAGGCCCATATAGTCGAAGCCGATATTGCCATGGAAGGCGTTGTTGGTGCCGGTATTGCCGCCGTTGCTGAGCTGGGCTTGTGCCGCCAACCGCACCGGGCCGATATTCACACGATACTCATAAGAGTTGTCGAGAATGCGGTTCTCAGTGTCGCCACCACCGGCGTTCGCGCCCTGATAGGTGATCACGGACCAGGAGTTCGAACCCGACAGCGGATCATAGTTGACGATGAGATCCCCGGTGAGCGAGCTCTGACGGCCCATGGTGACGGTGCCGTAGGTCGGCGAGCTGATACCGAAATAAGCCGCGTTGTTGAACATCTGGCCACCCTTCGACGAGTCGCCGAACGAGTTCTGCGCCGTCAAGTTACTGGTCAGACCGTTGTTCATCGCGACTGATCCGGGGCCGTTGTTATTCATACCGCTCGCCGGATTGAACAGGGTCTGCAGGTTGAAAACGGCATAGAGGTTATCCGCGATCTCCTGCTTGCCGCGCAGACCGATGAACGAGGAACTCATCTGGTTGCCGCCGACGCCGAAATACGATCCACCGGCGTTCTTAGAGATCAGCGTATCGCTCGGAGAACTGGCTGTCGCGGAATACGGAGCACCCTTCGTCGCATACAGCAGGCCCATATCGAAGTTGCCGTAAACGCAGATGCCCTTGACGCAAATGTCGTCGTTCTCGACCGGCTTGGCCTTGACCGCGGCCTTGTAGGGCAAGTCGGCCGCCATCGCGTCCACCGGATTGATGGCCACCGGCTTCTGCGACTCGAGGGCCTTCTGGCGCTTTTCCAGATCGGAAAGACGCTTGGTCATTTGCTCACGCAATTGCTTCGCCTGAGCCTGGATGTCCGACAGCTCATCGGCGTGGCCAGCCGCCGTAAATGCCAAGATGGCCGCTGCTGAGATGAAAGTCTTCTTCACGTAACTCCCCCAAAAAAAGTGCGGTGCAAACACTCACCGCGAGATGTTTGATAGTCTCCAGCTTGGCTTAGGAACTTTCCGGCCTCAGGGGCCCGGGTGCGATTCCCGTTCGCCGCTCCAAGAGTGAGGCTGCCGGCTCCGCGTGATAAGGTGGGTTTTGCGTGAAAGACTTTTGATTTTTATGAGGTAATCGATCGACTTTGTGAGAGCGCTCGACGCTCTGATGCGGGTGGCCCTCGAGCCCCTCGGCAGATATCCGGATATGCAGCCACTTTTTGGGGGCGCCCTACAGCTCAAGAGCTGGACAAGACGGCAACGACTGCTTTCGACCGCCGAAGTGTCACACTCCGAACAGCGACGCTGGCGAGCCTGTCCGCTGTCCGGCCTGTGGCTTGCTAAGGGGCGAGAGGTTGCGATCCGTCGGCGTCGACGCCGAAGGCGATTAGGCCCGGCCTTGGCTCGGGAATATCATCATATTCGAGTGAGCGGTCCGTTGTCAGCCGCCGTGAGGATTGATTTCATCGTACTCGATGTGCTGTCCGTCTCTATAAACATTCGTGTCATTATCGGTGACGCCTCCCATGCTCTCCCAGCCGCGGATGCGACCCACGTAGCCAGTTGTTTGCTCTGGCAACGGATGAGCGAAAGCTTTGACGTTACGGAAGCGCTCGGAGACGCACTGCGGAGCGCAGTGGAATTGATGCCGCTCCTTAGAGAACGCGACTTGGTTCGTAGCGACGGCAATCAGGGTGGCGCCGACAAATGTAAGAGTGAAGTATCGCATCTCAGTCTCTCCTAGTTAACTTGAATGGAAGGTGGGTCACTCATTCGCGGTCTGGCTTTAGACGTTAGGCGTTGGTGCTCCGTAATGCAGAGCTTGTGCGGCTTTAAAAATGGGAGAGCTCAACTGACTGTAAGCCCCGCGATAGCGGTCAAAGGCGCGCCCGTGCTTTTCGGCGAACACGGGTGTGGCTCTGGCGGCGCAATGAACCACGACAGCGCCAAGTTTTTTCCTTAGTCACTTGTCTTCTCCGTTCTTTGATGTACGCGCGGACGGCGCCTGCAAGTGGCATCGCAACGGCACTCACGCGGCGCGGTGAATGCTCCGGCGCAACGCCGATATGTGACGAATCGTACGTACCCCTGTTACCTCAGCGAGTTAATCCCGCTTCTGCTTGAATGATCTTTGCGCTTTTTGATGAAATCGTTGGATGTGGCGGGCGCGCTAACGTCTTAGTACGGGCGGTGGAGACGGGTTCACGTATCGCATCGCCTCATCACGAGAGCCTTTCGCCTAGCCGCAAAGCGCTACGGTGTGACCGCCGTTTACCTTCTTCCAAGCGCGACGTATCAATTTTTCAATCGTGGTGTACTCTGTATTTATGCATGTCGAGCTCGACTTGCATTGAACCAACTTTGGGATAGCTGAGGGCAACATGGCTAAGAAAGCGAAGAAGGCAAAGAAGAAGACCGGCAAGAAGAAAAAGAAGTAGCCTTCGCCGATACACGGTATCTTTGCTGAGACACATCAAGGCGCGTGCGCGACCGATCGCGAGTCGACATTGCCGCGGCTTGCTGTGGTTCAGCGACACCAAATCTAAGCCGGACCAGGATGCGCATATGTGCTGATCGGTCCGGCTTTTTCGTTCAGCGAGTAGCGCGCCGCGGAGCGACCCCATGGGGCGTCTCCAGGTCAGAAGCGAAAATCGAGAAGCGCCCTTCCCTCGTCCGCTTCAATCCCAAAAAGCAGACATTCGCCGAAAGAAAGATGTCGTCTGCTTTGGGCCAATGGCGACGTCAGCGACACGAAAGAAGCGGCCTCTGCTCGCCGCAGAAATGCCCACAGAGATCAGGCAAAAGTTCGATCACGGACGGCGACGAGTCCTAGACCTCAACACCAGGCTCATACAGAATGGGATCGATGCAGGCGAGCTTCGTCGGCTCGATGCTCGTACAGCTGCATTGGCGATCCTCGGCATCGCAAGCTGGACGTCATGGTGGTACTCGCCGACAGGCCGGAAATCACCCGAAGAACTCGCCGCCGTGCTCCTCGATGTAGCATTTAACGGAATTTCTTTACGCTCCAAACATTGGTTTAGAGAGAAATGCCGTAGTTGCGAAACCGGCCGTGCCGGGCATCCGAACCTTCACCACGCATTCCTTCCGCAGGCTGCGGCTGTGATGTTGCCTATTAGGCCATGTCAACTATTTCTTCAACGTTAGCCGCCGAGCGAGCGAATGCTTTCGCCGCATCAACCTGCGAGGCTTTCTCAGCTCGCCGCTCGTAGTCTTCGGCAAGAGCCTTAAGCTGATCAGCAATCGCTCGATCGGTCATGGTTTGGGCAGCACGAAGCAACGTTTCCGCTGTTTTTAAGTATTGCTTGCCTCGTTGCGATATCTGCTGAAACCTCATAGGGCCCTCCCGCGGTTCTCGGTTGCTTGGTCTACGGCGATTTGGAGCCAGGGCAGCCAATTTAGTTCGCTCGCCCGACGAGCTCTGAGGCGATCGACGCACTTCTTGGAACAGAGGGCGGTTCGCCAGGAGTAGTGTCGGACGAGACCAAACTTGCGGTCACAAACCGCGCATCGCGCGCCTCTGCCAGATCTAAGACTTTCGGAGCAGTTGGGCATTTTACTCTCCTCTCGGCTATCGTCGCTGTTCGTCAATCATCCTTTTTTGCCGTCCCACTTTATGTTCGGACGCTTTTTCAGTTCGCGCAACCTAGGCCGATCGCGATCATCGGCTCAATTGCACATGAGTAGTCGTCGGGCCATCCAAAGTGGCTACGAAGCGATACGAAGGTTTACGATGCTCGAAGCCGACCATTTCTCGATGCGAGACTTCGGAATGCAACTTCCACTTGACGATCGCGCGACATGAAAAGCGGGCGGCTGGCAGTATAGACAGCGCGCCCTTAGACGCAGCGCGGATCGCGCGGTCGCGTCTGCTCGCGGGTGAGCTTCGCGATCGCATGTTTTGTCCGGATCAGCTTTCGTAGCACCAGATTACCTGCTTGTCGGCCAGGACCTTCAACACGCTGTGGCTAATCAGGTGCTCGCCGGATATCTTGGTATCGCAGGCGCCCGTCGCCGACATATAGCAGCGATCATGTTTTCCGGTCAGGCTGGTATTGTGAAGGTCCACCACCACCGGCTTCTTGTGATAGCCGTGCGAAGTCCAGCAGCATTCGCCGGCTGGCTGGCCGGTGCCGCAGACACATGGTAGTCGTTTTCGTCGCTTGGCTTCACCCATAGTTCCTGCGGCATACATGCGATTCGCCCGACTTACATCTTCACTCTCTCGGTCGAGTGTTCCTTTTTCAGTGTGCGAAATCGACTGCGTTCATCGCCCCGCAGTACTCAATCAGAAAATGGTTCAAGGGTGCGGTCGAAAGGACTGCAAAGTGGCTCACGCAGTGCAGATCGAGCCAGGTCTCCGGCCGTAGTCTCCGCAAAACGGGAATTTTTGCGGACATGGCTGGAGACTTTCCGCAATCTGCGTCCCAAGAACGGCGAATTGGGAGCCTGGAGACTGAGCAGAGTGCGTAAAAAGCCCCTATTTCCGGCCGCAACTCGCGTTTCTTGGCGAGCCTGGCTCGACGCTGGACTGCCTGGCTGGCGACGCAGTGCACATCGCGCCCGTCTCCACTTAAATTCCCTGCAAACAGGGAATTTAACAGGGAAAATCACGATTTCATGCGGCAAGACGACAATCGTACAGCAGAAACCACTGTGCCGCAGGGACTTTTCAGCGAATTCCCTAAGCAAACTATCAGGGAAATTTTTCCGAAGAACAGGGAATTCTAAGCGGATAACAGGGATTTTTCGCGGCTATGACCTTCCCGCCTGGATTTGATTGTTTGATATCGAATCAATCGAGGCAGTGATGGGCCGCAAGCCAAAGACCACTGGACCGCGGGCTCGCGATTCCTGGTGCATTTATCTGTACTGGTTTGCATAAATGCCGAGGGCTGGCGCGCGCTGAAAATGCTGGCGATGAGAACGATGCGACCCTAAACGCCTTAGCGGTTGAGGCTTTCAATGATCTGCTGAAGAAGCACGGCAAGCGTCAGTTGGTCCAGAACCGCTTTTGGATGAGACTGGCCTGAGCTAGGTGCCTTCGGACTCATCGGCTTCAGCTGCGCCGGCTACTTCCCCATCGCCTGCAGCCCAAAGCGAATGCTCCTGGCTCCCGTCTCGGTAGGGATCGCCCTCGGCAGGAATGTTTTCTCGCGCCGCGCGCTGGCCCTGTTCATACGGAACGGTCGTGTCCGGTGCCTCATACCCATCTTGCTCTTTTCAGTCGTCCCAAACGCGCTCGCCGCATCCGCACTCGAAGACGTGGATCGTTCTTCCGGAGCAGCTATCAAGCATCGAATGGCGAAGGCGTGGAGACGACCTGCAGGCTTGGCACCGCTGTTGAACTTTGAGCGGCTGCAACTCCGGTTGCTTATTCTCATCGCTTTCCGCGATCACTGAACTTGTCATGGCGCAACTATATCGCGTGCGAGAGTCTTTTGCTGCCAGTGAAACTACTAGGCGAAGGGACTAAATTTCGTTTCAATTGGGCGACGGGCGGAGGACGCAAACCAGCGTAATCTCCGTTCGGCCCGTTCTATTGGCGAAAGTGAATGGCGTGGCGCAAAACTTCAAATCCGAAGAAGCCGTCGTTACCCGCCCTACCTGCGGCGAGGAAGCATCGCGCAGCGATGTCGCTGTTACTTGCCTTTCTTTGTCGTTTTGGAGGCATCCTTGATGGCCTGCACGGCCGCTTTGGGGTCTTTCCAGCCGATGATATCCAGGTTCTTGTCCTCAAGCTCCTCGGTCGCCTCGAAGAACTTTTCAAGCTCCTGCCGGACCGGCTTTGACAGATCGCTCACGTCCTTGAGCTCATCCCAATCCCAATGGTCGCTCTAAGCGAGCAACCCCTTGTCGATGATCCTGCGCGCCTCATCCATCGCGTCGGATAGTTCTCGAAAGGTCATGGTCGAGAACGGCTTGGCGCCTCCGGGAGTGCTGATCTCGACGCGGAACCGCCGTCTGGCTGCGGAATAGAGGTCAACCGGTAACCGCGGTAGATCTCGGTTGGGGTCATCGCAGTCTCCATACTACTCTAAATGCATACTACTCTAAATGCGCCAAAGCACACGCTGGACCTGCACCAAGCCTTCGACTGTCAACTTCTGGCGCATGAAAAAGGCCCACCAATGCTACCGGGAGGGCACAGAGTCGCGGAAATAGCCGGCATGGTACTTGAAACGTCATTCATGGTGACGTCCACAGTTATAGGGGCGGTCTAGGCCCTTGAGTGATGACGAAATTCGACGCACAATTCCCGGAAATCTTGTGGAGCTGCCAATGAAAGCCCCCGGGAAAGCGAAGTCATCGCGCAAATCAGCAAAGATTGAGCAGCCCCCTGAGCACCCCCACGAGGGCGGCTCTTCCGACTTGAGCGGGCGGACGCCATTGCGCCCCACCGGTATTCGCGTCATGGGCGATATGCCCTGGGGTTCGCATATCTGCCTTTTTTACGAGACGAAGGCGGATCTGCTCGATGCCAACGCCGTGTACATCAAGGCTGGCCTCGAAAGCGACGAGTACTGCGTTTGGGCAATCTCAGAACCGATCACGGAGGATGAGGCGTGGGCTGTGTTGCGTCGCGACATTCCTGATCTCGATAAACGCGCGGCAAGCGGTCAATTCGAGATTCTCCCAGGTTACGATTGGTACCTCAAGGGCGACGAGTTCAATTCAAAGAAGATCACGAGTGGTTGGCACGAAAAGTTGCACTTTGCGCTCGATAAGGGCTTCGAGGGCTTACGGATAAGCGGCAATGCGTTTTGGATTGAACACAATCGTTGGAGCGAGTTTCGTGAATACGAACAAGAGTTGGATGACTCGCTGGAAGACCGGCCTATGCTTGTCCTGTGCACCTATTCGCTCAATGCGAGCCGCGCGGTCGATGTACTCGACGTTGCACGGGCCCATCAGTTCACTGTCGCCCGACGGCGAGGTCAGTGGGAATTTTCGGAGACGCCAGAACTTAAACATGCCAAGCGGGAGATCAAAAGCCTTGGCGACGCCTTGCTCGTACTGTCGCGGCCGTTCGCAGGTCACGAGTCATTAACTTCGCGCGAGCGAACAGTACTCGCTCAAATCGTGCGCGGCGCTTCTAGCAAGGAGGCAGCCGGCTGGCTCAAGATCAGTCCTCGCACGATTGATTTTCATCGCGCCAACATTCTGCAGAAGCTCAACGCCAAGAACGTAGCCGACCTGGTGCGCATCGTGGTCGGGAACTTCGAGCGCTCCCGAGGGAGCGACTGACCGTTCCTTTGCCATTTGGTTACCGTCTTTGGCGAAGTACACCGCCAACCTAGTAATAACACCGGCGCAAAACCTGCTTAACCGCCCCAAAAGTAGACCAGTTACACTGGAGGGGTGAGCAATGAGTCATAAGACCCGACATAACGTTCGGCATCGCGCGCCGATATTGATGATCGCTGTCCTCGGGACTGCCCTGTCGATCGCGGGTTGGTACATCGTCTCAGGCTTGGAGGACCGAACCTCGGCAGCCGAGTTCAATCTCCGTGCCAGCAATGTGGCGGCGGCCCTTCAGAATGGAGTAAATGAGTATTTTACGAAAATGTACCCGCTCCGCGCGATGATTGAGTCCACTCCGGATGCGGTCAGCGAGCAGGAGTTTGTGACTTTTTCCAATCGGCTGTTGCGGGATGAGTCCGCAATCCTAAGCCTGTCCTGGATCCCACGTATTCGAAACGAAGAACGGGCGGTCCACGAGCAGGCAGCTCGACAGCAGGGCATTGACGGCTATCGGATCCGTTCGGTGAGCAAGGATAACCCACTCGAACCGTCGCCGGCCGCGGCAGAATATTTTCCGGTCTACTACACAACGGAAAAAATCCGCGTGGGTTTGGTGAAAGGGTTGAATCTGGCCGACGGCGGCATCCGCCAGCAGCCGCTCGAAAGCGCGCGAGACGGCGACATGCTGGCGGCCTCACAAGAATTGACGTTGCAATCGGGAACCGGCGACCGGATCGGATTTTTCATTGTTCTGCCGATTTACAAGCGCGGTCTGCCACACAACTCGGTCGAAGAGCGCCGCCGCAATCTCGTCGGTTTCGTCCAAGGCGTATTTCAGATCGACACTATGATCGCCACGACCCTGCGCGGAATTCGAAGCCCGGCCGATTATTACGTCTTCGCATCCGAAGCCGGTTCGAGCGCGCGACCGATTTACACCAGTCTGCTGAAACCGTCGGGTGAGCCGCTCGCGGCGAGCCGGCACGCCGAGTTCGAAACGGTCTTTCATTGGTCCGGTAAAATCGCCATTGCGGATCGTCAGTGGTGGATGGTCGCTGTGCCTAAGCAAGGATCGATCCTGATGCACTCCAGGGCCTGGATCCTTCTAACGGCTGGCCTATGCCTGACCGGCGTAGTTTTTGCCTTTATGTGGCGGTCGAACCAGCACACCCGCAAACTTATTGAAGCCAATAAGATGATCAGCGAGTTGGCGCACACCGACCCTCTCACCGGCCTTGCCAATCGCAGGACCTTTCACGACCGGTTGGCTATGACATTCCAGAATGCTAAGTGCGGCAGCGAACCCTTTGCCGTGCTTTATATAGACCTCGACCACTTCAAGGACTTCAACGATTTGATGGGTCACCCGGCCGGTGACGTTCTGCTGGTGCAGGTTGCCGAACGGCTGCTCGCCGAAGCAGGTGACGCCAACTGCGTTGCCCGCTTGGGCGGCGATGAATTCGCTATCCTGCAATCGAATGCCGGCGCGGAAGGCGCCACCGAGGCGTTGGCACAGAAAATTGTCGCGACGCTCAACGAGCTTGCCGTGCTCGAAGGATACAACGCGCGCATCTCTGCCAGCGTCGGGGTTTCGCGCTATTCCGAGGGGATGGACGGACCGGACGTCTTGCTGATGCAGTCGGATCTCGCGCTTTACCGAGCGAAAGATGCCGGCCGCAATCGCGTCTGCTTTCATGACGAGACGTTCGGCCAGCTTGCGTGCGAGCGCGTAATTCTAGGACGGGAACTTGTGGCCGCGATTAAATGCGGCGGCCTCGCGCTGCAATACCAGCCTCAGGTCGACATCGAAACCGGCCGCATCGTCGGGCTCGAAGCGTTGGTACGCTGGAACCACCCGCAGCGTGGCTCGATATCACCCGCGGTGTTCATCCCGGTCGCAGAGAAGACCGGGTCGATCGTCGACCTGGGGAAATGGGTATTCGATGAAGCTTGCCGTCAAACCCGGGTCTGGCAGGACGAGGGCGTCGATGTGCCTACGGTCGCCGTCAACCTCTCCGCAATCCAGTGCAAGCGACCCGAACTTGAGCAGGACATCGTCTCGAGTCTTAAGCGCTGGAACATCGCGCCCGGTCGGATAGAACTCGAACTAACCGAATCCGTCCTCATGGAGGCCACCGAACACCATCGCGACATCATCACGCGTCTGCGAGCGCTCGGGCTGAGACTTGCAATCGATGATTTCGGCACCGGCTATTCCTCGCTCAACTATCTTACCAACTTTCCGGTCGATCGGATCAAGATTGCACAGGAGTTGATTTTCAAATGCACGACGGAAATCCGATGCGCTGCGGTGGTTCGCGCCGCCATTCGTCTTGCCGAAGAACTGGACACCCAAGTGCTTGCGGAAGGCGTCGAAAATGCGGAGCAAGCGCGGTTCCTGTCGTCGGCTGGCTGCAAATCCGCGCAGGGCTACTTTTTCAGCCGCCCGGTTGATGCCGCTCAAGTCGCAAGTTTGATGCGTGCACGCTTCATTCACCCGGTCGCGCTTCTCGCAGCACCCAAAGGCAGCGGTGGCCGGTTGAAGGTCGTTTGAAAACCAATGACGGTGATACCATCGAATTGGTAAACTTCACGAGATCCAAACTTCCAAGCGAAGCCACTCCGATCTCCGCGACAAAGCTCGCTCGATCGCGGGCGCATCTCTCTTACCAAAGGAAATCGAACGGCAACATCATGTCGCTATCCGCACGGATTCGACCACTAGAAAGCGAGAACCTGCCATGCATCATGACAAGGCGGCTCAAAAAACATCACCCTCAAAAAGCGAGAAAGTGCCGCTTGCTCGGGCCGTGGTTCTCCACGAAGACGACAAGCTGCGTACCGTCGGATTTCCCGCGCTTCATCAAACGGAGACAAAACGGGTAACATTCGCCACACCGCTCTATGCCAAGTGTACGCCGATCGACGGCGTTTGGTCGACCGACTGTCTGGTTTTGAGCGTGTGGGACACGGGGGCACAACTTCAAGTCAGGCGGCCTGGTGACCTGACGGAATTTTATCTGCTGTTTACCTCGTCCTTCAGACCAGTCTTCAGGCAATGCAGAAGGGTCTCGGCATGCGGCAATGTGATCCAAGTCGAATATCAACGGAATCAGGCCGACTCCTTGTGAAAAGCGGAGCTGATCGCATCAGCTACGACCGAAACTTCACCATCGACGAATGTTGTCGGCCTGTCGCGATGGGGCGCGGAATGAGTGGCTCGACACCAGTGCTCTTCGTGAGCCTCATGGTTTCTTGCATCAGCGCATCAAGCCAGCTTGCCAGTTGATCATTCTAATTCTCCCCAAGCGGCCTCTTCCGTTTGCCGAAAGCCCTTCGCTCGTCTACCTCAAGCCGGCCCAAACGTCGGCGGCGCGCCGGTTGACGAATGTCAATGCGATCAGCGGAAACCCAATGAAGATGCCGTGTCCATGCTTTCGAGGTGGCGCGGCAGGCTGAGGGAATGACCCATGAATATTGAACAATATACCGAGCGCGCGAGGGGCTTTGTCCAGTCGGCGCAATCTCTGGCCGTGCGCGAGGGGCATCAGCAGTTTTCTTCGCTGCACATGCTCAAGGTGCTGCTCGACGACAATGAAGGCCTCGCCAGCGGTCTGATCGACCGCGCCGGGGGCAATTCGCGCGCCATCCTCAAGGCGACCGAAGAAGGCCTCAACAAATTACCCAAGATTTCAGGCAGCGGTGCAGGACAGGTTTACCTGGCGCCCGAGCTGGCGCGCGCCTTCGACGCCGCCGAGAAGGCGGCCGAAAAGGCCGGCGACAGCTTTGTCACCGTCGAACGGCTGTTGCTCGGTCTGGCGCTGACCAAGGACGGCGAGGCAGGCAGCCTGCTGCGCAAGGGCGGCCTCACGCCGCAAAACCTCAATGCCGCGATCGAGACCTTGCGCAAGGGCCGTACCGCCGACAGCGCCACGGCCGAAAACGCCTATGACGCGCTGAAGAAATATTCCCGCGACCTGACGCAGGCGGCGCGTGACGGCAAGCTCGATCCCGTCATCGGGCGCGACGAGGAAATCCGCCGCACTATCCAGGTGTTGTCGCGTCGAACCAAGAACAATCCCGTGCTGATTGGCGAACCCGGCGTCGGCAAAACCGCCATCGTCGAGGGCCTGGCGCTGCGCATCCTCAACGGTGACGTGCCGGAGAGCCTGAAGGACAAACGTCTGTTGTCGCTCGACATGGGCGCGCTGATTGCGGGCGCGAAATATCGCGGCGAATTCGAGGAACGGCTGAAGGCCGTCCTGTCCGAGGTCACCTCGGCCGAAGGCTCGATCATCCTGTTCATCGACGAGATGCACACGCTGATCGGCGCCGGCAAGGCCGATGGCGCCATGGATGCCTCCAACCTGTTGAAGCCCGCGCTGGCGCGGGGCGAACTGCATTGTATCGGCGCGACCACGCTCGACGAGTACCGCAAGCATGTCGAGAAGGATGCCGCTTTGGCGCGCCGCTTCCAGCCGATCTTCGTCTCGGAGCCGACGGTCGAGGACACGATCTCAATCCTGCGCGGCCTCAAGGACAAGTACGAGCAGCATCACGGCGTGCGCATCACCGATTCGGCGCTGGTGGCCGCCACCACGCTGTCGAACCGCTACATCACCGACCGTTTCCTGCCCGACAAGGCCATCGACCTGATGGATGAGGCCGCCGCGCGGCTGAAGATGCAGGTCGATTCCAAGCCGGAAGAGCTCGATTCGATGGACCGGGAAATCATCCGGCTCAAGATCGAGCAGGAGGCGCTGAAAAAGGAAAGCGACGCCGGCTCGAAGAGCCGCCTGAAGACGCTTGAGAAGGAGCTTTCCGAGCTCGAGGAGAAATCCGCAGGCCTGACCGCGCGCTGGAGCGCGGAGAAGAGCAAGCTGTCGGACGCGCAGAAGCTCAAGAGCGAGCTCGATGCGCTCCGCATCGAACTCGCCGACGCCCAGCGCCGCGGCGAATTCCAGCGTGCGGGTGAGCTGGCCTATGGCCGGATTCCCGAGCTTGAGAAGAAGCTCGCCGACATCGAAGCCAACGAGAATGCCGGTGAGATGATGGAGGAGGCGGTCACCGCCAATCACATCGCGCAGGTGGTCTCGCGCTGGACCGGCGTGCCGGTCGACAAGATGCTGGAAGGCGAAAAGGACAAGCTCCTGAAAATGGAGACGAGCCTCGGCCAGCGCGTGGTCGGCCAGGCCGAAGCGGTGCATGCGGTCGCGACCGCCGTGCGGCGTTCGCGTGCGGGCTTGCAGGATCCGAACCGGCCGATGGGCTCGTTCATGTTCTTGGGCCCCACCGGCGTCGGCAAGACCGAACTGACCAAGGCGCTCGCGGAATATCTCTTCAACGACGAGACCGCGATGGTGCGTCTGGACATGTCCGAATACATGGAGAAGCACTCCGTGTCGCGGCTGATCGGCGCGCCTCCCGGCTATGTCGGCTATGACGAGGGCGGGGCGCTGACGGAAGCGGTGCGGCGCCGGCCCTATCAGGTGGTGCTGTTCGACGAGATCGAGAAGGCGCACCCGGATGTGTTCAACGTGCTGTTGCAGGTGCTTGATGACGGCCGCCTGACCGACGGTCAGGGCCGCACGGTCGATTTCCGCAACACGCTGATCATCATGACCTCGAACCTTGGTTCGGAGTTCCTGGTCAACCAGCCGGAAGGCGAGGACACCTCAGCCGTTCGCGAACTGGTGATGGGCACGGTGCGGGCGCATTTCCGGCCCGAGTTCCTAAACCGCGTCGACGAGATCATCCTGTTCCATCGCTTACAAAAGAGCGAGATGGGCCGGATCGTGGAGATCCAGTTCTCGCGGCTGTCGAAGCTTCTGGAAGAGCGCAAGATCACGCTCACGCTGGATGCCGCGGCACGCGACTGGCTCGCCGCCAAGGGCTGGGACCCGGCCTATGGCGCGCGTCCCTTGAAGCGGGTGATCCAGCGCAATGTGCAGGATCCGCTCGCCGAGATGATCCTCGCCGGCGAGGTCCAGGACGGCGATCACGTCGCCATCTCGGCCGAAGGCAATGTGCTGACCTTCAACGGCAAGGCGCGGCAGACGGCGGAAATCGCCCAGTTCGAGACGCCGGTGCCGAAGCGAAAGCTGAACTGAATTGATCGATACGTCTTCCCCTCCCGAGCGGGGAAATCGGAGATGCATCATGGAAATAGCCAGTTACGAAATTGTTGGTTCGGGCGGTAGCTGGCGCGTCAAGCATGACGGCGAACCGATAGGCAGGGCCTGTTACGAGCGACAGAAGAAGCACGCCAACAATACCTCTACCATATCCATATTCGCCACTTTCACTTGCTGTCGGCGGAGTGTCCTCCCGCCTCGACCATTTGCATTGACGGAGGATAAGATTGTTCTTGGCGAGTTGGGGCAATTCGACTCGCCGGTACACGCCAGACACGGCACTTCGTGAGTCGCGGGGGTTGGTGATCTGGAGTCTGCTCCTCGCATGCGAGTTACGTCTCCCAAATTGGAGATCCATCATGGCAATAGCGAGCTACGAGGTTGTCGGCTCCGGCGGTGTCTGGCGCGTCAAACACGATGGCGAGCCTGTGGGCAGCTACCAAACCAAGGAATCCGCCTTCGAGGCAGCCGTTGCTGCGGCGTCATTGGCAGTTCGGGAAGGGTACGAGGTCCAGCTTTCAGTACCCGGGACTCGCATCGAATCCTAACCGGCACCGTGAAGCCAAGCGTGCGGCCGGCGTCACCAGCGCGGAGACCGGATCGACGTCGCCCATCATGTCCGCACATTCGCGGAATCCACCCAAGTTAATTGAGCACGATCTTGACAACGGTCAACGCTCCCCAGGCTTCCTGCCACTATCAAATCCACATCATCACGCGTTTGGCACGACGGGTCGTGCCGATAGCGAGATTGGTCTGAATCCTTCGGCTCATCAGGAGAGAGGCATGAGTAAACTCATTTACGCAGGCGCAACCACCCTTGCGATTTTCGGCAGCATCGGCTTCGCCGCTGCCCAGAGAGGGCCCGGCGCCGACCATCCCAATCTAACGCCAACGCAGGAAAGAACGGTTAGCCAAGGACTCGCGGCTTCGCCTTCGCAGGCCGCGCCGGTCGGCGTTCAACCGCAAGTCGGCAACGAGCTTCCTGATTCCTTGGCGGCACAAGCTCTTCCAAGCGACGTCAGCGATCGGGTTCCCGAGGCAAAGCAACTGCTGTTCGTGAAACTGCCAGACCGAATCGTATTGATCGATCCGGAAACCAAGCTGGTGACCGAAATCGTCATGGACGAAGTCACTACTGGTTCAAATCCCAACAGCTCCGACAGGCCGTCCCGGTAGCCTCCGATCGCGACCGGACATTGGCGTCGTGCCAGAGGCGCAGCTGCCTTCCGGCTTAGCGAAGCACCGAAGCGGGCGCGGCGTGTCCTTGGAAAGCGATGGTGATATCATGAACAAATCCCGCTTCTCGTTCTTGCCTACGGTGGTTTTGACCACCGTCGTTCTCTCTTCGTGGACGGGCCATGGGACCGCCCAGGAAATCGCACTTTCGCCTCTTCAGGCCACGGAGGTCGCAAAAGGCTATCGCGCCGACGCGCTTAAATTGATGCCGGTGGTCAACGACAAAAACGATCCGATCGGGAGGGTCAACGATTTCATTTTTGGCAAGGATGGCAGCATTTTCGTTGTTCTTGCCGTCGGCGATTTTACCGGACTTACCGGCCAGCTCGTCGCCATTCCCTTCCGTAGCCTCAAACTGGACGACCCCTCCGGCCACATTATATTGCCGGGAGCAAGTCGCGCGGCGCTGGAAAAACTGCCGGTTTTCCTCACCAGTCGGTGAACCCCTCGCTCTGTAACCTCAAGCCGTATTATCCAGGCGCTGATCGCTGTCGCGGATCAGCCAGTAGACAATGCCGAGGGCAAGGATTGCGGCCGCAAGAGCCAGTGTGTGCATCGCGTCTGTTTCCGCCAGATCGAGAATGATCACCTTCCGGCAGATCGCGAGCAGCGCGATCATGACGACCGAGCGGATCTGGACAACGCTGTCGCGGCGTTCGGTCATCACTAGAAGCGATTTCTTGAATTCGAGCGCAATGATCACCGTAAAGATCATGCCGAACACTGCTTGGAAAGCTGAGTAGTCGGATGGGTCGAGACTTCCGGACAGAACGAGACCAAACAGAATCTTCAGGCTCAGGTTCCAGATAGCCGCGACGACGATGACGGCGATCAATGCCGTGAGGATCAGAACGACGAAGTGTTCGAATCGCTGGTATAACGCAAGCAACCTGAATTTCTCCCCGGCATTCCTTAGCTCTTCCTTAATTGACATCGAAACCTCCCCCCACGCGCAAAAATCCTTGTCGGACAACGGCGGTGACGCCCGGATGCCATGTTCGATCAATCCGAAACGGGGCCTTGGTTGCCGAGCTGCCGGCTCGGACGTTGCACCAGGATCACCAATGGGATCGCCAAGAAAGACACGAGCATCATCAGTTTGAAATTGTCGATGAAGGCGACGGCTTCGGCCTGCGCGGTCACTGTTTGCGCGAGCGCGGCGCGTCCGCTCAGGGTGACGATATTGAGTTGGTGGGCGTAGTCGCGCACCACCTGCCGGTAGGGCGTGATGTGCTCGACGAGCGCTGACTGCGTGATAGCGGTATTGCGTACCAGCAGATAACTCATTGTTGAGATGCCGATGCTTGCCCCGATATTGCGCATCAGGTTGTAGAGCCCGGTTCCCTGTGTGCGCAGCGCCGGCGCCAGCGTGCCGAACGCGATCGTACTCAAGGGCACGAAGACGAAGCCGATGCCGAAGCCTTGCATCAGACCAGTGCGGATCAAGGTGCCCTGCGATACATCGGGTGTGAAGCCTGTCATCAGATAGAGCGCAAATCCGGTGGTTCCAAGACCGGTAGCGATCAGGAGCCGCGCATCGATATAGCGGATGAGTTGCCCGACGATCAACATCGCTATCATGGTCCCGACTCCGCGCGGCGCAAGAACGAGGCCCGCCGTCAGCACGGGATAGTTCATGAGTTGCTCGAGATAGGGTGTCAACATCGCCAGTGTCGCCAGCAGCACGACGCCGACGATAAAAATCAGGATGATGCCGATCACGAAATTCCGGTTGCGGAACACCGCGGGATCGATAAACGGGTCGCGCGCCGACACAGTGTGGACCGTAAAGAGGTAGAAGCCGAGTACGCAGAGTGCGGCTTCGAGTTGGATCTCGCGCGAGGCGAACCAGTCGAGCCGCTCGCCGCGGTCGAGGAAGAGCTGCAGTGACCCAATGCCGAGTCCGAGAGTTGCGAACCCCAGCCAATCGAACCGTCCAGCCAGCGGGCGATCGGCGCGCCGTCCAAGGAACAATAAGATGCCGAGAGCACAAAGCACGCCAAACGGTACATTAACGTAGAACACCCAGCGCCAGCTGTAGGAATCCGTGAGCCAGCCACCGAGTGTCGGGCCGATGATCGGCCCGAGCATGACTCCGAGCCCGAACACCGCCATCGCCTGCCCCTGCTGCTCGGGAGGATAGGCGTCGAGCAGCACGGCTTGCGACAGCGGTACGAGCGGCGCGCCGAAGATGCCCTGCAGCAGGCGCAAGACCACGATCTGCCCGAGCGAGGCAGCGGCGCCACACAGCATCGAAGTCACGACAAAGCCGATCACGGCCGTCAGGAACAGCGGCTTGCGGCCGAATTTCGCTTCGAGCCAGCCGGTTGCCGGCATGATGATTGCGGCTGCCACGATATAGGAAGTGAGCACCCAGTTGATCTGGTCGCTTGTCGCCGACAGGCTTCCCTGGATATAAGGCAGCGCTACATTAGCGATCGTGGTGTCGAGCGCCTGCATCAACGTCGCAAGCATTACGGTCGCGGTAATCATTCCGCGGTTGATGATCCCACTCACGGCTGCCGTCCCCGCCATGTCAGGCCCCGAAGATCGAGGTGATATCGCGCCACAGTTCACGCAGCGAGCGTTGGTGGCCGGTATCGATCGAGATCTTGACACTCATGCCGGCGCGCAGCGCGAGATGGTCGAGTGCCTGATCAACGGAAAGGCGAACCGGTATGCGCTGCACCACCTTGACCCAATTGCCGGTGGCGTTTTGCGGCGGCAACAGCGCGAAGACCGAACCGCTCGCCGGGGCCAGTGTCGTAACCCTGGCGGCGACGGAAGTGTCCGGATAGGCGTCGATGGTGACGCGCGCCGGATTGCCCTCTCTCACATAGGTGAGGTCGGTCTCCCTGATGTTGGCTTCGATGTAGAGATCGTGCGTCGATACCAGCGGAAAGGCGGATTGCCCGGCATTGAGAAAGGCTCCAACCGCGATGCTCTCGACATTGTTGGGAATGCCGTCGAAAGGCGCGACGATTGAGGTGAGCCGCTGATTGCGCGCAGCTGTATCAACAGCCGCCCGCGCCTGTTTCACGGAGGCCTGCTGATCGACCGGCATGTCCGGATTGCCGCCGAGTTGGGCGAGTGCCGCCGCCGCCTCCCGTTGCAGACTGGCCTGATTGGCCTTCGCCGTCTGCAGGTCGCGTATCGCGGCATCGAGCGTGGCCCGGGGCGCGGCACCAGTGTCAAAAAGATGCTGCTGACGCTCGTAATTAGTTTGCGCGAAGTCGGCCGTCGCCTTGGCCTCATCGATTTGTTTGAGGCGCGCGCGATAGGTCTCGATCAGGGTGCGGGCCTGGTCACGCGCGACGCCAAGCTGCGCCTCGGCATTGGCCAGTGCGATTCGATATGGCTCGGGATCGAGGTTGAAGAGCGAATCGTCTTTCCTGACTGCGGTGTTCGATTTGGCCGCGATGGTAACGACCTGACCCGCGACTTGCGGGCTGATCGAGACATTCACTGCCTGAACGTAAGCATCTTCCTCCGTAACATAGCGACCGGTGGCCAGATAAAGGACTAGCGCTCCGACGATCAAGGCGACGGGGCCCAGGATCAGGAGAGGCCGGCGCCAACGATTCGGCGGTGGGGCCGGCGCGCTCCGATTGCCAGATGCATCTGTCGAGCCAGGATTTTCCCGATTGACCTGAGGCGAATAGCTTGGGGTCGTGCGGCCAACCCTGGGTTCGGCGGCGTCTGAAATCTTTTCGAGCGCGTTATCCCTCATTGCGCGATGTCTCCGCGGTCTTGAGCGCCGCCGTCTGGGTTCGCCATCATGTGACATCACGCAGATCGCAAGTGCCTTGACGGGCGTCATTGTTTCCGGACTCGGCATTCGCGGCCGTTTTATTGCGGAAGCGGTCAGGATGGTGGGAACACCCCTTCTGGAACAAGGTGTCAGTTAATCCTAGAGTCGTGAGGATGCCCACCGACGTGATCGGCATCACGGTACGACGCGTCAACCGCGTGAATGTAGCGTGAGCAGAAGAAACGTGAGCAAAGATTGAGCCCTGTCAATGCACGGAGCTTTTTTATCTGCAAAACAAGATCAGCGATGGCTCCCCGCTGTTGCTGCCCTCCCCGGGCGTTTCCTCCCTGACTTGGACCGCCGGCGAAGGCCGCGCGGTCCTTTTTTGCAAATAAATCTCCGGATTTTAATGGACGGAAAAAGACTCAGTGAAAAACCAGAAAAACGCCGGAAGCAGTTTTCGGAAACTGAGCAATATTGAACAGCGATCGGACAGCCGGACGGGCATACTTATTTAGTTGGAGTTCGGCCCGCTGGACAGGACCGATGATCCCGGGTGTTGCACTGACGCTCTTCGAAGGAAGCATTATGGCAGAACCTCAACCCCTGTCGTCCACCGTTCCACTCGCTCCCATTAGGCGTCCCGCCTGTCCGAAGTGCCGGGCCCAGATGATGCTCGCCCAGATCATGCCGGCATTCCTGGGTACCGACCTGCATACGTTTGAGTGCATGGCGTGCGACCACGTTATCAAAACGCTCGGCGCGTGTGACGATCCGATGCAGTCCAGGGACGCGGGCGCTGCCTTTAGGCGATTTGGTCAGCGCATTAAGATGGCTTAACCGCTACGTCTCCGATCAACTCCCGACCTCGATCCATTCGCGCCATATGGTCAGCAGCGCCGCCATGATCACGGGCCCCAGGAACAGGCCAAGCAATCCAAACGATTGCATACCGCCAAGAATTCCGATCAGCACCAATAAGAATGGCAGTCGCGCAGCACCTCCGATCAGCGCCGGCTGAATGACATTTTCACCGATCAGCAACGTCGCCGCGCCGAAGCTAAACAACCCTGCAGCCACCAACCAGCTACCGTCATGAACAGACAGTATCAGCGCCGCCGCGGCAAGCGCCAGCCACGCACCGAGCGGCACCATCGCCAGCGTCATCGTCAACACCGTGAAAAGCAGCGGATGTGGCACTCCTAACAGGACATACCCAATGCCGATAATCGCACCTTTTAGGATCGCGGCTGCGACTGTGCCGTTCACGGTAGCGCGGATTGCATCCGCGATTTTGCTCACCAGGCGTTCGCCGGGATCCCCAAGCAGGCGGCCGACGGTGGCTAGTGCGTGATCTGCCAACCATGCACCGTCGCGGAATACCAGGAACAGCGCGACCAGAGTGATCAGGAATAGAAACAGCCGGTGCAGCAACGCGCCCCCCAGCGTGCCGGTCCAGGCCGTGATATTTTCGGTCTTCACCCCGCGCAGCCATTCTACCAAGACCTCCGGATTGCTGAGGTTCGCCCGCCACCAGAGGTCAAGGTATTTGCCGGCGATCGGCAGTTCTGCGAGCCAGGCGGGAACCGGTAGCCCGCTCTCCTGCAGCTGATTGAGCGACCGCGCGAAAGCATCGCTGCCCTGCGCGATCTGGTGCACAGCCAAAACGGTGGGCACCAGGAGAACGAGACCGGTCATGAGCGTAAACAGCAACGGCGCCAACACCGGAGACCGGCCGCCGAAGACGAGACTCTGGAGCCGGGCGTAGATCGGCCAGGCGGTGATGGCGATCACCACGGCCCAGGTCAGCGCCACCAAAAAATCGCGCGCGACCCAGGCCGCCAGCAACACCACCAGAATTGCGATAGCGGCTCGGGTGAGCGCCCGTGTGCGCGAATCGAAAGGCAGCGCCAGCTTCTCGAAGGGCCGGAGCTGGCTTCCGTCATTGCACGGCAAGATTCCATGGCGCGGCATGAGCGATTAGATCCCGGTCGCGCCGGCACATTCTTTTCCGCTGTCGCCGGCTTTAGAAGAGGTAAACTTGCATGCCTGCGCGGACGTTGATCGCCATCAACTGCCAATCTCTTTTCCCGCCGCATTTGACAATCATCATGGTTTTCTCAGGCCGGTCAGCGATTTGTCGCTCGAACGGAATATTCAGGGATCGCACCATGCCGGCTGAACTGGTTGACCTCAATCGCATCCTTCTGACTCTTGCCCGTTCCCGGGAATTTCCCGACGGCTCGTTACGCCATGGATATGATTTCATTGCGCCGCTCGATCCCGAGGGACACATCGATCCGATCCTCTGGAAGAAGTATCGTGACTATTGCCGGGTTCGGCGGTTTTGGGCGGGCGAGGACGACGAAGTCGGTCGTCTCGTGCACAAGCCTGGCGGCGCTGAACACGCCCGCTGGGTTTTCGAGTACGATCCCGGTCGGGATGACGACGATGAAGTCGGCTACAAGTTCGGTGAACATGCGTTTTTGCCGGGCGACTATGTCTCGATCAGCGGAAAGGACGGCAAGCTCCAAACGTTTCGCGTCATCAGCGTCAATCCTGTCCTGCTGTCGATGGCCCTAGTCAAATCGTTCGAACTGGAAATCAATGTGTGATCCTTAATCGCCGTCAACGACAGATTGCGTTGCCGCAGCCGGGTAGCGGACGGCTCATCGTCGGAACCAACGATTCGGTGTGGGTAAAATGAGTTCGCCATGATCAAGGACGTGATGGTTCGGCTCGATGGGACGTCCGGAGATGATGTGCGCCTGGCTGCCGTCAACCAGATCGCCGAAATCTTCGAGAGCCATATCACCGGGCTGTTCTTCAACGTTCTGTCGTCGTTCGTCCCGGACGGGCGCAATGGCGCTCGCGCCGGTCAAGCCGCCAAATTGCTGGATACGGCGAAACAGGCAGGCGACATTGTCGAAGCCACGGTGTTCGAACGGCTGACGCGGTTGCAACACCCGAGCAACCTGCGCCGGTTCGACGTGGTCGGCGACGGCGATATTTCCGACACAACATTGCCTCTGGCGCGGGCCGTGGATGTCTTTGTGGCGCTTCGGCCGAACGCTCAATCCAACGAACCGCAAGGCCTGATCGAAAGCCTGCTTTTCGGAACTGGGCGCCATCTCTTCTTGGTGCCAGACGATCAGAAGGCGATGGTGCCGCTCGAGAACGTCGTTGTGGCGTGGAACGGAAGCCGGGAGTCGGCGCGCGCGCTCACCGAGTCCCTGCCTTATCTGCTTCACGCAAGCAAGGTTGGCATTCTTGTCATAGAGGGTGAGAGTAGGACGGACGCAGACCCGCTGAAGGGGAATGACGTTGTCCTTCACCTCCGCCATCACGGCATCAACGCGGTAAAATATCGCGCAATCGCCGAAGAAGACGAGATTGCCGACGCGCTGATTGCGGGGTGCCGCGCGCTCAATGCAAACCTGCTGGTGATGGGTAGCTACGGCCACTCGCGTCTGCACGAATTATTGCCGGGCAGCACCACCGATCGGGTGCTGCATCGTTCGCCGTTTCCCTTGCTCATCGCGCACTAAAATACCGACGCGCCTGCTGCTGTTCCGCTCATTCCCCGACGGAGCATTGACCGTCGTCAAGGTGACGGCACCGACAGCATCATAGGTTGGATCGAACAACGTACTCAGGGCTGAGGGGCAGCCGGGCGTTAAGGCCGTGCCGGGTGCTTTGCGTCGGCTTAGGGACAGCTATCATGGCCGCGGTCGATCCAAGAACTCTAATGTGGACCGCGGCTTGCGAGATGATCGATCGCGCCGAGCGTTTGCATCGTCAGTTCTTTCAGCCGACGGTCGCAGCGATTGGCGAGTTGAGCTGGGAACCGCCGATCGATATCATCGAGACCGATTCCGAAATTCTGATCACCGTCGCCCTTCCTGGGGTCGACCGGGACGCCATGAAAGTCACGGTCGATGCCGACGGGGTTTCGGTCGTTGGTTTCCGTCGCCCGAGTGCAATCCCGCGCGGCAGCCGCGTTCATCGTCTCGAAATCCCCTACGGCAAATTCGAACGCCGGATACGCGTTCCGGCGGCGCAGCTCCAGCTCGACCGATCCGAACTTGCCAACGGCTGCCTGACGCTAAAGTTCTCCAAATAGATTCTGACGGAAGGGCGAATCGATGTCCGACGCAAATGTGAGCAACGATTCCGGCACCGCGACAGATCAACGCCACCCGGTCGTTACCGAGGATGCAACGATCATCCTACCGATTCGGAACATGCTGCTGTTCCCGGGCGTCGTGCTGCCGCTGACGATCGGTCGGCCAGCGTCGATCGCCGCGGTACAGGAAGCGGCGCAAAGCGGCCGCAAGGTCGGCTTGCTGCTGCAAGATGACGCCAGCATCGAACAACCCGGTCCCGAACATCTGCGGCGCGTTGGCACCATTGCGGAAATCCTACGCTACGTCACTAACGAGAACACCCATTATGCCATCTGTCGCGGTTGGCGGCGGTTCCGGGTTGTGGAATTCCTTCCCGGCTTTCCATATCTCGTTGCGCGCGTTGAGGAGATCGGCATCTCCGAAGTGCTGACGCCTGAGGTCGAGGCGCGGATGCGCCTGCTCAAGACTCGCGCGCGAGAGGCGATCCAGTTGCTGCCAGACCTGCCGCCGGAAATCCCCGCAGCCATCGATAATCTGGATTCGCCGTCAGCACTGGCCGACTTTCTCGCCGGCATCATCGATATACCCGTCAGCGACAAGCAGGATCTGCTCGAGACCTTCGACGTCACGCGGCTTCTCGACAAACTGCTGGGGTTGCTGGCGCAGCGAATCCAAGTCCTGCAACTTTCGAAAGAAATCAGCGATCAGACCCAGAATACGCTGTCATCGCAGCAGCGCGAGCATATTCTTCGCGAGCAACTTCGCCAGATCCAGAAGGAACTGGGCGACGACGACGTCAAATCCACGGAACTGAAGGAACTCGCCGACAAGATCGAGAAGGTGGGAATGCCGAAGGAGCCCGAGGAACAGGCGAGGCGGGAATTGAAGCGGCTCGAGCGCATGCCGGAGGTCTCGCCCGAATATGGGATGACGCGGACCTATCTCGATTGGCTGATCGAACTGCCCTGGTCAAAGCTCGATCCGGAGCGCATCGATATCGCCGAGGCGCGGCGCATCCTCGACGAGGATCATTATGGCCTTGAGAAAGTGAAACGGCGCATCCTTGAATATCTGGCAGTGCGCAAGCTCAATCCCGTTGGCAAGAGCCCGATCCTTTGCTTCGTCGGCCCTCCCGGCGTCGGCAAGACTTCGCTTGGCCAGAGTATCGCCCGCGCGACCGATCGCAAATTCGTCCGGCTCAGCCTCGGCGGCGTCCACGATGAAAGCGAGATACGCGGGCATCGGCGCACCTATATCGGCGCTCTGCCCGGCAACGTCATCCAGTCGATCCGCAAGGCAGGGACGCGCAATCCAGTGATGATGCTGGACGAACTGGACAAGCTGGGCGCGGGATTTCATGGCGATCCCGCGGCAGCGCTGCTGGAGGTTCTCGACCCCGAGCAAAATGCCACCTTCCGCGACAACTACCTCGCGGTTCCCTTCGATCTCTCGAAGGTGCTGTTCATCAGCACCGCCAATGTGATGGACAATATTCCGCTCGCCGTGCGCGACCGGATGGAAATCATCGAGATGCCCGGCTACATCGAGGATGAGAAGCTGGCGATCGCCACGCGCTACCTCGTCAAGCGTCAATTGGCATCGGCGGGCCTGACCGAGGAACAATGCAGGATTACCGATGACGTCCTGCTCGCCATCATCCGCGACTATACGCGTGAAGCTGGCGTTCGAAACCTCGAGCGCAAGATTGGGGCAATTTGCCGGCACGCCGCGATGCGCATCGCCGAGGGCAACGCGGCGGCTGTCATCATAACGGTGGCGGACCTTCATGCCATCCTGGGACCGAAACGTTTTGAGCCGGAAATAGCCATGCGCACCAGCGTGCCGGGCGTGGCCACCGGTCTCGCCTGGACCCCCGCGGGGGGCGATATCCTGTTCGTCGAGGCGACCAGCGTTCCCGGCCGCGGCAAGCTGATCCTCACAGGTCAGTTGGGCGACGTGATGAAGGAAAGCGCGCAGGCCGCCCTCACTCTGGTCAAGTCCCGCGTTGTCGAATTCGGAATCGACTCCATCGAACTGCAGAAGTCCGACGTCCACATCCATGTTCCGGCCGGAGCGATTCCGAAGGATGGGCCGAGCGCCGGCGTCGCGATGTTCATGGCGTTGACGTCACTGATGACCGGGCGCACGATCCGCAGCGATACGGCGATGACCGGCGAAATCTCGCTGCGCGGTCTTGTGCTGCCGATTGGTGGCGTGAAGGAGAAGGTTCTTGCCGCGATCCAGGCTGGCATTGCCACCGTCATGCTTCCCGCCCGCAACCGTAAGGATCTCGAGGACGTGCCGGAAAAAGCGCGCAACTTGACACGCTTCGTCTGGCTGGACCGCGTTGATGATGCGATCGAGGCGGCGCTCAATCCTCTGGAACAGCAGGATACTGTCCGCGACTCACACACCGCCCCGACGGAGCGGCAAGCGGCGCGTTCCCGATAGTCGCCGGCATCGCTTAAAGCCGCGGTCGAGCATTTTATCCCATGAAATTGACCAACGTCAGCGCCGCGGCCGGCAACCACGTCCATGAAGCCGAACGTTCCACCGTGAGATCCATGTCATGCTCGATCGCACCCGCAATCTTCCTAACCACAGCCATCACGCGATGCATGTGCCCCGCACCATGTTCACTGCCGGCATCGACCGCTACGGTGGACCCGAGGTGATCACGGCTCATGCCCTGCCGGTCCCGGAAGTCGATGCCGGCGAAGTTTTGATCGCCGTCGATACCGCTGGCGTCGGCCGATGGGACGCCGATGTCCGGGAAGGACTTTTTGCGTCCCGCAAGCCGCATTTTCCACTGGTTCTCGGTTATGACGGCGCCGGCATCATCGTAAAAGTCGGCTCGCGGGTGCGGCGGCTGAAGGTCGGCGACGAAGTCTATTCCTACAATTGGGAGAATCCGAAAGGCGGCTTCTACGCCGAATATGTCGCGGTGCCCGCCGACAAGGTCGCGCCGATCCCCAAGCGGCTGGATCTGCGCCATGCCGGCGCGATCCCGATCACGGGCTTGACCGCGCTGCAGGGCATTGACGATGCGCTGGGTTTGAAAAAGGGTGAGACCATCATCATTCACGGCGCCTCGGGAGGGGTGGGGACGCTCGCGGTGCAATTCGCAAGGCTCCGCGGCGCCCGGGTGTTTGCCACTGCATCGGGCAAGGAAGGGGTGGAACTGGTGCGGGAGATGGGTGCGCATGCCGCAGTCGACGGCAAGCGCCCCGATGTTCACGATCACGCGCGTCGTTTTGCGCCCGATGGCGCCGATGCGATCCTGGCTCTCGCCGGCGGAGACGGGCTGGAACGCTGCCTGAGTGTGCTTCGGCCCGGCGGCCGTGTTGCGCACCCCAACGGCGTCGAGCCTGCGCCGAAAAAACGGCGCGGCATGACCCTGATCCGTTATGACGGCATCTCCGGGGTCCGCGAATTCGAGCGCCTCAACGCCGCGGTGCAGGCAGCAAAGCTCAGGGTTCCGATCGCCGAAAGCTATCCCCTCCCCCGGGCCTCCAAGGCGCATGAGCGCCTCGCCGAGGGTCATGTGGTCGGAAAAATCATCCTTGCGGTGCATGATCGCAGTGTCTGATCGCGAATGATCCGCAATTGGCATATCCGATCGCGAGTGACCGAGGCGGGAAGACTCAGGCGGCCTGTTCAGAAGGCGAACGCGATCGAAGCCGGTCAGAAGATATTCGCTGGCGATCAGGCGCACGAACGTTTTGTGAAGACTGGCTGTTGTGGGACCTCCGGCCGGAATTGTCCTGGAACATTTCGGCCAGGGCCAGCATTGCTCTTTTCCCGTCTTTCCCGTCGTGAGATTGAGTTTCGGCAATTTTCAGAATGGATTGATAGCATTCGTCCAGCAAACTCTAGGGCATCTGGGCTATCCCTACTCGCTACGTTGCCGCCACCGAGTATGAACCCTGGCGATGCCATTGGTTCCAACGTTTTTCGTCGGGTGGCGCTGAAAAATCAGGCTGGCCATCTCTCTGGTCCGGCCCGAGAAACAAATTCGGTTCGGACAATCGCAATCAGATCGCGATTTGAGTTTCGGGACGCGGGAGAAATCTTCTGATCGCTTGGCCCATCGGGGGCCTAGACCGAAAAGCCGAGCATTGTTGACGGACGTCAACGCGCCAATTGTAGCGCTGCAATAAGTACAACTCACCGCAAACAAGCGGAACAGAGATTTCATCAAACCGGCAACCAGGTTGCGGTTGGGAGCATGCCATGGCCAGCACCACATTCAATCCCGCCTCTGACGTTCGATCAAATCCGGCGGCACAGACGCTCGTTCAAAACTGGTGGTTATTCACGCTGCGAGGCGTTTTCGGCATCATCTTCGGATGCATCGCGCTGATCTTTCCCGGCCCGACAATACTGTCGTTGGTGATCTTCTTCTCGGCCTATATGCTGGTCGATGGCGTCTTCGCAATTATCTCGGCTGTGCGGGCGATCCGCCGCAAGGAGGACCGCTGGGGATTGCTGATATTCGAAGGTCTGCTCAATTTCGTCGTGGGCATCGCCGCTTTTCTCTGGCCGGGCCTTACCGTTGTTGTGTTCGTCTGGCTGATTGCTGCATGGGCGATTGTCTCGGGTGGACTGATGACGGCCGCTGGCTTCCAGTTGAACATCGATCATGGCCGGTGGTGGCTGGTTCTGGGCGGGCTGCTGTCTCTTGCGTATGGCGTGCTCCTTATCATCACGCCGTTGATCGGCGCGATTGTACTCACGTGGTGGCTGGGAGCCTACGCCCTCGTTTTCGGCGTCGCGCTGGTGGTGTTCTCGTTCAAGCTTCGGTCGCGACAGCATGAACTGAGCAGCCCGACCGCGGTCGGAACGGCCGCTTGAAGTCGATGACGTCCAGGGCATCGCATCATCGAAGTCGAAAAGGCCGGGCCAATCAGGCTGTGTGGAAACGCGAGGCTGCGGTGATCCGGGGCCTCTTTTTTTAATTTTTAGGGTCAGGCGAGCCTAATCTTGAGGCTTTGCGAGCCGATGAGATTGATGACCCGCATGATGTTGTAGACAAGAACGCTGAGGGCGGCTTCAGTCTTGACGTTGGTAAGGCCTCGGGTGAGGAACCTGCCGCCAGCCGTCATCCGCTTGATGGTTCCGAACGGGTGTTCAGCCGCGCATCGCCGCTGCCGCATGAGGTGTGGATCGGCTTCGACGCGGGCATTCATGCGTTGAAGCGCGTCCTCGTAAAGGTGTCTTTGAACGAAGCGGCGCTCGACGCGGGTGCATCTCGGCTTGAGCGCGCAACCCGAACAATCGTCGGCGATATACAAGACGCTCTGCTTTCTGGTGAGGATTTGCTTGCGCACCAGTGTTCGGGCCGCCGGACAACGAAAACTGTCGGTTTGCGGCTCATAGATGAAGGCCGTGCGGTCGAAGAAGTCGCCTTGATTGTTGACGGCCCGGTTCGCTGGCACACAAGGCGTGATGCCATCGTTCTCGCAGGCTGCCGCGTCTGCTCCGTTCGAATAGCCAGCGTCCGCCACCACCGTGAGCGTATCGGCCGCCACCGCATCCTTCGTCGCCTTGGCCATCGGATGGAGCAGCCGGTTGTCGGTGGGTTCGGTTGTAACCTCATGGTGGACGATCAGCCCCGTCGCAGCATCGACCGCCGTCTGGACATTGTAGGAAGGAGGCTTGGAGCCTGCCCCTTTACCCATCGGCCGCGCATCGAGCTCACCTTCTACAAGACTAGTCCGATCTTCCGCCTTAAGTCGCGCCGCCAGAGCATCAAGGTCGGTGCGGCGTGCCCTGAGAGCCTGGAGAGCCGCAGCCGTTTGTTCCGCATCGCTATCGGCCCGCTCGCCCGCATCGATGCTGTCGAGGTTGGCAAGATAAGCCGCGATCTGTTGATCGATCCGGCCGGCCTCTTCGGCGACCTTGCGTTCGCCCATAATCCGCTTGGCGCTCGCCACCGCCCGGAACTTCGAACCGTCGAGGGCCACCAGACGGGCCGCAAATAGTCCTTGCTCGCGGCAGAACAGCACGAAGGCCCGGCATGCCCCTACGATCCCGGCTGCATTGTCCCGCCGAAAGTCCGCAATTGTTTTGAAGTCGGGGGCAAGCCGCCCCAACAGCCACATCAGTTCGACATTGCGCCGGCACTCGCGTTCCAGCTTGCGGCTCGAACGAACCTCGTTGAGGTACCCGTAGATATAGAGCTTCAGAAGATCGCGCGGGTCATAGCCGGGCCGCCCGGTCGCCGCCGGTGTCGCTCGAACCAAGCCGAGCCCGAACATATCGAGACCTTCAACAAAGGCATCGATTACCCGCACCGCCGCATCAGCGGCAACGTAATCATCGATCCGTGCCGGCAAAAAACTCGCCTGGTTACGGTCCCCACCTCGAATGTAGCGCATGAAAAAGGCCGCATCATTAATGATGCGGCCTCTCTATCTGATTTGCCCCAGTTCTCACACAGCCTGCAATGCCCGGCCTTTGCAAGACAGTGAAACGATCGCAAGCACCGACGACGAAATCCTCGAAAGCCTGATCGATACCTTTCCAGCGAGCGACCCGCCAGCCTGGGTTGCGCTGGCCCGTGTGGGCATTCCCAAACGAAACCCGACATCGCGGCGGGCTCGAAAACCACCACATCTCTGATCGAACCAGGATTACATGCTTACCTTCAAATTGTACCTCCGGCAGTAGCCGATTTTTTGGCGCGAACACCCCGTCGCCACGCGACGAAAGCCAGTTTGGCGTTGCCAATACCGCAAGATAGGTATCCAATTCGTCCGGGCAGCGCCAACCTAACTCGGGGCGCAAGCAATGCCGTGGACGGAGCCGCCTGCGAACTCCAACGAGTTGCGACGTCGCATCCGCGATCTGGTCGCGCTCTCAGCGCTCCCGGCTGGATGGCAGAATTATGACATGCGCCAGATCGGCGGCAGCATCGTCGCTGCACTGATCTCGATACTGGACGCCGATTTCGTTTTCATAGCACTTCCCGGCGAGGGCAATCAGCTAATCACCGAACTGGCCCGCAACAAGCTGACGCCCAAAAGCCTCGAACATGTGCGCACGATGCTGCAGCGGAAAAGCGCGCTGCTCGGCAGCGGACAGGAATTTGTCTTTGGCGATGCATTTGGCGGCGGCGGCCTGCACGTGGTGACCGCCCCAATCGGGTTCGGTGGCGATGCCACACTTGCCGCAGGCTGTTTTCGCGACACCTTTCCAACCAGAACGGAAAAGCTGCTGCTGAATACCGGGGCCAATCAGGCGGCGATCGCCTTTCAGCAGTGGCTGGGAGACGCCGAGAAACGAAGGTTCGCGGCGATCGTGCAGCGGACAACCGATTTCATTGGCATCGCGTCTCTCAACGGTCAGATTCAATATATTAATCCGGCGGGACTTGAGTTGGTGGGACTTGACGCCCTCGACCACGCATTGCGGCTTCACGTGCTGGATTTCGTTTCGCCGCAGGACCGTACCAGGGTTCAGCGCGAGATCTGGCCGCTGGTGCTTCGCACCGGGCGGTGGAAGGGAGAGTTCGACCTCAGGCATTTTGGATCTGGAATGCCGATACCCTTCCTGGTCGATTGCTTCAGGATCGATGATCCGCGCACCGGAGGGCCGATGAACGTTGCAACCGTGAGCCGCGACCTCAGCGAACAGAAGAATTCGGAAGCCGCGTTGCGTAACTTGAATGAGAGCCTGGAACGCCGTGTTACAGATCGAACATTTGAATTGGCACACGCCAACGAAGGGCTCGTCGCGGAGAGGTTTGAACGCTCGCAAGCCGATTTGCGCTTTCAGAAATTGCAGAATGAACTGTCGCGGGCAGCCCGCCTCACGGCCGCCAGTCAGATGGCCGCCGCCCTTGCGCACGAAATAAGCCAGCCACTTACGGCGGTCGTCAATTCAGTCAATGCGGCCAAGCGGCTGCTTGCACGTGGGGGGCCGGCCAATTTCCTGACCGCGCAGGAAGTCACCAACGAGGCCGTCGGGCAGGCGTTGCGGGCTATCGAAATCGTTCGCAGTCTCCGCCAATTGGTCAGCATGGGCGAGACGGAAAAGCGAACGGAGGCGCTTGCTTCGTTGATCGAGGAAGCCAGCGCCCTTGTATTGAATAGCGTCACTCCGCTGGCGCTGCGTCTGCGGTTTGAATTCGATGACAAGGCCCCGGAAGTATGGGTGAACCGGGTTCAAATCCAGCAAGTTATTGTCAATCTCGTCCGCAATGCATTTGAGGCGATGGCCAATCAAGAAACGCGGGAGGTCACCTTGACGACGAAGGCCCTCAATGACGCGATGATCGAGATTGCCGTTGCCGATATTGGACCCGGCATTGATGGCGATATTGCCGGCCAATTGTTTCGGCCGTTTGTTTCAAATAAGCACGATGGCATGGGATTGGGACTGTCTATCTCACGTTCGATTATCGAGGCGCATGACGGTCAATTGACAATGGAGCCGAATCCCGGGGGCGGAAGCATTTTTCGCTTTACCCTTCCGTCCTGTGGAGCGGAACATGGCGACTGAACGAACTGTCTACGTTCTGGATGATGACGACGCCGTGCTTCGTTCGCTAGAACGCCTGCTGAGTTCGGCGAATTTCAAGCCGATCACCTTCGACCATCCAAGCGTTTTTCTGACGGCGGCAAAGACTTTCAAGACCGGCTGTGTCCTGTTGGACGTTCGCCTGCCGGGCATGAGCGGACTGGAGGTCCAGACGCAACTTATGAAGATGAGAAATGACCTCGCCGTCATCGTCGTGACCGGCCAGGGCGATATTCAGACCGCCGTTCGCGCGATGAAGGCCGGTGCGGCCGACTTCCTTGAGAAGCCCTACAGCGATCATGCCTTGCTCGGGTCGATCGAGGTGGCGTTTGCGACAGAGAACCAGTACAATCGCGACCACGATATCGCCGACGCCATCCGGCGAATCGCAACTCTCAGTCCGCGCGAGCGGGAGGTTCTTGATGGGCTGCTGGCAGGCCGGCCGAACAAGCTGATCGCTTACGATCTCGGGATCAGCGTGCGCACGGTCGAGGTCCACCGGGCGCGCATGATGGAGCGGCTGGGCGTGCGTCAGCTCGCGGAGGTCATCCGTCTAGGAGTGATGGCGCGGCTGAACGCGCCGTTACCCACCGACAGACAGAAAGGCTAAGCCGCGGTTCGACTGAGCGCCATCGGCTTCGGCCGGCGATCGGGCAGCCTTGCACTGGCACGGTCTTCCAGGGCGCCCCGGTTCAGAATCTTCACCGTTCGCTTGCCTGCCAAAGTAATGACGCCGCGGTGCTGCAGATCCGTCATGGCACGACACACGGTCTCGACCGAGACGGCGAGATATTCGGCTATGTCATAGCGCGTGACGGGCAGTTCCACCTGCCCCCTTGTTTCTAACGCTCGCTCATCAAGCGAAAGCAGGAAGGACCCGACCTTCTCAAGCGCGGTGACGCCACCAACGATCAGGAGTTGTTCCTGGGATCGCGTAAGGGACTGGAACGCTACCTCGCGCAGTTCACGCGCGAACTGCGGATCACGCTCCGCGAAAAGTTCAACCCGTCCGCCGGGATAGCTTGCAAGCACAGTCTCCTCGGCAATCGCTTCGATCGTCTCCTCCCGCCTGTTGTCGGAGACAAAGAAGAAATCCCGCGGCAGCATCAGATCGACGATTTGTCGCCGCCCGTCCGAGCGGATTAAGCAGCGCCGGACCGCGCCAACGATAACGTAATACCAATGGCCCACAGGTCCTGAATCATTCGAAATCTCCTGGCCGCGATGACATTTCACAATCACTGCAGATGGATCGAGGCGTTTCAATGCATGGGGCTGCGCTGAAAGTATCCGCCGATAGTAGTCCGCTGCGTGGGTTCTCGTTTTCATGACCGCGTCCCTGTTCGAGGAGCCGTTCGTATCAAGAGAAACCATCCTTCCGCAGAACCAACTATGGCTCAGCAATAACGATCAAAAAATTCGGTAAATTTGCATACGTAAAAATACCTAATGCGGTCACGGATGAAGGACGACGGGGACGATCATTGGTCAATGACGGACGCGGACGCCGCTCTTCATGCTGCTTGTCACCCCGATCAGAATCTGACGCTTTTCGGATTCGAGGGGAACCGGTAATACTCGCGTTCCATCCCGCCGACTGGAGCCCGGCTTGTGACGACCAGATGACGCTCAACAATGAGATACTCTCCCGGTGTTCCGCAAGCACGCCGCGGGACTATTGGGCGTTTCGGTCGAGGGGGTGTGGTACCATGCCGCCTTCGCTCGTGACCGTCGGCCGCATTTGCCGCTGCTCGGCGATTTAACCCAAGGGCGACGTCTACCGCGCCTGTCGCGCAAGCGAGGGCGTCTGCGAGCGCGCAATATTTGCCCTCGAAATGGCGTGCGGCCTGACGGTGCCTACGCCAACCTTGTCGCGAGAATCCAGATGCGCCTCGCTGCCGACGCCGACGCATAGCCGATCCGAAAGAGATTCCGATCGGACCGGCGTGGACGATTCAAAAACCTTCCGTGAAATTGACGATGGTCAGTGCTGCCCCGGGGTCCCGGAATTATCCTAGCAACTCTGGTCAAACTTCAGGAGAGAGCCATGGTTGCCTCCGCAGTATTCCGAATGCCCCTGATCGGGGCCGTACTCGCGCTCGCCCTCGCCACAGGGCCCGCGTTGCCACAAATGGGGGTACAACTCGTCAAGGTAGACCTCTCGGTCGTGGCGAAGGGCTATCGGATGAGCAAGCTGATTGGGAGCAGCGTCATCAACGACAAGAACGAGAAGATCGGGACTGTCGATGATGTGATCGCGGACAAGGACAAGAAGCAGCTGAGTTTCGCCGTGTTGCAGGTCGGCGGCTTCCTCGGCGTGGGCGGGCATCTTGTGGCGGTGCCGTATGACAGCTTAGTCATTGACGATACCGGCCAGAAGATCACCCTGCCCGGCGCGTCGAAGGACGAACTGAAGAAGTTGTCTCAATTCAACTATCCGGCATCGTGAAGCCGCTAGCTGGGAAAGCCCAGATGCTCGGATCGTCAGAAGATATCTCAGAAGATATCCTTGACCGGATGCGCACGCGCGAGGTGACAGGCGTCTTCCATTCGCGGAAGGCGCTCACCGACGCCGCAGAGGAGCTGCTTGTTGCGGGAATCGACCGCGCGGATATCGACGTCAGCGCCTCGGTCGACGAGCTGGACCGGCGCTTGAATTACCAGTCAATTCCTGCGGCGGATCTCGTCGATATGCCGATCACCCCCCGGCAATCTTTCATGGGCATCGACGACGTGCTAAGCGCCGAGGCCGTCGCTGGCAGCATCGCCGGATGCATCGCCGCTATCGCCGTTGCAACCATCCTTGTCGCGCGGGGCACAGAGCCTCTCTACGTCGGCATCTTTTCGATAATGAGCGGGCTTATCGTAGGCCGCATAGCGGTGACCCGAGTACGTCGGCGGCTATATCGAGAGCGCACACTCGGATTGGAAAAGCAGTCTGAATGGCGGGGCTTGCTTATCTGGGTGCGAGTCCGATCGCCGGAGAAAGAAGCCGAAGCCCAGGAAATTCTGACCCGACACGGTGGGAAAGCCGTCCATGTTCATGAAATCGAACTGGCAACACGGTCGGAGGATCTTCCGCTCCACTCGCTACGGGTCGACCCTTGGTTGGGCGACGAACGATTGGGACGGCCGTAGCGCTACCACCACGATGACCTTAAGCGGCCGCTTCGGTAGGAACCAGCAACCCACTCTGGAACCGCCCTCGCTCGCCACGGCCGACAAAACTGGAGCGGAAGTTGATGGTCGTCATGGCCGCGCGCGTGACGCCTGATAAAATTGGTCGTGATCGGTAGCCTATTCCACCGAGCCACCAAATCTGCCCCTTTATCCAGACGAGGAGCTAATCATGAAGTCCGACAGTGAAATAGAGCGCGATGTTCGCGAAGAGTTGAAATGGGATCCCCATCTTGTTGATGCCGAGGACATCGCTATCTCGGTCAAAAATGGCGTCGTCACGCTTGCGGGTTTCACCCACAGTTACGCCGACAGGATCGAAGCGGAACTCGCCGCGAAGCGCGTCGCCGGAGTTCACGCTGTCGCGAATGACATCGAGGTCCGGCTGCCGGCGATCGATCAGCGTCCCGATCCGGACATTGCCAGAGAAGCTGTCGCAACCCTGAAGTCGGAACTGCCGATCTCTCACGACAGGATCAAGGTCATCGTGAAGGCCGGCTGGATAACCCTGGAAGGCACGGCGGAGTGGCAATATCAGAAAACCTCCGCTGAAACCGCGGTGCGAAAAGTGAAGGGCGTCAAGGGTGTCACCAACGTCATTACGGTGAAGCCGAAGGTGGAACCCTCGGAGCTCAAGCGCAAGATCCAGGACGCATTCAAGCGAAATGCCGAGGTGGATGCCGATCGGATCACCGTCGAAGCGAACGGCAGCGTGGTGACCCTTAAAGGCACCGTTCGTTCCTGGATCGAGCGCGAGGAAGCCGAGCGCGTCGCCTGGTCGGCGCCCGGCATCACCAAGGTCGAAGACCGCATCGTGGTCAGTCCGTGACAGCGCCGTTTCAGCCGATACGACGCACATTCAGCAAATCAACCGAGGCAACAAGGAGGTTCCCATGAGGCTAACGTCACTGGTTCCATTTCGTGATGGCGGCGCGTTGACGCGACCTGATTTCGGACTGTTCGGTCTGCATCGCGAGATTGATCGGCTGTTCAGTGAATTCGCGCAGGGGGTAGGCCCGAGCGCGAAGATTATCCCCAACATCGAAATCTCGGAAACCGACAAGGCAATCGAAATAAGTGCGGAGATGCCGGGCCTCGAGCGCCAGGACGTCGAGATTTCGATTGACGATGACACCCTCACCATTCGCGGCGAGAAGAAGATCGAGGAAAAACAGAAAGACAAGAACATCCAGCTCAGCGAACGCAGCTACGGCGTGTTCCTGCGCGTGCTGCAACTGCCGCCCGGCATCGATCCGTCGAGCGTTCAGGCCACCATGTCGAAAGGTGTTCTGAAGATCGCGATTCCGAAGCCGGCCAAATCCGAGCCGAAGAAAATCGAGGTCAAGGAAGAGAATAAGGCCGCCGCTTGAGTCCCCCAAGCGGCGGCGGGACGCGCTGGCCGTCTTTCCTCCCGACGCACCTGGCGCGTCCCGCAGATTAATCGAACAAAGTCTGAAACGGCGAAACCGTTTGCACGCATCTTTTGAACAAGGAGCCTGATCATGGCGAAGGCAATTGGCATCGATCTCGGAACCACCAACTCTTGCGTTGCCGTGATGGAAGGAAACAAGGCCAGGGTGATCGAAAATGCTGAGGGCGGCCGCACCACGCCGTCGATGGTCGCCTTCACCGACGATGGCCAGGTCCTGGTCGGCCAGCCCGCCAAGCGCCAGAGCATTACCAATCCGGAAAACACGGTCTACGCCATCAAGCGGCTGATCGGCCGACGCTATGACGACCCGATCACCGCGAAAGACAAGGCGATGGTGCCCTACCATATCGTGCCCGGCGATAACGGTGACGCCTGGGTCGAGGTCAGGGGCAAGAAATACTCACCGAGCCAGATCAGCGCCTTCATTCTCACCAAGATGAAGGAAACCGCGGAAGCCAATCTCGGCAGCGCCGTCACGCAGGCGGTGATCACCGTGCCGGCCTATTTCAACGATGCCCAGCGCCAGGCCACCAAGGACGCCGGCCGGATTGCCGGTCTTGACGTGATGCGTATCATCAACGAACCGACCGCGGCGGCACTGGCTTACGGGTTGGACAAGAAGGGAAGCGGCAAGATCGCCGTCTATGACCTCGGTGGCGGCACCTTCGACATTTCGATTCTTGAGGTCGGCGACGGGGTGTTCGAGGTCAAATCGACCAACGGCGATACTTTCCTCGGCGGTGAGGATTTCGACCAGCGGATCATGGACTATCTGGCTGACGAATTTCGCAAGGAGAACGGCATCGACCTGCGCAGGGATCGCCTCGCGCTGCAGCGGCTCAAGGATGCCGCCGAAAAGGCCAAGATCGAACTCTCGAGCGCCACGCAGACCGAGGTCAATCTGCCCTTCATAACGGCGGATCAGAACGGGCCGAAGCATCTTGCCATCAAGCTGTCACGGGCAAAGCTGGAGGCCCTGGTCGACGATCTGATTCAGCGCACCATCGAGCCGTGCAAGGCGGCGTTGAAGGACGCGGGTTTGCAGGCCTCTGACATCAACGAGGTCGTGCTGGTCGGCGGCCAAACCCGGATGCCGAAAGTCCAGGAAACCGTGCAGAAACTGTTCGGGCGGGAGCCGCACAAGGGCGTCAATCCGGACGAAGTGGTCGCAATCGGTGCGGCGATCCAGGCAGGCGTGCTGCAGGGCGATGTCAAGGACGTTCTCTTGCTCGACGTGACGCCGCTGTCGCTCGGAATCGAAACACTTGGCGGCGTCATGACTAAGCTGATCGATCGCAACACCACCATACCGACCAAGCGCAGCCAGGTTTTCTCGACGGCCGAGGACAATCAGACGGCAGTCACCATCCGCGTCTTCCAGGGTGAGCGCGAGATGGCGGCCGACAACAAGCTCCTCGCCCAGTTCGATCTGGTCGGGATTCCGCCGGCACCGCGAGGCGTCCCGCAAATCGAGGTCACCTTCGATATCGACGCCAACGGCATCGTCAACGTCTCAGCCAAGGACAAGACGAGCGGCAAGGAGCAGAGCATCCGGATCCAGGCGTCCGGCGGCCTGAGCGAGGCGGATATCCAGAAGATGGTCAAGGAGGCCGAAGCGCACGCCGAAGAAGACAAGCGCCGCAAGGAACTTGTCGAAGCGCGCAACCAGGCCGATGCTGCGATCTACAGCGCCGAGAAGGCCCTGAAAGAAGCGGAGAACAAGATCTCCGCGGACCTGAAGAGGCAGGTCGAACAGGCGGTCGCCGACGCCAAGCAAAATCTGACGTCGGAAAACGTACAGTCGATCCACCAGGCGACGGAACGTCTGCAACAGGCCGCATCCGGGATTGCCGAAGCCCTGACTCGCGCGGCCTCGCAAGGCGCCGGCGGGCAAGCCGGATCGTCCGGCGATGAAAGCGGTTCTGCCGACGACAACGTTGTCGATGCCGAATTCGAGGAAGTCGATCCGCGCGGCCGCAAAGCATCCTGAAACATTCCGGCTTCAGGCTGACGCGGTGAGACGTCGAGTACAAAATCGGGAGCATGACATGGCGGAAAACATCATGGACAACGATGTCAACTCGTCAGCGTCGGGCGAGAGCAATGATAACGATCCGGCATCCGAAATCGCTGCTTTGCGTGAGCGGTTGATGCGGGCGCTGGCAGAGACCGAGAATACCAGGCGTCAGGGTGAACGGCGCACGCAGGACGCCCAGCAATACGCGATCACGAACTTTGCCCGCGAATTGCTTCAGGTTGTCGACAATCTGCGCCGTGCCCTCGGCGCCGCCGAGGGGGACGCTGCAAAGGCAGACGGATTGATCGCGGGCGTGGCCGCCACCGATCGCGTTCTGACACAGATCCTCAATCGCTTCGGCGTCAAGGAAGTCAGCGCCCTCAACCAGCCTTTCGATCCTGGCAAGCACGAAGCGGTGATGGAGACGGATCAGACCGAACAAACACCCGGCAGCGTCGTCCAGGTTTTGGAAAACGGCTACACGCTTCACGACCGTTTGTTGCGGCCGGCGCGCGTCGTGGTGGCAAAGTCGCCACAAAAATCGCGGCAGCCGGCAGAACAATGACGCCACATTCGCTCGGCTATGCCGGCGTGCAGACAGGAGTGGGCATTGGCCGTGGACCCCTATACAACGCTGGGCGTGAAAAAGCATGCGACCCAGGAAGAGATTCAAAAAGCCTATCGCCGGCTGGCGAAAAAGCTGCACCCGGATCTCAATCCCGGCAACAAGATTGCCGAAGACAAGTTCAAGGAGGTTTCGGCTGCCTACGATCTCTTGGGCGATCCGGACAAGCGCGCGCGGTTTGACCGCGGCGAAATCGACGCCTCAGGCACGGAGCGGCCGCGCCAGCAGTACTACAGGGATTTCGCCGATCAGAACGGTTGGTCCGCCGCCTACACCAACAACTCGGGCTTTTCCGATTTCGGCGATTTCGCCGGCAGCGAAGATATTCTCTCGGAGATCTTCGGCCGTGCCGGCAGCGCAGGCCGCCGCCGGCGGGGCCAGGACGTCCGCTATCATCTCGAGCTTTCTTTCCTTGATGCCGTCAATGGCGGCAAGCAGTCTATTGTTCTTCCTGACGGCACCACGCTGGACGTCAACATCCCGCCGGGAACGCGGGACGGCCAGATCTTGCGACTGAGAGGCAAAGGCCGCCCGGCGCCGGGCGAAGGTCCGGCAGGCGACGCGCTGATCGAGATCAGCGTGCTGCCGCATCCCTACTTCACCCGCAAAGGCGACGACATCTATCTGGACCTGCCGATATCGCTGAAAGAGGCGGTGCTGAGCGCCAGGGTTCGGGTCCCCACCCCCGGCGGAGTGGTCACCGTGGCGGTACCAAAATGGTCAAATACCGGCCGCGTTCTGAGGCTGAAAGGACGTGGCGTGCCGCGTGCCGACGGCAGCAAGGGCGATGAATATGTCAAGCTGATGCTGATGCTGCCAGAAAAGCCGGATCCGAAACTCGAAGCATTTGTCGCTGGGTGGCAGCCAGTGGAATACAGTCCGCGGCAATCGATGGGAGTGTGATTATGGAAATCCAGGAATTCATCGGTCGATCGCACCTCGATACGCTGACATTAAATGCCTGGGTCGAAGCGGAGTGGCTAGTACCGGTAGCCAGCAAAAAGACATTTCAATTTTCAGAAGCCGATCTGGCGCGGGCGCGGCTGATCGGGGATCTCAAGGCGGATTTCGGCGTCAACGACGAGGGCATTGCGATCATTTTACATCTGCTCGATCAATTGTACGGGCTGCGCTGCCTGGTCAGGGATATTCAGGCGGTGGAAGCATCCGATCGCAAGGATGTCGGCTGACGGGCGTCGATGCGACGGCGTATTTCGGCCACGATTTCGAAAGAGCGGAGCCTCGCCGTGTTGTCGTAGATCTGCGCCGTTAACATCAATTCGTTTGCATCGGTCTCGGCGATGAGTGCCTCAAGCCCCCGCTCGACGGCGTCCGGAGCACCGACCGCGGAATAGGCCAGCGCCTCCTCGACTCCCTTCCGCTCCAGGGGCGACCAGAGTTCATCCATGTTGTCGACCGGCGGCGGCAAGGGTTCGGGCGTGCCGCGTCGCAGGTTGACGAATTGCTGTTGCAGCGATGTGATGAGACGCCGCGCCTCGGCATCGGTATCCGCGGCGAAGGCATTGACGCCAACCATCGCGAAAGGCTCGGAAAGCTGTTCCGACGGCTGAAAGCGGGCGCGATACACATCGAGCGCCCGCATCAGCTCCGAAGGGGCAAAATGCGACGCGAACGCAAACGGCAAACCGAGCATCGCAGCGAGCTGCGCACTGAACGTGCTCGATCCGAGCAGCCAGATCGGGACCCGCAATCCCGCACCTGGCACAGCCCGGACCGTCTGGCCGGGTTGCAGCGGTCCCAGCAGGGCCTGCAATTCCGTGACATCATGGGGGGAAACTCTCGGCGGTCGCGGCCAGATCCCGGCGCAACGCGCGCGCGGTTCGCTGATCGGTGCCGGGTGCGCGGCCGAGCCCGAGATCGATGCGGCCCCGGTAAAGCGATTCCAGCGTACCGAATTGCTCTGCGATGACCAGCGGCGCATGGTTTGGCAACATCACGCCGCCCGATCCAACACGAATGGTCCTGGTGCCGCCGGCGATATAGCCGATCACGACTGCGGTCGCAGCGCTGGCGATGCCGGGCATATTGTGATGCTCGGCAAGCCAGAACCGCTTGTAATTCCAACGTTCGGCGTGTTGCGCCAGATCGAGCGAATTGCGGAAGGCCTGGGCCGCATCGCAGCCCTGATTAATCGGCGACAAGTCCAGAACCGAGAATGGAATCACCGGCATCTCCAGTTTTCAAATAATCTCGCGGCCAAGAGATCGCGGGCACACGCCAGATGCGATCAAGCTTCGTCCTTCCCATTATCTAGGCTTCTTCCGCAGCCGGCGTAGTCCCGCGCCGAACGAATTGCTGTTGTCACGACTGGATCAAGCCAAAGTCGTAGCGGAGGATGGCGGTCAGCGGCGCCCGGTCCGGCAATTCCTCCCGCCGCGCCCCCAGCACCCTCGCCCCGGTAGACAGCGCGCGCCGCGCAACTTCGTCGACAACACTGTAGGTCTCGGCATCGTCGGAAGCTGAATATATCACGCTGCCATCGACGTCGCTGACGAGACCGGGAACAACCGCGTCGAGATCGACGAGAAGTTGCTCGACCGCGCCTGCGGTTGCGGCATGCGCGGCATAAGAGACATCCGTCGTCGCACGTCGCGGCTTCAACTGGTCGTAGAGCGCGATCGCCGCCTTTACCTCGCGCGAATAGAGACGGTCGAGAATCGGGATCGCGGCGTCTTCCAGCTCCGCATCCGTTTTCTGATCCGGATTTCCTTCGATCATCTCGTCGGCCAGCCCGGAATAGCTATTGAGCGAACGGTACGTCGAGGCGAGCGGCTCCTCCGCCGCGACAACCAGCGGGGTGTTCAGCCCGGCGAATACGCCGTGTATGGCCTGCTCGACCTTCCTCACATATTGATGCAGCAGCACCTTCTCGCCTTCCAGGTTTTGCAGCCGACCGCGCGGAGCCCGTACGTGGAAGGACGGACGCCGTGTCGCTTGCTCGGCGTTCTTAGGCAGGTCTGGAATCTGCAGCCGCACTGGCGGAAAGTTGACGAAGGCGTGGATCAGCCGGACGCTTTCTGCCGCCAATGCCAGCACGAAGATATCGTGCGGCGACGTCATGGCGCGTATCAGCGGCGTCAGATGCAGCCGGTCCGCTACCTCGGCCAACGGTTTTGGCGAGTTGGGGAGGCGAAACATTCGCATCACGCCGGGGGTTGAGAGCACCGCCAGCCCATGCGCCTGATAGTGCCAGAACGTATCGAACGAGTCCGGCTTGGCGCGCTGGAGCTTTCTGATTTTGTCTTCATCCTGAACGTCGCGCTCAAGGCCGGTAAGATGATCGAAGCGCTCCTCGAAATCGATGATCTTGTGCTTGTCGACGCCAGTCTCCCTCAGCTGCGCCAGTGCGTCCCTGGCGAGATCTCTGAACGCGATGCGATTAGCCCGGATGTTCTGGACCAGGGGAGAGACGGGTAAGTACACCGAAATGCAGACTTCGCCCTTGATCTGTGCAAGCGCCTTAAACTCCTCCAGGGTCGGAATATCGATGTGAAGCATCGGCCCCTCACTCAATGCCGGCGCCGAGACTTTCGTTCGGCCTGATCGAGACATCTTGGCCGGAACACCACACGCCGGCATTGATGGTCATCAATCACACCGGCAGCTCCAGCGCCCAGGCGAAGGCGCAACAGGCAGCAAATCCGATCAAGGCGTGCCCCCATTCCAACAACCCCCAGTCCCGCATCAGTTCGCGCACCGGCGAGACGGCTTTTGCCGGCGGAATGACGTAGAGCCAGACGTTCACCGGCATCATCACGAAGTAGGCGTATGGCCAACTCGCCAGGATCGTGGTGCCGCCAATCAGCCAGCGGACGTCGCCATTGGCCCTGAATTGAATGTAAGCCAGAATTGCCGAGACCACGGCAAAAACCGACAATGTCAGCGTGCCGCGCCGGTTGCTCAGTTTCCATTCCTGAATCATTGCAGGCCCGCTGAGCTTCAGCCGGGCCGGATGCTCGACGAACCCAATATAGATCGTTGCCCCGAGGAAGACGGCGGCGGCGGCAAATGCGTACAGACCGGGCCTCATGGTGCTGACTCCTGACGCGAGACGATGACTGCCCGATCAATGCGACATGAACACCGGAACTGTCATCGATTTCAGCATATCGCGGGTCACGCCGCCCAGAACAACCTCACGCAGCTTGGCGTGGCCGTAGCCGCCCATCACGATCAGCGTTGCGGAATTGTCGGCGACATACGACAGGATGGCGTTGGTGACGTCGATGTCGGCTGCGGGGACCGTTTCGATCTGGACCTTGACGTCATGGCGCGCGAGATGTTTTGCCATTCCGGCGCCGCGAATGACGTTGGTGTTGCTGTTGGTCTTTTCGTTCAGCACGATCAGCAAGTCGACCGCTGTCGCCTTGACCAGCAGCGGCAGCGCATCGTTGATGGCGCGCGCCGCGGCGCTGCTGCCGTCCCAGCAGCACACCAGGTGATCGAGCTTCAGCCCATCCTTCTGGATGTGGGGCACCACGATGAGTGGACGCCCGGACTGGAACAGCGAAGTTTCGATCATGTCATCGTTGTCCATGCCGTTCGGCTCGGATTGCATGAACACGCTGAGATCGAAGCGCCGAGCAAGCGTCGACAGGATCAGGGGTGCGGACGCCCCTATCGTCTTGAGCAGGCGATGCTCCGCGGAAGCCAGGCTGCGCCTGGCGGCGTCCTCGAAACGTTCGATCGCGGTCAAGGCGGCTTTCTCGCCCTCGGCAACGATCGCGGCAACAATATCGGGTGGAATTTCCAGCGTCACATAGCCCGGAAAGTCCGGCGCATAGGCGAAGGTCACTCCGACGACATGAGCGTCAAAAGTCTCGGCAATGGTGATAGCAAAATCGCGGGCCGGATCGCGCCCGATCCGGTGCTCTAGATTGACGACAATATCCTTGATCATCGAAATACTCCCGTGGCGACGTGAGGCCGAAGACAGTATTGTCGGGGTCGGTGCTCTCGTAGGCATTGATGCTGGTCAACCCAGCGACCACCGATTGGTCGATATGGCGGCGGCCGACTCTTCGCGCTGCACGTCCCGGGAACGAAATTGGGCCGCCGGGGTTTTATTACGGGGTTGCGCCCTTACCTGCTTTCCATCCCCTGCGCGGCTGCTGCCGGCAAAGCGTGGCATTTTGCCCACTCGGTTGCTGGCGTTATGTGCTGTGTACTTCCTCGTAACTCGTCGCCGGATATTCGATTCGATCTTGGGAGCCCATGCCACGCTACTATTTTCATTACCGGGACGGATCATCGATATTCGAGGATGACGTCGGCGAGGTGTTTGCGGATGCCTCCTTGGCAATGCAGCATGCCACGAAGATCGCTCGCGAATTGGCGCGAGGCGGCGAACCGACCAATGCCGCGATCGTCGTCGTCGAAGGCGGCCAGCATCTTTTCGATGTTCCGCTAGGCGAACAAGGCGACTAGGACAGCCGTTTGATCCGCAGCCCCGGCCGTCGGACGTCCGCATTTCGTCGCCGGTGCGGCGACCGGACCCGCTACTCAGTAACAATCCTCTACCCGGCGAACGTGCCAACGCCACCCGTCCCAGAAGCGTTCGCGTCGGATGTAACATCGCGGCCCGAAATAGATGGGTTCGTACGCGTAAGCCTCATAATAGGGCCTTGGGACAGCAAGCGTAGCGCCAAGGATGGCCCCTGCCGCCAGTCCGCCGACAATCGGCGCGACAGGAAAGCCATGACGCCATCGAGCGTCCGCCGTCGTTGAGCTCGCAACCACGCCGATTGCGACCGTTGCGCCAAGTGCGAGTGTGACTAAAGCGCTTCTCATCACGCGACCTCCATTGCTTCACTTCGGCAAAATCGAACGTCCGACGTTTGACGAAATTCCGGACGCTCAGCCCGCAGCAGTCTTGAATGTAACGGCTGGCTACGCACCGGCATTGGCGTTCGTCAACGATTGGCTCGTCGCGATCGAATCCAGCAATCGACTGAAACGCCCCGGAAATTGAATCGCATCATGGCACTGGGCCTCTTGCTCTGTCTGTTTCGAGGCTGCCGCCCTCGGCAAACCTGACGACTTGAGTGGGAGAACATCCATGGCTGTAACGCTTAGCCGACGAGCCTACGAGCATGCCAGAGAACTGATCAACGATGGAAGATTTGTATTCGACGAGCGCGATGCATGGAGCGAGCACCGGCCATCCGCACAGCAGGAAAATGAATTCATTCGCCTTCACGGCTTTGTCGAATACGGCAGATGGTACTTGGGAATCAATGACGAAAAACCCGAGCAGACCAAGGGACACTACGAATTTCCCTATGGGGATTTCAGCAAGGTCCACCGCTGTGGCGTGGTCTCGGCAGAAAGCCGCGCCGGCCAATACCAGCACTACGACATCGAAAGCGCGGTCGCGCACCTGCATGGTATGCTGGACGCCCGGAAGGGCGCGCCGGCAGCGAAACACGCGCAGCCTCTCCCGGAAGAGCGGCGCGCGGGGCCCGACATTCGGCGCGGTGACACGATCGCCGTTTCAGCGGTTCACGGCCCAGAACACCAGGCTGAATAGCACGCTCAGCAGAAGACATGTCATCAGCGGAAAATAAAACGTTACATCTTCGCGCTGGATCACGATGTCGCCGGGCAGCCGGCCCAACCCGATCTGGCTCAGATAGGGCCAAAGCAGGCCGGCCATTAGAAGGACAAGGCCGAGCACGACCAGAAAGCGCGCCATCGCGGTCACCCTCTCGGATTGCTTGCGTCAATTATCCCGCCGCTGGCCGAACAATTGCAGCAGCATCATGAATAGATTGATGAAGTCGAGATAAAGCGCCAGCGCACCTATCACCGCCTTCTTGTCTGCGATTTCAGCGCTGTCCGACTCGAGATACATCTCCTTGATACGCTGGGTGTCGTAGGCGGTAAGGCCGACAAATACCAGGACGCCGATGACGGAGATTGCGAACTGAAGCGCGCTCGAGCCGACAAAGATGTTAACCAGAGACGCGATCACGATACCGATCAGTCCCATCATAAGGAACGAGCCAAAACCTGAAAGATCGGACTTCGTGGTGTATCCGTAGAGGCTCATCGCGCCGTAGGTCGCGGCGGTGATGAAGAACACGCGCGCGATCGACGTCCCGGTGTACACCAGAAAAATACCTCCCAGCGACAGCCCCATCACAGCGGCATAGATCCAGAACAGCATCATCGCCGTTCCGGCGCTCATTCGCTGGATACCGAAGCTTAAGGCCAGCACGAAGCCTAGCGGCATCAGCATGACGATCCAGATCAGCGGCGTGGCAGCGATGGCCTGGTAAAAGCCAGAGGCTGCGGCGGCGTAGGCCAAGATGCCGGTCACCGCAAGGCCGCCGGCCATGTAACTATAGACGCGCTGCATGTAGGCGCGCAGGCCGGTATCGATCTGGGCGCCGACCCACGGCGGCGTGGCCATCCCGTCGGGTGTTCGCCGGGGATTATAATCGTAATAGCTCATGGGCTGCTCCTGTGCGGTTGGTTGGGCTTTCCCAGCGCAGAATCATCAGTTGTATCGATCCCATCCCGAGGCGCGTGCAAACGACAAGTCGGCGGTCTCGCGTCTCTCAGGGAGCCCCGTGCCGGGTTTGTCTGTGGACAAGAAGCAAACCGATCACCAGCACAAGAAGCAGTATCGCAAGCCCGTAAGCACCGGGAAACAGCATCCAGAAAATCAGAGCGCCAAGCACGGCCGCGGAAACAACGAACCAGAGCAGCATCGCTGCCCCGACGCCAGCCATGACCAACAGGAACGGCAGCAGCAGTAACGTTAAAGCCGCCACCATAATTCCCAACAATAACTTCTCGAGGATCACTGCAGCCTCCGGATCGCGACCATTGACTGAGAATGAGGCGACCGGCTGATGGCGGCCTTGACGGACATCAAATTCCGACCGATCGGTTAATGAGCATGCAGCGCGCGTTCGCTGCGGACCTGGTCGGCGGTATAGGGCACGGCGTTCGGATCGAATGATTGCCAGCCCGATTTCCGATAGAGTTCGCTGCGTTCCTGCAGATCCACCGCCGACTGGTTCATGATCGGCACGATGCGCGGCAATTCGCTCTGCGGCACCCGAGCGGCGACCACGGTTCCACCGCGGCGCACGCCCTCTACAAGGACTTGCGCGTCTTCTTCGCTGATGCCGGCATTGGTCAGCGCCCCGAGCAGGCCGCCGGCGACGCCACCGATCGCCATGCTGCCCAACAGAGCCGCGAGCCATCCGGCGCCGACGACGGCGCCGACACCAGGAATTGCCAGCATGGTGACGAGGCTGGCCGCGGTCGCCGCGGTGGCGCCGATCGCAGCGCCGAGCGCCGCTCCCTCGACCTTGCCATCGGCTTTGCTGCTCGCGCCATGATTCCGCACAGGGACAACATTGGCGGTCTTGGTGGCACTGTACCAGGTGTCGGAATTGTTTGAAATCACGCTGGTCTCCGGCGGCGGCAGGCCGGCAGCTTCGAGCATGACCACGACCCGATTGGCTTCGGTGTATGAATCGTAAAGACGGCAGATGGTGATCAGCATGACACGACCCCTTTGCGAGAAGGCCTCTGCAAGAAGCAGCAACCGCGGCCGGGCGACGGCTCCAACAGCGCTGGTGGTTTTTTCTCATCGCGGCCACTGACAGCGCCTTGACGAATATCAATGCAATGTCGCGGACTTCGCTCCGATGGGAACATTCAATTTCGGAGAAATCACTGACCGGCGTCAACTCCACGCTTCTTAAAGGGTCCTAAATTGGTTAAATTCGCCAACCGAGCTTTAGGGGCCCGATTTGTCATGTCCTCTCTTGTTGCAAGGCTTCACGATGCCGCGGTAACGCCCGAGGCGTGGCCCGACGCGCTAACAGCTTTGACGGACGCAGCCGGTATCGGGTGCAGCATTGATCATTTTCAACAAGAGCACAGGTAAGGTCGCTGAGGCCACTTTCTGCGGCCTCAGCGCTGCATTCAAGTCCGATTACGTCCGGCACTACGCTGCCCTGGACCCGTACTCGCCATTGCTCGATGGAAGCTGGAAAAAGCTCTCCGAGTGTCTTCCGGACCGGCTGTTACGAAGCAGCGTGTGGTACAACGATTTCATATTGACGTGCGGCGTTCGGGATATTCTGGGGGCACGGCTTGTCGATACGCCCGGTCATTGCGTTATCTTCGGTATTCACCAGCAGATCGGCCGCAGCTTCTCCGACAGCGTCGATTCGGTCGTAAATCTCGCGGGCATCCCGTTGAAGCACGCCGCTTGGCGCCATACCGAGCGTCTCTCTTCGCCGAGATCCGCCCTATCTCAGACGGAGGTTTCGGCTGAAGGAAGCCGGTTTTATTTCCACGTTGACAACGGCAGCCGATATCCGGACGAAACCGGATCGGTTTTTTCGACGGCTGATGACGCCACGGCGCAGGCCATTGTTGTTGCCCAGGAACTCGCGCAAGACGGCAGCTGGCACGGATCTTCCATTCTCGTTACGGACGACCGGGGACACGAGATTGTCCGTGTGCGAATAGGCCGGTAGGATCGCTCGAGCATTCCTTCGCGACAAATAGATCGCCTATTCCGGCAACCCGCGCGAGGCGCCGGAACGCCGCTGGGGATCAGCGGCGTTGGCCTCAAGATCGGCTGGCGACAACCTCGCCAGCACGGCCAGCCGGATCGCTTCGGCAAGAGAGTGGGTCCCGAGTCGCGCCAGCATACGGGCGCGGTGCACCTCGACCGTCCGTGCGCTGATGCCGAGATCGTAGGCCATCTGCTTGGTCGAGCGGCCGGCGACCAGTCCATCGAGCACCTGGCGTTCGCGCGGGCTTAACTTCGCCACCAGCTTGGCGGCGACAACACTTTCCCGATCACGGGTCGGACCCCGGTCCAGCGCCAATGCGGCGTTGACGGCATCGAGAAGCGCTTCGTCGTTGAAAGGCTTCTCGATGAAATCGACCGCTCCGCTTTTGATCGCCTGCACCGCGGTCTCCACATCTCCCCATGCGGTCATCACGATCACCGGCATGTTGAACCCAAGGGAGTTGAGCCGCTCCTGCAGCTCCAGTCCGTCCATTTCCGGCATTATGATATCAAGGAGAAGGCATCCGTCGCTGAGGTCGGGCACCGCATCAAGAAATGCGAACGCAGTCTGATACGATACCGCCGTCAATCCCGCCGCGCGGAAAGTACGTTCGAGTGAGCCGAGCAATGCCGGATCGTCGTCCACAATGTAGACAATGCGAACCGGTGAACCCTTTGATTGCATCGTTCTCCCCTTTTTTGGCGACAGCGGCGCGTGCAAAGCGCCGGATTGCACCACCGGCGTGGACCGCGTTGCTCAACGCGCCTGAATACGTCAAACGAGCTGGACTTACCGCGGCGCAGACTGCGGAATATCAGCTCCGGCATCCTCCAGCACCGAGTGAATACAATTAAGCAGTTCGTCGTCGCTAAATGGCTTGGCGAGGTAACCCGCCGCCCCAGCATTTATCGCCTGGGACCGCGCGCCGTCATCGGTGAAAGCGGAAATGAAGATGATCGGCACCACGGAGCCCGACGCGACCAAACGCTTCTGCAATTCAAGGCCGTTCATGCCCGGCATATGGACATCCAGGATAAGGCACGATGTCTTGGCGAGGCGATCGGAACCGAGAAATTCTTCCGCCGAGGCAAAGGTTTCCACAGCGAAGCCATATGACTTCATCAGGCGCCGGACCGCCTTCCTTATCGAATCGTCGTCGTCGACGATTATGACGATGATTTGATTGCCGGTCATGGGCTAGCTCCTGCGGTCAAAGGCAAGGTGAAGCCGAACACGGCGCCGAAGGGAGAACCGGATTCCGCCCACAACCGGCCGTGATGAGCTTCAATAATCGTGTTACTGATTGCCAGCCCCATTCCCATGCCCTCGGGCTTCGTGGTGAAGAAGCTTTCGAAGATGCGGTCCCGGCTTGCGGGGTCAAGACCAACACCGGAATCCGCCACGTTGACGACGACGTTGCCTTGATCGTTGAGTTGAGAACGGACCGTCAAGATACGTGGGCGGTCAGTGACCGCACGCATCGCGTCGATGCCGTTCATGACCAGGTTGAGAACGACCTGCTGCAACTGGACCCGGTCAGCGATGATGGTCGGAAGCTTTGAACGCAGGTCGGTTTGGACGGCGACGCGATGTCGCTGCAGCTCGTCGCGGGTAAGCGCCAGCACTTCCGCGATCGCGTGGTTGACATCCACCTGCCCTCGTTCCGGCGCGGTGTTCTTTGACATCGCGCGGATACGTTTGAGCACTTCGCTAGCGCGCCTGCCGTCGCGGACGATTTCGCCCACCGCGTCCTTGACCTCGTCCAGATCGGGCGGCGAGAAGCCGAGAAAGCGCTCGCACGCTCGGCCGTTGGTGATGATCGCCGTAAGTGGCTGATTGACCTCATGGGCGATCGACGCCGAGAGTTCGCCCATGATGGTTAGTCGCGTGGCACGCGACAGCGCATCCCGGGCGTCGTGCCAGGCAACCTCTGCGCTCTTGCGCTCCGTGATGTCCTCAATGATGGCGGGTATGCCCTGGAGCGAGCTGCCCGAATCGAGAGCCCGAGCGGCGCTGACGCGCACCCAGATTACTTTGCTATCCTTGCGGCGATACCGCGTCTCCGTGGGCAAGTCCTGGCGCTTGCCGTTTCGCATATCCTCGATCAGCTTTTGGGTGGTCTCGCGGTCGTCTTGATGCGTAATGTCCAGCGGACCGAGCGACTGCAGTTCCTCGTCGCTGTAGCCGACCATCTTCTGAAGCGCCTCGTTCGTTGCCGCGAAATGATGCTGCTCGTCAAGGACCGCGATGCCGACCGCGGAGGCTTCGAACATGCTACGCCACCGCTCCTCACTGGCACGTAGCGTTGTTTCGGTATTTCGCCGCCGAACCACTTCTTCCTCAAGGTCTGCGGTGCGGGCGGCGACCCGCCGCTCAAGTTCCGCATTGGCGTCGCGCAGGGCGACTTCAGCGCGTTGCCGCTGACCAATCTCTGCGCCAAGAAGCTGGTTTGCCCGCTCGAGCTGCGCCGTGCTCGGAAGCGCCAGCGCCAGCGGCATCACCTTCCAGATCGCGACCCCGGTGCCGATCGAGAGCAGCGCCGTGACCGCTTTGATGCCGCCGTCGACCCGATAGTCTGGATACCACAGGGTCCAGACGCTCATCGCGTGCGTCGTGCCGCAGGCAAGGATGAAGAGACCCGTCAGTATGAAAATGGTGGGGAATGCCAAATCGGCGCGCTTCCATACAAAATAAATCAGGGCGATCGGAATCGAATAATAGGCAAGCGCGATCAACGAATCCGAGACCACATGGAGCGCGATCAGTTCCGGTTGCCAGAGAAAGCACATGCCGTGCGGCATGTAATCTTGCGGCGACATCAACCATGAAAGAAACGATGTCATGCTATGGCTTGCCTCAATGTCGGGGGAGCCGTGCACCATGGGCGTCGGCATGACCTTACTCCCGATTCTTGCAAGGGATTAACATTCGATCTATTCCGAGCGAGTGCTAGTCTCGAACGAACTCGCAACTGCGAAGTATTCATGCACCAGAGCGCCGTGGGTCCTCGGCACGCATTTAAGCGCTATCACATCGGTCTCCGACGTCCACGGCCCCTTTGGACGAGTCTGACGGCATCCGCGACAAATTCGATTACGTATAATTACGTAACGGCGCGTGAGCCGGGCGACCAACCGGTCCGGGGCGGCTCGCCTGGTCTGAATTGACGCCCGTCATGGCAGTTGAGCGGATTTGTCCTGCCTGTATATCCAATGAGCATCACCAAGCAGGAAACCCGCCGGGCCGCGAAACCCCAACAGGATCCGCCATGGCCGCACGTCCGGTTGTCGGAAACCGATCGGCTGGAGACATTCAGCGACAGCGTGCTCTCGATTACCATCACGTTGCTGGTGGCGGAAATCGTGCGGCCGGAATATGCGTCGGGCCAGCTGTTGGAGAAGCTGACCGCGCAATGGGCCAGCTACATCGCGTTCCTTGCGTCATTTTGCTACGCCGGAGTGATCTGGCTCAATCATCGCGCGGTGTTCGCAAGGGTGCGCTACTGCGACCGCAGTCTTCATCTGGCTAACCTTTTTCTTTTGTTGACGTCGGCGCTGATTCCGTTTCCGACGGCCATCCTGTCCGCGGCCATCCAGAGCGGCAACGAATTCGATGCCAAGGTGGCGGTGACCCTCTATGCAGGCATTGCCGGGTCGATGTGCCTGGCGTGGCTCGTCGTGTTTCACGTTCTGAGCGTACATCCCTACCTTGTGGAGGACGGTGTAAGTCCAGACTTCTTCCCGAAGGAGCGTTTTCGCGCCTGGGCCGGCGTTATCCTGTATGCCGTAGCGGGCCTGGCCGGCTGGCTATCGACACCGAAACTGGCCATGCTGATCTTTCTGGCATTGCCGGTTTTCTACGGCATCACCAGCGAGGGTTTGACGGAATCACCGCTTCGCCTGCAGTTCGGAAGAGCCCATCGCCATGCTTTTGCGGAAGCCGATCACGAAGGGTTGCGCACCGAATAGCGTCCTGTCGGCGGTTAGGTCTCACCGCCCCCACCGCCGCATGTAATTTGCACGGCCGCCAGCCAGTCCTGCCACATCGCCGGGTCGACCGGAGAACCATCGGCCCATTTCAAGCCCGCCACGATGAGGTCGATCTCCTCGTCCGTCTTGCCAAGCCGCAGCGAAACCGTTTCGAGAAAGATTCGCATCGCGTCATAGCCCTCTATCAGAGTGATGGTGTCGGTCGCGTTCATTATGGTCACATCTTCGGTCACGCGCGCCCTCGCAAACGAGCCTTACCAGCGCCGGCCTATTAGCGAAATTCTAATCGTGCTCCGCATTGACGGCAGTCAATTGAGGCGGATCGCTTCGCTCCTAATATCTTCACTTGGACGTTCCAAGGGCCACCAATGTCCCCCTCTGCAGGAGCGAATATGAACGAGGCAACCACGATTGCGCGGACACCCCGTGCCGCTCAGGCGCCGAACACGGACGTGCTTTTCGTGCCGTACCGGCTTGGCCCCTTCAACCTGCGGCATCGCATCGTCATGGCGCCGCTGACACGCTCGCGGGCACGCCAGCCGGGCAACGTGCCAAGCTCCCTTGCCGCCTGCTACTACGCGCAGCGCGCATCCGCAGCGTTGATCGTGAGCGAGGCGACGCAGGTTTCGATGCAGGGCCAGGGTTACGCCTGGACGCCTGGCCTCCACAGCCGTGACCAGGTAGAGGCGTGGCATCGGGTCACCCAAGCGGTGCATCAGGCTGACGGATTGATCTTCAATCAGCTTTGGCATGTCGGGCGCATTTCGCACCCTGCCCTGCAGCCCGACAATATGCTCCCTGTCGCCCCCTCCGCCATTATACCGGAGGGCAAAGCCTTCATCGAAAACGAGCGCGGCGAAGGTGAACTTGTTCCGTTCGTACGGCCCCGCGCGCTCAACATCGACGAGATGCCCTACATCGTGGCGCAATATGAACGCGCGGCCATAAACGCCCGGGCCGCCGATTTCGACGGCGTCGAGATCCACGCCGCCAACGGCTACCTGCTCGATCAGTTCATCGAGACCTGCACCAACCGACGCACCGACACCTATGGCGGCCCGGTCGAGAACCGGACGCGATTATTGTTCGAGGTTGCCGAGGCCTTGATACGGATCTGGGGGCCGGATCGCATCGGCGTGCGGCTTTCGCCGATGGGCAAGATGAACGACATCCACGACGACCAACCGGAAGCGACCTTTGGCTATATCGCCGAGCGCCTCAGCGACTACCGCTTTGCCTACCTGCATATCGTCAATCCGGCGATGGAGCAGATGCAAAGCGGAAAAGAGCCAGATCCGCGGGCGCTAGCCATGGTCGAGACGATACGGAAGAAATTCAAGGGAACCCTGATGGTAGCGGGCGGCTTCCAGGCCGACACCGCGGCGCAGTGGCTTCGCGAAGGCAAGGCGGACCTGATCGCTTTCGGCCGCAAGTTCATCGCCAATCCCGATCTGCCCGAGCGGTTGCGCATCGGCGCACCCTTCAATGCCGACGATCCGACGACATATTACGGCGGCGGCGAGAAGGGATACACGGACTATCCGTCCCTGGCACAGGATCGCGGCGAACAACCGAAGGCCTGTGTCGACCAGCGCTGGCGGTGAGCCGCGACAGGTAAGCGGAGATCGTGGCGATCAATGACTCAGGTCCGGTTCTCCGATTTCCTCAGGTTGGCGGCGCCCGCCTCCAGCGCCTGCCGCTCCTCGCCTGACATCTCCGGCTCGAAACTCCGGATGACGCCTCCGCGTCCGACGACGCTCGGAAGCGACAGAGTGACGCCAAAGTTTTTGTTGAAACTACCGATCGGCACGACCGCCCGCTCATCGCGAAGCACCATTTCCGTGATGCGTGCCGCGACAATGCCAATGCCGAACTGGCTGGCGTCATTGCCTTCGATGATGGTGATGTTCGCGTAGCGAACGTTGTCTTCGATTTTCTTGCGCACCCCGTCGAGCGATTCGCCGCGCGCCTCGATGAGCTTGCCGATCGGCACGCCGGCAATACGGGCGGCCGACCAGAGAAAGACCTGCGACACGCCATGTTCCCCGATTACCTGCGCCTCCACCTGGTTGGCATCAACATCAAAATGCTCGGCCAGGTGAACGCGGAAGCGCAGGCTGTCAAGGAAGGTGCCGGTGCTTAGCACGCGATCATGCCCGGCACTCGTGCGGGCGGTGTCGGCGAGCGGATCCGGCGGATCGGTGACAACCAGGATCACCGCGCGAGGCGCCGCCCGCACAATGCGCGGAACGACGTCGCGATAGATCTCGGCGTTGGTATCGAATAGCCGCAACCTGCCCTTGGGGTCGCTGCGGTCAATGGCCCCACCGGCCTTTTAGTTGATGCCGGCGGTAATCATCACCAGCTCCGAATTGGCGAGATCCTCGTAATCCCCGTCGACAACGGTGGTCTTGGGACAAAGCGGGGCGCCGTAACGCAGGTCGGTCGCAACCGCCTCGGCGCGTTTGCGCGTTCGGTCCACGATCACAATCGTCCGGGCACTGCCGCGTACGACGGCGGCGAGCGCGCAAGCACACCCAACCCTTCCCGCACCGACGATTCCAATTTTCATGTCAAGCCCCCATTCGCCCAAACCGCGAGGAATTCGCTATTGGATTATCGTGCGGCGAATGCCGATTCCAAGGCTTCGGTAAACTAAAAGGTTTTGGCAGTTGAGTCTCGGAGCGGTCAGGGCAGGTTCATCCGCACGCATAATCCGGCATGACGTACGGCGCAAAACTGAACCTCACCGCTGGTCGGTTCGATGAACCAGAATACCGGAAGAAAAGCGCTGATAGCTGTGGTCCCTGTTACCGCGCGCATATCCGAGGTCTCGGTCAGCGAGGGCCGGCCGATATCGGCCGAAAGCCTGACACAGTCGCCGTTGTTCGCGGTGAGATCCTGAAAATTATATCGCGCCGTGCAAATCCAGAACTGGCTGACCTTCTTGTCGATAATATAGGCTGACGCCACCCGGTTGGTGGATGATTGTCGAACATCCGGTTCGGGAATCAGTTCATAGCGGCCGGCATGCGCGAGGACCGGCGAAGCCGCAAGGATTGCGAGAGCGATGCACATTGTCCCGAACCGCATCTGAGCACCTCAGTAAAATCGGGGAATCGGACCAGGATGCGGGGTCGGCCGGCCCGAAAGATCGAACATCACTTCATCGACGTAACACCAGCCCCAACCTTCCGGCGGATCATAGGCCTCGATGATCGGGTGCCTGGTCGCGTGAAAGTGTTTGGTTGCGTGCCGATTTGGCGACTGATCGCAGCAACCGACATGGCCGCAGGTGCGGCAAATCCGCAGATGCAACCAGGGGTCACCCGATTTCAGGCATTCCTCACACCCCGGCGCGCTCGGAACAACGTCGCGGATTGCTGAGAGATGTTTGCAAAATATCGCCATGTTTTCCTGCCGCCCTCCGCTTCGCTGCTCTGCCGCGCAGAATGCGCTGCACTCTGCTTTGTCTTACTTCCGATCCGATTGCGAAGATTACACTTCGTGCCGAAGTGATCAGGCCGTAAGCTCAGGATCGACTGCAAGGATCACTGTCTTCTCAGCATTACCATCGACGCTCTGTTCGCGCGGAATGACAGGCAGTTGAAGCACCCGCGCGTGCTGGTCTTCCGACAACAGATTCACGAGAACCGCTTTTCCGTCCGGAAACGAGAGGGCATCGTGATGCTGATGCAACGCGCCCGGCTCAATCGCGCAAAATCGAGCGACGCTAAAGCCTGTGCTCCTGGTCGACAGCCAATTGCGATTATATCTGACGTCACGTTCGAATGCGAGTTCGGTTCCGGGAAGCAGACATACCGCGACATTCGGCTCTCCCGTTGCGGCAAAGCCGCGCGTGGATGTGCTGTAGAAGCGGGTCGTAACAAGCCTCTCGCCAACCCTGGCCGGGCGGGATGCGACGGTATGCAGGCTATAATCACACATGGGATTTTCTCCACTTAGCTACGCGTTCAAGAACCTGTATCGTGGGAAGACGCGCGCTGCGTTGACCGATGTCAAAATATCGACGGGACGAGATCGCTCCATATAATATGGAGGAGATCGAGGGGTCGCGGCTCATGTCATACTGCCCGGCATGAAGCAGCGAATGGAGGTTCCGAGAGATCCCTTGATGGGCCAGACCATCGTCCTGCCCGCCCGGTTCGGCTCTGTAATCACTGCATCATCAGGGACGTCGATCCATTCATTGTCTACGCGTACGCGGTAGTGGCCGCTCTTGGATTCCCAATCCGGGTCCGAAAGAGCGAAACCATCCGCATCCGAACAGCACGGTCCCTTGCCAGACCTGAGGCTGTCAAACCACGGCTTGAGCGGCGACAGCGAATAGCGGCCGTCGTCGCGGGCTTGCACCGCACCGATGAATGCCGCCACGAGAATACCGAGGGCGGTGCCGAGGACAGGGATCTTCTTGCTCATGTTCGCCGTCTGATCAAGACACCGATTCAAATCACGCAGGTGGTGCATGTATCGCTGATCGTATCAACTCCATCTTCACCAGCCTTGACGTTCGTCAAAGCTGGATTCGCGAACACCAGCCTTCGGTGACGCGCTACCGGCACCGCTGCTTCCGTACTGATCGCGGCGACGCCGATCATCTACCTCTATCCCGACCGGCTGCCGAGTAAGCTAAGCCACCCCGCCACTGGGCTCAGCAGTCGCCTCTTGATGCGCTCTCTCCGGCGTGCAGTGCGGGTTCAACCGCATACCCATCGCACCCACGCTCCCCGTCCCCGAATCCTTTTCCGCGTCGCCCGACGATTCAGCCGCTCCATCTGCGCGAGCCACGTGCAATTCCGCCCCAACGACAGCCCCCTCGCCGATGGCGGCTCCGACTCGCTTGACTGATCCAGCCCGCACATCGCCGGAGGCGAACACGCCACGCACGCTGGTTTCCAGCGGCAGCGGACGGCCGGATCCGTTGTTCGACGGGCGGGCGTCGGAGGGAACGTCCGAGCCGGTCAAGACAAAATTCTTGCCGTCCAGAGCGATCCCGCTATCCCTGAGCCAGCCCGTTGCCGGTTCCGCGCCGATGAAGCAAAAGACATGGCGGATGGGCTTTTCCGTCTCCTCGCCGGTCACATTGTTGCGCCAGCGCACGCGCTCCAGTTGCATCTCGCAGCTGCCATAGAGGGCAACGATTTCCGTTTGGGTCAACACCTCGATATTGTCGATCGCCTTGATGCGGTCGATGAGGTATTGCGACATGCTCTCCGCCAGCCTTGGACCGCGCACTAGCATCCAGATTTTTTTAGCGAAGCCGCGCAGGAAGACCGCGGCCTGGCCCGCCGAGTTGCCACCCCCGACCAGAACGATTTCCTCATCACGACAAAGCCGCGCCTCGATCGGCGAAGCCCAGTACCAGACTCCGCGCCCCTCGAAATCGCTGAGGTTTGGAACGCCAAGGCGGCGGTAGCGCGCGCCGGTCGCCACGACCACGGTCGCGGCTTTGACGCGCCGGCCGTCCGTGAGATGAAGCCCAAGCGCCGTTTCAGTCGGGTCGAGCCGTACCACTTCGCTGGGTATCATCACCCTGGCACCGAATTTCTGCGCCTGGACGTAAGCACGGCCGGTGAGCGCCTGGCCGGAAATGCCGGCCGGAAAACCGAGATAATTTTCGATACGCGCACTGGCTCCGGCTTGTCCACCGAATGCGCGCGTATCGAAAACGATAACCGAGAGACCCTCCGATGCGGCATAGACCGCGGTCGAGAGCCCGGCGGGTCCCGCGCCGACGACCGCGACGTCATAGGTCTGATCGCGTTCGTCGATCGGCACCATTCCGAGTGCGCGCGCCAATTCGGTCTCGTTCGGGTTTTTCAGGATGGTACCCTTCGGACACACTGCCAGCGGCAGGTCCGAAGGATTCGGGGCATATTGCTCGACCAGCTTCGCTGCGTCCTGATCCTGTCCCGGGTCGAGCAGTTGATGCGGGTAGGCATTGCGCGCCAGGAAGCCTTGTAGACGAATGACGTCCGGACTGTTTTCGGCGCCAATCAGCACCGGACCTCCGGCGCCGGCCTCGATCAGGGCGACGCGACGCAGGATCAGCGCATGCATGATCCGTTCGCCGAGTTCGGGCTCTTCAATCATCAGGGAGCGCAGATTTTCCGGCGGAATCAACAGTGCTTCGACATCATCGATCGCGTGAACGTCGACGAACGCCGGCTGATCCGACAATTGCCCCACTTCGGCGACGAAGTCACCGGGTCCCTGCTCCGCGATCGGAGCACTGTGCCCCAGGGGATCGCGTCGCGTGACCCGCACCGAGCCCTTGATCAGCACGTACATGCCGGGAGCGACGCTTCCTGTGACGAACAGCGCCTCGCCGGGGGCGTAGTGCCGGACTTCCCCAAAACGATGCAGCCGATCGATTTCATTCGGCGTCAGCTTTGGAAACATCTGCTCGTTGCGGTTATCGATCGTCGACATTTCAAGTCCCCGACGCGAAATCGATTAATGAGCCATCAGGAGCGGAACAGGCGCCTCGTGCAGCAGATTGTAGGTCACACCGCCTAGCAACCACTCGCGCAGCCGGAGATGGCCGTATCCGCCCATGACGATAAGGTCAGCCTTTCGCCGTTCAGCTTCTGCCATCAATCGGGCACCGACCTCGCTGCGGCGGCTCTTGACCCGATAAAGGACGGCGTCGATTCCATGATGCTTGAGATGGTTGACCGCATCGACACCGAGGATCGCCTCTTCCTCGGTTGGGCGCTCGCCGGTCACAACCACGACCGCGACCTCCTCCGCCTTGTGCAGATACGGCATGCTTTCGCCCAAGGCTCGCGCCGCCTCCCGGCCGCCGTTCCAGGCGATGAGGATGCGATCGAAGGCGATCTTGGGCCGCTCCGTCTCGGGGACCAAATAGAGATGCCGGCCCGATCCGAACAGAACGCCCTCGATCAGCCGCTCGGGATCCATTGCGCCGTTGGGACGCAAGGTCACAAAGCAGTCGGCGGAGCGCGCCTCGCGGGCGGCAACCCTGGCGATATCGTCAGCCAGCACATCGAAGCGCCGAATCTCTACGGGGCGCTCAAGCTGTTGCAGCCGCCTCGCCAGCAACGCCTCGGTTAGATCGCCGGCCTCGCGCGCATGGTCGATCACCTCGGCCGTGGCGTCCCCCTCGATCCGACCGGGTAGCGGCAATACATTGAGAAACAGGCCGATGACCACCTGAGCGTCGAGCCATCGGGCGATGTCGGCGACAGCCGCCAGCCGCATTTCGTCGGAAATTCCGCCGTCCAACCAAACCATCATATCCTTGATCATCCGGGCCGTCCTACATCAGCTGACCGAAAAGGCGGACGCACCGCTGCCAGTGTCCATGACACGGCTGGTGGGCCCCTTACTCGATTGCACCATAGCGATCATGGCTTGTGGATCCTCAAGCGCCATCGTGCCGCGCACGGAGCGGACACCCATTGACGGCTGTCAGCTTCCTCCGATTTTTCAATGGCGCTGAAATTGACGTTCGTCACGGCGCCGTCTCCGATCCTCAGGCGATCGCGCAAGAGCGCGAGGCCGAACTCGTCGTCCACCTCCCGGACGGAAAAACGAGCCGAACGCGTCTTGCGAAAAGCTGGGCCGCCAGATTGTTCCGGCGATGATCCGGCGGAATCGGGCGACGCCCTGTTACACCTTCATGCCGTCGACATGCTCGCGGGTCCATGCCAGCAGTTGAGGCAGGGGCATGATACCGGACTTGCGCGCAATCTCTCGGCCGTGATGCATGAGCATCAGCGTCGGTATGCTTTGGATGGAGAACCGCCGCAGCAGTTCCTGTACGGCGTCGCTGTCGACCTTGACCAGCCGCAGATCAGGTTCGAGTTGGGTTGCCGCCTGTTCGAAAATCGGCGCCATCGCCCGGCAGGGACCGCACCAGATAGCCCAGAAATCAACCAATAGCGGAATATCACTGTGCGTTGCGTGCCTGTCGAAGCGGGCGACGCTGTCTAGCGCCGCCGGCCGTCCTTCGTAAAGCGGCCGGTGACAGGATCCGCACTTGGCGCCATCGCGCAGCCGTTCGCGCGGTAAACGGTTGATCGCATCGCAGTGCGGACAGACGATATGCAGCGCGGTGGTCATGTGTACTCCGCACGAGGCTCGATGCTGCAGGATTACGCGTCGCCTGGGAGACCGCATTGACCGGCATCAGCTTTTCGAACGCTCGGCGTTAAAGTTGACGGACGTCATGGCCGGTTTGGGCCCTCTCACCGCAATGTCGGAACCTCAGCCCGAAGCTGAAAGCGCCAGATATTCCGGAATCCGTGACATGCAGTCGAAGAGGCGCAGATGATCCCGATCGGGAACGCTGTCCCGTCCCGCTACCCACCAGTGATTACCTGGATACTGAATGCCATCAATTGCCTGGTGTTTCTGTTCCAGGACAGCCTGAGCCCAGATGAGCTTGAGCTGTTCTTGCGCCAATTCGCCCTGATTCCCGCGCGTTATTCCGAGGCCTTTGCATCGGGGGAAACCGACCTGGACGCCGCGGATATCCTACTCTTCTTCTCCATGATGTTTCTGCACGGCGGGTGGCTCCATCTGATCTTGAACATGTGGACGCTGTGGCTGTTCGGTTCGACCATCGAGGTTCGGATGGGTCATGCCCGCTATCTGGCGCTTCTATCTGGCTTGCGGCCTTGCCGCATCAGTCGCGCACGTCATGTTCAACCCGACTTCGATCGTGCCCGCGTTGGGCGCCTCCGGCGCGATCGCCGGCATTCTCGGCTGCTACATGCGGCTGTTTCCGATGGCGCGGGTGGTGGTCGTCGTCCCGATACTGTTCAACCCGCTGTTTTTCGAAGTCAACGCGTTTGTCTTTCGGCCTCTGGTTCTGATTCAGGTTTTGCAGTCGATGATGGCCCTCCTGCTGCCATCTGTCAGTGGAGACGTCGCGAGGTGGGCCCATGTCGGAGGGTTTATCGCAGGGTTCGCACTTGGCCCTTTCCTGGTCCGGTCCGGGCGGCGTTACCGCGCGTATTACCCGGACGAAGGCGTGTTCGGCTTCGATACCAAGGGGCGAATATGAGATGTCATGCCATAGGAGGACTCCATGTCGTTCGGTGATCTTATCTGGCTTTTCTTCATATTCTCGGCGATCCAGCCGATGTTACAGCAGAAGATGCTCGAGGCCATGCGGGTGCGCAAGATCTCGCAACTCGAACGCGCGCGAAAATCGCGGGTGATCCTGCTGGTGCATCGGCAGGAGACCATGCGGTTCCTCGGCTTTCCCGTGGCGCGCTACATCGACATCAACGATTCCGAAGAGGTTCTGCGCGCCATCCAGATGACGGATGCCGATGTACCGCTCGACCTCGTCCTCCACACCCCGGGGGGTCTCGTACTAGCAGCGCTGCAAATCGCCAAGGCGGTTCGTGAGCACAAGGCCAAGGTTACGGTGTTTGTGCCCCACTATGCCATGTCCGGCGGCACGCTGATCGCGCTCGCAGCCGACGAAATCGTCATGTGCGAGCATTCCGTTCTGGGTCCAATCGATCCGCAACTTGGAGAATCGCCGGCGGCGTCGCTCATCAAGGTCGTCGAGCAAAAGCCCATGGCCAAAATCGACGATAAAACGCTGATCATGGCCGACGTCGGACGCAAGGCCATTACGCAGGTCAAACAGGCGGCAAGCGAATTACTGACCCGTCACATGCCCGCCGAACAGGCAACGGCACTCGCAGAAAAACTCTCGACCGGCATATGGACGCACGATTATCCGATATGGGCTTCGACCGGAAAGTCGCTTGGCTTGCCGGTATGCACCAAGATGCCGAACGATGTTCTGCAACTCCTGACGTTCTATCCGCAACCCGTTCGCATGCACGGCGGCGGCGTGGAATATCTGCCGGTAGAGCGCCGAAATCAGCCTGAAAGCGATTTCGGATGACTACTTCAAAGGCGTACCGATCGGCAATTTTAGATCCCGCTTGCAGGACACGACCGGGGCCCTCACCCTTGTCCAACCAAATGCGAAGCCGCAAACTGACAAGCATTTCACTCAGTGCTATCAGTCAGGAGCTTAGATGTTCTGCTCGCGTATGAACGTCCGCTTCGCGCCGATATTGTTGAAAAAGTCGATTTCCGAAAGCAGTCGGTCTTAGAGAAGGACCGGTGCGTTCGCTCGGAAATTATGTGGGGGACCTCGTCATCCGTTCGCTTTTCAACGAGCGGCCTAGGGTCATTGCGAGGCAACCAATTCTCGCAGCGATTTCGATCTACGTTTCGCGAAAATTCCTCGCTGCCTCGGTTTTGAGTTTTTCAATATAATCCGCCATAACGGTCGTTCCATAATCAGGCATTCCGCGAATCCATCGCACCCACGAAAATCTGCTGCCGCATAGCAGCCTCAGTGTTAGTGCCGGCTGATCCGAAATAAAAGTGCTATTGACATTTGAAGCATGAGAGACTATCTCGTCACTCACGCAACAATTCATCGGCGCGACATGGACCTAAAGTATAAGCACGTCGAGGCGGCTCTGGTTGACGTGGTTGGAGTGAAGCCGAAAGCTATCGGCGCGTTTCGCGGAAGACTTCGCCACTTGCGAAAACTAGGGCTACCGCAGCTTCAGGCCTCAGGAAGCGGCAAGCATCTCATCTATACTCAACGCCAAGCGCTTGAAATGTTGGTCGCGATACAACTCGAAAAACTCGGACACAAGCCGGAAGGCGCCGTAAAGCTTTCGTTATCGATTGTGCGCCAATCCCCCTTCGGCCAGTATGAGAGCAAAGACTGTTACATATTACCGGATCCGCCAAGCGAAGATTCAGATAGGTACCGAATGATGTTCGGCGCCAATGACGTTTGCGAATTCCTGGCGTTTAGTCCTGAGGTTTTTACGTTAGTGAACATCTCGGCCTTGATACGAAAGTTAAACGTTGCGCTCGACCGGTCGCTAAAGCTAGCCTGATTTTTTATGTCTATAAATGCTAATATTGACTTTTTTAGTTAAGCAGGAGAACACGATGAATACCAAAGTCCTTCGGGGCGAGATTCAGGTGACGGACGTAGAAATCGAAGAAATTAAAGCGGCGACGAAAAATCCGCGCCGGCACCCCTCAACTCAAATCAAGCGGCTTATCGAGAGCATCAACACTTTCGGCTTCGTCGTTCCCATCCTCGTAGACCGCAATGGCGAGATTATAGCCGGACACGCCCGATACGAGGTCGCGCGCAAGCTCGGGCTGCAAAAGATTCCAGTCGTTCGATTGGAGCATCTCAACAATGCACAGGTCAAGGCGCTCAGAATCGCGGACAATCGTCTCACTGATCTCTCCGAGTGGGACGATCAGATATTGGCAGAGACGTTGAAGGACCTATCGAGCCAAGATCTTGACTTCGATATCGAGGTTACCGGCTTTGCGATGGCCGAGATCGACCTTCGGATCGAGGGTCTTTCGGTGGAGGGTGCGGGACAAGACGCCGCTGACGATTTTCCCGAGCCAACCGACGACGTAACTGTCAGCAAGAATGGCGACATGTGGCGCTGTGGAAGACACCTAATCATGTGCGCTGATTCACGCTCGGCTGACGCCTACGAGCGACTTCTTGAGGGCAACAAGGTGGATATGGTCTTCAGTGATCCGCCATACAATGTTTCAATTCAAGGCCACGTCTGCGGCAAAGGTCAAATCCGCCACCGCGAATTTGCAATGGCCTCCGGTGAATTGGATAAACATGCCTTCACCGCCTTTCTGAAAACATGCTGCACATTGGTAGCACGGCACTGCGCAGATGGCGCGCTCGTCTTCCTGTGCATGGATTGGCGTCATATCGGAGAACTTCTGGAAGCCAGCCGCGATAACTTTACTGAGCTGAAAAATGTCTGCGTTTGGGCGAAGAGCAATGCGGGCATGGGCTCGCTTTACCGGAGCCAGCACGAGTTCGTATTCGTTTATAAAAGCGGCACCGGGCCGCATCGTAACAATGTGGAGTTGGGGAAGAACGGGCGCAATCGGTCTAATGTTTGGAGCTATCCCAACACAACCATGTTCGGTCGACCGTCCGACGAAGGATATCTGGCGGCGTTGCACCCAACCGTGAAGCCTGTCGCGATGGTCGCCGATGCGATTTTGGACTGCTCCGCTCGTGGCGAGATCGTCTTTGATCCCTTCTTGGGCAGCGGAACCACCTTAATTGCTGCGGAGCGGGTTGGGCGAGTGTGCCGGGGAATCGAAATTGACCCCCTCTATGTCGACACCGCTATTCGCCGTTGGCAGGTTTACACGGGCGAGAAGGCTGTCCACGCAACTTCCGGCATTCGCTTCGACGACGCGCTGGAGCAAATCGAAGCCAGCATAGGTTGATCGCGGGCTCTCCGCGGCGAAGCCGCCTTTCGTCAAGTGCCGAGCCAAAGGCGGCCGACCAAGATGGAGCAGGTGTCCACCGGTGTACGAGTTTTTTTGTGCAAGTAACAAATGCTTAGGAGCAAGAAATGGTAGAACGCTACAGACCAAAAGGTTACGTTGGATACAAGCAGCCGCCGGCACACGCCCGCTTTCAAAAAGGGCGATCCGGCAATCCTGGCGGGCGGCGCCGGAGTGAGCCACTGGCGGCGGCAACCATAGTTGCCGAAGAACTCCAGGCGACCGTTTTCGTTATGGAGAACGGACAACGATTGAAGGCCAGTAAGTTCAGGCTCCTCATTAAGCAGACGATTAATCAAGCAATTAAAGGAAATGTCCGCGCCCTCAAGATTTTCTTGGAAATCTTAGACAAGCTGGAACGGTTAAATAAAACACCTACGAAAATGCATCCTCGGGTTCGAACAGACCTCAGTAAGCTTTCGTTGGAAGAAAAGCAAAAGATGATGAAAGAGATTCTAGCCAATACGAGACCTCTTGATCAGTACTAGGTGGCGAGTTCAATTGCCTAGGGCCGATTTAATACCCGTGATCGTTGAAAGAGGCTTGGATTCGATGATCACCAGCGCCCCATCTAGCGCTGTCGCCTTACGATTAGCGCCGATATTTCGCAGTGGACTTGAATTTTCTTCCGGCCGCTGGCCGCCACTGCGAATATGACGGCGGAGCAAACAAGTCTTAATGACCATCCCCGACCACAAGACAAGGCACGGTTTTTGAAGCAACGAGATTTCCTACATTACACATGTCTGCATGACCACTTATCGTTACCGGGCAACCGAGCGGGCGCATCGGATTGTCTCCGCATTCCAAGAAAACCCTGCGAATAGTCCGAGTAGCGTCATCAGTTAAGAGCGGTACGCCATTATCGCTACCATATTCTCTCGCTGCGGCGACCGCGATCGCAGAGGGCTGCAGAGTGTCTAGATTACCAAATTTCTTGTAGAAGCCTTGCAAACGTACCTTCGCGCGTTTCGCTGCCAAATCCTTGCCGTCGAGCTTGAAATCCTGGAGAGTTATGGTTCGGTAATCATCAAATATGTCGGTCGGCGAGGTCAACCGCTCCTGATCACCAGCATGTTCCACCAGCGTCCCCGGATAGCCAAATGACGCCACGTCTTTGTCGGCGATGACTCTGTCGGCGAAGTTCAAATCGTGGCAAACGAAGAAATACACGACAAGCGCATCTTGCGCGAACCCCGGGTTGGCGACCGGATTACCTGGGGCAATGAAAGTAGCGAGCCAGCTGTTGTCATGTTGGTTCAGGACTGCTGGTCGCACCGTCGAGCAAAACACATAGCTCTCGACTAATTTCCATTGAATGGGTTGAGCCGTCTCGTATGAGCCCTGCGGATGAAATGACTCCCCCTGCTTAGCGCGCACCTTCACAAGATTACCGCCCCAGCCAACCCGTAAGGTCGTCTTGGTTTCCAGTTGAAGCCATATGCAGGTATCCCTGTGACAGCCGGTTCGCATGACTATTTGCTGGGTCCCGCGAGATGAATCGCTCGGCGCCGCAGCCGCTTCGGATCGAACGCCTCGCTGCGGCTTAACGCACGCGTCCATGAAGCCTCTATAATCAGCAGGCTTGCCTGCATCTTGCCACTTGAACTCGCAGGCGACCCATCCGGGTGGGTGTTGGGCGCTGGCGGGGGACGATAACGACGCGAGAACCCAAAAGATTACCAGTGCCAAGATAATATCGAGGGCTGTCCAAGTCGGTTGAATTGGTGAGCGCTGGCACGCTCTTACTTCCGAAGTTGCTTGTTTTCCGCATTCTTGGCAGGAAGCTAAAGCCATCCCCCTCTCCTTTGCGCAATTTGATCGACCGATCCGCTTCCGCGGAAGTCACCGTGTTTGCCGTTTAGATGAGGACGACTGATAGCTCTGTTTTCTCCTAATATCCAGTTTTGGGATAATCCGTTTTCGGGATCAGATTCCCCGCCGCCGATTCACTGGCCCGGCGGTCATGCAAAAATCCCTCAAATCCGCGGAATATGGCCGCCTCATCGAGGTTCTTGTCGCAGCGCGACATGAAGCCGGCATTCGCCAGCAGGCATTGGCCACGAAGCTCGGGCGGCCTCAGTCCTTTATTGCCAAATATGAGGGCGGCGAGCGGCGGATCGACGTTATAGAGTTCATCGCAATTGCCCGGGCAGTTGGCGCCGATCCCTTGAAGCTTTTCAAAGAATTTCTGGCCGAAAAGCCCGCCAAATCGCCACGCAAGCGGTCCCGCTGAGGCTCTGAAATTGGCAGACGGCGCGAAACCGCTTCCCTGAAGCATCTCTACTCAAAAGAGCCATAAGATTGCTCGACAATCCACTCGACTGCGGCGCTGTTTGGAGCGGTACTGCTCCCCGTCAACGAGGGACGATGCTCATGGGCGCGGTAGCCATCAATGAAGCCATCAAGATCTGCCTCAAGGAAATCTGCAGCAAACTGGATGAGGCGACCCGGTTGGCCCGCGCCGCCGAGGCCTGCGTCCTGGCGGGCAGCGTGGCGGAAGGCGTCGAGGTTTCTATGGACATTGAGCAACTGATCTATGAGGCCGGTCGCCTTCATGATGCGGTTTCGTTGATGCATCGGCTCACACGAGCCTAGCGTTCCCACCACGTTCGCCTTTGGCCCCGCCCAATAGCGGGGCTCGTGTCGGTGGCAGCACATGATGCTGTCGTAAGACATGAGGAGGGCCTGGTGGCCACCAGCAAAAAGGCAAAACCCGCAAAGCGCTCGGCAACGACCTCGCGCAAAAAAAAGCCGGCGACCATCGCGCGCGGCCGTTCTCCGGCAAAGGCTACTACGTCCGGGCTGCGATCACGTTCGGAGGCAAAGTCGGCGGCGACTTTGACTGCCAAGCACTCGTCTACAAAACAAGAAACGGTCCTTGGCATGCTCCGCCAGCCCAAGGGCTCGACGGTCGCCGCGATCGCGAAGGCAACCGGCTGGCAGCAACATTCCGTGCGGGGCTTCCTCGCCGGCGTCGTCAAGAAGAAGCTCAGGCTGAAACTTGAGTCCAAAGTTGTCGGAGAGCAGCGCGTCTACAGCCTTCCCAAAGCCGACGCCAGCTTATGACATCCCATCCAGGATCAAAAGCGGACAAGGTCGATCCAGTCGTCGAGGCGGAGCTGGATCGACTGCCCACAATGCGGATTGCGGAATTGCGCACTCGCTATCGTGAACTGTTCCGGGCCGAATCACCAAAAGCGTTTGGCCCGGACCTTCTCCGGCGCAGTATCGCGCACAGAATCCAAAAGCGGGCGTATGGCGGCCTCTCGCGCGAGCACCAGCACTTGCTCGACCAACTGGTAAAAGCCGCTAGAGCCAAGCCGAACGGCCGGCTCGAACTACCCAGGCGCATCAAGGCCGGCTCCGAACTCGTTCGGACGTGGAACATGCGGACCTATCGCGTCGTCGTGCTTGTGGGTGGCTTTGCCTACGAAGGGCGGACCTACAAGAGCCTCTCCGAGATCGCATCTGAGATTACTGGGACAAAGTGGAATGGGCCTCGTTTCTTCGGGCTGAGGCGCTCTTCGGACAGAACGGCTGGGGATCCAACTCATGCCATCTAATTCCACGAAGGTAATTCGCTGCGCCATCTATACCCGCAAATCGACCGAGCATGGACTAGACCAGGAGTTCAACTCGCTCGACGCTCAGCGTGAGGCCTGCGAGGCATATATAAAGAGTCAGGCCTCGCAGGGTTGGAAGGCCCTGTCCCAGGAATACGATGATCCAGCCTATTCCGGAGGCAACCTTGAGCGCCCTGCCCTGAAACGACTGCTTCGCGATATCGAGTCCGGCAGGATCGACGTGATCGTGGTCTACAAGATCGACCGCCTCACCCGATCGCTGGCCGACTTTGCAAAGCTGGTCGAAGCATTCGATGCCAAATCGATCTCGTTCGTCGCAGTCACCCAGCAGTTCAACACGACCACATCCATGGGGCGCCTCACCCTGAATGTGCTGCTCTCCTTTGCGCAGTTCGAACGGGAGCTGGCGTCCGAGCGCGTCCGGGACAAGGTCGCCGCCTCCCGCAAGAAGGGCAAGTGGACCGGAGGGACGGTCCCACTCGGCTACGACGCCCAGGACAAGAAGCTCGTGATCAACAAGACCGAAGCCGAAACAGTCCGCACCATCTTCGGGCTCTATCTCGAACGGAAATCGTTCGGTAAGGTTGTCGCCGAGCTCGATCGCCGGAAAATCGTCACCAAGCGGCGCGACACGAAAGTCGCAAAATACAACGGCGGCATTCCTTTCACCTACGGCCCCCTCGCCTACTTCTTGAAGAACCGCATTTACGTCGGCGAGATGCATCACGGCGGGAAATGGTTCAAGGGAGAGCATCAGGCGATTCTGGACCGCCCAACCTTCGAACGGGCGCAAAACCTTCTCAAATCAAACCGGGTGACCCGGCGGATCAAGCATTCCGAAAGCGGCACCCTGCTCCGGGGGAAGTTGTTCGATGACAAGGGCAACGCTATGAGTCCCAGCTTTACAAGCAAGAATGGCGTCCGTTACCGATCCTACGTCAGCACCGCTTTGAATGGGCGAAAACATAAGGCCGGATCGGTCACGCGAATTCCAGCTCCGGAAATCGAAGCAATCATTGAGCACGCCGTTCGTTGCAAGCTTGACGAACAAGGTGACTCGAGGGAAGCAGTCTGGGATCGTATCGAACGTGCTGTTGTCGGCGCGAAAAGTGTTCGCGTTACGCTTACTTCTATGAATGCCGACATGACGCCAGCCGAAACGATTGATATTGCCTGGACTGCCAAAAATCCTAGCCTTCCCAATGCCTCAACCGTAACTCCCGGCCCCGAGCCCGACCGGAAGCTGCTGCTGGCACTTGTCCGCGCACAGATCTGGTTGTCTGATCTTGCCAATAACCGCTCGCCTTCCGTCGAAGAGCTGGCAATCAAAGTGGACATCCACCCCAAAGTGATGCGCGAGGCGCTCAAGCTGGCGTTTCTGGCTCCCGATATCATGACATCCATATTCGCGGGCGAAGCGATGGTCGAACTTGCGGATTTGCGAAATGTCTCCGCCCTGAGCTGGCGAAGCCAACGAGAAGAACTACATCATAGGCGGACACAGCACTCCAATTGAACCTCCTCACCCTTGAAGAAATTCGTGCTCATTTTTCTGCTTCTGTTGGTAGGACCGATCGCCGTCTCCGCGGCCAATTATCTGCTCGGCGATCGTCGCGAAAACTGGCAAACGGCAGATCGCTCGAGCGCCGGGCTGCTCCCTAAGCCGGCGGACAATCCTGACGCCCTCATCCGTGTTTTTGCTGCCCGAACAGTCCGCTGGCGCGGGATCTTTGCGGTTCACACCTGGATCGTTGTCAAGGAGCGTGGCGCATCTCGGTACTCTCGCTACGATTATACGGCCTGGGGCGAACCAATCCGTATCGACGGTTTTGCGGCTGACGGACGATGGTTCGGTGCCGTGCCCGAAGTAGTTGTTAGTGTGGAGGGAGACAAAGCGGAGCAATTGATCCCCAAGATTCGCTCCGTGGTGGAGAATTACAAGTTTCGAGCCTACGGTGACTATCGTCCGTGGCCAGGACCGAACTCAAATACATTTATCCAAGCGATCCTGGACACGGTTCCCGAGCTGAACGCCGTGCTACCTCCCACAGCTATCGGCAAGGACTATCCCTACCGCGGCGATTGGTTTGGTTTGACGCCTTCGGGAACCGGCGCATTCCTTTCATTGGGTGGTTATCTCGGTTTAACGATTGGTTGGATTGAGGGCTTCGAGCTAAATTTCTTCGGTGGAGTTCTGGGGCTCGATGTAAGGCGGCCTGCATTGAAGCTTCCAGGCATCGGCCGTATCGGAATGCCTTTCGCTCGATCCTGACAGCAATATCCCCCTCTGCGCCCGTTAGCGAAAATTGGAATGCTTAGATGCCGAGCCGCGAACTGTTGTTTTATTGAAATAGCTATAGTGCTTCGTTCGTCTGAGCCCGACGCTCTAAAGAGAGCGAGTCGCCCCTGCCCCGATCGCAGGATCATGGTTGAGGACGCTCCGGAGCACAACGTTTCAAATCCAGACAGCGAGGCAGGCCATGGTCAAACCGTTTCCGTCGAAGACTCACATCGGCAACCACATGCTGCATCCCGAAACGCTCATGCTGAATTACGGCTACGACCCGCAATTGTCGGAAGGAGCTGTCAAACCACCAGTCTTTCTGACTTCGACCTTCGTTTTCAGGACCGCGGAAGACGGACAGGACTTCTTTGATTACGTCTCGGGTCGGCGTGAGCCTCCCGAGGGGATGGGTGCTGGCCTAGTTTATTCGCGGTTCAATCATCCTAACAGCGAGATCGTCGAGGACAGACTCTCCGTCTATGAGCGAACCGAGAAATGCGCCTTATTTTCTTCCGGCATGGCGGCGATTGCGACCACGATCCTCGCGTTCGTCCGTCCTGGCGATGTCATTCTGCACTCTCAACCGCTCTATGGCGGGACGGAAACTCTGTTTGCAAGAACACTGGCGGGGCTCTCCATCGGTGCGGTCGGCTTCGCCGACGGTATCGACGAAGCCGCAGTCAGGTTGGCAGCGGAGGATGCCATGCGCAAAGGCCGTGTGGCGATGATCTTCATCGAAACTCCGGCAAATCCCACCAACGGCCTGGTCGACATCGCGATGGTCCGCCGCATCGCCGAGATGATCGGCCAAGCTCAGAGACACAGGCCGATCATCGCATGCGACAATACCCTGCTCGGACCGGTGTTTCAGCGGCCAATCGAACACGGCGCGGATCTCTCCTTGTACTCGCTGACCAAATATGTCGGCGGACATTCCGATCTAATCGCCGGCGCCGCGCTCGGCCCAAAAGCCATGATGAAAGACGTCAAAGCGTTGCGAGGCGCCATTGGCACGCAATTGGACCCGCACACCTGCTGGATGATCAGCCGGTCACTCGAAACACTCAGCATCCGCATGGAAAAGGCGGACAGAAATGCACGGCTGGTCGCAGACTACCTACGCGACCACGCCAAGGTGGCGAAAGTCCATTACCTTGCTCACCTCGAAGACGCCTCCCTCGCCGGCCAGGTTTTCGCAAGGCAATGCACCGGCGCGGGCTCCACGTTCTCGTTCGACATTGTCGGCGGCCAGGCCGCCGCATTCAAATTCTTGAACGCGCTCCAAATTTTCAAGCTCGCGGTGAGCCTCGGCGGCACCGAGTCGCTTGCCAGCTTGCCCGCAAGCATGACCCATTCCGGCGTTCCGGCCGACATCCGCCAAAAAATCGGCGTCCTCGACTCCACGATCCGGCTATCGATTGGCATCGAACACCCGTCCGATCTGATCGCCGACGTGGCCCAGGCTTTGAACGCGGCGTAGCATCGATCGAGCGTCATTGAACGCAATGCCCCCTTATCCCACTTCGCCAATGAGGCGTTACGGAACGTCAACGTCCGCTTTGAGGCGATTCCGAACCACCCCCTCAACGTTGCGTCACAAGTAGCTACGCTTTTTGGATCGGTAGCTCCACCGTGGCGTTAAGAACCGTCAAATGACAGCACCAGTGACCTCATTTAGAAGGTGCATATTGTTAAGATCCGCTGCCAATCGGAGCGTCCCACCGTCGAGCGCGCCGGCGTTCGGATTAACTCGCCCGCAAATTTGCGTACCCTCGAGCGTAAAGTAAATCAGTGTCTCCATACCCATCGGTTCGGTCACATCCAGTACGGCATCGAAGGCTTCAGTTCCTGGTTCCGAATGGCCTTTCGCTTCCGTGATATGTTCCGGCCGCAATCCGAGCAGTAACTTTTCGCCTTGCCTCACATTTTGATACCGCGCCGCGCGGCCCGCCGGGAGAGGAAATGCAATTCGGTCGGTCAGCCGGACATGCAACCTACCGGAGACGTCTTCGAGACTGCAGGGCAAGAAATTCATCGCAGGAGAGCCGATGAAGCCAGCCACGAAACGTGTGGCCGGATTATGATAAAGTTCGTTAGGCGTGCCGATCTGTTCGATACGACCGTGGTTCATGACGACGATCCTGTCTGCGAGCGTCATCGCTTCAACCTGATCGTGGGTCACATACACAGTCGTGGTTCGGACCTTCTGGTGTACCTTCTTGATCTCGATCCGCATCTGCACACGCAACTTGGCATCCAGGTTGGATAGTGGTTCATCGAACAGAAAGACCTTCGGATTGCGGACAATGGCGCGTCCCATCGCCACGCGCTGGCGTTGGCCGCCCGATAATTGCTTCGGCTTTCGATCGACGAGTTCAATAATGTCCAGCATGCGCGCAGCTTCATCGATCCGCGTCTTGATCTCGGCTTTCGGGTATCGTTTCAATCGCAGTCCGAACGACATGTTCTCCGCGACCGTCATGTGGGGATAAAGCGCGTAATTCTGGAACACCATCGCGATGTCGCGGTCCTTCGGTGGCACATCGTTGACGACGTCACCCCCGATCATGATGTCACCGTCCGTGATATCCTCCAGTCCTGCGATCATCCGCAGCGTCGTTGACTTACCACAGCCCGAGGGTCCCACCAGAACGACAAATTCGTGGTCGGCGATATCGAGATCGATACCGCACACCGCCTCGACATCGTCATAGCGCTTGACAACCTTACGCAAGGTGACTTCGGCCATATAGTTCAGCCTTTTGTCGCGCCGGCGGTGAGGCCGGCAATGTAATAGTCCATGAGGAAAGCGTAGATGATGAGCGGAGGGGCCGCACCTAGCAGGGCGCCAGTCATGATCTGTCCCCAATTGAACACGTCGCCCTTGATCAGGGTGGTGATGATGCCAACCGGGAGCACCAGTTGATCGGTAGACGTCGTGAAAACCAGCGGATAGAGAAATTGAGCCCACGAGACCGTGAAGGCAAAGATGGTCGCAGCGATCAAGCCGGGCAGTGCGACCGGAATGAAGATGCGCGTCAAGGTCTGGAACCACGAGGCTCCGTCGATGATGGCAGCCTCGTCAAGCTCCTTGGGGATCGACGCGAAGTAGCCGATCATGATCCAGGTGCAGAACGGAACGGTGAGTGTCGGATAGAGGATCAGCAACACATACCATCGGTTGATGAGCTGAATCCCAGTAGCGTCTCCAAACGCCGCCAACATCTTGAACAGCGGCAGAAATAGCAGGCTGTCCGGGATTAAATAGGTTAGGAACACACCGGTCGCGAGGGTCGCGGAACCCCAGAACCGCATCCGCGCCAAGGCAAACGCCGCGGGCACGCTGATCAGCATGGTGATTGTCACCACGAAGATTGAGACAAGTGCGGAATTCCAAAAAAATCTCAGAAACTGACTCGAGGTCAGCAGCTCAGAGTAGTTTGCCAGAGTCGGATGAAATACCCACCATGGGTTGGTCGCGGCCGAAATCTCGGTGCTGCTCTTGAGTGAAGTGATCACCATGTAAAGTGGTGGCACCAGCGAGAAGATCGCAAAGAGCGTCAGAAAAAAATACGACCATCGCAGCGCCCATGTGCGATCGTGGCTCATGCTGCCATACTTGACCGTGCGGGTCGGTGCGGCCTTATCGATCACAACCGTGCTTGCCATCAAGCTTCGTTCCCGCGTTTGTTGATGTCGCGCAGGATGAAGATCGCCGCGATCGCAAGTATCGGGAACATGAACAGCGAGACGCTGGCGCCCAGCGGGATGTCGCCACCCTCAATACCGACGCGGAACGCCCAGGTTGCAAAGATATGCGTGTGATCCAGAGGGCCACCGGCGGTCAGGATCCTCACAATGTCGAAATTCGCAAAAGTCACGATCAGCGAAAACAGAGTCGTAATCGCGATGATGTTGCGCATCATCGGCAGGGTCACGTACCAGATACGCTGCCACCAATTTGCGCCGTCAATGGCCGCAGCCTCGTAGAGTTGGTCGGGAACCGACTTCAGCGAAGCCAGATACATAATCATGAAGAACGGCGCGCCGAACCAAACATTTACCAAGATGACCGAGAACCGCGCCCAGTAGGCGTCGCCGGTCCAGGGAATCGGCCCAATGCCAAAATTCGAAAGCGTGTAGTTGAACGCGCTATAGGACGGATCGAATAACCAAAGCCAGGCCAGGGTACTCATCGCTGGGGGAATGACCCACGGAACTAAAAGCATGCCGCGCCACTTGCGTTGACCTTTGGTCGGAATATTGTGCACGAAATGCGCAATGATAAATCCGATCAGGGCCTTGAAGACCACAGCGGTGATCGCGAAGATGCAGGACTGCTCGACGACCAGCCAAAATGTCTCGCGCTTAAACAAAAACTGGAAGTTTCCGAACCCAATAAATCGCTGCATTGATTTGTTGAGTGTCGCAAGATGCAGCGAGTAGAACGCAGGATAGATTACCAAAAGCAGGATCAACACGATCAGCGGTAGCGTCATCAGGAAGGCTACCGTAGACCTTCGCTTCAATGCGGCCCGCAAACCGGTGCGCTTCCGCGCGGTGCGTGTGTTGGGAGCACTGTTCGGGTGAATCGCTACATCAACCATGATTTCGCTTCCTCGCCGGCTTTAAGGGGCTCGGGATGCCGCAGCGATCTCAACTCCGCATGAAGCCTTCGAGTTCGCCTTCCGCCCAGGTCAGCGTTTTCTCCATTGCCTCGCCCTGGTAGAAACGCACGCACATCTTGGTCAGGGTTGCCTGCGTATAGATCTGCTGAGCGACTTTCGGCGGTGCCGGCGAAGCGGCAATCGAAAGCTTCTGATGGTTATATGGGTTTGGGTAATGGAAGAGCGTGCCCTTGGGCGGGCCCTCTTCCGCCCAGGTCTTCAGGGTCGTCAGGTTTTCGAACGCCGGCAAATCGTAGCCACCACTGGCCGCAACCATTTTTGCAATCGAATCAGGCTGCGACAGGTGCGTCAGCAGGCTCTTTGCCGCCTGCTTGTTCTTGGAAAAACTCCAGACACTCCAGAAATAAGGAAGGAACGGTGCAAAACGGCCCTTCGGACCGACCGGGAAGCCATGGGTCCAGCATTGCTCGGCGATCTGGGGCGCATCGCGCTTGGCCACGGCCCACGCGCTCGGCGGATTCATGATCAAGGCGCCTTTGCCTGAAACCAGCCACCTGTTGTTGGAAGCATCGTCCCAAGCCGTCACGTCCGGCGGCAGGAATGCCATCAGTCTCTTGTAATACTCAAGAACCTGCCGCACGTTGTCATTCTTCACGACTACGTTGCCGTCGGCATTGACGACCTCGGCCCCAAACGCCTGAAAGAAGGCTCCGGCAGTGTCAACGGAATCACTGGTCTCGCCGAGGCCGATGCCGAAGGGCACACCGCCCTTGTGACAAGCCTCTGCCGCCTTCAGGAACGCATCCGTCGTCCAGTTCTCCGCTTTGGGCGGCGCGCCCTCAGGATACATTTCCTGCACGTCGATATTCGCGAACTTCTTCATCAGGTCGATGCGAGAGCAAGGGCCCTTTATCTGGCTGCCGACACAGCTGGGAACGCCGAGCCACTTGTCGCCGGCCCTGCCGAGATACTTGACCGTGCCATTGACTTCACCGTTTAGTTTGATCAGCGGCTCGACAACGTCGTTCATCGGTTCAAGCAGCTCAGCCTGTGCGTGAGGCCACCACGTCGGCATCGCCATGATGTCGTGCCCTGATTTTGCCTGAGCCTCCGCCGCGATGGTCAGCAGGTTCTTGTTGCCCTGACTCGGGATGTAGTCGATGGAAACCTCGACTTTCTCCCTGGCGGCCCATTCGTTGACGAGGTCCGTGCTGGCCTTATTGGCGCCGGGTACCCAGTGATCCCAGAAGCCCATCGTGAGGTTACCCGCCGCATGCGCCGTTCGAAGATAGGGCGCCGTGACCAGCGCTGCGGATGACAATGCAGTAGCCGCAACGAATTGCCGTCGAGACAGCTTTCTCCGTGACATTGCGTTCCCTCCAAAATGTTGTTTTATTTTTTTAGGACTTCGTCTGACCGGCACCGCAGGGATTGGCACTGCATGGCGGCGCGAAGATTTCAATATGCGATCAGAGCAGAATTGGCGGCCACTGTCGAGAAATCAGGTTAGTAAGGCTCTAGAACTATTGTTGCGTATTGGCGGCGTGAGAGGCTTGGGAGAGATTTTCCGAGCACCCAAGACTGCTGCCCCCGCTCTTCGCCGTGCACCGGCGACCTATTCGGGATCCGTATCTTCGCGAAAAGTGGTGGCTTCGCTTCCTACGGCCTGTGATACCATCGACAGATTTCGGAAAACGTCAATGGCGAGCCGCCTTGAGACGGTCTTTTCTTTTAGATTGCCTCGCCTGGTGTGTTCAGCACGTATGCCATCGGAAACGTAGACGACGTTCGTGTTTCGGCAAAGCTCCCCGGACAGCGGACATTGGTCCATCAATGTTATGGAAAGTCGGCGTGCGCCTTCCCGTCAGCTGATATTCGCAAACGAGACGTTATGAAATATTTAGGCCAGTGGCTGACTCTGGCGCCTCGGCATATATGGTTTTGCAGTTTCAGTCGTTGCTGTGCCCACTGGTTCGGTGAAATAGCGGCTCGTTGAGATTAATCCCATGACTAATCGGCGCGTCAGGATAGAGAAGGATCTGTTCTTCGAGTACGTAGTCAGTCCTCACCGCTCCATATTGGCACGAAGAGCTACCCTCGCAGAAGGAGGGGCGGATGAGAGATTAAACAGAAACGGTCAGAAAGCTCGTCGTGAGATCTCTTCATCTCGAGCCGCAATCGCCGGAATGCACATCCCCTTTAGGCAGATACGGTCAACAGGGCACTTCAATCCCTTGAAGCCGCCACTCGACCTCGAGACCGTCTTAATCGGCCGAGCCCTAGGTCAAGAAGCAGGCTATCTCCATGGCGTGGGCTTTAGAATCCGCGATGATGGTTACGTCGAGGGTGAGTTTTTGCACGGCGTCGAGAAGTTTGACTCGTTCGACGAACTCGTACGATCTGTAAAACGACGCCTGCCCAGATCGCCCGATGACGGCAAAGCTGAGCAGAGATGCCTTAGTGGGAATGACGCCTTTGAGAGTCGTGTGCTAGAATAACGGCGATCAATTTGGTCGGCTGGGAGGATGTCTAAAATGAAAAAAGTGGTTCTGATTTCAACCGGCGCTGTCTTAGCCGGTTTCCTCATATGGTCTCCGCTTGCTTTGGCTCAGGGGAAGACCGCCAAAGCCTGCACCGAAGAATGGCGTGCGGACAAGGCTAATTTCCAGGCCAAGGGCGTCACAGAGAGGGCATATGTAGCGCAGTGTCGCGCAGGGGCTGCGCCAACAACGACCGCTGCACCCGCTCCCGCGCCCAACATCGCACCTCCTCCACCTGTCGCTAGGGCTCCCGACAGCACGACTGGCGCAAAGACCGCCAAGGCCTGCACCGAAGAATGGCGGGCAGACAAGGCGAATTTCCAAGCGAAGGGGGTCACCGAGAGAGCGTACGTAGCGGCATGCCGCGCCGGAACTGTCGCAACACCTACGGTAGGTCCGGCTCCTGCGCCTGCCCCTACCACGACAACCGCCGCACCACCCCCACCGGCCCCTGCGCCAACGGCCACTAGGCCGACGGCTGAGCCACCATATGGCACCACGCAACGGGCACCCTCCACTGGATCACCCTCCGCTGCTGGTCAATACTCCACCGAGGCCCAGGCGAAGGCTTCTTGTTTCGGGGACACCGTAGTTTGGGTGAACTTGCGATCTAAAATCTACCATTTCGCGGGCACTCACAATTACGGGAACACCATGAACGGCGCGTACATGTGTGAGAGAGATACGGCCGCACAAGGAATGCGCGCCGCAAAGAACGAACAACATCCTTAAACCGGATGGGGCAACGCGCCTTGGTCGGTGTGTTGCCCCACTTCCATTTGGATTGGAATTTGGCGTGGCCCTGAGATGCAGGCCATCACCTTCGCTCACGCCGTCTAAGCTTTTGATGCAAGCCCTCGATCGCGTGACCTCGTCCTACGCTGAGCCAATTCTGGATGCGCCCTGTGGATTTGGACGAAACGCCCTAGCTTTGGCCTCCCTTGGCTACGACGTGATCGCAGTCGATAACAACGTCGATCGTCTCAAGTCGGTCAAAGCATCGGGTGCATTACAATCAAGCGGGTCAGGAAGCATCGTCACGCTCTGCGCCGACTTGGCTTCGGACCGTCTGCCATTCCGGAAGTCGTCGTTTTCAGCGATTCTTTGCATCCACTATCCCGTGCAGAAGATCATTATGGATTTGTGCGCTGCATTAGACGAGGGCGGCTGGCTCTACATCGAGACCTTCGGAGGCCAAGGCCAAAACTACCTCGAATTGCCAAAGCTTGGCGAAATTCCAGAAGCACTCCAGGGATTTGAGCTAGTCCTATGCAAGGAAAGGCCCGTCGGCCCTCCCTCCTATCGAGCCGCTGTCGTCCAGGCGCTCGCGCAAAAGCGACCCGGAGACCGACCAGTCTGAAAAGTTTCCAATCAGAAACAAATTAGCGGCTGTAACAAATTAGCGGCTGTAAAAATCGGTTTAATCTAAAGTTGGTGTCATATGACACTTGCAACCACCCGCAAAATAATGCTTTTGTTGTATACGCAATACCAACACTTGAGCCGGGGGATTAACTTATGTCTGTCACTTCAAAAACGATTCTTTCACTCGGAGCTGCGATCGCATCTCTGACTGGCGCTCAGGTGCTGGGCACCCAAGCGAACGCCACCCCGGCGGCAACGGACGCGAATGCTGCAACGGTTGGCACCGAGAACTCAATTCCTCAACTGGAACCGAATGCGCACTATCGACTGGGTGACGATCTACTTGGCTTTGTCATGACTCAGCAGCCGGACGGAACGTTGGTTGCGCAACATTCGTCTCATGCTTCGCACGCTTCTCATGCGTCCCACGCTTCGCATGCCTCAAGCCGTTACTGAAAAGAACCAGTCGCGAATTTCGATTGCTGTCGATTTTGATGCAAGCATTCAGACTCTGGATGTCTTGCAAGCGGCTGCATATCGTCTGATCGGAACAGCAACGTGCCGAATCGAGAAAATCGACGGTCGACTTATCTGCAATCTTGAGGCTCGGAGCCGATCTTCGCGAGGATCGACGGAAGAAGCGGATGAGCTGAGAACGCGTTTTCTCGATCTAGTTACAGACGAAAACCTAAGGACACGTCTGGCGGAGAAAACCGCAGGCATTCGCAATGTAATGCTTGCGCTTGCATTCGGATCCTTAGCCGCCGACCAAGCTAACAAGTAACCTCTAGATTTGGCGTAGAATGGCTCGTTTTGCTGCCGTTGATGCGTTCGGCTCGCCGAGTAGCGAGCTTGCGCTCTTGCCGTTCAATTTTGAGCGCACGGGAAACGCACAGTTCTTAGTTTCCAATATGGTGGGCGATTTCATCCGGCTAACTGAGGATGAAATTAACAAGGTCATTGAACTGAAGCTGAAACCCGGAGATGGGCTGTACGAGAAGGCTTACGCCGCTCATCTGATAACCGGCGCTCAGCAAAGAGCGCAGCAGCAGCTTCTTGCCTTGCGCCTTCGCAGCCGCATGTCCTTCTTGCGGGAGATGACGCCACTCCACATGTTCGTCGTGACGTTGCGCTGCGAGCATTCCTGCCCTTATTGCCAAGTCTCACGTCAAAGCACTGATCGCTCGCGATTTGACATGAGCGAAATGACGGCCCAGCGCGCGCTTGATATCGCTTTCCAGAGCAAGTCATCGCGGATAAAGATCGAATTTCAGGGCGGCGAGCCTCTCCTAAACTTCGACCTGATCCAGAAGATCGTTCAAGCCGCTCAAGCCAAGTCAGCAACGATCGGCAAGAAGGCCGATTTTGTAATCGCGACTAACCTGGCGTTGGTCAACGATGAAATCTTGCGATACTGCAAGGCCAACGAAATCCTTTTGTCCACGTCGCTTGACGGTCCTCCCGATCTACACAACAAAAATCGACCGAGACCGGGCGGAAATAGCTACGAGTTGGCAATCGACGGCATTCGCCGAGCACAACAGGTGCTTGGAAAAGACCGTATCGGCGCACTAATGACAACCACCGAATCCAGTCTGGATCGCGTCGACGCGATCATTGATGAATACTTGAAGCTAGGGTTAGAAGGCATTTTCCTTCGTCCGCTCTCACCATTTGGTTTTGCAATCAAGACTAAGCAGTATCACCGCTACGATACGAAGCGCTGGTTACGTTTCTTCGAGCGGGGTCTCCGGCGCATTCTGGAAATCAACCACCAAGGCCGGCCTTTTCGCGAATTCTATTCGGCGCTGGTCCTCACCAGGATGTTGACCGACAAACCGATCGGCTACGTTGATTTGCGCAGCCCGGCCGGCGTCGGTATCGGAGCATTGGTCTACAATTATGATGGAAACGTCTATGCCTCTGACGAGGGGCGCATGCTCGCCGAGACAGGCGACAACGCCTTCCGGCTCGGCCACGTTGATACTCACGACTACCGCTCGCTCGTACTGTCCGACACATTGATTGACGCTATTTCGGCTTCCCTAACCCAATGTGCTCCCGAATGTTCGGACTGCGTGTTTGAAAGCCACTGCGGGGCAAACCCCGTGCATCATCACGCGACCCAAGGTGACATGCTTGGTATCAAGCCACTTTCGGATTTCTGCGAACGCCAAAAAGGGACAATGCGCCTACTGCTTGAAATATTGGAGAACTCTCCGAAAGACGCGGCGATCCTGCGGCAGTGGGCAGGCATATGACCCTCCCCCTATTTGGTGTTGCTAAAAGTTGCGCGGGATTTGCGGACGATATGCCGCGGACGGTTGTTCGCCTGAGGTCGCCGGAAGCAGCTGAGCCCTTCGGGGACTACGATTTTGCACTTGTCAAATCCACCGACGATATTTCTCAGTCACTTAAAAACGGACGCCGCTCAATTTTTGTGATCGGCGATTCAGCTGATATTTCTACCCCGGTGGCTAGCCGATTTGACCGAACAATCTCGCTACCGACCAACTTCGATTATCTGGGTCCTGGCGATATTCTTGGATTTCATATTCCAACCAAGAAGTTTCGGACTCTGTTTAGGGAAAACTCGCGGCACAACTCGTTCCTGGTAACCGAGCGCTGCAACAATTATTGCCTGATGTGCTCGCAGCCGCCAAAGGATATCGACGATCGTTGGATCCTGGATGAGATTAAAAAGAGCTTGCCGCTCGTTCCAAAGACTACTCGCACGCTGACTTTTACGGGCGGAGAGCCTTTATCGGACTGGGTTGATTTTATCAAGATTCTCAAAGATTGTCGGAATTTGCTTCCAGACACGGCCATTCAAGTTTTGACGAACGGCCGCGCGTTTGCAAATTCGGAAATTGTGGATGCCTGGAAAGCCATAGCTCATCCCAGTCTCATCGCGGCAATCCCCGTCTATGCGGCTGTCGATTATCTGCACGACTACGTCGTTCAGGCGAATGGGGCTTTCGATGAAACTATCCTTGGTATTTTGAAGCTTAAGGATCGAGGACAGCGCGTCGAGGTTCGCGTGGTTTTACACGCGCACACGGCACCGAGCATTGCAGAGACAAGTCGGTGGATCGCTAGAAATTTGCCCTTCGTTGACCACGTCGCCCTGATGGGGATGGAAAACACGGGGTTTGCGCTCGCCAACGAGAAGTCGCTCTGGATCGATCCGATCGATTATCGAGAGAGCCTGGCTGAAGGCGTTCAAACCTTGTCCGCCACGGGCATGAATGTCTCAATCTATAATCTTCCGCTTTGCGTTATCGAACCCATCATTTGGCCGCACGCCGTCCAGTCGATATCCGATTGGAAGAATGGTTATGTGGAGGAATGTGAGAAGTGTGCTCAGAAGAGCAATTGCAGCGGATTGTTCACTTCCGGTCGACCGCGCCAAAGTCGCGGGATTTCAGCGATTTTAAATCGACAGCCGGCAGCTTAATTCGAGCGCTGGCAGCAATTCGTACATCGAGATGTTACGGAATATTTGGGTAATGGCCGAGCTGTGAGCCCTGACGTAACTCGATATGAACGAGCGGGGCGTGTTAGCCTTTGCAGCAGCATTCGGCTATCTATAGGAATTCGCCCAATATCAACCCGCGGGCGGGGAAACGGGGCAATGACGACGAAAATCGAGGCTCACGAGCGTACAATCGGCGATATCTTCAGCGACTTTTATCAATTCGAGATCCCACCCTATCAGCGCCCCTACGCATGGGAAGAAGAGCAAGCACGCGAGCTCCTAGCAGATCTATTGGATGCGATGGACAACCGCAACGTAAGCGGTGGTCTTTATTTCTTGGGTAGCATCGTACTCGTCAAACCTCCGTCCGAAGCCCATGCCAGGGTTATCGACGGCCAGCAACGACTCACGACGCTGACCATTCTTCTGAGTGTGTTGCGCGATCTGACAACGGATGTTGAACGCAGGATCGAGCGCAGATCATACGTCTATCAAAAAGCGAGTCCCGACAAAGGACTGAGGGAGCGTTACCGACTTGTGCTCCGCGAGCGTGACCGGCCGTTCTTTCTGAAGTACGTTCAAGCCCGGACGCGACGAACGATTTGGCTGACGCCACGAAGCTGGAAGGCAGTCAAAAACGTATCGCGGAAAATACAAGGATCCTGCGGAATCAACTTGAGCAGGTATCAGAAGAGCGGAGAAACGCGCTCATCGCTTTTCTGATCCAGCATTGTTATCTCGTCGTGGTCGCCGTTCCGACACCCGAGGCTGCCCGCAGAATCTTTACCGTTCTGAATGCCCGCGGCCTAGATCTCACTCCAACCGACATCCTCAAAGCCGATCTGCTCGAACGCGCAGGCGATGACCTGGAGACGCCACTCGCTACCCGATGGGAGCAGGTGGAGCACGCATTGGGGCGCGACCGAATGGTCGAATTGTTCGGCCATATCCGAATGATCTATGAGCGGGACAAACCGCGGTTGGCACTGGAGACAGGTTTTCAAAAGTTCGTTCCGCCGTTTTCCGGAAAGGCGGACGCATTTATCTCAGATATTCTAGAGCCGGTCACAGATACTTGGCTTTTGCTGACGGATAACGCGCGCGTGCAGAAGCATTATGGAAACGAAGCAGCCAAGGCGGTCCGGTCGCTCGATCGGATCGACAACAAGGACTGGCTGCCTCCCGCGCTGCTTCGAATGTGGAAGGGCAAAGAGCTCGAAGGCCAGGCTGTCGCAGATTTTCTGGTCGCGCTGGAACGCCTAGCTTATTTTCTTTTTGTCACGCGTGCGGGCGTGAACGACAGGATCGCGCGCTTCGCCGCCGTGATGGATGAATTCGACCCGCGCAAAAGCAAAGAAGACAAGGATAAGAAGAAAGCCGATATGGGTCTCGATTTATCGGACGCCGAACAACATAAGCTCGTGCGCGTCTTATCGGGGCCACTCTATGAAGTCAGCCGCGTTTGCAAACCGGTGATGCAGCGGTTGGATGAAGCTTTATCAAGCGGCGGCGCAAGCTACGACGAACTTGTCTCGATCGAGCACGTCCTTCCACAAACGGTCGATGACGGCAGCGAGTGGGAGCAGTTGTTCCCGGACGAGCAGGAACGTTCCGACTGGACCCACCGGCTGGCAAATTTGGTCTTCCTGACGCATCGGATCAATAGCCGTGCTTCGAATTGGGATTTCGAACGAAAGAGGAAGGAATACTTCGCGTCCTCAGACGGCTCCTCGCCTTTCGTGATCACCCAAGGGGTATTGCAAGCGGAAGGCTGGACGCCGGAGCATCTCGGCGAGCGGCAGACTCAGTTGTTGGAGAGGCTCTGTGAGGTCTGGGATTTGAAGGCCGTGGATTTGGAGGCTGAAATTGTCAACCTATTGCCACAGAAGGGCACGTGGCGCTTCACGGATACTGAGATCATAAAAGCCAAGCGTAGTGAAATACTCGAGGCGTTGAGTAACAGGGAGAAGGTTGCGCTAAACAAGAAGGGAGCGTTGTCATGGACTGACGATGAAGGCGTCCGCGTCGTTAGCACCATTTCGAAACGCTACGATCGACGCGCCGCTCCCTATTGGTATGGATACTCACCCGAATGGAGAAAATTCTTATCGGGAGCACAGAGGTCGTTCTTGGTGCTGGGATGCGTCGACAGAAACACGGCTTACGCCATTCCTGCACAGGAGATCGAAAAGATCATCGATGATCTCCATATGTCGCCGGCTAAACGTGATGAGGATTCGACCAAACATACTGTAGAGGCTTCAGCCAGGCATTGGCACATTGTTTTGGACGATAACGACGATGGTGGCCTTGATTTAGTGCCAAGGAAGGGGTCAAGGATACCCGTCAAAAAATTCGAACTCAAACTAACCGAATAGAGCCGAACGCGGCTAGGGCAGGCTCAGGGCCGGGTTCACTAAGTCCGTCAACGGCGCCAGCGAAGGCGCCGGCATCGTTGAGAGGACTTGGATAATCGGAGACCTGACCGATCGCGCGCTTGCTTCGTAGCCCGTTGCTCCGGCCCAGAAGGACGGAAGCTCTTCACCGCAGGCGGAGGGGACTAACCGATCGCCATGATGCTGGGATCGACAAAGTCACCCTTCATAGGCACGACTTTGTCGCCCGCAAACGGTAGAAGCAGTTCGAATTGATCTTTGAATTGCTTTCTCGCCGCAGTCCTTTCGATCCTCTCTGGTTGCGGCAATGGCGGGAGTTTCGGCATCCGTCCTTCGAGAATATCAGCGATAGTGACAACTTGGAGCCGTGGCAACCCTCCGCGCCTAAGGTTTGATTGTTTGATAATCAATCAATCGAGGCGACGATGGGCCGCAAGCCAAAGACCACTGGACCACGAGCTCGCGACCCTGGCGCATTCAAATCTGTACTGGTTCGTATAAATGCCGATGGCTGGCGGGCGCTGAAGATGCTGGCGATCGAAAACGATGCAACGCTAAACGCCTTGGCGGTTGAAGCCTTCAATGATTTGCTGAAAAAGCACGGGAAACGTCAGCTGGTCGAGAATCCGCTGCTGGACTGAGATTGGCTACTTTCCTCATTAGGAAGGCAATTAATAACCCTAACCGATTCAGGGCCCAGACGATGTTAACCTGGGCTTCACGATGGCCCAGGAGGATTGGCCCGGGTTAATCAATTGAACATTAGCGATGCCCATGATCGCATAAAACGGACATGGGATATGGCGGATACAAGCTCTTGCACCTGCAGCGATGTGCATACTCGCGCCATTTGCGACGAGGTTGGCGAACGACTTCGATTTCTCCTAAACCAGTCGCAGACGCCACCACCTCCAAGAATTTTGGCGTTGCTATTGCAACTCCAATTGGCCGAAATGAAAGCGCCGGCGCAAGTACTCCGGCAGCGGACTTCTACTGCTGCCTGAAGAGTCGTAGTCGCTCAAGACTGTCGCATCAGTCGGCTGGTCCAGATCGGCTAAGGGGAAGTGATGGTCGTTCTCCGAGAGATTCTTTATCTCTGCTGCATGGCAATAACTATCTTGTGCGGGATCGCAGCACTCACGATCACGGTGGCAATCGTTACAAACAAGCTTCCGGAGGACCCGCAGGCTTGGATGGCAGCGGTGTTCTTTGCGGCGGTCGGCGCCGCTGCTTGGATAGCTGGTCGCGCGGCAAGGTGGGACTGGTCGAGCTCGGGCTGAAAGCGGAGGGAAAGTGAAGAGGCCTCTAAAGGAATATGAGATCAGGCGCCTCCTGCACAGAGCGTGGAGCCGACGGCGGCTGGCAGCCTCGCCAAGTGTTCGCAACGCTTTGCAACTGAACCTCAATCGAGAACTCGAAGAACCACGCGGCGAGGCCGTGAAGTATTTCTTCGCCGCCCTTATCCTCCAGGGCCTGCTCTACCTAGTCTATAGTCGGCTTGGAATAAGCTAGGGCTCCCGGCGGCCTTCGCTCATCGGGCACCAACCGTGGGGAACAAAAAAAGAGGCCGCCGATTTTTGTGGAATGGAATACCGAGGCACGACATACAATGTCATTCAAGGCATAGAGCGCCGGGTCTGGAAATGGTCAGTATCGGTTGCGGGCGTGGTGCTGAGGGGCCAAGCGGAGACTAAATCCGCAGCCGTGGCCGCGGCTGAGAAAGCAATCGATCGGGCACTGGCTCCTAGAAACGTGCCGCGTGCGCCCCGCGTCGACCCGGATTGACCTTCACCAAATGGGGCGCCGCCGCGACGTGGACGCGCGCCTGTGTTATTTTGGCTCCGGACAGCCGAGAGGCAGAAGCTTCACGTCTCGGCCCGCGCGGCCGAGACGAATTGCTTGAACCTTAGGTTGACCGCCGCGACTCACGTTTAGGGCGAGGTGCGCCCGAATAAGGGGGTGTTCGTCCTGTTTTGAAATCGCACAATCGGAGGGAATGCCATGAGATCCAACTACAAAATCACTATGGTATTGCTGGCTGGCGTCGCAATCGGCGCTATCGCGGTTCAGGGCCTCCACGCTCAAGGGGCCAAGCTGAAGGCCTACGCTATCAGTGAACTTGAGACCCTCGATGCCTCAGCCCAAGCCGCGTACCTGCCTGCCGCCCGCAAGGCGATAGAAGCAGCTAACGGTCACACTTTGCGCACCGCGGCCGGACGAGTGGTTCAAATAGAGGGCGGGCCGGCTCCCAAGAATGTCGGAATTACTGAATGGGCCAGCCTGGATGATGCTGTGGCATTCTACAAGTCTAAAGCCTGGGCGGACCTTGCACCCGATCGCGACAAGGCGACCAAAGTGGTGCGGCGGTACGTCGTTGAAGTTGAAAAGTAGCGGTAGTCAAAGGCAGGGGCCGCCTCGTGGGCGGCCCCGTCTACTTGATCGCCGTTGATTCGCGACAGTTTCGTGTTCAAGGCCAATGGTGAAGCTCACGCTTCGACTGGGTGAAGCCCAAGGGCCGGGGTGAGCGTGAAGAACAAAGATCTTGCAGCGTTGTCCGTCGACCAACTTTGGCGTCTGCGCGCGGAGATTGAAAGGCTTTTGTCTTCGAAAATAGAAACCGAGAAGCGAAAGCTTGAGCAACGTCTTGCTCAGCTTGAGGGGCGCACCGAGCCTAAAAAAAGAACTCGGCGACCTTACCCAACGGTTCGTCCAAAATATCGCAACCCGGAGCGCCCCTCGGAAATCTGGTCTGGACGAGGGAAGCAACCGCGCTGGGTCCGCGCGCAACTTGCGTCAGGAAAGAAATTAGACGATCTGCTTATTTCACAGACGCACTGACGGCCGGTCGTCTCTTGTAAGAGGACTATAAATCCGCTTCCTATTGAGAGGGTTTTTTGGCACGCAACGGAGCTCTGCCCTTCGAACTTCGTCGCGAAGCCTTTGCAACTCCAGATAACGATCCTCTAGGGTGCTGCCGTTCGACAGCGTTCGCGTTCGCGTAATTTTCGCTGACGTCGATCCCTGGCTCTTCATGACTATTCCCCTCATTTAGATGGGTACTAAAAGCCGCCGTAAGATTTGATCGCCTTCAAAAAACATCCTAGTGCGACGCACAAATTACGTCGCGATGAAATTATATACTATGGACATGTTGATTGGGCAAAATTCTGCCTTCACTTTAGGCAGAGCTAGCCTCACACAGAGCGCCCTCTCACTGATCCCGAACCGCACGAGTCCGGCACCTTCATCCGGTTCACGCAGGCAGGCGCGGACCTGTTCGCGTGAAGAAGCTGACGCGATCCGGCTGGGTGCCATTCGAAGTTCCTCCCGGCGTTGCACGGGCATTCATCGAGGACATGAAGGCGTATTTTGCCGAGGAGAACGGGCACAAGCGTGACGCGATCGCAGTCCGCGAGCTTCACGCGCTCAAGGAGCATCAAGGGCCGCGAGAGAAGGCGCTTCGATTGTCATACGTGAAGGCGATGTTTTTAGAGATGAAGGGTATTGTTGGTTGATGAAAAAACCAGTCGCTAATCCATCAGAGCGCGACTGCCCGGAATGTATGGGGAGCGGCTTCACGGTCGTGAAGCATCCAACGAAACCCGGCGTCAAAATTTATAAAGCGTGTGAAGAATGTCTAGGCAAGGGACGTGTTGCCGCCAATTGAGGCGGCGGCCTTAAGGAGTTCTATGCGTTCATCAGTCTGGATAGCGATCTTCGTCGGCTCGACAATAGGTGGCATGGTGCCAGAGCTGTGGGGCGGTGACATGCTTTCCTATTCCGGCGTACTGCTCAGCGGCGTCGGTGCGTTCGCGGGGCTGTGGGTTGCATACAGGCTTTAAGAGACGCTTCAGAATTAGGCCACTAGGGGTCGAAACAGGCGAATAACCCACTGGGGGTGCTGTGCCAATTAGGACAGTGCTGTAGACGGTATTTGTCCGGCTATCTCAGCCTGTGGATAACTCTAAGCTGCCTCTTGCCGGGGCTGAGATTTTCATCACGCACAAATTTTGCCGGCCATTGGGGTCGCCGAGAGGTGACCCCTTTCGATTCCAGCGCTCGGAAGCTGAAAGCGGCATCAAAAAGAAAGCCGCCCACTGAGGCAGCCTTAATTCGAGGGACTTGTTTTCTTCCTGCCCAGTGCCTTCGTCGGCTACCTGTTAGTCGAATGTTTCTTGAGGGATCTGCGGACGTGAGTGCACCATGCTCATCCAGCCTTGGGCGATCCGCAGCCAGGATGCACGGTCTACTTCGCTGATAGCTCGGTCTGCCTGTCGCTGCGCCTCAACGGCGCGACGCCGGTATTCGTCCTGAGTAGCCATGATCCGACGATGCGCCTATTTCGGCAATCGGAACAGTTACAAATCAAAAAGGAACCACGAGGCCTTACGTCGGTGCTCTCAATTCGCCCTGAAGCCAACCTGCAACTTCGCGTGACTTCATGGGGTCGTCCCATTCGGTGACAATCTGGTGGATGTCGCTGCACAGCTGGCACTCAAAGGTGCGGATGTGGAAGCCTAAGTGGCTGGGCGTGATCTGCGCCAGTATCGTTACGCTTTTGCAGATCGGACATAGCGGTCGGAAGGACATGGTTGCGCGCCTTGATGAGGCGGGAGCACAACACTCTCAGTCACCGGGTATATGCCGTTACAGGGCCGGTGATGAATCGATCATGGCGCGTTGCAATACAGGCACGATGTTCCGTTTTGCTCACCTTCGAAATGAAATTAACGATTGGTTCACGAATTGGTCTGCTGTCCGACTCAATTTGAGCAAAAGCCATTTTCAAAGGTGGAAAGCCGCAAAAACAAGCACGCCGATTAGAAAAGCGAGCGCAATAGCAATGAGCGCTAGAAAAAACTTGGCCATATAGAACCAACAAGGCGCATTCTCATTGGTTGCTAGGTCGCCTTACGTCATCATGGCGGACCTCATGGATTGCTCAATACGCCGTCAGGCCGTGTTCTGCTCCGAAATGAACACAACCAAACGACACTTTCAGCAGAGAAACACCGCGCTTCTGAGGAAGTTATTCCGCATGACCACTTGCATGCGCTGCTTCGGATGCCGCTGGGTTTGCGAGGCCCATCCTCATATGGCCTGGGAAGGCGAGTATGCCTGTGGTTGCGGCGCGCCCGGAATGCCATGCCCGGCTTGCAACAAGCCCGCTGAAGGCGAGATGCCCAGGATGCCGGCGGCTTTGAAACAGAGTTCAATAGGAGCTGCTGGTGGAATTGACGGATAAGACGGCTCCGCACAGTCCGGGGCGTGCATTGGCGGAGCCGCCAACGGCGGCACTGGAGGAGACACACTGTCCGCCGTCCATAAGCTTACGGGCGCAATCGCCTTAGGTTGCTAAGCTCGGATCAAGCGCGAATCCTCGCTCCTAAAAGTCCTGTAATGGAGGCGACTGTCGAACCGGCCGGCCGCTGCCAGAGTGATGTACTCATTTGCGTTAAAAATCTATTCCCTTTCGAGAAAGCGCCGCAACTGCGCCGTGACTCAGGATTTGGCTTTGGGGTCAGGTCTGGGGCTTGTACCGGGGGAAACAATGAGGGTCCTTGCCGCGATACTTACCTTGCTAGTTTCAAGTGCTGCCGCCGCTCAAGAGTGCAAGACTTGCTCAATGGCCGATGCCTGCACAAAGGCATACTTTAAAGCTACGTTGGAAGCCCAAAGCGCCACTAAGCAGGCGATCCGGGATTGGAAACAGAATCTAGATAAAAAGGCCTCCGCAGAATTGTCCAACAGGGGCGCGCTCGCGTTACAAGACGCCATGGAAACGCAAGTTCGTTCTGAGCTGGAACGCCTGAAGGAGTGCTTAGCCAAGATTAGGTAGCTGACCGGAGCTGCCTGGTTAACCCTGATTAGTTTCCTTAAGACGCAGATTGCCTTGCGACCATCGGTCCCGAGAATGCAGCGTTCGCGGCGACGCTCCGGCACTAAGTGACGTCAAGGCGTTTGCCTTTTCCGACTCGCTAAATAAGTCCTTCAAGGACGGGGCGCATGCGAGGTGCTGCATGCAATTCAGTCGTGTTATTAATCCCGTCGGTGACATGCAAATATGGAACGCAAGCGGCGACGGTTTCTCGTTTGTGATCAGTTATGAGAGCCGCAGCGGTCCTGGTCTTCATGGTGCTCCGGGCTTTGTAGCATCTTGGCGTCCACTTCATGACAACAGGGGCGCAGTCAAAGTTATCGGGTCACCTTTCAAGACATTCGAAGCGGCCGAGGAAGCCTGCGAAACAATGCTAGGATATTTGACAGAGAGGCATTAGTCGCAGCTTCACGAAGACTTTGGTCGCCCGTTGTGTGAATTGGGGTGCACCCGCCAGCGACTGATCGGCCTACGTTGTCATCGCCGTTTCACGGCGGTTCCTCCCTTAACTTGGCGCCCGTCGCGAATGGCGGGCTTTTTTCGAAGCTCCTGGTGCGGCCTTCGCGCGTGCAGTATTGCCTTCGACCCCAGGTTGCGGTTGGATGGCGGCCGGTCGGGGGATCAGCAAAATGCGTATTCTGGGAATCGTGGCGCTATGCGTCACGCTGTGTGGCTGTGCGGCTTCGCGGCAGGAGACTGCGGTTCGTTTGGGCCAACAGTACATCAGGCAGAATGTCGACGCCCTTGTCGTTCGATTTGGACCGCCGGCCAACACGTTCAAGATGAACAGCGGCGAAACCTCGTACGTCTGGCAACTTGGCAACCAGACCGAAATCAACACCTATCGAGGCACCGGCGCAGCAAGCACACAGTTTTGCAAGGTCAACGTCGTTGCAACACCAGCCGGAATTGTAACTCAGCTCCACACCGAAGATGCCAATATATATACTGGACTTACAGCGGCGGTCGGTGTCGATGTAAGCCTTTGCGCGACCCGCCTCGGCACGTAACGGCACATCCGTAGGATACGGCCGCGTCGCATCCCCAATCCCTAGCGGTTTCCCTCCGCGGATCGGCCGGGGACACGTCACGGAGCGTGGCGTAACATCTGTAACGCTTGCTAGTCGCTAGTAAGAACGCACGTAGACATTAGCCCCTCAACAATTTGATCTTCATTGTACGAAATGGTGAGGCATGGACGCTTTTTCCCACGCCATGTTCCGAAGTCGAAGTTTTCCATTTTCGTCGGCAACTCGGACGCATCTTCTTCGTACCACTCTCTCACCCACCAGGCCCAAAGGTCGGCAGCCTGAAGGGGCAGAAACGTCTGATCATTTCCAAAAATTGGTTTTGCGCCGTAGCGATTTTTTGTTTCATCCGGCCGGCTAGACATGTAGTCATCCCAAGTGGCTGAGATGAAACCTTCTTCCATTCGATTATCGAAATAGAAATCAACCTTTCCATCCGCCAGCTCGGGGTCCAAGAGGGGCCGATCAGTATGGAACTGATCCATCAGGGCTCGAAACTGATAGGCGAAGGGATTCTCGAAGCGGTCGAAGTTCACATATTGCAGACCGAGCTTCTGTGCGTTGTTTCGAATGCGTTCAAGGGCCGCTTCGTATTCGGTAAGGTCGATCCGGCAAGCGAGCGATAAAGTGACGTGTTCCTCGATGATTCTATAAAACCAGGGCACCCGCTCCATGCGTTCGGGGAGAGCGGCCATCTCGCTCATTTTGAAGTGCTGTTTGCCGTTTTCAGCGAGCGTGCCGAAAGGAAGCATCGCCTCCCACTCCGGCTTGAATTTTTCCCAAGCCTCCACGGTCGCGATGTGGCCGGCTAGAACAGATTCGCCTCCAGGAGTAGAGCTATCGTCGATGAATGCTAAAAAGTTACGTGCGTGGAGCAAATCAAATCTCCCAGCATCAACAACCAACCTAACCACCTAAGGTAGGACTTATTGCTGATCTAGCGCAATCCCTAGCGGCTTCACGCACGGTGCCTTTTTCGCGATCATGGGATATGCCCACCCTCACTCGCCGCCGCTCAGACAACCCGCACCAAGAGACCTGGCACGTCTATTATGGCAACGTGCAAGTGGGCAGGATCGGTAAGCGCGCGGGCGTGCCGGTCGACGTAGACCAGTGGCAATGGCGTTGCGGGTTCTATCCCGGATGCGAGCCGCGCGAGCATCGCTACGGCACGGCAGCCGACTTCTTCACCGCGCTGCGGGAGTTTGAGGCCGCGTGGCGGGAGATAGCTATGCAAACAATTCTTATCTTTATTACTGCGAGTTTCGTTCTCCTGACGCCTCAGGCCACTTTGGCGCAACAAGCGTGCAAGTGTAACATCGCGGGTAAAATAGTTTGCTATCCAGCAACGACATGTGGCTCGGCAGGCGGTATTTGCAATGGGGTTTGGCCGTTTCCTGCTGGAAACTACGCGCAATCGTGCCGTAGTTGTGTAGACAGCTGTGCCCAGTTGACTTGTGTTTGCAAGAAAACTGATGGGCACGAGCAAGTCACGGGGATAAACATTTTATCGTGCCCAAGCCAGCGCCTTTCAAACATAAACGGTAACTTGGCGTGCGGACCCTAAATATAGTGAACCTTCTGCTCCTCGATCAAGCTGTCGCTAAAAGGTCTGTTCAATTTATTTCTCCTTAATGTTTCTCAAAATTTGATCGTCGCACTACCGGATCAATGATTACCCGACACACGAATTGATCGCTCTCACGCGCCTCGCCACTCGCAATCAGCCCGTCAATTGCAGCCTGGCATTCCTCTGCCGAGTCCCCAATCACGCGAAAGACCTTCCAGTCGTCCCCCGCTGGCACCTTGGCTTCGAGCTTCGAAAGTCGCTGTTCGATCCTCATTCGCTCAATTCCCCAACCACTGCACCGAAGTGACACGAGCGCTCGCCGGCGCATGCAGTGCCGCTATGCCTTGCTCGATTTCCAGATCGGTCATCGGTCGGCAACCGTTCATGGCCCAAAAGTAGATCGCCGGGCCCTCTGGGCAGGATTTGGCCTCCAGCTTCGTCAGTCTCGTTTCGATGCTCATTTAATTGTTCCCAAATTGTAGGATCAGTTGGTTACCGGCACTCAGTGCAACCGATGCGTCGATAGGATTTCCTGTACGAGAGGGCTTGCCCTCAGCTTTGACCGTCGCCCCATCACGTTCGGAGCATCCCAATTCTGGATCTCACCGAAGCTGCCGCCTGTCACAGAGGGCACATACGGCGTATTGGTCCCCCGTTTTGCCCAATGCTCGCGGAGGTACTTCAGCTCGGATTGATAATCATGTCGCGCCTGGGTATCAGCCGTCGAGATGATGTCCCCCACGATCGCATCGATACGGATCTGATTTTCCGATAGCGCGCAAACCGGAATGTAAAAGCTGAAAGTCTGGCGCCGCCGTTCAATCGCAAGAAGAATGCGCAATAGCTCAACGTTCAGTTCATCATGGCAAATCCGGATTTCATTAACAAATCTCTGAAGACGGCAGTCAAAATGACTGCGAGCGGCGCACGCAGTGGAGTTCGAACCCAGTCTCTGCCCAAAGTCTCCACAAAACGGGAATAATCGCGTAGGTGGCCGGAGACTTTCGGCGATTGGCGCTCGAAAATCGTCGAAACGGGAGTTTGGAGACAAGGCCGACTTCGCGAAATGCCGGCATTTCCGGCCTTATCTCGCGTTTCTAGGGGAGCCCGGCCGAATGCTGGAATGCCTGGCTGACCTCGGAGGATTCGAACTCGCATATTCCCGATTGGAAAAAGGCCTTTGAAATGTCGGGGGAACTTCCCCAGATTTCCTTTAACTTCGAGGCCGGAGACTTCAGACTACCGCCGAGACCGCGCAGTGCAGATCAGACCTTGTCTCCAATCCACGTCTCCTCAAAAAGAGAATATTTTCGAAATCAGGTGGCGACTTTCGCCAATTTACGGACAATGTACGAGGTAGTTTCAGTGGCGCGGCTCGCATGTCGATGAGGGCCGCAAACGGACTCATGCGCCGCAAAATGTTGCTCTATTCGATCGCCTCGCGGAAGCTCATGCTGGAACGGCAAATATGCCCGATCAGTCCGGCAGCCCGAGCTTTCGCAGATTTTCCGCCATACGGTCGAGAGCTGCATTTGAAAAGACCATCGCCTGTTTGAATTTGGAAACCGTCAGATCGGGATAGCTGAGCAGCATTTCCGCAAATGCTAGTTTAGCCTCTTCGGTCCGGCCAGCTCCCGACAAGGCCGATGCGAGATTTCGATATATCCAACGAGCGTTGGGCCGCTCCTCAAGCGCGCGCCGATATAACGCCGCGGCCTTATCGTAGTCTTGCGAGATTTCATGGGCCGAGCCGATGCCCGTATAGTTGTTGAAGTTCATCGGGTCGATCGGACTGAGACGCAGTGCACGCTCAAACTTCTCGATCGCATGTTTGGGCTGATCAGAATAATTATCGATCCATCCAAGTCGACTCCAGGCCCATGCACAGTTGGGATCAAGAGCAAGGGCGCGCTCAAGCAGCACGCGAGCGGTTCCGTAGTTGCGTACGAAGGTATGGACCGCACCGAGCACCGCCAAGATAAGCGGATCGTCGCCGCTCAGGTTCGCGGCCCGCTCCGCGAGCGAGCGCGCCATCGCCTGACTCAGCGCGATGTCGTCCGCCCAATTGTAGACTGAACGTTGGGCGTGGCACCAGCCCGCAAGCGCCAGAGCCAGCGGATATTCCGGATCAACCTTCAGCGCCCCTTCAAGCAGTTCGAGCGCTTTCGCACTTTCGTCCTTCTCGAGCGCCCAGACGTGGGGCATCGCTCTCATGGTGTAGTCGTAGCTGCCCAGATCCTGCGGCCGCTTACGTCGCGACCGCTCAATTTCGGCAATGCGGATGGAAGGTTGCAAAGCGCCCGCCACCTGCTCCGTTATACGATCTTCGAGATCGAAGAAATCCTCGATTGCCCCGTCAAAGCGCGAACTCCAGACGTGTGCGCCTCCCTCAGTCTCGATCAGCTGGACGATAATCCGCAGGCGATTACCCGCCTTCTGCACGCTGCCCTCCAGCAGATAAGCGACCCCCAACTCCCTACCGATATCGCGCGCATTCGTCGGATGGCCCTTGTAGGCGAACGCCGAACTGCGTGCGATCACGAAAAAAGAGCGGATAGACGAAAGCGCGGCGGTAATCGCTTCGACGATTCCGTCTGCAAGGTAGTCTTGCCCGGCCTCCGACGACATGTTGTCGAACGGCAGTACGACGATGGACGGTTTGTCGGGCAACGCAAGGGTTCGGGCTTGTTGTACTGGAGGCGATCGGATTGCCGAAGCAGCCTCGTCGCCAATCCGAGCCCGCCATACGCGCATCGGCTCTGCAATATTCTTCAGCGCTTGCTCACCGATGTCGTCAAAAGCAATTTCCACCTTGCCGCGAATTTGCCTGTGCGCATCGTCGGAGATGCAGATTCCTCCGGGTTGGGCGATTCCTTCAAGGCGCGCTGCGATGTTGACACCATCGCCGAAAATGTCGTCATCGTCGATGATGATATCGCCGACATGAATGCCGATGCGGAACTCGATCCTGAAGTCCTGCGGCACGGCGGCGCTCTGCCTGACCATCGCCCGCTGGACGTCCACCGCGCAGCGGACAGCATCGACAGCACTGGCAAACTCAACCAGCATGCCGTCGCCCGTAGTCTTGACGATGCGTCCACGATAGGCGGCTATCGTCGAATCGACCAGGGTCTTGCGCAGCGTCTTCAACTGCGCGAGCGTCCGTTCCTCGTCGCGGCCCATTAACCGGCTATAGCCGGCGACGTCCGCCGCCAGCACAGCCGCCAGTCGTCGATCCATGCGCTCGTCGGGCAAAAAAGCCCCCCGATCGATGAAATCTTCTAACTGCATCAGAACACAGGCCCGGGCCTTCTGCCAGAGGCAAAAGCTCCCGGAATGAGGCGTCAAAGAATGATTTGAACTTTGCGCGAGGAAGCGAGACCTAACTACAGAGCGACAAGCGATCTGCGCGACGGCGCCGATCGGACTCCTGCTGTTTTCCACCTTCGAGCGACGCAAGTTCGGGAAAGGCACGCATGGGACGGAAATACCAGAGCATCATCGAGACCGTCGGCAATACGCCGGTCGTCAGAATCAATCATTTGGCGCCGCCAGGCGTGAACCTTTTCGTGAAGATCGAGGCCTTCAATCCGCTTGGGTCCGTCAAGGACCGTTTGGCCCTTGGTGTGATCGAGGCAGCCGAACAGTCGGGAGAGCTTAAACCTGGCCAGACGGTCATTGAGGCGACAAGCGGTAACACCGGAATCGGTCTCGCCATGGTTTGCGCAGCCAAGGGCTACCCGTTGGTGATTACCATGGCAGAGCCGTTCAGCGTCGAACGCCGCAAACTGATGCGATTCCTCGGCGCGAAAGTCATTGTAACTCCTGCCGCGGAGCGCGCCGTCGGCATGATCAACAAAACCATCGAGCTGGCCAAGGCGCATGGATGGTATATGACCCGGCAGTTTGAGAATGAAGCCAATCCCGACATCCATTCGCGCACGACCGCGCGCGAGATACTTGATGATTTCGCCGGTGAACGGCTGGATTACTGGGTTACGGGCTATGGAACCGGTGGAACGTTAAAGGGCGTCGGACGGGTGCTTGCCAAGGAGCGCCCCGAAACGAAGATTGTCGTTTGCGAGCCCGCGGATGCGCAGCTGTTGGGGAGCGGCATCAAGCAGGCGCGAAACCCGGACGGTACTCCAGCGGCACCGCATCCGGCATTCAAACCACATCCGATGCAGGGCTGGACGCCAGATTTTATTCCGAAGCTGACCGACGATGCCGTCGCGATGGAGCTCATCGACAAAATTCTACCGATCTCCGGTCCCGACGCGATTCGCTGCAGCAAGGACCTTGCTGCCAGGGAGGGCATCTTTGTCGGCGTTTCCGCGGGCGGGACTTTTGCAGGCGCGCTGAAGGTTGCGCTCGAAGCTGGGAAAGGAGCAAACATCCTCTGCATGCTTCCCGACACCGGCGAGCGTTACTTGAGCACACCTCTATTCGCCGACATATCGGCTGATATGAACGAGGAAGAGCTGAAAATTTCACGCTCGACGCCGGGTGCCCATCTTTAGGCCGGTCCAACTCAGCGATCGGCCGCGATTGAACCGCGATCGGTCCCAAGACACGGCTCGTGATCGTCAACACGCCCCACAAGCGAGTTCGAATAGAAGTTGTCTGCTTTGCTTGCGTTAGCAGACCATGGAAATCGAGGCGGATAGAGGAAATCTCACTGCTGCCTCGGTCACGCAGTGATTGTCGGAAAAGTCTCTGCGCAAAGTCTCCCAAAAACGGGAATATTGTCGTCAGTAGCTGGAGACTTTCGGGGAATTCTCGTAGAAGTAGCACGCTTGCAGAGACATAAAAAGCGAGTCATCCTACAAAAAACCCTTATTTCAAGGGGTTCTCTCAACTAAGTTGCAAACTATCTAAAGTTGAGAGAGTGCTTGGCTGGGGCGGGAGGATTCGAACCTCCGTATGGTGGAATCAAAATCCACTGCCTTACCACTTGGCGACGCCCCAACGGCCGGAACACGGGATGGCAGGCGCCCTCCCCGAAGTTTTCGTTCGGCAACGCCGGTCTATAGAGGCAGTCGGCCCATTTCAACAGGGCAAACGCTCAAAATCTGGTTGAAACTTGCATCCCACAGGCGGCTGGACGGGGGCGGCCAGTTCAGGCGATTTCCGCCACCGTTCGTGCCACCTCGCACCTTTGCCGCACTGCCGCGGACAGAAAAGTTGAGAGGCGCATCATTTCGTGGGAATACGGTTTTCGTCTTTTTTGGATGCGAGGCTTTGATCCCATGACCTACCGTGCGCCGATCAGCGACATGTTGCTGGCCCTCAACCACGGCGCCGGGCTCGAGGCTGCCGTGAAGGCTGGCCACTACGGCGATTTCGACGTCGATATCGCTTCCGCCGTGCTGGAAGAAGCCGGCCGGTTTGCCACGGACGTATTGGCGCCGCTCAACCGTACCGGTGACGAGCACGGAATCAAGCTCGAAGGCTCAAGCGTCATCACCGCGCCCGGCTGGCCTGATGCCTACAAGCGCTGGACCGCGGCGGGATGGAACGCGGTGTCGGGGCCGGAAGATTTCGGCGGCCAGGGTCTGCCGCTCGCCATCAATGCCGCCTGCACCGAAATCTGGAGCGCGTCGAACATCTCGTTCGGCCTCTGCCCGCTCCTGACCCTGAGCGCGATCGAGGCGCTCGATGCCCATGGCAGCGAGGAACTGAAGAAGATCTATCTCGAAAAGCTCGTCTCCGGGGACTGGCCCGGCACCATGCAACTCACCGAGCCGCAGGCGGGTTCCGATGTCGGTGCGCTACGCAGCCGCGCCGAGCGCGCCGGCGACGGCAGCTATCGTATCAAGGGCAGCAAAATCTTCATCACCTATGGCGATCACGACATGAGCGACAACATCGTTCATTTCGTGCTTGCCCGCCTGCCCGATGCGCCTGCCGGCACCAAAGGCATTTCGCTGTTCTTGATTCCGAAGTTCATGGTCAACGCCGACGGCTCGCTCGGCGAACGCAACGACATCTATGTCAGCGGCATCGAGCACAAGCTCGGCATGCACGCCGCGCCCACCTGCACCATGACCATGGGCGACCATGGCGGCGCCATCGGCTATCTGATCGGCGAGGAAAATCGCGGCATGCAATGCATGTTTACGATGATGAACCAGGCGCGTCTTGCCGTCGGACTCCAAGGCGTCGGCATCGCCGACCGCGCCTATCAGCAGGCATTGGCTTTCGCGCAGGAGCGCCGCCAGGGCCGCGCCATCGGCAAGCCCGGCAACGAGTCCGATCCGATCATCGTGCATCCCGACGTCAAGCGCATGCTGATGCAGATGCGCGCGATGACGGCCGCCAGCCGCACCATCTGTTACGCCACGGCGGTGGCGCTTGATGTTTCGATGCGGGCCAAGGACGCGAAAGTGCGCACGGCGGCGGCCGCGCGGGCGGCACTGCTGACCCCGATCGCAAAGGCCTTTTCTACCGACCTCGGCAACGAAGCCACCTCGATCGGCGTGCAAATCCACGGCGGCATGGGCTTCATCGAGGAAACCGGCGCGGCGCAGCACTATCGCGACGCCCGCATCACGCAGATCTACGAAGGCACCAACGGCATCCAGTCGATCGATCTCGTGACGCGGAAGCTTGCGGCCAACGGCGGCGAGTCGGTTTGGGCCCTGCTCGACGAACTCAAAGGTATCGTCAAGCAGGTCGAAACGTCGAACGATCCGGCGTTCGGCACCACCGGCGCCAAACTGCGTGACGCACTGGCCTCGCTCGAGCGTACTAGCCGTTGGCTTCTGGAACACGTGACGTCCGCGCCCAACGAGGCATTGGCCGGCGCCACACCCTACTTGCGGCAGTTCGGAGCCACGCTTGGCGGATGCATGCTGGCGAACGAGGCATTGGCCGCGCGCGGCATCGGCGACGCTGACCCGCAGCGCTACGTCATGCTGGCGCGCTTCTTCGCCGAGAACATCACGGTTCAAGCGCCGTCGCTCGAGAAAACCGTGATGGACAGCGCTGAAGCCGTCAACGGCGCGGACGCCGTGCTGTTGGGATAACGCTCTCAGGCAGAGGCGGTATTTTGCGCGGGACCGTCAGCGCCGATCGAGCTTGGTGATCGTCTTGGCGCCGCCGTTATCGTTGACGGAATAGTTGACGATGTCGCCGGCGTGCAGCGTTTCCAGCGAGACGCCGCTTCCAACCTTGAACTCCTCGGCCGCACCGCCGGTGTTTGCACCGACCGTACCGTTCTGGGTCTGCCGGATCGCGACCGTATTGTTGAGGCGGTTGAGTTGGGTAATGGTTCCCGTATGCGTCTGCTGGGCGAGAGCCGTCGAACTCACGGCGACAAACGCGGCGGCACCAGCCAAAACGACTTTCGCGATTTTCATGACATTCTCCCAGTTGGGGAAGGCATGCGCGTTAAACCACCTGCGGCGGAATGGTTCCGGGCCAGAACGGTTCCCCAAAGGTACCGTCCTGGCCGTTAGTTAATCCGACCACAATAAGGTGACGCTATTGCGGCGCCAGCGGCATCGGCGGCCGCGGCGCCGATCCTACCACGCCGGGGTCGGCCTGTGGCTGAATTTGCGGCGCTGGCGGATAGGGTTGAGCCGCCGGCGGCGGCGGGGGCGACCCTGCGGAAGCCTGAGCTTGAGCGGAATAAGGCGACGAAGCCGGCCGATAGACCGGCGGCGGCGGTGCCGCGGGCGGATAGCCTGTCGATGAATAAACCGGCGCAGGCCTGTGCGCGGCTGGAGCCGGCGGGCGCGGCGCCGTGGCGGCAAGTTTCGCCTTGGCATTTTGTTCGGCAAGCTTGTCGGTCACCTTGGCGAGATCGCGCGCCATCTGCTGCTGGCCTGCCTTTAGCTCGGCGATCGTCCCCTTCAGCGTCTCAACCTGCTGGTTGGCGCTGGCGAGATCGCGCGCCATCGATTGCAACTGCTGAGCCGCATCTGACGGCGGCACCGCGGCGGCAGCAACGGCGTTTTCGGACGTGCTGGCATCGGAGGCGTTTTGCGCGGCCGCCGCCGGCGGCTCCGCCGGCGTCGCCTCGGCCGGATCGTCCGATGGCGTGGAGTTCGCGCCGAGCCCGAGCTTGTCGAGCGGCAACGAGGCGGCAATGGCCCATTTCGGCGCCCACGATACGAGCGCCTTCTTCGCAGCGTAACCGAAGGTCTGCCAGCTCATCGCGGCGGCGCCGATACCGAGCGCCAGCAGAAGCGCGGCGAAGGTCCGCATCGCGCGGCGGACGAACGAACTCTTCGCCGGCACACCGTCGTTGACATCGGTGGCGCGAAACGTCGCATCGACCACCGGCACAGTGGCTGGAACAGATGAATCGGAAGCGGCACGAGCGCCGGCTTCGGAATGGTGCCTTGCTGCGGCGCGCAGGAGGTCGGCGATTTCCGCGTCCGCCGGCGCAACCCGTACCTGATCGGACGGGACGACAACAAAGTCATGCGGATTTTCAGTTGCTTTCGGCTTCACCCCGGTCTGCATCGGCCCTCCAACGTCACCGGCTCTGGAGCGGCCGGCAAATCGCTTGTGGAATCCCCTCAAACTTACCTTGGCCCAGACTTCACCATGGTTTGACCAAACCAAGGCAATCCCGTGGAGAGGTTGCGGCCAGTTGTGGACCGCCCTCGCCCGAATGTAGGATATTCTCGACGTTCCTGTATGTCGACCGACGGAAAGCCCAATCCATGACCGGACACCTCACCGTTACCGACGAAGACGCCATTCGTGTGATCAAGCTCAGCCGGCCGGAGAAGAAAAACGCCATCACGCAGGACATGTACCGCGACATGAGCGCGGCGATCGACAGCGCGCAAGGCAATGCCGCGATCCGCTGTCTGATCATCTCGGGCGAACCGGGCGCGTTTACCGCCGGCAACGACCTCGAGGACTTTCTGAAGGACGGCACGTCGAATACCGGCACGCCGCGCGCTTCCAACGCCATCAAGTTCCTCCATTCACTCACCCACAACACCAAGCCCGTCGTCGCCGCCGTCGACGGCATCGCAATCGGTATCGGCACCACGATGCTGTTTCACTGCGATCAGGTGATCGCGAGCACGAGGGCCAGTTTCGCAACCCCCTTCATTCACCTCGGCCTCGTGCCGGAAGGCGCTTCCAGCATGCTCGCGCCCTGGCTGATGGGACATCAGCGTGCCTTCTCCATGCTGGTGATGGGACACGCACTGAATGCCGAGGAAGCGCGCAGCGCCGGCTTCGTCAACAAGGTGGTTGCGCCGGAGGCCCTCGAAGGCGAGGCCAAAAAAACCGCGCGCGAAATCGCCGCCCTCCCCGCCGAGGCGGTCGCCGCCTCGCGAAAGCTTCTGAAACATGCGCCGGAAGATCTGGTCCGCCGCATCGACCATGAGAGCCATTTGTTCGGCGAACGGATGCGCTCGGCGGAAGCAGTTGCAGCGTTCAAGGCGTTTTTCGCGCGAAAGAAATCTTGAGCTTCGTGAAATCGTCGCGCCTGTTCTCTATAGTCGCGCCATGAGACTTTCGCTCGCGCTAGTGCCCACTTTCCGAAGTTCGTGCGCCTTCGCAGCGCCCACCTTCACGAACTTCGGAAAGTCATGGGCCCTAGCAAACTTATTGATACTAGTACCGCTTAGTCGATCTGAAGTCCCTGATCGAATTCGCCGCTTGCGCTGCAGGGACTTCAGATCGGCGGTACTAGCCTTCATCGCCATGACGCTGGCCGCGTCATCTCCGGCTATGGCGCAGCCGGCGACGGTGGATTTGCGCATCCTCGCGATCAACGACTTTCACGGCTACCTTCGCGCTTCCTCGGGCGGGATCAGGATTGCCGACCCCAGCGACAAGACCAAAAAGATCACGGTGCCGGCGGGCGGCGCCGAGCAGATGGCGACCCTCGTCAAGGAACTCGCCGACGGCCACAGGAACACGATCTTCGTCGCCGCAGGCGACCTGATCGGCGCAAGCCCGCTGCTGTCGGCGATGTTCCACGATGAACCGACGATCGAATCGCTGTCGATGATGGGACTAGCGCTCGCCTCCGTCGGCAATCACGAGTTCGACGAAGGCAAGGACGAATTGAAGCGGATGCAGAATGGGGGCTGTCATCCAGTCGACCTATGCCAGGGGCCTCATCCATTCACGGGCGCAAAATTCCACTACCTCGCGGCGTCCACGGTCGAGACCGCGACCGGCAACACGGTTTTTCCGCCCTACGAGGTCAGGGAGTTTGACGGCGTTCCAGTGGCCTTCATCGGGTTGACGCTGAAAGGCACCGCCGGGATCATTTCGCCCAGCAGCGCGGCAGGCCTCGAATTCCGCGATGAAGCCGAGACCGTGAATGCGCTGGTTCCGGAACTGAGGGCGCGCGGGATAGAAGCCATCGTCGTCCTGATTCACGAAGGCGGCTATCCGACCGGCGACTATAATGAGTGCCCCGCGATCTCGGGCGCCATCGTCGACATCGTCAAGAAGTTCGACCGCGCCGTCGATCTCGTGATCAGCGGCCACACCCATCAGCCCTATGTTTGCAACATCGACGGACGGCTTGTGACCTCGGCTGACAAATACGGCACGCTGGTCACCACGATCGACGTCACGCTCGACCCGAAGTCGCGCGACATCGTCAGCGCCAGGGCCGACAATGTCATTGTCCGCAGCGATACGCTGGCCAAAACCCCAGAGCAGACCGCACTGATCGCGGCCTACGACAAGTTCGCCGCCCCCATCGGCAATCGCCGCGCCGGATCGATCACGGCGACGCTCTCGCGTGTGCCGAATGAAGCGGGCGAAAGCGCGCTCGGCGATGTCGTCGCCGATGCGCAGCTTGCCGCAACTTCAACCGCGTCCAAGGGCGGCGCGGTCGTTGCGTTCACCAATCCCGGCGGCCTCCGCGCCGACCTTGCGGCCAAGGACGACGGCGCCGTGACTTACGCCGACGTGTTCGCAAGCCAGCCGTTCCGCAATCAGCTCGTCACACTCACGCTCAGCGGCGGCCAGATCAAGGCGATGCTGGAGCAGCAATGGCTCGACCCGAAGCGCCCGCGTATTCTCCAGGTCTCGAAGGGATTCAGCTACACGTGGGATGGAAGCAAGCCGTTCGGCGAACGCGTGGTCGCAAGCTCGATATCGTTGAACGGAGCGTCCGTCGATTCCGCCGGGAGCTACCGCGTCACGGTCAACAACTATCTCTCCACCGGTGGCGACGGCTTTACGGCGTTGACGGAAGGAACTGCGCCGCAGTTCGGCGCTTATGATGCCGATGCACTTTACGCTTACTTCCAGGCCAGCAGCCCGATAAGCCCCGCCCCTGCCGACCGCATCAAGCGGGCGAACTAGATCGGTCTTTCCCCGGCCGCGATCAGCCCTTAGATTGAGCATCCGCGAAAGGCGCATCCGCGCACGCGCAAAAGGCCCTGCATGACGACGCTTCTAGTATCCCATCCGTCGACCCTGAATCATCTGACCCCGCCCGGACACCCCGAGCGGCCGGACAGGATTCGCGCGGTCGACGAGACTCTGGCTGAGAGCCGGTTCGATCCGCTGGTGCGCGAACTCGCGCCGGAAGGCTCGCTCGATCTTGTCACGCTGTGCCACGACGAGCATTACGTGAACGAGCTGCGCCGCATCGCGCCAGCGAGCGGCATCGTCTATCTCGATGGCGACACCTCGATGTCGCCGGGCACGTGGGAAGCGGTGATGCGCGGCGTCGGCGGCGCGGTTGCGGCAACCGACGCGATCATGTCGGGCAAGCATAGCAACGCCTTCGTCGCAATGCGCCCTCCCGGCCATCACGCCGAAACCAACCGCCCCATGGGTTTTTGCTTTTTCGATCACGCGGCGATTGCGGCGCGCCACGCCCAGAAGAAATATGGCATCGGCCGCGCGGCGGTGGTCGATTTCGACGTTCACCATGGCAACGGCACCCAGGACATCTTCTGGGCCGACAAGAGCGTGATGTACTGCTCGACGCATCAGATGCCGCTGTTCCCGGGCACCGGCGCAACCGGCGAACGCGGCGAGCACGACAACATCGTCAACGCACCGCTTGCCCCCGAAGACGGCAGCACCAGGTTCCGTGCCGCCTTCGAAAACACGATCCTGCCCAACTTGAGCAAGTTCAGTCCCGAACTCATCATCATCTCGGCCGGCTTCGATGCGCATCATCGCGATCCGCTGGCTTCGATCAATCTCAAGGCCGAGGACTTCGGATGGGTGACGAAGAAGCTGATGGACCTTGCCGACCGCACGGCAGGAGGTCGAATTGTTTCGGTGCTCGAGGGCGGCTATGATCTTCAGGGCCTGAAGGAATCGGTTGCGGCCCATGTCAGCGCCCTGATGGGCTCTTGAAGGCGCGCGGCGACTTCAACCGCTTAACCAGCGCATCCAGGAAACGGGATCCAGGAAAATTATTATGGCTGAGAACGCCCAGGCGGACGTCAAGAAACTGAGCTTTGAGCGCGCGATGGAGGAACTCGAAACCATCGTCAAGCGGCTTGAGGACGGCAAGGTGCCGCTGGAAGAATCGGTTGCCATTTACGAGCGCGGCGAAGCATTGAAGCGCCGCTGCGAGGAACTGCTTCGTCAAGCGGAGGCGCGCGTCGACAAGATCACCACCGATGCCAGTGGCCAGCCGACCGGCACGGAGCCCCTCGACGTGCAATAAGCGGCGGCCTGCCTTATTTCCTGAGCCGTGAATGCATTGGGGCCTTGCCGAAATGGTTAAGCAGGACGGCCCACCTGCCTAAATTGTTCACGAAATCGGCCCATTTGAGCGCACAAAGCCTCCTACAATGTGGAAATGTCGGGTTCCCTCCTCGCCCAGGTTCCCGGGGTAGTTCCCAAGCCGGTTGGCTTTGGCTGCCATTTTAGTGTAAAGCTCTGACGACTATGGGCTGACGAAGGTGCTCGTCAGGCATGATCCTGCAACGTCAAGTACCTCAACTAGCTCAATAAATTGATCGATTCGGTGGAACCGTCCTAAGGTGATGCAAATCACGTTGAACGATCCGGGGCACATCTAAGACTATCGATCGGGCAAGAAGCCCGTAGCATCCGTGGGTTTTGGGCGCTTGCGCTTACTTTTTGCGCAACCCATCTCCCGTCGGACCGTTGATCTCGACTTTGAAAAAATTGGAATGACGCTGTGACCACATATAGTAAGACGCCGCTTCTCGACACAATCCGAACCCCGGATGACTTGCGGAAGCTCAAGGTGGAGCAAGTCCGGCAGGTTGCCGACGAACTGCGTCAGGAAACCATCGACGCGGTTTCGGTGACGGGCGGCCATTTCGGCGCCGGCCTCGGCGTGGTCGAGCTGACCACGGCCATTCATTATATCTTCGACACGCCGCGCGACCGCCTGATCTGGGACGTCGGCCATCAGGCCTACCCGCACAAGATCCTCACCGGCCGCCGCGACCGCATCCGCACGCTGCGCACCGGCGGCGGCTTGTCCGGCTTCACCAAGCGCACCGAGAGCGATTACGATCCGTTCGGCGCCGCGCACTCCTCGACCTCGATTTCGGCAGGCCTCGGCATGGCCGTGGCGCGCGACCTCTCCGGCGGCAAGAACAACGTGATTGCCGTGATCGGCGACGGCGCGATGTCGGCGGGCATGGCCTATGAGGCCATGAACAATGCGGGCGCGATGAACTCCCGCCTGATCGTCATCCTCAACGACAACGACATGTCGATTGCACCGCCGGTCGGCGCGATGTCGGCCTATCTGTCAAGGCTTTATTCCGGCAAGACCTATCGCACGCTGCGCGAGGCCGCCAAGCAGATCAACAAGCGGCTGCCGAAAGTGCTGGCCAACCGCGCCAACCGCGTCGAGGAATATTCCCGCGGCTTCATGATGGACGGCGGCACGCTGTTCGAAGAACTCGGCTTCTATTACGTCGGCCCGATCGACGGCCATAACCTCGACCACCTGCTGCCGGTGCTGCGCAACGTTCGCGACATGGAGACCGGACCGATCCTGGTTCATGTCGTGACGCAAAAAGGCAAGGGCTACGCGCCGGCCGAAGCATCCGCCGACAAATATCACGCCGTCGTCAAGTTCGACGTCGCCACCGGTACCCAGGCCAAGGCCAAGCCGAATGCGCCGGCCTATCAGAACGTGTTCGGCCAGAGCCTCGTCAAGGAAGCCCAGAAGGACGAAAAGATCGTCGGCATCACCGCCGCGATGCCGTCGGGCACCGGGATCGACATCTTCAACAAGGCGTTTCCCGACCGCACCTTCGACGTCGGCATTGCGGAGCAGCACGCGGTGACCTTCGCCGCCGGTCTCGCGACCGAAGGCTACAAGCCGTTCTGCGCGATCTATTCGACCTTCCTGCAACGCGGTTACGACCAGGTCGTCCACGATGTGGCGATCCAGAGCCTGCCGGTTCGTTTTGCCATCGACCGCGCCGGTCTGGTCGGCGCCGACGGCGCAACCCATGCAGGGTCCTTCGACAATGCCTATCTGGGCTGTCTGCCGAATTTCGTGATCATGGCGGCTTCCGACGAAGCCGAACTGGTGCACATGGTGGCGACGCAGGTTGCGATCGACGACCGCCCGAGCGCGGTGCGCTACCCGCGCGGCGAAGGCCGCGGCGTCGAAATGCCCGAAGTCGGCATTCCGCTCGAGATCGGCAAGGGCCGCATCGTCCGTCAGGGCAACAAGATCGCCTTGCTGTCGTTCGGCACGCGTCTGGGTGAAAGCGAGAAGGCGGCCGATGAACTCGCCGCGCACGGACTTTCAACAACCATTGCCGATGCGCGCTTCATGAAGCCGCTCGACGAGGAGATGATCCTCAAGCTCGCGCGCGACCACGAAATCCTCATCACCATCGAGGAAGGCTCGGTCGGCGGCTTCGGCTCCCACGTGATGCAGTTCCTGACTGACAGTGGCGCGCTCGACAATGGCGCGGTGCGCGTGCGCACGATGGTGCTGCCTGACGAATTCCTTGATCACGATTCGCCGGGCGCAATGTACGCCCGCGCAGGCCTTGACGCCAAGGGCATCGTCGCCAAGGTGTTCGAGGCGCTTGGCAAGGACGTCAAGACCGAGACGGTGAAGCTCGCCTGAGCCGGCCGGGTCCAGCCGTATCGGCCGCACATTCGGGCGCGCTGATATGAAGATATACCTGGCTGGCCCCGACGTGTTCTTACCCAACGCCGTCGAACTCGGGCGTCGAAAAGTAGAACTTTGCGCCCGCTACCGCCTTGTCGGGCTTTATCCGCTCGACAACGCCGTCGATCCGGCCGCGCCTGACGCTTCGCTTGCCATTTTCAAGGGCAACGAGGCGATGATGGATGCGGCGGACGCCGTTATCGCCAATCTCACCCCGTTTCGTGGGCCTGGCGCCGATAGCGGAACGGTCTACGAACTCGGCTTCATGGCGGGCCGCGGCAAACCCTGCTTCGGTTACTCCAACGATCCCTTGCTCTACGCCGATCGCGTTCGCGAATTCACCGGCGTGACCAGGCGCGAAGGCCGGCTGACCGACAGCGGCGGATTGACGGTTGAAGATTTTAGCCTCGCCGATAACTTGATGATGATCCACGCGCTGGAGCGCTATGGTGGTGCGCTGGTGACCCCGAAGGCGCGACCTGCCGATATCTGGCAGGATCTGGCCACATTCGAGGCCTGCGTCCGGCTCGCGGCCGAACACCTCGGCGTCGCATAGCGATAAATCCAACGGTTTTCGAAAATGCCCTCGCCCCGTAAACGCATCGATCTCCTGCTGGTCGAGCGCGGCTTGTTCGAAAGCCGCTCGCGCGCGCACGCGGCGATTGACGCAGGCCTTGTCTCGGCTAACGACAAACAGGTCCTGAAAGCTTCCGAGATGGTCGCCACCGATGCGGTCTTGCAGGCGCAGCCGGCCCATCCCTTCGTCTCGCGCGGCGGCGTCAAGCTCGCAGGCGCACTCGAGCAGTACCCAATCGACATCGAGGACCACGTCTGCCTCGACGTCGGCGCCTCGACCGGCGGCTTCACGGAAGTCCTGCTTGCGAATGGCGCCAGCGTGGTATTCGCAATCGACGTCGGACAGGGACAGTTGCACCCTTCCCTGCAAGGTCACCCCAAGGTCGTTTCTATGGAAGAGACCGACATCCGCGCGCTCGAGGGCAAGCGGCTGCCGGCGCGGCCCGACGTCGTGGTGATCGACGTCAGCTTCATCTCGCTCAAGATGGTGCTGCCGGTCGCCTTGTCGCTGGCGGCGGCGCCAATGCATCTCCTGGCGCTGATCAAGCCGCAGTTCGAGGCCACGCGCAAACATTCAAAGCGCGGAATCATCCGCGACGCCGCCGTGCACCGGGAGGTTTGCGACGACATTGCCGCTTTCGCCGCTTCGCTCGGATGCGCGGACATCCGCATATTCCCCTCCCCGATCACGGGCGGCGACGGCAACGTCGAATTCTTCATCGGCGTGCGCCGTGGTTGAACGGCTCCGCATCGATCATGTCGGCCATCTCGGCGACGGCGTTGCGACCGTCGGGGAACAGAGCATCTTTGTGCCCTACGCGCTCGGCGGCGAGACCGTCGATGTTACAACCGTGTCGGGTCATCATCCTGATCGCCGGCAACTGGTCCGGGTCGAGCAATCAAGCCCGGAGCGCATCGAACCGCTCTGCCAGCACTTCGGCGTCTGCGGCGGCTGCGCGATCCAGCACTGGGAAACCGGGCGCTATCATGCCTGGACACGCGATCTCGTCGTGGCCACGCTGGCGCAGGCGAAGATCGCTTGCGAAGTTTTTCCGTTGATCGACGCCCACGGCCGGGGGCGCCGCCGCATGACCTTGCACGCGCGGAAAGGCACGCATGACGTGCTCAAGGTCGGCTTTGCCGCGGCTCATTCCCATGACATCGTCCCGATCGACCGCTGTCCGATCCTCGACCCCGCCTTGAACGGTGCGCTGGACGCAGCCTGGGCGCTGGCCGAACCCTTGACCGCGATCGGCAAGCCGCTCGACATCCAGATCACCGCAACCGATGGTGGTCTTGATGTCGACATCCGAGGCTCCGGTCCGCTGCCGGCGGCTCTCGTCTCGACATTGTCCGCCGTCGCCGCCAAGCATCGCCTGGCGCGGCTGACGCGGCATGGCGAACTGGTGCTGATGCGCCAGCCACCCGGCGTCACCATGGGCAAGGCGCGGGTCATCTTGCCGCCGGGCTCGTTCCTTCAAGCCACCGTTGCCGGCGAAGAAACACTGGCCGCGCTGGTGTCGGAACGCAGCCGGCGCGCCAAACACATCGCCGATCTGTTTTGCGGCGTCGGTCCGTTTGCGCTCAGGCTCGCCGAGAAATCGCGCGTCGCGGCCTTCGACAGCGATGCCGGCGCGATCGCCAGCCTGCAAAAAGCGGCCGCCGCGACCAGCGGACTGAAGCCGCTCAGAGCCGAGGCACGCGATCTGTTTCGTCGTCCACTGGTAGCGGAAGAATTGCGGGACTTCGATGCGGTCGTGTTCGATCCGCCGCGGCAGGGCGCACAGGCGCAAGCCGAACGGCTTGCGGCGAGCAAGGTTCCTGTCGTGATCGCGGTGTCCTGCAATGTCGCAACGTTCGCCCGCGACGCCCGGATCCTGATCGACGGCGGTTACAAAATCGAAGGCGTCACGCCCGTCGACCAGTTCCGGCACACGCCGCATGTCGAACTGGTGGCGCGATTTGCGCGATAGCAGGACAGATCAAGCCAACACGGTTTCGCCTAGCGTCCCCAGCGGTCCTGCCAGATCTTCTCGCCAATCATGCAGGATACACGCGGCTCCTTGTCAGCGACGGGAATCACCGGCCGCTCCGGTGTTCGTCCGGCGACCTCCAGCAGCAGCTTGGTGCGGATCGCTTCCTTGAACTTTTCGCGATCCTTGATCGCGACTACGAACGCGCCGGGTCCGCCGATCACGCAGTCCTCGTAATACCAATCGAGGTTCTCGATATCCATGGTGGAATAGGAAGGCTCCTTCACCATGATCGGCAGGCCGTTGATGACGATGCCCTTGGAAACGGCTTCGTCGCGCACGGGCGTCACCGGCACGCCGTTATTGTTTGGACCGTCGCCGGAGATGTCGATGACGCGCCGTAATCCCGGATACGGATTGTTCTCGAACAGCGGCATCGCGAAATTGATCGCACCGGAAATCGACGTGCGCGAAGCGCGGCGGATCGACGCTTTCAGGATTTCGTCAGCGACAGCGTCTGCCGTTTCCGGACCGTCGATGACGCGCCAGGGAATGATGATCTTCTGATCGTTCGACGCCGCCCATTCAAAATAGGTCACCGAAATCTTGCCGTTCGGCAGAGCTCTCAGTGCCTGCAAGAACTCTTTCGAGACGATGGCCTGCGCGTAGCCTTCGCGCTGAACCGCGAGTTCATCCATGTCCATCGAATAGGAGACATCGACTGCGAGCACGAGTTCGACGTCGACCTTCGGCTCTGTCTTGTCGGCGGATCGCGTCTGATGCCGAAGACGGACATCCGGCGCAGCCACACCGGCGACGTCACTTGCGGTGAGTGCGCCTGCGACCAACACCGCCCCGATCGAGACATACCAGCGCATCAGCGGCCCTCCCGTCGTGTGACCATGATGTTCGCACGCATAATGCCGGACGCAAAGCTGGAACATTTTGCAGCGTTCACATTCAGGTTAGCTGCCGCGATCCCGGTGATTTCGCGTGCCGCAGGAACAGGTCGGCCTGCCCTCACTTGCGGTGCAGGAACTTCAAATAGGCGGCACCAGGTACCAAGGGCGGCGGGAAAGCAGTATTCTTGGCCCATGAGCGACACCGTCACCACACCGAAAACCAAGATCAAGACCAAGGTCGAACGCCCACGGCTGCACAAGGTCATTCTGATCAATGACGACTACACGCCGCGCGAATTCGTCGTCATGGTCCTCAAGGCGGAATTCCGCATGACCGAAGACCAGGCGCACAAGGTCATGATTACCGCTCACCGGCTCGGCGCCTGCGTCGTCGCCGTCTTCACCAAGGATGTGGCCGAGACCAAGGCGACCCGCGCCACCGATGCCGGCCGGGCGAAAGGCTATCCGCTGCTGTTCACGACCGAACCGGAAGAATGACCGGCGAGCGGAAGCGCATTCGCTCCCGCCGTTTCATCTGAAAGGCCGAAGACCCGCTCGGCCTTCGAAAATCCCGCAATCGGAAATTCGCCGAGTTCGTCCCAGCGGTCCGGACAGGACTTGGCAAAGGCGGCGGATGCCACCACCGTGCGATGCAGGCGGCTGGCCATCTTTTCCAGCCGCGCTGCAAGGTTGACCGCCGGCCCGATGCAGGTGAAGTCGAGCCGGTTGCCGCCGCCGATATTGCCATAAAGAATTTGTCCGACATGGAGCGCCACGCCGAAACGAAAGCGCTCGACGGTCTCACCGATCGGGAACTGCATGGCCTCGACATTGGCGCGGGCCTCGCAGGCTGCTTCCAAAACCTTGGCGCACGCATGACCCATATCGCCGACATATTCGTCGAACGGAAACACTGCGAGCAGCCCGTCACCCATGAATTTCAGAACCTCGCCGCCATGGGTGGCGATCGCAGACACCTGGCAGTCGAAATACTGGTTGAGGATTTCGATGACGGTTTCAGCAGGCAACCGGTCCGACAGCGCGGTAAAGCCGCGCAGGTCCGACAGCCAGATCGCCGCCTGCATGATTTCCGTGTGACCACGCCGGATCTGGCCACCGAGAATGCGCTCGCCGGCGCGATTGCCGACATAGGTGTCGAGCAGAATTGACGACATGAAGCGCAGCCGCGTGACCTCGATCAGGCGCGACAGCGGCGGGATCAACTCACGGAGCGCTTTGAGCTGCATGTCGGTGAAGCCGCCCGGCTGTTTCGTGGTCCAGCTGGACGCATGCACCGAGCCATCGACATTGAGGAGCGGCAGCGCGATATAATCTGTGGTGCCCTCCTCGCGCAGCTCGGCGAAAATCGGGAAGCGGTTGCCATCCGGACCATCGAGCTTCGCCCTGATTTCGCACCCTTTCGCAAACACGATCGCGAGCGGGCTGGTGCGATATTCCTCCGAATCCAGCATCTCGTAATTGGCGCTGCCGACCACGACTTCGCTGCCCGCCCGCCAGACGAAATTGCGTCCGACGATATCGGGGTGCAAGGTGCGGACGAAGACACCGACACGCGCCAATGGCAAACCGGCCGCGACCAGCCGCTCGCAGGTCTCGGCCATCATCTGCGGCGGGCTGGGCGCGGATCGCGCGCCATCGACGAGCCAATCAGTCAGTTTCCGGAAGGCAAGCGTATCCATGGCTTACACCTTGCTGGTTGGCCCGAGGGGACGTCAAGGCACAGCCCCTCGGCCACCTTACCGGTACGATAACATAGCCAGGTAAAGGCTCGACAAAGCCAGGAACCGCTGCAAGACTTATTGGATAATAAAACGAGGGAGGAAATGATGAATATCAATCGTCGCGAGCTGGCGTTACCGATACTTGCCGTTGGGATACTGGGTGTCGTTCCCGCCGCCCTTGCCGGAGCAGATGAGGATGCCGTCAAGAAGAACGTGGAGGCATTCCGCACCGCTCAATTCGTCTCCGATGCCAAGGGATTGGAAGCGCTTTGCGCGCCCGAGCTCAGCTACAGCCATTCCGACGGCAGGGTCGAGGACAAGGCCACTTTCGTTACCAATGCCACGGACGGAAAATCGAAATTCCTGTCCCTGGCATATGACGATCTGAGCATCCGCGTCGTCGGTCCCGCCGCCATTGTACGATTTCATTGGCGCGGCGAAAGCGAAGCTGTCGCCGACGGCAAGAAGAGCTCCACCAATCTGCATATCCTGATGAACTGGCAAAAGCAGGGAGCGGACTGGAGGCTGTTGTCCCGCGGGTCGACCAAGCTCTGATGCTCGAACGAGCATGACGACGGCGGGCGGCCCGAACCGCTCGCCGACCTATCCGCCGACTTGCGCGCGGTGGCGCAGGAAGTGGTCTGCGAGCACGCATGCCATCATGGCCTCGCCCACGGGAACGGCGCGAATGCCGACGCAGGGGTCGTGACGGCCCTTGGTCAGGATTTCCGTCTCGCCACCCTTGCGATCCACGGTACGCCGCGGCGATAGGATCGACGAGGTCGGCTTCACGGCGAACCGCACCACCACCGGCTGGCCCGTGGAGATGCCGCCCAGGATGCCGCCGGCATGATTGGACAGGAAGGTGACACCCTGATTGCCCATCCGCATTTCGTCGGCGTTTTCCTCGCCGGACAATTCCGCCGCGGCAAAACCGTCGCCGATCTCGACGCCCTTCACCGCGTTGATGCTCATCATCGCGGCTGCGAGATCGGCATCGAGCTTGCCGTAGATCGGCGCGCCCCACCCGGCCGGCACGCCTTCGGCCACCACCTCGATCACCGCACCAATCGATGAACCGCTCTTGCGGATGCCATCAAGGTAGTTCTCAAAGAAAGCCGCCTTGTCCTTGTCAGGACAGAAGAACGGGTTTTTCGACACTTCATCCCAGTTCCACTTGCCGCGATCGATCCTGTGCGGCCCCATCTGCACCAGCGCGCCGCGCACCGTGATGCCGGGGAGAATCTTTCGGGCGATCGCGCCCGCCGCCACCCTCATCGCCGTCTCGCGCGCCGACGAGCGCCCGCCGCCGCGATAATCGCGCAGGCCGTATTTGGCGTCATAGGTGTAGTCAGCGTGACCGGGACGAAACTTGTCCTTGATGTCCGAATAGTCCTTCGAACGCTGGTCGGTGTTTTCGATCAAAAGCCCGATCGGCGTTCCGGTCGTCACCTGCGCGCCGGTCTCCGGATGCGCCAATACGCCGGACAGGATCTTCACCGCATCCGGCTCCTGCCGTTGCGTCGTGAAGCGCGATTGGCCCGGCCGCCGGCGGTCAAGATCATGCTGAATGTCTTCGGCCGTTAACGGTATCTGCGGCGGACAACCGTCGACCACACAGCCGATCGCAGGCCCATGGCTTTCGCCAAAGGTCGTGACCCGGAACAGATGGCCGAAGGTATTGTGGGACATGGCGTGTCGTAACGTGCAAGACCCCTTCGGGTCAAATAGCAAGGCGCCTCGATTCGTTCTTAACTATACTGCGCCAAGCCATTGTCGCTGAACACGTAAACCGCGCCCTGTTCAATTTTCAGGTCAGCGGCGTTTTCCGGGCTCTTGAAGCCAAGTTCGACCATCAGCGCACGCGCGGTGCCGCCGTGGGCGACCGCCACGATGTCGGCCTTGAGCCCGCGATACCAGTCGGCGACCCTCGCCTGCACCTCGACATAGGTCTCGCCGCCCGGCGGCGCGACCGTCCACTTTTCGGCCTGACGCCGGGCGAACAGATCGGGGGCATTCGCTTCCATCTCCGCCAGCGTCGATCCCTCCCATTGGCCGTAGCCGATCTCGCGCAGGCGACTGTCGATGGTGTAGCCGGAAAGCGGAAGCTTCAGGACACCCCGCATCAGGTCCATGGTCTGACGGGCGCGGCCGAGTGGGCTTGCGACAAAGCCGATCGAAGATGCGCTTTGGCCGTCGCGCGTCAGCAGATCGGCGAGGACGCGGCCGGCGTGAACCGACTGCGTGCGGCCGAGTTCGTTGAGCGGAATGTCCTGCACGCCCTGAAGCCTGCCCAGCGCGTTCCACTCCGTCTCGCCGTGGCGGATGTAATAGACGGTCGGCATTCGGTGTCAGTCTTTCGCCAGCGAGTCCGAACTTTTCACGATGTGACAATTCCGATGCTTTACAGCTGGTTTGCAGGTACACCAGCTCCGACGGGCGGTACAGGCCCTCTCAAATGATAGCGACCTGAGCACCCGTGGGACTACGGGCGGAATAGCCATTTCGGTCTGGGGTTTAGCTGATTGGATCAAGCTCCGATGCGCGATCGAGTGCCGCTGGGAATGATTTGGAATCGGGCCTTATGACTGCGTTTCGCGAGAGTGTCGAAGCCATGATACCGGCGCTGCGCCGGTATGCACGTGCGCTCACGCGTGATGCCGACATTGCCGATGATCTGGTGCAAGATACGTTGGTTCGAGCGTTGCGCTCGGAACGGCTTTTTCTCGGTGGCGACGTGCGGAGCTGGCTCTACACGATCTTGACCAACCTCAACAAGAACAGGCGGCGATCGCTGGCCCGCCGGCCGCAATTCATGCCTCTCCTGGAAAACAATCCGGACGCCAGCGGCACCGAAGCCGAGGGTCGCGACATTGCCCGGGCGCTGGCGACTTTGGTGGACGATCAGCGCGCGGTGCTGCTGCTCGTGATGCTGGAGGGACTGAGTTATCGCGAAGTCGCCGACATTCAGGGCGTGCCGATCGGCACGGTGATGTCACGCTTGGCGCGCGCGCGAGCGCATGTGAAGGCCGTTCTCGACGGCGAGCGCCCGGCGTTGCGAAGGGTGAAGTGATGATGAGCTTTATAAGTGAACGTGTTGTGGCTGCGTTTTTTGGGGAAACCACATTGCAGACGACGCCGCATTTCCGCCGGGGAGAGCGGAACGCGGCCGGAATGATTTCGATCAGGAAGAGACCACGACAATGACCGACCCAAAAATTCCTGTCACCGAAGACGAACTGCACGCCTATGTCGACAACGAACTACCGGCCGAGCGCCGCGGCGATGTCGAAGCTTGGCTTGCGGCTCATCCCGACGCGGCCGAACGAGTACAAGCTTGGCGCGCCATGGCGGACGAGCTTCACGCGCGCTACGATCACATCGCTGACGAGGCGGTGCCTAAGCGGCTGGAGATCGAACGGCTGGTGCAGCGGCCGCGCAAATGGGTGTACGGCGCCGTTGCCGCGACGCTTGCCGCTTTCGTCTGTGGCGGGGGCGTCGGCTGGGTGGCGCGGGGCGCAACCGCGACGCCGTCGGCGATCGAGAGCCTGACTTCGGATGCGCTGGATGCGCATAAGCTTTATGTCGTCGAAGTACGCCATCCCGTGGAAGTGCCGGGCAGCGAACGCGACCACTTGCAGACATGGCTGACCAAGCGTTGCGGCTGGGAAGTCCGCGCCCCGAAACTGGACTCAAGCGGGTTGAAGCTCGTCGGGGGACGGCTGTTGCCCGGTCCGACCGGTCCGGCCTCGTTCTTCATGTATGAGAGCGCCTCGGGCGAGCGCTACACGCTCTATTCCTCGCGTTCGAAGACCGGATCGGCGCAGATGCGTTACACGGCGGCCGAAAATTCCGGCGCGATGTACTGGTCGGAGGACGAGGTCAGCTACGTGTTGAGCGGCCCGATCGACAAGGAAAAGCTCCACCACGTGGCGCGGCTTGTCTACGACCAGACCGATAAAGGCGGTTAGCTTCGAAGATCTGCGCAGCGCTTAAGCGTGGCGAATTTGTCACGTCCAAATTCCGACATTAAGAATCTGGAATTGGAACATGGACGCGTCTCAATATCGCTTCACGGAATCACGAAAAGTTGTGGCGCGTTCGATCCGCCGATCGACGCAAGCGGCCTCGCCTGGGGTTGGTACCGCGCTGGTCCCCCAGGTCGAGGCCGCACCTTTTTTCCCTCCGCGCCGATTATGAGAGATCGCTACGCGGATTGTAGGGATGTGCGTCACGCCACTTTTGCATCAACGTCTCCAGTTCGGAGTCGTTCCCGTCCGGCAGCATGATCCGGGTGGTAACCAGAAGGTCGCCGTTTCCGCCTGCTTTCGGCAATCCCTTGCCTTTCAAGCGAAACGTCCGCCCACTCGAAGTGTTCTTCGGAATTGAAAGCTCGACCGCACTGCCGAGCGTCGGCACGCGTACCTTGCCGCCGAGCACCGCTTCATAGAGCGTAATCGGCAGATCGAGGCGCAGGTCGCTGCCATCCACCTTGAAGAACGGGTGCGGCGCGATGCTGATGGTGATCAGGAGATCGCCGGGCGGATGTCCCTGCGCGGTCTCGCCCTGCCCCTTCAGCCGGATCTGCTGACCGGCCACGACGCCCGGAGGAATCCTGACGTTGAGTTCCTTGCCGGTTGGCAGTCTGACGCGCTTTTCCGCTCCCTTTACCGACTCTTCCAGCGACACGGTCATGGAGACGGAAAGGTCGAGATCAAGCGCCATGGTGCCGGGGTCGAACTCGAAGCGTGCGCCGCCGCCCGCGCCCGGCCGGCCGGCGCGCGCGTTAGCCGCGCCGAACATGCTGTTGAGGATGTCCTCGAACCCGCCGCCGCCCGCGCCCGGCCCGCCGCCGGTGCGGAACGTGTGCGTCTCGAAACCACCGCCTCCGGGCCGCGCACGACCGCCGCCGGGAAAGCCCTGGAAGCGCGGCTTGCCCTCGGCATCGATCTCGCCGCTGTCGAACTGCTTGCGTTTGTCGGCATCGCCAATGATCTCGTTGGCCGAGTTCAACTCGGCGAAACGAGCCGCCGCCTTGGGATCGTCCTTGTTGGCGTCGGGGTGGTACTTCTTGGCAAGCTTGCGAAAGGCGCTCTTGATCGCCGCGGCGTTGGCGCTTCGCGGCACCCCCAAGACCTCATAGGGGTCGCGCATCCGTCAGTTCTCCTTCGAGGGAATCCATCGAGTCTAGTACACGGGCGCGAAGCCCGCTCATGATTTTCATTTGGGGATTGCGTGGCATTTTTGCAACGGCCTTCGGCGACAGTCGGACAAGCGAATGGAACAGGATTGTTCACGGCTTCAACGCCTTACGGGAAGACCCGCATCCTAAAGCAGATTCGTAAAGACCACGATCGATCGAACTTCAGCTCTGCCGCCACGGCTTCAATGTATGGATTTCCCACTGCCCGCGGCCGGTCTGGCAAGCCGCGCCTTGCAGCCAGCTTTCGGAATCGCCCTTGACGTAGCTGGCGAGGAAATCGCGGCAGGTCCGCCCCTCCGAGGAATAGGCCTGGGCGAGCGGCGTCACCGAACCCCGCGCGCCGGTCTCGGGGTTTTCCCAGGGCTGGCTGGCGTCCTTGTCGCCGTTGGTCAGGACGTCGGAAGCGGCATTGCGGGCAAAGGCGAGATCGGTTTCGCTTGGCACCGGAGATCCCGCTTTCGCCGGCGAGACTGAGCCCGTCACCTCGTCACCGCCAAGGGCAGCCCATCCGCCACCGCCTCGGGAAAAGCTGCATCCACCGGCCTCGATCCCGATCAGGGCCATGATCATTATCATTCCAACCGGCCGGACCGGCGATAGGCCAAAGCGTCCCCATGCCCTATATAAGGCTGACCTCATACAGGGCTGTAACGCGGATCTTGCCGCCGGCAGGGGCAACTTCGGACTCCAAATGACGGACACGACCTCCATCAAACACCCGGCACCCTTAACATCCGGTGATTTCACCGCGGCGGAGGAACCGTTGGCGCTGTTTGGCGAGTGGTTTGCGGAAGCCACGAAGTCCGAGCCCAACGATCCCAATGCGATGGCGCTGTCGACCGTCGATACAGACGGCCTGCCGGACGTGCGGATGGTGCTGATGAAGGGCTATGACGCGGGCGGCTTCGTGTTCTACAGCCACATCGCCAGCCAGAAAGGCCGCGAATTGGCCGCAAATCCTAAGGCGGCTTTACTCTTTCACTGGAAGTCGCTGCGCCGGCAGGTGCGTATCCGCGGACCGGTGTCACCGGTCACCGACGCTGAAGCCGATGCCTATTTCGCCACCCGCCCCAAACAGGCCCAGATCGGCGCCTGGGCTTCGAAACAGTCGCGGCCGCTTGAAAGCCGGTTCGCGTTCGAACAAGCGATCGCCAAGGTTGCCGCGCAATACCTGATCGGCGAGGTGCCGCGCCCACCCGGCTGGAGCGGCTGGCGCATCACCCCGCTCCGGTTCGAGTTCTGGCATGACCGCCCGTTCCGTTTGCACGACCGTATCGAATTTCGCCGCGACGCGCCGGGTCAGGCCTGGTCGAAGACGCGGCTTTACCCCTGATCGATAGATCGAAGGACCCCATGGCCACGTCATCCCATAACGGACCAAGGCGGACGCTGCTGCTCACCGGGGCCAGCCGCGGCATCGGGCACGCGACGGTGATCCGCTTCTCCTCGGCCGGCTGGCGCGTCATCACCTGCTCGCGGCATCCGTTTCCTGAAGACTGTCCGTGGGACGCCGGGCCCGAGGATCACATCCAGGTCGATCTCGCCGACCATGACGACACGGCGCGCGCTATTTCCGAAATTCGCGAGCGCCTGGAAGGCGGCGTGCTACACGCGCTGGTCAACAATGCGGCGATTTCGCCGAAGGCCGAAGGCGGCAAGCGGCTCGGCTCTATCGACACCGATATCGAGACCTGGACCCACGTGTTCCGGGTCAATTTCTTTGCGCCGATCATGATGGCGCGCGGCCTGATCGAGGAATTGAAGGCGGCCAAAGGCTCGGTCGTCAACGTGACCTCGATCGCGGGCTCGCGGGTGCACCCGTTCGCCGGCGCGGCCTATGCAACCTCAAAGGCCGCGCTCGCTTCCCTGACGCGCGAAATGGCCGCGGATTTCGGCAGACTAGGCGTGCGAGTGAATTCGATTGCGCCGGGCGAGATCGACACTTCGATCCTGTCGCCGGGTACGGAAAAGATCGTCGAACAGCAAATTCCGATGCACCGGGTCGGCACGCCGGACGAGGTTGCCAAGATCATCTATGTGCTGTGCACGGAAACCAGTTCCTACGTGAACGGCGCCGAAATCCACATCAACGGCGGCCAACACGTTTGAGGGTGTCACGCGAGGCCGAAGGCGGCCGAGCACCCTGAGATATCGGTCCAGATCAGCCCGTCTCAATTCAGATCAGCCCGCGCAGGATTTGTGCGGCCTGCCAGCGCAGGGCTTCTTCGGCATTCGCAACGCTGGAACATTCGTCTTCGCGCTCGCCGTCAGCAAGCAAGGCGCCGCAATGCCGGCAGGTGCGCGGCGACATCGCCTCGGCCCTGACGATGTTGCGGCCTTGCTGGTAACTTGCGAAATCGATGACGTTCTGCATTGACCTTATGACTTTCTCAACCATGGGAGTTCTCGCGGGTCGTTCCGAGAACGTTATGGCAGAAAGCCGTCGCGCAAACGTTCAGTGCTCCGCTCAAATTTTAGCGGAGCGATTGGGCCGAGAAGTCCGGCAGTTCCGCGTACTTTCTTAACCTCAACAGGCAGCCAAAAGCCGCTGGTTTACAGCCACTTCTTCCAGCGGAAGTACATGTAGGGCGCAACAGCGGCCAGCGCCATCATCACGACCGCCATCGGATAGCCGTGCTGCCATTCGAGTTCCGGCATGATCTTGAAATTCATGCCGTAGATCGAGGCGATCAGGGTCGGCGGCATCAACACCACAGCCATCACCGAAAACAGCTTGATGATGTTGTTCTGCTCGAGATTGACGACGCCGAGCATCGCATCGAGAATGAACGTGATCTTGTTGGAAAGATAGGAGGCGTGATCGGTCAGCGAGGCCACGTCGCGCTGCATGGTCTTGAGCTGCTCGCGCATGTCCTTTGACCATTTCACGCCATCGACAGATGCCGTAACGAAGGTAACGACGCGGCCGATCGAGACGAGACTCTCCCGTACCTTGGAAGTCAGGTCGCCTTTGCGGCCGATCGCGATCAGGATGTCGGAGTAGCGCTTGGCGTGCCCGGTGCGTGCCGCTCCATCGGGTTCGAAAATCTGGTGGCTGATCGCGTCCATCTCGCCGCCGGCACGCTCCAGGATGTCGGCGTTGCGGTCGATCACCGCATCCAGAAGCTCCATCAACACCATTTCGCCGGTAATTGCCGGGGCGCACGCGCGCGCCAACTTGTTTTCCACCAGCACGAACGGCCTCGGCTCATCGTAGCGAACGGTGACCAGGCGATGGCTGGCCAAGATAAAGGTGACCGCCGTGGTGCGGGGATTTTCCGTGTCCGCTGCGCACATCAATGTCGCCGTCATGTAGCGCGCGCTGTTTTCGATATAGAGCCGGCTGGAAATCTCGATTTCCTGCATATCCTCGCGGGTCGGGACCGCGATGCCGGCAAGGCGCTCGACTGCCTTATCCTCGGCCATCGTCGGTTTCACCAGATCGATCCAGACGGCGTTATCCGGCAAAGCCTCCATATCGGTGACGGTGGCCTTTTTCAGAGAGGATTCGCTGGGGACAAACACCGAGAACATGGGCGGCTCCGGACGTGAAGGACAGGGTTAACCAAGGCGCTGTTCCAACGTTCGCGAGCAACGCGTCGGAGCGGGATGCGAATACCGGAATCGGCCGAAGAATTCGAGTTTGGCAGGCTTTCAATAACGGGCCCGTGAGCCTCCGGCCATTTGCGGCACGCCTATGGCGAGAGCATGGCGGTGATCTGGCGGGCTGGCTAAGCTATTGCCGGAGAATCCACAACCGCTCAAGCACTTGCGGCAAAAAAGACACAGGAAGGCTCCCGCAGCGCGGGAACAGCATCCCGGCACTGGAAATATCGTCAAATTCGGCGATAATGTGGGAGTTGAAGGTGGAGTCGTGGCGGGGCAATAAAGTCTCGCGCCTCGAACACCGGGGTCGATTGGAAATCCAAAATGCCGATGAAACTGACGTCGCTCAAGTTGGCAATGGCTGTAACAGCCGCCGGTCTGCTGCTTTCGGGCTGCATGGAAACCGCAAGCTACGAGGCGACCAACACCGCCGCGTTCAAACAGCGCGACAAGGAATTGCTGGCGAAGGTTCGCTACGAGAACGTGCAGCCGCCGGAGAATTTCCGCCGCGCGATCGTCGAATTTCGCCGCAAGGAAGCCCCCGGCTCGATCGTGGTGGATTCCGACAACCACTACCTCTACTACGTGATGAACGACGGCAAGGCGATCCGCTACGGCATCACTGTCGGCGAAGAAGCCATGGCGTGGTCAGGCGTTGCCAAGATCGGCAGCATGACCGAATGGCCAGCTTGGCATCCGACCAAGGGCGAGATCGAGCGTCTCGGCGTTCCCACTTTCGTGCCACCGGGCCCGGACAATCCGATGGGTTCGCGCGCGATGTATCTGTATTCGGGCGGCAAGGACACGCTGTTCCGGATTCACGGCACCAACCAGCCGGAATATATCGGCCAGTCGATCTCATCCGGCTGTATCCGCATGACCAACGAGGACGTGATTGACCTCTATAACCGCGCCAAGGTCGGCGCGATCGTCGTCGTGCTCGCGCCCCATCACGGCGAATCGCCGTTCGGTGGCTCGTCGCAGGTGGCGCAGGGTGGCAACACCAACTTCGGCTCGTGGCAATAAGCGATCCGATCCTGATTTGACCGAAACAAAGAGCGCCGGTTTACCGGCGCTTTTTCTTTGACGAGCTATCGGCAGCGGGCTTTTGCTCCGCCGCCGCATCGGGCTCAGCGTTGGATTTCGCGGCCTCCGGTTCATCGGCCGTCTCGCGGGGCGGCGCCTCCACCGGACGCGCGGCCGGCAGCATCGGTGCCACGGCCGGCAACGCATCCCAGACGTACCACTGGCAAATCCGGTAATCGTTGCGCCGTTCCATCAGATCGAGATGGATGTGGTCTTCGTGATAACCGTCGGAGCCTGGCCCCAGCACGGTCGAGAAACGCGCGCATACCGAATGCAGCACGCTTTCGCGCGTCTCGCGCGCGACGGTGCGGTCGGTCAGCGAGATCGTGCGGCCATCGGCAAACGTGAAGGAGCGGACATCGATCGCATTGGCGCGGCCATGCTCGGACAATTGCGCGCCGGGGATGCGGTTGCGGCCACGGCATTCGAAGGAATCGAAATTGTCGAGGGCTGAAATTGCGCTGCCGAGGTTTTTGGCAAGCGGCGCGACATCGGTGCGAACCCAGTCGGCGATGGCGGAGGCCATCTTGCAGCGCAGGATCGCCGCCGGCTTGACCGCGACCTGATGGCTATCCGGCAAAACCACAGCCTCGAGCCGCACCAGATCCTCCCCGCCGCAGCCGCCAGCCCCATGGATGTCGGGAATGCTGGGCGCAATCGCGATCGCCTCCGTCAGGGCAAGCCGGCAGGCCGAAGGCGGTGGTGGGGTCGCCGCGCTCGGCTCGGCGTCGTGGTCGTCAGGAGCCGTGGACGGCTCGATCTTGGCGGAGGGCGCTTGCGTTGGCCGCGGCCTCGGCAAGGGCACCTTGGCGGTGGCGACACCCCTGGCGTCGGCGAAACGCGTCTGGCCGCAACAGACGAGCAGCAGCGCGGCCGCGCTAACCATGGCCACCCTGCGGACGCCTCTCCCACCAGAAGCCCACTTGCGGCGTGCCCGCCCCGCGCTAGACTTCGCATCAAAGAACGCAAAAAAGGCGATCGAACATTCAGGAGGGACATCCCTATGCTGGGATTGATGCAAGACTGGCCTTTGCTGTGTCATCGAATTCTCGAGCACGCGGCACTTATCCATGGCACTCAGGAAGTCGTCACCCGGTCGGTCGAAGGTCCCATCCATCGCACCAATTATGCCGAAATCCACAAGCGGGCGCTGAAGATCTCGCAGCGGCTGGACCGCGACGGTATCAGGCTCGGCGACCGCGTCGCCACCATCGCCTGGAACACCTGGCGTCACCTCGAAGCCTGGTACGGCATCATGGGCATCGGCGCGATCTGCCATACCGTCAACCCGCGGCTGTTTCCCGAGCAGATCGCCTGGATTATCAACCACGCGCAAGACCGCGTGGTGATGACCGATATCACCTTCGTGCCGATTCTGGAAAAGATCGCCGACAAACTCACAAGCGTCGAGCGCTACATCGTGCTCACCGACAAGACGCACATGCCGCAAACGACGCTGAAGAACGCGGTCGCCTATGAAGACTGGATCGCGGAAGCCGACGGCCATTTCAGATGGAAGACCTTCGACGAAAATACCGCAGCCGCGATGTGCTACACGTCAGGCACGACCGGTGATCCCAAGGGCGTGCTGTACTCGCACCGTTCCAACGTCATGCATGCGCTGATGGCCAATACCGGCGACTCGCTCGGCGCCTGCGCCAGCGACACCATGCTGCCGGTGGTTCCGCTGTTTCATGCCAATAGCTGGGGCATTGCGTTCTCGGCGCCCTCGATGGGCACCAAGCTGGTGTTACCCGGCGCCAAACTCGACGGCGCCTCGGTCTTCGAACTTCTGGAAACTGAAAAGGTGACGCATACCGCGGGCGTTCCGACCGTGTGGCTGATGCTGCTGAACCACATGGCCACCAACAAGCTGAAGCTGCCGCATTTGCGCATGGTGGTGTGCGGCGGCTCGGCGATGCCGCGCTCGATGATCAAGGCCTTCGTCGACATGGGCGTGACCGCACGGCACGCCTGGGGCATGACCGAGATGAGCCCGATCGGCACCCTCGCCACGCTCAAACCGCCGTTCAGCGATCTGGCCGGCGAAGAGGCGCTCGACATCCTCCAGACCCAGGGCTATCCGCCGTTCGGCGTCCAGATGAAGATCACCGACGATGCCGGCAAGGAGCTGCCATGGGATGGCAAGACCTTCGGCCGCCTCAAGGTCTCAGGCCCCTCGGTTGCCAAGGCCTATTACCGGGTCGATGCCGATATTCTCGACGAGAACGGCTTCTTCGACACCGGCGATGTCGCCACCATCGATCCGAATGGTTACATGCGGATCACCGACCGCTCCAAGGACGTGATCAAATCCGGCGGCGAATGGATTTCCTCGATCGATCTGGAAAACCTCGCGGTCGGCCACCCGGCGGTAGCGGAAGCGGCCGTGATCGGCGTCCATCACCCCAAATGGGATGAGCGCCCCCTGCTCATCGTCCAACTCAAGCAGGGACAGAATGCCACCAAGGACGACATCCTGAAATTCATGGACGGCAAGATCGCCAAGTGGTGGATGCCGGATGACATCGCATTCGTCGACGGCATTCCGCACACCGCGACCGGCAAAATCCTGAAGACCGCGCTGCGCGAGCAATTCAAGGCCTATACCTTTCCCGGCACCTAGTGGATTAAAATCGGACCACCGGCGCGAGCGCCAGAAGGCCGGGTCAATCCGCCCCGGCCTTTGGCGCCTGATCCCTTGAATTCGGCCCCACTTCGTGGTCTCACACCGGCTAACGGGGTGAATTCGACATTCGCAACCGGCCTTGCCGCGAACCCTGGTGCGAATGTCAAATCCAAACCCTATTATTAGGATGTATCTGCTAGTGGTCCTTTGGGTTCTAACATTCGCAAAAGTACCAGCTGAGACGGGATGCGAATGTTAGAATCGGAGCACTAGCTTTTGAGCCTGGCCGGTTCCGGTCGACCGTCTCCGTTGCAGCAGAAATCGAGGCCATGGCCCGCAGGTTTTCCGCGCCCTATCTATCGGAGCCCGTCTCCAGCCTGGCGTCGTGGTCGCGCAACCTGGCGGTATTTGCCGTGGTGGCGGTCCTGGTTTCGATCATCATCGTCCGCTTTGGTTTTCTCGAAATCAAACCGGCGCTCGCGACCTTTTTCGGAGCGCTCGCCTGCGCCGGCCTGTCGATGGTGATCGGCCTGATCGGCGCGGCGGCGATCTGGCAGAGCGGCGCCAGTGGCGTGGGCCGGATCCTGCTGGCGTTTTTGATCGACGTGACCCTGCTCGCTTATCCGGCCTATCTCGGTCTGCAATACCGCAAGCTGCCCGCGATCCACGACATCACGACCGATCCGATCGACCCGCCTCGCTTCGAGGCCCTGGCTCGCTTGCGCACCGGCGAAGGCACCAATCCAGCCGTCTACGCCGGCCTTTATTCGGCTGAGCAGCAGCGCATCGCCTATCCCGACATCGAGACGGTCGAACTCGAACTTCCGGTGCAGCGCGCCTATGAGATCACGTTGCAGCTGGTGAACCGGCGCAAATGGCTTGTGATCGACGAACGCGCGCCGCAGCCGCCACGCCGGATCGGCCGCATCGAGGCAGTGGCGCGCACGCCGATCATGGGCTTCCGTGAGGATATATCGATCCGCGTCTCGCCGGACGACGAGGATTCGCGCGTCGATATTCGCTCCGCGTCGCGCTATTTCGAAAGCGACCTCGGCAGCAACGCGGCACGCGTTCGCAAGTTGATGGAAGATCTCAACACCGCCGCCGATACCGATGCGCTGAAGCCCGCGAAGAAGCCGGCCGCGCCCGCCAAGGCCCCGCCGAAGGTGGTGAAGAAGTAACGCACTTTACGCGGTGGCCAGCCGATACGTTCCATCGATCACGGGATCGCCATCGGTTGCAACGATGCCACGTCCGACCAGATCTTCCAGATGCGCCAGCACGGAATAACCGGCCGCTCGCATCAGGCGCGGATCAATGCCGATATAGATCGCACGCACGATCGTCGGGATATCGGCCTCGCCTTTCGACAGGCGATGCAGGATCGACGCCTCGCGGGCCTGGCGGTGCCGGATCAGAAAGCGCACGTAACGCGGCGCATCCGGAATTTCCGGGCCGTGCCCGGAGAAATAGAGCTCCTCGCCGCGCGCCGCGAGCTTCTCCAGCGAGGCCATGTAATCGACCATCGATCCGTCCGGCGGCGCCACGATCGAGGTCGACCATCCCATCACGTGATCGCCGACGAACAGAAATTTGCGATCGGGCCAGGCGAAAGCGAGATGATTGGCGGTGTGGCCGGGGGTCGCGACCGTCTCGAGCTTCCAGCCCTCGCCCTCGATCATCTCGCCGTCCTTGACTTCAATGTCCGGGCGAAACTCGCGGTCGGCGCCTGATTCCGGATTATGCTTCTCGCTTTCAAAGCGCGGTCGCGACGCCCGATGCGGGCCTTCGGCAAAGACCGGCGCGCCGGTCGCTGCCTTGATACGCGGCGTGTTCACCGAATGGTCGCGATGGGTGTGGGTGACGAGAATATGCGTTACCGTCTCCCCGCCCACGGCATCGAGCAGCGCCTTGGCGTGGGCTTCATCGTCGGGACCGGGATCGATGATGGCGACCTTGCCGCGGCCGACGATGTAACTCACTGTGCCGGTGAAGGTGAACGGGCTCGGATTGTTGCAGAGGATTCGTCGTACGCCGAGCCGCACTTCCTCGACTACGCCAGGCGCAAGCGGAAAATTGCGGTTGAACGGGACGTCGTCGTTATCGGCCATGGGAGTTACCTGCACTCGCTAGGCCATCCCCCGCGCAGGCGGGGATCCGGTAAACACCGGGAGCCGGGGTTGAACCAGAGGTCTCTGGAATACTGGATCGTCCGCTTTCGCGGACGATGACAGCGGTGTTCGCTACTACGATTAAGGCCCTTACGAGAACGCCTGAATGCCGGTGATGGCGCGCCCCAGGATCAGGGCGTGGACGTCGTGGGTGCCCTCATAGGTGTTCACGGTCTCGAGGTTCGCGGTATGCCGCATCACGTGATATTCGATCTGGATGCCGTTGCCGCCGTGCATGTCGCGCGCGGTGCGGGCGATGTCGAGCGCCTTGCCGCAATTGTTGCGCTTGACGATCGAGATCATCTCCGGCGCCATCTTGCCTTCGTCCATCAGCCGGCCGACCCGCAACGAGGCCTGCAAGCCGAGCGCGATCTCCGTCTGCATGTCGGCGAGCTTCTTCTGCACGAGCTGGGTTGCGGCGAGCGGCCTGTTGAACTGCTTGCGGTCAAGCGTGTATTGCCGCGCGCGGTGCATGCAATCTTCGGCCGCCCCCATCGCGCCCCAGGAAATGCCGTAGCGCGCGCGATTGAGGCAGCCGAACGGGCCCTTGAGGCCGGAAACATTCGGCAACAGCGCGCTCTCCGACACCTCGACGCCGTCCATCACGACCTCACCGGTGACGGAGGCGCGAAGCGACAGCTTGCCGCCGATCTTCGGCGCCGAAAGCCCCTTCATGCCCTTCTCGAGAATGAAGCCGCGGATCTGGTTGTTGTGTTCGGCGGACTTCGCCCAGATCACGAACACATCGGCGATCGGCGCGTTGGAAATCCACATCTTGGAGCCGCTGATCCGGTAGCCATCGGCGGTCTTCTCCGCGCGGGTCTTCATGCCGCCGGGGTCGGAACCGGCATCGGGCTCGGTCAGGCCGAAACAGCCGACCCATTCGCCGGTCGCAAGCTTCGGCAGGTATTTCTTGCGCTGGTTCTCGTCGCCATAGGCATAGATCGGATGCATCACCAGCGAGGACTGCACCGAGTTCATCGAACGATAGCCGGAATCGACGCGCTCGATTTCGCGCGCCACCAGCCCATAGGCGACGTAGCTTGCATTGGCGCAGCCATATTCTTCCGGCAGCGTAATGCCGATCAGGCCGAGCTCGCCCATTTCGTTGAAAATCTCGCGGTCGGTCTTCTCTTCGAGATAGGCCTTGGTCACGCGCGGCAGAAGCTTGTCCTGCGCATAGGCGCGCGCGGTGTCGCGGATCATCCGCTCGTCTTCGGTCAACTGGTCGTCGAGCAGGAACGGGTCGTCCCATTGAAAATTAACGGGCGACGGTTTGTCCTTGGCCTGAGGGCGCACGCTCATGGAAAATCCTTTCACAACATCAGTTGCATTTTAAATCGATCGGCACAGAAGCGCAATTGCGTCATTCCGAGGCAGAAAGAACCGCATCGCCGATCGTCGCACCTGCTCAACTCACAATGACCTGATGCTATCAGCCTTCGAGCGCCTCGCTCGAGACGATCTCGATGCCGAATCCGGAAAGCCCCTTGTAGTCGTGCAGCGACGAACTCAGGTTCCGGATCGACGTGACGCCGAGGTCGCGCAGGATTTGCGCACCGACACCGACTTCGCGCCATTGCTTGTTGCGGTCGGCCTCCGCGGTCTTATCCTCGGGCAGTGGCGCCACCGGAACGCCGGCCGCACCATCGCGCAAGTAGACCAGAACGCCGCTGCCGTTCTTCTTGAAGCGTTCCAGCACCTGCTGCATGTGCTTCGGCCCGGTGAAGATATCCCGCACGATGTTGGGCTTGTGGAAGCGGGTCAGCACGTTCCTGCCGTCACCGACGCCGTTGTAGACGAAGGCAACGTGGGCGATCGAATCGAACGGCGAACGATAGGCAAAGCCCTGCAACGGCCCGATCGGGCTTTCAGCGGAAAAGCTCGAGACGCGCTCGATCAGCTTCTCCCGCGCCTGACGGTAAGCGATCATGTCAGCGATCGTGACATGCTTGAGATTGTTCGCTTTGGCGAACCGCGCCACCTGCTCGCCCTTCATCACCGAGCCGTCGTCATTCATCAGCTCACTGATGACACCGACCGGCGGCAGGCCGCTCAGCCGGCAGAGGTCGACCGCGGCTTCCGTATGGCCCGAACGCAGCAGCACGCCGCCGTCCCGCGCAATCAGCGGAAACACATGGCCCGGCCGCGCAAAGTCGTTGGCGCCGACATTCGGATTGGCCAGCGCCCGGCAGCAGGAAGCGCGCTCTTCCGCGGAAATGCCGGTGCCGCCATCGGGCTTGTAGTCGATCGAGACGGTGAACGCGGTGGTGTGGCTGGAATCATTGTGGGCCACCATCGGATCAAGCCGCAGACGGCGGGCGTCCTCCTGCGTGATCGGCGCGCAGACGATCCCTGAAGTGTGGCGGATGATGAACGCCATCTTTTCAGGCGTGCACAGCGAGGCCGCAACGATCAGGTCGCCCTCGCCCTCGCGGTCGTCGTCATCGGTAACCACGACAAGCTCGCCATGGGCAAAGGCATGCAGAACTTCCTGGATCGGATCGGCCATAGGGTCTCTCGTTTGGTGGCGCGAGCATTAGCCCGGCAGCTCGGGTCGCGCCAGCCTCATTACGCAAGGCAGAATGGCTTCCCCGGCGTAGCGGGTGGTGGCGACAAAGCCTGTCTACTTGAATAAGGTCGAACGCAATCAAGAACAAGGGAGGGCCTATGACGGCCGCGCCATTTGACTTTTCGCCACTCTTGCCGGCTGGCCTGCCTGCCGCAGCAGCCAGATGGACGGGGCTTGCCAAATACAGCTTCGTCGGCGGCAACAACGATCCCGAGCAGATCCCGCTCGATGGTCTGATCGAGGCGGTTAACGCCGTGCTAAGACGCGAGGGACAAACACTCGCCACCTATGGGCTCCAGAGCGGCCCGCAGGGATATCTCGCCTTACGCCAGTTTCTCTCTGCGAAACTGAGACGCGATGGCGGCATCTCCTGTACCGCGGACGACGTCCTGATCGTCTCTGGCTCGTTGCAGGCGCTCGACCTCGTCAATGCCACCCTGCTCGCCCGCGGCGATACCGTGATCGTCGAGCGCGACACCTATCAAGGCACGCTGAACCGGCTGACGCGGCTCGGGGTCAATACGATCGGGATTCCACTCGACGGCGATGGCATGCGGATGGACGTGCTCTCCGACACGCTTGTAGACCTCAAACGCCGCGGCATTACGCCGAAATTTATCTATACCATCCCAACCGTGCAAAATCCGACGGGCACCATCATGCCGGAGGCGCGACGTCTCGAGCTCCTGAAGCTCGCCGAACAGCACGGCGTGCCGATCTTCGAGGACGACTGCTACGCCGATCTGATCTGGGACGGCAAGCGCCCGCCGGCGATCCACGCGTTAAGCAAGTCCGCCAACGTCATTCATATCGGCTCATTTTCCAAATCGATCGCACCGGCCTTGCGCGTCGGCTTCATCGTGGCGCCATGGGCGGCGATGTCGCGGATGCTGGCGTTGAAAACCGACGCCGGCAGCGGCGCGCTGGAGCAGATGGTGCTCGCCGAATACTGCACGCCGCATTTTGAGACACACGTGCCTGCTTTGCGACGCGGCCTGCGTGCCAAACTCGATACGCTGATGGAAGCGCTGAACGAGCATTTCGGCACTACGGCGGAGTTCGAGGTGCCCAAGGGCGGCATTTTCCTCTGGGTCAAACTGCCTGATCACGTCGATACGCTGAAACTCTATCAGGCCGCACTCGCCGCCGGCGTCTCGATCAATCCGGGACCGGAGTGGTCGACCGACAAGGCCTATGCTGGCTCGCGTTTGCGGTTGTGTTTCGCCAGTCCGACTCACCAGCAAATCCGCGAGGGCGTCGCGACCTTTGCCGAGGTTTGCCGGAAGGAATTCGGCGTGCCGACACGTAGTGGTAATGTGGAGATGAAGTCCCGTGCATGAGCGGGATTAGCCCAAGGAGCTCTCACGATGGATGCGGCCGACCTGAGAGTATTTGAGAGCGTCACGCGTTGCGGCAGCATGAACAAAGCCGCGCTCGAGCTCAACACGGTGCAATCGAACGTCACCGCGCGCATCAAGGCGCTGGAGGACGAACTCGGGTTTGAGTTGTTCGAGCGCACCCATCGCGGAGTGACGCTGACCGCGGCGGGAAAGCGACTGCTGCCCTTTGCAAGCCGCGCCGCGCGCGTGCTTGAGGACGCCCGGCGGGCGGTCGCCGATCAGGGATCGCCCTCCGGTCCGCTGGTGATCGGTTCGCTCGACACCACGGCCGCGTTGCGGCTGTCGCCCACTCTCGCCGAATTCGCGAGTTCCAATCCTGCCGTCGACCTCACCCTGCGCACCGGAACGACCGCCGAGCTTGTCGACCAGGTTCTCCATCACAGCCTCGAGGGCGCCTATGTCTGCGGGCCGGTGAACCATCCCGACCTGGTGGCCGAACCGTTCGTTCGGGAAGAGCTGGTCATCATGACGGCTCCGGGCGTTGCCGATTTCGACGCGATCGCGGCCATACCGGATCTGAAAATCATCGTCCTGAAGATCGGCTGCTCCTATCGGCTGCATCTGGAGGCCCTGCTCGCCCGGCGTGGGATCGTTGGCGTGAGGTGCCTGGAATTCGGCACGCTGGAGGCCATCTTCAGCTGCGTCAGCGCCGGACTCGGCATCACGCTGCTGCCGAGGGCGCTGCTAGGCTCGGTATGGGATCACAAGCGCGTGGGCGTCCACAGCCTGCCCAACGCCGAGAAATGGGTCGACACCGTCTTTGTTCGCCATCGCGAAGCCTACGCCTCGAGCGCGCTGCGCGCCTTTCTCGATTCAGCCAAGCCGGCCACCGCGCGGAACGCAGCGGCCGAATAAGCCCGCTATCGCTGCCTGTGATAGCCGCCATCAAATCTAACCGTTACCGGACCCGATCTCGCTCGTCCTAGGATCGCCCCAGGCCCTGGACAAGTGAAACCGGTATCGACCATGCCAGCAGATGCGCAAACCGATCGCTCCGCAGCTCTCGCATTTGGCGGATTGGCCGCCATGGCAGCCGCCCTCGGCATTGGCCGTTTTGTCTACACGCCGATCCTTCCCGTGATGCTGGCCGCGCTCGGCTGGAGCAAGTCCGACGCCGGTATCATCGCGTCCGCCAATTTTCTCGGCTACCTCGCCGGCGCCATGCTCGCGAGCCTGCCGTTTGCCGCCGCGCGTCCAAGATGGTGGTTGCTGGCCGGCCTGGTCGTGAGCTCGGTAACGACGGCGGCGATGGCTCTGTCGTCGAACATCGTGATCTTCGTCGCGCTCCGTTTCATCGGCGGGGCTGCGAGTGCTTTCGTGATCGTATGTGCCTCGACGCTGGTTCTGCAGCAGCTTGCGCTTTCAGGACGTCATTCCCTGTCCGGAATTCATTTTGCCGGCGTCGGACTTGGCATCATGGTTTCGGCGCTCGCCGTCTCGACCATGCTGGTCTGGGGCGCGGGTTGGAAGCACCTGTGGATCGCTTCCGGCGCGCTCGCTGCGCTTGCAACGGCCGTGGCTGCGGCGCTGGTCCCGCACAGCCGTGACATCGCGGCCAAGCCGCAGGCCGTAAACGCGCAAACCTCGCCGCCCGGCATCGGCGCGATGATCCTGGCCTACGGCCTGTTCGGCTTCGGCTATGTCATCACGGCGACCTTCCTGATTGCGATCGTACGCTTGGCCGAAAACGTCCACGTCCTCGAACCCTGGGTCTGGATCATCTTTGGACTCGCCGCGATCCCCTCGGTCACGGTCTGGGGCTGGCTCGGTCAGCGGATCGGGATATTCAACGCTTTTGCGGTTGCCTGCGCGCTCGAAGCGTTGGGGGTCGTCGCCAGCGTCGAGTGGGTCACGATGTCAGGCATCGCGGTAGCCACGCTGCTGTTGGGCGGCACCTTCATGGGCATTACCGCGCTCGGCTTTGTGGCCGGACGAACGCTCGCGCCCGGCAACTCGCAGCAGGCGCTCGGCCGCATGACCGCAAGCTTCAGCCTCGGACAGATCGCAGGCCCGGTGGTGGCGGGGTTTCTGTCCGAGCGGCTCGGTGACTTCCGCATGGCCTCGCTGATCGCAGCCGCGGCCCTGGTCGTTGCGGCCGCGCTGTCGGCGCGGACATCCTGGCTGGTAGCCGCTCACGCCAGCCGGCAGAAAGCGGCCGCCACGGCCAACGCCGCGAACTGTTACCTCACCGCAAATGGCGCCTGATACGGTCGACCGAACGGCACGCCGTTGATCACGGTCTGTACCGGCTTCAACTGCACCTTGCCGTCACGCTTGTTGTTGCGGGTATCGACGAAGGTGACGGGCCCTTCCACCCCGTCCATGATCGAGACGTCACCGGGGGCGCCGATCTGAAGCGTGCCGATCTTCGGCGCGCGGTTGATGATCTTCGCTGGCGCAATGGTGGCCATCGCGACCACCTGCTCGAGCGAGAAGCCAAGCGCCATGAACTTGCCCATGACGTTCGGCAGGTATGGCGTGCCCGGCGTGTTGCCCGAGAAGACGTGAATGTCGGAAGAGATCGTATCGGGCGTACAGCCGCCCGGGATCGCCACTTCCGCCACCGTGAAATCGAAGCTTCCGCCGCCGTGACCGACGTCGAAGATCACGCCGCGCTGCTTGGCCGCGAGCGCCGCCGGCAACAGCTTGCCGTCCTGCACGATGTTGGTCGCCGCGCCGGCATTGTTGAGAAAACCCGAATAGGAATGGGTGAGGACATCGCCCGGCCGCAGCAGATTGAGGATGTCGGTCATCAATTGTGACGTTTCGACGCCGCCGATATGCACCATCATCTTGGCCGGCCAACCGCACATCTCACAGGCCTGGATACCCCGCTTGAGCGGTTCTATGCCGTGCTTGTAGATGACGTTCTCCGACATCCGGACCTTAACGCCGAGCAGGAAATCCGGGTTCTCGGCGAGCGCCATTGCGCATGCTTCCACCTGCGCGTTGTCGATGTTGTAGAGCTCGGCCACCGGAAACGCCGACAGGCCGTTATTGGCGATGTGGAGGAAGGCATACATCCGCGCCCGCGTCTGCGCGACGATGAAGCGGCGCAATGCGGCAAGATTGTTGACGCCGGCGTCGCCGGCCGACACCACCGTTGTCGTGTTCTGGAATTGCACGAGTTCGTCGGCGGGAATGCCGATGGCCGAACCATACGGATAAACATGGCAATGCAGGTCGACGAGGCCCGGCGTCACGAGTTTGCCCGACGCATCAATGGTTTTGGCGGCGCGCGCCGCTGGAATCTCGGCCTCGACTGCCTCGATCACGCCCCAGCGAATGCCGATATCGCGCTTTCCCCGTAACGACTGGCTCGGGTCGAGCACATCGCCGCCCTTGATGACCAGGTCGAATTTGTCGTTCGGCCCCATCGCGGCGATCGCCGGCGACGTTGACAATGCAGCAGCGGCCGTGCCGGCCAGGAAATGACGGCGTGACAGTTCGGACATACTGACGTTCCCCCCAGATTTGACGTTTCTTGTCGTCAATGATGCGACGCCGCACGCATTTGCGCAAGCCGCAGGCACGCCTGCGTCAAACGCAACTGGTTTGACGAAGACCATTGGCATAGTCTTTCCCAAGAGCCACCAGAGCTCGAAACGGGAGACGTCCATGATCCGCATTCGTTTGCTCGCTGCGACATTCTGTCTTTTAGCTTCCAGTGCAGCCTTTGCGGCCGACCTGCCCCGCGCCAGGCCGGAGGAGGTCGGAATGTCGAACGAACGGCTGGCGCGCATCGGCGAGGTGCTGAAGGCCGATATCGATGCAGGCCGCATTCCCGGCGCGGTCGTCGCGATCGCACGTCACGGCAGGCTGGTGATGTTTGAGGCTTACGGTTGGCGCGACAAGGCGGCCGGGGTCGCCATGACCACGGACACCATTTTCAACATCGCCTCCATGACCAAGCCGATGACGACGGTCGGTGCCTTGATGCTCTATGAGCGCGGCCAGCTTCTGATCGGAGATCCGCTTTCGAAATATTTTCCGAAGTTCGCAAACATGCGGGTCGCGGCGCGTGACGCCAGTGGCGAACCGACGGCGGAAACGGTGGCCGCCGACCGGCAGATCACGGTGCAGGACCTGATGCGCCACACCTCCGGCATCATTTATGGCGGCCGCGGCAACACGTTGGTGCACAAGATGGTCCCGGCCGGCAGCGGCGACGCGTCGCGCGAATATGACGGCGTGGCCTTCCTCGACAAGCTCGCGTCGGCTCCTCTGCTTTATCAACCCGCAACTGTATGGGACTACGGCTTTGGGCTTGACCTGCTGGGTCTCACGATCGAAAAAATCAGCGGCCAGACGCTCGAGCAATACCTCAAGGCCAATGTGTTCACGCCGCTCGGCATGAAGGACACGGGTTTCTCGATCTCACCCGACCAGGCGGCACGCTACGCCAAGCCGCTACCTGTCGATCCCGACACCGGCAAGCCGCAAGCCCGCAGCCCCGAACTGACCCAGCCGCTCAAATTCGAGTGCGGCGGCGGTTGTGCGGCTTCGACGGCTTCCGACTATTTGCAGTTTGCGATGATGCTGATGAACGAGGGCCGCAACGGCGAAGCCCGCCTGCTTGGTCCGAGAACGGTCGCCTATATGCTGTCGGACCAGCTTGGCCCGCACATCAGGAATCTGATCGGTAACGCCGATCCGACCCGCGCCGATTATGGTTTCGGCCTCGGACTTGCGGTGCGGACGACGCCGGGCGTGGTGAAGATGATGGGTTCGGTCGGCCAGTTCTCCTGGCCCGGCGCGAGCGGCACCGACTGGTGGGCCGACCCGAAGCAGGAGCTTGCGGTGGTCTATATGTCGGCGGCGCCTGGCCCCGTTCGCTGGCATTACCGGCAGAAGATCAACGCGCTGGTCTATCAGGCCATCGTAGACTGATCTTGCGGCTAGCGGCCAGGCGGATTGCCAATGCCAAATTCGCTCCACCAGCCGCGGAACATTTTCAAAGCTGAATAGGCGTTCAGAATTCTCTTGGGATTCGCGCGGAACGTTCCCTCCTCGTATGAAGTTCAATCTTCACTAATGGAGGAGGACACCATGAAGAAGCTTGCTTACGCTATTGCTGCTGTTACCGCGATTGCGATCGCGGCGCCGTCCGTTGCCAATGCCGAGAAGATCGTCATCAAGCGCGGACACCATCACGAGTGGCATCACGATCGTGGCTGGCACCAGGGCTGGCGCCATCACGACCGTGATCGGGTCGTGGTCAGGCATCGCGACTATAGGGGCTAAGGCCGACACAGGAATGGCCCCGCAAGGGGCCATTCTCTTTTTCGTTTTGGGCCTGCTGAGCGCGGATCAATCCCACGCCGGCGCAAAGCCCGGAGATACGCAGCGCCGGTCCTTCGGCAGATTTGCGATCGCTTGCCGATCCTCGTCGTCGAGCCCGACGTTGAGCGCATCGAGATTGGCCTGCTGGCTTTCCTTGCGGGAGGCCTTCGGAATTGCCGCCACGCCATCCTGATCGAGCAGCCATTTCAGCGCGACCTGCGCCGCGGTTGCGCCGTGCTTCTTGCCGATCGCCATGAGTGTTTCGTTAGAGGCCGCCCGGCCCTGCGCAAGCGGACAATAGGCGACCAGCGGGATCGATTTGGCGGAAAGGTATTTCCGAAGCGCGGTCTGGTCGAGCATCACGTGATATTCGACCTGGTTGCAGGCGATCGGTGCCTTGATCTCTTCGACGACCTTCTTGAGGAGCGCAACGTTGAAATTGGCGACACCGATCGCACGCGTGCGGCCTTCCTGCTTCAGCTTCATCAGCGTTTCGAACATCGCCGGCAGGTTCATGTTCGGCGCCGGCCAATGCACGAGATAGAGATCGACCTGATCGAGCCTCAGCTTCTTCAGGCTGGTATCGAAGGCGCGGCGCATCGCGTCCGGCGCCAGATTTTCGTTCCAGACCTTGGTCGTGACATGCAGATCCTTGCGGGCGACGCCGGAGGCGGCAATCGCAGCCCCAATCGCCTCCTCGTTGCCATACATCTCCGCGGTATCGATGTGGCGATAGCCGAGCCCGAGCGCGCTTTCCACCGCCGCGCGGCAGGCGTCGCCCTGCATGCGATAGGTGCCAAGACCAAGGCGCGGCAGGCTGATGCCCTGCGTTTGCAGTTGTTCCATTTTGATGAACTCCGAAGACGGGCAGCCCTTGTCTGGGCAAGGGTGAGGAGAGAAATGATTTGAGACGAGACTTTGAACGAAATCGTCTTCCGCTGATATTGTGCTGGCGCCGCAACCTTCAAATCAAGATGCCGTCATAACCGCCATCGGCCTAGCGCTTCCAGTTGCAGATGCCGCCGGACTTGCAGGGCCAGACCTGAACGCTGGTATCGCGCGCCTGCGCCTCGATGGGGTTTCGTCCGTGAAGCGCAACGAGTGCGCGCGGCTTGTGCGCCGGTGCTCGTTCGACGCGCGCATGGGCAACACGAGCAGCAATGGTTGCAGACCTGGGCTCGACCTTGGTGGAGGATGGGTTCTCGGCACGGACTGTGGCCACCGGCACCGTCTTGGGATCGACCACCAACTCCGCATTGGCCTGGCCCGTGTCCTTGCCGCGATCGATCGTCACATCCAGCGGACCTGGCGTGAAGCTCGTGGCGGGACCCAGCGGCGTCGGCGACAGCACGGCGCGGGAAAGATCGAGATTGAGAAACTCGCCGGCGCGATACGGCTGCGCGGACGCGAGACCGCTCCAGGCCAATGCCGTCATGCCCAAAAACGCCAGGCCTGTAGCAGCCAGCCCTACGCGATTCAAGACCATCAAGGCCTCCCTCAGCCGATTGCCCGCCCACCTCGTTTACTTAATGAATAAAGCCGTCAATTCCAGTGGATTTGACAGGCAAGGTTACCGCGCCGGCCAGTCCCGCTGCGTCGCAACCCCTCTTCTTACGCTTTGAATAATCGATGGTTCCCTCGACGGAAGGCATCCTGTATAGGGTGCGGTCGCCGGGTAAAATAAACTATGTCGTGTTGGCTGAAAGGACTGCCATGCCCGTTGCGTCGTTTTTGACCCGCCTGCTGCCCGTTTTATTCGCAAGCTTGTCGCTTGCGATCTCCGCGCCGAAGGCGAACGCCGAGGACAAGGTGCTGCGGGTCGGTACGCTGAAGCTGATTCACGGTATCACCCCCTACTTCTACGAGAAGTTTGCGCCGCCGGGCTACAAGATCGAGGTCATCCCCTTCGAGAGCCCGACCGACGGAAAGAATGCGGTGCTGACCGGCACCGTCGACACCTGCATTCACGGTATTGCCGCGTTTTTGCTTGGCGCTGCGGCCGGCGAGCCGGTCGTGATCGTCGCGGCCGCGACCAACCGCGGCATGGGCGTCGTCGCGGACGCCAAATCCGACATCAAGACGATCAAGGATCTCAAAGGTAAGCGCGTCGCGATCTTCCCGGGCTCGACGCAGGAAGTCGTCATTCTCGAGCGTCTGAAGGCCGAGGGCATGTCGGTCAAGGACATCCAGCCGATCCGGCTGTCGTTCAGCGACATGCCGGCGGCGCTCGCCCGCGGCGATATCGACGCCTATGTCGGCGCCGAGCCCGGCCCCGGAATCAGCCTCGCCAATGGCACCGGCCGGCTGGTCGAATACCCCTATTCGACGCCGATCGGCTCGCTCAACATGATCCTCTCGGCCAGCGAGAAGCTGATCAAGGAGAACCCCGAACGTCTCAAGATGATCGTCGACATGCACAAGAAGGCAACCGACTACGCGATGGCGCATCCCGAAGAGATGGTCGAGGTCGCCATGCAAAAGCTCGGACAGCAACGCCCGTCGATCGAGAAAGCGGTGCCGAACGTCGAACTGACCTGGAAGATCGACCAGGGCTTCATCGACCGCGCCAAGGCCTATAGCGAGTTGATGGTCGAGAAGAAGCAGGTCCGCCAGGCACCCGACATGGCGCGCGCCATCACCGAACAGTTCATGTAACGGCACAACGTGAGCGACCACGCCACCACCCTGCCCGACAGCACCGAGGCAAGCGTACCGGCCGCAGCCGCGTCGCGCCGAAAGCGCCAGCGGCTGGAGACGTTGCGCGCGATCGTGCTTGGCGCGGGCTTTCCGCTGCTTCTGGTCCTGATCTGGGACCGCGCGGTAGCGATATCAGGCACCCGGCTGATCCCGACCCCGTATCAGGTCGCGGTGATGATGTACGACTTCACTTTTGGCGGAATCTATGACGACGCCTTCAGCGGCACCATCCTCACCCACGTCTGGAAGTCGATGCAGCGCGTTTATGGCGGCTTCTTCCTCGCCGCCGTGATCGGCATTCCCCTAGGGATGATGCTTGGGCGCATCAAGGTGTTGCGGCAACTGCTCGACCCCACGATTTCGGTTCTGCGCCCGATCCCGGTCACCGCATGGCTGCCGCTATCGATGATCTTTTTCGGACTGGGGCCGAATGCAGCGATCTTCCTCGTCTTCCTCGGCGCGTTCTACCCGATCCTGTTGAATACCATGTTCGGCGTGCGCTCGATCGACCCAAAACTGTTCGAGGCTGCTTCCATGCTCGGCTGTTCCGGCGCCGGGCTGTTCCGGCAGATCGTGCTGCCGGCCTCGCTGCCGTCGATCTTCAACGGACTACGGATCGCGCACGGCTTTGCCTGGATCCTGATCGTGGTCGGCGAGATGACCGGCGTTCCCACCGGTCTCGGCTCGGTCGTGATGGATGGCCGCACATTATCACGTACCGATCTCGTGATCACCGGCATGATCGTCATCGGCGCCTGCGGCTTTGTCACCGACCGCCTCATTGTCGCGATCAGCAATCGCCTGTTGAGCTGGAGCCCGCAGCATCGTGAGTAAAGGGCATCAGGATCTCTTGACCGTCCGCGGCGTCACCAAGCGCTTTGCGGTTGGCGACGACGAGGTCGAGGCGCTGGCGCCAGTCGATCTCACCATCCCCAGGGGCGAATTCGTCTGCATGATCGGCGCCTCCGGCTGCGGCAAGTCCACGCTGCTTCGCATCATCGCCGGCTTCGAAGAGCCAACCACCGGTCAGGTTTCGATCGACGGCAAGCCGGTCACCGGACCCGGCAGCGACCGCGGCATGGTGTTTCAGGATTACGCGCTGTTTCCATGGATGACGGTGCGGCAGAACATCAGCTTCGGGCCGCGGCAACGGCATTTGCCGCGCGAACAGATCGACAAGACCGCGGACGAGTTTGTCAAAATGGTCGGCCTCGAGCGCTTCGCCGATCGTTATCCGAACCAGTTGTCGGGGGGCATGAAGCAGCGCGTCGCGATCGCGCGCGTGCTCGCCAACAACGCCAACTTTCTCCTGATGGATGAACCGTTCGGCGCGCTCGATGCGCTGACCCGCGAACAGCTTCAGAACGAACTCTTACAAATCTGGAAGCGCACCGGCGTGACCACGATCTTCGTCACCCATTCGGTCGAAGAAGCCGTACTGCTCGCCGATCGCGTGCTGGTCATGAGCGCAGGGCCTGGACGGATCGACAGCGATTTCCGCATCGACTTGGCGCGGCCCCGCGACGTGTCCTCGCCGGAATTCAACGCGCTGCGGCGCGACATCGCGCGCCGGCTGACCAGTCATCTCGTGCTTGCGAAGGCGTGATTTCATGAACGATACGACGTCCAGCTCCGATTTCAGCGTGGGTGCGCTTGAGCTTCTGCGTCGCTTCAAACAGGACAACAGTTTTGCCGAGGGTTACGCCGCCGCCTGCCTTGAGCGCGCGAAAGCCGTCGAGCCTGTCCTGAAAGCTTTCGAATATTTGCCGCGCGACGTCAGCCGCCGGCCGGGGCCCCTCTCCGGCCTTCCCGTGGGCATCAAGGACATCATCGCGACATCAGACATGCCGACTACCAACGGATCGCCGATCTACCGCGATCGTGTACCGGCGCAGGATGCCTGGGTGGTCGAACGCCTGCGTCAGCTCGGCGCCACGATTTTCGGCAAGACCGTGTCGACCGAATTCGCCTGGCGTCATCCCGGCCCGACCACCAACCCCTGGAATGCGCGGCATACACCGGGCGGCTCGTCGTCGGGCTCCGCAGCAGCGGTCGCAGCCGGCGTGGTGCCGCTGGCGTTGGGAACGCAGACACTGGGCTCGGTGATCCGGCCCGCCGCTTTCAACGGCGTTGTCGGCCTCAAGCCGAGTTTCGGCGCGATCCCGCGCACCGGCGTGCATCCCTTGAGCCCTTCGCTCGATCACGTTGGTTTCTTCGCGCGCCGCGTCGATGACGTGGCCCTTGCGCTGTCTCTGCTCACGGCAACCAGCGACGCCGATGTTCATGGCCGGCCGCTTCCCGGCTTCGAACTCGATCCCGGCCGAGGCATAACACCACTGGACAAGCCGCGCCTTCGGGTCGTGCGGTTTCGGAACTGGGCTGATGTCGAAGCCGAACAACAGAAGACGTTCGAGACTGTCGCCGCGAAGCTGCGCGAGGCCGGCGCCCTCGTGGAAGCGCGCGAATGGAACGAGCTCGATACCGTCAACTGGAACACGATTAATACCATTCTCGCCAGCGAGGCGTCGCTGATCTTCGGCGATCTCGTCGAACGTTATCCGGATCGCACCAGCGACCATCTGAAAACGCTGGTCACAGCCGGAAAAAATACGTCGGCCTTTGACTATCTCGCCGCCAAAGCGATCCAGGAAAAGCTGCGGGCGGCGTTGACCGAGGAGCTATCGGGCTTTGATGCGATCCTGACCGTGCCGGCGTTCGGCGAAGCGCCACAAGGACTCGACTTCACCGGCAAGGCCGAATATTGCGCGCCGTGGACGCTGACCGGCGCGCCGGCGATTTCTCTGCCCGCGGGATTTGGCAAAAACCATCTGCCGCTTGGTATTCAGCTTGTCGGCGGCTATCGGCAAGACCTGCGGCTGCTCTCGGTCGCCAAATGGGTCGAGGGCGTTCTGCAGTTCGAGCCGGGGTTACCGGAACTCTGATTGTTTCGTCATGTGGCCGACGCTGGCGTGTCCGGCAGCACATCGAGATGACATGCCGCCCACTGGCCTTCGGCGCTTTGCCGAAGCTCCGGCTCTTCTGTGCGGCAGCGGTCGAACACATACGGGCAGCGGGTATGGAAGCGGCATCCACTCGGCGGATTGATCGGGCTCGGCACGTCGCCTTTCAGGATGATCGGCGTACGGCGCACGGTCGGGTCCGGCACCGGCACCGCCGAGAGCAGTGCCTTGGTGTAGGGATGTCTCGGCGATGCGAATATCTGGTACCGCGGCGCCATCTCGACGATCTTGCCCAGATACATCACCGCGACACGATGGGTCATGTGCTCGACAATCGCCAGGTCGTGACTGATGAAAAGCAGCGCGAGGCCGAATTCGCGCTGCAAGTCCTGCAACAGGTTGATGATCTGCGCTTTCACCGAGACATCGAGCGCCGAAACCGCCTCGTCGCAGACGATCAAATCAGGCTCCGCCGCAAGCGCCCGCGCGATGCAGATGCGCTGACGTTGGCCGCCCGAGAATTCGTGCGGCCGGCGGCCCAGCGCGTCACGCGGCAGGCGCACGGTGTCCATCAGGTTCGCGACTTTGGATTCGAGCTCAGTGGCCGATTTGGCGAGCCCGAAATTACGGATCGGCTCGGCCAGGATATCGCGCACGCGCAAGCGCGGATTGAGACTCGAGAACGGGTCCTGGAACACCACCTGCACGCGGCGGCGGATGCGGCGCAGGCGATCCGGCGACAGGTCGTCGATCCGTTGACCGTCGAGCACCACCTGACCCGCGGTGATATCGAACAGACGCAGGATCGCGCGCCCGACCGTCGATTTGCCACAGCCGGATTCGCCGACCAGCGACAGAGTCTCGCTGCGCGCGATCTCGAAGGACACCCCGTCCACGGCATAGACGCGGCTCGTACTGCGGCCAAAAAAATTGCCGCGGATCGGGAAATGTTTTTTGAGGTCGTTGACCTGCAACAGGGGCGCGTTCATGCCGCAACCGCCTCCTTCTTTGCAAAATGGCAGGCGGCGAAATGGCGCGACGATTTTTCTTCCAGTCCCGGCGCGACCTCGCGGCAGAGCTCGGTCACCAGCGGACAGCGGCCGGCAAAGGCGCAGCCCGGGATGCGCTGCTTGAGGCTCGGCACCTGTCCGGGGATTTCGGCGAGCCGCCGCGCCGTACCGGTCAACGACGAACCGAGCTTGGGCACGGCGCCGAGCAAGCCTTGCGTATAAGGATGCCGGGGCGAGCGGAAGAGATCGGCAACCGGCGCCTCCTCGACCTTGCGGCCGGCATACATCACCATGACGCGCTCGGCGACTTCAGCGACCACGCCGAGATCATGCGTGATCAGAATGACCGCGGCCCCGACCCGGCGTTTCAAATCCAGCATCAGTTGCAGGATCTGGGCCTGGATCGTCACGTCCAGCGCCGTCGTCGGCTCGTCGGCAATCAGAAGCTTTGGATTGCAGGCGAGCGAAATCGCGATCATCACGCGCTGACGCATGCCGCCCGACATCTGATGCGGATATTCCTTCACCCGCCGCGCCGGCTCGGGAATGCCGACCAGGGTCAACAGTTCCACGGCGCGCTGTTCGGCGGCGTTCTTGTCGAGCCCCTGATGCAGCCGCAGCGTCTCGCCGATCTGACGGCCGACGGTCAGCACCGGGTTAAGGCTCGTCATCGGCTCCTGAAAGATCATCGAAATGTCGTTGCCGCGGATGCCGCGCATTTCGCGATCGCTAAGTTTCAGCAGATCTTTCCCGCGGAAGCGGACCGAGCCCGCGATCTTGCCGGGCGGCTCGGGTATCAGTCGCATCAGCGACATCGATGTCACTGACTTTCCGCAACCGGACTCGCCCACAATCGCCAGCGTCTCGCCTTCGTCGACATGAAAGGAGATGCCGTCGACAGCCCGGTTGATGCCGTCGGGGGTACGGAAGTGGGTCTGAAGATTCTCGACTTCGAGCAATGCCATCGGGTTCGACCTAAAGATTCTTGGCCATGCGGGGGTCGAGCGCATCGCGCATCCCATCGCCAACGAGATTGACGGCAAGCACCGTGACGGAGAGGAACGCGGCGGGGAAGAACACGATATAGGGTTTCACCTGCCACAGCGCTCTGCCCTCGGCCATGATATTGCCCCAGGACGGGATCGTCGGCGGCGTGCCGGCGCCGATGAAGGAAAGAATGGCTTCCACGATCATCGCGCTGGCGCAGACATATGTCGCTTGCACCAGCATCGGCGCCAGCGTGTTGGGCAGGATGTGGCGAAGGATAATCATCGGCGTCCGCGTACCGCAGGCCACCGCTGCATCGACGTAAGCCTGCTCGCGCAACGATAACACGATGCCGCGCACCAGACGCGACACCCGCGGAATCTCAGCAACGGTGATCGCCATGATGACGTTACCGACGCTGCCGCGTGTCAAGGCCATCAGCGCAATAGCGAGCAGGATCGGCGGGATCGACATCAACCCGTCCATGATGCGCATGACGATGCCGTCGGCCCAGCGCACGAAACCGGAGACGAGACCAATCGCGAGCCCTGCGATGGTGGCGAGCACCGCCACCGACAGGCCAACCGTGAGCGAGACCCGCGTGCCGTAAAGCACACGCGAATAGACGTCGCGGCCGAGCGCGTCGGTTCCGAACCAGTAGAGCTCCGATGGCGGCCGCGTGCGCCGTGCCGGCGCCAGCGCGGTCGGGTCGACGGTCCAGAGATACGGCGCGAAGATACCGATTAATATGAGGCAGAGCAGCAGCGCCCCACCGATCGCAACCGTCGGGTTGTTGCGCAAAAAGCCCAGTAAGCCGCGCCGGACTTTCACCGGCAGCATCAAATCCGGGAGTTGCTGCGCGATGGCCAGGCCAGGCGGCACAGATACGGCGCTGGTGGTTAAGAGGGTCAATAGCGGATCCTCGGATCGAGAAGCGTATAGGTCAGGTCGACCAGCAAATTGACCAGCGTGTAGACGAAGCTGAACATCAGAACGACACCCTGGATTACTGGATAGTCGCGGCGCAGAATCGCATCGACCGTCAATCGGCCGAGACCGGGAATGGCAAATACGCTTTCGGTCACCACAGCACCGCCGATCAGAAGCGCGACGCCAATGCCGATCACCGTAACGATTGGCACGGCCGCATTCTTCAAGGCGTGAACGAACAGGATGCTGGGCTGCCCGAGTCCTTTAGCGCGGCCGGTTCGGATATAGTCCTGCTGCAGCACTTCCAGCATGGAAGCACGCGTGATGCGCGCGATCAGCGCGATATAGACGCAGCCGAGCGCGACGGAAGGCAGGATCAGGTTTTGCAGCCACGGCCAGAAACCGGTAGCAAACGGCGTGTAGCCCTGCACCGGCAGCCATTCGAGCTCGAGCGCGAAAACATAGGCGAGCACATAGCCGACCACAAAGACCGGAAGCGAAAAGGCGGCCACGGCAAAGCCCATGATGGTGCGGTCAACGAGGCTTCCGGCTTTCCAGGCCGCGACCACACCGAGCGGCACGGCCACAACCAGCGTCAGCGCGAGCGTCAGCAACATCAGCGACAGCGTCGGCTCGATCCGCTGTGCGATCATGGAAGTGACCGGCAGATTGGTGAAGATCGAGGTGCCGAGGTCGAAATGCACGATCCGCCAGAGCCAGCTGCCGAACTGGACCAGGAACGGCCGGTCGAGGCCGAGACTCTGGCGAATGCGCTCGACGTCGGCGGGGCTCGCCTGATCGCCGGCGATCACCGCCGCCGGATCGCCCGGCGCGATATAAAGCAAGCTGAAAACGAAAAACGCAACGATCGCCATCACGGGGATGGTGACGAGGATGCGCCGAAGGATGTACGAGGACATGTGGCTACCGCACGTTTAAGCGGTCTTCGACACGCCCCAGAAGAAGGGCAACGGCCCCTTCACGATACCGCTCACGTTCTTGCGCCACGCCGTATAGCTCAGGAAGAAGCCGGTCGGCGCGTAGATCACGTCTTCCATCGCCGCCTTGTTGAGACGGCCGATGGCGGACTTTTCCTCATCGAGGCTCTTGGCGGCAAACCAGGAGGTGATCTCTTTTTCGACCTTGTCGCTGGTCGGCCAACCCCACCATGCCTTGTCGCCAGTGCCACGAAGGGCGGTATAGCCGACCGGGCTGAGGCAATCCGCACCGGCATGCCAGGTGTGGAACATCTCCCAGCCGCCCTGATTGTGTGGCGTCTTCTGCGCGCGGCGCGCGCCGACGGTGCCCCAGTCGGTCGCGACGAAGTCGACGTTCATGCCGATGCGCTTCAGGAGATCCGCGGTCACGTCGCCCTGCGCCTTGGTGATCGGTTGGTCCTGCGCCACGATGCAGGAGACCGGCTCGTTGGCATAGCCGGCTTCGGCCAGAAGTTTCTTGGCGGCATCGATATTGCGTTGCTTGAGGATGTCGCCGCCTTCTTCCGAATAAAGCGGCGTGCCTGGGGTAAAGAAACTCGGCAGCGGCTTCCACAGCGCGTTGTCGTCACCGACGATCGCGCGCATGTAATCTTCCTGATTCAGCGCCGTGAGCACGGCGCGCCGCACCTTCACATTGTCGAACGGCGGATGCAGATGGTTCATACGGAATGAGCCGATATTGCCGAGCGGATCGGCGATATCGACGGCGACGTTGCGGTTCTTTTTCAACACCGGCACGAGATCGGAAATCGGGTTTTCCCACCAGTCAACCTCGCCGTTTTGCAGCGCCGCCGCGGCTGTGGCCGGATCGGGAATCGTTATCCATTCGGCGCGGTCGATCAGCATCTGCTTGCCGCCGGCAAGCCACGATGACGGCTCCTGCCGCGGCACATAGTCCGCGAACTTTTCGAACACCGATCTGGCGCCGGGTACCCATTCGCTCCTGACGAATTTCATCGGGCCCGAACCGATATATTCGTTGATCTGCTTGAACGGATCGGTCTGGGCAATCCGTTCCGGCATCACGAACGAGCAAGGCGCGTTGTTCTTGGCGAGCGCCACCAGCATCTTCGGATACGGCTCCTTCAAAACCCATTTGAACGTCCGGTCGTCGACGGCTGTGAGTTCGTTCTGGATCGCCTTGATCATCTGGCCCATCGGATCGCGGACCGACCAGCGCGCCATGCTGGCCACCACGTCCTTGGCCAACACAGGTTCGCCATCATGGAATTTGAGGCCGGACCGCAAGCGGAAGGTCCAGGTCAAGCCGTCATCAGAAACCTGCTCGGATTCAACCATCTGGCGTTGTGGCTGCAATTTGTCGTCGAAGCCGTAGAGCGTGTCCCACACCAGCGCCGCGGCGTTGCGCACGACATATTGCGTACCCCAGATCGGGTCGAAATTCGCAAGATCTGCCTGTGGGACAAAGCGCATGGTCTTCGCGGCCGCGCCCTGGGAGATCGCCGGCATCGGGAAACCGCCCGTCACTGCCAGGCTGCCTGCCCCCGCCAATCCCTTCAACACCGTCCTGCGATCCATAACGACCTCCCAACTCCGAATTGCCCACCGCGATTAGGCTCCAAAGGAGCCATTCAGGCAATGGCGCGAATAGCCCCATTTGCCTGCAAATGATATGCCAGAGAACAGCCGCTAACATCCCGACAAAGCGAGCGATTTCGGCGCACCCTTGAGCGGATCACAGCACTTTCGCCGGCTCTTAGCCAGCGAGCCGCTTGAATTTCGGCGACTCCACCGGATGCCACCAGCGTCCACCGACGACGACGCCCTCGGACACGATCTTGCGGTCGCCGATCAGGTGCTCGCCGACGACGTCTTCGTAGTCGAACTTGCCCTCCTTGATCGACAGCAACGTGGCGTCGCCGACACTGCCCGGCTTGAGGCTGCCGAGTTCCGGACGGCGGAGCGCCATCGCTGCATTGACCGTCGAGGCTGCGACCACGTCCGGGAACGGCATGCCCATGCACAGGAATTTCGACATCGTCGTCACCTGGTCGTAGGCCGGGCCGTTGATGCAGAGGATGTGGACGTCGGACGAGATCGTGTCGGGATAAAAGCCGTTGGCGAGCATCGCGCGCGCAGTCTTGAAGGCGAACGAGCCCCGGCCATGGCCGATATCGAACAACACGCCGCGCTCGCGCGCTTGCAGCACGATTTGTTTGACGGTGCCTTGTGCGGTGCACGGCGCATTCGGGAATGGCCGGAAGGCATGCGTCAGAACGTCACCGGGGCGCAACAGGCTCACCACCTCTTCATAGGTCGGCGGCGGATGATCGATATGGCACATCAGCGGCATGCCGACCTCGTTGGCCACTTCCAGCGCGATCTGAAGCGGCACGATGCCCGATGCACCGGACGACGTGCGGCCGACCCGCACCTTGATGCCGACGATGAGATCGCGATTGGCGTCCGCGACCTGGACCGCGTCGATCGGATTCATCAACCGGATTTCCTCGCTTTCGCCGACCATCACCCGGTGCGAAAAGCCATAGATGCCGGCATGCGAGACGTGCAGATAAGCGAGAATGCGAACCTCACTCGGTTCGATCACATGCTTGCGGAACCCGGCGAAGTTACCGGGGCCCGCGCTGCCGGTGTCGATGGCGGTGGTGACGCCGGAAGTACGGCAGAATTCCTCGGCGTCTATACCGAGTGAGGTGCCGCCCCAATAGACGTGTGTGTGCAGATCGATCAGGCCGGGCGTGACGATATAGCCCGACACGTCGCGCACATCGGTCCCGGCGTCTACTTTCAGCGCGTTCCCAACCGCCGCGACCTTGCCGCCGGAAAAAGCGACATCGGTGACAGCATCGAGTTTTTGCGAGGGATCAACCACGCGGCCGCCGCGCAGGACCAGGTCGAAGGACATCATCATCTCCGGGGTGAAGTCAAAACAACGCGGCGGGGGATTTTTGCCGCGGCGGCAATTGAGCAAATACTGCGCCTGAAGTCATCCCCCTGGCGTCCGGGTTTCATTCCTGCTCGAAACTGTGAACCCACATCTCGGGGTAAAGCGCGTAAGCTTCGCCACGCCGCGCCAGCCGTGCGAAGCCCGGGAAGTGCAGATGCATCCCGGCAACAAGGGTGCCGTCGGCGCTCACCCGATCGAACATACGCTTTCGTGAAGCCGCGGCCTGAGCCAGATCGGTATCGAAACCCATGCCAGCTTCGGGATGCGCGGTCTGCACTTCCGGCACATGAACCGTGTCGCCCCAGATCATCAGTTGATGATTGCCCGATGCAATCAAATAGGCGGTGTGACCCGGCGTATGTCCGTGGCTCGGCACCGCGGTCACGCCGGGAAAGACTTCGCCCTGCTTGAACAGACGTGTGCGGTTCTTGTACGGCGCGACCTGTTCGCGACCGGCCTGAAAGAACAGTTTCTTCGCCCGCTCGTCGGCCCTCGCCATGGCCCCGTCATCGAACCAGTGTGGCAGTTCGTTCTCGTGCATCACGAGTTCCGCATTCGGAAACAGCAACTTCCCGTTCGACATGTCCGTCAGCCCGGCGGAATGGTCCGGGTGCATGTGGGTCAGGAGCACGGTATCGATCGATTCTGGATCGATGCCGGCCGCCGCCAGATTACGCTGAACCATGCCTGCGGTCGGCAGCAAATAATTGCCCGATCCGGTGTCGATGATCGCAAGCCGTCCCTTGGAATGGATCAGAAACGTGTTGACGCTGGTTCGGCGTGCCGGGCGAAACGCCTCGCGCAAGATCGTATGGGCCTTGTCGAGATCGACGTTGCGCATCACTTCGAGATTGCCGTCGAGGTAGCCGTCGCTGATGGCGGTGACGACGATGTCGCCGATCTTGCGATGATACACGCCGGTGATCTGCTGCGAGGGCTGGGACGTCATGTGGTGAACCTCGATACGGTGGAGAAAAATTCGGTTCGGTTAAGCATTGACGGACGTCAGAAACTTATCGATGCAATCGGCGACCAGATCAGGCGTCTGCACCGCCATATAATGTCCGGTGTTGACCTCGATATAGCGCGCGCCAGGAATTGCCTTCGCCACTTCCTGCGCAATGGCCGGCGGCCGGACGCGATCGAGGGTTCCGCCGATCACGAGCGCCGGACAGCGAATCCTGCCGAGGGTCTCCGCCATCTCGGCGTTCGCCAGCATTCGCCAGATCGTCGCATAGCTCGAGGGATCGTTGCCGAGCCATCGTGCACGGAACCGTTCGAACCGCCGCGCGTCGCCGCGCAACTCCGGCGCATAGCCATTCAGCATCGCGTCCTCGACCACTGACGACATCCCATCGGCCTCGATCCTGGCGAGGCGTTCGAGCGCGGCCGAACGGCGCGCTGCCGCAATACCGGCCGCCGGACTGCCGACGATGACGGCGCTGGTGCGTTCGGAATATTGCGCGGCGAACTGAAGCGCAATCGCGCCGCCGACCGCAACGCCCGCAAGCGCCACCTCGCCGGTGATGCCACATGCTTCGAGCAGCGCGGCGATGTCGGCGGCCATGGCGCTGAAAGAAAGTTCACCTCGAGCCTTCTGCGACATCCCGGCCCCACGGGTGTCGTAGCGCAACACGCGGCGCGATGGCGCAAAGTGCGGGACGACTTCGTCCCAGCTCTCGAGCGAGCCGCCCATTTCGTGCACGAGCACCAGCGTGCGGTCACCCGCGCCGCTCAACTCGTAGCGCAGCGCAACACCATTCAGTTCGGCAAAATGCATTTGGCGCTTCCAGTAGGCCGCAGTTTCAGCCTCGCGTGAATTGAACAGATAGCCGGCTGCCTGTCATCGCCTGACAAACGACGTGACCTTTGCATTTTTGCCGCGCCTATCCCAGCATCTGGGTATCGCCGCAGATCGAGATCGCCTGTCCGGAAATCGTCTTGCCCCGAGGACTGCACATGAAAATGATCTGGTCCGCGAGCTGGTCCGGCGTCACATATTCCTTGATCGAAGTGTAGGAAAACGCTGTGCGTTCCATCTCGGCGTAGGAAATGCCGCGCTGCTGCGCTTTCGCCTCCAGCACGCGACGTTGCCGGTCACCCGCGACAAGTCCGGGCAGGATCGCATTGACGCGGATGTTGTCAGGCCCGAGTTCGATCGACAGCGATTTGGTGAAACCGATCACGCCCCATTTCGCCGCCGCATAAGGCGTTCGCATCGCAAAGCCGAGTCTTCCTGCCGCCGACGAGATATTCACGATCGAGGCGTTCTTGCTCTTGCGCAACAGCGGCACCGCAAGCCGGGCGCAATTGAATTGACCGGTCAGGCAGATTTCGAGGCAACGGTCCCAGTCTTCCGGGTTCATCTCCTCGACCTTCGAGGTGGGACCGGCAACGCCAGCATTGTTCACCAGCACGTCGAGACCGCGCAGGTTTCCAACGGCCTCGTCGAACAAATCCTTCACCGACTTGCGGTCGGAGACGTCGGACTTGGTCTGTGTGATCTGGGGATCGGTTCGGGCGAGCGCCGAAAGCGCTGCATCGTCGACGTCGCAGGTATGAACCTTGGCGCCTTCGCGCACAAACGCGCGCGCGATCGCGAGCCCGATGCCGTTGGCGCCTGCCGTCACCAGCACGCGCAAGCCGTTGATATCGAGGTTCATGGTCACTCCAGAACGTTATTGAGAGAAGTCAGTCGGCGAGACCGCCGCGCGAAAGAATGACCTTCGCCGCGCCGCTGATGTCGGCAGCAACGCCGGTGCGTGCCGCGGTCTGTTCATTGGCCGCAATGGCACGGCGCACGTCGGCATGGAAACGGATCGCGTCCCCCTTGGCGAGCCTTTCGGGGTTGGCGCGCAGATCGAGATTGATCACGGGACCGGCCTTGAGCCAGAGCGCGCGAATGATCTCAACCAGAATCGGAGAATGCGAGGCTTCGTAGACCGCGAAATGAAAGGTCTTGTTGAGCTCGACAGCCCGCGGCAGATCGGGCTTTGATTTTTCGCTCTCGGCCCGCATCGCCTCTTCGGCCCGCGCAATCGCGGCCAGATCGTCGTCATTCCGGTGCTGGGCCGCTTCGGCCGCCGCGTGCCCCTCGATCGCAATCCGCACCCTGGTCAGATCGCGGAATTGCGCCGCCGTCATCACCGGCACGCGCACCGCGCGGTTCGGCGCCACTTCCAGGGCCCGGTCGGCAACCAGCCGCGACACCGCCTCGCGCACCGGCATGATCGAGACGCCGAGTACGTCGGCCGCCGCGCGCAGCGACAGCTTTTCCCCCGGCGCGAGCCGGCCGGAAATCAACAGGTCCGCCAATTGCGCGTAGGCGCGCTCGCCGAGCGTCTGGCGATCAAGTGGCTCGACCAGATTAAGTGCGGCCGGCAAATTCAACGTGTCATCTCCAGGCCAGCTTGGCGGACAGCGTCTTGCGAGGGACTCGACAAGCGCTCCATCTTTTGCAACTCTAACTGTGATCACAGATCACGGCAAGCCGGGGAACAGCGTCGCCCAATGAACGCTCCGGCGGCCGACAAGAAAGCGGCCGCACGGCTGAAGCAGGGAGGAAAACGCTGATGTCAGAGTTTTATCGATTTACGCGCCGTGGCCTGTTGAGGACCGCGGGCGGCCTCGCACTCGCCTCGGGGCTTGGGGCGCCCTCGATCCTGCGCGCCCAGACCTCCGACGTCATCAAGATTGGCCACCTCACCCCGCGCACCGGATTCCTTGGGCCGCTTGGCGAATATGCCGTGATGTCGATCGATCTTGCGGTCGAGGAGATCAACGCCGCCGGCGGCATGATGGGACGCAAGGTGGAGTTGCTGAAGGAAGACTCGGTCAATCCGCAGACCGCCTCCACCAAGGCCGAGCGCATGATCGAGCGCGACAAGGTCGCCTGCATCATCGGCGAGATTTCATCCGCCTCGTGTCTCACAATCGCGCAGGTCGCCGAGCGCAACAAGACGCTGTTCATCAATACCGGCGGCAATTCGGACGCGCTGCGCGGCAAGGACTGCAAGCGCTACATGTTCCACGTCGAGTCACAGAATTCGATGTATGTCAAAACCGTCGGCCGCTCGTTCCTGCGCGACGGTCTCGTCAAGAGCAAGAAATGGTACTCGCTCACAGCCGACTACGCGTTCGGCCACGACCTGTTGAAAGTTTCGAAGCGCTTCATGGAAGTTAATGGCGGCAATTTTGCCGGCGACGATCTGGTGCCGACCGATGCCACGGATTTCTCCGCCTATCTCTTGAAGATCCGCGATGCCAAGCCGGATCTCGTGGTGATCAACCTTGCAGGCAACCAGATCACCAACTTCCTCAAGCAATATGCCGAGTTCGGCCTCACCTTCCCGGTCGGCGGCTTCGGCTTCGACACCGCGCTCGCCTGGGCCGCGGGCAAGGGCAATTTCGTCGGCACCTGGCCGGTGGTGTGGCATCATCTGCTCGACACGCCCGGCACCAAGGCTTTCGTCGCGGCCTTTACGAAGAAATACAACAAGCCGCCGGAAAACCAGGCCTGGGGCGAATATGTCGCCACCAGGATCGTGGCGCAGACTGTCAATGAAATCAAAAGCGTGGATTCGCCAGCCATCATCCAGCATCTGGAAAAGGGCGCGAAGTTCGACGTGCTCAAGACGCGGCAGGGCTACTTCCGCGCCTCCGATCACCAGTTGATGCACGAGATGTATGCGGTGACCGCGCTTGCTCCCGACAAGGTCAAAAACCAGTGGGACATCTTCACCTCGAGCGCGCCGGTACCCGGCCCGGATGAAGACCTGGAAGTGATCGCCGCGACCAAGGAAGAGAATAGCTGCACCTTCCCGAGTTGACCGCAACTCTCGTCGCCCTTGCCTGCGACAAACGCAAGCGTTTGCGCAAGGGCGCAACGCGACGAAGCAATCCACCCGACAAATCTGGATTGCTTCGTCCCGCTCGCAATGACACTCCACAATGTTCTACCGACCTGGAAGTAGAAATCCATGTCCGCCATGTTGCTGACGCAGCAGATCTTGAACGGGCTACTTGACGGCGTCTATTACCTGCTGATCGCGCTCGGCCTTTCGCTGATCTTCTCGCTCGGCGGCATCGTCAATCTCGCGCATGGCGCGTTCTACGCGATCGGCGCCTATCTCACGCTGGTATTGTCGCCCTACGTCGGCTTTGGCGGCGCATTTGTCGCGGCGCCGATTGCGGTCGCACTGCTCGGCATTGTGATCGAAGCGACTTTATTCCGCCGCTTCTATCGCGCCGACCCCATTCTCTCGCTGTTGATGACATTCGGGCTGGCGATGGTTGCCGAACAGGTGCTGCGGATGATCTTCGGCGCGCCGCCACTCTCGTTTTCAATTCCGATCTGGCTGCGCGGACAGGTGGCGATCGGAAGTTTCATCTATTCCTTCTACCGCGTGGTGCTGCTCGGCATTGCCGCCGTCTGTATCGCAGGGCTGTGGCTGCTTCTGCAAAAGACCTCGTTTGGCCGCGTGGTGCGTGCCGGCGTGCAAAACCCCGACATGGTCGGCGCGCTCGGCATTTCCTTGCAGCCTTATATGTCGGCGGTGGCCGCGCTCGGCATTGGGCTTGCCGGCCTCGCCGGCGTGCTGCTCGCGCCGATCTATGCGATCCATCCGGCGATGGGACAGGAAATCATCACACCGGCCTTTGTCGTCGTGGTGATCGGCGGTCTCGGCTCGTTCTGGGGCGTGGTCGCGGCCGCGCTTCTGGTCGGTGTCGTCAAAGGCGTCATGGTGGGCATCGGTTACTCAGCGGCATCAACCGCGGCCATCTATCTCCTGATGCTTCTGGTGCTGCTGTTCCGGCCGCGTGGCCTGTTCGGCGAGCGCATCACGCGATTTGAGTGAGGCGCCAGTCAGTGCCGAAGAGCCTCCCCATTCCGTTGCTAATCGCAAGCCTCGCGCTCCTTGTGCTGCCGCCAGTGCTGCTGTCGCTCGGCCTGACCATGACGTCGGCCTCCGAAGTCGTGATCTTCGCGATCGCCTGCATGGCGCTCAATATTCTCGTCGGGCACACCGGCCTGGTATCGTTCGGCCATGGCGCCTGGTTTGGGCTCGCCGCCTATGCCGCCGCGCTACTCCAGCGCAACCTGATGCACGACCAGTTCTTCGGTCCGGCGATTGCGGGCGTACTGGTGGTCGCGGTGATCTCGGCCGCGTTCGGGTTCCTGATCCTGCGGCGGCGCGGCGTCTACTTCTCGCTGCTAACGCTGGCGCTGGCTGCGATGCTTTACACGGTGTCGTTTCGCTGGACTGAAGTGACCGGCGGCGAGAACGGACTCGGCGGCATCACGCGGCCCTCGCTGTTCGGGTTCAACCTGGAGTCCTCCACCGTCTATTACTGGTTCGTCGCGGCGATTGCTTTCGTCACGATGATCCTGTTGTGGCGGTTTCATCGCTCCGCCATCGGCCACGCGCTGGTCGCGATCCGCGAAAACGAACAACGCGCCCGGTTCCTCGGCTACCCGGCCAATCTTTACAAGCTCATCGCCTTCACGCTGTCCGCGTCGATCACGGGGCTCGCCGGCATCCTGCTGCTGTTCCAGAACCGCATGACGTCGGCCGATCCGATCTCGGTGTCATTCTCCGGCGATCTGCTGGCGATGGTCGTGATCGGCGGCATGCGGAATTTCTTGGGGCCAGCGCTCGGCGCGCTGTTCTTCATCCTGTTCCGCGAATTCCTCTCTATCTACACAGAAAACTGGCTGTTCTGGTTCGGCCTCATCTTCGTCGCGTTCGTCGTGTTTTCGCCGACGGGTCTTGTCGGCGTCGCCGGGCGACTGATGGCTCCCTTCCGGAAAAAGATCGTCGAAGACGCCGCGATGGCCGGGCGTCGCGTCGACGTGCTGCCGCTGCCGGAATTCCTGCGGCCGAAATCGCACACTGACGGCGCGGTGCTGTCAGCGCGCGCGATTGTCAAAAGCTTCGGCGGCATCAAGGCGGTTCAAGGTGTCGACATTTCCATCGCGGACCGGACGCTGCATGCCTTGATCGGACCGAACGGCGCCGGCAAGACGACAGCGTTCAATCTTCTATCCGGCCTCTACCGTCCGGATGCCGGCGAAGTGTCGCTGATGGGCCGGCCGATCGCCGGAGAAACGCCTGAACAGATCGCGCGTGCCGGCATCGGCCGGTCGTTCCAGATCACCAACCTTTTTCCCGCGCTGAGCGTTTCCGAAAACATCCGCCTCGCGGTGCAGGCACGGCATCCGCACCGCTTCGATCCGTGGACGCCGGCGCTCTCGATCGGCCCGGTGAATGCCGAGACCGATGCGGTCATCCGCTATCTCGGTCTCGCCGGCATCGAGGAGGCCGAGGCCGGAACATTGTCCTATGGCGGCCAGCGCCTGCTCGACATGGGCGTTGCGGTCGCGACCGCACCACGGGTGCTGCTTCTGGATGAGCCGCTCGCCGGCCTTGCGGCGGCCGAACGTGAGCGGATTGCCGCCATCATCAAGCGCATCTCGGCCGACATTCCGGTGCTACTCGTCGAGCACGACATCGATCGCGTGTTTCAGTTGGCCGATCGCGTCACCGTGATGAACGAGGGCCGCGTGTTGCTCGACGGCAGCGCGGAAGATGCCCGCCAGAGCAAGCGAGTGCAGGAAGTCTATATCGGATCAGGAGCGGCCGAGGTCGCCGCGCGGCCACGAGAGACGGCAAGCGGCACGACCAAGCTACTTGCAATCGACCACATCAATACTTTCTACGGCAAGAGCCACATCCTCAACGACGTCAGCTTCACCCTGCACGACAACGAGATCGTTGCCCTGCTCGGGCGCAACGGCGCGGGAAAATCGACCTTGCTCAAGACGCTGATCGGGATAACGCCGGCGGCAAGCGGATCGATCGCGCTCGGGGGAACCGAACTGATCGGACGATCCTCGGCGCAGCATGCGCGCCTTGGCATCGGCTACGTGCCGCAGGGCCGCGGTCTCTTTGCGGGCATGAGCGTCGAACAAAATCTCGAGCTCGGCGGGTTGAAACGGCAGACCGGCCACGGCGTGCATTGGACGCGCGAGCGCGTCTACGAATATTTTCCGCGCATCCGTGAACGGCTCGACAGCCCCGCGGATTATCTCTCCGGTGGCGAGCAGCAGATGGTCGCGGTCGCGCGTGCACTGTCGGGCGACGTGCGGGTGCTGCTGCTGGATGAGCCCTTCGAGGGGCTGGCGCCGGCCGTGGTCGAGCAATTGTTCGAAGCCTTCGACCGGCTGCGCAAGGAGATCGCCATCATCATCGTCGATCACCATCTCGACCTGGCGCTGGCTTTGTCCGATACAACGGTGGCGCTGGAGCGCGGCCAGGTCCTCCATCAGGGGCCGTCGCGCGCGCTGCGCGATGATCTCGACCTGCGCCGCAAGGTGCTGTGGCTATGAACCCATGAAGGAAAATCGGTGACAGACATGGCCAACGCTGAACGCAACGTCGCCATCGTGGGCGCAGGATTGATCGGCCGTGCCTGGGCCGCGATCTTCGCGCGCGCGGGATGGCACGTCCGCTTGACCGATCCACATGTCGCGACACTCAAGGCCGCCCCGCGCCTTATTCGCGACGAGCTGCACATGCTGGCGCGCCATGGCCTCGCCGACGATCCCGATGGCGCGGTCGCACGCGTATCGGTGGCTGGTAGTCTTGAGGAAGCCGTGCGCGACGTCGAGTTTGTCCAGGAGAACGGACCGGAAAAGGTCGAGGACAAGCGGGTCATCTTCGCCCAGCTCGACCGAATGACGCAAAAGGATGCGTTGCTGGTCTCATCGACGTCAGCCATCACGGCCTCGCGCTTTACCGAGGATTTGCCCGGCCGGGCGCGCTGCCTGGTCGGCCATCCCGTCAATCCGCCGCATCTGGTGCCGCTGGTCGAGCTTTGCGGCGCGCCGTGGACGTCGTTGGAAGCGATCGAGCGCGCGCGAGCCATCTATCGCGAGATCGGACAGGTGCCGGTCACGATCACCAAAGAGATCAACGGCTTTGTGCTGAACCGCCTGCAAGGCGCCCTGCTCGCCGAAGCGTTCCGCCTGGTCGGTGAAGGCTACATCTCCGCGGAAGATCTCGACCACACCGTCAAGGACGGGCTCGGCCTGCGATGGTCGTTCCTTGGACCCTTCGAGACCATCGAACTCAACGCCCCCGGCGGCATCCCCGACTATTGCGCGCGCTATACCGGCTTCTACAAGGAACTCGCCGAATCGGCCGCGGGTCCCGCCGTCTATGAAAGCCCAAATGTCGAACAGGTGATCGCGGCGTGGCCGCATCAGCCGGAGACCGAGCGCATTGCCGCCCTGACCGCCCGGCGCAACGAACGCCTGGCGGCGCTCGCCGCCCACAAGATCAAGCAAGCCGACAAATCCTGATTCTAATCCCCTCAACAAAAAGGAAAAATCCATGGCCCCCCGCAAAGTCATCATCACCTGCGCCGTGACCGGCGCGATCCACACGCCCTCGATGTCGAAGGCGCTTCCGGTGACGCCACAGGAGATCGCGGACGCCGCCGTCGAGGCCGCGGAAGCAGGCGCCGCGATTGTTCATCTGCATGCGCGCAATCCGAAGACCGGCCAGCCCGATCAAAGCCCGGAGGCCTTCGCACCGTTTCTGAAGGTCATCAAGCAACGCTCGAATTGCGTGATCAATCTCACCACCGGCGGCGCGCCGACCATGACAGTGGACGAACGGGTGCGCCCGGCGGCGACCTACAAGCCCGAAGTCGCGTCGCTGAACATGGGATCGATGAACTTCGCCTTCTTCGGCATGCTCAACCGCTTCAACAAGTTCGAGCACGAGTGGGAGCGCAAGCATGTCGAAAACAAGGACATCGTGTTCCGTAATACCTTTCAGGACATCGAATATGTCCTTACGACGCTTGCGGAATCAGGCTCGCGTTTCGAGTTCGAATGCTATGACACCGCCCATCTCTACAATCTCAAATATTTCCTCGATCAGGGCCTGGTGAAGCCGCCGCTCTTCATCCAGACCGTGTTCGGCCTGCAAGGCGGCATTGGCGCGCATCCCGACGACGTGCTGCACATGAAGCGGACCGCCGACCGGCTGTTCGGCGACAAGATGATCTGGTCGGTGCTGGGCGCGGGCCGCAATCAACTGCCGATCGCGGCGATGGCGGCCGCCATGGGCGGCAACGTCCGCGTCGGTCTGGAGGACTCGTTGTGGGCTGCGCCGGGCCGGATGGCGGCCTCGAACGCCGAGCAGGTGCTGCTCGCCCGCAAGATCATCGAGGGCCTCGGCCTTGAGATCGCAAGCGCCGACGAGGCCCGCGAAATTCTCCACCTCAAAGGCGGCGACAAGCTCGAAGTGTGAGGCCGGTTCCCGCTCGCCATGCCCCGGTTCCGACATTGGTGCCCGGTACGAATGCCGGAACCGACGGCCATGCGCGCGGTAGGTCGTAGTCCTTCCGCCAGCACATGGTACAATTCCGGTGAGCGAAGTTCGACCCACGCGTATGATGGGAGATGGGCATGTTCAGATGGATTGTCGCCGGGTTTTTTGCCGCGTGGCCGTTCGCCGCGTCCGGCGATCCCCTTCTCAGATCGTCCGACGCCACCATTCGCGTCGGCAATCTCATGCCGTATACCGGACAGCTTGCGGCCTTCGGCGCCATTGGGCGGGCCGAGGCCGCCTATTTCCGGATGCTCAACGAGCGCGGCGGCATCAACGGGCGAACCGTTGAATTCATTTCCTACGACGATAGTTCCGATCCATTGCAGGCGGTCGACCTTACGCGCAACCTTGTCGAAGCGGAGAACGCGCTGTTCGTGTTCGGCTCGTTCGGAACGCCGAGTAACCTCGCAGTTCGAAAATATCTCAACGAGAAGCGCATTCCTCAGTTGTTCGTCGCGTCCGGCGACGACCAATGGGCCAATCCAAAGGACTTTCCCTGGACCATGGGATGGCCGCCCGCGTTCCGCACCGAGGGACGCATCTTCGCAAACTACATCCAGGCCTATTATCCCGAAAAGAAGATCGGCGTCCTGTGGCAGAACGACGAGTTCGGCCGCGATCTTTTCCGGGGCATGCAGGAAGGCTTGGGCGATGCGGCGCGAATGATCGTTGCCGATACTGCTTTCGATGCAACTGACCGCTCGCTTGGCGCGCAGCTCGATCTGCTGCACAAGTCAGGCGTGGAGATCCTGGTATTCGACGGCGCGCCGGCAATGGCGGCTCAGGTGATCCGGCGCTTGGGCGAATCCGGCTGGCACCCCGTGCTCATTCTGGATAACGCTGCCGCCTCGATTGCCAACGCGCTACGGCCCGGCGGACTGGAAAACGCGATCGGCGTGATCTCGACGGCGTTCCTGAAGGACGGCAGCGATCCCGCCTGGAAAGACGATGTCGCCATGAAGGAGTATCTCGCCTTCATGGACCGGTATTATCCGGAAGGCGACAAGGAAGACTCTTACGCGGTCTTCGGTTATGCGGTCGCTGAAACGCTAGCTCAGGTCTTGAGGCAATGCGGCGACGATTTCTCGCGCGAGAACGTCATGCAGCAGGCGCAATCGCTGAAAAATTTTCGCAGCTCGGTAACGCTGCCGGGAATTGCGATCACCACGAGCCCGAGCGATTTTCGTCCCGTCAAGGAAATGCGGCTGGTGCAGTTCGACGGCCGAAGCTGGCAACCGATCGGGCAATTGTTCGATAACGCATTTACGGGCCCAGGCGGCGCCAGCGGGACCACGGGGAATGCGCGCTAGTGTCCGGTTCTGACATTCGGATCCTATCGCGGCGGGCACTTTTACGAATGTCAGAACCAAAGGGACACTAGCAACCATATGATTCTAGTGTGGCTTTGACGCAGACGTTCCTTCGAAGAACTCGCGGGACCACTGAAAGGAATGTCAGCGTCGCCACACTAGGCATTGCTCCATGCACACATGTGCGCGGAAATTCGCCAAATTGCTTTGATTTGGCTGGCCAACCGGCACATGCTGACCTCAAAAGATAGAGGGAGGCAGCGTGACGAGGCATTGGCTGGCAGCCGCACTTTTGCTGATGGCAAGCGGATTGAGCGCGCCTGCTCATACCGAGGACTATCCCGCGAGAACGATCACCATGATCGTCCCGTTTGCCGTCGGCGGACCGGCCGATATCACGGGGCGAATTGTCGCCGACGTTTTTTCGCGCCACCTCGGCCGCAGTGTCATCGTGGAGAACATCAACGGCGCCGGCGGCACGATCGGCGCGCTCCGCGCTTCGCGCGCCAACCCCGATGGCTACACGATCCTGTTCGGCCACATGTCGACCAATGCGTTGGCGCCGGCGTTCTACCCCGACCTGAAGTATGACCCGCAGAAGGATTTCGAGCCGGTCGGGCTCGCGGCCGAATATCCCGAACTGCTCGTGGTCCGCAAAGACCTGCCCGCGAAAGACCTGCGTGAATTCGTCGCCTACGCCAAGGCCAACGCCAACAAGCTCAATGTCGGCCACGCCGGCGTCGGCTCGATCTCCTATATCGGGTGCCTGCTGCTCAACGCTGCGATCGGCATCAAACCGACGCTCGTCCCGTTTACCGGGACCGCTCCGGTCCTCAATGCGATGCTCTCGGGCGAAATCGACTATGAGTGCGATCCGGTGCTCGGAACATTAGCGCAGGTCCAGGCCGGCGCGGTGCGGGCGCTCGCGATCGCCGCCAGGCAGCGCAGTCCGATGCTGCCTGACGTTCCCACTTCCGACGAACAGGGCCTCGGCGAGTTCGACGTCGCTGTGAAATACGCGGTGTTTGCCCCGGCCGGCACGCCGAAGCCGGTCGTCGACAAGCTCGCGGCCGCCCTGAACGAGGGGCTCGACGAGCCGCAGGTCAAAAAGCGCCTGGCTGAACTCGGCGCCGATAACATCGCGCCTAGCCGCCGCGGGCCAAAGCCGCTCGCCGATCTCGTGAAAAACGAGGCCGCACGGCTCATTCCGATCCTTCAAGCCGCAACGAGCAAATAGAGGCGTCGAAGAGTTGCGCCAGCGACGTCTGGTCCTGAAGTCCTCACCTGATCTTGTCAGGCAGCAACCTTTCGAGCCTACAAGCCAAATATACGAATGGCGTTAGCACCAAGTACCAGCTTCTTGTCGGCCGCGCTGACCGGCAGCTTCGTGACGTGAGACGTATCGGCGTTGATAAAGGGATCGTCGGTGCCGAAAAGGAGCTGGCGAGGTCCAACCGCCTTCATCGCGAAGATCAATGCATTTTCGTCGAACGCCGTGGTGTCGTAGTAAAGCCGCTTCGCATACTCGCTTGGCAGCTTCGAAATATAGCGCCGACAATCGGGAAAGAGTCGGTAGCCGTTGTCCAGACGCTCCATGGCCATCAACAGCGCGCCACCCGTATGCGCCATGATGTAGGGAAAATCCGGATAGCGTTCGAATATCCCCGAATAGATGAGCCGCGTGGCCACGAGCGTGGTGTCGAAGATGAGCCCGAGCCGCAACGGCAATTCGAATCCTTCAAGCCCTGCGCTATTGCGAGGGAACATCGGGTGTTCGAACACCGGGAGGCGAAGCTCGTTGATCTTCGCCCAAACCGGCTCAAATCTGGGATCGTCAAGCTGAAGGCCGTCGATGTTCGACCCGATGATGACGCCCTTCATCCCGAGATCGTTGACACAGCGGTCGAGTTCGGCGAGCGAAGCGTCAATATCCTTCAGCGGCAGACTTGCCAGGCCGATCAGCCTGTCGGGAGATCGGCGGCAAAGTCTGGCCAGGGCATCGTTGATCTGGCGCGCGGCCTTCGCCTGGTCGATCCCGTCCCACAGGTAGACATTCGGCGCACTGAGCGACAGGATCCGTACAGCGATGTCCTTCTTGTCCATCTCGTCCAGGCGATGATCGACGTCGAACATATCTTCGCGGGACCACGCGACCGTCGATCCACCCCTTCTGAAAAGGTGTTTGCCGTCGCTGGTCGATTCGGTCGCAAGCCCGAGCGTTGACACCAGATCGCTCAGATACTGACGATCGACGATGTGAGAATGAACATCGACGTTCATATGCCGACCTCTCGAACTCAGATCACTATCGATTTCTATTCGGCTGGATCGGTGGCGGTCCACATGCTGTCCACCCGTGACTGGAGTTTTGCAATGATCCGCACAAGCTCCTTCAGCTCCGCCTGCGACAACGGTGCAAGCAGCGAGCTTTCGTGGTCGAGCGCAATCGGCACGATCCGCTCGTAGATTTTTTGTCCCTTTGCGGTGAGCTTCAACACATTGACCCGTCGGTCGTGCGGGGAGATACCCGCAAGAACATACCCCGCCGCGACAAGTCTGATGACGGCGCGGTTGACCTTGGCCTTGTCCATCGCCGTCCGGGCGCAGATTTCGCCGGACGAGCAAGCGCCAACTTCCGCAAGATGGGCGATCAGACGCCACTCGGGAATGGTGATGCCAAGGTCCCGATATTTCCTGCCCAGGGAGCCGCTTATGCCGCGGGCCAGCACTGCAATCCGGTACGGCAGAAAGTCGCGGAGGATCAGTCCCCCGGAGCCGGCGGCAGCGCGGGATTTGGCGAGGCTCGTGGCTTGTGGGTTGTGAGGATCAGCCTGCATTGACTCAGCTACTGGCGTGTGATTGTTTCGAATGAAACGATATAAAATTGACAAAGTCAACCGCCTTACGACGTGGGCCCACCGGCCGTGCCCGGCACGCAAAGCCTGGACGCAGGAGCAAGCCGATGAAAGTGAATACGGCAGTTGCGGCGATTTTGCTGACTACCGCGGTGGTGACCGGGGTTGCCGCGCAAACGCCTCAGCCAACGATGGGCAGTCAGCAACCGGCGCCGCCTCCGGCGGCTCCTTTTGGCACACCCATTGCGGCCGAGCTGGCGCAAAGGATTGCCGACGCTGCCACGGCCAAGGCACGCGAGATCGGCGTTCCGAGCGCCGTGGCCGTGGTCGAGCCGACCGGCGACCTCGTCTACTTCGTCAAAATGAACGGTGCGCCCTATTCGGCAATCCAGCTTGCGCAACAGAAGGCTGCGGCAGCGGCGCGATACCGACGCCCAACGAAGGCCTTCTATGACGGAATAGAAGCCGGCCATCTGTTTTTTCTGACGTTTCCGGGCATCGCAGGTGCGCCGGGCGGCGCCCCGATCGTGGTCGATGGCAAGCTTGTCGGTGCGATCGGCGTGAGCGGCGGCAACGGTGAGCAGGACGTCGAAATCTCCGGGGCCGGCGTCTCGGCTTCCAGATAGCCGCCCGCCGGATTCAGCACCGGATCACTGCTTGCTTCAACCATGTGTCAGGACGTTGCGGCGATGATTGTGAAGATGACGTCATCAACCAGGACGGATCGCCTGCTGGCGATCGGTATGTCTCTCATGCTGACGTTGGTCTCGCCCGCGGCAACGCGGGCCGACGAATATCCATCTCATCCGATCAAGATGGTCGTCCCGTTCGAGCCCGGCGGCGGCACCGATCTCCTGGCCCGCCTTATCGCCGAACGGCTTTCCGCATCCCTGCATCAACCGGTTATCGTCGAAAATCGGCCGGGAGCCGGTACCCAGATTGGGGCCTCGGCGGTGGCGCGCGCCACCCCCGACGGCTATACATTGCTGTCGTCCTCATTGACGACCTACGCCTTCAATCCGAGCCTTTACCGAAACCTCCCTTATGATCCGGCCAGAGATTTCGCGCCGGTATCGCTGACGGGAAGATTCGCCTTTCTGTTGGTTGTCAGTCCGGCGTTCGCCGCCAATTCCCTGGCCGATCTGATCGCGATGGCCAAAGCTTCGCCGGACAAGCTGGTGTATGCGTCGGCCGGCTCGGGAAGCCCGCACCAGCTCGCCATGGAGCTATTGCTCAATCGTGCCGGCGTGCGAATGGTCCACGTCCCCTATAAAGGCGCGGCCGCGGCATTGAAAGACGTCATTTCCGGACAGGTTCCGGTCATGATGCTGGACGTGGCGACTGCGCGCGAGCCCCTCAAGGCAGGTTTGCTGAGGGTGCTGGCCAGCGCCTCCCCGCAACGCTCAGTGGAGTTTCCGGATGTGCCCACCGTCGCCGAACTGGGCTATTCCGGCTACGAAGCCTCGGCGTGGCAGGGGATCGTCGTACCTGCAAAGACGCCGCCCGCGATCGTTGCGAAATTGAACCGCGAAATTCGAACGGCGCTTGGCGACCCCGCCGTTCGGGAAAAATTGCAGGCCGCCGGCATCGAACCAATCGAAAGCACGCCAGAAGATTTCGCGGCCACCATTTTGAACGAAACGCAAAAGTGGCGTGACGTGATCAAAGCCGCGAACATTTCCCCGAATTGAAATCAGAATTCAGGCTTCGGGCGAGATCGGCAGGATCAGCCAAGCCAGGATGAAGGCGCGGCCAACCGGCCCGTCGGGCAGGATATTAATCATGGCTGCCAGTCGTTGCGCCCGAAAACGGTAGTATCTAAAAGGATTTGGGAGAATGGTCGGAGCGGCAGGATTCGAACCTGCGACCCCTGCGTCCCGAACGCAGTGCTCATTTTCTAAGTCGTTGTTTTTTCTCGGTTCGACCGGTGTTTCCGCCACGTTTTGTTCACGGTCGTTTCACCCAATTCATTGCGATTTCGTTGCGGCGTTCTACTCGAACTGAGTTTAGGAGGTCGTGAGAAAAAGGGGCCGTTGATGCCGATCGATCCGATGGTGTTGGATGAGGCACGCGCGTTGATCGTGAAGGCGGGATTGGCCGACTTCAAACCGTCGTCGGCGGCGCCTGCGAGCACGTCGGGACGACCAATCCCGATTGCGTTGATCGACCCTGCAAGACGAAGCGTCGGCACGCCCAACTTCGACAAGCCCGATCCAGATCGGCCTGGCGTGATCCGCAGTGCCAGCATTCTGCTGGCCATACGAGATAGGATCCCTCTTCCGCCGTTGTTACTGATCCATCGCCCGGGCGAACAACGATACAGATTATGGGAGGGGTTCCACCGTTTCCATCTCTGCGCTGCTCTTGGGTACACCCATATGCACGCTGAGTTCACGACAGCGGAGTATTGAGATCAGCCGAGCGGGATCAGTCATATGCGCCTCCCGGTTGCATGAAGTTTTAAGCCATCCAAGCGCAACCGGAGGTCGAAGGCAATACTGCACACGCGAAGGCCGGCCGGGAGCGCCTTGTAAAAGAAGCCCGCCATTCGCGGCGGGCGCCAAGTGCCGTCAAGCCTTCGTGAAATGTGAGGCGAACCACACGCGCCTCCGCACGTGTGGGCCATGTTGGATGGAATTGATGAAGGGGTGCATCAAGACGCAATACCCCACAGTCCAACGATGGAGACGACCATGCAGAAGACAGCACTTACCATCTTCGGCGCGCTGCTGATCTCAGGATTGGCGGTCCAAATGGCAGCGGCGTCTGAGCACCACCGGAGCAAGGCTTATTTCGGCCGTGACCTGTCGGATCTTCGCGGAGCCTACAATCAGGTGAACAGGCCGATCATTGTCACGCCACGAGTGCTTGATCGTTTCGACCCGTCGAGGCCCGGCGGCGAAGACCCAACGCTGAATCCCTCTGGAAGCTAAATTCCTGAGAGGCTTTCAAGGTAACCGCGAAAGTCAGCCACAAAGCTAGCTTCGTGCAGGCCAACGCTACCCCACCCTAAGATGGGAGGGGTAGCTCGAAGAGCTAACGCCCATTGATGGTCTCGAACGAACCAGCAACGAGTCGGTACAAGCAGTAGGCCTGACCTAACTCCATCACCTTATCTTTTCGCACGACCGTTTTTCTGTCGAAGGCCCGCCGCGACTCAGGAGCCCGCTTCGTGCGCGCAATCACGCGCAACGGAGCAGGCTCATGGCACGTCATTCAAGTCGCCGTCATTCTCAGCCGAAAATCTGCGCTAACTGCCCGCACCCAACCGGTTGCGCTAACGTCGGCGCCTGCCTGGACGACTTGAATGACGCCGCGAGCCGTTGCCCACGGCCAATGACGCGGTCACAAGCTAATGACTTTATGGCTGCCTTGCGCGCCGGTCGAACGTTGAAGCGTATTGCTGGCGGAGAGAAGCGCTTTGGACCGCCGATCGCACGAATGTATAAATTTCGTACCCACTGTTCGCTTTATCCGGAATGGGGTGCGGAGGCTGCACGGCTTGCGAAGATCAATGCAAAGGCCGCCGATGCATTGAAGTCTCCTAAACTGTACAGGATACTTTGCATCAACGGACACCCACTCGACGCCGGGCGCATTTACTATAGCAAAGACGGCTACGAATGCCGCCGGTGTCTGAAGTGCGATCGGATTCGGAATGCTCGAGCTGGCACTATAACGCCTGAGGCGATCGCAAACGTTACGAATGCATTGCGAAATGGACGGCCAATCAAGCAAATCATTCACGGCATCGCGAGGGGCGGCATTCGCCGCAACCCGTCGTTGGTACTGGCGAATGCGGCAGCATTCTATCGGTATCGGCGAATGCATCCTGAGTTCAATCGGCTTGTGCGGGTCGAAATCGAGAAACGAATTAGCCCCAGTTCAAACCCCGTACTCGAGGTCCCCGTCGGCACCTTCAAATACGATTGGGATCCGGCGGATCAGCAGATGATCAAGAGAATGCTACCGGATAACTTTCCTGAAAAGGACGCGGTAATCAATGAGGTCATAATTTCTCTACTCGAGGGACGTCTTGATCGTAGCCAAATCGCCACGAGGATTCGCTGGTACATCAGTGATTACTATCGTTCGTTTCCGACAGGAATCGCTAAGTTTGGTAAGGGCCAGTTGGTCTCGTTAGACGAAACTCTGCTGGAAGATGGGACGACAAAAAGGGGCGACACCGTAAGCCGCGGGCTCTGGGATTAGCGTCGCCTTCCTCAGAAGTGCGCAAAGCGCTCTGATGGCTTAACACGCATGGCGGACTCATCAACGACCGCCGGGCCATTCCTCGCTGAGTTGCCACGTTAGCGTTTCGACCTGTTAACGCGATCCACCTTGATCGTACCACCTATGGGCGCTACATTGCTGCCACTAGCTGATTTGGTCTGCGCACACTCGCGCCGCTCCAACGCTGCCAGTCTTACCCCTCTCGCGGATTGGGTCCGCAGGTTAGACGCAGACGATGGAGCCGACCATGGGCAAAGTCTTTCGTAACTATTGGGTGGCCTACAGCAATCAAGTTTGGATTGCTGGGGTAGTCGCGTTTTGTTGGGCGCCGACATTGCTCAGCGGCGCGCACCACAGTTTGGTGCAATGGGCGGTAAGCTCCTTGTCCACCCTCTTCGTGCTCATCGTTGCGACAGCATGGGACGATAAAGATGCTTCGCGGTAATCGCTTCTGGACCGCGCTGGCAATTATATGTTGGTCTCCCTTCGTGATCAGCGTGGCTCAATCCAGTGTTTGGCAGTGGTCAACCACCTCATCTTCAAACGCCAGTAGCGACCCAGCCATAAACTGGCGTGAAAATCAGCCGCCCTCTTCGATCAATGATAGCGCTCGTTCCATGATGGCCGCATTGGCCTCCTACCGCGACGATATCTCGGGATTACTAACCACGACCGGCAGCTCGACCGCTTACCTCGTCACGACAAATCAAGGTCTATGTACTGCCGGCTCAAGTGTTCCGAACGATGGTCAGCAGCTTTCGATTACGATGAGCGCGACCAATGGTGTGTCGCCGACTCTGCTGGCCGATACTTGCAATGCCTATCCAATTCAGAGTGCGGCCGGCGTCGGGGTAGGGGCGGCAAGCCTAATTCAGGGTTCGCCATATACGTTCCGGTTTTCAGTTGCGAACAGCGCATGGATGCTGCGCGACTTCTATGGCAGCGCTTTGACGGTGCCGCTAGGTGGACTTGTTCCATATACGCTGTCGACTGTTCCGAATAGCAATTTCGTGTTTCCGGCCGGTCAGTGTCTGAGCACGACTACTTATGTGACTTACTGGACTGCGCTTGGAACGCCCGCGAGCGGATCGTGCCCCGGTGGGCAATTCCAGATCATCGATCTGAGCGGCCGCGTGCCTGCCGGCCTAGATACCATGCCTGGCTTTTCTGCCGCCAATCGTCTGACATCAGCGTCGACGGGCTGCGGTACGGCGATGACGAGCGTGGGTGCAACGTGTGCGAATGGTGCGCAATCGTATACTTTTGCTAGATCTAACCTACCAAATACTAACGTCGCAGTTACGATAACCGATCCTGGCCATACCCACAGCTTCACGGCGGTGCTTGGCAATCCGTTCTCGGCAGCAACGGGCGGCGGCGGTTTGACGGCCGCTACCCCTTCCGGTGGAACCACCGGCTCTTCGACGACGGGCATCTCAGCCGCCTTCAACCTCAACGGCAATGTAGCGCAGACCGCTATGCCAGTGGTGCAACCGACCGTCGGTGTTACCTACCTCCTACGGGTGCTCTGATGGGAAGCAATCTAATGACTGAAGCCCTCCGCAAATCCGACGATTCCACCCGGTTCACGGACCTTATCCGTGTGCGCTGTCCTCCGGCCCTTCCCGTTGCGATTGATACCGCGGCGGCGCGGCACCTCATGACCGCTTCGGAATATGTCCGCAGGAGCGTGATCGATAGGCTGCGCGCCGACGGCATTCAAATTTCGCAGGATGCTGGGACCTGAAATGGACTGGAGCTCTTTTTTCGCTGGCGGCCCGTTCGCATCGCTTGCGCCTCAGTTGCCGGCACAGCCGCAACCATCGCAGCCTCAGCCTGACGCGTCGACGACTGCAACGCCTGGCGCGCCGCTAAATGTTCAGCCGACAGCGCAGTTCGGCATATTGAACGGTCAGCAGAGGCCAAAAGATCAAGACGGCCAATTGGCGCTCATGGCCCAAGCTCAGAAGCTGTTGGCGCCCGCTGCGATACCTTCGTTGCAGCCGATTCAGATGGCGAAGCCGGTCGGCTCCCAGGGCATTAATCCGCTGCAATTTCTCGCCGCGTTTGGCAAAAATCCGCTGTCTACGATGCAGGGCGGTGCCGCATGACCGGCGATGCACTGACCGAGAATGATGAGGCGCTCCGCAGGGCAGCAATCGCCGGTTACCTGGACCAAGATCCGGCGGCCACGCGAAGTTGGCGTGCTCACCAATGGATGTGTCAGGCCGCGAGCACCGAGCAAATAGCCGCTGCGGTGAATGCCGCCTCTGCGTTCCTCCTCGAGGCCAAGAACGATCCGGAGTGGTTGGCCACTCGGCTCGATGAGCACAATCGAGCGCGGGCTATTGTCGGTATGCCGGCGGCTTCGCTCGAAGAGTTCGAGGACGTGCTCTGGGCGTTCCACATCCACTTTGAACTTCTGAACTCTTTTGCGAATGGGATCGGGCACTAATGGCGGGCATCCTCGACGACATCATGAGCTATCTGCCGCAAGGTATCTTGAGCGGGGGGCCGAACTATGCCGCACTAAATCCCGACGCTGGCGACACGGACGCGCTTGCAAAAGCCATTTCTGGTTCGCCTTACGACCCCTACGACAAAAAGAAGAAAGAAGATGCGGCAAAAGAAGCGGCAAAGGGCGTATTCGAAACTGGTGTGCAGCCTCCTGTCTCGGTAGGTATTTCTGGCAATCAAGCAATGACGGCGCCAGCTCCCTTTGGAGCATTGTCGCCGATGGTGGCAACACCCTCGCCGGGATGGACTCATGGGTTAGACGGTAAAGATGTGCCTATCGCTCCAAGCCCTCCTGTCGCGCCAGCCCTGCCGCCAGCGGTCGCGAACAGCAATGCGACCGCGCCCGCCACAGTCCCAATGCCGCAGCCGCGTCCGGTAGCCGCGCCAACCCCGGCAGCAGCTTCCTCGCCGCCACCGACGCCGAGCGTCGACGACACGACCCAGAAATCAAACGTGCCTGTTCAACCCCAAAACGCGCCTCCCGTGCCGCAATCCTCCCTCCTCGGCCGCATCGGCCAAGGTATAAAGGATTTTAGCGATGCTACTGGTGCTCATACCGCAACGTTATTGGCAGCTGCCGGCGGACTGGCGGGCGCCCCGAGCTGGGGGACGGGGCTGTCCCGCGGCTTTACCCAAGCCGCCGCCGCACTGCCGATCGACCAGAGATCAAATAACCAAAACCAAACAGTACAAGCCTTGATCAAGCGCGGCATGCCGGAAGATATGGCGCGCGCTGCGGCCGGCAATCCCGTGATCATGCAGCAGATCGTTCCGCAGATGTTTGGCGCGAAGCAGCGCAAGTTTACAGTGATCAAAGATGCGCTTGGCAACGAAACGCCAGCGTTCGCTGACGAGGCAGCGGGTAAATTATACGATACTGCCGGGAAGGAAATCACACCAGGTGGTAACGCAATTTCTTCCGTCTCTCATGCCGAGCCGAATTACGATCCCGTTACGCGCCGAGACGAAGGCTTCTTGAAATCGCTTGATCCTGTGACCGCTGCTGCGGTCAAGGACATCGCAGACGGCAATATGTCCGGAACGGGCCGTAACTTGCAAAAGCTGATGCCCTACGTCGCGCGATACGAACAGGGCTTTACCACGGGCACGTACACCTCACGCAACAAATTCAATACCGAGTTGGGATCGCAGTCGCCCAGCACCGTCGGCGGCCAAAAGGTGCTGATGGGGACGGCGCTCGGCCATCTTGGCGAAGCCGCCGAAGCAGCGGCTGATCTTAACAACAGCAACGGGCTGGGTTCTGCGGACTTGGGGCACACCGCCAATGCTATAGGCAACCGCACAACGGCAAACGCGGCCAAGGTCAACGCGCTAAATGATCGCGTCGCGAAGTTCTCCGGCGAAATCGGCAAACTTTATTCGGGCTCATCCGGCGGCGGCGTGCATGAACGCGAGGAATCGCGCGGACGCCTCGGCTCTAACTTGACGAGCGCTGAACTTGCTGCGGGGCTGGAATCTAACCGCGATCTGATCTTGTCTAAGCAGCAAGCGCTACAGCAGCAGGCAACCGATTTGTTCGGGCCGGAAGGCGCGAAGCGGTATGACTTCATCGGACCCGAAGGTCGGAAGTCACTCGAGAAGATCGAAACGGCGATCGCCAAGCTTAAAGGCAATGCGCCTGCGTCTAGCGCTCAGCCGGCGGTCGCGCCAACACCTGGGGCAGGGAAAACATCTACCGGTGTGACCTGGAGCATCCAATAATGCCGACTCTTAGCATCGAAGGTCACAGCGTCAATGTGGACGATAGCTTTTTGAAGCTTTCGCCAGACGAGCAGAACGCGACGGTTGATGAGATCCACAAGTCGCTGACGGCCGGGGCGCCGCAATCCGGCTTTGACCGTAATGATAAGCGATTTTCTGAAGGTGCGATGTCAGCGCAGAAGGCTCTTGAGGGCGTCCCGGTACTTGGCGCCGCCGTCCCCAAGGTTGGCGCCTATCTCTCGGCTCTAGCGCATCCCATAACTGGCGTTGGCGCAGATGGTGCCTCTATTTCGGAGCGGGCGGCCAAGAATTTGGAGCAGGAAAAGGCTGCATCTGAAACTTACGACAAGGAAAATCCGATCGCATCCACTGCGGCTAAAATGGTTGGTGGAACGCTTGCGTTGGCGCCGTTGGGGGCAACCGGGGTTGGCGCGAAAGCACTTGGCCTAACGGGCACCCTCCCCGGCATGATGGTGCGAGGCGCGACCTCGGGTGCGGTACTTGGTGGGGCCGATGCGGCCGTGCGCGGTGAGAACGTAGGCAGCGGAATCGAGTTTGGTGCGGGCGGAGGCATAGCCGGCCCGTTGATCGGCCGCGCGGTCGGCAAGACTGCTTCTGCCATCGCGGATCGTTTCCGCCCCGCAGCCACTACGCCCATGAATACCGTCAAGATCGGTTCAACCGAGGTTCCACTGACGCAATCCCAAGTGACGCAAAACCCCGCAGCTTCCGCCGAAGAGCAAATCCTGCTCCGCGGCGGCCGGGGCGATCAAGCTCAAGAGGTCGCGCAAAGCCATGCCGACTTGCAGGACACCCGCGTCAATCAGGCTAAGGACGAAATTGGCCAAGGCTTGAACCCTGCCGCTCCAACCCCCGTCACCCCTCATGTTGCCGGCGAGCAAGTTGCTTCGGAATTGAGTCAAGCCGAACAGGCGCGCCAGGCTGCGCGTGCGATACAGAATGCCGCGCTTGAGGCGCAGCACGGTAACATCGCCGCGTCGCTTGATCCTTCAGGTCAAAGCGCAACTGTGCTGCCCTCTAGAGCCGGAGAGATCATTTCGGACGCTGCCAGAAGGGAAGCCTCGACCGCTATCGCCAGCGAACAAGCCGCCAATCAGGCATTGCAGACGCAGCAACAGGCGACGCGCGCAGGCTTGGCTCAAGGCGCAAACCTTGCAGAGAATACGCACCACGCAGCCGAGATCACATCACAGGCGGTTCGGGATGCAGCCGAAGCAGCACGGGCAAGGACGCGCGCGGCCTATGAGGCCATGCGGCAAATGCCTGGTGAGTTTGAACCGGCCGGCTTTCGCAATGCTGGTCAGAGCATTCGGCAACGTTTGAGCGCCGGCGAAAGCCCGGTCTACGTCAATTCATCGACCCCGATGGCCGAACAGGCCTTGGGCATTATCGACCATCAGGTCGGAGGCGCCCGTTTCCCGAATGCGGCTGAGCCAAATCGCCCACTGGTCAGAAACGCAAGCGGCAGTGTTGGGCCGGCGCCAAGGCCGATTACGCCGTCCTCAGTTGAGGAAGTGCGAAAGCAATTGATCGGCTTGGCGAGCGATGCCCGCTCGGCAGCGATGAGAACGGGGGTTCAATCCGATGTTCGCGCCATGCGCGGCATCATCAACGCCTTCGACAATCATGTTCGCGACGTTGTCGGAGCTGGCGGGTTTTCTGGTGACGGACAAGCGTTCCTCAACCAATTGCAAACGGCGCGTCAGCTTCATTCAGACTACCGTAATACGTTCACCTCTCAAGGCGGCGGTGACAAGGTCGGTCGTGTGCTCGAGGACATCATCGGTCGCAACGGTGTGGATCCGGCTCCCGCCCCTCGCGTGGCTCAGGTTATGTACGGGCCCGAGGCCCGGCCTGGCGGCGCGCAGGCCGTTCAAGTTGCCCAGCGCCTTCGCCAGATATTCGGTGAAAACTCGCCGGAATGGGCGGCATATAAGCAGGGCTTATTTTCGCATCTCACCGAAGGACCGACGGGTCGTGGGCCGGGCGAGATTGCCGATCGGATTGAAAGCTTTCTAGGCGGCACGCACAGCCAGGCTCTTTCTCAGGTCGCGTTTACGCCGGAAGAAAGGGCTGCCCTTCAGCAATACGCGACCGCGGCAAGGAATAGAGTTCAAGCGCCCCGCGCGGCAACTGATACGGTAGGCCGCACGCTCGAGAAGATTGTCGGTGAAGGCGGTCAACCCGCAACGCCTCAGGGTGTGGCAGAAACTCTCTTCGGCCGATCGGGGCTTGGCGATAGCCAGACGGCAACGAAGTTGGCTCAGCACATCCGGGACACGCACGGCGCTAATTCGCCCGAGTTTACTGCCGTCCGACAAGGGATGTGGCACAGCATCACTGAAGCGCCAGGCGGCATGCTAGCGCGCGACCCTGCGCAAATCGCCGACCGGATCGCCGAGCATATCAACGGGCGTGGCAAGTCGACTGCCGATGTTCTCTATTCGCCGGCAGAAAAAGCCAGGATGTTGGCGCATGCTGACAATCTTCGCGCATCCGCTGCAAAGGCACCGGGCGATGAAGTCGACCGCGTCATTGCCAAGATTTCCGGCCGCGATGGCGGCATGGGCGCTTCGCCGACCGAAGTCGCTGATTATCTCTATGGCCGTACCGGCGCTGGCGATCGCGGCATTTCAGTACGCTTGGCACAAAGACTGAAAGGTCAGATCAGCCCCGAAGGATGGGACTCGGTTCGTCAGGGCATGTGGACCAAGCTTACCGAGCCAACCGAAGGACGCCTTGATTGGGGACCGCAGAAGATTTCTGAGCGGTTGCATGAGTTCCTGAACGGCAACGGCAAGGCGCTCTCGCATGTCCTGTTCACATCTCAAGAACGCGAACTGATGCAGAAACTGGCTGGCGTCTACAAGCAGATGATCCCGGTCAAGGGCACCACAAATCCCTCCGGCACAGCGCCGATGCTGGCCAAGATAGCCGGCGGCGCCCGGCATGCTCTGTTGCCGCTGTTGGGCTTCAGTCATGGCGGCGTGCCCGGGGCGGCTGTTGCTGTTGGTATCGACAAGGCGTTGACCTCTTTGGCCAACGCCAAGGCAGCCCGAAATGCGACGAAACTGTTTTATGGAGCCCAGCCAAGGCGCGCTGTTGATCCGCGATTTACAAGGGCCGGTGGATTGGCCGGGCAAGTCATCGGCGGACCCGCGACGAGCGATCGAGCCACAGCCCCGCCAGCACCATTAGCGCTATCGCCGCCGCCCATTCGGCAAATGACGCCTGGTGCTCGTAGATGAACCAGCGCCACAACGCCAGAAAAGCCACCATCAGGATGGTGAAGGCCGCGATGCAGGCAATGCGTAAGGTCATGGGATCGATTGTCCTTGCTTTGCGGATAATAGCACAATGACCGAGCCGGATAGTACTGGGCGAAAGCAGTCCGGAAGGTTTGCAAAGGGCCAGTCCGGTAACCCGGCCGGCCGACCGCAGGGATCGCGCAACGCGACGACTCTCGCGCTGGAATCACTCTTGGATGGCCAAGCCCGGGCCCTGACACAGAAGGCAATCGATCTCGCCCTGGCTGGGGACCTAACGGCGTTGCGGATTTGCCTGGATCGAATTTTGCCGCCGCGGAAGGACCGGCCGGTTACGTTCAACTTTCCGGTCATTACCAGAATCTCGGAAGCCGCAAATACGATGTCGGCGGTTCTGACGGCGGTCGCTGCCGGAGAGATTACGCCGGCTGAGGCTGCGGAGATCAGCAAGTTGGTCGACACCTATGTGAAGGCGGTCGAAGCCACAGACTTGTCCGAACGCATTGAGAAGCTTGAAAGGATGACCAACCAATGAGCCTGCTGCGCAAGCGTCTTGAGAAACTGGAAGACAGACTTGCTCCCCCCGAGGGCCGGCCGTTCTGTGTTTGGGGCATGACAAGCGGCAATAGCGACGGAACGCGCCGCAAGACAGATCAGGAAATTCAAGCCGAAGTAGATGCCGCGATGATGTCCGGCGCAATGGGTGCGTTCGATCTGCCGACGGTCGTCTGCTGGAGGATCGAGAGTTGAGCTTTAGGCAATCCGCCGCACTTCAGCAACAAGAAGCCCGCGCGGATGGCCGCCTAACGGTTGGCGCCCACCATCTCCGGCTGCGCCTGGAGGCCATTCATGCTGCTTTTGATGCGATCGCCATTGCATCCAGACAGCGCGAGAGCGAGAGCCAAAATTGCCACGAGGCGCATTTGCGGGATCTCCGGTTTATTTCAAAATAGGCCACTAACGCGAACAGCGCCCCCGGGCTTGAAACGGTGCCCAGATGCGCTGTTGTCGCCAGCTGAGCCGATTAATCCCCAGCCTGTAAATAGGTACGGGCCAGACGCGAGAAGGTTCAGGGCCATTGGTCGCAAGTGGCCATTCGCGGGAGCAAATTAGGCCACGGCATAAGGCCGGCTAGTGATCTAATTTGAGTTGAGTCGACAAGGCGACAGACAGGGGAACCCGGTTCCACTACGCTGCCGGACTACCATGCCCCGATTATTGCCATCCGACAAATGTCCGAAGTGCCAACGCCCTTTAAAGCGCCGGACAACATCTGTTGGGTCGATTTTCGCCTGCGACGAGTGCGATAAAGACGATCCGATGAAAGCTGACGACCCTTGGATAAAGGGCGAACTTAAGCCGCCGACGTAAGCCCATCTCATGCAGGATATGCAGGCGCAGTTAGCGAAGCTTCGGGAACAAGCAGCAGAGTTTGACAGGATCGCCTCTAGAGCGACCGACGCAGATAAACACGAGCTTTTCGCACGTCTTGCCGCGCACTTCCTGGTGCTCGCTTCTGAGTTGGAAAAGGCCATCGCGAAAATAGCTTCAAAGGAATAAGGCCGCCTCTGTCCCAAATGGATTAGAGTTGTCCTAATCTTGATTTTGGAACCAACCCTCGCTTTTGAGCTTAGCGCCGGTACAGATAGAAGTGGCGCATGAACGACGACAACCAAGAAACACTGGCGCGAGATCGGTTTCTTCACTGCCCGGCGTGCTCTGCCGCCCTTCGACAGACCCATCAGTTTCTCGATCCAGAGCAGGGGAAGACAATTCGCTTATTCAAATGTGAAAGGTGCGGCGAACGCATTTGGGATGAGTAAAGCCGCCATGGTTGGCCGCCATCTTTTGCTTAAAGCCTGTATGCGACCCACAGCCCCGCGAACGCACCGACGCCGCTGAGCAGTACGCCAGAATAGGAAAGCATGTCACCGCCCCACAGCTCTGGCACCATGCCACCTATTGTCGAGCCGACGAAGATCAACATCCAGACTGAGGAACGCCTCACTTGGCGACCACGCGGCCCTTGCCGGTACATTCCTTACAGACCTGATAGATTTGGACAGCGGGGCGCTTAGGATGCGCGACCACTGTGTACCCGGTGCCTTGGCACTCGGCGCATTTGGCTTCTACTGGCGTCATGACGGGCATTTTCATCGTCAACCCACAATTCCCTTTAGCGCTCGAAACATTTCCTTAATATCACTGAGCCGAAGCGGGTCGTCACGCTGTCCGCGAAACTGATTCATAACACTGAGTTGGTTGGCGGCTATAGCATCCTGTTTGTGTTTGTCTTGCTCTGCGAAAAAGTCCTCCATGGCCTTCACAAAGGCACGAGCGACGTTCGGCGGAAGATCGATCGGCTTGCGGGTTACCATCCCTTAGTGCCCATCCTTGCTGGCGCAAAGTTCGGCCGAATGTCCGCCCCTCGTGTGCCGCACGCCTTGCAGACGAAACGCGGCTCCAGATCCGATAGCCGGACTTCATCAGGCCATGGATCAGCGCTGATCTTCATGTGGTGGCTGCAACGGTAGTCGGAGCAATAGATAAGGAGCCCGTTCACGCCGGCCGCGCGCATTTCCCCAAGTGTGATCTTTTGCTCTCGCATCCCCCATGATTCCGCAATCTCGGATAATCGGAAAGCCGCTAGAGCTTGGGCCTGGGGAATACAGGACTACCGCGTCTTGCGGCCTCCCGTATGAGACAGTGCGGGGACTGGCTGGATCGGCGGAGGTAGCTCAAATGTCCGAGGCCATGGAGCAAATCGTCAGCGCGCTTGTTCGGCTCAAGGACAAGCACTCACTGGAAAAGCTCAGAGATCATCGACGAAAACTCGCGGATGATCTGAATGAATTACAATCAAAGTCGGAGTTCAACCTCAGCCTCCTCATGGGGACCATAGCAATCGAGCTGGGCGTGATCGAAGCGGGCCTAGAGCAGCTCCAAGACGATTCAGCATCGTTGCGCTGATCGCGCGGAGGGAAGCCGCTAGGGCTTGGGGTCGGGGAAACGAAGTATGCTGCGCCTCGTATGTGAGGCACCGCGTGCCATCGCATCGGCCAATTGATCCATGTTGTTGACGATCGTTAGGGCCGAGCATCTAAGCCCCTTGCGTCTGCAAACATTGGCAGCCCGCCATAAGTATTGGCGCAACCGGATCGGATCCCGTCGCGACTGAGCTAATTCACTATCGAAAATCATGACAATAGGCTCGGCAAAAGCCCATCTTAGACCGCGCTCGCCCCGCGTGGAAGCGCCGATGCAGGCTGAGCGTAGCGCGCTGCCCGCCGCTTAAATAACCCACCGGCGCGGCTACGTCGCGGCGGCAAACGCCTAGCTATTCGTTCGGCGGGCGAAAGTCCTGCCGTTGGAAGTCAGGACGTGAGCGCGATTCGTTTCGTTCTTCGGGATACTGATCGACGGTTTCATCGTTCGAACTAACGGCGTCCCTCAGACCGAGGATGCCCACCAGAATCCAGAACGCGCCGGCCGCTATAAGAAGGTACGCCGATGTTTCGGCGGCGCTCATCTCTTCGCCTTCAGCCCGATCTCGATCAAGCGGCGGGCACTCAGTAATATTGCTGTTGCAGAACTATCCAAATGACAAAGATCAGAGCGACGATGATGCAGATTTGAACCCTTGGACTCCCCGCCCATTTCCATCCCTTCACTTTGTTTTCGCCTTGGGAAGGTCGACGCGATCCTCGCGAAACTCAGATGGTCCCTTAGTCAGGCGACGGCGGCGCTGAGCCCTTTCTTCAGAAGGCGCGGCAGGGTCTAGCATTTTATCGATCGTCTTTGCGGCGAGCTCCTGGGCTCGCGCTTTCTGGCCGGGCTTGCTGACCGACCTTTTTGTCACGTTCGCTTTCAGCCCTATCTCGACTAGGCGGCGGATGGCCTCGGGACGGGAAAGGTCAGGCTCTTTCTGCTTCGCAATCCACGCGTCCAGGACCGCAAGAGGACCATCTAGCAGGCGGACGCCCACCAGGGTGCCCTTACCCGTGGTCACCGGGCGGCCGCGTCGCTTTTTTGTGATAACACTAATTGACTTTCCCATGAATTAGGGTTATCACAAAAGCAAGCCGAGGGGAAGGGTGCAATCTTCCGCCCCGGCTCTAACCCAAGCCAAATGGAGCGACCCATGGCCCAGGCTGACAACCCCTCTACCACATCCCCCTCCCGCTTCCACAACGTATCGGACGTGGCACTTGCCGACCTGCTCGGTCAGGCCGATGCCCTGCTCAAGGGTGCCGAGGCAGAATGCAAATTGCTGAAAGATGAGTTCAAGAACCGCGGCCTCGTGGAGGTTTCAGGCGACCGTTTCACGGTAACCGCGACCGAGCAAATTGCTGGCCGGCTCGATAGCAAAGCTGTGAAGGAATATCTCGGCGAATCCTATCGGCGTTTCGAGACGGCCGTAGTCTCCACCGTCATCCGAATCAAGGCGGTTCAGCGGTTCGCCAGCGCGGCGTAGCGCAGCCAGACCTCACAGCTCGCGGTTAAAGCCGCGAGCACTCCTTTCAATTCAACGGAGACAGCAATGTCTAAGTCATCACGCGTGCTTGGCACGCCACGGACCACTGCGTCCGAATTTCTGACCACCGTAAACCGCATCCGTCTCTCTCAAATGATCCGCGATCCCTTCGTCTCGGCTGCTTTCCGCGCAGCCGAAGATGACGGCTTAGCGCCGGATATGGCCGAGTTCGATCACCCCAAGCACCTTGACGGCGGCGCCGCCGAGGTGGTCGGCGAGACCGGCCGGCATATCCGCGCTTTGGTGGAGGGCTGAGCCATGAAGCACGTTCCACCGCCATCAGGAAAACCACTCGGAGGCCTCGACAATCTCGCGATGGCCGTGCCGCCACGATGGGGTGAGGCAGTCCTCCGCCTTGCCAAGGCAACTGAGCGGGTAGCGGCAAAGCTGGATGAACTGCCGAGCACCACAGCGGACGTCCAATATATTCCGAAGGCCCGCGAGCTGGCGAAAAGCCTGATCGATTTCCTCGATGGGCTTGAGGATACCGACCAAGACACTGCCTGCGATGATGCCGCATGCGATGATGACGAGCTCGACGGTCCGGAGAACGGGGAGGATGAGGAGAGCGAGCCCGACGAGCCCTCTCTCGGCAGCCTCACTTCGAGCGAATGGAGCAATCAGGAAACCTGGGGCACGCAGCCTTTGGAAATGCGTACCGTGGCCCGTGTAGACCTGGAGGATGAGCACGACGGGGCCGAACCCGATGAGGACGGCGAGCCGTCATTAGGCTCACTTGATCGCCAGGAGGATCAGCAATACGCGTGGGCACCCGGATCATGCGTCGTGGATGGCGAGATAGAGGACGATACCGGCATTGGCGACGATGACGGTTTGCTCGAGCAGATCGGATCGCAAGACTGGCAAAAAGGGGGGATGATCTGATGTCAGAATTAATGTTGATTGCACCCCGTCGTAACTTCCTCATTCGCGCTCTTGGTTTCACCGCAGCGGGCGCGACATTGCCGGTTGGCATTATCGCTCTTGACGACGCCAAGGCGCGGATACGCCATCACCAAGCCGAACTGGAAAAGGCTTGGATCGACTATTACGGCCCCACCGCCGTCCAAAGGGTCGATGGCGAATTGCACAATCCAGGCGACACTTATTCGTCGCATGGCCGCCGGTATCCATGCCTTTCTACATTCATGATCTGCGCATCTGAGGACAAAAAAGCAGAATGGGCGGTAGAGAGTCACAGGTACCACTGCGGTACCGTATGAACTGACCTGGCCGTTGGCCCGGGCATGGCATTGAAATGAGATGCGCGAGGTCCTAACGCTGGCCATCGGCGGAAGATAGACTAACACCTCTCAATGGGCCGCTCGGATCAAGCTGGGCGTCCTTTATTTCTTTCCGTCGGTCAAACGGCGGTCGCGCTGTATGTGGCGCACTCTCTGTCGCAACCCGAGAATCGCTGCGCGACCCAACAAAGGAATCCACGCGCACGCCGACAGTTCCAGACTGCGATTTGGCCAGGACGGAGACAAGGATAGAGATGCGGGCCATGCGCGCCCGAGGCGAGAGGCTCGACAGCGAAGTCCCCTTCGACAGCCACAAACCCGACTGCTCGACTTTCAATTTTGCATCTTTGATGGTCCGCCAATCGGTGGACCTCCATTCGTCCGGTTCCCTGTCAGGAACGTGAGCAGTGACTATCGGGGATAAATTCCAAGCCCGACTTCTCGTCAAACCGGTTTAGACGCAGCCTCGAAATTTGCTCTCGCATGCTGAACTGCACAGTCTCGGCACAAGGAGATTTTAATGAAAAACAAGCTCTCTGATCTCAACGACCATTTGTTCGCGCAGGTGGAGAGATTGGCGCAGGAGAATTTGACTTCGGATCAGATCGAGATCGAAGTTAGACGCGGTAACGCAATCGTCGCGCTCGCGGATCAGATATTACGTCATGCCAGCTTGCAGGTTCAGGCCGCAAAGATTGTCTCTGATCATGGCATTGATCCGACACGGTACATCCCGGATCTCGCGGCTTCAAAAACTAATCGCCTTCTTGAAGGGGGTAAGTAGTGACTAGGCGGCTCCGCATTCCGTATAGCAAAACCGAAATGCAGTGGTTAGCTGCAAATTGCACATTGGTCATCAGCGACTATCACCGAGAGTTTTGTGTTCGCTTTGATCGATCGGATGTTTCAGCGGTCAGCCTGAAAAACCTGCGAAAACACAAGGGTTGGAAAACGGGACGAAACGGTCGCTTCACCACGGAGCCGCCCACGCATCCCAATAGTGCTGCCGCTCGGTTTAAAAAAGATCACAGGATCGGAGCCGCAGCGCTGAAATACAGACCAATTGGTAGTGAACGATTGACGTATGACGGTTATCCAGAACGAAAGGTCCACGATGGCCTTCCGCGCCGGAAGCAATGGCAGCTAATCCATGTTTTGAATTGGGAACAACGCAACGGCCCGATTCCTGCTGGCTTTGCTCTAAAGTGCAAGGGAGATAAAGCGAACCCTGATCCATCGAACTGGGATTTGATTCCGCGCTCTATGCTGCCACGCTTAAATGGGAGGCATGGTCGAAAATATGATGAAGCGCCGTCAATATTGAAGCCGACCATCATGGCCGTAGTAAAGTTAGAGGATAGCCTTCGCAGAAGTCGTCGGGATACCGGGGTCGACGACCGCGGCTGATGAAGCCATGGTTCCCGTCGCCTCGCCGGCCGGGGAGCACGCGCCCATGAACGATGCCAGGAACAGGAAGGCGGCAAAACGTTTCATGGCATTAGCCGTTGTCAGTAAGTCGTGCAGTTTGTCGTCGCGCCGTAGCTCTGGCAGCGCGTCTGCTGAGGCAGGATATTGGGTAGGGGCTGAACGGCCGGTGCCGGCTGAGGGGCCATCAACGTTCCGGCTGTAGCGAGCATGGCGGTTGAGTTGGCGGCTACTTGCGCCTGCGCTTGTTGTCTCAACTGAGTTTTGAGCATGCGACACTGGGCGTATTGATCGGTGCCGAAGTTGAGCCCAATGGACCGACAATAGGCGTCATCCTGTTGAGCAATTTCCTCTTGTTGCTTCGCCATGGCCTCTTGGATGCTCTGGCATCCGGTCAGGACAGATAGGGCAGCAACGAAAAACAGGCCGCTAATAACAACTGTCTGAAAATGCATGGAGGCGTCCCCCACGGTAAAGAGGATGATAATTCCGCAACCAAGGGGCGATCGCAAGCAATCTTTCGCTCGTTCTGGACGGCAACCGAAGAACAGGGCATAACGAGCGAAAAGCGGGAGGGCCCTATGGGATCGCTTTCAATCTGGCATTGGGTTGTCGTGATCGTATTGATAGCCAGCCCGGTCATGGGAATAGTGAGGGGCGTCAAGAACGGTGCCGCAGTCCACGCGGTGCTGTCGGCATTTGTGCCAGTGTACGGGCTCGTCTATTTCTTTGCGTCGGCAAAGCCTCCAGCGGCTGCTGGTTCGGCGTAATTTGGCCGCGCTTAGTCCAGTAGAGGATTCTCCACGGCCGCCCGCTTCCCATGCTTCTTCAGCAGATCATTGAAGGCCTCGACCGCCAGAGCGTTCAAAGTCGTGTCCTGCTCAGCGGCCAACAATCGCAGGGCGCGCCAGCCGTCGGCGTTGATCCGGGTCAGGATTGCCTTGAAGGATCCGGGAGCACGTTTCCCAGGTTTGCTGGCTGGCTTGGCGGGGCGTCCCATTTCTTCTCCACGTGAGCTGGCCAATGCTCGCACACCAAGAAATCGGACGGAAGCGGCTCAACTCGAGATTAGGGCTTGCATGATAGCCCGTTATCCTGTTAGCTTCCGATAACGAGACTTCTCGGAAGTAATGGAACCCGGCATATGTCAACGTCCCTTACCGTTATCGACGCCGTCCAAAACCTCCCCGCCGCACTCGGTCCCGACCTGACGGCTGCCGTCGACCTGGCCAAAGCCGAAAAGGCCCTTAGCACTCGGAAGGCCTACGGCACCGACTTTCGGATCTTCAAGGCGTGGTGCGATGCCAAGGGCGTCTCCTCCCTGCCGGCCCAGCCCGAGACGGTCGCCGCATTTCTCGCGGCAGAGGCCGGCGCTGGCGTTAAGCCATCTACTCTCAGTCGGCGGGTCGCTGCCATCCGGTACGCCCATAAGCTTGCCGGGGTCCCCACCCCGAGCGATTCCGAACGGGTCAAGGCAACGATGCGCGGCATCCGCCGTACGTACGGGGTAGCAAGGGTCCGCAAAGCGCCGGCCGTCTCGGCCAAAATGCAGGCCATGGTAGGCGCAGCGCGAGACAGTCTCACAGGGCTACGCGACCGGGCATTGCTCCTGGTTGGATTTGCCGGCGCTTTCCGCCGTTCCGAACTGGTTGCTTTGGATGTGGCCGATTTCGCCGAGACCGAAACCGGGCTGCTTATCACCATTCGCCGCGGCAAGACGGATCAGGAGGCGGCCGGTCGCACGATCGCCATACCGAAAGGCGACCTCGCCTGCCCGGTCAAGGCATTGCGGGCCTGGCTCGAGGCGGCGGCGATCGAGACAGGGGCTGTATTCCGCCCGATCAACAAGGCCGGCACGGTCGGGGCCTCCCGGCTAACTGACCGGTCGGTGGCAAATATCGTCAAGGCGTATGCCGGCCGCGCCGGATATGACGCGGGTGCATTCTCGGGCCATTCGCTGCGGGCGGGCTTCCTGACATCAGCGGCGGCCAAGGGCGCTTCAATTTTTAAGATGATGGATCAGTCCGGCCATAAGTCGGTCGACACACTGCGCGGCTACGTCCGCGACGCTGAGCTTTTCAAGGACCATGCTGGGGCTGGGTTGCTCTAACACGTCATGTTCACGGGAACCCTAACACCGACAGCCCCGCCCCTAATTTAATCTTGTAATGGGAGGTCTAGCACCATCTTGGCAAGCGTCTTGCTTCCGTTGTGATTCATCCAATCCTACAGTGGAGGCTAAGAGATGAACTTCGCCAAATTTGTGATCGTGGCGCTCCTCATGCTCGCAACAGTAGATGCGAGCAAAGCGACGGTCCGGATTGCTGATGATCGGGGCGGCCGGATTGGGAACTATCTGGATAGATTTCGGGCCCTGCGCAGTTCCCACGATACTATCGTCATCGACGGCCTGTGCGCTTCGGCCTGCACAATGGTCCTCGGCACCGTTTCACATGACAGAATCTGCGTAACGTCTCAGGCCAGTCTCGGATTCCATGCCGCATGGGACGCTGGAGCAGACGGCCGCGAGGTTACCAATTTGGCAGCCACCAAGATGCTCTATTCGATGTATCCGTCCGCAGTAAAACGCTGGATCAGCGCACGTGGTGGCCTGACACCGCGCATGATCTTCCTGCAGGGAAAAGAGCTTATGGGCATGTACAAGCCCTGTTACCTCAACGCTCAGACGGAACAGCGCTAATGGCTATTAGGTCTTTCCCGCCTCTAGTGGTCTCGCCGCGAAGCACATAAAATCTTGACTGGCGCGGCTTAGGGTAGCTCCCGAAAATCCGATTCCGCTCGGACCGCCGCGTCGACCATCATGCGGGCTCCTGCGGAGGGGCAAGATGAAGTCAAGGACGCCCAAGTCTAAGCGAGTCCCAAAAAGACTTAGGATAAATGTCGGGCATGCCGAGCCGATCGATTACACACCTACAACGGAGGCGTGGGCCCGCATGGAGAAGGCGCTGGGAAAATCGATTCCCGCTGATGTACGATGCAAAATCAAGTCCCTGGTCGAGCGATATTACATAAAATATTCCTTCGAAGAGACCGCGCCATTCAAAGATGACGTTTTAAGTCGCATCAGTGCAATTCGACGAGCAACGATCAAGCTGCGACAAACATTGCAAATAGATAAAACAGATGGAGCAGACGGAGCGGCCCGAGCTGCGCTTGCAAAGCTTGCGACAGTGATGAGACATCGACAGGTCGTTCCATCTCTAAAGTCTGATCTATTGCCTCGCCTTATCGCGGGAATCGACTTGGCAGAACAGAATGTCAGGACGACAACAAGTTTCGTAGACGGAGAGGCTTGGCGCGAGTTCGCGATTTCGGTGAAAGAGGCCTTCAAGTCAAGCGGCTTGCCCTGCGGCGCATCTCACGATGGAGGTGCCGCCGGCAATGGCTCTCCTTTTGTACGCTTCTTCGCAGAATTACAGAGGTCGTTCCCGGAGGAGAAATATCGCCGTCATTATAACGGGTCTCCGGCCACGCTAGCGAAAGAAATCAATCGAGCAGGTGAGCTGGGACGCACACCCTCTTCCACTCCTCAAGCCGTTTCTGGTCGCGCGGGCTAGGGCAGCTAAGCTCATTCAGAAAAACGAGGCAAATCGCGCGTATTGCCGCTAGCGCTCGTTGGAAAAAGAGCTAAGCCGCGGTATTGAGCTGGCCAAGCTCTTCCAAATCTATGTTGAAATCGAAATCTAGCTGGATTGGCTGTTCAGGACAGCGGCGCTCGCTGTAGCTATCCATGTCGTTTTTCAACTGCCAACACTGGCCTAAAATCTGATTGCGTCGGTTCGCAGCGGCGATTTCCATGAAGGGGCGCGGCGCATTGCAGTCATCCCATTTCATGACAAGCTGGCCGTTCTCGCGGACGGGAGCCGCATAATATTTTCTAACGCTCCGGCCCTTTCTATCCTTGAAGTGCTGGAGTCCCATTGCGCGACCTATCCGTTCCGCGCACTGTCTCACGGCCATACCCCGCGTCAATTCGTAACGCTCGTTTGTTACAGCCCATTCTGCAATTTGATCTCGCGTTGCGGGCCATTCCCCGCCGGAAGCGCGATAATCTTCCACGATCCTTAGAAGTTGATCATTGAGCTTGGCCATCTTCTGCTCCATTTGGCGGAACGTTCCCCCAACCGTCCGTCAATGCTGTTTGAGTGATTATCTCCCGGATTTTCACCAAGTATTTGTGGAAGTGCGTATATGGCACTTCATCTCTAAACTGGAGCTGTCCAACAACCAAACCCGGATGCACGCCAATTCTTTTCGCAAACAGAAGTATGCGCTCACCCGAATAAAGTGGCCTTACTCGCTTGATAAAGCCGTCCAACTCAGATTTTGGAACGAGAAATTCACTAGCGGCATCATTCGCGCGAACCTCTTCAGGCGGCAGTACATCTTTCCGCTGCAATGCCTCTGTCATCTCAAGGTCTACAATGAGTCCATCCTTTTTTAAGATATGCTCGATTTCGTGACGCAGAACGAACCAGAAGTTATTCAGGCGGTCGTATCTCAGTGACATCGCAATGACTGGCTTTTCATCAATCCAGAATGCTGCACCGTCTATTTTCGCCCCCTGCAAAAATTCAACGATGACAAAGCGGACTCCAGCGCTAGCTAGAATTTGCGGTACTTGTCTAATCTCCTCCGGCGCCATCAAAAGTTCACGCAACTTTGGCAGCGCCGCCCGAAGTCTTTGGTCTGAGTATGGAGTTGCGGTTACAGCTTGGGCTAATTGGTAAGCGCGAAACAACCAAGCCCATTGCAGAGGTGTGCGCTCTTCATACTGATTAGCGCGCGCCGCATGCGGGAATGCTGGTTTCTCATTGATGTTACGGATGTTGTAGAAGCGGCAAACACGATGCTCGACAACTTCGGCCCTCTCAGACGGCTCGATCCATTTCCGCTTCATAAGTTCGCGGACTGGGAACATTGAATACAGCGCTGAGCGACGCCCTACAGATTCGTCGGCTGGCTTGGTTTGGGCCAAGCGATATACGCTCTCAAGATTCATCCAATAGAGCGCGTCGTCATCGCCAAATGCTCTCGCCAATCCAACTGCCGTATCTGGCGTGATCTGCTTCTTTGCGGAAATGATTTCATTTATGGCCTGAACCGGGCGATCCATGATTTTGGCAAGGTCCTCCTGCGTCCATCCGCGAGCATCCAGCTCGTCACGGATGAAGTCTCCCGGTGGGAACACTTCGGCAGGAATACGAGGAGGCATTTCAGGTTCTCTCTTAGTGATAGTCGACGATTTCGATTACGTGCACCGTCTTTTGTGGATTTCCGTCCTTTAGCTCAACGATCAATCTCCATTGGTCATTCAATCGGAGCGAATACTGACCCTCACGGTCGCCCTTGAGCTTTTCAAACTTGAAAGACCGTCGGGAATAGAGCGTTCTCTCATCCGATGCCGCGCGAATGTGCTGCATCGCCTTGCGGTAGGCTTTCACTATCCCGTCGCTAAAACCTCCGCTGAACTTCGCATCGGTCTCCAGCTGATCCAGGGACGAATCTTTAAAGGTCACGTCCATGGACACCCCCTATATAGCGAGTCTTAACATACTGTCAATCACCCTTTCACCCTAAGGGTGATTTTCGCTTTTTTTGCAATATGTTTCAGTCGCTTACGGACCAACGCTTCAGGTCCTCCGGTTACTTCGCAAGGGAATGGCAATCCGGACGAGACTCGGGCGCAACTGAAGCTAGCAAGAATACCATCGCTAAACTGCCCGTGTCTGCCGGTTACGCCAGCGCCGGTTATCAGCGCAAGACGCTGCGCGGCCCTGACGAGCCTTGCTGCCACTAAGCCATGCGCGCGGCTCACCCCGGTACCCATCCCGTCGCTGGTAGGGGCAATTCTCAAACTGACCCACTACCGCCCCGGGACATTAGCGAGCAAATCCACTCGCACGAACCGCCCCTGTCCCCCTTTGGCATGAACCGACATCCTGAGTGTCGTCCCCCAGCACTGTCTGGGACGCAACGCAACCAGGATGCGCAAAATGACAGACCTGCAGGATATCGAGAGTAAGTTCGCCCCGCGTTCCATCGCCTACACGCCTGAGCAGGCAGCCATGGCTACCGGCCGCAGCCGGTCCCGCATTTTCAAAGCAATCAAAAATGAGGAGCTGACCGCCCGCAAGGACGGGAAGGCAACCTTGCTTGAAGTCGACGAACTCCGCCGTTGGGTGCGATCACTGCCCGCGATCGGCCGAGACCCCGTAGCGGCCTAACTCCCAAAACGAAAAACCGGCGGCACGATTCCTTGGCGGGAGTCGACGTGCGCACCGGCTTTGCAAAAGAGATTTTAACTTGAAAAGTAATAGCAAAACACCCGAAGTCTGTCACCCCGAAATCGGCGTCCCAGCAACCGGTCGCGTCGTTTCCGAGTTTGCGCTTTCCCCGTGGGAGATCATCCGTGCCGAGCTGAACGAACGCCGCGGAAAAACGATTGTCTCGATCGCTCGTTGGAAAACCACACCGACGGGCCTCGCACGCACAGGGGCCGTATTCGAAATCGCAGGCCGCCGATTTGACGACATGGCGAAACTGGTCGTCGAAGTGCAGAGCGTCCTGGCCTCTCTGGACGGGAGCGCCGCATGAGCCCTCTCCCCGATCAATATCCGGATCAGCCCGGATACAAGTCACTAGGTCCATCTGAGCAGGCTGCCGTCGCCGTCTGTAACACTGCCAAAGCTCTCCGCGACCAAGTGTTGCGGACGATTTGCGACTCCCCGGCCGGCTTATCAGCCGATGCCGTGGCCGATCGCCTTGGCAAATCGGTGTTATCGGTCCGTCCGCGCGTTAGCGAGCTTCGCAGGCTCGGTGAAATCCAGCCGACGACGCAACGCGTCAAGAACGCGAGCGGCATGAGCGCTACGGTTTGGGTGCAGTCGCCTCTACCGAGTCCCGTCGCTGCCGACCTTGATGATCTCGAGGTGCAGCGATGAAGCGCGGCGACGCCGACCAGATCTCAAATCCCTTCTATCATCAATCCGCCGACCTGCTGCATGACGACGTCTTCACGTTGGCCGGCTTCACCATGTGCGGCCCGGGCTTGGGAAAGGCTGTTCGCGAACGTTTCGTAGCACTTGCTGGTGGCCTCCTGCGCAAATATGGACCCCGCGCATTTGAAATGCCCAAGCGCGCGGCTGCCATCCATGAGGCCGGTCACGTCGTCATAAATTCTGTCTTGGGCGTACGGACAACGAATGTCCTGATAGATCCCATATCGAGGGACGGAAAGCTTTTTTGGATAGGCTACACCGACGCGCCAGACCTCGCGTTCCTGGATTCGCCAGCTTCGCCCGTTAGCTTTGATCATATCCTGAGACGATCGCGGGCAACATACGCCGGCCTCGCCGCAGAGATGCTTTTCGCTGGTGAGGACCGGCGGGAAGGCTCGAGTCTCGACGAAAGCACCATGTCGCAACTTCTGGCGGAGCGAGCGGCTTCGCTGCTTGGGGTAGACGCGGAAATTCTATGGCGCGACAACGTAGCTAATTGGTGCGCTATCCAGCTCCATCGCAACCGCCAAATCCACGCTGATATCACCGATGCGCTAATGAGCCGCCGACGGCTGAAAGGAAAAGTGTTGCGGGAGTTCTGCGCCAGTGCGCTGGCAGCTGCGGAAGACGAGAAATGGCCTGATATCCAGGACCATACGTCACAGCTTTTCGATGCCGGAATAATCACAGATGACGCGGAGGTCTGGGCGTGACCGTGCATCCTAACCTGACCAGTCACGATGCTACGTGGGCTCCGGGGGGGCGCGCTTCTGACGTTCCGATCAGCGGCAGGCGCGAGAATCCCTTCGAAAGGACAGCGGCAGAGACCGGCGACCGTCCGGCTCCCTTTGAAATCGTCTGCTTTACCAAAACTGGCGGCCCGCTCACTAAACGCATTTCTCTGAATGAGGACGGATCGACCAAGAGCGATGGCAGTGGATGCCTGATGCCGCGCGGCACTGCCGTTCGCACCCCGATCGATGGCATTGCCGAATTGGCGGCGCTGATATCCGGGCTACGGCCGGATCAAGCCATCAGCCTGGGTGCCTTGCGGGCGGATTTGCCAGATCAGGTCAGCGTTGTCACCAAAGACAAGCTCAAGCAGTTCAATGGTCACGGCATGGCGGACGCTATCGCCAGGACTGCGGACAGCATTCAATTCCGTACCGGAAAGCCCGGCTTCGTCCTGTTCGATTACGACACAAAAGGCATGCCGGTCGAGGTTGAGGCACGTCTTAAGGAGCGCGGCAAATATTGGACGGCGCTTTGTGAGGTGTTACCGGGATTGCGAGGCGCGTCGTACATGCAGCGCCGATCTACTAGCGCCGGGCTTTTGCGGGCCGACACCGGGGGACGTCTGCCCGGATCGAAGGGACTGCACGTTTACGTCGCGGTCAAAGATAGCGCGGATATTGAGCGATTCCTTAAAACGGTGCACGACCGTTGCTGGCTGGGCGGCTTCGGCTGGCTGATGGTCGGAGCCGGCGGCCAATTGTTGGATCGGTCAATCGTCGATCGGATGGTCGGAGCGCCAGAGCGTCTGGTGTTTGAAGGCGCGCCCGTCTTGGTTCCTCCGCTCACGCAAAACGAAGAGGAGCGCCGCCCGCATGTTTTTGAAGGTGTCGTAATCGATACCCTCGAAATCTGTCCGCCGCTTTCACTTCGCGAGATTGCCGAGCTAAACAAACTTCGCGCCATCGCCGAGCAACGCCTTGCACCGGCTGCGGCACAAGCGCGGGAAACGTTCGTCGAAGAACAGACAGAACGGCTCATCAAGCGGACCGGAATGTCCAAACGCGAAGCCACCCGCGTGGTCGAATGCCAGATCGGCGGTACGCTATTGCCGGACCTCGAATTGCAATTCGATGACGATGCATTGGCCGGCACGACGGTTGCCGACGTCTTGAAGGATCCAACGAAATTCGTGGGCGAAACTCTCGCCGATCCTTTGGAGGGCGTCGGATACGGCACATGCAAAGCCAAGATCATGCGGAAGGCAGATGGATCGCTATGGATCAACAGCTTTGCTCATGGCCGCACCACCTATGACCTTAAGCTTGATGTTCGCGCCATCCGCGCGGCACTGGATAACGCGTCGAAAGACGAAGTAGTCGGCAAATTCATTGATCTGGCGTTGCAGGCCGACCTTGATGCCGTCGAGCTCGAGCAATTACTTGGGTTGGCAAGTGAGCGTTCCGGGCTCGGTCACAGGGTTATCGCGCGCACATTAAAGGGAGCGCGCACGAAGGCCGCCGCCAGCAATGCCGAGCAAGAGCGCAAGCGGCGGCAGGCAGAGCGCGCCGACCCGCGCCCGGCAGTTCCAGCGCCGGCTATCGATGCGCCGTGGCTTCCGCAGATGCAGTTGCTCGATGACGTCTTGGGCACATTGAATGCTGCCGAGCCGCCAATGCGTAACCATGAAGGAATGTTGACGCAATGCCGGATGCGAACACCGGTCGCGATGCATGCCTTTGGCTCTACTGCGGCGAATGGCGAAGACACTGAAGGCGAGGACACGAAGCTTCCGCCGCCAAAGCAGCATTTGCTGACTGTCTTGAGCGAGCCGGAATCGGCGGAATTGATCGAAAGGCACATCGACTTCATCGATGGTACCGACCGCAGCGTTCATCTCGCGTCGCCTTTCGTTCGGCACTACATGCAGAGAACCGGCGGAGCTCTTCCTATCGCAGGCGCCATCGCTACCTTGCCGCTTGTCTTGGCCGACGGTGACGTGTTGGCCGAACCGGGCCTCGATCGGGAGCGAGGAATTGTCTTTCGGCTCGAACCTGGAATCGTGGCGCTTATGCCGCGATCGGAAGATTGCGACAAAGACCATGTGGTCGATGCGATGCAGTTCCTCTGTGAGGAATGGCTTGTTGACGTCGCTACCACGTATGCGGGCAAATGCATTCTGATTGCTGCCGCGATGACGATTATTGAGCGCTCGCTGTTTCCGGAGCGCCCCGCTTTCTGGGTTACCGCCGGACGTCGCGGAGGCGGCAAGACAACCGCCCTTACTATGCTGATCATGGCGACGCTTGGTCTGCGGCCTGCCGCGGCGACGTGGACGCCAAACGAAGAGGAGCGGCGCAAAGCTCTGCTCAGCTACTTGATGGATGGCGTGCCATATATCCTGTGGGATAACGTCCCCCGCGGAATAACGATTTCTTGCCCCCACATAGAGCGATGTTGCACAGCCGACACCTATGTCGATCGTAAGTTGGGCGTTAGCGAGCGTGTCCAAGCTTCCGCCGCAACCATCCACTTATTTACGGGAAACAATATCGCCCCGAAGGGCGATCTTGCCTCGCGGAGCCTGCAGGTCCGGATTGAGGTTGATCGCACCGACCCGGAGAATCGACCGTTTCGGCATGGCGACCCGGTGGGGTGGACCGAAGCGAACCGCGTCAAAATCCTAAGGGCGCTTTACAAGATCCTACTTGGAAATCCCGAGCTGAAGAAATCGAAGTCGGCGCCAGCCAAAACGCGTTTTAAACTGTGGTGGCGCGTGGTCGGCGCGGCGATTGAGAATGCAGCCAAGCTGCACTACGAAGCGATAGATCCGGCGGCATATGACGTGAAGGACCGCAGCCGGCCCCTGCCGATCGATTTCCAGCAACTGTTCTTGGAGCAGGAGAGCGACGAAGAAGACAGCGCATCGCTCGCCGATTCCCTTGGCGTCCTCAACAAGCGTTGGCCCGGCGGCACGTTCAAGGCAGCCGATGTGGCAGCCCTAATCAACGAGAATGGAAATACACCCGATGGGATCGTGATCCGGGAATTTCTGTTTCCGGGGCAGAAGAATGACGTTGTTTCGTCGAAGGCTGTTGGCAGGCGCCTGATCGCACATGTCGGCAATCCGGTCCGGCATGACGATAAAATACTCTCGCTTTATGCCGGCGAGGACAACCGCAACAAGATGAAAACCTTCCTTGTCAACGTGACGACGGCAGAAGGAATGGCAGCGTGATACCGGGGCTTGCGGGGTTTAGCGGGATTTGCGGGATTTGCGGGATTTCTTTAGAGGCTCTAATGCGCGAAAAAAGAGTTTCTTCGAGAAAACTCTATTTCCTAACTGTTGAGGGGCTGAAAGAAACCCCGCTAATCCCGCAAACCCCGCAACGGGTTTCCGCACGCCTCCCGGCCCCGCCGCCTGCTAAGACAGGCCCAAAACAGGCCCCCTCACCTGGAGGCCAGCCATGGCGCGTGTAGTGCGCGACCCACTGCGTCGAGCCAGGCTGCGCCCCGATCCAGCCCTTTGGACCGAAGACGAGCCTATGACCTTGGCAGAGGCCGTAGCGGTCTTTTTCCCTGATGGCCCCCTTACGTTGTCCTCGCTACGCACAGCTGTCAGCCGGGGGCAACTTGAATTGGCCCGCGTGGCGGGCAAGGATTTGACCACCCCTCGAGCCATCCGAAAGCTGGTGAAGCCGTCATGCCGGGCCGTAAAGCAAAGCCACCCAGACTCTGGTTTCGAGAAGACGATGCAACTTGGATCGTCCTCCATCGCGGAAGACAAATCCGCACAGGCTGCAGCCGCGATGACCTTGAGGGCGCAGCGAAGGCGCTCGAGATCTACATCGGCTCCAACCACAAAAGCACCGTTGGGGCAACCGATCCTCGTTTCCTCGCGATAGCCGACGTCATCACGTTCTACGAACGGCTGAAGCGTCCGAAGGGGAGCGATCCGCGTCGAGAGGCACAACATGAGCTCCTCCTGATCCGCCTTGAGGATCTCAATGCTTTCTTCGGCGCGAGGATGGTTTCCGACATCAAAGCCCAGCTTTGTCGCGACTTCGTCGACTGGTCGACCGGGACGGTCAATGAGAACAATCGAAAGGCTGGCATCACGCCGCGTGCGAGAATCGTGTCGGATCAAACTGCGCGGCGGCGACTTGAGGATCTCCGGGCGGCAATCAACGCATATCACGCAGAGCACGTGCTCAACGTGGTGCCGAAGATCACGTTGCCGGAAAAGGCCGATGGCCGACATCGTTGGCTCACGCGCAACGAAGCCGCCCGGCTGGTTGGCGCAGCGATCGGTTTCGTTTGGGATTTGAAACGGAAGACGTGGAAGCGTCGCGAGGATGGTTCGATCGAGCGGCGGGAACGCTGGATCATAGAACGACGCAGGCCTGCCGCCCGCTTCATGCTCATCGGCCTTTACAGTGCCAGGCGCGAGGAAACGATCCGACGGACGCAATGGCTACAGACGCTGACGCACCCTTGGATGAATTTGGACGCGATGATCTATCAAGGCCGCGGCACTGCCGAGGAGCGCACCAAGAAACGTCGACCGCCCGCGAAGATCGCAAATCGACTTCGACCGCATCTCGTACGTTGGCGCCGACTGGATGCGGCGCGCACGATTGAGTTGCGCTCCGCTGGGCTCATGGATGACGACGAGGAGATTATCTTCGTCGTCCACCGCACCCATGACGGTCGACCACTTGCGGGCAAGATCCGGTCGGCATGGGAGGGAATGTTAGAAGACGCCGGCCTTGGCGAGGACGTCGTGCGCCATACCCTTCGTCATACTGCGGCGACATGGTCGATGCAGGCTGGCACGGATATGTGGCAGGCCGCGGGTTGGCTCGGCATGACGGTCGAGCAGTTGCAGGACAACTACGGGCACCACCATCCGGATTTCCAGAGCGAGGCGGCCGAGGCATTTGGGGGAAGGCGCTCCTGATCAAACATTGGTACTGTCCGTATTTGACCCCCGAATGTCCTAAGTTGATTTTGGAAGTGTCCTAATTGACCAAGTGAACAAACCCGCCTTTTGCGCGTCTTACTCATACATAGGAAGTAACTAGCTACGGCCACGCGCGAATGCGGAACTGGGAATGTGCGAGAAGTGCGTCGAGATCGACAAGACCATTGCTCACTACCGATGGATCAAGGAGCGGGTAATCGATCCCTTAACGCACCAAGCCGCTGACGACCTGATAGAGAAGCTTGAAGCCGAGAAGGTCGAACTTCATCCTCCCGAACAGCAAGACTAAGGCCGCGCCAGAGTCGCGCCGCAATGGCCCCAGGTTGAATTAAACGGTGGTCTGACTTGATTTTTGCCTAAGTCCACTTTTGGACAGTCGGGCCGTTCCACCTATGCAACCTGCCGGTCTATGAAAGACATGGTACTGGCCTGTTTCGACCCCTAGTGGCCGGTTTTGAAAATGTGAGTGGCCTAATTTGATTATTTTAGTGGCGTGCGGAACCGGAAATAGTAGAAAAAAGATATCTTAATATTGGCATTCGGTCGGCTGCGCTGTGACAGATTACAGAGCGTATCTGGTGGCAACGGACGGACACTTCACCAAGGCGATCGACCTTGAGTGTCCCGACGATGAAGCGGCCAAGGAAAAGGCCAAGCAGCTCGTTGACGGGCACGACGTAGAGCTATGGCAGCGAAGCCGTAAAATCGCGGTGTTCAAGCACAAGCCGCAGTAAGGCCGCCTCAGTGGGCGGCCTCTTTCATTCAGTCCGGTAACTCACGAGCTGCGTGCTGTGGTCATCTCTTTTCGTCGGCCTCAATCACGGCGAAGCTTCGGGCTTCTGTGCCGCTGGGACACGCCACACGTATTTCATTGCGCATTTCGTTGCGCCCGAAAACATCAATAACTATAAGTGTTTGAAATCTTGGTCGGAGCGGCAGGATTCGAACCTGCGACCCCTGCGTCCCGAACGCAGTGCTCTACCGGGCTGAGCCACGCTCCGACAAGAACGCGGCTTATAGCCTTCACTTTCGCGTACCGCAAGAAGTCGATTTGTAAGGATTTGAACCTGTGAAGGTGGGCCTGAAAACGCAGATTTTGCCAGCCGGCGGTCACGCCGTGGCCGAGGCCGCACGCTGCCTCACAGAAGGCGGCCTGGTCGCATTCCCGACCGAGACCGTGTATGGGCTGGGCGCGGACGCGACCCAAGCCCCGGCCATTGCACGGCTCTATGAGGCCAAGGGACGCCCTTCCTTTAATCCCTTGATCGCCCATGTCGCTGACCTCGCCGCGGCCCGAAAGATCGCCCGTTTTGATGCCACCGCAATCCAGCTTGCGGAGGCCTTCTGGCCGGGTCCGCTGACGCTGGTTCTGCCCAAGACAGATAATTGCCCGGTTGCGGAACTCGCCACCGCGGGCCTTGATACGGTCGCGATCCGTGTCCCCGCTCACGGAATCGCACGGGACATCCTGCGCGCCTTTGGCGGGGCGGTGGTCGCTCCCTCCGCCAATATTTCGGGCCACGTCTCGCCAACGACCGCGGCGCACGTGGCAAGCGACCTTACGGGACGCGTCGATCTGATTCTCGACGGCGGCCCGGTCGAGGTCGGCGTCGAATCCACGATTGTGGCCTGCTTCGACGTCCCGATGCTGCTGCGGCCGGGCGGCCTGCCGCGCGAAGCGATCGAACGCGTGCTCGGCCATGCCCTGCAACGGCTGCCCGAGGATGCTGTCAATGACGACGCCCAGCCGCTCGCACCGGGCATGCTGGCCTCGCACTACGCGCCGCGCACGCCGGTCCGCCTCAATGCCACCTCCGTCGAGCCCGATGAAGCGCTGCTGGCATTTGGCGCTGCCGGCATTGGCGGAGCGAGCGCGGCGAAAGCCGTGATGAATTTGTCCACTGCGGGCGATCTTAGCGAGGCCGCCGCCAATCTTTTCGGCTATCTTCGCGCGCTCGATGCGAGGCTGGCGCGCACGATCGCCGTCATGCCGGTGCCGCATCATGGTCTTGGCGAAGCCATCAACGACCGGCTGCGCCGCGCCGCGATCGGCCGGTAAAAGAAGAACATGTAGAAGAGACGCCGATGAATATCGTCCAGACGCCGGCCACCCCGCTCTCGCCCGAACTGATCGCGCGATTTCGCGCCATCGTCGGCGACAAATATGCGGTGACGGCGCCAGCCGATGTCGCGCCCTACGTAACCGAGGAGCGCGGGCTGTTTCACGGGCACTCTCCGCTGGTACTGCGGCCGGGCTCGACCGCGGAAGTCTCCGCGATCTGCAAGCTCGCCACTGAAGAGAAGATCGCGCTGGTTCCGCAGGGCGGTAATACCGGTCTCGTCGGCGGCCAGACGCCGCATCACGGCGAGGTCGTGGTTTCGACCCGCCGCCTCGACAAGATCCGCGATATTGATCCAGCCTCCAACACCATGACCTGCGAATCTGGTGTGGTGTTGCAGGTCGCGCAGCAGAAGGCGGCCGACGTCGACCGCTATTTCCCGCTGTCGCTGGGCGCGGAAGGAAGCTGCACCATCGGCGGCAATCTCTCTACCAATGCCGGCGGCACCGGGGCGCTTGCCTTTGGCGTGGCACGCGAGATGGCGCTGGGGTTGGAGGTGGTGCTCGCCGACGGACGTATTCTCAACGCGCTGTCGAAACTGAAAAAGGACAATACCGGCTACGACCTGCGCAACCTCTTCATCGGCGCCGAAGGCACGCTCGGCATCATCACGGCGGCAACCTTGAGGCTGTTTCCGAAGCCGCGCGCGATCGAGACCGCCTTTGTCGGCCTGAAGTCACCGGCAGATGCGCTCAAACTGTTGTCGATCTCGCAAAACGAAGCGGCCGGCAGCCTGACCAGTTTCGAACTGCTCGCCGATATCGCGGTCGATTTCAGCGTGCGCCATGGCATCGACATCCGCGCACCGCTGACCAGCCCGCATCCCTGGTTCGTGCTGATGGAATTGTCTTCCTCGGATGACGACGCCCGCACCACGCTGGAGTCGATTCTGGCGCAAGGCATGGAACAAGGCATCGTCGACGATGCCGTGATCGCGGCGAATTTGAGCCAGCGCCAGGCCTTCTGGAAACTGCGCGACGAGATGTCGGCGGCGCAAAAGCCGGAAGGCGGCTCGATCAAGCACGACATCTCGGTCCCGGTTGCTGCCGTGCCCGCCTTCATCGCGGAAGCCAATGCCGCCGTCGTCAAGCTTATTCCGGGCGCGCGGCCGGTCCCATTCGGCCATCTCGGCGACGGCAACATCCACTACAATGTCAGCCAGCCGATCGGCGGCAGCGCCACCGATTTTCTCGCCCGCTGGCATGATGTGAACGCGGTCGTGTTCGAGATCGTGCTTCGAATGGGCGGCTCGATCTCGGCCGAACACGGCATCGGCGTGCTCAAGCGCGACGAACTGCCCGAAGTCAAGGACAAGGTCGCGATCGAACTGATGCGTTCGATCAAGGCCCTGCTCGACCCGCTCGGCATCATGAACCCCGGCAAGGTGCTGTGACGATCGCGCTTCCAGCACTGGCGATTGCCTCGATCAACGACGGCGACGTCGCTAACGTCGTCGCGCTGTGGCAAGCGTGCGGGCTGACGCGGCCGTGGAACGATCCGGCCTTCGACATCGCCCTCGCCCGGAAAGGTGCCAACGCAACCGTACTGATCGGCCGCGATGACGGCGCGATTTTAGCCACGGTCCTGGTCGGACATGACGGTCATCGCGGCTGGGTCTATTATCTCGCGGTTTCCCCCGATCATCGTCACAAGGGATATGGACGCATCATGATGGACGCGGCCGAACGCTGGCTGCGCGAGCGGGGCATCGAGAAGCTCCAGCTGCTGGTGCGAGCTGACAACACCGGCGTGAAGGACTTCTACCACTCGCTGGGCTACACGATGCAGGAACGCATCATCTATGCCAAATGGCTCGACGGCCGCGAGCCCACGCCTTAAATTGCCGACTGACGAGAACCGACATGCGCATTGCTCTCATCCACGCCCTCAAGCATTCCCTGACACCGATCGAAGCCTCCTTCGCGAAGCTTTGGCCACAAGCCACGCTGATGAACCTGCTCGACGACAGCCTGTCGGCGGACCTCGCGCGCGACGGACGGCTGACGCCTGAGATGACCGATCGCTTTCTCGCACTCGGACGCTATGCCGTATCGACGGGCGCCAACGCGATCCTGTTCACCTGCTCGGCGTTCGGCCCCTGCATCGAGGCAGTCGCGCGCGAACTCTCGCCGATGCCGGTGCTCAAGCCGAATGAGGCGATGATCGAACAGGCGGCCGAGCGCGGCCACCGCATTGGCCTGCTCTCGACGTTTCCGCCGACGCTGCAATCGATGCCGGCCGAATTCCCCAGCACGGTGAAACTCGTGACAAAACTGGCGGAAGGCGCCATGGCCGCGCTCGACCGCGGCGACCGCGCTGAACATGATCGCCTTGTGGTGCAGGCCTCGCGCGACTTGCGCGACTGCGACCTGATCGCGCTCGCGCAATACAGCATGGCGCCGGCGGCCGCGATGGTCGCGGAGGTCTCGAAACTGCCGGTGCTGACGACGCCCGACAGCGCGGTGAACAAGCTGAAGCGCTTGCTTAGAGCTTAAGCGCAATTCTTCAAAACAGACTGCCCTGCCCGTCATCGATATCCGCGGCCGCCGCTTTGCGCGGACCTGGTTTCTTCGCGCGCCGGGTCTGTTCGGCCTCGCGCTCTGCTTCCGTGATCGGCAGGATCAGTTGCGCATCGTCGTTGGCGACGTGATTGACCCGCGATGAAATCTCGTGCCAGACGAATTCGCCTTCCTCAGGTCCCCGCATCAATGGTGTCACGCTATCCGCCTCGTCCGAGCGGCAATCGAGCCAGAACGCGAAATCGCCGGGCGCGATCGTTACCGGTACACGATGATGGAGCATGGCGAGATCGGCACTCGCCGCGGCTGTGACGATCGCAACGGTGTCGACCTCCTCGCCGTTCGGCCCGACCCAGGTCTCCGACACCGCCGCAAATCCGATCTGACGGCCGTCGCGGCGATGGATGAAATACGGCTGCTTGATGCCGTCCGAGACCCGCCACTCGTAATAGCCGTCAGCCGGAATCAGACAGCGCCGCCGCCGAATCGCGTTTTTGAATGCAGGCTTCTCCTTGATGCTCTCGGCGCGTGCGTTGATCAGGAGCGTAAATTTACGGGGATCTTTCAACCAGGCCGGCCACAGCCCCCAGCGCATTAAGCGAAAATGGCGGCCATCATCATCGACCACTACAGGTATCGGTTGTGTCGGCGCAACATTATATCGTGGCGGGAAGTTCGGCTGTTCAAAATAACCGAAAAGTCGCCGCAATGCTTCAGGCGCCGAGGTTATGACGAAGCGTCCGCACATATATGGTATCCTGATAGGTTTATTCAGCACCTTTTAACCCGGAAGCTTAACACTGCGGCCGATGACATCGCTCGCTGCCACGCCCTTACAATCAGCTCCCGTCGCCGCCGACAATTCGGCGCGCGCAGCGGAATTGAGCGCGGCCAACATCAATCCGCGCACCGGCCTTGCCACTGACTATCTCAATCACTTCAACGAAGCCGTGATGCTGCTCGAGATGATTCCGGACATCCCGGAATGCGCGGAGGATTTTCTCGGCTGGCAGCCGCTATCCTACGCCGAACATTTTACGGCCTCCAATTTCAAGGCCAGGGACCTGGCGATCGACGCCTATAACACCGCCGATGTCCGCGTCCGCAAAGAATTCGATAACATCACGAGTGCAATCACCGCGATCCTGACCGCGGTGGGTGCTGCGATGCGCGAGGCGACCCAGGACAAGACCCGCGCCAGACTGGCCGAACAGGCGACCGGCTGGGTCAAGCCGCTGGTGACGCAGGCAGGCGGCATCATCAATGGTGACGGCGCGGCCGACGTCGACTACATCATGGCCCATTGATACTGGTGGTCCGATTCTAACATTTCGCACCCCTTCTCGGCGGCCACTTTTGCGAATGTTAGAATCAGAGGACCACTAGCAAATATATGTTTCTAGTGGAGTTTAGGATTTGACATTCGCTTTCCGAACTCGCGGCTAGGTCGGTCGCGAATGTCAAATCCACTCCACTAGGTTATTCGCGAGCTGCTTGCGCGAATACGCTCATCAGGGGTCCCGCTTGGCTTCCGTCCTTCCTCAAACCCGTCCCCAACTTGCGGTCAGCGCCGCGATTTTCCGCGACGACAAGATATTGTTGGTGCGGCGGGCGCGATCTCCTTCCAAGGGTGTCTATTCGCTGCCCGGCGGACGCGTCGAATTCGGCGAGACCCTTCACGCCGCCTTGCACCGTGAAGTGGCCGAAGAGACATCCCTCAAAATCGAGATCGTGGAGCTTGCCGGCTGGCGCGAGGTCGTGCCCACGGCCGAAGGCGGCGGGCACTATGTCATCATGTCATTCGCGGCGCATTGGCGCGCGGGCGACGTCGTGCTTAACGAGGAACTTGACGACCACCAGTGGCTCGCGCCGGATGCACTTGGCGAACTCAGGATCACGCCGGGACTGCAGGACATCATTCAGTCGGCGCGGCGTGTTTTGGGCCTCTAAAACGCCGCTTTGCGTGTCTTGCGTCCCGCATTCCAAGCAGGCATACCCCCTTGATGCCTAGATATCTCACGTGCGTTCTTGTCATGGTCCTGTGCTGCCTTGCCGCGCCTGCGCGCGCGCAGGAAGGCGCTGCGCCGTTCGACAACGACCTGCAGCGCTTCGCGGAGATACTCGGAACGCTGCACTATCTCCGCGGCATCTGCGGCAGCAACGAAGGCGCCAAATGGCGCAACGAAATGCAGGCGCTGCTCGACGCCGAAACCCCGTCGGGTGAGCGACGTGCGCGCATGATCGCCGGTTTCAACCGCGGCTATAACGGCTTCCAGCAGACCTACCGAACCTGCACGCCGGCGGCGACGCTCGCGATCCGCCGCTACATCGACGAAGGCCTGAAAATCTCACGTGACCTGACCGCGCGCTATGCCAACTAAATCATCGGTTCCACCAACGGGTGGATTTCTTGACGGCCGTTAACCTTTCCTAAAGAACTGGCTAGGTGATACCGTTTGGCGTGCTACATCACGATCCGTCCCTCGCCTCCAACTCTGCTTCACATACATGAGCCATCCTGCGTCATTCATCGCCCGCGACCTGCTGCCTGACCAGGAACAGAAGCGAGCCGCACTCAACTATCTCAACGAGGCTTGGGCGGAAGCACGGCACGATGGGGTCGATGGCGACTGTCTGGCGCAGGCCAGCCTGTTTGCGGCCTTTGCCGAACTGGTCCGGACCTATGGCGAAGACGCGGTCGCGAAATTCGTCGAAGGTCTTCCCGTTCGCGTTCGCAACGGCGAGTTCTCCACCGCGCGTGCCAGGCAGTAGGCATCATCTCACAAGCCCTTGTTGTTGGGGCACCCGCGGCCTACCTTCACTAGAGCTCCGATTCCGAAGTTCGCCTGTACTCGCGGCACCGTTTGCGCGAACTTCGGAATCGAAAGAGCATTGGCAAACCAAAATTGCTAGTGCGGTTTGGAATTTGAAGTTCCTATGAAGAAACCCGCCGCAAGACTGATAGGAACTTCAAATTCACCGCACTAGTGAGATGTCACCTGAGAATCCCCTATGAAAGCTGCACTCCTGCCCGACCGCGGGGTGGTCAAGGTCACCGGCGAGACCGCCCGTGACTTCCTCAACGGCCTCATCACCACCGACACCACGCGGCTGCAACCGGGTCTTGGCCGCTTCGGCGCATTGCTGAGCCCGCAGGGCAAGATCACGGTCGATTTCCTGATCACCGAGGCGCCGACCGGCCATGGCGGCGGCTTCTTGATCGATTGCCCCAAGCCGCTGGCGCAAGCGCTGGCCGACAAGCTCAAGTTCTACAAGCTTCGCGCCAAGATCGAAGTCGAGAATATTTCCGACAGCCTCGGCGTGCTCGCCGCATGGGATGGCGAGGCAGCGTTGAAGCCAGATCTCACCTTTACCGATCCCCGCAACTCTCAGCTCGGTCTTCGGATTTTCGTTCCCGCCGAACTCGCACAGAAGGCCGCCGATGCGATCGGCGCCGAACTCGTCGACGCTTCCGCCTATGAAGCTCACCGCATCGCGATCGGCGTCCCTCGCGGCGGCCTCGACTTCATGTATGGCGACGCATTCCCGCACGAGACCAACATGGACCGGCTTTCCGGCGTCGATTTCGACAAAGGCTGTTATGTCGGCCAGGAGGTGGTGTCGCGAATGCAGCACCGCGGCACCGCGCGCACCCGCACCGTGCGCCTGCTGCTGGACGGCCCCGCCCCGGAAATCGGCTCGGCGATCCTTGCCGGAGAAAAATCAGTCGGCACCATGGGGTCGGCGGCCGATGGCCACGCGCTGGCGCTGATGCGCATCGACCGTGCCGGCGAGGCGCTCGAAGCTGGAACACCCTTGACCGCGGGCGGCCTTTCGATCCGTATCACCGAACCGGACGAATTGAGTCTCACCCCACGTGTGGCCGTTTAGTTCGCAGGGCCGCGCTATGATACGAACTTCGGAATCAGGACACTAGACAGACGTTCGCATGACGAGAACCGCACGACTGCATCCCGACGGCCTGACGCGCTGCCCCTGGCCGGGCGAGGACCCGCTTTATGTTGCCTATCATGACACCGAGTGGGGCGTACCTGAACTCGACGATCGCGCGCTTTACGAAAAGCTGATCCTCGACGGCTTCCAGGCCGGGCTCTCCTGGATCACGATCTTGCGCAAACGCGACAATTTCCGGAAAGCCTTCGACGACTTTCAGCCCGAGAAAATCGTGCGCTACACGTCCAAGAAGATTCACGCGCTGATGAATGACGTCGGCATCGTCCGCAACCGCGCCAAGATCGAGGGCACAATCGCGAGCGCGAAATCCTATCTGAAGATCATGGACGAAGGCCCCGGCTTTTCGAAATTCCTGTGGGACTTCGTCGACGGCAAACCCAAGGTCAACACGTTCAAGACCACCGCGAGCGTTCCGGCCTCCACGCCGATTTCGATCAAGCTGTCGAAGGAATTGTCCTCGCGCGGCTTCAAATTCGTCGGCCCCACGATCGTCTACGCCTTCATGCAGGCGACCGGCATGGTCAACGATCACCTCGTCACCTGCTTCTGCCATGAAAGCTGCGCCGGCAAGCGCCGCACTCCCCGCCTCAAAGTCAAATGACGGCAAGAAAATCGTCTGGCGACCCTACGACGCGCGTCTGGCAGCGCATGCTGTCCGGGCGGCGGCTGAACTTGATCGAGCCCTCGCCACTCGATATCGAAATTGCCGACATCGCCCACGGGCTCGCGCGCGTGGCGCGCTGGAACGGGCAGACCAGCGGGCCGCACATCTTTTCGGTGGCGCAGCATACGCTTCTGGTCGAAGCCGTGATGCGCGAGCAGACGCCGCGCATCGACGTCACATGGCGTCTTGCCGCGCTGCTGCATGATGCGCCCGAATATGTGATTGGCGACATGATCTCGCCGTTCAAGGCCGTGCTGGGCGAGGACTACAAGTTGGTCGAAAAGCGCCTGCTGTCGGCGATTCACATCCGCTTCGGCCTGCCGGCGGTACTCGCCGACAAGATCACGCAGGCCATCAAGGGCGCCGACAAGGGTGCGGCCTATCTCGAAGCCACTGAACTCGCGGGCTTCGAGCCGACTGAGGCCAAACGCCTGTTCGGCGGCGATCCCGGATTGTCTCCGGCGATGCGCGAGGACTATCTGACGCCGTGGAGCGCGGCCAAAGCCGAGAAGCAATTTCTCGCGCGCTTCAAGGCGCTGACGTCGCCATAAGCGGCTGAGCTAACCGCGGCCGATGGGCCAGTGCCGTTCGCGGAACCAGGCTCGGTAGTTCGCCATCTTCGCGCGCTGGGCCTGCGGCGCATGGCGCCTGCATGTCGAGGCCTCCTCGCTGTTCTCGGGCGCGCCCCACCGCAGCTCCACGCAGTCATTCGGATTGTAGGCCATCTCGAGATCGACCGCCCGATCGAGCACATCCTTGACCGACAGCGTCCACTGCGAACCGTCGCTGCGCGTATAGGTCACCTTGCGCGAGGCAAGTTCCGACGTCAGCGCCGCCTGCAATTCGCCCTTCACCTGAGCGATGCTCTTGCCGGCCGGTATCGCATAGCGGTTCGACCGCCGCACGAAGCGATCGGGAAAATTCCGCACCACGTCGATGGCGATCAAGAGCCGAAGATCGCGCGCCGGTGTCGAGAAATCCTCCCACGCCCCGCTCGCCTGGAAAATCGAGGCGCCGTCCGGCATCGACGTGTCGCCGGGTTGCTTGACCTGCCAATTCCGCCCGTTTTCCACGGCCGTGACGCGTGTCCGGATCTGCTCGCTGAGGCTGGTAATGGCGTCGGCCATCGCGCGCGCCGGATCGAGCGGCTCGGGCGACATCACGTCGTCCATGCGGTCGTAAAAATCCTCCGCCGACATTTGCGACTGCTCGAGCGAAAAATCCGCAAATTGCGGGTACTTGTTGATCTCGGCGTTGCTTGGCCGGCGCAACGGCCCGCCCTTGTCGCGCACGATCGGGCGGAAATGCTTGAAGCCGGGAGTGCCGAGCGTGGGCTCGTGCACGAAGAGGAAATTGCCGCGCCAGAAACGCTTCCGCGTGATCGATCCGTCGGGCTCGGCATCGACCGCGAGAAACACGCCCGGCGTGCCGTTTACTTCCGGCACCCGGCGCACCAGCATCAGCACATGGCCGTAAGGGTCGGCGAACACCGTACCCGGGCGCAGCGCCTCCTTCGTCAGCGGGATGGTGTAGAAATCGGCGCTATCGTCGCCGGCACGCACGGCGCCGGTATGCACGACATCGCCGACGTCGCGCAGGTATTCGCCAAAATTCGTCGGGCGCTTTGGTTTCGGCGGAGCCGCCTTTGCAGCCGGTGCTCCGGGCGCGTCGGCCGACGGCGGATCGTCCTGGCCGAACAGGCGCATGAGGCTTGACGTCTGCTTCGGCGGTGGTGCCGGCGGCGGCACGTCCGCTACCGTCGCGGCATCCTGGCCGGGCGGCGGAGGCGGACGCGTGAGTTCCGGATGCTCGACGTCGAACCACTGGGTGCACTTCGGCGGCCTGCCGGCGCCGCGCGAGCAATTCGAATAGCCGAACGGCAGCCCCATCTTGAAAGCGAAATAGGCACGCAGGAAGTAGACGAAGTCGGCGCAATCGGGCCGCAAACCTGTCTGCGTGTGGTCTTCGTTGCGGCCGAGATAGTTGTAGAGAAAATTGCGAGAGGGATCGCGCAGCACCTCGTACCAGACCTTCCAGTTCAGGTCCTGGTCGGGCGGCGCGTCGAACAGCTTCTCGATCCAGGCCGAGAACAGCGCTTCGTTGACACTGTTCCAATTGTTGCGCGTAGGCCAGATGCTTCCCGCCGGAATCTGGAACGCCGCTGGCTTGCGCGCAGCCACCGTGATGTCACGGGTAACCGGACCGCAATCGGCCGACGAGCGGTCCAGCGTCGCGCGCCAGATGCCCGCGGCGGGGGCTGCGACCTCGGCAAACCAGGAATAAGGCGGCCCATCGCGCCGTTCGGCCGATTTGGCCACAACGCTCCCATCGGGCGCGATCAGCGACAGGGTGCCTTGCACCGGCTTTTCGGCGACCGCCATGACGCGCAGCGCCATGCCGCTCCAGGGCGCAAACGGTGACGGCAAAACGGTGACTTCGGCGCAGGCCTCGGGTGCGGCGGCCGCAGGACCTGCATGGAATAAACCAGCCGTGATCAGCGAGAATGCCGTGGCAGCGGCAGCGAAGCGCAACCCAGGGCGCATTCGGACATAAACCTTGCTAAAAGTGCAGAGAAGCTTCATTCGACCTGGCTGGCAGTCCGTAACATTCGTGTCCCATTGCAGCGACCACTTTCGCGTTCAGATGGCAAGATACCCAATCGGAGGAGACAAGTCATTGCGAGCGTCGAAACTTAGGTTGAAAACCCGGCCGGAGCGGTTTGGCATGTGCTCACGACTGACAGGGGTTTGCAGCCTCCTCGCCTGCCTCTGGCTGACTGCGCTTTCGGCCCATGCCGCCTCTTTGCGACCTGTGGCCGCCGAACGGGGGATGGTGGTCAGCGCGCAACACCTGGCGACCGAGGTCGGGGTCAACGTCCTCAAGCACGACGGCAACGCGGTCGATGCGGCGGTCGCGGTCGGATACGCGCTCGCAGTGGCCTATCCGGCGGCCGGCAATCTCGGCGGCGGGGGCTTCATGACGATCCGCTTTGCCGATGGACGGAAGACGTTTCTCGATTTTCGCGAACGGGCGCCCCGTGCCGCAACACGCGACATGTATCTCGACAAGGACGGCAAGGTCGTCGACGGCCTGAGCATGACCGGCTGGCTCGCCGTCGGCGTCCCCGGCACCGTGTCGGGCCTGGAATACGCGCGCAGCAAGTACGGAACGATGACACGCGCAGCCTTGATCGATCCGGCGATCGATCTCGCAGAGGATGGATTTGTCCTCGACCAGGGCGATGTCGACATGCTCGCGACCGCGACCGACGATTTCAGTAAATTCCCGCCGACCGGGGAAATCTTCCTCAACAAGGGGCAGCCCTTTGTCGCCGGTCGGCGCCTCGTGCAGCGCGATCTCGCCAACACGCTGCGCCGGGTCAGAGCGAACGGCGCTGATGGCTTCTATCGCGGCAGGACCGCAGAGGCGATCGTCAAGGCGAGCCGGGCCGGCGGCGGGATCATCCAGCTGGAAGATCTCTCAAGCTACAAAACGCGCGAGCTTGCACCGATCGAGTGCGACTATCGCGGCTATCATCTGATCTCGGCGCCGCCGCCGAGTTCCGGCGGGGTTGCGCTCTGCGAGATGCTGAACATCCTGGAAGGCTATCCGCTGCGCGAATTCGGCTGGGGCTCGGCACAAGCGTTGCATTACGAAATCGAGGCGATGCGCCGCGCTTATGTCGATCGCAATACCCTGCTCGGCGACCCCACCTTCGTCAACAATCCGGTCGAGCGGCTGATCGACAAAGGCTATGCGGCAAAAATTCGTGAAACCATCAGCCCGGACAAGGCCGGAATCTCCAGCGATTTCGGCAAGGACGTTGCGGCGCATGAGGGCTCCAACACCACGCACTTCTCGATCATCGACCATGACGGCAATGCCGTCTCATTGACCTATACGCTGAACGACTGGTTCGGCGCACGGGTCGTTGCGTCAGGCACCGGCGTGTTGATGAACGACGAGATGGACGACTTCACGGCCAGCCCCGGCCGCATCAATTCTTATGGAATCGTGCCGGGGGAAGCGAACGCGATTGCGCCCGGCAAGATACCGCTGAGTTCGATGAGCCCGACCATCATGACCAAAGACGGCAAGGTAGCGCTCGTTCTCGGCACCCCCGGCGGCCGGCGTATCATCACCACCGTGCTGCAAACCATCCTGAACGTCGTCGACTATCAGATGAACATCCAGGAAGCGGTCGATGCCCCTCGCCTTCACCATCAATGGTTTCCGGACGTGACGAATACAGAGCCGCGCGCGCTCTCGCCCGACACCCGCAAAATACTCGAGGGCATGGGATATCGCTTCGACGACTCGCTGCCCGCCAACCACGTCGCCGCGATCATGGTCGGTGCGCCGAGCCTCGACGGCAAGCCGGTCGGGAAAAAAAGGTTCTATGGCGCGAACGACCCGCGCCGCGGCACGGGCCTGGCAGCGGGTTACTAGAGACCCGTCAGTTGCAAGTGATCACGGGCAACCCGAAGCCGCACGACCTCTGACAGCCAGAGAAGCCCGAGGCCGCCCTTAGAGGCGGCCTCGTTGCGGTCGTGGGGATGGGATAATGATCTGCCCCGCCCCGCTCTTGATCCAGCGGTTGCGATCAGGCCCTGCCGGAGAAGACGTCCTTGCGAACGAGCGCATGGACGCCCCAGTTGCCGTCGACCACCTGCGTTACTCCGAAATCGACGCCGATCGACATCAGCGAAATCGCTTCGTCCTCGGTCAGGCCTTTCGTCGTCATCAGGAAGTGACGCATCTTGCGGAACGCGTCCCGCATCGCAAGATCGACGGACGATTTGCTGTAAATCGCCGACTGAGCCTCTGGTCCCAACTCCTTGAGGTAGTTGGCGAACGAGAAGCCGTGGACCAGCCATTCGGTCTGCGTTTCAAGCAATGGATAGTTCAACTGCTCAAGCGGCGTTCCGCCAAGATCGGCCTTCTTGTGCACGATGAGCTGGAACGTGCCGGTCATCGAGCATTCGATCGCCGTGCCGCACAATTCGCTGTCGCCCTGCGAGGCGTGAGGATCGCCGGCGGAAAGAAGCGCGCCTTCGACGGCGACGGGATAGTACATGGTCGCGCCTTTACCGATCCGCCAGTTGTCGATGTTGCCGCCGGTATAGCTCGGCGGGATCGTGTCGACGAAATCGGCTTCGGAGGGAGCAAGCCCGAGCGTTCCGAAGTGCGGCCGGATTGGAAGCCGGACACCCTTGAGAACGTCATTGTTGCGCTTGGTCTTGGAGTGATCAACGGGAACGCCGGGGTAATCGATCGTCGTGTGAGTGACGCCGAAAGGATCGGTCTGCGGCACCCACTGGAAGTTATAGACAGCTTCGGCCCAATTCTTTCCGCCCGTCGTTTCGAGCTGATAGATCGTCACGACCTCGCGCTTCGCGCCGCCGAGCAGGTCGTTGTACTGGAACCCCCAGTTGGCGGCCGCGTTCGAGCCGAAGGATTTTCCCTTGAACTGCGGATTGGCGCAGGAGCGCGGCACGCAATCCAGGATGCGCACTTCAAGAATATCGCCGGGCTCCGCGCCACGCACGAACACCGGCCCCGTCATGATGTGGACGCCCTGGCCGTCACCGGAGCCTTTCTTGTAGACCTTCGGGTCGGTCGAACCCGCGCCGCGACGATCGACGCCCTTCTTGTCCTTGGTCCAGAGAAAAACGCTTTCGGCGCCGGGATCGCCCGTCACCATGCGCTCCAGATCGTCACCGGCGTGGTGGGTGAGCGTTTCGATCGTAACGATATCGCCGCTGTTGATTTCAACGCGCGGCTTGAGCGTTTTGCTGAAATAGCCCCAGTGAACCGTGTCGGCATTGGCCGACAATGTGTGCCAGGAACGCTCCGCCGGCTGTCGCGCGGCGGAAGCCTGCGCAAGCGCCGGCGTTACGACCGACAGGCCACCGAATGCGCCGAGCGCCGCCGCTCCGCCACCCGCAAACACGCCCGAGCGCAACAGACTGCGCCGTTCGATATCGAGCCCCTCTTTGAATTTCTCGTAGTGCAGCTTGAAATGCGGGCAATTGAGATCGTCACCTTGGCACATTGCTGAGCTCCCTCCCTGTCGACTGAATGCTGGCGGCGGCGATCTTCGACGGAGGTATTGGATTCAACAAGGCCTGATTTTGAGCGTGCCTGCCCTGTTTGTACGCGGCGTTCTCCGTGAACGAAATTCTTTGAGGTCTCTCAAGCCTTTAGATTTGGCTGCGTGAGCCACATGGGTGCCAACGGATTTGGCAGCGGCAAATTGATCCAAGCAAATGGATCCACGTCGGGTGATCCAAGGCACGGCCATGCCGTCGTCAGGATCTCCTCCATCGGAGGTCCGCCGGCCATCCGATGCCTTGCGGTCCGGAAGCGCGCTTATGAGTTCGGATCACCCCCACGGCTTCGCGAACAGCCGCACCGCAATGAACCAGGTTCCGATATTAACGCTTTAATAACCGATCTTACTAACTCACGCTCCACGCTCCGCCAGTATCCTGTTCCGGCGGGGAGCGAGAAAACATGCTGACGACCAGAAAAAAATCTGTCGGCGGGGGAAAAGACACGATCGACAATGGCGTCTTGACGGACGGCTTTTCGTCGCGCCGACGCAATCCTATTCTCTGGCTTGTCATCTGTGGAATTCTGCTGATTGCCGCCATTGCGGTCGGCACCGCAATGATGGTTCGCAATTTCCGCGATCATGCGATCGAGAGCAGCAAACGCGAGCTGGAAAATGCCGTCGTTTTGCTTGCGCGTCACTTCGACCAGCAGCTGGACGATGCGGAAGTACCGCTCGCCGACCTGATCGAACAAATCCACCAGGATGGCATCGCGTCTGCGGAAGATTTCAGACGCCGGATGTCAACCGCCGAGACGCACCTCAAGCTGGTGGAAAAAGTCAGCCGGGCATCCAAGGTCGCCGGCATCAATATCTATGCTGCCGATGGCACCCTGATCAATTCATCGGAAACCGCGGCCGTCCCGTACGTCACGATCGCCGACCGCGCCTATTTCAACGCCCTCAAATCCAGCTCGAATGAGACGGAGCCCCAGATCGAACTGGTGCTCAGCCGCTTCACCGGGGTTTGGAAAACGCTCCTCGCCCGCAAGGTAGCTGGCGAAAACGGTGAATTTCTGGGCGTCGTTTCGCGCGCCATCCCGCCGGCAAAATTCGAGGAATTTTTCTCCGCAGTCGCACTCGGACAAGACGCGACGATCTCCATGCACCACCATGGCGGAAAGTTGCTGGCGCGCTATCCGCATGTCGAGGCCGTGATGGGCAAGGATTTCAGAACAGACTCTACACCGGAGGCCGCCGCCTTCCTGAAACAGGACCATGGCACGACCCGGCTTCTCAGCCCGGTCGACGGCGTCGAGCGGCTGGTCTCCATTCAGAGCCTGGCGCGTTTTCCGATTTCGGTCGTGGCGACGACCACAGTTGCCTCAGCTCTCGCCGAATGGCGGGCGCAGACCAATTTCCTGGTGATCGCCGCGGCTCTTTCGGCCGTCATCGTCGCGATCACCATCGTGCTGATCGTCAGGCGTCTGAGATGGCAGCATCAATCGTCGCAGCGGCGCGTCAGGCTGGAAAAGCAGCGCCTGGATACTGCCGTCGAGAACATGATGCAGGGTCTGACTTTGTTCGACCAGCATCGGCGGCTCGTCGTCTGCAACCAGCGATATATCGAGATGTACGGGTTGTCGCCCGAGGTGGTGAAACCCGGCTGCCACCTTCATGATCTGATAGCCCATCGAAACGAGCTCGGGTCGATCCGGGTCGAGGTCGACGAATATTGCGAACGGATTGTCGAGCACGTGGCGCGCGGAGAATCCGTCACCCTGGAAACTGCCGAAGGGCGTTCAATTCAAATCGCGCATCGTGCGCTGCCGGACGGCGGCTGGGTCGCCACGCACGAAGACATCACCGAACGTACGCAGCAGGAAAACGCCATCCTGCAACAGGCCAACGACCTTGCGCGCATCAACGTGCAGTTCGATGCGGCCTTGAGCAACATGGCTCAGGGGCTCTGCATGTTCGACGGCGAGAAGCGGCTCGTGGTCTGGAACGAACGTTACGCCATGCTGTATCAACTCCCGCAGGAGCTTCTGAGGGTAGGAACGCCCCATCAGGCCGTCATTGCCGACCGAATCTCGCGCGGCATTCTCAAAGGAGACACCAGCGCCTCCGCGGCCGAGCAGAAGCTCGCGTCCTTGAACCTGCTGCCGAAGGATGCGGCATCGTGCCGAGTCGATGAATTCGCCGACGGGCGTTTCATCCTGGTCACCCGGCAGCCGATGGCCGACGGCGGATGGCTGGCGACGCATGAGGACATCACCGAACGGCGGCGGGCGGAGGCAGAGATCGTTCATCTGGCGCGCCACGACGCGCTGACGGGACTGGCAAACCGGGCCGAATTCAATGCGAAGCTCAAAGAGGCGTGCAAGCGCCTGAAACGCAGCGGTGGCACCGTTACCGTCATGATGGTCGACCTCGACAAGTTCAAGGTCGTCAATGACACGCTCGGCCATCCGGCCGGCGATCAATTGCTGATCGAGGTCGGACGACGCCTGCAGTCCACGGTGCGGGAAACCGACGCCGTGGCCCGGTTGGGCGGCGACGAATTCGCCATCATCCAGGAGGGTGGCGTCAATCAGCGCGAGGCCGCGATCGCGCTCGCGCTGCGGATCATCAACGCCATTGCCCAGCCGTTTGACCTCAACGGCAGCCGCGCCAATCTCGGCGCCAGCGTCGGCATCGTGCTCGCACCGGAACATGAGATCGATCCCGAGGGCCTGTTGAAGCGCGCCGACCTTGCGCTCTACGACGCCAAGTCCAGCGGCCGGAACGATTACCGGTTCTTCCGCAACGAACTTCTCGAGGTCGCCGACACGCAGCGCACCGCGGAGATTGAACTGCGAGACGCCATCGAACAGGAACAGTTCGAATTGTTCTACCAGCCCGTCGTCGACGTAAAGACGCGGATGCTGTCCGGCGTCGAGGCCCTGGTCCGATGGCGTCATCCGGTCAAAGGCTTTATCGCGCCTGATAAATTCATTCCGCTGGCGGAAACGACTGGCCTCATCGGTCCTCTCGGCGAATGGATCCTGCGGCGCGCTTGCACGGACGCGGCCTCATGGCCCGAGCATATCAAGCTCGCGGTCAATATCTCGGCCATTCAATTCCAGAAAGGCAACCTCTTTGAGATAATCATACGTACGCTGCTGGAAACCGGCATCAAACCAGAGCGGCTGGAACTTGAAATCACCGAAACCTCGCTGCTCGAGAACCAGGAAGCCCATCTGACGACGATACGCCAGGCCAAGAACCTCGGCATATCCGTGGCGCTCGACGACTTCGGCACCGGATATTCTTCCGTGAACTATCTGACGAATTTTCCGTTCGACAAGATCAAGATCGACAAGTCGTTCACGCAAGGCGTCCTCAGTCGCCGGGACTGCAAGGCGGTCGTGGCCTCGACACTCGCACTCGCGCAAGGTCTCGGAACCGTGACCACGGCCGAAGGCGTCGAGACCGAAGAACAACTGGAGTATATGCGCGCGGCGGGGGTAGACTTGGTGCAAGGCTATCTGTTCGGCCGGCCGGTACCGATCTCCCAGCTCAAGCTAGACGCCACGCACGTGCCCAAGGACATGGTGGCGTAGCTTTTTCGCGTACCGGCAAAACTCTCGGAAGGGAACGCGCGAATGAAACGGATCGTCATTGCCGCGATCGTGATTGCCGGTTCGGCGATGCTCGCAGCCGCCCAGCCGGCGAAAGAGCCCTATGAGCCCGGCCTTGGCGAGTTCATGACGGCGACCCAGCTTCGCCACGCCAAACTCTGGTTTGCGGGCAAGAACCGCAACTGGGAGCTTGCGGCCTATGAGGTCGACGAGATCAAGGAAGGGCTTCAGGACGCGGCGAAGTTTCACGCGACCGTCGATGGAATTCCCGTCGCCGAGATGATCAAGACCATGCTGGATCCGCGGCTTGAGCGGATCGCAAAAGCAATCGATGCCAGGAACAGCGCCCAGTTTGCCTCAGCCTTCGACGCCCTGACCGACGGCTGCAACAGTTGCCACACCAAGGCCGGCAAACCGTTCATCCGCATCCAGCGCCCGAGCGAGCCTCCGCTCAGCAACCAGAATTTTGCGCCGCCAAAATGAGGCGCCGACTTATTTTGCCTGGGATTCGATCGTCACGACGGGATGCGGCCTCCACTCCTGGGCCAGCCTCTCCGCTTCCGCGATCTGCGCGCCCGTCATCAGCGCCATCAGCCTGTCCCGTTGTTCGGGCGCCGTGTATTTCGGCGTATCGACCAGCTGGATGCCAAGCGGTGCCGGTGGCTTTGTATCGCCGAATGCGATCGCCAGATTGAACCACATCAGCGCGCGGACAAAATCCTGGGCCGTACCGCGGCCTGACGCATACATGGCGGCGATATTGTACTGCGGGCTGTGTATCCACGTGTTGGCGGGCCGATCGTAAATCTTGTTGGCCGCGCGCCGGTACCAACGGAATGCCTCGGCATCGTCCTGGGCGACTTGAAAACCACGTTCGTAAGCGACGCCAAGAACATTTTCCGCGTAGGAAGAGCTTTGATCCGCCGCGATGCGATACCACTTGAAGGCTTCGCCGAGGTCCTGAGTCACGCCGAGCCCTGCCAGATAGCAATCCGCGAGATTGTTCTGCGCGACCGCTAGGCCCCCCTGATCGGCGGCACGGCGAAACCATTTCACCGCTTCGGCTCCGTTGCGCTCGACGCCCTGGCCTTGCTGATACAGGACCCCGACCTCGTTCTGTGCGTCCGGCTGCCCCCTGTCCGCTGCTAATCGCAGCCACCTCATCCCCATGGCGTAGTCCTGCGGAACGCCCTGGCCCTTGACGTACATGATCCCGAGAATGCGTTCGGCATAGGGATTGGCCTGATCGGCCAGGGTCCCGAGCAGGCGCAGCGCAGTGACATAGTCGCCAGCACCGATTGCCGTCTGCGCGTCCTCGAGATCACCTGCGTTGGCAGGCAGGAGCGACGCCAGGGTCCATAGAGCGGCGGCAAATGCAGTGAATGGATTTCTCAACGCGACGGCCATTTCGGGTTCCTGCTGGCCTGAAGCTATGTTGGCCTAAAAAGGTGCGTCAATAGCCGGTATCCGGGCTGGCTCGACGATGGATTGTTCAAATCCCCTTGTAGCCCATAGCAGAAGTTCCCGGGTACGCTTTATAGTGAAGGAAACAAAAGGATACCCATGATCCACGTCTGTTCGCTTGCGGCCCTTCCCTCCACCGTTGAGACCACCGGCGCCAGCCATGTACTCACCGTCATGGCCAATGTCGCTCAGGTGCAACGGCCGGCCTCCGTGCTGCCCGCCAATCACCTGAGGGTGCAGATGGACGACATCACCGAAGCGGCCGAAGGCTTCATCGCGCCGTCCGACATCCATATCGAGCAGGTGCTGAATTTCGTGCGCGGCTGGGATCGCCATGCGCCGCTGGTGGTGCATTGCTACGCCGGCATCAGCCGCTCGACCGCAAGCGCCTTTGCCGCCGTCTGTGCGCTCAATCCGCATCGCGACGAGATCGCGATCGCACGCCAGATCCGCGCGGCCTCGCCGATTGCCGCACCGAACCGGCTGATCGTCAGCCTGGCGGACAAGGCGCTGGGGCGCGAGGGACGGATGCTGCGTGCGCTCGACGAGATGGGTCCGGGAAGTCTGACGACCGTGGGCCAGCCGTTCCACATCGCCCTCGAATGACCTAGTGGTCCGATTCTAACATTTGCATCCCGGTGTGGCTGGCATGTTTGCAAATGTTAGAATCAAAGGACCACTGGTGTCCCGAATCCGAAGTCCGCACGCATTTGCGGCCCCTCTTTTGCGAACTTCGGATTCAAAGGGACACCAGATATCTATGAATCTAGTGTGGTTTAGGTTCAGAAGTTCTCTTGACGAATTCGCGGCAAAACCGAAGAGAACTTCTGAACCACCACACTAGCAAATATAAGCTTCTAGTGGAGTTTTGGATTTGACGTTCGCTTGATGCATTCCTGGCTACGGGGGGCGAATGTCAAATCCACTCCACTAGCGACGCCATCGACCGATTTGAACTTTTGCCGTCCGGAACGACACTCAGGTAGAATGCGGCCGGCATCCATGCTGGCTGCCGGTTGCGGGGTGCCTGATGTTTGAAATCTTTGCGGTTGCGATTGCGGTGATTGCGCTGATCGTGGCGCGCAAGGCAATGGATCAAGCCGCAACCCTGAAGTCGCGGCTGGACGCGCTTGAGGCCAGCGGCTGGCGCGCCTCCCCCATTCCACCGCCGCTGGCGCCGGCGCAGGAAGCAGAACCCGCCACAACACCCGAAATTCCGGCGACGACAATTGCCGCCGAGCCCGAAACGCCGTTCCACGAAACAGCACCTTCCATCGCCGACGACGCAGCCAGCGCGGTCCCTACAACACCTCCACCGCTGCCGCCGGCCGCGCCCGGCTTCGAGGAGCGCGTCGGCACCCGCTGGGTGGTGTGGCTCGGCGGACTGACATTGGCGCTCGGCGGCTTCTTCATGGTCCGCTATTCGATCGACGCCGGCCTGCTCGGGCCCGGCGTGCGCACACTGCTCGGCGGTGCATTTGCATCGGCTCTGCTTGCAGCGGGCGAATGGACACGCCGCAAGGAGAGCACATCATCCGTCGCGGCGCTGCCGATTGCGAATATTCCGGCCGTGTTGACCGCGGCCGGCACCGCCGTCGCCTTCGGAACGGCCTATGCCGCCTACGCGCTCTACGACTTCCTGGCGCCAGCCTCCGCCTTCATCCTGCTCGGGCTGGTGGCGCTCGGTACGCTCGCAGCCGCTCTGCTGCACGGCCCGATGCTGGCGGGCCTGGGAATCGTCGCTGCCTTCGGCACGCCGCTTCTGGTTTCGTCGGAGAAGCCGGATTTCTGGGCCCTTTATATTTACCTTGCCGTCGTCACCGCGGCATCCTTCGGCCTTGCCCGTGCTCGGCTATGGAGCTGGCTTGCCGTCACCACGGTCGTGCTCGCGCTGATCTGGATCCTGCCGGTCCTGAAGTTCGACCCGCCGGACGTCGGCCCCTACGCGTTCCACGCGATCGCAGGATTTACGCTCGCTGCCTTGCTGGTGGTGTGCGGCTTCCTGTTTGGCCCATCGAACGAAAACGACAATGTCGAATGGGTCTCGTCGGGATCGCTCGCTGCCTATCTGTTTGGCGCCATGTTGATCGTGCTCGCAAGCTTCCACGCCAGCGCCGCCATCGTCGTCTTCGCCATCCTGACCGCAGCCACGCTTCTGGTCGCCTGGCGCGCGCCGTCTACCACCGCTGCGGTCGCTCCTGCCGCCGCGTTCGTTGGCCTCGTGTTTCTGGTCTGGGCCGTGCGCGTCAATCCGGACATGCTGGTGTGGCCGGGCGGGCCCCTGCCCGGCATCGGCCCCTCGCCGACTGACGAGTCGGTTTCGCTGCATCTGACGGTGGCCGCCTTGTTCGCCGTCGCCTTCGGTAGCGCCGGATTTCTCGCACAAGGCCGCAATTCGAATGCGCTTGTTCCGGTGATCTGGTCTGCGTCGGGCGTATTCACCCCGCTCGCTCTATTGATTGCGCTTTATGCCAGGATCGCCCATCTCGACCGCTCGATCCCCTTCGCAATTCTTGCAGTGGGGCTCGCGATCCTCTTTGCGGCGGCGACCGAAATCCTGAGCAAGCGTGACGCGCGACCGGGATTGGTCAGTTCGACCGCACTGTTTGCGACCGGGACGCTCGCTGCGCTGGCGCTGGCGCTGACCTTTGCGCTCGACAAGGGCTGGCTCACCATCGCGCTGGCGCTGACGTCGGCCGGAGCCGCGTGGGTCTCGACGCAGCGGCCGATTCCGTTCCTGCGCGTGCTGTCGTCGATCCTCGCGGCCATCGTGGTGCTGCGGGTCGGCTATGAGCCGCGCATCGTCGGCGAGGCGGTCGGCACGACGCCCATCTTCAACTGGCTTCTATGGGGATATGGCATTCCCGCTTTGTCGTTCTGGACCGCCAGCGTCTTCCTGCGCCGGCGCGGCGACGATGCGCCGCTCCGCTCGGTAGAGGCCGCCGCCATCCTGTTCACGGTGCTGCTGGTGTTCCTGGAAATCCGCCACGCCATGAACGGCGGCAATGTCTATCGTGATACGGCCGGGCTGACCGAGACGGCATTGCAGGTTTGTGCCGCGCTCGCCATGGCGATCGGGCTCGAGCGCCTGCGGCTGCGAAGCGGCAGCATCGTTCACAACGTCAGCGCGATCCTGCTCACCCTGTTTGCGGGCGCCGCCACCTTGTTCGGGCTGTTCTTCCTCGACAACCCCGCGATCTGGCACATCGAGATCAACGGCGAGTTCATCAACGAGCTTCTGCTCGGCTACGCGGCGCCGGCCATTCTCGCGCTGCTGTTGTCCTATGCGGTCGCAGGACGGCGCCATGCCGCCTATGGCAACACGCTGGCCGCCGGCGCGCTGATCCTCGCGCTTAGCTATATTTCACTCGAGATCCGGCGGTTCTATCAAGGCCCGGTGCTATCGCGCGGCGGGACCCCCGACATCGAGCAGTACACCTACTCGATCGCGTGGCTCGGCTTCGGTGTGCTGCTGCTCGTGATCGGCATATGGGCCAATTCGCAGCGCGCCCGTCTCGCCTCGGCAGTCGTGATCGCGCTGACGATCGGCAAGGTGTTCCTGATCGATCTGTCGACGTTGACAGGCGTCTATCGCGCGCTGTCATTCATGGGGCTGGGCCTCGTGCTGGTCGCGATCGGCTGGTTCTACCAGAAGGTCCTGTTTCGCCGGGAAGCCGCGTCCGCAACGCCTGTTACGAGCACCTGAGGGATGCGGGCATAGTGCGGCGAATTTGAAGTTCATATCAGCTTTGACGCGCGTGCGTTATAGGAACTTCAAATTCAGAGCCGTACTAAAAACCGATATTTGCTAGAGCTCCTTTAATTCCGAAGTTCGCATCAGAGGTCCCCCAACAGCTTGCGAACTTCGGAATTGGAGCTCTGGTCAGGCCGCCCGCACCGAGTTGAGGAACTTGCCGACCTCCTGCTTGAGGCGGCTGGAATCGCCGGAGAGCGACTTTGCGGCCGACAAGACCTGCGAGGACGCCGATCCGGTCTCGCTGGCGCCACGTTGGACGTCGGCGATATTGGACGAGACCTGCATGGTGCCTTGCGCAGCCCGCTGCACGTTGCGGGAGATTTCCTGGGTCGCAGCACCCTGCTCTTCGACCGCCGCCGCAATGGCGGATGCAATCTCGGACAGCTTCTCGATGGTGCCGCTGATCTCTCTGATCGCGCCGACGGACTCCTGCGTCGCCGCCTGAATGCCGTTGACCTGCTGGCCGATCTCGCCGGTGGCTTTTGCGGTCTGCTCGGCCAGCGCCTTCACTTCGGACGCGACGACGGCAAAACCGCGGCCGGCTTCGCCCGCGCGCGCCGCTTCGATGGTGGCGTTCAGCGCCAACAGGTTGGTCTGGCCCGCGATGGTGTTGATCAGTTCGACCACGTCGCCGATGCGTCCCGCAGCCTTGGAGAGCTCACCGACGCGATCGTTGGTCTGACGCGCCTGCATGACGGCTTCGTTGGCCATGCGCGCCGATTCCTGCACCTGGCGGCTGATCTCATGGACCGAGGACGACAGTTCTTCCGTGGCGGAGGCAACCGATTGAACGTTGCTGGAGGCTTCTTCCGAAGCGCCCGCAACTTTTGTCGCCAGCGTCTCCGAACGCGTGGCGGTCGAGGTCAGCACTCCGGCGGAATTCTCCAGCTGGGTCGAAGCTGACGATACGGTGGCGATGATTTCGCCGACTGCGCCTTCGAAACTGTCGGCCATGCGATGCATGTCCTCCTTGCGCGCGAGCATCTGCCGCTGTTCGGCCTCGACCTGTTCGGCACGCAAGCGATTGGCTTCGATCATGGCCTCCTTGAACACTTCAACCGTCCGCGCCATCTCGCCGATCTCGTCGGACCGGCCGGTGTCGGCGACCGGCAGGCTCAATTCGCCCTTGCTGAGCGCGTCCATGCGCAACTTCAGGCGGGACAACGGCCTGACGACGCTGCGCGCAACCAGCCACGCGATGCCGATGGAGGCCAGCAGCAGAGCGCCGATCAGCGCCGCAACGCTCTGAGCCATGTTCCAGAACGTGACGTCAAGATCGGTCATGTATTCGGCGGAGGCGATCATCAGATGCCATGGCCCGAAACCGCGGACATAGGCGACCTTTTCGAGCGGGGTCTTCGCGCCACCCTTGGGGAAGGTGTAGCGGATCGTTCCCTCGCCGCGCTTGGCCATGTCGAGCATCATCTGCGCGAAGGGCATCCCGGCGGAATCTTTCAGGCCGCGAACGTCCTTGCCGACCAGACCCGGATTGCCCGTGTTCATGACGCAGAGGCCGGTCTCGGTATCATAGATGAAGACGTAGTTGCTGTGATTTTCGAACCAGACGGCGCCGGCGGCGGCATAGAAGCGCGCTTTCGCTTCGTCCTCGCTCATCGATCCGGATTCGGCGGCGCGTTTGAAACTCTCCGCCATGCTCCAGACGGAATCAACGACAGCGCGGGCCCGTTCGGTCCGTTCGGTCGCCAGTTCGCCGCGAGCGATCAACAGAACCGTCAACGCGACCAGCAGCATGAACAGTGCACCGGCAACCGCCATGGCGGCAAGCTTCGCCGCGATCGAATGTTGAGCGATGAATTTGAACAGTTTCTTCACGGCAATCCAGCCCCCACGGATGCGCCGTCCGTCGTCTCACGACACGGCACGATCTAATCCAGCCGTTTTCTCAGCCGTGAGAACATAGCTACCCATTCGTAAATTAAAGGTTCAGCGAGGCTGACGTCGTCATCACAACGGCGCGCGCATATCGAGCCCGCGACGACTTGCAGACGTCACACTGCAAACGCGGCGCAGCGGACGCGCGCCACGCAAAATTTCAGGTGGAGAAACTTAAAAGACGAAACGCGCTCTTGTGTGTCACTCGGTCGAGTGACGCAATTCCAGAGCGGGCTCGGACTTGGCCGGCGCGGGCTTCGGCTCGGGACGGATCGGTTCGAGCTTGGCGCTCTCGACCGCCGGCGTCTCGACGCGCGAGGACACCTCGACCGAGCCGGTCTGCTCCACCGCGCGCCGCGAGCGCGGATGGGCCACCGCGCGGGCCATCAACATCTGCGCCCCGCCCTGGTGACGGAAGTCGCAATAGGCGAAGCTCATGCCGGACACCGAGCCGCGGAAGCTAACCTCGTCCTGCTTGTCGAGATTGAAGCACGGCTCGAACGGAATGCCGCGAAGCGAAGCGCAGACCGCCTGTCCGCGAATTTGCAGCGTATTGCCCGGCAGCCGAACGTGGCGGATCGGACCGGAGCCAGAGAACTGCACCGAGCCCGCAGCCCCCATGTCCTCAAGGATGCGGCCAGCACCGCGGGTGCCGTCGAAGCATGTAAATGCGAACACCTTGCCGGATACGAAACGCCTGGCTTCCTCGGCGCTCATCTGCCCGGCCATGGCGGGCATGATCGCCGCACCGGCCACGACTGCCCCCAACACAAAACGCGCAAGCATGCTTCAACTCCGACTTTACCCCGCGGGTGGTCGCCCTCTTTACCCGCTGCTTACCATACTAACCGTGGCAACATTGGCGCAGCTTCGTTGGTAAAGTCTGAATGTCGTCAGGAAATTTTTACCACGATTCGACCCCGAACTTGCCCGGCGAGGATTTTGGCCCCGGTCCCGATGACTTCGTCGAGACCAATTTCATGAGTAATTTCAGATAGTTTTGTCGATTCCAAGTCATTACTGAGGCGCTTCCAGGCGATTTCGCGGAGCTCAATTGGGCACATCACGGAATCGATACCCAACAGACACACCCCCCGCAAAATAAATGGCGCGACCGAGGTCGGCAGATCCATGCCGGCAGCCAGCCCGCAGGCAGCGATGGCGCCCCGGTACCTGGTCATCGACAACAGATTGGCGAGCGTCGTCGAACCGACGCTGTCCACCCCTCCCGCCCAGCGCTCCTTGGCGAGCGGCTTGGCGGCCGGCACGGAAAGCTCGTTACGGTCGATCACCTCGGCTGCACCGAGGCTCTTGAGATAATCGGTTTCCGACATCCGCCCGGTGGAGGCGATGACGTGATAGCCGAGCTTCGACAGGATCGCGATCGCGACCGAACCGACGCCGCCGGCGGCACCCGTCACCACGACCGGGCCTTGAGAAGGTTTTAGGCCCTGTTGCTCCAGCGCCAGCACCGCGAGCATCGCCGTATAACCGGCGGTGCCGATCGCCATGGCGTCGCGCGCCGAGATGCCGTCGGGCAGACGCACCAGCCAGTCGCCCTTGACGCGCGCTTTCTCCGCATAGCTACCCAGATGCGTCTCGCCGAGACCCCAGCCGTTACAGATCACGCGGTCGCCCGCCTTCCAGCGCGGATGCGAGGAATGCTCGACTGTGCCGGCAAAATCGATGCCCGCGATCATCGGGAAGCGGCGGACCACCGGCGCCTTGCCGGTGACGGCCAGACCATCCTTGTAATTCAGCGTAGACCATTCGACGCGAACGGTGACGTCGCCGTCCATCAGATCGGCTTCGTCGAACTGAACGAGGGCCGCGGTCGTGCCCTTCTCCGCCTTGTCGATCCTGATCGCTTTGAATGTGGCCAACGCAACGTCTCCCGGCGTTTATTTCGTGAGTGGCCTGATCCTAGCACTCACGAAATCGCACGGCGAGAGAGATGATCTAACCTCAGGTCGGTTGCGGAACTGCGCGGCGGACCGGCGCCTCGACGATCGGCAGATTGATCAGAGCCGAAAGCACGCCGAACAGGATCGAAAGCCACCAGATCGGAGTATACGAGCCGAATTTTTCGAACACGATTCCGCCAAGCCACACGCCAAGGAAACCGCCGACCTGATGGCTGACGAATGAAAATCCATAAAGCGTCGCAAACCAGCGGGTGCCGAACATCAAGGCGATCAAGGCCGAGGTCGGCGGCACCGTCGACAACCAGGTCAGACCACTGATTGCGCCGAATGCGATCGCCGAGAACGGCGTGATCGGAAATGAAATGAACGCAACCGTCGCAAGCGCCCGCGTGAAATAGATCACCGACAGGATGTAGCGCTTCGGAAACAGGTTCTGCAGCCAGCCGACACCGAGCGAACCGATGATATTGAACAAGCCAATCGACGCAAGGACCCAGCCGCCGGTCGATGTGGTTATGCCCCGATCGGAAAGATAGGCGGGCAAATGCACCGTGATAAAGGCAAGCTGAAAGCCACAGGTGAAGAAGCCGAGCACCAACAGCACATAGGAGCGATGTCCGAAAGCTTCCGCCAGTGCAGTCTTGAACGACTGCTGATCTGCGACAGGCACCTCGGTCGTAGCCGCCACGGACGGCGTTGAGAGCGCCAGCGACAGCGGCAGTATGAGGAGCATCAACGCAGCAAACACCGAAAGCGCCGCCTGCCAGCCGAAACTATCGATCATGGCCACGCCGAACGGCGCAAACAGGAATTGGCCGAACGAGCCGGCGGCGGTGCCGGCGCCGAGCGCGACGCCACGCCGCTCCGGCGGCAGCAGCTTGCTGAAGGCGGACAGCACCAGATTGAACGAACAACCGGAAAGCCCAAAGCCGACCAGAACGCCCGCACCCATATCGAGCGAGAGTGGCGTCGTCCCATGGCTCATCAAGAACAGGCCCGCCGCGTAAAGCGCGGCGCCGACCCACATCACACGCATCACACCAAACCGGTCAGCGATCGCACCGGCAATCGGCTGCCCCAATCCCCAAAGCAGATTCTGCACGGCAAGCGCGAGGCCGAAGACATCGCGCCCCCATCCGAATTCGCGGCTCATCGGCTGGACAAAGAAACCAAGACCAGAGCGCGGCCCAAAGCTCAACAGCGCGATCGCGCAGCCACAAACGATGATCACCAGCGGCGTACGCCAGCCGGTCGCGAGCCGACGCTGGTCGATTCCGATCGAAGCCATGGAAAATCTCCTGAAAGCGCCCGCGGCACGGCTCCGGATTACGGAGCGCGCCATCAGCCGATAGGCATCATCTCGGTACCCCAATTAATGCAAACGCATTAAAACCGGAAGTGACTAGTGGGTATACCACGCGGCCTGCAATCCAGCCCTGCGCGCTTTCACAGGGGCACCCCGATGAGGCTATGTCAGGGACATGCTGACATAACGTTGGGTCTTATCGCCGGGAAGAACTTTCCGAGATTTCGGCCGAGCTCTTGGCGGCTCCGGCGAGCTCCGCTGAAATCTGCGCGGTCTGCGCCGGTGTGCCCCAGCTTGGCGCTTCGCTGCCGTCGCCCCATGCGCGCGGGCGATAGAACGTGTGCACGCCGAACCGGTACATCTTCCTCATCTCGCTGACCCAGGACGGGTGCACCCAATACGCATGGTAGTGCGTCGACTTGCCGACTTCCGGCAACCAGAGCTGTCCATCGAGCATCGCCTTGGCAATTCGCTTGGCGCGGTCCCACATGTCGGGTTCGCGGACGACGTCGGCGACATTGTCGCAGGCGAAGGTGAACTGGCAGGCGTAATGACGGTGCTTGTTCTGGTAAACCACCCCGCACACCGTGGTGGGATAGAAACCGGAGAAGGCGCGGTTGAGCACGACCTGCGCCACCGCGATCTGGCCGCGCACGGCTTCACCACGCGATTCGAAGTAGACGGCTTCGGCGAGGCACTTCTCGGATTTGGCGCGCGACTTCTCGTCCAGCAGACCGAGGCGTTCGGCCGGCGTCTTGTCGCGCTGATCATCGGAATTGACCTCGCCTTTGGGCGCAACGCTCTCGCCACTCTCGGTCGTCCTGGACACTTCAGTCTGCGACGGCAGCGATGCAACCTTCATATCGGGATCGACGCGCGCTTCGGGCATCACGACTACCGGCGCCTCGCCGGGCTGCCAGCGTTCCATGGTCTCCAGCGGCGCACCGAGCGACTGGCTGCCGAAAAACAGGCTCGCGGTCTTGACCGAAAAACCTTCCCGCGAAGGCTCGCTGTCAAAGGAAGTCGTGTCGGCCTCGGCGCCGTTTTTCGCTCCCCGGAGCGGCTGGGATTCCAGCGACAGCGAAACATCGTATTGCGGAAGCGGCGGCGCATTCAAAGCTGCCGCGAGTTCAGGATCGAGCGGTGCACGCGCGGGCGAAGTGCCTGCCGCGGTCTTGGCGCCGGCGATAGGAGGACTGACGGTCGCGGGATTCTCCCTGGGCGCGGCGTCCAATGGTGCAGCGGCTTCCGGTGGCGGCGCCACGACGAGGCGATCACCCTTCAGCGTGCGGTCGACCGTGGGGAAATCGGAAGCTTGATAACGCGGCGGCGTCTGAAGCACCGAATTGCGCGGAATCGATCCGGTAATGTCGGTGTTCTGACTGAAGCTTGCGAGCCGGTAGGCCGGCGCCGGCGGCGCGGCGGTCCCGATCGGCCGGCTGAAGCTGTAGGCGGCGACGTGGATGGTGTCGACCGAAGCGAATACGCGATTATGCCAGCGCTCGACGACGCCTGGTTGCTGCGCCAGTCGGGACGCGATGTCTTGATATCCGACCTCTGTCGGGGTCAATGCGAAACTGCAAAGACCGAGACCGAAGAACGCAAATTGTGCGCTCCTCGGCCGGCTACGCAACTGTGACATCTTACGCTCACGCAACGCAACTCTACGCTTACGCGATCGAACTTCAGTGCATCCGTGCAATTCGATCGTTTCGGGTAGTAACTAATTTAGGTTGCGAGGGAGTTAATCGGCGTGTCGCGCGCGACACAGGCAATCACGCGGCCGCTTTGCATCAATCACATCGAAAGTGCTGGTAAACGACGGCTTCAACAAAGTGGTAAATATCGCGTCAACAAAAATGATGAAGAAATTCCCGTGAGTTCCGGTGTGATACGGAGAGTGGACGTAGCGGTCGTAAACGAAGGACAGAATCCAACCACTCGTCATCACCGGGCTTGTCCCGGTGATCCACGTCTTTCGCCACAGAGATCCCAAGACGTGGATGCCCGGCACCCGTCTCCGCCAAGGCTACGCCGGGCCACTAACTCACTCGGCCGCCGAAGCTTTAGCGAAGGCGGCAAGGCCGGGCATGACGTCGTTGAAAGAATCCGTCTTCGTCTTAGGCCTGGCTCGCAACGACCTTGCCGAGCGCGGCCTGCGCCGCCGCGAGACGCGCGATCGGCACGCGGTAGGGCGAGCAGGAAACATAGTCGAGCCCGACCTGATGGCAGAACGCGACGGAGGCAGGATCGCCGCCGTGCTCGCCGCAGATGCCGACCTTGAGCGAGGGCCGTGTCTTGCGACCACGCGCGACGCCGATCTTCACGAGTTCGCCGACGCCATCGCGGTCGACGGAAATAAACGGATCGATCTCGAGAATGCCCTTCGCAACATAAGCGCCAAGGAAGCTCGCAGCATCGTCGCGGCTGATGCCGTACGTCGTCTGCGTCAGATCGTTGGTGCCGAACGAGAAGAACTCCGCGGTCTTGGCGATATCGCCCGCCATCAGACAGGCGCGCGGCAATTCGATCATGGTGCCGACCTGATAATCCAGTTTGGCGCCGGTTTCCTTCATCACCGCCTGCGCGGTGGAATCGATCCGGGCCTTGACCAGATCGAATTCGGCCTTGGTCGCAATCAGCGGCACCATCACTTCGACGCTCACGGCCTTGCCGGTGCGCTTGCCGGCTTCAACGGCGGCCTCAAAAATCGCGCGCGCCTGCATCTCGGCAATCTCGGGATAGACAATCGCGAGACGACAACCGCGGAAGCCGAGCATCGGATTGAATTCCGCAAGCTCGCGCGCGCGGTCGGCGAGCCGGCGCGGGTCGGTGTTCATCGCGCGCGCGACTTCCTCGATCTCGGCCTGCGTGTGCGGCAGGAACTCATGCAGCGGCGGATCAAGCAGGCGGATCGTTACCGGCAGCCCCTTCATGATCTCGAACAGTTCGACGAAATCCGCCCGCTGCATCGGCAGCAGCTTCGAGAGCGCGGCGCGGCGCGCGCGCTCATCCTCGGAGAGGATCATTTCGCGCACGGTCCGGATGCGGGTTTCCTCGAAGAACATGTGCTCGGTGCGGCACAAACCGATGCCCTCGGCGCCGAACTTCACCGCGGTGCGCGCATCGTCCGGCGTATCGCCGTTGACGCGAACCCCGAGCTTGCGCACCGCATCGGCCCAGCCCATCAGAGTGCCGAATTCGCCCGACAATTGCGGCTCGATCATCGGCATCCGTCCGCCCAGAACCTGACCGAGCGAGCCGTCGATGGTGATGACGTCGCCGGTCTTGAAGGTCCGCGAGCCGATGCTCATGAGGCCGCGGCCGTAATCGACGCGGATCGCGCCGCAGCCGGAGACGCAGGGCTTGCCCATGCCGCGCGCTACGACGGCGGCGTGCGAGGTCATGCCGCCGCGCGTGGTCAGAATGCCCTCGGCTGCATGCATGCCGTGAATGTCTTCCGGCGAGGTCTCGATCCGGACCAGAATGACCTTGCGCCCGTCGGCCTGAAGTTTCGCGGCTTCATCCGACGAAAACACGATCTCGCCGGACGCAGCGCCGGGCGAAGCCGGCAGGCCGGTCGCGATCACGTCGCGCTTGACGTTGGGATCTATGGTCGGATGCAGCAACTGGTCGAGCGATGCCGGATCGATCCGCATCACCGCGTCCTTCTTGGAGATCAGGCCTTCATTGGCGAGCTCGACCGCGATCTTGAGCGCGGCCTTTGCCGTGCGCTTGCCGCTGCGGGTCTGCAACATCCACAGCTTGCCCTGCTCGACCGTGAACTCCATGTCCTGCATGTCGCGATAGTGCTTTTCGAGCATGGTGTAGATGCGCGTCAGCTCCTTGAACGCCGCCGGCATCGCCTCTTCCATCGACGGCTTGTCGGAACCGGATTCTTTCCGCGCATCTTCGGTGATGTCCTGCGGCGTACGAATGCCGGCCACCACGTCCTCACCCTGCGCGTTGATCAGGAATTCGCCGTAGAGCTTGCTCTCACCGGTCGACGGGTTGCGCGTGAAGGCTACGCCGGTCGCCGAGGTCTCGCCCATATTGCCGAACACCATCGCCTGCACGTTGACGGCGGTGCCCCAGGACTCCGGAATATCGTGCAGCCTGCGATAGGTCACCGCGCGCGCATTCATCCAGGATGAGAACACCGCGCCGATCGCGCCCCACAACTGATCATGGGGATCCTGCGGGAAGTCCGATCCGGTTTCGCGCGCCAAAGCCTGCTTGTACTGGCCCACCAGTTCGACCCAGTCGTCACCGGTGAGATCGGTGTCGAGCGAATAGCCCTGGCTGTCCTTGTAGGTGTCGAGGATGTCTTCGAAGTGCGAGTGCTCGAAGCCGAGCACGACGTCCGAATACATGGTGATGAAACGACGGTAGCTGTCATAGGCAAAACGGCGATCGCCCGAGAGCTCGGCCAGCGCCTCCACGGTGACGTCGTTGAGCCCGAGATTGAGCACCGTATCCATCATGCCCGGCATCGATGCGCGACCACCCGAGCGAACGGAAACCAGCAGCGGATTTTTCGAATCGCCGAACGACTTGCCGGTCAGCTTGCCGACATGATCGAGCGCCTTTTCGACCTGCGCTTTCAACTCTTTCGGATAGGTCTTCTCGTGCGCGTAAAAGTACGTGCACACCGAAGTCGGAATGGTGAAGCCGGGAGGCACCGGCAAACCAAGATTGGCCATCTCCGCGAGATTGGCACCCTTGCCGCCGAGGAGGTCGCGCAGATCCGCTTTGCCTTCGGCCTTGCCGTCGCCAAAGGTGAAGACCCACTTGCCGGCTTTCGCGGGTTGAGCCGCCGCCTTGCCCGCGACCGGTTTTTTCGCCGGCTTGACCGGGCTCTTTTTCAGCGCTGTGCGGGCCGAGGCGGACGGCGCGGGCTTGACCCGGACTGCCACAGATGACTTTGATTTCGCAGCAGTTTTCTTCGGTTTAGCGACGGCTTTGGCCATGACAGAAAATGATCCGCTGAAGTGAGGAGATTGAGCGCCTTACACCACTTTGGGCGGCCGGGCGCAAGCCATCCAGGGCCCGTACTTACATGTGGAGCCATCTCAAAAGCCCAAGCCCGATCAAGCCGTTGAGGATCAGAAAGATCGCGACGATGAAGTTAAGCAGGCGCGGCATGATCAGAATCAGCACGCCCGCGATCAGGGACATGATCGGCGTGATGTGAGCGACGGTGAGGGTCATGGGAGAACAGCTCCTCTGATGATTGGGGTCGAATCGAGGAGTGGCACCTTATCAAACCCCTCCCCCTGTTCCACGCTAGTGTGGCGACTCTGACGTTCCTTCCAGTGTTTTCGCGAGTTCTCCGAAGGAACGTCAGAGTCCAAGCCACACTAGAATCATATGTTTGCTAGTGTTCCTTTGGTTCTGACATTCGTAAAAGCGCCCGCCGCAACACGATACGAATGTCAGAACCGGAACGCTAGAAGACGCTTTTGACGTCAACGGGTTCCCCCTCGTTCCAAAAAATCATCGGAAACAACGCGCTACTCGCGATTTTTTCTGGGGAACGATGCCAGCAGCGATGAATTGGATCGCTTTGCAGGCCGGTCTGCACGCGCCGGAATGCAACCCATCGCTAAGGAGCAGAGCATGCGAAACCATCTACTGGCCGCAGCGACAATTGTGGCCGCCATGAGCGCACCCATCGCGGCGCAGGCCCAGAACACCGTCGGCGTCGCGGGCCCAGGCACCGGCACAGTGATCGTCGACAACGGCACCGTCGGCATCGCCGTCGATCAGCGGCCGGCGTTTCGCCAGTACATCGTGCGGGAACGGGTACCGAACTACACCGTTCCCGACCGCGTCGTCGTTGGCGTCATTTTGCCCGAGACCGGCGTGACCTTCTACGACGTGCCGCAAACATTCGGCGCCACGCCCTATCGCTATACGGTGGTGAACGGTGAAACCGTGCTGGTCGAACCGCGCTCGCGCCGCATCGTGCAGGTGATCGACTAAATCGACTAAGAAGTGATCGACTGATCTTCGTCCGGCCTGCCGCAGCGGCGGCCGGACATTAAGGCCCCGCCCGGTTCCCCCGCCCGGGCGGGGTCTTTAATTTGCCGAGTAGACGGTCATGCCGCCTTGCGCACCACGATGCGGGCAACCTTCTTGCCTGAGGATGCGCTGATGCGCTCCTCATCCAGCAATATCGTCGCCGCCGTCAACTCCGAGCGCACCAGCGAGGGCTCAAACGCGGCATAGAGGCGCTCGTGCTTGTCGCGTTGATCATCCCCCTCGGTGACGCGCCAGCTCAGATAGAAGACGCCACCGGGCTTGACGATCTCAAGCATGCGGCGAACCGACGGCGGAACCAGCGCCCGATCGAGATGCATAATCACGGTTTCGCACAGCACGTTATCGAAGGCATCAGTGGCGACGCCGCCGAGAGCCGGCAATTCGGCATGCGCGAATTCGAGCTGCGGATAGCGCCGGCGCGCTTCAGACAGAAGGCCATCCGAGGCATCAAATCCCTTGGCCGGGAAACCGTTGACGTTCAGCCAGGCGACCTCGCGCCCGCTGCCGCAGCCGATATCGGCGGTTGCGCCGCCAGCAACGAAGAAGCGTTTGACGATGTCGTGCAGATCGGTCGGGGCCGGCTGCTCGTGCCAATCCCTGGCAAACGCCGCGGCATCCCTGTCGTAGGCCGCGAGCGTCTGCTGGTCCACGCTTTTAGCCCTCGATCCTGGAGAAGTCGGCGACCGCGCGCGTGGCCGCGCGGATTTCATTCAAGAGCTTCAGGCGATTTTCGCGCACGTTGGCATCGTCGTCGTTGACCTTGACCTTGTCGAAGAACGCATCGACCGCCGGGCGAAGTTTTGCCATCGCGCCCATCGCAGCAGCGAAGTCTTCCTTGGCCACGGCTGCACTCGCTTCGGTCTTCACCTGCGCGATGGCCTTGGCGAGCGCCTTCTCTTCGTCGAGCCGATAAAGCGCGGCGTCGGGCGCGCCGTCGAAGGTCCGCTTGTCCTTTTTCTCCTCGATGATGAGAATATTGCTCGCGCGCTTCGTGCCCGCGAGCAGGTTCTTGCCGTCGTCGCTATCCAGGAATTTCCCGAGCGCTTCGACGCGGCGAACGACCATCAAGAGATCGTCCTGATTGCCGAGTGCAAACACCGCGTCCACAAGATCGTGCCGCGCGCCCTGCTCGCGCAACTGGACCTTTAAGCGATCGGCGAAGAAGGAAAGGAGATCGTCCTGATGAGGCGTAACAACGGTCTTGCCGACGCCCGACGCAATTTTTGGAGCGCGTTGCGCGAGATAGACTCCTGCATCTTTCAAGAGACGCTCAAACAGCGAGCTCAATCGGACTCGTAGTTTATTTTCCGAGATAGTCCTAATCACACCCAACGCCGCCCGCCTCAGCGCATAAGGATCCTTGCTGCCCGTCGGCTTCTCGTCGATTGCCCAGAACCCGACCAGCGTATCGATCTTGTCGGCCAGCGCAACCGCCACGCTCACGGGATCGGTGGGCACGCGATCGTTGGGACCTTGCGGCTTGTAATGCTCCTCGCTGGCCGCGGCGACCGAAGCATCCTCGCCTTGCGCCAGAGCGTAGTATTTTCCCATCAAGCCCTGAAGCTCGGGGAATTCGCCAACCACGTCCGTGAGCAAGTCCGCTTTCGCCAGATGTGCCGCGCGCTTCGTCTTTTCGACGTCAGCACCGACCAGCGGCGCGATCTCGGCGGCGAGCCGTTCGATGCGCTTGATGCGCTCTCCTTGCGTGCCGAGCTTTTCGTGAAACACGATCTGTTCGAATTTCGGCAGGCGGTCTTCGAGTTTCGTCTTCAGATCAGCCTCATAGAAAAATTTGGCATCGCTCAATCGTGCGCGGATCACGCGCTCGTTGCCGGCGATGATGGCACTGCCGCCGTCGGAAGCCTCGATATTGGCGGTGAGGACGAATTTGTTGGCGAGCTTCTCCGAGCTCGGATCACGCACCACAAAGCATTTCTGGTTGTTGCGGATGGTGGCGCGGATGACTTCGCCGGGGATCGACAAAAATTCCTTGTCGAAGGAGCCCATCAGCACGACAGGCCATTCGACCAGGCCCGAGACCTCATCGAGCAACACCTGATCTTCGACCAGTTCGAGGTTCTGCGCTTGCGCCAGCGTCCTGGCGTCAGTGACGATCGTGTCCTTGCGCCGTTCGGGATCGAGCACGACCTTGGCGTCAAGCAGTTTCGCCTCGTAATCTTCGAAGCGGCGCACGGCGATCGCCTGCGGCGCCATGAAGCGGTGACCGAAGGTGGTCTGGCCGGTCTCGATGCCGTCGATCGAAAATTTCACGACATCAGGCTCTTCGGTCTCGAGGCCGAAGGTCACCGTAATTGCGTGCAACGGCCGCACCCAGGAGAGCGAGCCTGATTTGGCTGAACGCGCGCCCCAGCGCATCGACTTCGGCCACGGGAAGGTTCTGACAATGACGGGCAGGATTTCCGCGAGCACGTCGATGGTGGCGCGACCGGGCTTCTCGATCAGCGCGATATAGAAGTCGCCCTTCTTCGGGTCGCGCTGGATCTGCGCTTCCTCGATCGACGAAAGCCCCGTGGCCTTGAGAAAGCCCGCGATCGCCGCGTCCGGCCCACCGACACGCGGGCCTTTGCGCTCGTCCTTCAAATCGGCCTGCCGCGCCGGAATGCCGTGCACGGTCAGCGCCAGCCGCCGCGGGGTCGCGAACGCTTTCGCGCCTTCGTAGACAAGACCTTCGGCCACGAGCTTGTCGGTGACCATGCGGCGCAAATCATCCGCCGCCTTCGCCTGCATGCGCGCGGGGATTTCTTCGGAGAACAGTTCGAGCAGAAGATCGGGCATTACGTCGCGAGCTCTTTATGCGAGCCGTCGCACAGCGGCATAGTCTTGGTACGCTTGCAGGTGCAGAAGAACACGCGTTTGGTCTCGGGTGCAATGTACTGCATCGGCTCAAAGCCGGTGCCTTCATGGCTGCCATCGCAGAACGGCTGGGTTTTGGACCTGCCGCAGGCGCACCACCAGTATTCCTCGCCAGCTTGCACCTGAATCGGAAGCGGCGCGCGGCCGCCAATATGGGGTTGTTCGCTCATGTCGCCCTTCCCGCGTCGGTATGCACCCAGGCTTCGCCGCAGGCTTTTGCCAGTTCACGCACCCGCAGGATGTAGCTCTGCCGTTCGGTGACCGAGATCACGCCGCGCGCATCGAGCAGGTTGAAAGCATGGCTTGCCTTGATGCACTGGTCGTAGGCCGGCAGCGCCATCAAATGCTCTTTGCCGTTGCCGCGATCTTTCCAGCCGGCTGCGAGATATTTCCGGCACGCTTGCTCAGCCATTTTGAACTGCTCGAACAGCATCTCGACATCGGAGTGTTCGAAATTGTGCCGCGAATATTCCTGCTCGGCTTGCAGGAACACGTCGCCATAGGTGACCTTGTCGGCGCCGTCGCGGCCATTGAAGTTGAGATCGTAGACGCGGTCGACGCCCTGCACATACATCGCAAGCCGTTCGAGTCCGTAGGTGAGTTCGCCAGCAACCGGCGCGCATTCGACGCCGGCGACCTGCTGGAAATACGTGAACTGGCTGACTTCCATGCCGTCGCACCAGCATTCCCAGCCCAGCCCCCACGCACCCAGCGTCGGGCTCTCCCAGTCGTCCTCGACGAAGCGGATGTCGTGCAGGTGCGAATCGACGCCGATCGCGGCGAGCGACTTCAGGTAGAGATCCTGAATGTCCGGCGGCGACGGTTTGAGGATCACCTGAAACTGGTAGTAGTGCTGCAAGCGGTTCGGATTTTCGCCGTAGCGGCCGTCCTTCGGCCGCCGCGACGGCTGCACATAAGCGGCATTCCACGGCCTGGGGCCGAGCGCGCGCAGCGTGGTCGCGGGATGGAAGGTACCGGCGCCGACTTCCATGTCGTAGGGTTGCAGGATCACACAGCCGTAATCGGCCCAATAACGCTGAAGCGTCAGGATCAATCCCTGGAACGAGCGTTCCGGGCGCATATGCGCAGGCAAGGCATCCATCGTCGAGTCAGGTCTTTCCGCGGGTCAAATCGCGCGGGACCGTATCGGCGAGGCCCTCAGGAATCAAGGCAATGGGACGATTAACCCGGCCGGTAGGCGCCAGTGTTGGGGTCTCGCCGGAGCGTCGGAATTTCACTCGATCGCGCGGCGTCCACGGCCCGCGCCAGGCGAGCCTCCTCCAACTCCCGGCTCACCCGGATGGCAGTCCTGTAAGCCCAGCGTACCACGGCCAGCCCTCCAAGGGTGCCAGCGAATGCGACAAGCGGCGGCATCGGTCGATCCTCGTCCATTGGTCACGCCCCTGAAGCCCATTCTCGCCTAACGCCCAACGGCCCGCAACGTCGCAAAGCGGGGCCAAATGGCGCGGGTCGAATGGATGGTGCCAGCCTGTTCAAAACCCGAATTTCGCCCAAATTGCCCGGGTTTCGAATGCCGAAATCGCCTGTTCCGGCAGGTTGGAGGTGTTTTCCCAGGCTTCCATCGCGCCCGGCGACCGCCGCCCCAGCAAGCCGGACAACATGCCGCTGGCCGGCGCAATCAGGGGGGTCTGCACCTTCTCGCCATAGCGGGCGCGCAAGGTCGAACGCAGATCGCCGATGGCGTCCGCCAGCCCCAACGAGACCGAGGTCTGGCCCGCCCAGTATTCGCCGGTGAACAGCATGTCGTCGGCGCCTTTCAGGCGCGCGCCCCGGCTCTGTTTCACCAGAGCAATGAAGATGTCGTGGATCTCGCGCTGGAGCGCCTTCAGCCGCGTCACGTCGTCCGGATTCTCGGGGAGAAACGGATCGAGCATCGCCTTGTGGGCGCCGGCCGTATAGAGCCGCCGCTCGACGCCGACTTTCTTGATCAGTTCCTGAAAGCCGAACGAGCCGCCGACCACGCCGATCGAGCCGAGAATCGACGAAGGATCGCAAAAGATCTCATCACCTGCACACGCAATCATGTAGCCGCCGGAGGCCGCGACGTCCTCGACGAACACCAGAACCGGAAGCTTCTTTTCCTCGGCAAGCTGACGGATACGCAGATAAATCTGCCGTGATTGCACCGGCGAACCGCCGGGTGAGTTGATCACCAGCGCCACTGCCTTGGCGTTCTTGACGGAGAAGGCGCGCTCCAACATCCGCGCCACGCCGGCGAGCGACATGCCCGGCCGCAGCGGCGTCACCGCGCCGATCACGCCCGACAGGCGCACCACCGGCACGACAGCCCTGCCCCGCCGTAAGCGCGCCGGAATCCAGTTCGTCCATTTCTCGATTCCGCTGCGCCATTGCCAAGCTTCACCGGACTTTTCCGCCATACCGTTACCTCAAAATTAACTGTTTCTTATCACGCGAGTGTCATTGAACCGAAGAAACATCTTCGTAGTTGGATCGTATCGCGAGATAGGCCGTCAAGCCGTCCCGATGCAGCGGAGTACGACATGAAAATCTATTTGCTGATGACGCTGTTCGGTATCCTCTTCACGGCGATTCATCTCACCTCGGCGCCGAAGCAGGGCTCGAAGCCGGTTTCGCAGTAATCTCCCAGATCAGATCAAGGTATTGCCAGCGGTAATCGATCTTCGCCAGCCAGAATTGCCTGGACATATGGTGAGGGGCTGCCGGCCTCGCCGTTCAACACAAGGCCTGCGAGCAGACGGGTCGGCGCACGACCGCCCTTGACCGCACGAACCAGCACGCGGATTGCGGGCGCAGCCGCATCGCCATGAACCGGCAGGATCGTCAGGCTGCCAAAGCCACGGCCGAGCGCCGCCAGCACTTCCGCTATTCCGTCCGCCCGCCAGACCAGCGAAAGATTTCCGCCTGACTTGAGAATGCGCCGGCTCGCATGAACCCATTCATCGAGCGTCCCGGCCGTGGCGACATGGGCGATCTCACGCGACTTGTCCGGCGAAGCACGATGCCGTGACGCATCGTTGAAGGGCGGGTTCATCAGGACAATATCGGCGCTGTCCGGCAAGAGACCGGCGGATGCGAAGCTTTCCGCGCCCGACGTCACGTCAAGCAAAAGGATCTCGGCGGCAATCGAATTGCCAAGCGCATTGGCGCGGGCGAACTCGCCGAGGCCCTTGTCGATCTCCACCAGAGCTAGCCTGATCCCGGCCACGCGCCGCGCCACCGCGAGACCGGCCGCACCGACGCCGGCGCCAAGATCGACGACACGATCGCCTGATCGCGCGGGCGTCGCAGCCGCAAGCAGCATGGCGTCATGGCCGGCGCGATGGCCGGATCTCGGCTGGCGCAGGCGCAGCTTGCCACCGAGAAAAGCGTCCTCCGTGATCTCGCCGGCGAGTTCACTCATCGGCCCGCAACTCGTGCGCGAGGCCGGCGTCGCGCAGCAGCTGGCGGGCGGCGCGATCGTCGTCCTCATGGACCAGAATCCGCCGCGGCAAGACGCCCAGCGACCCCTCGATGACGCTCATGTTCTGATCAAGCACCAGATGGTGGATATTGGCGCCGTCGAGCAGCGCCCCAATCGCCGACACCAGCACAATGTCATTGGTTCGAACCAATTCCCGCACCCGGTCTTCTCCTTTATTCTGGCCTGGCTGGTGGTCCGATTCTAACATTCGCATCCCCTCTCGGCGGGCATTTTTGCGAATGTTAGAATCATAGGACCACCAGCAAATATATGTATTTCTAGTGGAGTTTAGGATTTGACATTCGCTTTCCGAGTTTGCTGCTGGGCAAGTAGCGAATGTCAAATCCACTCCACTAGCGGCATGTTGTTGGCTTGCGGCCTTGCCGCGCCACCCCGGTCTTTCTATTGTTATACCTGAGGATATGGTCTGGAGACGACTGGCGTGGCGGTTATTGTTCCCTTCGAGAGCCCCTCTGAAGCTTCGATCGAGCCGCTTATCGAGCTCGTGGCCGGCGATATGGCGCGGGTGAATGCGACCATCCTGTCGCGGACCGGCTCGGAAGTGACCATGATCCCCGAGGTCGCCAATCACCTGATCTCGTCGGGGGGAAAGCGGCTGCGCCCGATGCTGACGCTGGCGATGGCCAATCTGACCGGCTATTCCGGCGACGGCCATATCAAGCTCGCGGCCTCGGTTGAGTTCATGCATACCGCAACCCTGCTGCACGACGACGTGGTCGACGAAAGCGAGATGCGGCGCGGCAAGCTGTCGGCCCGCATGCTCTGGGGCAACGAGGCGAGCGTCTTGGTCGGCGACTTCCTGCTCGGCCAGGCTTTCCGAATGATGGTCGAGGTCGGCTCGCTGCGCGCGCTCGATATCCTGTCGTCGGCCGCGGCCACCATCGCCGAGGGCGAGGTGATGCAGCTTGCAGCCGCCAAGAACACCGCGACCACCGAGGACGAGTATCTCGCCGTCATCAGGGGCAAGACCGCCGAACTGTTCGCGGCCGCCTGCGAAGTCGGCCCCGTGATCGCCAACCGGCCAAAGGACGAGCAGACCGCCTGCCGCTCGGTCGGCATGAATCTGGGTATCGCCTTTCAGCTCGTCGACGACGTTCTCGACTACGGCGGCAAATCCGCCAAGCTCGGCAAGAATGTCGGCGACGATTTCCGCGAGGGCAAGATCACGCTGCCGGTGGTGCTGGCGTTCCGCCGCGGCAACGACGTCGAGCGCGAATTCTGGCGGCGGGCGCTGGAGCGCGGCGAGATCGGCGACAGCGATCTCGACCACGCCGTCGGCCTGATGACCAAGCACCGCGCGCTCGAGGACACCATCAATCGCGCACAGCATTACGGCGCGATGGCGGTCGATGCGCTGGCGCTGTTTCCGGCTTCACCGATGAAAACTGCGCTTGAGCAGGTGGTGGCGTTCTGCCTCGCGCGAACGCACTAAATATCCCGGGACTGGCTGGCTGTTGTCTGCGCGACCCGAACCGGTATTCGCGTCAGCTCAATACGCCTGAATGCACCCACCACTGCGGATGGTCGCGGCGTACTTTTTCCGCCGCACGGCCGGCCTCGGCCGTGTTCTCGTAGATTGCAAAGCAAGTCGCCCCGGATCCGGACATCCGTGCGAGCCAGGCGCCGTCGGTCGCATTGAGTGCCGAAATCACCTCGCCAATGACCGGCTGAATCCGCATCGCCGGGCCTTCCAGGTCGTTGGAGCTGGCGGCGAAGGCCTCGACCCACTCTTCCAGCGAGGCGCCCGCCTCCGGCCAGACAATGGCCTGGATCACGTCGGCAATGCCGACCCGCAACTCGCCGCTCCGCAGGCCCAGCGCGCCGAACACATCCTTGGTCGCCACCGCCACACGCGGATTGACCAGCACACATGGAAGTTTCGGCAGGCTGAGCGGCATCAGGCTTTCGCCGACCCCGGTCATGACGCAGGGCTGTGAAGGAACACAGACCGGAACATCGGCACCGGTCAGCCGCGCCACTTCAGAGATGCGTGCATCATCGATCGGCAGGCTGTTGGCGCGCGCGAGCAGCCGCAGGGCCGCTGCGGCGTCGGCCGAACCGCCGCCGATTCCGGCCGCAACCGGCAAAGACTTGTGCAGCGTGAAGGTGCCGGTCTTCAAGCCGGGCACGCGCTCGGCCAATAGCCGCGCCGCCTTGAGCACGAGATTGTCGCCGATCTCGCCGCAGGCATCCGCCAGCGGACCGGTCGTCTTGAGCGCCAGCTCGGCTGCGGGGAGAAGACCAAGTTGATCGGCGCAATCGGCAAATGCCACCACGCTTTCCAGATCGTGGTAGCCGTCGACACGACGGCCAACGACCCGCAGCGTCAGATTGACCTTGGCGCGCGCGTTATCGACAAGCTCGTTTGCGGAGGATTTGACGGCCGTATCGGTCGGTCCACCCGGGGTCATAGCGAATATAAATCCAATAAAACCGAAGACGAACGGTCCAAAAACCGACGCCTCAAAATCCCAGAAGAGGCCGTCACGGGCGCAGCGCCAAGGCCTGATCGGCCATGGCGCTTCTGTTGCTAGCCACCCTTGTCGTCCTCTTTCTTTTTATCCGCGGAGGCGGCCGAAGACGTATCGTCGCTCAAGCCATGTTCGATCTTGGCCTCGATCTTCGGCAGATCTTCCGGCTCCGGCTTCAGGTCGCGGGCGTGCGCCCACTGGAACTTGGCTTCCAGCGTACGGCCGACGCGCCAATAGGCGTCACCGAGGTGATCGTTGATGGTGGGATCCTCGGGCTTGAGATCGATCGCCCGCTCCAGGTTCTTCACCGCGTCTTCGTAGTTGCCGATGCGATAGTAGGCCCAGCCCAGCGAGTCCACGATGTATCCATCGTCCGGACGCTGCTCGACGGCACGCTTGATCATCTTCATGCCTTCGTCGAGGTTGATGCCCTGATCGATCCAGGAATAACCGAGGTAATTGAGCACATGCGGCTGCTCGGGCTGCAACTCGAGCGCCTTGCGCATGTCGGCTTCCGCCTTGTTCCACTGCTTGGCGCGTTCCTCGCAGATACCGCGATAATAGTAATAGACCCAGGTGTTCTTGTCGGTGGCCTTCGGCAGGATATCGATGCCTTGCGTATAAGTGACCGCGCAATCGGCAAACTTCTTGCGGCCACGCTCGATATTGCCGAGCGCCATCACGGCCTCGATGTCCTTGGGATCGTCTGCCGTAACACCCTTCAGGATCTTGATGGCCTCGTCGGTCCGGTCGGCGGAATCGAGATCGATGGCGAGCTGAATCTGCGCGTTGCGCTTCAGCGGCGAGCTGGCCGGCATACGCTCGTAGACCTTGATCGCCATCTGCGGCTTCTTCACCGATTCATAGAGATCGGCGAGCGACAACAGCGCCAACGGATGGTTCGGCACGAGATAGAGCGCAAGCTGCAGATAGACGAGCGCAAGATCCTCGCCGCCGCGGCGGGTGAGCGTCGCGCCAATGCCGTAAAGCGCCTCTGCCGCGCCGGCTTGCGGCGAATCGACGATCGGCGGCAACTTCTTGCCGGCATCGGTTTCGCGCATCGCATCCAGAACCAGCGGGTGTCGGGGCAACTTCTTGTCGAAGGCCTCGTAGACCGCCTTGGCGGAAGCTGCGTCCTTGTTGCGCGACAACCAGCGAGCATAGTCGTCGGAGACACGCAGCATGGAGTCTTCGAGCTTGTAGGCGCGCTCGAGCCGCACCCCGGCGTCCTTTTCCTTGCCTGCCAGTTCCAGGATCATGCCGGAATGCAGATCCTTGAAGATCGGATACCACTCGGGACCCGCAAGCTTGTCGATCGTCGCAACCGCAGTCTTGGTATCGCCGGCGCCATAAGCAGCCCAGCCCGACAACAGCGTCGCAACGAGGTCGGTAATCGGCCCGCGGATCGACTGGTTGATATTGGTCTGGGCGCTCGCGTATTTCTTCGCCTTGAGATCGCGCACGCCGATTACAAGCCGCGCGACGCGATTGGTCTTGTCGATCGAGAGAATACGGTCGGCGAGTTTGATCGCCTCGTCGATATCGCCGTCGGCGAGCGAGGAAATGAACGCGCGATCCAGCAGTTCATTGTTCTTCGGATCGGTGCGGAGCGCCGAACGGTAGAAGGCCGCGGCCGAAGCCGCATCCCGCTCGACGCTGGCATGACGCGCGGCCAGATAGCTGCCGGACGTCGTCAACGCCTTCAGGTCATGCGAGGAAGGAAATTGTGCGGAGTTGTCGGCAGGACGCTCTGGCGTCTGCGCTGAAGCAACGACCGGCAAAGCCAGGAAAGCGAGTGCGGCAATCGCCGAGCGATTGAATTGAAAAGAAAGCATCACGTTTTGCCTTGGCTCCAGGATTTACGGCAGGATCGTGTGATCGTAGGGATGCAAGCCCGACAGGCGCATCAAGTGTTGCGACAATGCCGCTTTTGGCGGCCAATCGCAAGGATACGAGCATAGCATAATGACAGGCAGGATGGCCCTTACCGCCGTCCCTCTCGCCTGAAAACGCGTCCACTATGGCAGTATCGTGGCCGATGACCGGGGCTAGTCACGCAATCGTGGTCACATCGCCTCGTAATTGGGCCCGCCGCCGCCCTCCGGCGGAACCCAGGTGATGTTGCCGTTGGGATCCTTGACGTCGCAGGTTTTGCAATGGACGCAGTTCTGGGCGTTGATCACGAAGCGCGGACCTGACGTTTCCTCCACCCATTCATAGACACCGGCCGGGCAATAGCGATTCGACGGACCGGCATATACGTCGTGTTCGGAGGTCTTTTGCAGGTTCATGTCGGCGACCTTGAGATGGACCGGCTGATCCTCCTCGTGGTTGGTGTTCGACAGAAATACCGATGAGAGACGGTCGAAGGTCAGTTTGCCATCCGGTTTGAGAGCCGCGATCGGCGCATGAGCCTTGGCCGGGTCGAGGGTCTTGCGGTCGGGTTTGGCGTGCGACTGGGTTCCGAACAGCGAGAAACCGAGCGTGTTGCACCACATATCGAAGCCGCCGAGCGCCACGCCGAGGACAGTTCCGAATTTCGACCAGAGCGGTTTGACGTTGCGGACCAGATAGAGATCCTTGCCCACGGCTGACGAGCGCCAGGCATTTTCATAATCGACGAGTTCGTCGTTCGCACGGCCTGCGCCGAGTGCCGCGTTGACGTGCTCGGCTGCCAGCATCCCGCTGCCGATCGCATTATGGACGCCCTTGATGCGCGGCACGTTCACAAAGCCCGCCGCGCAGCCGATCAGCGCGCCGCCGGCAAAAGACAGACGCGGCACCGATTGATAGCCGCCCTCGGTGATGGCACGCGCGCCGTAAGCTAATCGCTTGCCGCCCTCGAAGATCGTGCTGATCGCAGGATGTGTCTTGAAGCGCTGAAATTCCTCAAACGGCGACAGATACGGATCGTCGTAGTTCAGATGCACGACGAAGCCGACCGCGACGAGATTATCGTCGTAGTGATAGAGAAAGGAGCCGCCGCCGGTCTTGCTGTTCAAGGGCCAGCCGAACGAATGCTGGATCAGGCCCTTCTGGTGTTTCGACGGATCGATCTGCCAGACTTCCTTCAACCCGATGCCGAATTTCGCCGGCTCGCTCTTGGCACCGAGAGCGAATTTCGCGATGAGCTGTTTGGTCAGACTGCCGCGGGCGCCTTCAGCGAACAGCGTGTACTTGCCGCACAGTTCCATGCCGCGGGTGTACGAAGCCTTGTGCGAGCCATCCCTGGCGACGCCCATGTCGCCGGTCGCAATGCCGCGTACTGCGCCCTTGTCGTCATAGAGCACCTCGACCGCGGCAAAGCCCGGATAGATTTCGACGCCGAGCGCCTCGGCCTTGCCGGCGAGCCAGCGGCAGAGCCGGCCGAGCGAACCAATGTAGCAGTGATGGTTGTTCATCAACGGCGGCATCATGAAGTTCGGCAAGCGGATCGCGCCGGACTTCGTCATCCAGAAGAAGCGATCGTCCTTGACCTGCGTCTTCAGCGGACAATCGGCATCCTCGCGCCAGTCCGGCACGAGCTTGTCGAGCGCAAGGGGGTCCATCACGGCGCCCGACAAGATATGTGCTCCGACTTCCGATCCCTTCTCGACCACGACCACCGACAGCTCGGGGTTGAGCTGCTTCAGACGGATGGCGGCGGAAAGCCCGGACGGGCCGGCGCCGACAATCACGACATCGAATTCCATGGATTCGCGCGGCGGCAATTCTTCGGTGCTCATGATCTGATCTCAGGCCTGGAATGGTTGTGTCACGTTGTTTCCGATTTTTGCAGGAAGAACAACATGGAAATGCCGTATCAAGCGTTTCGTTGCGGTCTGATCCGGTCTAGTGTGGCGCAGCAAATTTCGTATCTCGACCGGACCATTTTCGGCATGCGGAATTTGAAAACCAAAGCCGTACCGGATCAACAAGTTGACGCCTGAACCCGCGCCTACCGTATCCCAACTGCTTGCCTTCTATCTGGAGGCCGGGGTCGATTGTGCGCTCTCCGACGAGCCTGTTGACCGGCTCGCCGAACCCGAGGCGCCCCCAGCCATCAAGGCGACCACCCCTTCCAGCGACGCCGGCCCGGCGCGCCCGGCTCGAGCTGCGACTACCACCTTCGCGGCGCCGACCGCCGACCCCTCGCCGGCGCCGGATGCGGCGATTGCAAGCGCGCGGGAGGCGGCGCGCACCGCAGCCTCACTCGAAGTCCTGCGCGACATGCTGGAGAAGTTCGACGGTTGCGCGCTGAAATCCACCGCGACGCGGCTGGTGTTCGCCGACGGCAACCCGAAGGCCCGCATTATGTTTGTCGGCGAGGCGCCGGGGCGCGACGAAGATATCGAGGGACTGCCCTTTGTCGGCCGTTCGGGAAAACTGCTCGACCGGATGATCGCCGCAATCGGGCTCGATCGCACCAAGGTCTACATCGCCAACGTGATTCCCTGGCGTCCGCCGGGAAACCGGACACCGACGCCGCAGGAAACACAAATCTGCCTGCCGTTCATCCAGCGTCAGATTGAACTGGTCGATCCGGATATTCTTGTCACGCTCGGTAATCCCTCGACGCAAACACTGCTGTCGACGCGCGAAGGCATCATGAAGACGCGCGGACGCTGGTTCAATTACGATACCGGCACGCGCACGATCCGTGCGATAGCGACGTTCCATCCAGCCTATCTGTTGCGTTCGCCGTCCTACAAGCGGCTGTCATGGCAGGACCTGCGCTCGATTGCCAAAGCCCTGCCGCAGACGGCGTCCTGATTATTACGGCACTTTCGGCCGCACGACCGCCCAGCCGATCCGCAGCGAAGGCTGCCGCCCGTCTACCAGCCGATCGAAAGTCTGTGGCACTTCAGGCGCAAGACCCGGAAACAGTTTCGCGATGTCCGGTGGCGGCGTGCCGTCAGTGTCGGAAGCACGCCAGACCACGACGCCGCCGGTCTGGTTGAACCTGTCGAGATTGAGCCACGGTGTCCGCTCGGGTGTCGCGGCGAGAAAAAGATGCGGACGCGTGGGACTCAAGCTGATCAACGTCGCCAATTGCGCATCACCGCTCACGGCTGAAAGACGCCGGTTGGTTCGCCGCTCGAAACTATCATCGAAGAAGTGCCCGATCGCGGTAGCCGGCAGCGACGTCACCACCTCGCTGCTCGCAGTCCAGGGAACGAACAATGTTGCCACAATCACTCCGAGCGCCGGCGCAAGGATCATGGCGGCCCAGGCGGTACGCAGGATCTGCTGGCGCCGCAGATAGATCAGATCGCCGCACGCAACGATGACCGCAAGCCCCGACATCAGAAGCACGATGCCGGCCCCGCCCACGACGCGATCGAGATCGTAAAGGCCGGAAATCAGGCAGCCGGCGAGCGCCGGCGCGAACGCAAAGAAATAGACGAAGTCGCGCGCGGCCGGATCAACCGGTGGGCGGAAGATGACAGGCGCCTCCTCCTGGGTCCGATCAAACCAGCCGGAGTTGAACGTCGATACGATGGCGATCCCTAATGAGGCCAATAACAGGCCGCCGAGCAGTTCAACCCCGTGCACCGCCCGGCCGCCCAAATCGGCAACCGCCGGCCAATGCGGGATGACAGGCACATCGGCGCGGATCAGCCAGATCAGATAGGGCAACGACAGCACGGCGATCACGAGAAGCGCAAACAGCGCGTCAAACGACATCAGCGTTCGCCGGCCGCGTGCGGTCGTCAGCGCAAATCCGACCACGAGTGCCAACAGGATGATCGCGGCGGAGGTCGTCAGCAGCAGGAGCCCGGCCTCGATCGACCAGGCAAACCAGGCATTGCGCCGGTTCTGGCCGATCAATTGCCAGGAGTGCAACAACAGCAACGCCCAGATCGGGCGCGCCAGCACGAGGGGCCCGAACTCAAGACCGGGCGCGCTGAATGCCAGCACCGTCATGGTGAGGAGAACCGCAAGCACCGCTTGCTGCACGCCAACGGTGGCACGCGCGAGCAGATAAAGGGTCCAGAACGTCGAGATCGAACATATCTGCGCCAGCAGATAGACACCGAACACGTGGTTGCCGGCTGCGCGGAACGCAATATCGGCGAGCCAAAACGCCAGCGGAGGCCCGAGGTCGGTGCCGACGCGATATTCGCGGCCGAGTGCAATCACCGTCGCGAGATCGCCTGGCGGGCTGCGGTACACCAATAGCGACACCAGGAGCCACAGCATCGCTTGCAGCACCACCACGAGCCATACGACGAGCTTCGGCCGCGCGCGGATCAGTTCGATGACCAGGGAGGTGAAACGCATGTGACGGCCCGACTACCTTTGAGCTGACCAAGCTGCGCGACGCCGTTTCACGCCGGTCGAAGGATGGTCTTAAAGTGGGTCGGGCGCGGAGGCAATGCGTCAGAATTATCTTATTCTGCGGCGGAAATCAGCGGAGCCGCTTCAGTCGGATTGAACAGGTCGGCTTCGCGCTCGATCGTCCAGGGCTGGTGCTTTTCGCGGGCCGCGACGACGGGCGCAAAGAAGCTGCGGTGGTGCGCGGAGGGACCCAGCCGGTCGAGCGCCTCAAGATGCTCCGGCACGCCGTAGCCTTTGTGGGACTCAAAGCCGTAGCCCGGGCATTCCTCCGCCAGCGCGCGCATCAGGCGATCGCGCGTCACCTTGGCGATAATAGAGGCCGCGGCAATCGATACGACGATGCCGTCGCCGCCAATCACGGCGTCGCAGTTGCAGGCCGTGTTGAGCCGGTCGCGTCCGTCGACAAAGACATGCTGCGGCGCTTCCGGCAAACTCTCGACTGCCCGCTTCAACGCCCATAACGATGCCCGCAAGATATTGTCGCGGTCGATCCGCGCCGGCGAGGCCAAGGCGACCGCAAACGAGGCCGTCGCGCAAATCTCTTCGAACAACTCCTCGCGGCGCTCGGCGGTCAACCGCTTGGAATCATCGATACCCTTCGGGATTCGTTTCGGGTCGAGCACCACGGCAGCCGCAACGACCGGACCGGCTAGCGGGCCGCGCCCGGCCTCGTCGCAGCCGGCCACCGGCCACACGCCGCGCTTGATCAGCGCGCGCTCACGGCGAAAGCTCGGCGGCGCGACCGCGATGACGCCCTTCGGCAGGTTTGGTTGTTTTTTCTTCCCGGATTTATCCCGAATCATGCCGGGATGGTGCGCAAGGCCGAGAAGGCACGCAACCGGAACTTTTGCGCGATGCGCGCCTTTCACCGCTCTCAACAGCAGCTCAACGCGCAACTCTCAATCCGGCAGATGCACGCGGCGATCTTCCCCGACCTCAATGTTCGGCGCGACCACCGCTTCCCATGGATGCCCGTCGGGATCGGTGAAATATCCGGAATAGCCGCCATAATCGGTCATATGGGAAGGCTTCAATCGCTGCGCGCCTTTCGAGACCGCAAATTCGATCACCTCGTCGACTTCTTTGGCGGAACGGCAGTTCCACGCCAGCGTCATACCGCGAAAAGCACCGGGCCTTGGCTGATCCGGCAAGGTTGCGTCCTGCGCCAGTTGGTCCCACGGAAACAGCCCGATCACGGTTGCGCCGGTGTCGAAGAACGCAACTACCTCTCCGGTTGCATGCATCTTCCGGACAAAGCCAAGCGCTTCATAGAAGGTAATGCTCCGGCGCATATCGGAAACGCCGAGGGTAATGACTGTCAGTCTTGGAACCGGCGGCTTGGGCATCGAACGCTCCTTCACACAGAACTTCAGAACAGGCTGAGCTGCTGCCCGCTTCGCTTGGGCTTGGCGAAATGATCCGTGGTCAATTTGGACCGGCGCTTATTGAGCCCCAGCTTGTCGCAGGCGATCTCGAACCTGCGCCCGATCATCCAGGCCATCGGACCTGTGCCCTTCATCCGCGTGCCCCATTGCGAGTCATAATCGCGGCCGCCGCGCATGTCGCGGATCAAGGTGAAGACGTGACGGTAGCGATCGGGATAATTCGCCATCAGCCACTCGCGGAAGAGATCGCGCACTTCAAGCGGCAGGCGAAGCAGCACGTAACTCGCTTCCTTTACGCCGGCATGCGCCGCCGCATCCAGAATGCGCTCGATCTCGCTGTCGTTGAGTGCGGGAATGACCGGCGCGACCATCACGGTCGTCGGAATTCCCGCCTCCGACAATCGCCGCAGCGCCTCAAGCCGTTTCGGCGGCGCGGAAGCGCGCGGCTCCATGGTCCGCGCCAGCCGCGGATCGAGCGTCGTCACCGAAATTGCGACCTTGGCAAGATTGCGCTTGGCCATCCGCGACAGGATGTCGATGTCGCGCGTCACCAGCGCCGATTTGGTCACGATGCCGACCGGATGCGAGGCGCGGTCCAGCACTTCGAGAATGCCGCGCATGATCTTGTGATCGCGCTCGATCGGCTGATACGGATCGGTATTGGTGCCGATCGCGATCATGCGCGGTTCGTAATGCTCCGCCGCCAGTTCCTTTTCCAGAAGCTGTGGCGCGTCGGGCTTGGCGAGCAGCTTCGTTTCGAAGTCGAGCCCCGGCGACATTCCGAGAAAAGCATGGGTCGGCCGAGCGAAGCAGTACACGCAGCCGTGCTCGCAACCCCGGTACGGATTGATCGAGCGATCGAAGCCGATATCGGGGGAATCGTTACGCGCAATGACCTTGCGCGACGTATCGAGCGTTACCGTCGTCTTGAACGGCGGAAGATCCTCAAGGCTCTGCCAGCCGTCATCGAACGCAACCTTCGCCTCGGCCTCATAGCGGCCAGTGGCGTTGGATTGCGCGCCCCGGCCTCGCCGCCGCTCGCGATCGATGGCGACTGCAAGCTCCGGCAAATCGGAAGGCGCACCCGCCGGTTTGGAGGGCGCCTTGACCGGCGGGTGCTTGAGCGCATGTGAGGATGCTCTGCTCATGGTTCGAAGATAACACGGAACGAGAACAAATCAAGAACATGATTGGCCGATCCACAAAACAAATATCCGATGAGGTGGCTCGGCCTCAGCTCCGCTGCCGCCGCAAAAAGCCGAGCGGCTACGGATGCTTTGAATATGACAAGGTGATAACGGTTCCTCGCTTTGGACCGTTGAGAACATGCTGAGCGTCATTATTCCGACCGAAGGGGCCGAACATCCGGCCGTCGCCACCTTGGCTGCGCTGGTGCCGGGCGCCGCCACGGGCGTTATTCGCGAGGTGTTGCTGGTCGATCGCGGCGATAACGGCGTGATCGAACGGGTTGCCGATGTCGCGGGCTGCCAGTTCCTGCCGTTCAATGGACCCCGCGCAGCAGCATTGGCGGAAGGGGCGCATCAGGCGCGCTCGCCCTGGCTGATGTTCCTTCATGCGGGCGCGGTGCTCGATCACGGCTGGATCGATGAGACCATGCAATTCATCCAGCGTGTTTCGGACGGCGACCGTCCCCGCGCCGCCGTGTTCCGGTACGCGCGCTCGCCCTATTCCGATTTCACCTGGCGCGACCGCGCAAGATCCGTCGCGCGGGTGATTGCAGGCCCGTTCGCCGACCAGGGGCTATTGATTGCGCGCGACCACTATGAGCGACTCGGCGGCCACGTGCCCAATGCCGCCCGCGCCGAAGCGCGGTTGCTGCGCCGGCTTGGCCGATCGTCGCTGACCCTGTTGCATAGCCGGATCGTCACGGTCTGACGCCATATACTTGCCAAAGTCAAATAACTATTTGACGATGGCAAGTATTGAGGTGCGCCATGCTTTCAGACGAACAGAAGCGGATATCGGCGGTTCGCGCCTTCAACCGCTTTTACACCCGCCAGCCTGGCGTGCTCGGGCAGCGGCTTCTCGAAAGCCCGTTCTCGCTGAGCGAAGAGCGGGTGCTGTACGAACTCGCGCAGCGGGATGGTGCGGCAGCCAAGGAGATCGGGATAGAACTCGATCTCGACACCGGCTATCTCAGCCGCATCGTCCAGAAATTCGACGATGACGGCCTGATCACCCGCAAGCCATTGCCCGCGGACCGCCGACAGCATCAACTCAACCTGACCGCCAAGGGACGTCAGGCCTTTGCGAAACTCGACCGAAGTTCGCACGAAGAGGTCGCAAAGATGCTGCGCCGTTTGTCGGACACAGATCGGCGACGCCTCACCGCCGCGATGGCAACGATCGAAGATCTGTTCGGTGCGGGGCATGCATCGAAGCCCGCAATCCTGCGTGAACCTCGACCCGGCGACATGGGCTGGGTGGTGCAAAGCCACGGCGCGCAATATGCCAGCGAATATGGCTTCGATTGCTCTTTCGAAGCGCTGGTCGCTGAAATCGCCGCCCAATTCCTGCGCTCCTTCGATGCCTCGCGCGAGCGCTGCTGGATCGCCGAAATCAACGGCGCGCCGGTCGGATCGGTCTTCCTGGTGCGGCACGACGACGAGGTCGCCAAATTGCGTCTGCTTCTGGTTGAGTCGGCCGGACGCGGTCAGGGCCTGGGCAAGCGGCTGGTCAGCGAGTGCATTGCCTTTGCGCGCGCCTGCGGCTATCGCAAGATCACGCTCTGGACCCAAAGCATTCTGACGCCGGCCCGCAAAATCTATCAGGACGCAGGCTTTGTGCTGGTGGCAACCGAACCGCATCGAAGTTTCGGACAAAGCCTGATCGGCGAAACCTGGGAGATGAAACTCTGGTGCCCCTTCCCGCTCGAATGATAATCGCAGTCATTATCCTGCTTGCTGCGCAGGCCGCAAACGCCGCCGATGTCCATGTGATGATCTCGTCCGGTTTTCACGGCGCCTACTCCGAATTGGCTCCGGCTTTCGAGCGCGCGACTGGAAATCATCTGATCACGACGCGCGGACCGTCGATGGGAGATTCGCCCGAGGCAATCCCGGCGCGGCTTTCGCGTGGCGAGAGCGCCGATGTCGTGATCCTCGACGGCGGCGCCGCTGACGAACTCGGCAAGCGCGGTCTCGTGCAAGCCGATAGCAAGGTCGAACTGGCGCGTTCGCTGATCGGCATGGTGGTGCGCGAAGGAGCGCAAAAGCCGGACATCGCAAGCGTCGACGCGCTTCGGAACGCTTTGCTTGCGGCCAGATCGATCGCCTATTCGGACAGCGGCAGCGGCACGTATCTGTCGACGGTTTTGTTCGAGAAGCTCGGCATCGCAGACCAGATCGCGGCCAAGAGCCGGAAGGTGCGCGGACCGCCGTCCGGCGAGCCGGTCGCGGCCGTGGTTGCGCGCGGCGAGGCGGAAATCGGCTTCCAGCAGGTGGCCGAGCTGATCCATGTTCCCGGTGTCACGCTCGTCGGCGCGCTGCCGGCCGAAGTGCAGCCGAACTTTTCCTTTGCCGGCGTGCTCACCAAGGCGCCGCACGAGGCGGAGGCCGCACGCGCACTGCTGCTTTTTCTGTCGTCCCGGGAGGCTGCCGCCGCCGTCACGAAGGCTGGACTGAAGCCGCCGTCGGATCGTTAGCCTGCTCGACGACGACGGGCAGCAGCGTGACAAACTTGACGCCGTAAGTGCGTCCGCGACGCCAGACCACCTCGCACAGCTCTCGCTTGTGGTGTCCTTTGACGAGCGTCAACTCGAACCGGTCCCTAACATCCATCGCATCGTCGGTCGCGATGCGGGCGCCGCCCGACGAAAGGTCGAGAACGTGGCACTCGTATTCGGTCACGCCATTGTCGGCCGAAATCCAGGCCACCCGCCGGTGCAGTTGCCGGCGCGGCTCGCGCTTGATCAAGTTCCTCGGCTCAACAACACTCATTAAGATCACCGGTCGTTGCACGGCTGACCGCCACGGCAATTGTCGAGGCTTTCCTGAATCTGACGGCCACCTCGTAAGGTTTCGTTAGGACATTATTTTGGAATTTAGACGTTAACCGTCGGCGCGTGCGGTAGCCGGATCAGGCCGAGGCTCCCTTCGCCTTCGGCCGGCGCAAATGCTCATCCAGCCGCGGCATGATCTCGACGAAGTTGCAGGGCCGCGTCCGATAGTCGAGCTGTGCGGCAAGAATCCCGTCCCAACCGTCACGGCAGGCGCCCGGCGATCCCGGCAGGCAGAAGATAAAGGTCGCACCCGCCACGCCCGCCGTCGCGCGGCTCTGGATCGTCGAGGTGCCGATCTTGGCGTGGCTCAACATGTGAAAGGCGATCGAAAAGCCGTCCATCCGCTTTTCGAACAAAGGCTCGATCGCCTCCGGCGTCACGTCGCGGCCGGTGAAGCCGGTGCCGCCCGTGGTGATGATGGCGTCGACCCCCTCATCCGCGATCCATCGTCTGATGACAACGCGGATCGCATCGACGTCGTCGACGATGATCTCGCGCGCGGCGAGGCGATGGCCCGCCGCCACGATCCGCTCCGCCAGCGTCGCGCCCGATTTATCGTCGGCGAGCGAGCGCGTGTCCGAGATCGTCAACACCGCGATATTGAGCGGCACGAACTTTTTGGTTTCGTCGGTCGAGCTCATGTGAGGTCAGACAATCCTTACAGCGACGCAGCACTAAACGTATCACACGCCTTGAGTGTTCCCTGCTGATAGCCGGTCATGAACCAGCGCTTGCGCTGTTCCGCCGAGCCGTGCGTGAACGAATCCGGCACCACGCGCCCGGTCGCCTGCCGCTGCAACGTGTCGTCGCCGATGGCGGATGCGGTCGCGAGCGCGCCGTCGATATCACCCGGCTCGATGAAGCCCGGACGCTTCTTCTCTTCGCGATTGACCCAGATGCCGGAAAGACAATCCGCCTGCAATTCCACCCTCACCTGAAGCGCATTGGCCGCCGCCTTGCTGCCCGCGGCCTGCTGCTGCGCCGTCACCTTCGGCAGAATGCCGAGCAGGTTCTGGATATGATGTCCGGCCTCATGCGCAATGATATAGGCCGCGGTGAACTTGCAGGCCGAGCCCTGACAGCCATGGAATCGGGTTTCGACTTCGCGGAAGAAGCCGGTATCGAGATAGATCTGCCGGTCGGGCGGACAATAGAATGGCCCCATCGCCGACTGCGCCATGCCGCAACGACCGCCATTGGTCGCGTTGCGGAACAGCACGATGCGCGGGCCGGTGTAGCTTTGGCCGGCCGCCTGGAAAATCTCGCTCCAGCGATCGTCGATCTCGCCGAGAATGCCGGCGATCATGCTGCCCATCTCGTCGGTCGGAGCCCCTTTCTTGACGGGGCCCGGCCGCCGGTCGGTCTGGTAGGTCGATGTCTGGCTGCTGCCGCCGCCGGTGAGGATCTCCGCCCCGCCGATCAGGATGCGCGGGTCGATGCCGAAGGCATAGCCAACCAGGCCGAGCACGATGATGGTGCCGATGCCGAGCCCGCCGCCTCCGCCCATCGGCAGCCCGAAGCCGCCGCCACCGCCACCAATACCACCGCCGCTGTCGTCGCGACGGTCGTCGATGTCGTCGCTGCGGCGAAAATCATCGTAACGCATGGCCCAATTTCCTCGTTGCGGTTCGCGGCGCCGATCTCGCCGTGACAGCGGCCAGGACGGCAGAATTTTCTTCGTTACATCTAATAACCCGCCCGGCAAAAATTGCCTAGTGGCGGAGGCCCCGCATTGGCCACGCACTTCGTCGCGAGCGCATGCGGCAAAACGCGAATGCTAATTCCCTTTTAGATTCCATCGTGTCGCCGATCCTGTCTCCAACGTCGTCAGAATATCCATCGATCGCCGGACGTGAATTAATCGGATCATCAGCGTGAAAGAATTGCCCGGTTAAGTCGATTTTTACTTTGCCCCGTCAAAGTGTGGCCAGTCGGTTGTTTGGTCCCGCGTCGCCGACAGCGTCGCCTGAGTCAGAGTATTTGAGTCATGGTTGTGTCGCGTCGCGGGGCGTCTGCAAGGGCGCCCCGCACTAAATTTGAGTCCCAGCAAGATAGCCGCATCATCCTTGGCGATTGCGTCGCCGAGATGTCAAAGCTTCCCGCCGGCTCCGTCGATCTCGTCTTCGCTGATCCGCCTTACAATCTTCAGCTCAAGGGCGACCTCAAGCGTCCCGACGAATCTCATGTCGACGCCGTCAACGACGACTGGGACAAGTTCTCGTCGTTCGCCGCCTATGACGACTTCACGCGCGCGTGGCTGCTTGCCTGCCGCCGCCTGATGAAACCGTCGGCGACGCTCTGGGTGATCGGCTCGTATCACAACATCTTCCGCGTCGGCGCCATCATGCAGGACCTCGGCTTCTGGGTTCTCAATGATATCGTGTGGCGCAAGTCCAACCCAATGCCGAACTTCCGTGGCCGCCGCTTCACCAACGCGCACGAGACCATGATCTGGGCCGCGCGCGACGAGAAGGCCAAGGGCTATACGTTCAATTATGAGGCGCTGAAGGCCGCCAACGAAGACGTGCAGGCGCGCTCGGACTGGCTGATCCCGCTTTGCACCGGCGAAGAGCGGCTCAAGGACGAGAGCGGCAAGAAGGTGCATCCGACCCAGAAGCCCGAAGGTCTTCTGGCGCGCGTGCTGCTGTCGTCGTCGAAGCCCGGCGATCTCGTGATCGATCCGTTCAACGGCACCGGCACGACCGGCGCCGTCGCCAAGCGCCTCGGCCGCCGCTACATCGGCTTCGAGCGCGACAAGACTTACGCCGCCGCGGCCGAAGCCCGTATTGAGGCCATCGAGCCGTTGCCGGAAGCAACGCTTGCGCCGTTCATGACCGCGCGCGATGCGCCGCGCGTCGCATTCTCCGAACTGATCGAGCGCGGCATGATCTCGCCCGGCACCAGGCTCGTCGATGCCAAGAAGCGTCATGGCGCGCTGGTCCGCGCCGACGGCGCCATCATGCTCGGCGACAAGGTCGGCTCGATCCACCGCATCGGCGCGGTGGCGCAGGGCGCGGAAGCTTGCAACGGCTGGACTTTCTGGCACGTCGAGACCAAGCAGGGTCTCAGGCTGATCGACGAACTGCGCGCCGAAATCCGCAGCCAGATGGCGGTGGGCTGAGCTTCATCTTTCATCTTCAGATGTCAAACAGCTAAGTATCCGGGCCTCATGGTTCGAGACGCCGCTTCGCGGCTCCTCACCATGAGGGTTTCGAACCGTGTGCCCTACCCTCGTTCTTTCGAGCGGCGCAATCCGTCCTCATCCTGAGGAGCCCGCCGCAGGCGGGCGTCTCGAAGGATCGAGAGGACGCGCCTCCGCGTCCCCGCGACGCCATTCGCCCGAGCTTTGCCCAATAGATCGTCCCTCCGGAAACAGAGGGCGCAGGGAATGCCGGGCGCTCGATGCACCCGCAGCCTCGTATGCAAGCAAAAAAAGCATACGAGTGTAGTCACCACAGGTTCACCGGGTTCACCCGGCATTCCCTGCGCGATTGGTTTTAACGGTTTCCTTCGTGCTCTCCCCGGTGAACGGGCTTTTTTGTCACCGTCGCAAGCCACAATGCGCGAGCATTGTCGCCGACTTGATATCAGCGTCGGGATATCAGGACCACACGACTTCGCCGTCCGCGATAACGCCGCTCGTCTGGCGGCGCCACCTGCGTCCATCGCATCCCGCACCCAACGCTCGTGACGACCGCGAAGCGCCCCTTGTGTCCAGGAAATCTGGCAGAATGTGCGAACGGGCGGTTCTGACCAACCGCCCGTTGCTGGAGCTGAGCCCGTAGCGCCCCAAAAGCGACAAAGCTTGTTCAAGAGCGAGGGACAGTTCCGGTGTCTTCCTCAACCCGAACAGTTGCAAGGGCTTCGAGCCCGTACCGAGCAAGGAAGGGAGTGGATGATGGCACAAAGCGGTTTGGTTGTCGCCGGTATCGACGTGGCCAAGGACAAAGTAGATGTCTGCCTTCGCAAGTTCGCATTGCGTCAGGTGTTCCCGAACACCGCGCCAGGGCACAGCAAGCTGGTGGCCTGGCTTCGCAAGCACCAAGTGAACAAGGCCGTTATGGAGGCCAGTGGCGGCTACGAACGCGATTGGGCCAAAGTGCTGCGCCAAGCCGGCATCGAGGTGCGGATCGTTGATCCCAGGCGGGTCCGCAGCTTCGCGCTGTCGGCCGGACGCCTAGCGAAGAACGATCCGATCGACGCGGGGATGATCGCCTGGTTCGCAGAGACATTTGACGAGATACCTGGCCAGATCCACGATGCCGCACGCGAGGAGCTGGCAGCGCTGGTGAAGGCACGCAAAAACCTGATTGATGTTAAGACCCGATTGCAAAGCCAGAACGAACACGCCGGACCGAGACCGGTGCAGAAGGCCCATTCCCACGTGTTGAAGAGTCTGGCTGCCGAAATTGCCAAGCTCGAGACTGCGATCTCCGCCAAGGTCAAGGCGACACCGGGCTTTGCTGAGCGCGCCGAGATCATCGAGAGTGTGCCGGGCCTCGCCGAAACGACATCCGCGATCCTCATCGCGGGGATGCCGGAGCTCGGGATGGTGGGTGAGGAGATCGCCGCGGCCTTGATAGGCCTCGCACCTTATGATGACGATAGTGGCAAACGGCGCGGCGAGCGACACATCAAGGGCGGCCGCCGTTGGGTCAGAAACGCCGTCTACATGCCTTGCCTCAGCGCAGCCACGCAGCACAACCCGGTGCTCAAGGCCTTCTATCAACGCCTGATCGCCAAGGGAAAGGAGCCGAAGGTGGCCCTCGTCGCCTGCATGCGAAAGCTGATCGTCATCCTCAACGTCATGATCGCTCGTCGCCAGAAATGGGATGCCGCGCGCTACACATCGGCCTGATCCAGCGAACTTTATCGCCCTTGGTCCCCGTTTACTTCGGCACAGTTGCTCTTAATCAGGCGCGGGACGATGCAGAGTCTGCCCGTGATTTTAGCGCGCGATCAACTGCGGCACATTGGCACGACGGGCAAATCACCCTGCGATTGAAAATCCGTGTCAAGTGACGAACAATTTTTTGCGTGTCTCAGTCTGCGGTCCCGAGCGGCTTGTCATCTTTTGGCCTCTTGCGGGCGAGGCGGACAATCCGGTCGACGAACAATTCAGCCGACCCGGTGTAGACATGCGGATCCAGCATTTCGTCAATTTTCTCAGGTGTCAGATTTCGTCTGATGTCCGGATTGTCCAGCAAGCCTTCCTTGAAAGACGCGTCGGCCTCGAAGACCTTCATGCAGATCTCGTAGACCATGTCGTGGGCCCTCTGCCGGCCGAATTTGGCGCCCAGTGCCATCATGACCGGCTCGGACATCAGCAGACCCTTCTGGAGCCACAGATTGCGCTCCATGTTTTGCGGCTTCACGGTCAGGCCAGCCACGACGGCAACTGCTTTTTTGGCGGCCGCATCCGCCAGGCAGCATGCCCGTGAGATGAACTCTCGCTCAGTCTGCAAACCGATCTTGTCGCGTTCGTGCTCCGTCATCATGGCTTCCAGCGCCAGCGGCGCCGTGCTGCGCAGGACCCTCGAGATCGCGACGATCGTTTCGCAGGTTGGCGGATTGCGCTTGTGCGGCATCGTGCTGCTGCCGACCTTGCCCGGCGAGAATGGCTCTTCAAGTTCGGCGAATTCTGTCTTCTGCAGGGAGTAAATCTCATGCGCCATTCGGCCGATCGTCGATGTGCTAATCGCGAGGACGCAGACCAATTCGGCGATACGGTCCCGCGACGACTGCCACGAGATCTGTGGGCAGGCCAGGCCGAGTTCATTCATCAAGCCGCGGTGAACCTGCTCGCCATGGGCCCCGAGAGCAGCGAGTGTGCCGACGGCTCCCCCGAACTGGCCAACCAGCACCCGTCGCCGCATTTCCTGAAAACGCTCGAGATTACGGCAGAGTTCATCCAGCCATTGGGCCGCCTTGAAGCCAAATGTGATGGGAAGAGCTTGCTGACCGTGTGTGCGGCCAGCCATGACTGTGGATTTATGCGCCTCGGCAAGGTCCGCGAGGTTGCTTAACAGCCGCCGGGTGGCTGCTTCGATCTCGTCGAGAGCCTCACGCAACTGCAAGATCGTCCCGGTATCCATGATATCCTGCGTTGTCGCGCCCCAGTGAACAAATTCGCCGGTATCGCCGTCGCAGACTTTTTTTATGGCACGGACAAGCGGCACGATGGGATGGCTTGTCCGGTCCATTTCGCGCTTCATCTCGTCGAGATCGAAAAGCTCGACCTTGGCTTTGCGGCTTATTTCGTCCGCTGCCGCCTGCGGTATAACACCGAGCCGTGCCTCCACACGCGCAAGCGCTGCTTCCACGTCCAGCCATTTCTGGACGGTATTCTCGTCGCTGAAGATGCGCCGCGTTGCCTCGGTGCTGAACTGGTCCCCAAACAACCTGCTATCAATGACATAGGCGGCCATGTTTTCTCCCGCTGGTTTTGAAAATTTAGTCTGCGTGAAGGTTCGCTTCCCGGACGACATTGCCCCATTTCACCGTCTCATCGGCGATGAAGCGCGCGAAATCGGCCGGTGAATTTGCAAAAGCGGTTGCGCCCTGTTCGCCAAGCTGCGCGATCAATTTGGGATCAGCGAGGCTTGCGTTGATTTCCTTGTTGAGCCTCCCGACAATTTCGGCCGGCGTATTCTTCGGGGCGCCAATCCCGTACCAGCCGCTGGCCTCAAATCCCGTCAAAAACTCGCCCACGGCCGGAACGTCGGCAAGCGCGTCAGATCGCTTCGCGGTGGTAACCGCCAGAGCCCGCAGACTTCCGGACCGGATGTGTTGGATACAGGCAGGCATGGTGCTGAAAAACACCTGAACCTGTCCTCCCAGCAGATCGGTGATCGCGGGGCTCGCGCCGCGATATGGAACGTGAACGAGGTTGACGCCCGCCATGATCTTGAACAGTTCACCGGATATATGCGTGCCGCTACCGACGCCGGCCGATGCCATGTTGAGCTTGCCGGGATTGGCCTTGGCGAGCCCTATGAATTCGGGGACCGTGCTGGCCTTTACCGACGGACTCAACACCATCACGTAAGGCTCGCGCGCGATCGAGGCGACCGGCGTGATGTCTTGCATGAAATCGAAACTGAGATTTTTGTAGAGCGTCGCATTGATTGAATTCGGCGGGCTAATCAAAAGCAGCGAGTAGCCGTCGGCACGAGCCCTCACGACGGCCTCCGTTGCGATATTGGTGCCAGCCCCCGGGCGGTTCTCGATCACGAATGGCTGGCCGAGCCGTTCTGAAAGCCACTGCCCGATGAGACGCGCCATGATGTCGGTGCCACCACCGGCCGCGAAGCCCACCACAATGCGAACCGGCCGGGCGGGAAACTCGATCGCCCATGCCAGGCGCGATGGCGAAATAGGAAACGCCGCCGTGGCTGCGGCGAGGCGCAAAAAATGGCGGCGAAAAAGCTCCATGATAATCCTCTCGGCACATAACGATTTGAGATCGCAGCAGCAAAGCAGGTTATCGAAAGTTCAAAACGCTCACTAAATACCGTCAATCGCTCGGCAAATGCAGCCGAGTACGACGACGTGACCCTGCATAGCAATATTTTCGAGTGAAAGCTGGATGACCAAGTCCACTTGAATGGATTTTCGAATTTTTTTGGCGCGGTTCATCGAAAAGCCGGTCACGCGCGTCAGCCAACTGATGAAGCCGTGGCAACCTCCGCGAGAATATGATAGCCTCGATCTTCTGCTCACGGGACTTGTTCAAAATGTCCCGGTGCGGAGCGACATCAGCGGGCTCAAGACCCGTCGCCGTCGAACAGGGAGACGCTCATGGTACGACGACGACTGGCCATGCTTCTGGCGACCGGCGCGCTGGCGCTGACTGCGGCGCCGATATTAGCGCACCATTCCTTCGCGATGTTTGATCGGGAGCACCAGATCGATCTCGAAGGCACCGTGCAGGAATTCAGGTTCGTCAATCCACACACCTTCATCAATCTCGTCGTGAAGCAGGACGACGCCAGCACAGTGACCTGGAGTCTTGAGGGTCAGAGTCCGGCTGCGCTTGTCCGGGGCGGCTGGACCAGCAAGACCCTCAAGGCAGGCGATGAGCTCAAGATGCGGATTGCGCCCTTACGCAGCGGCGCGCCGGGCGGCGCCTGGGCGCCCAATCAGATCGCCTTCCGCGACGGACGCGAGCTCGATGCGTCACAGAGCAGCATCGGCTTCCCAGACTCGGCCGGGTTGGAGCGCTAATGTAGGGAGGCGGCGTGATGACCTTTTCGCGCTTGATCGCATCGGTAACACTTCCGGCTACGCTCTCGGTTACGCTCTTGGCCTTGCTGATATCAGCGGCGTCAGGCGCACGGGCCGAGGGTGAAGGAACATATCCTGACTGGGGCGGACAGTGGTTTCGCACCGGCGGCGTCCAGTTCGACCCGACCAAGCCGCTCGGCCGTGGCCAGCAAGCGCCGCTCACGGCGGAATACCAGGCCAAGTTGGATGCGAGCATTGCCGATATCGCGGCCGGCGGCCAGGGACTGAACGATCACACATCGTGCCTGCCGCACGGCATGCCGCGGATGATGAACGCGGTCTATCCGATGGAGTTCATCGTCCAGCCGAAGATCACCTACATTCTGTTTGAGGAGAACCTGCCGCGCCACATCTATACCGACGGCCGCGCCTGGCCAGCCGAACCCGAGCCCTCTTTTGCGGGTTACTCGATCGGCCATTGGGTGGATGAAGACGGCAAGGGACGCCTCAATCTGCTCGAGATCGAGACCCGCCACATGAAGGGCCCGCGCACGTTCGAGGGGAGCGGCCTGCCGCTGCACGAGGACAATGAGACGGTCATCAAGGAGCGCATCTTCCTCGACAAGGAAAAGCCGGACCTTCTCCATGACGAGATCACCGTCATGGATCACGCGCTCACCCGCCCGTGGACGGTCACCAAGAGCTATCGCCGTGAACGCAACGCGGTCTGGCTTCCCAACGAATGCGCCGAGGACAACCGCCACGTCATTATCGGCAAGGAACACTACATGATCAGCGCGGACGGCCTGCTGATGCCGGCCAAGAAGGACCAGCCGCCGCCAGACTTGCGCTATTTCCGCCAGTCAAAAAAATGACGGGGTGACGAGGGTCGCGCTCAGCGGGGCAGAAGGTTGGTCTTGGCAAGGTCAACCACCTCGTCGCCACGGCCGCTCATGACGGCGCGCAACACCCAGAGGCTGAAGCCCTTGACCTGCTCCAGCGTGATCGTCGGGGGCATCGACAATTCCTGCGTCGCCGTCACCACGTCGAGGACGGCCGGGCCATCATGGGCGAGCATGGCCTTGATCGCGCCTTCCAGCTCTCCGGGATCCTCGACCCGGACGCCATGAATACCCATGGCGCGGGCCATGGCCGCGAAGTCGGGATTCTTGAGATCGACGCCGGTCTCGATGAAACCGGCAGCCTTCATCTCCAGCGCCACAAAGCCGAGAACGCTGTTGTTGAAGATCACAACCTTCACCGGCAACTTCATCTGGGTCAGCGTGATCAGGTCACCCATCAGCATGGAAAAGCCGCCGTCGCCCGACATCGACACCACCTGCCGGCCCGGCTGCGCGGCCTGCACGCCGATCGCATGCGCCATCGCATTGGCCATCGAACCGTGAACCCAGGAGCCGATCAGGCGACGCCGGCCATTCATTTTCAGATAACGCGCGGCCCAGATGGTCGGCGTGCCGACATCGGCGGTGAACACTGCATCATCAGTGGCGTATTCGCCAATGAGGCGCGCGAGATATTGCGGATGAATTGGCTTCTGGCCCGGCTTGCCGCGCGCCAGTTCGTCGAGTCCGGAGCGGGCATCCCGGTAATGCGCGAGGCTGGCATCAAGGTGCTTGCGGTCGGCCTTTGCGTTGAGTTTCGGCAACAGCGCGGCGATGGTTTCGCCGACATCGCCGACGACGCCGAGATCGAGCTTGCAGCGGCGGCCGAGGTTCTCGGGACGGATATCGACCTGGGCAATGCTGATGCCGGTTGGAAAAAACTGCTTGTAAGGAAAATCGGTTCCAAGCATCAGCAGCGCGTCACAGGCATGCATCGCGGCATAGCCTGAGGAAAATCCGATGAAGCCGGTCATGCCGACATCGTACGGATTGTCATACTCGACATGATCCTTGCCACCGAGCGCGTGCACGATCGGACTCTTGAGTGTCTCCGCGAGCTTCATCAGTTGGTCGTGTGCGCCGGCGCAGCCGCGTCCGCAGAACAGCGTCACGCGTTTGGCGCCGTTGAGCAGAGCGGCGAGCGCGTTCAGTTCAGTGTCGGCGGGCCGCACCACGGGCGCCGGCGGCAGGAGCCCGGCATTGGGCGAGATCTCGCGCTTCGGCGCCGGGCGCAACGCGACGTCGCCCGGCAATACCAGCACGGCAACGCCGCGGCCACCGACGGCGGCGCGGATGGCGTTCTCCAGCATGTAGGGCAATTGCGTGGGATCGGACACCAACTCGCAATAATGGCTGCACTCGCGAAACAGGTCCTGGGGATGGGTCTCCTGAAAATAGCCGCCACCGATTTCCGCAGACGGAATTTGCGCCGCCAGTGCCAGCACCGGCGTGCGGCTGCGATGCGCGTCGAACAAACCGTTGATCAGGTGCAGATTGCCCGGACCGCAGGAGCCTGCGCAGACGGCGAGACCGCCGGTGATCTGGGATTCGCCTGCGGCAGCGAAGGCTGCGACTTCCTCGTGCCGGACATGGACCCACTCGATCACTTCGCGCTTGCGCAATGCTTCGGTCAGGCCGTTCAGGCTATCGCCGACAATACCGAAGATGCGCTTCACGCCGGCCTGGGCGAGTGTTTCGGCGATGAGATCCGCAACATTGTCGATCCGCATGGGAAAACCCTCTTTGCGTGAGGCTTGAGGCTGCACGCTACACTGCTCGGGAGGCTTGAGCCGCGCAAGACCGGCCAGATCAGATTTTCGCGACGGATTGCGGGCCTCGCCATTGCGCGGCCGCAATGCACTCCTCACAAACTCGTCGCTTGCTCTTTTCCGCAAAATTCGTGCAAGAAATGCCTCTCCGCCGGCCTTTGGCCAGCGTCCCCATTTTGCGGCAATAACGAAAAGGGAGATCTGAATGCTCAAGTTCTATTTCAACGGCGCCCCGAACCCGGCCAAAGTCGCGCTATTTCTCGAAGAGACCGGCCTGCCCTACGAACTGATCCCGGTCGATACCCGCAAGGGCGACCAGTTCAAGCCAGAATTCCTCAAGGTCAATCCGAACGGTAAGGTGCCGGCGATCAACGACGACGGAATTTCCGTTTTCGACTCAAACGCGATCCTGCTCTATCTCGGCGAAAAGACCGGCAAGTTCATGCCGGCCAACACGCCGCAAAACAAGGCGCTGCTCTACTCGTGGCTGATGTTCATTGCCACCGGCCTCGGTCCCTATTCCGGACAGGCCGTGCATTTCAAGCACTTCGCGCCGAAGGACCTGGAATACGCGCATGACCGCTACCAGTTCGAGGCGAACCGCCACTACAAGATCCTCGACGATCACCTCGCCAAGAGCAAATACATGGTGGGCGATAGCTATTCCATCGTCGACATGGCGTTCTGGGGTTGGGTGCGCATGGCGCCGTACATTCTGGGCGATGACGCCTTCACGAAGTATCCCAACGTGAAGCGGCTCTTCGACGAAATCTCGGCACGGCCCGCAGCGTCGCGCGCGAGCACGCTAAAGGACAAGTTCACCTTCAAGACCGAGATGGACGACGAAGCCCGTCAGATCATGTTCCGTCATCTCAAGACCAAGGTGGCCTGATCCGCCTTCCAGACGACGAAACGGCGTCCCGAGAGGGACGCCGTTTTTTCTACCCGTCGATCGCCGCGACCGCCTCGATCTCGATCAGCCACCCGGGCCGCATCAGGCGGCTCACGGCAACGAACGTACTGGCCGGCGGCGCGGCAACATTCAGGTAGCGGTCGCGGATCGGGCGCAGCTTCGGCACGTCGGCCGGATCAACCTCGGGGCTAAGGAAGTAATTCAGCTTGACGATGTCGGCCATCGCGCCGCCAGCGGCTTCGACTGCAATCTTGAGGTTGGCGAAGACCTGCTCGACCTGAGCCTCAAAATCGCCCTCGCCGATGATCTTGCCGGACGCATCACTCGGGACCTGGCCGGAAATATAGACGATCGTTCCGCTGACGACCTTGGCGACGTGCGAATACAGGGCCGGGCCCGGCGCAATCAGACCTGTCGGGTTGATGAATTCCTTTGATGGCTTCGACATCATCATCTTCCATGTGGCAATGCCGGATTTGCGTCACGCCCTGATATCGCACATCCGCGACAGCCTTTTCAAAGCAAGATTTCATCCTGTCAAAACCTGCGACGCCCGCCACACGGAATATGTCATTTCAAATCGCCGCAGGTATTTTTGAGTCCGGGAATTTTCCCAGCGCCTTTTCGGTCAGGACCGAGTCGCAATACTCCCTGATCTCCTTGATCCTGCCGTCCGCGAGACGGAATATCAGGCAGTAGTCATTGTCGTAGCGCGCGCCCTCCCGCGTGACATTGTCGCCCTTGGCTTCCACCGCAACATAGTCGCCGTCGGCGATGAAGCGAAACGCGAGCGTGCGCGTCCGCTCGACAAGCCGCGTACGGACATGGCCGTGCAGGTCGTTCAGGATCGACTGCTTGCCCTCGAAGGTGCGTGACCAGGAATACTGGCCGGTCACGGTCCAGATCGCGTCGTCGGCGAGACTGGCGACGAACAATGCGCGGTCGCGCGCGGCGGGGTCGGGATTGCCGGCGGCGGCGAAAATCTCCTGGATCAATTTCTTGTTGCTGGCGGTGTCGCTCATGGCGGCCTCTTTCGGTTGAGTGAAGCACCCGCCGATCATTGCGCCACGGCCGATCATTCTTCCAATCGATATGAAATATGATAACTATTCATTTCATGAATTTTAATTCGCTTGACCTCAATCTGCTGGTTGCGCTCGACGCGCTGCTCAAGGAAGCAAGCGTCAGCCGCGCGGCGATGAGGATCGGCCTGTCGCAGCCGGCCGCGAGCCACGCCTTGCAACGGCTGCGCGACGCGATCGGCGATCCGCTTCTGGTACGCACCGGTGCGCGGATGGAGTTGACGCCACGGGCGCAGGCGCTGCGCGGGCCGCTTTCGCAGGCGCTCGACCAGGTGCGCGGGCTGTTTGCGCCGGAGAAATTCGACGCCAGCCGCAGCGAGCGGCATTTCCGCCTGATGATGCCGGATCTGGCGGTCGAACTGCTGATGCCGCCGTTGATGGAAAAGGTGACGAAACAGGCGCCCGGCGTGACCATCGACGTGGTGCCGTGGCGGGGGCCCGCGATCTTCACCGCGGAATTCGCCCGCACCATCGACCTTGTCATTTCGATTGGCGATGCCTTCAAGGGCTTTCACCGCCAGCGCCTCTACGTCGACAGCGATGCGCTCGCCGTGCGCAAGGGCCATCCGGTCGGCGCCGGCTTGAAGAAGCGCGATGCCTTTCTCGCCGCGCGGCATGTCGCCGTCGTGATCCGCGGCCAGAACGAGGACCTGATCGACCGCTGGCTGCACACCAAGAACATCGAACGGCGGATCGCGCTCGTCGTGCCGGGCTATATCGAGGCGCTGCACGTGACCGCGCGGACCGATCTCGTGGCCTTCGTACCCCGCCGCCTGATCGCGGCGCTGGCAAAGCAATTGTCGCTGAAAACGGTCACGCCGCCGCTCGATCCCGGCATCGACGAGCAGCACATGTTCTATCCGACCCGCGCACAGTTCGATCCCGGATCGATCTGGCTGCGGAACCTGATGCTGCAAACCGGCCGCGGTCTGGACGGGGTGAAGCCGCGCGCCGCGTGAATAGCGTGCCTTCGCAGTTGCCCCCGAAGTCGCCGTCATGTCATGACGCTCGCGGGAAGGATGGTACTGACATGACAGTTCTGATTGCCGGCGGCGGCATCGGCGGGCTGACACTGGCGCTCAGCCTGCACCAAATCGGCGTCCCCGCCAAAGTCTTCGAGAGCGTTCCCGAATTGAGGCCGCTCGGCGTCGGCATCAACGTGTTGCCGCACGCGGTGCGCGAATTGATCGAGCTCGACTTGCGCGAACCGCTCGATGCCGCTGCTGTCGCGACACGCGAGCTTGCTTATTTCTCCAAGCGCGGACGGCCGATCTGGAGCGAGCCGCGCGGCCTGGAGGCCGGTTACAAGTGGCCGCAATTCTCGATTCCCCGCGGCACCCTGCAACAGATCCTGCTCGAGACCGCCATCGAACGGCTCGGCGCCGACAACATCCTCACCAGCCATCACCTGAGCGACTGGACCGAAACGGGAAGCGGAGTTCGTGCCAGCTTCATCGACAAGGCCACCGGAAAGCCGGCGGGCACGTACGAGGGCGCGATGCTGATCGCCGCCGACGGCATCCATTCCGCCGCGCGGGAAAAACTTTACCCGAACGAAGGCCCGCCGATCTGGAACGGGCGCATTCTCTGGCGCGGCGTGACGGCGGCAAAGCCATTTCTATCCGGCCGCACCATGATCATGGCCGGCCACGAGACGCTGAAATTCGTCTGCTACCCGATTTCAAAGGTGCCGGATCGCGACGGCAAGCTCCTGATCAACTGGATCGCGGAGCGGCACATGCCGCCGACCTATCAATGGCGGCGCGAGGATTACAATCGCGCGGCCCACCTTGAAGAATTCCTGCCGTGGTTTGCGGACTGGAGATTCGACTGGCTCGATGTCCCCGGCCTGATCCGCGACTGCTCGCATGCATTTGAATATCCGCTAGTCGATCGCGATCCGATTCCGCAATGGACGTTCGGCCGCGTCACGCTGATGGGCGATGCCGCCCATCCGATGTATCCGGTCGGCTCCAATGGCGCCTCGCAGGCCATCCTCGACGCACGGGTGCTGACGCGGGAGATTTTGGCACACGGTGCGACCCGATCCGCGCTTGCGGCCTATGAAGCCGAACGCCGTCCCGCCACGACCGAGCTTGTTTTGCTTAACCGCCGCAACGGGCCGGAGCAGGTGATGCAACTTGTCGAGGAACGCGCGCCCGACGGTTTTGACGATGTCAGCGAAGTGCTGTCGCGGCGGGAGCTGGAAGAGATCGCAGCCAACTACAAGCGCGTCGCCGGATTCCAGGTCGAAGGCCTCAACGCCAAACCGCCGATCGTGCAGCGACCAAGTATCTAGCGCAGCGCCCTCGCCGCCTCGATCAGTCGCGCCGCTAGCCAAGCCCGTGCGCAATCACCTTGCGCATCACATTCGGCAACGCTTCGTCATCGAGCGTTGCGATCGGCACCCAGCGCATGTCCTTTGGCGCACGCGTGCGCGCGGCGACGCGCGCCGTATAGACCACAAGCTCGAGCGGAAAATGCGTGAAGACGTGCGTCACCACGCCGAGCTTGCGATGCCAGCGCGTCACGCCCGCAAGGGAGGGCGCCTGCTTCAGCGCGGTCGCATCGTCCTGCGCGGCGCGCCAGTCGGAGCCCGGCACCTCGGTCATGCCGCCGAGCAGTCCCTTCTCCGGGCGCGTCCGCACCAGAAGCTCGTCGCCGCGGGTGACGACGAACGCGGCTCCACGGCGCAAGTCGCCTGATTTCTTCGGCGCCTTCTTCGGAAATATCTCCTGCTCACCGCGCTGGCGTGCGGCGCAATCATCATTGAGCGGACACAGGCTGCATGCCGGCTTCTTCGGCGTGCAGATCGACGCCCCGAGGTCCATCAAGGCCTGTGCGCTGTCGCCGGCGCGAGACTTCTCGTCGCCGGCGCGAGAGGGTCCGAGCAGTGTCGCCGCGAGCTTCTGGATGACGGGCTTCGCCTGCGGCAACTCTTCCTCGACCGCAAACAGGCGTGACACCACGCGTTCGATATTGCCATCGACCGGCATGGTGCGGCGGTCGAATGCGATCGCGGCAATCGCCGCCGCCGTGTAGGGACCGATGCCGGGCAAGGTCCGCAAGCCTTCTTCGGTATCGGGGAAAACGCCGTTGTGGTCACGCAGCACCGCGACCGCGCAGGCGTGCAGGTTGCGCGCCCGCGAATAGTAGCCAAGCCCCGCCCACATGCGCAGCACGTCGTCGAGCGAAGCGCGGCCGAGCGCCGTGACATCAGGCCAGCGCGCCAGGAACTTCTGAAAATACGGCCCGACCGTCTTGACCCCGGTCTGCTGCAACATGATTTCCGACAGCCACACCGCGTAAGGATCGGGCTTGTGGCCTGCCGGCGGTCGCCACGGCAGCACCCTTCGATGCCGGTCGTACCACGCCAGCAACAATGCAGGGCGCGCGGTGACCGCATCTTCTTGATCGGACGAAGGAGTTTTCTTTCGCCGGATAGCGGCGCCTGATAGACTCATATGTACATGGTCGCAAAGCCTTCCAAGATGAACAAGCCCGGTCGATCCAGCGCAAAGCCGTTGTCCGTCCTGCTCAGCGACGTCTTCTCCGACGCCTATGCCAAGCAGGGATTTGCGGCGCGCGAACTCGTCACGCGCTGGACCGAGATCATCGGTCCCGAACTGTCGGCGCATTGCGAACCGCTGAAGATGCAGTGGCCGCGGCCGGTGGAAGGCCAGCCGCAGGAGCCGGCCACGCTGGTGCTGCGGGTCGAAGGCCCGATGGCGCTGGAAATCCAGCACGCTTCCGACGTGATCCTTCAACGCGTCAACCGCTTCTTCGGCTGGAGCGCGGTCGGACGCCTCGCCCTGCGGCAAGGCCCGCTATCGCGCAACGAGCGGCCACGGCCCTCGCCGCCGCCCGACCCGCGCGAGGTCGAGCAGATCGCGCAGACCCTGACCTCGGTCGAGGACGACGCCTTGCGGGCGGCGCTGGCGCGGCTGGGGGCTTCAATCAAGGGAAATTGACGCTTTCCGCGACCCCGGCCGCCATTGCCACGTCAGTGGTTTCAAGCTAGCGAAGGCCAGTTTTTGCAGCCAAAGCGCCAATTCGGGAGCCGATCTTGATCATCACGCGTCGTGCCTTTACCGCCGCCCTGTCGCTGACCGGATTTGCCGCTCTCGCAGGATTGTCGCCCTTTCGCCTGATCACGGACGCGCTGGCCGACGGCGCCGCCGACGTTGCCAAGCCGCAGTCCCTGCCCGACATGGCGCTCGGGCCGAAGGATGCGAGCGTTACCATCACCGAATACGCCTCGATGACCTGCCCGCATTGCGCGGCCTTCAATGAAAACGTGTTCCCGAAGATCAAGGCCGCCTATATCGACACCAACAAGATCCGCTACGTGTTCCGCGAATTCCCGCTCGACATCAAGGCCGCCGCGGGCTCGATGCTGTCGCGCTGCATCGCCAAGGACGACGCCGCCAAGTACTTCGCGGTCACCGACCTCTTGTTCCGCCAGCAGAGCGACTGGGTGTTGAAAAATACCACCGAGACCCTGACCCGGATCGGCAAGCAGGCCGGGCTGAGCCAGAGCCAAGTCGAAACCTGCCTCAAGGACCAGGCCTTGCTCGACAAGATCGTGGCCGACCAGAAATACGCGTCCGACGTCCTGAAGGTGAACTCGACGCCGACGTTCTTCGTGAACGGCGAGATGATCAAAGGCGAAACCTCGTTTGAGGAATTCGACAAGCGGATCAAGGCACTGCTTAAAAGCTGAGCTGCCGGCTGGCGCCCGTGCGCTTCCGGCCTGGCCAATTGCGGCTTATACTGTCACGTACGAAAGTGCTTTCCGGGAGCCGACCTTGATCGTCACGCGTCGCGCCATAACCGCCACCCTGTCGCTGACCGGACTTGCCGCTCTCACCAGTCGCTCCCGGTTCGATCCGATTTCCGCCGCCTTGGCCAATGGCACGGCCGAGGACGTCGCCGAGCCAGTGTCGTTGCCGCAGATGGCGCTTGGACCTGTCGATGCGGCGGTCACCGTCACCGAATTCGCATCGATCACCTGTCCGCATTGCGCGGCGTTCAACGAAAACACCTTCCCGAAGATCAAGGCCGCCTATGTCGACACCGGAAAGATCCGGTATGTGTTCCGCGAGTTCCCGCTCGATCCCGTTGCCGCCGCTTCAAGCGTGTTGTCGCGCTGCATCGCTGACGGCGATGCTGAAAAGTACTTCGCCGTCACGGATGTGATGTTCAGACAGGATTGGTCGAGGTTCACGAAGCCTCGCGATACACTTATTCAGGTCGGCAAGCAGTCCGGGTTGGACGAAGACCAAGTCAGGGACTGCCTGAAGAACGAGGACGTGTTCAACAAGATCGTCGCGGACCGGATCTACGCCAACGCCAAGCTAGGCATCAATTCGACGCCCACGTTCCTCATCAATGAAGACAGGGTCGTCGGCAATGCCCCGTTTGAGGAATTTGACAGGCGGATCAAGGCGCTGCTCAAGGATTGAGCAATTCAACCGGAACTCGAAAGGCTCGCGATTTGCGAGAAATCTTGGGATAAGTGGCTCGTAATGCGCACTTAATTCCCTTGGGAAAAGCGGCGGCGGCGGTTGCCCTTGCCCCCCGTCTCGCCATTGTCCCTCCTTCGAGAGGCGCTATAAGCGACTCACCCCCAACAACGACAATTGCCTTCTATGGTATTGTCCGGGCAGGGAGATTCGCGCCCTGCCAACAGAGAATCTGTGCCTATGAAGCTGACCCGTCTTCGCCTTCACGGTTTCAAGTCGTTCGTCGAACCAACCGACTTCATGATCGAGCCGGGTCTCACCGGCGTCGTCGGTCCGAACGGCTGCGGCAAATCCAACCTCGTGGAAGCACTGCGCTGGGCGATGGGCGAGACGTCGCACAAGTCGCTGCGCGCGGCCGACATGGACGCGGTGATTTTTGCCGGCTCCGGCAACCGGCCGGCGCGTAACCACGCCGAAGTGGTGATGTCGATCGACAATTCGGAGCGCACCGCGCCTGCGGCCGTCAATGACAGCAATATTCTGGAGATTTCGCGCCGCATCGAGCGCGAGGCCGGATCGGTCTATCGGATCAACGGCCGCGACGTGCGCGCCCGCGACGTGCAGCTCCTGTTCGCCGACGCTGCCACCGGCGCGCGGTCGCCGGCCCTCGTCCACCAGGGCAAGATCGGCGAGATCATTCAGGCCAAACCCGAACAGCGCCGCCGCGTGCTCGAAGACGCCGCCGGTGTCGCCGGGCTTCACGCGCGACGCCACGAGGCCGAGTTGCGGCTGAAGGCGGCCGAAACCAACCTCACCCGTGTCGAGGACGTGATCGGACAACTCTCCGGACAGATCGACGGGTTGAAGAAACAAGCCCGCCAGGCCATCCGTTACCGCGAAGTCGCCGCCAAGGTCCGTAAAGCGGAAGCGTTGCTGTTTCACCTGCGCTGGATCGAGGCCCAAGCCGGCGTAACCGACACCACGCAGGTCCATGACCTCTCCGTCCGCGAGATGGCCGAACGGACCCGCGAGCAGGCCGAAGCCGCCCGCATCCAGGCGATCCGCGCCTCCGAACTCCCCGCCCTGCGTGAGGCCGAGGCCAGAGCCGCCGCCGGCCTGCAACGCCTGACCAGCGCGCGGGAGACGCTCGATCGCGAGGAAGCCCGCGCCCAGGAGCGCGTGGCCGAGCTCGACCGCCGCCTGACGCAGTTTTCCGCCGACAGCTCCCGCGAACAGCAGCAAACCGCCGACGCCGACGCTGCCCTTCAGCGGCTCGACACCGAAGACGCGGAGCTCAAGGAAGAAATCAAATTTCGCGTCGAGAAGCGCAGCGGCGTCGACGAACGCGTCTCTGAGGCGGAGGCCACCCTTGCCTCCGCCGAGCGCCTGTTTGCTGAGCTGACCACCACGCTCGCCGACCTCACGGCCAAGCGCAACCAGCTCGACGACAATGTGCGCACCCACCGCGACCGGCTGGCGAAGCTCGATTCCGACATCGCCAACGTCGAGCGCGACGAGCAAAGCCTTGCGGAGGAGACGAGCGGGCTCGGCGACCTCGCCATGCTCACTGCCGCGGTGGAAGAGAGCCAGGAGAACCGGACCAGCGCCGAAAGCGCTTCGCAGGCAGCCGAAGCAGCCCACGCCGCAGCCCGCGCCAGGCTAGAGGCTTCGCGCGCACCGCTGAACGAGGCCGACAAGCGCGTGCAGCGGCTTGAGACCGAAGCGCGCACGATTTCGAAGCTCGTCAACAGCGAGACCAAGAACCTGTGGCCGCCGATCATCGACGGCATCACCGTCGCCAAGGGCTATGAAAAAGCGATCGGCGCCGTGCTCGGCGATGATCTCGATGCGCCGGTGGATCCGTCCGCGCCGATGCGCTGGACCCACTTCGAGGCGACCGGGAGCGATCCCGCGCTGCCCGACGGCGTCGAAGCGCTCGCCGCCCATGTTCAGGCACCGGTCGAACTGAAGCGGCGTCTCGCCCAGATCGGCGTTGTGACGCGCGAACGTGGCGCAGAACTCGTCGCGCAGCTGCGGACCGGCCAGCGGCTGGTGTCGCTGGAAGGCGACGTCTGGCGCTGGGACGGGTTTGTCGCGGACGCCCACGCACCGACCGGTGCGGCACGCCGGCTCGCCGAGCGCGCGCGCCTCGTCGACATCGAAAACGAACTGGAGCAGGCCCGCATCGATGCCGGTGCCAAGCGGCAGGCGCTGGAAACGGGCGAGACCGAGTTGAAGGCGGCGGCGTCAGCTGAATCTTCCGCACGCGACGCGGCACGCGCCACCCAGCGCGAAGCAGATAGCGCGCGCGAACGTCATGCCGCCGCGGAACGCGAGATCAACCGTCACACCGCGCGCAAGTCCGCCCTGACGGAGGCGCGCAGCCGCATCGCCGCCGACCGCAGCGAAGCGCACGCCGCCCATGAAGGCGCGACCACGGCGCTGGCCGAGTTGCCCTCGAGCGAGCCCACCGAAAACAGGCTTGCGGAGGTCAAGACCGGCATCGATGGCTGCCGCCGTATCGCAGCCCAGGTGCGCGCCGAGGCGCAGGCGCTGGCGCGCGAGGCAGAGTTGGCCGACCGCAGGCTTCAGGCCATCACCGCCGAACGCAACGAATGGCAAAGCCGCAAGACCAGCGCCGCCTCGCAGTTAGAGACGATCGAGGCGCGTGTCAGCGAGGTCAGGGCCGAACGCGCCGAGCTTGAGAACGCGCCGGCGGTGTTTGCGGAAAAGCGCCGTGCGCTGATCAGCGAAATCGAGGCCGCAGAGGGCGGCCGCCGCGCCGCCGCCGACGCGCTGGCTGCCGCCGAGAACGTCATGGCCGAGACCGACCGCGCCGCCAAGATATCGCTCGAGGCTTTGTCGAGCGCCCGCGAGGCGACCGGCCGCGCCGAAGAACGGATGGATGGCGCCAAGCGCCGCCTGATCGATATCGAACGTGAGATTCACGACATGCTCGAGATCGAACCGCAGGCGGTCGCGGGGCTTGCCGAAATCGAGCCCGGCACGGAATTGCCGCCCTTGCCCGAGATCGAGGAAAACCTCGAAAAGCTGCGCCGCGATCGCGAACGACTTGGCGCGGTCAACCTGCGTGCCGAGGAAGAGCTCCGCGAAGTCGAGGCGCAGCACACATCGCTGACCACCGAGCGCGACGATCTCGTCGAAGCCATCAAGCGGCTGCGCCAGGGCATCCAGAGCCTCAACCGCGAGGCGCGCGAACGCCTGCTGGCCTCGTTCGAAACCGTCAACGCCCACTTCAAGCGCCTGTTCACCGAACTGTTCGGCGGCGGCGAGGCCGCGCTGCATCTGATCGAGAGCGAAGATCCGCTGGAAGCGGGCCTCGAGATCATCGCCAAGCCGCCGGGCAAAAAGCCGCAGACGCTTTCGTTGCTGTCGGGCGGCGAGCAGGCGCTGACGGCGCTGGCGCTGATCTTCGCGGTGTTCCTCACCAATCCGTCACCGATCTGCGTGCTGGACGAAGTCGACGCACCGCTCGACGATCACAACGTCGAGCGCTTCTGCAATCTCCTGAATGAAATGACCGCGACCACCGAGACGCGATTCATCATCATCACGCATAATCCGATCACCATGGCGCGGATGAACCGCCTGTTCGGCGTCACCATGGCGGAGCGCGGCGTGTCGCAGCTCGTCTCCGTCGCGCTCGATGAGGCCGTGAAAATACTCGATCAGAACGTGGCGTAATCTGTTGCCTGCGTCCCGTCTTGCGGGAGTGGCGACCGTTGTCCCAAATGGAAAATCCGCTTGGTAACGCCAAAAAGAGTGGATAGGGATTTATTCTTGTGGGGTTGGTTCGCAATGCCCAACAATGAACTTCGCTCGCTCGTAAAGTTCGTCATAGGTTAAAATTTCGATGTTCCGAGAATCGCGTCGGAACAGCTCAAACGTTCGAAGCTTGATGGCTCGCTCTTTCTCTGTCCCCGCGAATTGACTATCTGCGCCGATCAACAATATGCTTTTCGGATCGACGGTCATCCGATCGATCAGCTTCCCACTCGAGCTATAGTTTTTTGAGGCATTCGCCTCGCCTCTCACCTGCCAACTCGCCTTTTGCTCCAGGATTTGGGAAACCGAATCGATCAATTCTGTCGACAGCTTCCGGCTACCAGCTCTATTCTTGCGCTCCTCGAAAAGACGAGTGTCCGGCCTTTTCACCTCGACGAGCACGGTGAAGTTGGTGGCGCCCATTAGGAAGTCGGCAATAGAGCCATCCCGCCCGGCGACGTCCTCCTCGGAAACATGCGCCTCCCTTTGGAGGACGCCGAGAAAGCGATAGTCAAGTCCAAAGCCGAAAATCCACTCATTTCGACTGAAGAAATGCTGCCAAATCTTTTCCGGTTGCGTGCTCGTGATGCCGTGCTCGACGCGATACGTTTCAAGGTTCTCTGGACCACGCATGAGGCGATCAAACACTCCCAACTGACTCTTGCGGTAGCCGATATTTACGAGGTCGCGCGAGGTGATCAAGCCATTACGTAGTAGCTCATCGACTATCGCTAAACCATCCGGCTGCTTGAGGAGCGTGCGCATCTTCGCCTGCGTCTCCGCGTCTAAGCCGGCGCCAGCGCCTTCTCGAAGCGCAATCCGACGCTCATTGAGCTTCGCCAGGTCAAGCTCCGTAAGTAGTTTGAGAAATCCAAGCAACTTCTCGAACGTAAAATGGGTAAAAGTCATCGGGTCGCTCGGCCCCCAATGCTGCTCTTCCCATCGCGATACACCGTGCTTGGTGTACTGCTTGAACTTCTTGAGCGTCACCTCCCTGATGTCGCCGTTTGCCCGCAAGAACGTGACGCTAAGTTTGATCCGGTTCCGCGATGGAAAAGGCGGATGGTATTCGACTGTCGTGTTGCCATCTTCTTCAGTGACGATATTGAGATATTTACCCGAGCCGTCCTTAAAGTCGCGCGGATAGATTGCGTCGGTCCAAAAATTGCCGATGGCCGCCTCTTCGTCGAAAGCGCCACTGTGAGGCATTGTTCTACCCCTGCCAGAAATCCGCGGGCTGAATTGTAGGAATATCGTACACTGGGTTCGGCATGTGCACAATTTGTGACCACGTAGTTGGCGTACCTCAGAGCTGTCATAGAATACTGGATGCCCCCGCTTTCGTGGGGCAAGACGGCCGATAGATGATCCGACCCACTCTCCCCTCCGCTCTCCGCACTGCCCTCGACGCAAAGCTCGAAAGTCTGCCGCGTGACGACATCGCCGCGCGCGCGGGGCAGATTTCCAAGACCTACCGCAACAGCGGCAACTCTCGCGCCATCGCCTCACCCGCCGATGCACTGGCCTACGCGCTGGTGCGCATGCCCGCGACCTATGCCGCGGTAACGGCCTGCCTGAACGCGCTCGTGGAAGCAAGACCCGGCTTCGCGCCCGACAGCCTGCTCGACGTCGGCGCGGGGCCTGGCACGGCAAGCTGGGCGGCAGCCGGGAACTTTGTCTCGCTCAAGAACTTCATGCTGCTCGATATCAACGCGGCCTTGCAGAAGCTCGCGCTCGATCTCGGCCGCGAGCATTCGCGGCTCAGTGCCATGACATGCCGCCGCGACGCAGGCGCGCTCGACGAAGTCGAGCCCGCCGATCTCGTGATCGCGAGTTATCTGATTGGCGAAGTCGGAGAAAACGAGAGGCGCACGCTTGCCGAACATCTGTGGACCAAAACCCGAGATACGCTGCTCGTGGTCGAGCCCGGCACGCCGGCCGGCTACGCGCGGATCATCGAGCTTCGCAGCGACCTGATCGCAAAGGGCGCCCATGTCGCGGCGCCATGCCCGCATGATCAGCCATGCCCGCTTCTGGCGCCGGACTGGTGCCACTTCGCGCAACGGCTGCCGCGGCTGCGCGCGCATATTCAGCTCAAGGGCGCCGAGCTTCCGTTCGAGGACGAAAAGTTCAGCTATGTGGTGCTGACGCGTGAACCGCCGGCCAAACGTTTCGCGCGCGTGCTGGCGCCGCCCGCGGTCGGCAAGGTCGAAGTGGCTGCCAAGCTGTGCACAGCCGACGGCGTCGAGATTGCGAAAGTACCGCGACGCGACAAGACGGCATATGCAAATGCGCGCCGCTGGCGCTGGGGCGACGCGCCAACAAAGTAGATATCAAAGCCTTGATGAATCGAAATTAACCTTAGGTCTCGCCCAAGCCATTGAACGATATGGGCCTTGCGACCGACCAACCAGATACCCACCTCGTGGCGGCTGCCGCTCAATTGCCTTTTGGTTTAGGTTATCCGCATCGATTTCCCATCAGGAGTTTGTTTCCATGTCCGGCTGGATCGTCCTCGGCGTCATCGTCGTTCTCGTGCTGTTTGCCTTCGGGGCCTATAACCGGCTGGTCGCGCTCGGCCAGCGCGTCAACCAGGCCTTTGCCGATATCGACGTGCAGCTCAAGCAGCGTCACGACCTGATCCCCAATTTGGTCGAGACGGTGAAGGGATATGCGGCGCACGAGCGCGGCACGCTCGACGACGTCATCAAGGCACGCAACTCGGCGATGTCGGCACAGGGACCGGCACAGGTGTCGGCGGCGGAAAACCAGCTTTCCGGCGCGCTCGGCCGGCTGATCGCGCTGTCGGAGGCCTATCCGGACCTCAAGGCCAACGCCAACTTCCAGCAACTGGCGAGCGAATTGTCGGATCTCGAAAACAAGATCGCGGCGAGCCGCCGTTTCTTCAACAATGCGGTCCAGGAATACAACACCGGTATCCAGCAGATGCCGGCGGCGTTGTTTGCCGGCATGTTCGGCTTCACGCGCAAGGATTTCTTCGACCTCGGCGCCAGCCGCACCGAAGTCGAGGCCGCGCCGCAAGTGAAATTCTGATCGCACGAATGACGGTCCCGCCTCATGGCCGCCTACGGTCTCTACACGCATATCGCGGCCAACAAGACCCGCTCGATGCTGTTGCTCGGCGGGCTGTTCGTGCTGGTCTATGTGATGGTCTATGCCGGCGCGCTGATCGCGGAAGTGCTGAGCTATGGCGGCGCGCCGGCTGACTATTACCTCGCGGCCGCCGCGCGCGACCTGATCAAGGCATTTCCGTTCGCCACCGGCGGCACGCTGCTCTGGATCGCGATCGCCTATTTCTTCCATCAGTCGATCGTCGATGCCGTGACCGGCGGCGAGGACGTGACGCGGCAGCAGCAGCCGCGGCTCTACAATCTTCTGGAAAATCTCTGCATCTCGCGTGGCATTCCGATGCCGAAGCTGAAGATCATCGAAAGCGAAGCGCTCAACGCCTTTGCGACCGGGCTCAACCAGCGCCAATACGCCGTCACCGTCACTACCGGTCTTCTGGCCGCGCTGAACGACCAGGAGGTCGAGGCCGTGCTCGGCCACGAACTCACCCACATCCGCAACGGCGACGTGCAGATGATGGTGATCGCCGTGATCATCGCCGGTGCGGTCGGCTTCTTTGCCGAGCTGTTTTTCCGAAGCTTCACCAATTTCGGCTACTACGGCGGTTATGGCCGGAACTCGTGGTCGTCGTCGGACAGTTCTTCCTCATCGTCCGACAACAGGAAAAGCTCCGGCGGCGGGGCCGTCATCGTCATCATCATTGCGGTTGCGCTGATCGCGCTCGCCTGGCTGTTGTCGCAGATGGTGCGATTGGCGCTGTCGCGCTCGCGCGAATATCTCGCCGATGCAGGCTCCGTCGAGCTGACCAAGAATCCCGACGCCATGATTTCGGCGCTGCGCAAGATCGAAAACCGCGGCGAACTCCCTGGTGCGACCTCGGCCGTCATGGAATTGTGCCTCGACAACCCGCGCGAAGGCTTTTCCGACCTCTTTGCCACCCACCCTTCCGTCGACGCCCGCGTCCAGGCGCTGGTGAAGTTTGCCGGCGGGCACGATCCCGGCCCGATTGCGCTACCTTCGGACACACCCGACGACCAGACGCAAGGTACCGGCGATCAGGCCCCGCCGCCTTTGCCGAAGGGCCCCTGGAACGACGCCACCGACCCGGCCGGCGGCGCCTTGCCCGCCCCAACTTCGGGTCCCTGGGGCAGTTCGACCGGTTCGTCGGCCGAGCCCTCGAGCGGCCCTCCTTCGGGGCCACTTTCCGGACCTTGGGGCCGTCACTAAAGCCTCATTAGCGCTGAAAATAATGCGGGCGGCCACCTTGAGGCCGCCTTCTGCCGTTAACGACGCCGCAAGATTGGGGCAACCCGGCCTCTAATGAATTGAATTCTCCCCTGTTTCTGCCATCTTCGCACCCAATGAAGGCAGCGGGAGCTTCGATCTCATCGGAGACGCCCGGTGAAACGATCCAGTCGCTTGGGGAATTCGGGACATATCCGGGATCAAACCCGGTCGTTGCGGAACCGGATGTCCGGTTTGGCGAGAGATATGTGCCCAACAGGGATACAGGTAGGTTCATGGCGAAGCCGGCAGTAATCGTGGTAGGTGCTGACAAGGGCGGGGTCGGCAAGACGACCGTCTCCCGCACGCTTTTGGATTATTTCAGCGCCAATAATGTTCTGACCCGCGCGTTCGACACCGAGTCGCCACGCGGCACGCTCAAGCGCTTCCATCCCGACATCACCGAGATCGTCGACATGACGACGACCTCGGACCAGATGAAGATCTTCGACACGCTGAACTCGGTCAGCCCCTCGGTCACCGTGATCGACGTCCGCGCCGGACTTCTTTCGCCCGCGCTCGCCTCCTTGCGCGACATCGGCTTCCTCGACGCGGCCAAATCCGGTCAGATCACGTTTGCCGTGTTCCACATCCTCGGACCGTCGATCGCCTCGCTGGACGAAATCGCGGAAACCTCGAATTTCATGGCAGGCGCCCGCTATTTCCTGGTGAAGAACTTCATCAACGACACCCAGTTCTTCCAGTGGGACCAGGCGACCTACAATTCGTATTTCCATCGGATCAAGGATGCGACCGACCTTGTCATCCCGAAACTGAACGAAATGGCCTACGAGCAGGTCGAGGTCGCCTCCGTCCCGTTCCTGAAATTCGTCGCCAACAAGGGCATCAGCGACGATGCGGCGAACTATTCTTTCGTGCTGCGCGGCTATGTCCGGCACTGGCTCGCCAATGTCTGGGCCGAGTACGATCGCATCAAGCTCACCGACATCGTCGGCTCCACCAAGCCGAGTTCACGCGGCGGCGAAAAATAAATTGCGCGCCACGCCCGATTGGGCTGGAATGGATGTGAACTCCACTAGTGCGGCGAATTTGAAGTTCCTATCAGTTTTGCTGCGAGTTCGTCATAGGAACTTCAAATTCAAAAGCCGCACTAGAAAATATTGTATTCTAGTGAAGTTTTGGATTTGACATTCGCTTCGCGGACTCGCGGTAATGTGGGTAGCGAATGTCAAATCCACTCCACTAGTATAGCGCGTGATGCGCCAGACACCCGTTTACATCGTTTGCTCGCCGCGCCCGCTCGTCGGCAAGACGCTGGTCGCGCGCCTGTTGAGCGAATTTCTGTTGCTGAAGAACGGCAACGTGCTGGCCTTCGATGTCAATCTGAAGGAGCCGTCGCTCCTCGAATATCTGCCCGACATCACCGAAACCGCCGAAGTCGACGACACCTTCGGCAAGATGGCGCTGATGGATCGCGTGATCATCAATGACGGCGTCGCCAAGGTGATCGACCTCGGTTTTCACGTCTTCGACGAATTTTTCGAAATGACCGAGGAGATCGGGTTTGTGAAGGAAGCGGTCCGCCGCGGCATCACACCCGTCGTGCTGTTCCTCGGCGACACCGACCGCGTCTCGGCGCGAAGCTATCCGACGCTACAGCGCCAGATTCCGCGAAGCTCGCTGGTGACCGTCGACAACGAATATATCGTGCGTGGCGAAATGCCGGAGGCTTTCACCACGGGCAAGACTCTGCACATCGGCGCGCTGCCGACGTTTCTCAAGACCTATGTCGACCGGCTCTCCTTCTCGTTCACCGACTACCTGCGGAACGAGAGGGATACGTCCACCGAGCTGCATCAGTGGATCCGCCGCAACTATATGAGCTTCCGTGAGCTCGAACTGAGTGTGATTCTTCAAGGGTCCTAGTTGTCGTCCCTGCGAAAGCAGGGACCCATACGCTGCGGCCGCTCAATTTGCGTTGGGGGTGGACGGCGTTCCAACAACTAGCATCGGTGGTTATGGGTCCCGGCGTACGCCGGGACGACGCGCGATAGTTTTCGGGCGCCTCAGTGTCCGTCGAACGACATCAGCGTGCGAACCGCCACATCCATTGCGCGTAATTTGGCAGCACCACCGAGCTCGGGCAAATCGACGATGAAGCAGGCGGCCACCACGTTGGCGCCGATCTGGCGCAACAATTTGACTGCGCCCTCGGCGGTGCCGCCGGTCGCAATCAGGTCGTCGACCAGGATGACGCGCTCGCCGGGGTGGATCGCATCGACATGCATTTCCATTTCGTCGACGCCGTATTCAAGCGAGTAGGCGATGCGCACGGTGGTGTGCGGCAGCTTTCCGCGCTTCCTGATCGGCACGAAACCGGCGGATACCTGATGCGCCAGCGCGCCGCCCAGAATGAAGCCGCGGGCCTCGATGCCCGCGATCTTGTCGATCTTCGATCCGGCCCAGGGCTGCACCAGCTCATCCACCGCCCGGCGAAACGCCCGCGCATCGCCAAGAAGCGTGGTGATGTCGCGAAACTTGATCCCGGGCTTCGGATAGTCCGGGATGGTGCGAACGGTGGACTTCAAGTCGTATTCGGCGGTCATCGTGGCCTCTCAAATCCTGTTCGTCATCTTCAATTCGATGGCGCGCGAAGCGCAATTGTCATGCATTGAGCCGGAACGCATTTTCGACGATACGCAGGCCTACTTCGCCGCCGAGCGACATCAGGGATTCCGGGTGAAACTGCACGCCGGCCACCGGGAGCGTCTTGTGCTCGAGCGCCATCGCCACGCCATCCTCGGTACTTGCGGTTACCTGTAGCACATCCGGCATGCTGTCGCGCTCGACATAAAGCGAATGATACCGCCCGATCACGATTTCATTGGGCAGGTTCTTCATCAACCGCCCGCCCCTCACCTGCACCCGCGACGGCCGGCCGTGCGCCGGCTGCTGCAATTGCCCCAGTTGACCGCCGAAATATTCGCCAATCGCCTGCACGCCGAGGCAGACGCCGAAGATCGGCAGCTTCCTGGCCAGCGCCGTATCGATCGTGGCCGCGATGCCAAAATCTTCCGGCCTTCCCGGACCGGGCGACAGCACCAGCAGGTCGTAACGGCCACTCTCCAGCATTTGCTGGGCATGGACGTAGCGGACGACGGTGACGCTGGCGCCGACCTGGCGGAAATAATCCGCCAGCATGTGGACGAAACTGTCGTCGTGGTCGATCAAAAGGACCCGCTTGCCGGAACCGGTCGCATCCGGCGCAAAGGCCGACAGCGGCTTTGCCGGATCGCCGCGCAACGCCTGAAACAGGGCGGCCGCCTTGACCTGGCATTCGCGATCTTCAGCGGCAGGATCTGAATCGAACAGGCAGGTCGCGCCGACGCGCACCTCGGCGATACCGTCCTTCATGCGGATGGTGCGGATGGTGAGGCCGGTGTTGATGCCGCCGTCGAAATTCACCACGCCGATCGCACCGGCATACCAGCGCCGCGGCGAGCGCTCATGGTCCTCGACGAACTGCATCGCCCACTTTTTCGGCGCCCCCGTCACCGTGACCGCCCAGGCGTGGGTGAGGAACGCGTCGAGCGAATCGAAGCCCGGCCGCAACATGCCCTCGACGTGATCGACGGTGTGAAACAGCTTCGAATAGGTCTCGATCTGACGCCGCGCCAGCACCTTGATCGTGCCGGGCACGCAAACCCGCGCCTTGTCGTTGCGGTCGACGTCGGTGCACATGTTGAGCTCGAATTCGTCTTTCTGCGAATTCAACAGTTGCCTGATCTGCTCCGCATCGCCGATGGCGTCGACGCCGCGCGCAATGGTGCCGGAAATCGGGCAGGTCTCGATCCGCCGTCCGTCGGAACGCACGAACATTTCCGGCGAGGCCGACACCAGAAATTCGCCGTCGCCGAGGTTCATCAGCGCGCCGTAAGGCGACGGATTGATCACACAAAGCCGCTGAAACACTTCGGCCGGCGAACGCGCGCACGGCTCGCCGAACAGCTGCCCCGGCACCGCCTCGAACAGATCGCCGCGGGCAAAAGCGGCGCGCGCGGTCTCGACGGTCGCCTGATATTCGCCGGCTGCGTGGTCGGAGAAAGCCTGCCGGGATGTGCGCGCATAGACGCTGTCAGATGTGTCGCGCGACAGCCCCTCCGACGACTTGCCGTTCCAGGCAAACTCGTAGCTCAGGACCGCCCCGCGCGCGGTGGCACGATCGTAGGCCAGCAGTCGGTCGGGCACGAACAGCACGATGTCGCGCTGGTCGTCCTCGCGCTTGCGCTTCTGCACGAGGTCTTCGATCTGAAATACGAGGTCGTAGGCAAAGGCGCCGAACAGGCCGAGCAGCGCATCGTCGTTCGAGCCGAAGGCCACCACCATGTCACGCACCAGCGACATGACGCTGGCGCGGCGGGTGCGCTGATCCTCATCGACCGGCGCATCGCCGCGCAGGATATGCCCCGAAAGACGGCTGGCGGTACGCCCGGTAATGACCACGCTGGCGTCGGAGAGCACGTCGCCGAGGAAAGCGATCAGGACCTCGCCGCGCGCGTTGAGCGCGGACAGCGAAAAGTCCACACCTGACGTCTGCAATTGAAGCGGCGGATCGGCAAAGCCGAGGTCGAAGCTCTCGTAGCGGCCCGGCACCGTCGTGCCGGATGACAGCACCACGCCACGGCGGCGATCGAGCAGTTCGATCAGGTCGTCGAGCCGGCTGGCGCCGCCCGAGAAATGCTCGACCGAACGCCGCACCAGGAGACCGCCGCGGGTGCGGTACTCGCTCCGGTCAGGCAGGGAGAAAACGGTCCTGTTCATGTGATCCTCTTACGAAAGTTGCTGAGGGAACGCCACACAGGACAAACGAAGGCCGCCTGCGATGGCGGCCCTTGAGCGATGAAAGTTAACGCAAAATCGCACCGGCCACCTCTTTTAAGAGGTGCGCCACCAACGACGTGAGGGGCAAACGGCGGTGCTCATGGCCGGTTACTCACCATGGCCGCTCACGCCCGTCAAGGGTAAACGGGCGCGAGACTTCCGCCGCGGGAGGCTGAAAGCCCTAGCCCAAGTGCTTGCGGAAGAACGTGGTCGCTCGTTCCCACGCCAGTTCCGCCGCCTTGCGGTCGTGCACCGACATCCGCTGCTCGTTGACGAAGGCGTGGTCGGCGTCATAGCGGAACAGCTCGAGCGACTTGCCTGCTTCCTTCATCGCCTTCTCGAAGCCATCGACCAGTTGCGGCGTGCACCAGTCGTCCTTGCTGGCGAAATGCGCCTGCAAGGGAATCTTCACGTCCGCAGGTTTGGCGGCGGCCTCCGGCGGAATGCCATAAAACACCACGCCGGCGGCAAGTTCCGGAATTTTGGTCGCGCCGATGATGGTGACCGCGCCGCCGAGACAGAAGCCGGTCAGGCCGACCTTGGCGCCGTTGCGCGACAGATATTGCGCAGCCCCGCGCACCGTCTGCGTCGTCGCGTCCATGAAGTCGAGCGAGTTCATCTCTTTGCCGGCGGCATCCGTGTCGTGATACGGCACCACCGTGCCCTTGTAGAGATCGGGCGCCAGCGCATCGAAGCCGGCGCGCGCAAAGCGATCGCACAGGCCCTTGATCTGGTCCTGAAGCCCCCACCATTCCTGGATCACGACGACCCCCGGTGCGTCGCCCTTGGCTGCATTGGCGAGATAGCCGTGCGCTTCCTTGCCGTCGGGACGTTTGAAAGCGATGCTGGTGCCCATGTTTCCTCCAGTGGTCGCCGACATTCTGTCCGCAGGCGACATCGGACGCAAATCACTTCGTGTCGGAGACGTGCCCCGGATGCTGCGCAGCGCCATAAGCGCGTTCACGCGCGTCTTTCGACGCGCTATGTCTAGCGGCGTGGGGCGCTGCTGATCCGGGGGCCCAAGGTCGTAAAAACATGGGTCCCGGCTCTGCGGAGCAGCGCAAAAGCGCTGCGCCGGGTCCGGGACACGCAGCCAACAAAAAAGCCCCCGGAACCGGGGGCTTTTCTATTCGTGACCGCAAAGGATCAGTGCGCGTCGGCCCAGACCCTCTTCTTGGTGAAGTACATCAAGCCGGCAAACAGGATCAGGAACACGAACACCTGCATGCCGAGTTGCTTGCGGGCCTCCATTTTCGGCTCAGCCGCCCACATCAGGAAGGTTGAGATGTCGTGCGCATATTGTTTCAGCGTCGCCGGCGAACCATCGTCAAACGTCACCTGTCCGTCGGTCAGCGGCTTCGGCATCTTGATCGCGTGACCGGGGAAATACTTGTTGTAGTAGGTCCCTTCCGGCAGCTTCGCATCAGCCGGCTTCTTCTCATAGCCTTGCAGGACCGCCGATACGTAGTTCGGCCCCTGCTCCTGGAACTGGGTGAAGAAGTCGAAGATGAACTTCGGGAAACCGCGCTCATAGGAACGTGCCTTCGCGATCAGCGAAAGGTCCGGCGGCAGACCACCGCCATTGGCCGCGCGGGCCGCCTGCTCGTTCGGGAATGGCGACGGGAAATAGTCCGCCGGCCGGCCGGGCCGGTCGAACATGTCGCCAGCGTCGTTCGGGCCGTCCTTGATCTTGTATTCGGACGCGAACGCCGCCGCCTGCGCCACCGAATAGCCGGGGCCGCCGGCATCTGCGAGATTGCGGAACGAGATGTAGGACAGCCCGTGGCAGTTCGAGCAGACTTCCTTGTAGATCTTCAGGCCGCGTTGCAGGGAGCCGCGGTCGAACTTGCCGAACGGACCGGCAAATGACCAGCTTTGCGACGGCGGCGTTTCCTGTTCTTCGGCCTTTGCGTTCTGCGCGCTGCCGGCAATCAGGCCGCCCGCAATCACAAAGGCGACCGCGACCGAGGCGACCTTCTTGCCGTACTTGGCAAGCACGTCGTCGGCGATCGAGTTCGGCACCGGCCGCGGCGTTTCAATCCGCGACAGCAGCGGCAACAGGATCAGGAAGTAGGCGAAGTAGCAGACCGTGAGGATGCGGCCGAGGATCACGTAGATGCCTTCCGGCGGCTGGGCGCCGAGATAGCCGAGCACGATGCAGACGGCCACGAACATCCAAAAGAACTGCTTGGCGAGCGGCCGATACTTCGACGAACGCGTCTTGGCGCTGTCGAGCCAGGGCAGGAAAACCAGCACGATGATCGCCGAGAACATCGCGATCACGCCTGCGAGCTTGTTCGGGATCGAACGCAGGATCGCGTAGAACGGCAGGTAGTACCATTCGGGCACGATGTGCGCCGGCGTCACGCCGGGATTGGCCGGGATGTAGTTGTCGGCGTCGCCGAGATAGTTCGGCATGTAGAAGATGAACCAGGCGTAGAAGATCAGGAAGCAGGAAACGCCGAACATGTCCTTGATGGTGGCGTAGGGCGTGAACGGCACGGTGTCCTTTTCCGTCTTCGCCTCGACGCCGGCCGGATTGTTCTGGCCCGCGACATGAAGCGCCCAGACGTGCAGCACGACGACGCCCGCGATCACGAACGGCAACAGGTAGTGCAGCGAGAAGAACCGGTTCAGCGTCGGATTGCCGACCGAGTAGCCGCCCCAGAGCAGCGTCACGATGCTGTCGCCGACATAGGGAATCGCGGAGAACAGGTTGGTGATGACGGTGGCGCCCCAGAAGCTCATCTGGCCCCACGGCAGCACGTAGCCCATGAAGCCGGTCGCCATCATCAAGAGGTAGATGATGACGCCGAGAATCCACAGCACCTCGCGCGGTTCCTTGTACGACCCGTAATACAGGCCGCGGAACATGTGGATGTAGACGGCGAAGAAGAACATCGATGCGCCGGCGGCATGCATGTTGCGCAGCAGCCAGCCGTAATTGACGTCGCGGACGATCAGTTCAACCGAGCGAAAGGCGAGATCGGCATTCGGCGTGTAATGCATCGCCAGGATGATGCCGGTGAGGATCTGCACGCCGAGCATCAGCGACAGGATGGCGCCGAAGGTCCACCAGTAGTTGAGGTTGCGTGGCGTCGGGTAGGCGACGAAAGAGGAATGGACGAGGCCGAAAATCGGAAGACGCCGTTCAATCCACTTGATCACGGGGTTGGTGGGTTGGAAGTCGGATGGTCCGCTCATGCTGCGATCCCTAGGGAATTAAGACGACGTGACAGGCGTTAAGGTCCGGGGCGCGGAAGCGCCCGGGCCTTAGCCGATCTGGATTTTAGTGTCGGAAACGAATGTGTAGGGCGGGATGGGCAAGTTGGCCGGCGCCGGCCCCTGGCGGATACGACCGGAGGAGTCGTATTGCGAACCGTGGCAGGGGCAGAAGAAGCCGTCGTAGTTGCCCTCATACGCGATCGGGATGCAGCCGAGATGGGTGCAGATGCCGATGACGACCAGCCATTGATCGTGACCCGCCTTGACCCGGGACTCGTCGGAGGCCGGATCCTTGAGGCTGTCGACGGCGACGCTGCGCGCCTCCTCGACCTGCTTCTTGGTGCGGTTCATGATGTAGATCGGCTTGCCGCGCCAGAACACCTTGATGTCCTGCCCTTCGGCGATGGGCGCCAGATCGACTTCGATCGGCGCGCCGGCCGCGATCGTCGAGGCGTCCGGATTCATCTGGGAAACGAACGGCCAGAGCGTTGCCAGACCACCGACGGCGGCTGCGGCGCCCGTTGCAACGAAAAGGAAATCACGGCGTGTCGGATGTTCCGCCGAAGACGCTGTCGTCACGATTCCAAACCCTTTCATAGCTTACCGCCGGTGGAACCGCCCCGGTGACCGGGAGGCTGCCGGCGCCCGCGACCCCCGCGGCGGCAGAAATGACTGCCTTTTTCCGACCCCATCGGAGATAAGGAACAGTCCAGAATCGTTCTATTGGCACCCTTGCCGGAATAGCGCAAGCCCGCTATCGGCTGCCCCGCGTGCAATGCACTAATTCCGCGCAACACGGCATTTTTTCGCATATCCCGGCGGCGGATCCCCTTATGAAATCGACATGACAACCCGCCCCTGGCACACCCACTGTAGAATCGAATGCAGATCGCGCTCTACCAGCCTGACATCCCCCAGAACACCGGCACGATTCTGCGACTTTGCGCCTGCATGGGCGTCGCGGCCCATATCATCGAGCCTGCGGGTTTTGCGGTATCGGATCGGAATTTTCGCCGCTCCGGGATGGACTACCTCGACCAGGTCGACTGGCGGCGCCACGATTCCTGGACCCAGTTCGAGGAATGGCGCCGCTCCGCCGGTCATCGCCTGGTTCTGTTCACGACCAAGGGCGCTACGCCATATCTTGATTTCCGCTATCAGGCGTCGGACATCTTGTTATTCGGGCGGGAAAGTGCCGGCGTTCCGCAAGGCGTGGCGGAAGCAGCCGATGCGCGGGTCGTGATCCCGATCCGGCCCGGCCTGCGTTCGCTCAATGTCGCAATGGCCGCCGCCGTGGCGCTTGGCGAAGCGCTTCGGCAGACCGGCGCCACGCCGGCGCACACTTCGGACTGAGGTCTCGTGAATGGATATTTCCAAGCTCGATGAACGGAAGGCACAGGCGAGAGCCTGGTTCGAAGACTTGCGCGACGACATCTGCGCCGCCTTCGAGCGGCTGGAAGACGAAGCGCCGGCCACCCTATACGCCGGCGCCCCCGGCCGTTTCGTCCGCACGCCCTGGCAGCGCACCGACGCCGCCGGAAAACCCGGCGGCGGTGGCGTGATGGGCATGATGCACGGCCGGCTGTTCGAGAAGGTCGGCGTGCATTGCTCGACCGTTCACGGCGAGTTTGCGCCCGAGTTTCGCGCGCAGATCCCTGGAGCTGCCGACGATCCCGCGTTCTGGGCGTCGGGCATTTCGCTGATCGCCCACTTGCGCAATCCGCACATCCCCGCGGTCCATATGAACACGCGCTTCATCGTCACGACCAAGGCCTGGTTCGGCGGCGGTTCGGACCTGACGCCGGTACTTAGCCGGCGGCGCACCCAGGAAGATGCCGACACGATCGCCTTCCACGCGGCGATGAAAGCAGCCTGCGACGCCCATGCGCATCTGGCGCCTTACGACAAATACAAGAAGTGGTGCGACGAGTATTTCTACCTGCCTCACCGCAACGAACCCCGCGGCATCGGCGGCATCTTCTACGACCATCACGATTCCGGCGACTGGGACGCTGATTTCGCCTTCACGCAAGACGTCGGCCGTGCATTTCTGAATATCTATCCGGAACTGGTACGGCGCAACTTCGCGACGCCGTGGACCGAGGCCGATCGCGAGGAGCAACTGATCCGCCGCGGCCGCTATGTCGAGTTCAACCTGCTTTACGACCGCGGCACCATTTTCGGTTTGAAGACCGGCGGCAACGTGGACTCGATCCTCTCCTCGATGCCGCCCGAAGTGAAATGGCCCTGAGGCCTTCGCAGCGTGAATTTTACGGCTTGCGTTCGCGGGTCACGCGGGCTGCGGCCTGATCGGCGATCGCATCGAGTGCGCCTTGGTCGAGCGGGAAATCGGCGGCGAGCCAGGCATCTTCGGCGAGCGCCAGCGCCTGTCCGAGTTCAGGTCCCTGCGCCAGGCCGCGCGCCAGAAAATCAGCGGCCTTCAGCGGAAATTTCGGCGCGCTCCAGTACCCCGGCAGGCTTGCGAGTTCGCGCCATGACGCATCGTCGCTGCCCTCGCCCGAGCGCGCCCAGGCGAGCATCAGGCGGTCGCGGTAACGCTCTTCGCCCAGACGATAGAGCCTGCGCTTGGCACGCGCCTCGTCCATTCCGCCAAGACGCCACCAGCGATGGCCCATGGAATCCAGCGCTTTGGTCTCAGCATTGGTCAGCCGCAGCCGCGAGGCCAGGCGTCTCGCATCCTCGGTGACGGCGACCGCAAGCGCGCCCAGCCTTCGGACCGGATCGGGCACCAGACCCAGCGCATGCTCGATCGAAATCAGTTTCGCAAACGGCCCGGTATAGGCGATGCCGCCAAAGATCGGCAGCAACAGTCCGCCATCTGCCATCGCATCGACGGCAACGACGGCGCCATCGGCGACCATCAGTTTCAATATTTCGACGCGAATACGTTCCGCGGACAGGCTCGCAAGGCCGGCTTGTCCACTGATGCAGGCAAGGTAACTCGCGCGATCGGGTTCGCCCACACCGTACGCCGCATGAATGCGGAAGAAGCGAAGGATGCGCAGGTAATCCTCTTCGATCCGCCTTGCAGGTTCGCCGATAAAGCGCACGCGCCGCACCGCGATGTCCTCGAGGCCGCCGACGTAGTCATGAACGCAGCCTTGGGCGTCGACCGACAGTCCGTTGATGGTGAAGTCGCGCCGCTCGGCATCGCGCACCCAGTCGCGGCCGAATGCGACCTTCGCCTTTCGTCCGAACGTCTCGGTATCCTCGCGCAGCGTCGTGACCTCGAAAGGCACGGCGTCGACCACGAGCGTCACCGTGCCGTGCTCGATGCCGGTCGGCACGCTCTTGATGCCGGCCGCTTTCGCGCGGCGGGTGACTTCTTCCGGCAAAGCGGTGGTCGCGATGTCGATATCGCCGATCGGCCGGCCAAGCAGCGCGTTGCGGACCGCGCCGCCAACGACGCGCGCTTCCTCGCCGTCCGTATTGAGCAGTTCGAGCACGCGCGCGGCAGGACCTGATTTCAGCCATGGCGCATCGTCCAGTCGGCGCATGCTACTCATTTCTCGACCCCGGGAATGAGCTTGCCGTTCTCGATATGGGCGGGAACGTAGGTCGAGTTGGGCGGTGCGCCGGAAAACTGGGCCAGCATGATCAAACTGACGACGACAAGCAGCAGCGAACCGAGCAGCAATCTTCCGACGATGACGACCGGCCAGGACGACCGTATCAGCAGTCCGGAACGGGTCGCGATCAAAAACAGCGCGTAGACCACGAACGGGATCAGAAAAATTCCGATCTCGGTCAGGGCCTGACGGATCATGGCGTAAAGATCCGTTCGTACAGCACGCGAAGGATACCGGCGGTCGCGCCCCAGATGTAACGCTCGTTATAGGGCATGGCGTAGTAGAAGCGTTCCACGCCACGGAACTCCTTGCTGTGAAGCTGGTGGTTCGCCGGATTCATCAGAAACGCCAGCGGCACCTCGAAGGCATCGTCGACTTCCGCGGCGTTGATGCGCAGATCAAAGCCGGGTTTGACCTTTGCCACCGTCGGCAGGATGCGAAAACCGAAGCTCGTTCCATACAGATCGAGATAGCCGATCGGATCGACGAATGGGCGGGTAAGGCCAACCTCCTCTTCCGCCTCGCGCAACGCCGCATCGAGCGGCGAAGCATCCGCCGCATCGATCTTGCCGCCCGGAAAGGAAATCTGACCGGCATGGTCGTTGAGGTGCGCCGAGCGCTGCGTCAACAGCACCGTTGGCTCCGGACGATCGATAACCGGAATCAAGACGGCCGCGGGACGAATCGGCTGTTCGCGCGACAGAATCGCAAGCATGCGGTCGGTGCCCCGATCGCCGCTGGCCGGGATTTCATCCGGATCGGTCAGCCCCGGGGGAATGTCGAAGCGCAGCCGCGCACGGGCCCGATCGAAAAACTCCGCCGAACTGATTGCGGCGGGATCGTTCACCGCCATTGCCTCACTCAAAGTGCGCCCCTTACCGCTTCCGCATCCGCCATCGCAAAAAACACACCTGACGATGCGACCCCGAACATCTCGCGACCATCGACCATCCGTTCCTCGCCGATGTCAACCAGATCATAATAGAGCGCGCGCGTGACTTTCGCCCAGAGGTCGGCGCGGACATGCAGGTAAGGCGTCAGTCCGCCGGCGGCGGACGCTTCAAACCGCAATGGGTGAGCGGAATCGCACGCCACCCAGTCGTCCACGTTGGTGCGAAAGCGCAGGGACCAGCCCTCCTGGCTCTGCTCCTTGAGCATTTCGACGGCCAGAAACGGTGCATCGTCAACACGGATGCCGACCTTTTCCACCGGTGTCACCAGGAAGTGCTTGCCGTCCTCGCGCTTGAGAATGGTCGAAAACAGGCGCACCAAAGCTGGCCGGCCGATGGGCGTGCCCATATAGTACCAGGTGCCGTCGGCTGCGATTCGCATGTCGAGATCGCCGCAAAAGGGCGGATTCCACAGATGCACCGGAGGCAGGCCCTTTCCGGGCGTAGCGGCGTTTGCGGCGCCCTTCGCTGCCGCAGTCAGGCCTTCAAGACTTCGAACCGGTTCCCGCCCTTGCTTCGCCATGGTTTGCCGAGAGGTTGAACGTTCCAATATAGGAACGCATTAACGGATGCTTGGTTTGGCACGATTGGTGCAGGCAAATAAATACCTGAACAAATATCCGATTGCTGGCATCACAGCGTTACGATTTGAGCAAATTCGGCCGTATTTCCCCGAACAAAGTCGCCATATCGTGATGCCGCACCGACCCCGAAAGACCGATAATGTGGGGATAGCATAATTGAACGAATACACGGCGTTGCCGAGAGTTTAGCATGTGCCGGATGGAAACTAGTGGAGTGGATTTGACATTCGCTGCCTGCCTAGCCGCGAGTTCAAAAGCGAAGGTCAAATCCTAAACTCCACTAGAAACATATGTTTGCTAGTGGCCCTTTGATTCTAACATTCGCAAAGTGGCCGCTGAGAAGGAATGCGAATGTTAGAATCAAAGGGCCACTAGGCTTGAGCTTGAAGGAGAACGGAATGGCTGGCGCAGACTCGGTCGGTTCAGGCAGTGTCGAGAAGCTCGAGGACGTCATCGTCCGGTCGGCCGAACAAGTCGCCGGCCAGGTCCGCGCGGCCAAGGCAGCCATCGCCACCGTCATCTTCGGTCAGGATCGCGTCATCGAGAACACGCTGGTGACGATCCTCTCCGGCGGTCACGCACTTCTGATCGGCGTGCCCGGCCTTGCCAAGACCAAACTCGTCGAAACGCTCGGCGTCACGCTCGGGCTCGACGCCAAGCGCATCCAGTTCACGCCGGACCTGATGCCCTCGGACATCCTCGGCGCGGAAGTGCTGGATGAAAGCAATTCCGGCAAGCGTTCGTTTCGTTTCATTTCCGGCCCGGTGTTCGCGCAACTCCTGATGGCCGACGAAATCAACCGCGCCAGCCCGCGCACGCAATCGGCGCTGCTTCAGGCGATGCAGGAACAGCACATTACGGTAGCCGGCGCCCGCCACGACCTGCCGAAGCCGTTCCACGTGCTCGCGACCCAGAATCCGCTGGAGCAGGAAGGCACCTATCCGCTGCCGGAAGCGCAGCTCGACCGCTTCCTGATGGAAATCGACGTCGACTATCCCGACCGTGACGCCGAGCGGCGGATCCTGTTCGAAACCACCGGCGCCGAAGAAACCGCACCGAAAGCGGCGATGGATGCCGAGACACTGCTGACGGCGCAGCGGCTGGTGCGGCGTCTGCCGGTCGGCGATTCCGTCGTCGAGGCGATCCTGTCGCTGGTGCGCTCGGCGCGCCCCAGCCCGGAAGGCGGCGAAGCCGGCAAGCTGATCGCCTGGGGACCCGGACCCCGCGCGAGCCAATCGCTGATGCTCGCCGTCCGCGCCCGCGCGCTGCTCGACGGACGCCTGGCGCCCTCGGTCGACGACGTGCTCGATCTTGCCGAACCCATCCTCAAGCACCGCATGGCGCTCACCTTCTCCGCGCGCGCCGAAGGCCGCAGCATTCCCGACGTCATCAAGCAGTTGAAGACACGGATCGGCTGATGGCCACAGCCGCCGAGCACAGCGCAAAGGAGATCGCAGCAGTCCGACGTGCCGATGGCGAAAGCCGAACGCTCGCCGCATCGCTGCCGCGCCTTGTGCTGGAAGCCCGGCGGATCGCAGCCAACGTCATTCACGGCCTGCACGGGCGCCGGCGCGCCGGCGCCGGTGAAAGCTTCTGGCAATACCGCCGCTTCGTTTCCGGCGAACCTGCGCAGCGCGTCGACTGGCGCCGCTCGGCGCGTGACGACCATCTCTATGTACGCGAGCAGGAATGGGAGGCCGCACACACGATATGGATCTGGCCGGACCGTTCCCCATCGATGGCTTTTGCGTCAAAGGAGGCGCGCGACAGCAAGCTTGAGCGCGCATTGATCGTCACCTTTGCGCTTGCCGAGTTGCTGGTCGCGGGCGGCGAGCGGGTCGGCATTCCCGGTCTCGTCAGTCCGACGGCAAGCCGCGCCATCATCGACAAGATGGCGCAGGCGATGCTGCACGACGATGCGACGCGGCTGAGCCTGCCGCCCTCTTTCGTGCCGTCGCCACTTTCCGAAATCGTCGTGCTGTCGGATTTCTGGTCGCCGATCGGCGAAATTCGCAACATGCTGGCGACATTGTCGGCCTCAGGCGCGCACGGCACGCTGATTCAGGTCGTCGATCCCGCGGAAGAAACCTTTCCCTACGCGGGACGCGTCGAGTTTGTCGAACCGGAAGGCGGCGACATCATCGTCGCGGGCCGCGCGGAACGCTGGGCCAGCGATTATGTCGAGCGCGTCGCGCTGCATCGCGAGCAAATCCGCCTCGAGACCGGCAAGCTCGACTGGCTGTTTTCCACCCACACCACCAACCGTTCGGCGGCTGAGCTGCTGCTGTTCCTGCATTCGGGCATGATGGTCAGCAAGGGCACGGCGCTCGGCGTCATCGTCAAAGCGGGGCGCAGCGCATGATCGCAGGCCTGCCGCTTTCCTTTGCCGAGCCGCTGCTGCTGTTGGGACTTTTGAGCCTGCCCGTGCTGTGGTGGCTGTTGCGGGTGATCCCGCCACGGCCGCGGCGGATCGAGTTTCCGCCGACCCGGCTGCTGTTCGACATCGCACCAAAGGAAGAGACGCCCTCGCGCACCCCGTGGTGGCTGACGGCGCTGCGCCTCGCCGCCGCCGCGCTGATCATTCTGGCCGCCGCAGGACCGATCTGGAATCCTCCGCTCGGCGTGTCCGCCTCACGTGCGCCGCTCGCGATCCTGATCGACGACGGCTGGAGCGCGGCTTCGACCTGGGATGCGAGGGTGCGAGCCGCGGACGAACTGATTTCCAATGCCGACAACGACCGGCGCGGCATCGCCCTGATCCCGTTGTCGGAGCCGACGCGCGATATTACGATCATGCCGGGCGGTACGGCGCGCGTCGCCTTGCGCCAGCTTTCGCCAAAACCCTATTCGATCGATCGGTCCGAGACGCTTCCGATCATCGATCGATTCCTGAAGGCGACCGGCGAGTGCGACCTCGTCTGGCTGTCCGATGGCGTCGACAGCTTGCGCGGGCCCGAGTTCCTGCAGGGCTTAAACAAGGTCGTCGGCGATCGCGCGCTCACGGTGTTTGAAGGCGGCACGCCGCCGGCGCTGGCGCTGGCGGCGGCCGAAAATGCGGCGGCCAAGATGACGGTGAAGGTGCTCCGCGCCGACGGCGGCGTTACCAGCGGCGTGGTGCGCGGGCTCGACCAGAAGGGTTCACCGGTCGGCGAAGCGCGTTTTGCGTTTGCGCCGGGCGATCGCGAGACCGAGGCATCGTTCGACCTGCCGGTCGAACTGCGCAACGACATCGCGCGGCTCGAAATTTCGGGCGAGCACTCGGCGGGCGCGGTTCAACTGCTCGACAAGCGATGGCGCCGCCGCGCCGTCGGCGTGGTTTCCGGCGCGACGAGCGACACCGCGCAGCCGCTGTTGGCTTCGACGTTCTACCTCGCGCGGGCGTTGGCGCCGTTCGCCGACGTGCGGCAGGGGGACCGCGGCGCGCCGCAGCAGGCGATCTCGCAATTTCTCGACCAAAAACTGCCGATGATGGTGCTGGCGGATGTCGGCACCCTGTCGCCGGAAATTCGCGAACGGATCAACGCCTGGATCGAACGCGGCGGCGTGCTGGTGCGCTTTGCCGGTCCTCGCCTCGCGCAAGCCGACGACGATCTGGTGCCGGTGAAACTGCGCCGTGGCGGCCGCAGCCTTGGCGGCAGCCTGACCTGGGAAAAGCCGCAACATCTCGCAACCTTCGCCGCCGACGGACCGTTTGCCGGCCTTGCCGTGCCGAAGGACGTCACTGTCAACCGCCAGGTGCTGGCCGAGCCCGACGCGGTCTTGCCAACCAAGAGCTGGGCGTCGCTGGAAGACGGCACGCCACTCGTTACCGGCGAACGCCGCGGCAAGGGAATAGTGGCTCTGTTTCACGTCAGCGGCGACATGAAATGGTCCGACCTGCCGATGTCGGGCTCTTTCGTCGAAATGCTGCGGCGGATCGTCGATACGTCCGGCTATGCGTCGGGTCCGGCCCCGGGCGCCACGACGGAGGCGAATGCCGAGACGGTGGCGCCGCTGCGCACGCTCGACGGCTTCGGCGCGTTCGGACCGCCGCCCTCGACGGCCAAACCGATCCAAGCCGATTTCCGCGAGCACGCGACACCGGACCATCCGCCCGGATTTTACGGCCCTGCCGATGGCCCGCTTGCGGTGAATACGCTTGCCGCGACAGACCGCATCACGCCGCTTGATCTGTCGTCGCTGCGCGCAAGGCGCGCAAGCTACACCAATTCCGAGCCACGCGACCTGCGCGGCATGCTGCTGTCGTCGGCGCTGGCGCTGTTCCTGATCGACGCCATCATCGTCGCATTGCTCGGCGGCGGCATCGCAAGCCTGTTGCGGCGGCGCGCGGCGCCGGCTGCGCTGTTGCTGGCGCTGCTCTTGCCGCTCGGCCTGCCGTCTCCGACGAAAGCCGACAGCACGACCGACGAATTCGCCATCAAGGCCACGAGCCAGACCCGCCTCGCCTATGTGCTGACCGGCAATAACGACGTCGATTCGATCGTGAAGGCGGGAATGTCCGGTCTCACCTTGTTTCTCGCGCAACGCACTGCGCTTGAAGCCGGCGATCCCGTCGGCGTCGATCCGGCCCATGACGAGCTCGCCTTTTTCCCGCTGATCTATTGGCCGGTCGTGCCGGGCGCCCCGAAGCCGGCGCGCGAGGCCATCGACAAGATCGACGCCTACATGAAACAGGGCGGCACGGTGCTGTTCGACACCCGCGATGCCATCGAGGCCCCGCCCGGCGACAACGGCGCATCGCAAACGCCGGGCATGCAGAGCTTACGCGAAATTCTTTCCTCGCTCGACGTGCCCGAGCTCGAGCCGGTGCCACGCGAGCACGTCCTGACCAAGACGTTTTATCTGCTGCGCGACTTCCCGGGCCGCTTCGACGGCGGCCAGACCTGGGTCGAAGCCCTGCCGCGCGACGAGGACGAAGACAGCGCCTCGCATCCGGCGCGGGGCGGTGACGGCGTCTCGCCGATCATCATCACCTCCAACGATCTCGCCGGCGCCTGGGCGATACGGCCTGACGGGCAGCCGATGCTGCCGCTGTCGCCGGGCGAGCCGCGGCAGCGCGAATTCGCCTTCCGCGCCGGCGTCAACATCGTGATGTACACGCTGACCGGCAACTACAAGGCCGACCAGGTGCACGCGCCGGCCCTGATCGAACGGCTGGGGCAATGACGCCATGAATTACGGCATCGTCTTTACCCCGCTGATCCCCTCGCCGGTGCTCTGGACGGCGCTGGCGGCGATCGTCGTGGTGGCGGTCTTGCTGCTTGTGGGCCGCGCGCGCGGCGTGTGGCTGCGTCTTCTGGCGCTCGGCCTGTTGCTGCTGGCGCTCGCCAACCCCTCTTTCACCCGCGAGGAACGCGAACCGCTCTCGTCGGTCGCCGCCGTCGTCGTCGACAAGAGCCCGAGCCAGAATTTCGGCGACCGCACCAATGAGACTGCCCGTACGCAGCAGGCGCTGGTCGATTCTTTAAAGAAAATTCCGGGCCTCGAAGTCCGCGTGGTCGAGGCCGGTCAGGCCGACGGCGAGACCGACGGCACCAAGCTGTTCGGAGCGGTCTCCTCGGCGCTGTCCGACGTGCCGGTCGATCGCGTCGCCGGCGCCTTCCTGATCACTGACGGACGCGTGCATGATATTCCGGCCAACGCCACCGCGCTCGGCTTCCAGGCTCCGCTGCAGGCGCTGATCACCGGCCGCAAGGACGAACGCGATCGCCGGATTGCGATTACGGCCGCACCACGTTTTGGCATCGTTGGTCAGGTCCAGACCATCACCTATAGGTTGGACGATCAGGGCGTCACCGGCCAGCGCGCCAAGGTCGCGGTGCGCGTCGACGGCGAGACCATCAACGAACGCAATGTCGTCAGCGGCCAGACCGTCAATGTCGACATCGACATCAAGCATGAAGGCCAGAACATCGTCGAGATCGAGGCCTCGCCGCTCGAAAACGAGCTGACGCTCGTCAACAACCGCGCGGTGGTCGCCATCGACGGCGTGCGCGACAAGCTGCGCGTGCTGCTGGTGTCCGGCGAGCCGCATTCGGGCGAACGAACCTGGCGCAACCTGTTGAAGTCCGACGCCAGCGTCGACCTCGTGCATTTCACGATCCTGCGGCCACCGGAGAAACAGGACGGCACGCCGATCAACGAATTGTCGCTGATCGCGTTTCCGACGCGCGAGCTGTTTCAGCAGAAGATCAACGAATTCCAGTTGATCATCTTCGACCGCTACGCCCGCCAGGGCGTGTTGCCGATCGCCTATTTCGACAATATCGCGCGCTATGTTCGCTCCGGCGGAGCGGTGCTGGTATCGGCCGGCCCCGACTACGCGTCATCGACGAGCATCTGGCGCACGCCGCTCGACTCGGTGCTGCCGGCAGAACCGGTCGGCGTGACCGAGAAGCCGTTTTATGCCTCACTCAGCGACGTCGGCAAACGCCATCCGGTGACGCGGGGCCTGGAAGGCGCCAACAGCGACCCGCCGCACTGGAGCCGCTTCTTCCGCACGGTCGATACGCGCAATGCGATCAGCCCGCCCGTGATGACCGGCGCCGACGGCAAGCCGCTGCTGCTGCTGTCGCGCTTTGGCGAAGGCCGCGTCGCTCTGCTGCTGTCCGACCACATCTGGCTGTGGGCGCGCGGCTATGAAGGCGGCGGTCCGCATCTCGACCTGCTGCGGCGGATGTCGCACTGGCTGATGAAGCAGCCCGAGCTCGACGAAGAAGCGCTGCATTTGCAGGTGCGTGGTCATGACCTCGTCGTGCAACGTCAGACCATGGCCGACAGCGTTTCGCCGGTGACGGTCACCTCGCCTTCGGGCGCCACGCGCGAACTTGCTTTAAGCGCAGGCGAGCCCGGCATGTGGACGGCCAACATGCCGGCCAACGAACTTGGCCTGTGGCAGGCCACCGACGGCACGCTGAAGGCGCTCATCAATGTCGGCCCGACCAATCCGAAGGAATTTTCCGAAGTCACCTCGACCACCGAAACGCTGATGCCGCTCGCGCGATCGACCGGCGGCGACGTGCGCCGCGTGGTCGATGGTTCCAGCATCGACCTGCCGCGCATCGTCCCGGTTCATGCATCCAGCATTTTCCGCGGCGACGGCTGGATGGGCGTGAAAATGCGCGACGCCAGCGTGGTCCGCGGCGTCGGCGTCTTGCCGGTCTTTGCCGGCCTGATCGGGCTGTTGTTGCTGCTCGGCGCTTTCGCCGCGACCTGGCTGCGCGAGGGGCATTGATGACATCGCGTCCTTTAACAACGCTGGGACGCGGGAACGGCTTGGCACCTGAGGCGACCAAGTAGCTCCTGGCCGATAGCCATAATTAATCGACGACCGCGAGATTTGACGTCAGTTGGATCAAAAATGAGCGGCCGGCAGCCACAATCTTGCCCACGCTACCTTTGACCCAATGGCCGGCTCGGATAAGATGCCGCCACGGCTGAAACCCTGAGAAAGCTGCGGTTCGACGATAAATGCGCTGGTTCCGGGAGAATATAAGGCACGGATCATGGCTCGCGGTGTTCGCGCTGGTCATCAATTTCGGCCTGTCCTTTGGTCACTTTCACGCGACCAGCGGAAAGTGCGCCGAAAGTGGCTTGATCTCCCTGATCGCGGCTGCGTCTTCCGATAATGATCGGACGCAAGGCCCACCCGGCGATACCGGAGCTGACGATCTCTGTCCGATCTGTACCGCTGTCTTCGCGATGGCGAATGCTCTCGCCTCGGTGCCGCCCGTATTGCTGGTGGAGTTTGCCGGCTTTCGTTTCAATCGGCCGATTGAGTCTGTGCTTGTCTTCGCCGAGCGGCCGACTGCTGCCTTTCAATCGCGCGGACCGCCGATTTCCTGACAGCGATCCTTGTCTCCCGCTCTAATGAGGCGTGGTGAGCCACGCTGCTAGCAGCGGGCGGAGGTAGTCATTCATGGCGCGAGCGTTACGCACCCCAGCCCGGAATTCAGTGCTCTCGCTAGGCGCAAGAAAGGCCGACGGGCGGCAAAATTGATTTACCGAAGAGAAAATGAAATGCAACAAAGAAACACGGACCACCAATGCGACGGGATTTGGCATTGGCTGATGCCCGGGATCGTTGCCAGCACTTTCGCGGCGGCCGCCATGCTCCCGTCGCCCGCGCTTGCCCAGGAGCCCAATCCGCTACTACCGCACAACCTGTCGCCGTGGGGCATGTTCCTCGGCGCCGACGTCGTGGTGAAGACCGTCATGATCGGACTCGCCTTCGCCTCGCTCGTGACCTGGACGGTTTGGCTCGCCAAGACCATCGAACTCCAGGCCGCGAAAAATCTCGCGCGCCGTCGTCTTGCAATGCTGGAGCGTGGCGGCAGTCTTTCAGACGCGGTGCGCACCTGTGAGACGAAACGGGATGCTGTCGCGCAGCTGATCACCTCCACCGCACGCGAAGCCGAGCTGTCCGATGGTATCATCGACGACGGCTTCAAGGAGCGCGTGGCGTTGCGGCTGGAGCGCGTCGAAGCGGCGATGGCGCGACAGTTGTCGCGCGGCGTCGGCATCCTTGCCACCATCGGCGCGACCGCGCCCTTCGTCGGCCTGTTCGGTACGGTGTGGGGCATCATGAATTCGTTCATCGGCATTTCCGAATCCCACACCACCAATCTCGCGGTGGTGGCGCCTGGCATCGCGGAAGCCTTGCTTGCGACCGCGTTCGGCCTTGTCGCTGCGATCCCGGCGGTCGTGATCTATAACCATCTCGCCCGCGTGATTGCCGGCTACCGTATCCTGCTCGGCGACGCATCCGCGCAACTGCTGCTGATAGTCAGCCGCGGTCAACTGCGCGCTGCGGCGACGTTACCACGGGCCGCGGAGTAAGCGGATGGCTCTGCACGTTTCCTCAGGTCGAAATAGCGATGATCTCGATGTGCTGCACGAGATCAACGTCACCCCGTTCATCGACGTCATACTGGTTCTATTGATCATCTTCATGGTTGCAGCACCGCTCGCAACCGTCGACATCGGCGTCAACCTGCCTGCCTCGACCGCGCCCGAGCAGCCGCGGCCGGACAAGCCGGTGTTCGTCACCATCAAGCCGGACGCGTCGATTGCGATCGGGGAGACCATCGTGCCGCGCGGCGAGCTTCCGGGCGCGCTCGATGCCGCCACCAACAGTCACAAGGACCAGACGATCTTCGTCCGCGGCGACAAATCCATCAGCTACGGCGAGCTGATGGAGGTGATGAACGTCCTGCGCGACGCGGGCTATCTGAAGCTCGCGCTGGTCGGTCTCGAGGCACCGGCGGCAAAGCAATGAACGCGTTCGCGCTATATCTGCCGGAAAGGCATGGCGTTTCCCGATGGATGCTCGCCGGCGTGACCATCCTGGCGGCGCACGCGGCCGTCATTGGCACGATCGCATTTTGGTATGCACGCCAGCCTGTCGAACCGAACATCCTCCCGGCGATCGCCGTGACGCTGGCGCCGGTGGAAGCCTCCTCGCCCACGATCCAGGATCAGGACATCGCCGTCGGGCCGACCATGCAACAGGCGGAAGCGACGCCGAAGGAAGAGCGCAAGGTCGAGGAAAAGCCACTGGAGCAGGTGGTGCAGCCGCCACCGCCGCCGCAACAGGCGGAGGTCACGCTGCCACAGCAGGAGCAGAAGCTTGAGAAGCCGGAGCCAATGCCCGTGGCCCCTGCACCCGAGACGCGCGCGCTGCCGAAGAATGCGCGCATCGGCGAGTTCACCGAAGCCGGCTCGAACGCCTATAACGCGCTGGTGTTCGGTCATTTGCAGCGGTTCAAGCGCTATCCGATGGCAGCGCATGGTGCCGCCGGCACCGTGCTGGTGCGATTCGCGTTGAACCGCGCAGGCGAGGTGATTTCTACCGAAGTGTCGAAATCCTCAGGCAACGACGTGCTCGACCACGAGGCTCTGGACATCCTGCGTCGTGCCAGTCCGTTCCCGCCATTCCCCGCCGCCAAGCCGGGTACACGAGATAGTTACATCGCGCCGGTGAACTTCGCGCGGTAGCGACCCTTCAATGGCACGGTGCTGGTCCTAGCGGAGGACGTTGATTGCAGTTCGCGTCACCGCACGTTGCGAGAATCACACAGACCAGTGAATTCCGTCGACCGGCAGATCGGCCTCAATTGACGCCGCGCAACATTCCCTGCGATGTTACAAAGTGACGCCGGAAAGGGCGGAGATGCCTCGGCTTTCTGACGGCACAAGGTGCGTATCGGCATGAAGTGGTTCCGATCGAACGTCAAATATGGAGCGCGAGCTGCGCTGTTTGCGCTCGCCGTCCAGCTTGGGCTTTCGTTTGGCCATTTCCATCCGATTGCGGCGCAGGCTGCGCCGCTTATCCAATCTACCCAGCAACTTCCGCCGCCGAGCCAGGATTCGGATCGGCATCCGGATGATGTTTGCGCGATCTGCACCGTGGTCGCCTTGGCAAGTACGGCCATGCCGTCACCGCCGCCGGCCCTGCCGATCCCGCAAGCTTTCGAACTTGCGCATCCGCCGATAGCTGCAACGTTCGTTCATCCGCGCTCCGCGCGCACGGCCTTTCAATCACGCGCACCTCCCGTCGCCTGACACTGACTTGAACGCTTTCTGAAAGGACTGGCCATTCGTTCGTGGCCAATCCCGAGGAAGAAGAAGCAATCAGTCCGTCGCAAGCCGGCGGCAGGCCTTTCGAATTCGCGCATCGCGACGAATTCGTTCGCGGCCTTGTTGGGATAGGAACAATGCCAGTAGCAAGACCCGTATTTATCAGACGTATCCTCGCCTCGGGGATAGCCTCGTTCGTGATCTGCGGCCTCGCCGAGACGGCGCGATCGCAGACGGCGGAGCCATCACCTGCGCCCTCGCAGGCCCCGGCACCCGCGGAGAATGCGCCGCCGGCACCTTCGGCAAATGCACCCGCCACGGTGCTGCCGCAGACCAACGTCCAGGCGCCCAAGCAAGCGGCCAAGCCGGCAAGGCAGAAGCCGCGCACAATAGCCCGTGAGGTCGCCCCCTCAGCACCAGCGCAAGCGCCGCTCTCCCCCGCGGCGCAGGCTGCCGCTCAGTTGGCCGCAAAAAATGCGGTCTTCGACCAGGCGCGTGGGAACATCTTCACGACTGTCGGCACGAACTCCAACACGATCGGTCACGACACGATCCAGGATCTGCCGCTGGGCGCCAACCAGTCGGTCGAGCAATTGCTGCTGCAAGCCCCCGGCGTTTCACAGGATTCGGCCGCCAGTGGCTCGCTTCACATCCGCAATGAGCACGCCAACCTGCAATATCGGATCAATGGGGTGCTGCTGCCCGACGGCGTTACCGGCTTCGGCAGCATTTTCGACACCAGCTTCATCGGCAGCATCTCGCTGGTCACTGGCGCCCTGCCGGCCGAGTATGGACTGCGCACGTCCGGCCTCGTCGACATCAAGACCCGCACCGATCTGTTCAATAATAGCGGCAGCGTCGGATTCTATGGCGGCAGCCATGGGACCATTCAGCCGAGCATCGAATACGGCGGCACGTTCGGAAGCACCTGCCCCACGACCACGACGACGAGCGCGCTGACATACAAGGCGCCGACCGCCGCCGCCGATTGCTTCGCCGGCGTCCAGTACTACTTCACCGGCCGCTATCTCCAGAACACGGTGGGAATTGAAAATCCGACGCCCGCCTACAATGCGATTCACGATTTCACACAGCAGGAAAGAGGTTTCGCCTATATGTCCGCAATCATCGACCCGACCACGCGGGTCAGTCTGATCGCGGGAACGGCAATCAACAACTTTCAGATTCCCAACAATCCCGGCCAGCCGATCGGACAAAACGGATTTGTCACTAACGCATTCGGCGTGACCAGTTTCAACTCGGCCGCGCTCAACGAAAACCAGGTCGAAAGGACTCACTTCAGCGTGCTGTCAGTGCAAAAGTCGGTCGACGGTTTCGACGGGCAATTGTCCTATTTCACCCGTTACAACGAGTTGCGCTTCACGCCCGATCCGATCGGCGATCTCCTGCTCAACGGCATCGCTTCGAATGTCGGCCGCATCTCCTACACCAACGGTATCCAGGGCGACGGCTCCTATAAGCTCAACGATTCACACACCCTCCGCGCCGGCTTCTCCGTCAGCGCCGAGCAGGCGTCCGTCAGCAATACGTCGCTGGTCGAGCCCTGCATTGCCTGCGACGGCTCCGATAACGGCAATCCTTTCGGCATCACCGACAACGTCTCCAAACTCGGGTGGCTCGCCGGGGTCTATGTTCAGGACGAGTGGAAGGTGACCGACAAGTTCACCATCAACGCCGGCTTGCGCTTCGACCAAATGGAGCAATTCGTCAGCGCCAACCAGTTCAGTCCACGGTTGAGCTTTACCTACAAGCCGTTCGAGGACACCACTCTGCACGCCGGCTACGCCCGCTATTTCACCCCGCCGGTGCTGGTGGAAGCGGCGCCGGCCAATATCGCCCTGTTCAACAATACGACCGGCGCGTCGTCTCCTGGTGCCTTGGTCGACCCGGTCCTGCCGGAGCGCTCGGATTACTTCGATGCCGGCGTCGATCAGAAACTCAGATTCGGATGCGGCTCAGATCCGAAAAGCTGTTCGACTCTCGAGCTCGGTGTCGATGCTTATTACAAATTTGCGCATGATCTGATCGACAACGGCCAGTTCGGACAAGCCCTCGTGCTGAGCGCCTTCAACTATGCCCGCGGCTACAATGAAGGCATCGAATTCAAAACGAAGTTCACCAGCGGCAATTTCCAGGCCTATGGCAACGTCGCCGTGGCACAGCAGCGAGCTACCGATCCGGTATCGAACCAGTTTCTGTTCGACAACACGGTTCCGCTTGCCGACCTCGGCGGCTTGACCCGACTACAATACGTCCAGACCCACTTCGTCTACACCGACCACAACCAGTTCGTGACGGCGTCAGCCGGCGCCGTCTATTCGTTCTGCGGTCGACCCGCCACCGCGGCTGAAGCCTTTGGCGATAACGGAATGTCGTGGTGCGGCGTCAAACTAAGCGCTGACATGATCTATGGCAGCGGCCTGCGCGCCGGCGATGCCAATATCGATACGGTGCCGAGCTATACGCAGGTCAATCTTGGCATCAAGCGCGAATTCCTGCTGCCGAACGATCCGAAGCCGATGACGATTCGCTTCGACGTCGTCAACCTGTTCGACAAGATCTACGAAATCAGGGATGGCTCCGGCATCGGCGTGTTCGCGCCGCAGTTCGGACCGCGTCGCGGCTTCTTCCTCGGTATTTCGAAAAAGATATGAGGTGCGCCGGGCCCGAAGTGGCCGGATTGGCGGGCAGTCTCCCAAGACCCGGCCTTTTGGCCATTGATATCAGCCTTACGGCGCTGCATTCGCAGCGCTGTAAGGTGGTGTAGATGCCTTCATGCTGCGTCTTCTTCATCTGCTATCGGTTTTGACGGCGCTCGCCCTCGGAGCAGGCTCCGCTCGGGCCCATCCCCACGTCTGGGTCACCTTCCACAGCGAGATTCTGTACGCAGCCGACGGCAGCATGACAGGTGTCCGCCACGCTTGGACCTTCGACGACATGTTTTCCGCCTACGCGCTTCAGGGCATCCCCCATGGGAAGAAGGGGCAGTACACGCGGGAAGAGTTGGCCTCGCTCGCCCAAACAAACGTGGAATCGCTGAAAGAGTATGGCTATTTCACCTTTGCGCGCGCCGACGGCAAGAAGCTGAGGTTTTCGGATCCCGTCGACTACTGGCTCGAATACAAGAACGCTACCCTCACCTTGCATTTCACTCTGCCGTTGAAGGAGGCTGCCACGGCCAAGGCCATGCAGATCGAGGTCTACGATCCCACAATCTTCGTTGATTTCGAGTTTGCCAAGGACAAGCCGGTCACCTTGAGCGGCGCACCGCAATGCCTGTTGACCTATGATTTGCCACACCAGCCGACACCGGCGGAACAGTTGCGGCTGAGTCAGCTCGATAGCAACCCGCTCGGCATATCCAGCACCTATGGAGAAATCTTCGCCAACAAGATCTTGGTGAAGTGCCCATGACCAGATCATGCTGTGTTGTCTTGACCGTACTGGTGGCGGTTCTCGTCGTCTGTTCAATCGATGTCGTATCGGCACAGGCCGCGCCATTCGGACCCCCTCATCCTGCCGGTGACATGTCGGCATCCGGCCTCACGGGCTGGGTCTTTGCCCAGCAAGCGGCCTTCGATCGTTCGCTGTCGGGCTTCATCCGGGCGAGCAAGGAGGATGGAGCCGCGATGTGGGGACTCTTCGGCACCTCGTTTCTTTATGGCGTCTTTCACGCCGTGGGCCCGGGGCACGGCAAGGCCGTAATCTCCTCTTACCTCGTCGCCAACGAAGAGACCTGGCGTCGCGGCGTTGTCATGTCATTCGCGTCGGCGGGCATCCAATCCCTCGTTGCCATCGTCGTGGTGGCCATCGCCGCGGTTCTTCTCGGCGCGACGGCGAAGACGATCGGGCTGACCGTTCATCTCGTCGAGATCGTCAGCTATGGTCTGGTCATCCTGATCGGCCTGCGGCTTTTCTACGTCAAAGGCCGCGGCTTTCTCCTCGCCTGCCGCGAACTGGCGTGGATTCCGGCGCCCGCCCTCGCTGTCACGTCAGGACGCGGTAGCAAGATCCTTCCGCTTCTGACTCCGCGCCTCGGCGCGATGACCGTGCGTGGCGGGCAATGCCTGGTCAATGGATGCGCCGGTCACGAGCACGGCTTTCACTGCCACGACGACCATCACGAGTCGGCTTGGGGCCACGCCCACGGGCCAGACCCCGCTGAGCTTGCCGGCGCGGGTGGCTGGCGCCGAGGGCTCTCGGCGGTGGTCGCGGTTGGATTGCGGCCGTGTTCCGGCGCGATCATCGTCCTCATCTTCGCGCTGACCCAAGACCTGTTCTGGACGGGCGTCGGCGCCACCTTGATCATGGGGCTTGGCACAGCGGTGACTGTTGCAGCGATCGCAACGCTCGCAATGAGTGCGCGGCAGATCGCAAGCCGCGTCGCCGAGGCCCGGGCCGGATTCGGCATGCTCATTTTGAGAGCTATCGAGGTCGGCGCCGCGGCGCTCATAGTCACGTTCGGCACATTGTTGTTGGCAGGTTACATGGCCAGCGAACAACTCTGGATGTTTACGGGATAGAGATGATGGGCAATCAGCGGACTGCGGGGTTGGTCAAAGATCCACGGGCGGCCATAGCCGTCGATCGAGATATAAAGGGAGCCAGCCTCATCATCCGCCTAGGCGATCGGAGCTGACGGAACCGACGCTTTGCATTGCGTGCCAAACGACATTTGGGTTTTCCGCACAAGATATGTAATGTTATAACATAACTATCAACTGCGAGGCCCCATGTCCGCTGCGGCCGGTCCGGCCCAATACCGTCACAAGAGCGGACCTGCGCGCGGGCCTGCCGCCCATTCCCGGGAAGATGACGCAAGGGGTGCCCGCTGCGAACCGCGGCCGCCAAAACTTCTGACCCCCTAATATAAGGACTCGCCCATGCCTGAACCTGCGACGCAGATTCCCGTCACGGTCCTGACCGGCTATCTCGGCTCGGGGAAAACCACGCTGCTCAACCGCATCCTCACCGAGACACACGGCAAGCGGTTTGCCGTGATCGTCAATGAATTCGGCGAGGTCGGTATCGACAACGATCTCATCGTCGAAGCCGATGAGGAAATCTTCGAAATGAACAATGGCTGCATCTGCTGCACGGTTCGCGGCGACCTTATTCGTATCGTCGCAGGGCTGATGCGGCGTAGCCGCTCGTTCGACGGCATCGTGGTCGAGACCACGGGGCTTGCTGATCCCGCGCCGGTAGCACAGACATTCTTTGTCGACGATGAGGTCCGCCGCAAGACCAAGCTCGATGCCATTATCACCGTGACCGACGCCAGACATCTTCTCGAGCAGATCGACCGGGCCCCGGAAGTCCAAGAACAACTTGCGTTTGCCGATGTCGTTCTGGTCAACAAGGTCGATCTTGTCGATGAGAGCGGCCTGGCCAAGGTCGAACATCGGATCCGCAGGATCAATCCCTACGCGTCGATCCGCAGGACTGAGCGCTGTGGCATCGACCTCGGCCGGATACTCGGGCGAGACGCTTTCAGCCTCGATCGTATCCTCGATATCGAGCCGGGATTTCTCACCGAGGAGCATGCTCACGAGCACGACGACGAGATTGCCAGCCTATCACTGGTCGCCGACGAGCCGATGGATCCCGCGAGGTTCGTCTCATGGATTCAGGATACCACTCAACGTTACGGCACAGACATCCTGCGCATGAAGGGTATTATCGCAATGGCTGAAGATGACCGGCGATTTGTCGTGCAGGGTGTCCACATGCTGATTGAGGGCGGCAGTCAGCGCGCATGGAAGAAAAACGAAGCGCCCCAAACACGGCTCGTCTTCATCGGCCGCGGTCTCCCAGTGGACCATCTGAAGCAAGGATTTGAGGCCTGCCGCGCCTAATCGACGGCACGGGGGCTCATGGCAATCCAGTAAATGGGCGCCCTCTCGGCCCGCGTCTATTCATTGAACGCATCTACAAACAAGGTTGGAATGCCCATGGGCAACATCGTGCGACTTGTTCCAAAATCTGAGATTGAGCGGGCTCGTTCAATTCGAGAGGCTCGCGCAATATACGACAGTATATTCCCGCCGACCGATGTTGTTGGCGAGCGGCCAGATGGTCGCGTCAGCCAAGGGACGCAGTCGGACCGAAAGGGCTTGCTTTCTCGAGAAGAAACGGTCGGACAATAGCGAGATTTCGATCTTTGCTACCGTCTCCGATCCAACTTCTATTTGGCGGAGGCCCAGTCCGGGCGGATCGCGCCGGAGACGCCGTTGAATGCGCCATCGACGAGTTCGGCAACCAAAAGGCGGCTGTAGTCGACCGGTCCGGGCATGGTCGCCCGGCCCTGCGGCACCGTCTTGAAGCCGGCCCGGCTGTAATAGGCTTCGTCACCGACAAGGAGCACCAGGCGGTGCCCCTTGGCTTTCGCATCATGGAGCGCACGTTCCAGCAGCGCACGCCCGACCCCCCGGCTGCGAAACGGCGGTTCGACCGTCAGCGGCCCCAGCAACAACGCCTTGGTCTCGCCGACAACGACGGGCAATTGCCGCACCGAGCCTACCAACAGCGTCCCGATCCGGGCCGTGAACGACAGATCGAGCAAATGATCGACGTGTTCGCGGATCCGGTAGGCGCTCAGCACAAAGCGGCCGGGACCGAAGGTACGCTCATGCAAGCGCTCGATCGCCTGCGCATCGTTTGCGGTTTCGGCCAGGATGGTCAAAGAGAGATCGCTCATCCAGTGCCCACTTTCCGAAGTTCGTGCACCACTTCCGCGCCCACCTTTGACGAACTTCGGAAAGTTATGGGCACTGGCAAATTAACGAATTCTAGTACCGCTTTATCGATCTGAAGTCCCTGATCGAACTCGCCGCTTGTGGTGCAGGGACTTCAGATCGGCGGTACTGGGCAGTTTCAACTTCGAATGGGAGGGCCCGTCAAGTCTTCTCGAGCGGAGCCTGGGCCAGATAGGCCAACAGCTTCATTTCCCGGCGCCCGCGCGTCACGGTGTCGAGCACGAGGCCGGAGGCGACCGAAAGCATCGCCAGAACCATCAAGCCCATCGACAGAACCGCGGTCGGCAGGCGGGGAACGACGCCCAGTTCCAGGTAGGTGACGAATACGGGAATCGCGAGACTGACCGAAACGAGCCCGATGAAACCACCAATCGCCGTGAAAAAGCCCAGCGGCTTTTCCGAGCGATAGAGCTTCAGGATGGTGGAGAGAATCCGGAATCCGTCGCGCCAGGTGTTGAGTTTGCTGACCGAGCCCTCCGGCCGCGCGAAATACGGCGTTTCGATCTCGGCCGTCGGCAGCGCCAATTCCAGCGCATGCACGCTCAATTCGGTCTCGATCTCGAAGCCGTCTGACAGCACCGGGAACGATTTGACAAACCGGCGCGAGAACACCCGATAGCCGGAAAGAATATCCTTGAACGCCTTGCCGAACACCGCGGCCAGAAAGCTCGTCAGAAGCCAGTTGCCGGTGCGGTGACCGGGCCGCCAGGCCGCCTGCGCCTGGTCGACCCGCAGACCGACCACCATGTCGAGATGTTCCGACGCCAGCATGTCGATCATTTTCGGCACACTTGCGGCATCGTAGGTCGCATCGCCATCGACCAGCACGTAGATGTCGGCATCGATGTCGGCGAACATGCGCCGCACGACATGGCCTTTGCCCTGGCGGCGTTCGCTGCGCACCGTGGCTCCGGCATCGCGGGCAACCGCGACCGTGCGATCGGTTGAATTGTTGTCGTAGACGTAGATCGCGGCCGAAGGCAGCGCCTTCTGGAAATCGGCGACCACGGTTGCGACCGCGGCCTCCTCGTTGAAGCATGGCACGAGCACCGCGACACGCGGCTCCGCCGGCTGGGCTTGCGGAAATTCGGACCTGGCGAATTCCGCCAAGGCCTGCGCCATTCCGGCCAGATCGCCGCGAGGCTTTTCAGGGCGCTTGGGTTGCGATACGGCGCTCATTGGCAAATCCTTAACGACCGTTAGGGTTTTGCCCGATGATACGGACGTACCTGCTAACGTTCTCTAACGCCAGGTCCGGATTTGCGGCTTGTTTTCGATTACTTCCGCGATCCGCAGCCGTGTTCCCGTCGTGGTGTCCGGCGGCAGGGCCTGCGTTTCGAAAAAGCCGCAATCGATGATCTCGCGATTCGGCGCCGGCTTGCGGTCCTGACTGAAATGACGAACCACATAGACGGCGACATGATCGCGCCTGGAAACGTGGCTGTTCAGATAGACACCGAACAGCGCCGGCTCGCCGACAAGTTCGATCCGCCCCTCCTCTGCCAATTCGCGCTTCAGCGCCTCACGCAGGGTCTCTCCGGTTTCCACCCCGCCGCCCGGCAGATGCCAGCCGCTGACATAGCTGTGCTTGATCAGAAACACGCGATTTTCGCCGTCAAGCACGACGGCGCGCACGCCGAGCGTCATGCCCCTCGCAAAGCGCCAGTAAAAATGAAACAGCTGCCGCAGCGCCGGTTCAAGACATATTCGCAGGCGCTGCATTGTCGTCGTCACGGCCATCCTTGCTCGTCAAATATTACGTTTGATCCTTGCATCCTCGCTGACAGCTTGCCAATACATTCGCCGAGCCAGTGGAGTAGATACCGTAAATGGCCGCCTTCACCGTCGCCCACGTATCGGACCCGCACCTTCCGCCGCTGCCGGAGCCGCGGCTTGCCGAACTCATGGGCAAGCGCGTGTTCGGCTATCTCAACTGGACCCGCAACCGCCACCGGTATCACCGTCGCGAAGTGCTTGATGTCCTGATGTCCGATCTACAGGCGCAGGTGCCGGATCACATCGCGGTCACCGGCGACCTCGTCAATCTGGCGCTGGAGGCCGAGTTTGCTCCGGCGAAAGCCTGGCTCGAGAGCGTCGGCCCGCCGGAAAAGGTGACCGTCGTTCCCGGCAATCACGATGCCTATGTTCGTCCGACCAGCCATCGATTTACGGAGGCGTGGCAAAGCTATCTCTCCGGCGACACGGCGCCGGATCATGGCGCGATCTTTCCGTCGTTGCGCCGGCGCGGCCCGCTGGCCCTGATCGGTGTCTCCACCGCGGTCCCAACGCCGCCCTTGATGGCGACGGGGTGGCTCGGAAAAGGCCAGATCGAAGCGCTTGAGCGCCTGCTTGCAAGCCTCGCGTCCGAGGCTGCCTTTCGCATTCTCCTGATTCACCATCCGCTGCGCTCCAGCGCGCGCGCCAAGCGCCTGACCGATGCGCCGGAATTGCTGGCGCTGCTGAAACAACACGGCGTCGATCTCGTGCTGCACGGCCACGATCACGTACATTCGACGATATGGGTGGAGGGACCGAATGGCTCGCCGATACCGGCGGTCGGCGTGCCGTCGGCGTCGGCGCGCGCCCATGGCCATTATCCCGATGCGGCCTACAACCTGTTCTCGATCGCGCGCGACGGCGATGGATGGCGCTGCCGGCAAATGGTGCGCGGTGTCAACGAAGCGCTTCAGGTCAAGGAAATCAGGCGCGTCCAGCTCCTGTAGAGCCGCGCACCTGGTTCTCGATAACCAATCAGAAGCTGCTCAGGCTCGCAATCAGCGCGAGGCAAAACAGCGCGAGCGCGCCGAATACAAAGCCGAGCGCGAATGGCCAGAACCGGCTGCGGCGCGGCTTTTCGGCCGAGACCGGAGCCAGCGCGACCGCCGGGGTCGCAACCAGCGCATGTTCGCGCTCCACCATGCGGCGCGCGACATAGTCGGTGACGGCATCGACGATGGCCGGCACGTCGTGGGATTCGGCGATCACGATGCGGCCGAAGCGCGTGTCCTGCACGAAGCGATAGGCGCGCTTGTCGCGGCCCATCAGAACGTGGGCAACCACGTCGATCCACAGCCGCGGCGTCTCGCCCTGGCTGATGCCGCGGTCGAACAAATCGACGCTATCGGGAATTTGTGCAAACAGCGGGTCCAGCGCTTCGCTCAGGATTTCGAGCCGCGCCACTTCTGCGTCCCGCAGGTCAACGACGACGCCGGTGCGATCGGCCGCTTCGATCCGCGCCTTGCGGAGCGCATCGCGCAGCCGCGTCGGTCGTGCTTCGTCAGCCTCTGCTCCGATATTTTGTGCCTCTGCCATCGCCTTCACGTCCCGTCCTGATCGCGCGCCCCCGCGGAAACTGCCGTTAACCTATCAGTAACCCTGCCATCCGCAAAGAGCCGTTGGTTCCCAATGGCTTATGGTCCCCTGAAAACGAACGCGGCCCCCGTCACCCCGAAGGGTGAGGAGGCCGCGCCCGTCCTTGGACGTCTTCTTAAAGAAACGATCAGGCCATCACGCGGGCGGGCTCTTCCACGATGGAGAAGCGCACGCCGGCCTTGTGGCGATTCTCTTCGGAGACTTCACGCCAACAATCCTCAGCCTCCTTACGGCTCTTGAACGGACCTTTGACCTGCGCCGAGCCTTCCACGAGCTTGTGGAAATTCATCGAGCCGAACTCGCCGCCGATCACCCAGAAATTGCTGCCTTTGGTCATTGTCAGTCTCCTGTCGCTGTCGCGCGTTAGCCGAACTGGTTCATCGTGTTATGGACGCCACCCGCCTTCAGGGCAGCTTCGCCGGCGAAGTACTCCTTGTGATCGTCGCCGATGTCGGAGCCAGCCATGTTCTGATGCTTGACGCAGGCGATGCCCTGACGGATCTCGGCGCGCTGGACATTCTTCACATAGCCGAGCATGCCCTGCTCGCCGAAATATTCCCTCGCCAGATTGTCGGTCGAGAGCGCCGCCGTGTGATAGGTCGGCAACGTGATCAGATGATGGAAGATTCCGGCGCGCTTGGCTGAGTCCGCCTGGAAGGTGCGGATACGCTCGTCGGCTTCCTTTGCCAGCGGCGTGTCGTCATATTCCGCCTTCATCAGTTCGGCACGATTGTACTTGCTGACGTCCTGGCCGGCTTCCTTCATGGCATCGTAGACCTGCCAACGGAAATTCAGCGTCCAGTTGAACGACGGCGAGTTGTTGTAGGCCAGCTTCGCGTTCGGGATCACCTTGCGGATCCGGTCGACCATCTTGGCGATCTGCTCGATATGCGGCTTCTCGGTTTCGATCCACAACAGGTCGGCGCCGTTCTGCAACGATGTGATGCAGTCCAGCACGCAGCGATCTTCGCCGGTGCCCGGGCGGAATTGATAGAGGTTGCTGGGCAACCGTTTGGGGCGCATCATCTTGCCGTGACGGTTGATGATGACATCGCCGTTGCGGGCATTGTCGGCCGTCACTTCCTCGCAATCGAGGAAGCTGTTGTACTGGTCACCGATGTCGCCGGGCTTGTGGCTCACGGCGATCTGTTGCGTGAGGCCGGCGCCGAGCGAGTCGGTGCGGGTCACGACGACGCCGTCTTCGACGCCCAGTTCGAGGAATGCGTGGCGACAGGCCCGAATCTTCGCAAGGAAGACCTCGTGCGGCACGGTCACCTTGCCGTCCTGATGTCCGCACTGCTTTTCGTCCGAGACCTGGTTTTCGATCTGGAGAGCGCAAGCGCCCGCTTCGATCATCTTCTTGGCGAGCAGATAGGTCGCTTCCGCGTTGCCGAAGCCGGCATCGATGTCGGCGATAACGGGGACGACATGGGTCTGGAAGCTGTCGATCTTCTCGATCAGCGCCTTCTCCTTCGCCTTGTCGCCTTCCTTGCGGGCGGCATCGAGCGCGCGGAAGACGTTGCTCAACTCGCGCGAGTCGGCCTGACGCAGGAAGGTATAGAGCTCTTCGATCAGGGCCGGCACCGAGGTCTTCTCGTGCATCGACTGGTCGGGCAGCGGTCCGAACTCCGAGCGCAGTGCTGCGATCATCCAGCCGGACAAATACAGGTAGCGGCGCTCGGTGGTGCCGAAGTGCTTCTTGACCGAGATCAGCTTCTGCTGGGCGATGAAGCCATGCCAGCAGCCCAGCGACTGGGTGTACTTGGTGGGGTCGCCGTCATAGGCGGCCATGTCGGCCCGCATCAGCGCCGCGGTGTAGCGGGCGACGTCGAGGCCAGTCTTGAAGCGGTTCTGCAGGCGCATGCGCGCCACCGCCTCGGCCGTCACCCCGTTCCAGGTCGGCTGGGTGTCGAGAAGCGCCTGGGCCGCCTCGATCTCGCTCTGATACGAAGCCGGTCCCTGGAGAGCCTGATTGCCGATCCCGCGTGGCTGATAGTTCATCTGCGTAATCCTTTCGGTGGCGACGTAACGAGGTGTCACCTCTCGCGACATTCTTGACAATGCATTGCGAAATGCGTGTCAGGAGATAAACGCGAAACTCCCGAATTCGTAAATATGGCTTGATTTTGAATGGTGATGTCATGTAACACATATACCTGTGGTATAAGTCATTTTGTAACTTTTGTCACAAAACGACGTTTGGGACGCCTTTCGCGTGTAAAATTCCAGACAAGCGGCCCGACTTCGCTGGAAGTGCGGCCGCTACCAGGACGAGGCCATGCCTGTGGATTCCGGAAAGAAACTGTTTGTCGGTCCCCGCTTCCGGCGGATCCGTCAGCAACTGGGGCTGTCGCAGACCCAGATCGCCGAAGGCCTCGGAATCTCGCCGAGCTACATCAATCTGATCGAGCGGAACCAGCGCCCGGTCACGGCGCAGATCCTGCTGCGCCTTGCGGAAGCCTATGATCTCGACCTGCGCGACCTCGCGACCGCCGACGAGGACCGTTTCTTCGCCGAACTGAACGAGATCTTTTCCGATCCGCTGTTCCGGCAGATCGAGCTTCCGAAACAGGAATTGCGCGACCTCGCCGAACTCTGCCCCGGCGTGACGCACGCGCTGCAACGGCTCTATGCGGCCTATACCGAAGCACGCCGCGGCGAGACCATGGTCGCAGCCCAAATGGCCGACCGCGACGAAGGCGCGCGCTTTGAGGCCAATCCGATCGAGCGCGTACGCGACCTGATCGAGGCCAACCGCAACTATTTTCCCGAACTCGAGACCGCGGCGGAAAACCTGCGTGACGAACTCAACGTGCCGGCAGAAGAACTGTTTGCCGCGCTCTCGGCGCGCTTGCGGGAAAAGCATTCGATTCTCACCCGCATCATGCCGGTCGACGTCATGCGCGAGACGCTTCGCCGCTTCGATCGCCATCGCCGGCAACTTCTGATCTCCGAGCTCGTCGACAGCCCCGGGCGTTCGTTTCAGCTCGCCTTTCAGATCGGGCTTACCGAGTGCGCCGGCACGATCGAGACCATCATCGGCCGTGCCGGACCGCTGGACGATGCGCCGCGCCGGCTCTACCGCATCACGCTTGCGAATTATTTCGCAGCCGCCGCGATGATGCCGTATCAGCTGTTTCAAACGGCGGCTGAAGCGCTCGGCTACGATCTCAACGTGCTGTCGCAGCGCTTCAACGCCGGCTTCGAGCAGGTCTGTCATCGCCTGACCACCTTGCAGCGGCCCAACGCGCGCGGCGTGCCGTTCTTCATGCTGCGCGTCGACAATGCCGGCAATGTTTCAAAACGATTTTCTTCCGGCACCTTCCCGTTCTCGAAATTCGGCGGCACCTGTCCGCTGTGGAACGTGCATTCCACCTTCGACACGCCGGACCGCCTGCTGAGCCAGGTGATCGAATTGCCCGACGGCACGCGCTACTTTTCCATCGCGCAAACGGTGCGTCGCCCCGCGGCACCCTACGCGCAGGCACAGCCGCGTTTTGCGATCGGGCTGGGCTGCGAAATCCGGCACGCGACAAAGCTGGTTTATGCGAGCGGGCTCAATCTCGACACCTCGGAAGGCGCGCCGATCGGCGTCAATTGCCGGCTGTGTGAACGCGAGAATTGCAGCCAGCGCGCCGAGCCGCCGATCACCCGCACCCTGATCCTGGACGAGAACACGCGGCGTATGTCGTCGTTTGTCTTCTCCAACGCGCGGGAGTTGTGAGGCCATCGGCCCCAACGCGGCAACATCCGCTGGCAATCGTGGCAACGGTTGGCTAATCCGACGGAACCGTTATGGTGTCCCACGCCTTTTCCATTTCTTAGCCATCGAAAATCGGATACCCCGACATGCTCGTTTCGTTTTTTCCTCGCCCGAGGCTGTTCTTTTGGTCGGCCGTGATCTGGATCGCGCTAGCGATGGCGCTTTGGTACGGCTATGCGAGCAATCTGGTACCGGCGAAGGAGCCCGAAATCATTGGGGTGGCGCGGTTCTGGTCGGCGCCACAGCTGTGGTTCGATTTCTATTTCGCGCTTAGCGCCGCAACATTTGCCGGCCTCTGGATGATGCTTTCGCCGCATCCCTGGGCCCGCTGGTCGATTCTCGGCTCGGCGCTGATCCTGTTCACGTCTTACTTTCAGGTCCAGACCAGCGTGGCCCTGAACGAGTGGCGCGGACCATTTTATAACCTGGTCCAAAACGCGCTGACGCCCGCAACAAAAGGTACCGTCACGCGCGAAGAGTTGTACACCGGAACTCTGACGTTCTTCGCCATCGCCACGGTCTACATCGTGGTCGCCGTGCTGACGCGATTTTTCACTCAACATTACGTGTTCCGCTGGCGCACCGCGATGAACGATTATTATGTCGCGAACTGGCAGCGGCTGCGCACCATCGAGGGTGCCTCGCAACGCGTGCAGGAAGACACCATGCGGTTTGCAACCATCCTGGAAAGCCTGGGTGGCAACCTGATCGACTCAGTCTTGACGCTGATCGCCTTCCTGCCAGTGCTGTTAGTGTTATCAAAGAGCGTCACCGAACTGCCGCTGGTCGGCACCGTTCCTTATCCGCTTGTGATTGCTGCGGTGCTGTGGTCGGTGTTCGGCACCGGCCTTCTTGCGCTGATTGGAATTCGCTTGCCTGGAATCGAATTTCACAATCAACGGGTCGAAGCCGCTTACCGCAAAGAACTGGTGCTCGGCGAAGACGATACAGCACGCGCCGAGCCGCCGACACTGGCAGCACTGTTCGCCAATGTCCGCCGCAACTATTTCTGGCTTTATCTGAATTACGTGTACTTCAATGTCGGCCGCTACTTTTATCTTCAGACTGACGCCATTTTCCCGACCGTGCTTCTCGTGCCGACCATCATCGCCGGTACAATTACGCTCGGCCTGTATCAGCAGATCCTGGGTGCATTCAGGGAGGTGCGGCAGTCGTTCCAGTATCTCGTCAATTCCTGGAGCACCATTGTCGACCTGATCTCGATCCAAAAGCGGCTGCGCGCCTTCGAGGCGACGCTTCACGGCGACCCATTGCCGCCGATCGAGTCGGAGGCCGAGCCGCAGTCATTGTAGGGACCTTCGAACGGAGGAAATTTCGATGAGAAAGCAAATCCTCGCGACCGCGGCCGTGCTGGTGCTTGCCATCGGTGCAACGACCAGCGCCATGGCCTCCAGCCACAAGGCCGGGCATGGCGCCCGTCACGCCAGAAATTCCCACACCGTCCGCAACGCTGAGAGTTGGCGGCAAGGCGATACGAGCTACCGCGGTGGCTTCATCGACCTCGGCCCGCTCGGCATCACGGCCGCTTGCGGCTCCTATCGCTCCAAACACTATTGCGGCCAGGGCTATTCCGTGTCCGCCTGGTCCTATTGAGAGCCGTCCCGGATTTCTGAAATTACAAAAGCCCGCCCGAGAACATGGCCATGCCATCTCGCTCTGTGGATCATTTCATTCCGCCGCCGCTGAGCGCACGCGCGTCATTGTTGGCACGTTGGCTGCTGCGCGTGACGCCGGGACCTGCGAATACAGCTCCGTGAGATGTTGCGGCAAGGCCCGGTTCACCGCCGTTGAGCTTCGAATAAAGCGAACGATCTTTCGCCGCCATGTCAAAATGTGCCTGCTGCTCCGCCGTAGGTGCTAGATGCGTGCCGCGAGCCAGCATCTCCTGCTCCGGAGTCGGTCGCGCCTTCGCGCCGCGCTTGCCGCCATTGAAACTCACGTGCACAGCATCGTCGTCGTGTGCAACAGGCTGATTGTAGTCGTGAGCGATTCTGAGAGATCCAAAATTGTTGACGGCGCTATTATAGAAGAACGAACCGTTGTCCCAGCGACCGCCCTGGTATCCATTACCCCCGTAGCCGTAGCCGTAATCGATGCCTCCATAAAAGCCGACCGCCTCGGCCCAATAACCGTCGTGAAAAACATAACCGTCATCGACGCGGCTCCAGTACGGCGGCGTCCAAAGCAACCCCGCGCGCGGCGGCTTCACCCACGTTCCGGGTACCCAATAATAATCGCGAATATCGTCGCGCCGGGCCCAAAAGCCGGGCATCCAGAGATAGCCCTCTTCGGGGATGGCCGGTTGGGCATAGGAGGGAAGCGGTGGCGGCGTTGACGTAACCATGTGCGCCGAGTTCGGCGGACGCGGCTGAAAGTGCGGAGGCACTTGCAAAAATCCGGGGTTCGGAAAATTCGAATCCGCCATTGAATTCGCGGATTGTGCCAACGCACAAGGTCCGCTTATCAGGGAGAGCGAAACCAGACCGGCCGCCAACTTGCGCATATCTTGTCCGACCATCACACGCGGCGCCGTGTATTGGGGCGCACCGAGCATAACGTGCCTTTGACGCTTCCGTTTGAGCGCCCGCTCCTAAAATAATTTTGAACCATAGAAGCAGCGGCGCTCGAACGGTGCTACTGGAATAACTTCCAAACAGCGCCATTAACGGTATTTCTATGCAAATGTCTTCAAGGCCTTCCTTCCTGCTCTGCACAATCGGGCTTGTGATTCTTGCAAAGGCGGCATGGGCGCAAGACGCCTTGCAGGGATTCTCCGCGCCGCCACGCACCGCACCAATACGCGCCGCGCCCGTTCCGCGCGCCGCCAGTTGCCATAACGGCGCGAGCTTCGACCGTTTTCTCGCCGATCTGAAACAACAGGCGCTCGCCGCGGGCGTCTCGCAGCGCGCGATCGGCGAAGCCTCACCCTACCTCGTCTACGACCAGGGCATCGTCAATCGCGACCGCGGCCAGCGCGTGTTCGGTCAGGTCTTCACCGAGTTCTCCGGCCGCATGGCCGCGCCCTACCGCATGCAGCAGGGCCAGGCGCACATCAAAACCTATGCCGCTGCGTTTGCGCGCGCCGAGAAGGAATATGGCGTGCCGCCGGCCGTGATCGCGGCGTTCTGGGGACTTGAAAGCGATTTCGGCGCCAACATGGGCAACCTGCCGACGCTGCGCTCGCTGGTGTCGCTCGCCTACGATTGCCGGCGCACCGAGCGTTTCGCGGGCGAGACCATCGCGGCGCTCAAGATTGTCGATCGCGGCGATCTCTCGCCCGGTGAAATGATCGGCTCCTGGGCCGGTGAACTCGGCCAGACGCAATTTCTGCCAACGCATTATTTCAACTATGCCGTGGATTACGGCGGCCGGCGCAATCTGCTCAGCAGCCCTGAGGACGTGATCGGTTCGACGGCGAACTATATCGCCACCGGACTGAAATGGCGGCGCGGCGAACCCTGGTTGCAGGAAGTCCGCGTGACGACATCAGCGAATTTCCCGTGGGATCAGGCCGACCTTACGATTCGTCTGCCGCGCTCGAAATGGGCGCAGCTTGGCGTCAAATATCCGGATGGCCGGCCGCTGCCCGACGACGATATGCCGGCCTCGCTGCTTCTGCCGATGGGCCGCAACGGGCCGGCGTTCCTCGCCTATGCCAATTTCGCCGCCTACACCGAATGGAATAACTCGCTGATCTATTCGACGACCGCCGGCTATCTCGCCACCCGCATCGCGGGTGCGCCACCGATGCTGCGGCCGAGCGCGCCGGTGGCGCAGTTGCCTGTGAACGAATTGCGCGAGCTACAGCAATTGTTGGTGCGCGCAGGCTATGACGTCGGCAAGATCGACGGCGTGATGGGTCAGCAGAGCCGCAGTGCCGTGAAGGCGATGCAAATGAAGTTCGGCCTCCCGGCAGACTCCTGGCCGACGGCCGAATTGCTGGCGCGGATGCGGGGGCCCCGTGCGCAGCCCGCGACGGCCGCGTCTATGCCGCTGCCAAGATAATATCTGGCCAGGTTTTGGCTCGAAGAGAGTTGTAATATTCCAAGGGTCATCCCATCTGTGGCACACGCCGTTCGGCGCCAGAAAATCCATGCCACGAAAGAGCATCACATGTCCTTTTACGACGCCTCCGTCCCCGCATTCCTCCAGATCCTCGGCAGCCTGTCGGGCATTCTCGCCAAAGCGGAGGCGCACTGCGCCGCAAAAAACATCCAGCCCGACGTGCTGTTGAGCGCGCGGCTCTATCCGGACATGCTGCCGCTGTCGAAGCAGATCCAGCTGGCGTGCGATTTCTCGGCCAAGGGCTGCGCCCGCCTCGCCCACGTCGACGTGCCCTCGACGCCCGATACCGAGAAGACGTTCGGCGAATTGCGCCAGCGGCTGGCCAACACCATCGACTACATCAAGAAATTCACCCCGGCCCAGTTTGAAGGCGGCAACAGCAAAGAGGTCACCTTCCCGATCGGCGCCGACAAAACCCTGACGCTGAAAGGCCAGGAATTCCTCAACCGCTTTGCCTTCCCGAATTTCTACTTCCATGCCTCGATCGCCCACGGCATCCTGCGCCACAATGGTGTCGAGATCGGCAAGCGCGATTTTCTTGGCGTCGCTTGACCGAGTGATCTCTGCCAAAAAGGGCGCCGGAAGAAGAATGGATGTGTCTTCCGGAGCCTGTTTCAAGCAAATCATACCGTCTAGCGATTTCGTGATCGTGGTCGGCTTGCCATGGCCTGCCGCAATGCACACGTCGAGTTGATTCCCGCCGCTCCTCTTAACCCTCCGAGATCACCCAAATGAGCACGTCCAAACTTCTCGAACCGTTCAAGCTTGGTCCGATCACGCTTCCCAACCGCTTTGCCATGGCCCCTTTGACCCGTAACCGCGCCGTGGCAGGCTTGGTGCCCAATGCGCTCGCGATTGAATATTATGGACAGCGGGCCTCCGCCGGACTGCTGATCTCGGAAGCCACACAAGTCTCGCAGCAGGGCCAGGGCTACCAGGACACGCCCGGCATTTATTCGAAAGAGCAGATTGCCGGATGGCGCAAGGTCACCGACCGCGTGCACGCCAAGGGCGGTCATATCTTCCTTCAGCTCTGGCATGTCGGCCGCATCTCCCACACCTCGCTTCAACCGAAAGGCGGCGCGCCGGTTGCCCCGTCGGCGATCCGCGCCAATACCAAGACCTTCGTCGGCGGCACCTTTGCCGACGTATCCGAGCCGCGGGCGCTCGAATTGTCCGAAATTCCCGGCATCATCGATGACTTCAAAAAAGGTGCAGCGAATGCGATCGCAGCCGGCTTCGATGGCGTCGAGATCCATGGTGCCAACGGATACCTGCTCGATCAGTTCGCCAAGGACGGCGCCAACAAGCGCACTGATGCTTACGGCGGTTCGATTGAGAACCGCGCGAAGCTGATGTTAGAGGTGTCCAAGGCGGTGGTCGCTGAGGTCGGCGCCGAGCGCACCGGCATCCGCATCTCTCCGGTGACGCCGGCCAACGACGTCTCCGACTCCAATCCGCAGCCGCTGTTCGACCACATCGTCGACCACCTCAATGTGCTGAAGCTCGTCTATATCCACGTCATCGAAGGCGCGACCGGCGGCCCGCGCGACGTCGCACCGTTCGACTATCGCTCGTTGCGCAACCGTTTCAAGGGCGCCTACATCGCCAACAACGGTTACGACTTCGAACTCGCCAACAAGGTACTGTCGGCCAACGAGGCGGACCTGATCGCCTTCGGGAAGCTGTTCATTTCCAATCCGGATCTCGTCGAGCGTTTCAAGCGCGGTGCGTCGCTCAATGCGTTCGACAAGAACACCTTCTATGGCGGCGGCGCCAAGGGATATACGGATTATCCGGCGCTCGAATCCGCCGACGCTGCGGAGTGACATAAAAAATCGGGGCCAGCGTCTGGCATTGTCTATGCCGGCTGGTCCCGATTGCCGCTTGTGCTGCGCCATAGCCAGATCACAAGAGATCCGGAGCGACCGCGAATCCGGGTTTCTTCCGGCCCAACCAGATCACCTGACTTGAACAAGGCGCAGTCTCGCCCCGAGGCGCGAAGCAATTCGTCGCTCACCGCAAGTTCCGCGCCGTGACTTGCCGCCACTTCCATCAGCCGGCTCGCCACGTTGACGGTGTCTCCTGTCGCCGTGATGTGTTGATAACTTCTGCCGCCGAGCCTCGAGGCAACGATCAAACCGAAATGACCGCCGACCTTGAATCCAAGATTCGACGGGGTCGTAAGCCGCAGCGAGACGAGCCAGAGCCCGACGCTGTTGCAAAGGTTCACCGCACACTGCGCCGCCCTCGCCGCATCGTCCGTTGCCGGCGCAGGCAAGCCGAACAAGATCATCGCACCATCGCCTTGAAAACTGGTGATCATGCCGCCGCAGGCGATTGCTTCCCGGTCGACGATAGCGTGAAATTCTTTCAACAGATCGCGCGTTCTGTCCGGACCGAGCGCTTCACTCAGTGATGTGAAGCCGGACAGATCGACAAAGACGATCGCCGCATTCTGGCGTACCGGCTCTGCGAGAAAGTTCGGATCCCGAGCGAGCCAGTTCTGGATGGCGGGCGCCTGAAACTGTTCCAGCAATTCGTTCCTGGCCGCAAAATATTGCGCCTGGCGCCTCCCCGACCACAGTTGCAGCGATGCGAAAAGAACCACCGGTACCGCGGCAGCGGCGACGGGGACAGCCGCGCTCATAACGATACCGGACGAAAATGCCAGGAAATTCCCCGCGGCCCAGTTCAGACCGACGACGGCTGCGAGAATAAGCCCCACAGCACTGCGCCGCCAGGCAAGCAGCCCGACAAGAATCGCCGGAAACAAGACAGCAACAATGCCGTCCGCAATCCGAACCGAACGGTCCCGCAACGGACCATCGCCGGCGAGCAAGTGGGTGATCGCCGTCGAGATGACTTCCACGCCCGGCATCAACCGGTCAAATGGGCTGGAAAAGAAATCGCTGCCGCCGCTGACGGTCGCGCCCACAACGACGATCCGGTTTCGAATATCATCGGCCGATATCTCGCCGGCGAGCACGGATGCCGCGCTCACAGTCCGGATCGTCCGCCGCGGCCCATAGAATGTAATGGGCAAGGTATGATCGAGATCCGTCGATACCGAACGTTGCCCCAACGTCAGACGGTCCGGCTCAATGGTGGGTTCTCGTCCGACGGCCAGCGCGGCGACGCGCAACGGAAACGACAGCTCGACCCTGTCAGCCGTGCGAAACAGCATCGGAACGGATCGGGGCGTACCAGCCTGGTCGGTCGCCACGTTGACGACGCCGATACTGGCATGATCGGCGAATCTCTTCAGCGGCAGCAGGAATCTTTCAGCCGCCGGCAACCGGGCAAGAGGTCCCTCGTCCTGTTCTGAAGAGATCGACTGCGTAGCTTCCGGAAAGATCGCAGCAGCAGCAATGACGGCCGGGCGCACCGATAGCGATTTCGCCAGAGCCTCATCGGCATCCGCCGCGCCGTTGTCGACCAGAAGCAGATCGACGGCGATGACCTTTGGTTCAAGCCGTGCGATCGCTTCAACGATCCTGGCAAGGTCGGTTCGGGGCAGCGGGTAAAGCCCGCGTAACTTCACGATGTCGTCGTCGATGGCGACAATGGTCACAAGATCAGGCGGCACCCTTTTGCCACGGGCGAGCGTCCTGATATCGATCGTTGCGGAGTCGATCCGATCAAGAAATCGCAGGCCTCCGCGGCTGTGCTCGAAATAGATGCCAAACCCCCAGATCGCTGCCAACGCCACGGCAATCAAAGTCTGGAGATGGCGGCCGGTCATCTGACCTATTGTCCGAGCCGCGCCAACAATGCCGAGGCACGCGCAGGCGCCCAGCGCTTCACCGCTAGCGGGTTTCCCGGCTCGACGTCCACGCCTTCGCCAGCCCGCAAGGTCACGCCACGACTGCCGCTTCTCCTGGTAACGCCGACTTGTCCGTGGACGACGAAGACCGAAGACTTGTCGCCGTTGACGTCGACGGCCCACTTCGTGCCGCGGACTGCCGCGATTGCCTGCGGGGTAATGACCTGAAACATGTTTCCGCCTGACTTCGGCGGGACCTCGACCAACAACGCCTTGCCATCCAGTTCGACCGCATCCACGCGGCCTTGACGGCCGCGGTGCAAGGTATAGTGCGCGCCATTTTCAGCGACGATCGTAATCCCTCCGTCGCAATGCAACGTTTGCGTCATACCCGGCGAGTTTTCCGAGGAGCAGCCCTGATCGGCTTGTTGTGCGGCGGCAATGTCAATTGAGGCTAGCGCACAAGCGAGCACAACAACTCCCGCCTTGAATCCTTTCATGAAAAGTCCTCCTGACTCCAACTTTACAATACAGGGGATCGAACGCCTATTCTGCCACGTTGTCATGGACACGGGTAAGGGAAAGCGCGGTGCGCGATGCGGCGGAGAAGCGCAGAAAACGAACCTGAAACGGTGCAACTACGCCGGCACCGGCGGTGGCGCCTGCTGCACAACATGCGGGTGACCGTCATCGTCGATCGCGACATAGGTGAAATTGCCATCAGTCACCAGGATCGACTGCATCTCCTTGCGGCGAAGCACCCAGGCCTCGAGATGCACCGTGATCGACGTATGGCCGATCTTTACCAGATTGGCGTGCACGGAAACGAGATCGCCGACGTAGACGGGTTTACGGAAATTCATCGCTTCGATCGCAACCGTCACCGTGCGCGATTTCGCGATTTTTGAGGCGAACACACCGCCGCCAACATCCATCTGGCTGAGCAGCCAGCCGCCGAAAATATCGCCGTTCTGGTTGGTATCGGCCGGCATGGCCAGCGTACGGATGCAGAGATCGCCGCACGGCTCGATCTCGGTGACGGGCGGGGCGTGGACGGCTTGGGAATCGGTCATGTCGGAGATGGCTCGCTAGCGAATCTAGATTATTTGAAACTATCCCACCCCGCATCCGGGGTGAACCGGCCGCCGAATTTCGCGGCCAATTTCTGCAACGTCGAGGCCACGTCCGCCGCGCCGCGCGTCCGCGCGTAGTTCAATGGACCGCCGCGGAACGGTGCATAGCCCGTGCCGAAGATCATGGCGCCGTCGACCATGTCGGCATCGTCGACAATCCCTTCGCGCAGGCAGGCGACGCAGACGTTCGACATCGGCAGGATCAGCCGGTCGATCATTTCCGCATCCGGCTCGGCCGTGCCCGAGGACGCTTGCGGCTTGTCGGCCTTGCCGTCCTTCCACACGTAGAAGCCCTTGCCCGTCTTGCGGCCAAGCTCGCCCTTGGTGACCTTGTCGCGCAGCCATGCCGGCGTCGGCGGCAGCAGGTCACCGAACTTCGAGCGCAGCATGTCGCCGACGGCAAGGCAAATATCGAGCCCGACCTGATCGGCCAACTCAATTGGCCCCATTGGCATGCCGAACTTCTCCGCCGCCCGATCGATGGTGACCTTGTCGACCTTCTCGTCGAGCAACACCATCGCTTCCAGCATGTAGGGCGTCAGCGCGCGATTGACGACAAAACCCGGCGAACTCTTGACCGGAAGCGGCAGGCGATCGATCGCGCCGACAAAGGCCAATGCCTCCTTCAAGAGTTGCGGATCGGTGCCATCATGGCTGACGACCTCGACCAGTTGCAGCCGCGACACCGGATTGAAGAAGTGCAGGCCGAGCAACCGCCCGGGTTTTGCCAGTGTCGTGCGCAAATCCTGGAGCGGAATGCTCGACGTGTTGGTGGCAAGAATCGCGCCCGCCTTCATCCGCGGCTCGACGCCGGCATAGACCTTCTGCTTCAGCTCGAGCTTTTCCGGCACCGCTTCGATGATGAGGTCCGCCGTACGTACACCCTCCCCGTCGAGATCCGGTACCAGCCGATCGAGCGCGTCGCGAACGTCAGTGCGCTTGCGAATGATCTTGCCGAACAGATCCGCCGCACGCTTGATCGCGCCCGCGATCGGTTCCGGCTTCATGTCGGCGAGCGTGGCCTTTAATCCTTGATTGGCGCACCAGGCCGCGATATCGCCACCCATGGCGCCGGCGCCGATGACATGCACATGTTCGATTCCGTTGCCGGAGCCGGCATGCTTCTTCATCTGGTCGCGCAGGAAGAACACCCGGATCAGGTTCTGCGCCGTCGGCGTCACCATCAGATGCGCGAACGAGCTCTTCTCCGCCGCCAGCATCGCGGCCTTGTTGCCGCCGTGCTTCTCCCAGAGATCGATCAGGCCGTAAGGCGCAGGATAGTGCTCCGCCGGGGCACTCTTCGCCGCTTCGCTACGCATGCGTGAAGCGAGAAAGCCGCGCACGGGACCTGAATTCAGCACCGTGTTGAGCAAGCCGGGCTTGGCGCGCTTGAGCCGGCCAAACACGGCGTCCTTCACCGCATTGCGGACGTGCCGTTCTTCCGTCACGGCATCGACGAGGCCGAGCGACTTGGCCCGGCGCGCATCGATGGTCTTGCCGGTGAGCATCAGCGTCATCGCCTGCATCGGATTGATGAGTTCGGTGAAGCGCGCGGTGCCGCCGAGGCCGGGATGAAGTCCGAGCATGACCTCCGGGAAACCGAAGCGGGCATCCGAAATGGCGATGCGCGCCTGACAAGCCAGCGCGACTTCCAGCCCGCCGCCGAGGCAAAAGCCGTGGATCACGGCCAGGGTCGGAAACTTCACCGCCTCGATCCGGTCGATCACCGCATGCGCGCGCGAAATCTGCGCCTCGACTGCCGCTGCGTCGCTCGCGCCGCGGAATTCGTTGACGTCCGCACCGGCGATGAAGCCGGAGGTTTTCGCGGAACGGATGACCAGCCCGGTCGGCCGTTCGCTTTCGAGCGCCGCCAACACCGTATCGAACTCGGTCAATACGTCGGCTGACAACGTATTGGCACTGGCGCCTTCGCGGTCGAACAGCAACCACGCAACACCATCCGTGTCGCGTGTCAGCTTGAAATGGCGATAGGGCCCGCTTGCGACGGGCTTCGGGCCGAGCTCCAGCACGCGATCGGCGAGTACGTCGAGGATTTTGCTTTCCATGACGTCCCCTTACACCGTCTCGATCAACATGGCGCCGCCCTGCCCGCCGCCGATACATTCGGTCGCAATACCGCGTTTGGTGCCGAGCCGCTTCATCGCATTGACGAGGTGCAGCACGATGCGGTTGCCGCTGGTTCCGACGGGATGACCAAGGCTGATGGCGCCGCCGTCAACGTTGAGCTTGCTCTGATCGATCTGCCCCGCGGCGCCGTCGAGGCCTAAAACCTCGCGGCAGAACTTGTCGTCATTCCACGCCGCCAGACATCCCAGCACCTGCGTGGCGAAAGCTTCATTCAATTCCCAGGTCTCGATATCGCCGAGCGCGAGCTTGTTTCGCTTCAGGAGTTCAGTCGCGGACATGACCGGCCCCAACCCCATGATCGATGGATCGAGCGCCGCCCAATGGCTGTCGACGATCACGGCCTTTGGCGTGAGGCCATGCTTTTTCACCGCTTCTTCCGAAGCAAGGATGGTCCAGGACGCGCCGTCGGTGATCTGCGAGGAATTGCCGGCGGTGACCTGGCCCCAAGGCCGCTCGAACACCGGCTTGAGGGTGGCGAGTTTTTCCGGCGTGGAATCCGGCCGCACGCCGTCATCGTGATCGTAGAACTTGCCGTCGCGTGCGAACGCCGTTTCGACCTCGCCCTTGAGGAAGCCGCTCTCTTGCGCATGCGCCAGCCGCTTGTGGCTTTCGGCGGCATAGGCGTCCGACTGTTCGCGCGTGATGCCGAAGAGATGGCCCACGACTTCCGCCGTCTGGCCCATGTTCAGCTCAGTAATCGGATCGGTCAGCCCGCGCTCAAGGCCGATGATCGGCTTGAAATAAGAGGGCCGCGTTTTGGCGATCGCAGCCAGCTTCGCCAGGATTCCCTTGGCGGTCGCAAGCCCGGCAAACCAGCGAACGCCGGCTTGCGGCCATACCAGCGGCGCGTAACTCAGCGCCTCGGTCCCGCCGGCCAGGATCATCTCCGAGATGCCTTCGCGGATGTAGCGATAGGCGGTGTCGATCGATTGCATGCCGCTTCCGCAATTGATCTGCACGGTGAAAGCCACCATCCGCTCGCCCATGCCGAGCCGAAGTGCGGCGACCCGCGCCGGGTTCATCTCGTCGGCGATGACGTTGACGCAGCCGAGGATGACTTGATCAAAGGCATCGGGCGCGAAAGGCTGTCGCGCCAGCAGCGGCCGGCCGCATTGAACGGCGAGATCGACCGGCGTGAAAGGTCCGGGACCCGTGCGTGCCTTCAGGAACGGCGTCCGGCTGCCGTCGACAATAAAGACCGGTCGCGCCATCAGCTTGCCGCCCTCTGCTCACCCAGCTCCTGAAAGAACTGGCGCACGTTCGGCTTCTTGTAGATCGGCGACAAGGCCTCCGGCGCGAAGTCATCGACCTCGATCACCTTCGCAGCCGCCTCGTGTGCGGCCTGGAGCTGTTCGCCCTCGACTTGCGTAATGACGCCGCGTTTCACCGCTTCCTGCCAATCGTGCAGATGCGCCGCACGCATGCGCTTGGAGATCTCCTCGGCGGCGGTGACGAGAAGGAACGCCTTCTCCAGCCGCGCCACGCCACCGTCGTCGTCGACATGGGCGAGATCCGGCGTCAGCCGGTCGCGCACCGCGGACGGTTCCAGCACAAGCTGGGCGCATTCATGCACCACGCGGTCGGACGGCCCGAGCACGCGCGCACCGAACGGCTGAACAACAAACTTCAGGATGATCGCCACGAACCGATTGGGCAGGTTCGCCAGAATTTCCGCAAAGCGGTTCTCGATGGTGCGGAAGCCGCTCGCCATGCACCATTCGAGCGCGGCGAAATCGGCCGTCTGCCGTCCCTCGTCCTGCCAGCGCTTGAGCGCCGCCGAGAGAAGATACAGTTCGGACAGGATGTCGCCAAAGCGCGCCGAGAGCATTTCCTTGCGTTTGAGCGCGCCGCCGAGCGTCAGCAACGCCATGTCGGCGCAAAGCGCAAACGCCGACGAATAGCCCGAAAGCTGGCGATAGAATTGCGTCGCATCGCCGGCATCGGGCGCCGGCGCGAACATCCCGCCGGTCCAGCTGCGGCCGAGAGCGCGGAACAGCGTGACCACGCTGTGCCCGACATGTTTCCAGAATGCGTCATCGAACGCATCCAGGCCCTTGGCGCGGTCCTGCTCGCCGAGCGCATTCATTTCCAGCAGGAGATACGGATGGGCGCGGATCGCGCCCTGCCCGAATACGATCAGGTTACGGGTGAGGATATTGGCGCCCTCCACCGTGATGCCGACCGGCACCGAGCGATAGAGATTGCCGAGGTAGTTCTGCGGCCCGTCGATCACGGCCTTGCCGCCGTGGATATCCATGGCGTCGTCGATCGCAATCCGCATGCGCTCGGTCGCTTGCAGCTTCATGATGCCGGAAATCACCGCTGGATGATGACCCTCGTTCAGCGCCGCGCAGGTCAGCCGCCGCGCGCCATCGAGCAGGTAAGCGGTACCCGCGATACGCGCGAGCGGCTCCTCGATGCCTTCGAACTTGCTGATCGAAATACCGAACTGCTCGCGGATGCGCGCATAGGCGCCGGTGGTGCGCGCCGCGTAGGCAGCACCTGCCGCCGACAGCGACGGCAACGAAATGCCGCGGCCGGCGGCAAGCGCCGTCATCAGCATCTTCCAGCCCTGACCGAGGCGTTCTTTTCCGCCGATGATATAGTCAAGCGGGATGAAGACGTCCTTGCCCCAGTTCGGGCCGTTCTGAAACACCTGCATCGCCGGCAAATGACGATGTCCGATGGAGACGCCCGGAAGCTCGGTCGGGATCAGCGCAACCGTGATGCCGAGCTCTTCCTCGGTGCCTACGAGATGATCGGGGTCATAGGCCTTGAACGCGAGTCCCAGCAAGGTCGCGACCGGACCCAACGTGATATAGCGCTTGTGCCAGTTGAGACGAAGGCCAGTAACCTCCTTGCCATCGAACGTGCCCTTGCAGATCACGCCACTGTCGACCATCGAGGCCGCATCGGAGCCCGCCTCCGGGCTGGTCAGGCCGAAGCAGGGAATGTCGCGGCCATCGGCCAATCGCGGCAGCCAGCGTTCCTGCTGGTCCCTGGTGCCGAAGCGCATCAGGAGTTCGCCGGGCCCGAGCGAGTTCGGCACCATCACCGTGACGGCGGCGACCAGCGACCGCGACGACAGCTTGCGCACCACTTCGGAATGCGCATAAGGCGAAAAGCCCAAGCCCCCGTGTTCCTTCGGAATAATCATCCCGAAGAACCTATTCTGCTTGATGAAGTCCCAGACCTCGGGCGGCAGGTCGCGCCATTCCCAGTTGATCTTCCAGTCGTCGAGCATCGCGCAGAGCTCGTCGACCGGACCATGGAGGAAAGCCTGCTCCTCGGCCGTCAGCGTCGCCGGCGCCTGCTTCAGCAGTTTCGACCAGTCGGGATTGCCGGTGAAAAGGTCCGCATCCCACCAGACGTCGCCCGCCTCCAGCGCCTCGCGCTCGGTGTCGGACATCGACGGCAAGACCCCGCGCGCCCAGGAGAATATCGGCTTGGTGATGAAATCGCGGCGAAAGGAGCTCATGGCGATGTCCTCAGATATCGGCGGCGCGGGCCGTAATTCTAACTGAATAAACCGGATTCGGGTGAACAGTTCGCCCCGAAAAAAGGACAAATTGATGCGGCGCCATCGGAACGAATATTTACGTTCTTGGCCGGAAACACCGGTTTTTATTGGGCTTTAGCGTTGCGATTCACTGAATGTACGGTCGGAGGAAGACCTCAATCCGGCCGCGTCATCTCGAACATCGCGTCCTCGCGAATCTCGAAATAATCGCCCCTGCGGCCCGCGCGTACGATGGGGTGAGCGAGCGCGGTCTGGTAGACGCCGTCCCGGATCATGGCCTTGTCGATGTGGACGGCAACGACCTCGCCCAGCGTCAGCCAGGCATCGGCCAGCCTGCCGTCGGCCCGCTGCAACTGAATCACCTGGGTCAGCTTGCATTCGAACGAAACCGGGCTTTCGGCGACGCGCGGCACGTTGACGATCTTGCACGGCGCAGGCGTCAGGCCGGCGATCGAGAACTCGTCGACCTCGCGGGCGACGTGGGCTGCGGTCGCATTCATCTGCTTCGCCAGATCCCTGGTGGCAAGATTCCAGACGAACTCGCCGGTTTCCCGGATGTTATTGACGCTGTCTTTCCACGAGGTCGAGGAAAAGCCGATGATCGGCGGCACGTAGCAGAAGCCGTTGAAAAAACTGTACGGCGCCAGATTGACGTTGCCCTTGCCGTCGCGCGATGAAATCCAGCCGATCGGCCGCGGCGCGACGATGGCGTTGAACGGATCGTGCTTGAGGCCGTGGCCATTCTTCGGCTCGTAATAGTGCAGATCTTTTTCGGTCACTTGTTTCCCCTCAATGGTCATCGCTGCAAGCAACGTACCCCTTCATCATGGCCGGGCGTAGCCGTTCGAAGAACGGCGTCGCTTCCGCTCGCCTATGCCCCGGCCATCCACGTCTTTGTCTCGAACGCAAAGAAAGCAAGACGTGGATCACCGGGTCAAGCCCGGTGATGACGCCGGATAGACCGGCGTTCTCACGAATGCTTGCGCGTGGCCAGCCCGACCAGCAGGAAATCGATCATCTGCTCGATCGGCGCGTGGGGCTTGGGCTTGTTGACGGCCTGGGCAATCATCTGCGGATGAAAATAACCCATCATGCCCTGGCAGATGCACAGGGCGGTTAACGGCACATCCTGCGCCTCGAATTCGCCAGAGGCGACACCTTGCGCGACCACGCCGGCGATGGATTCGACGACGGTCTGCATATGCGCAACACAGACCTCCCAGCTCTCTTCCATCGCGATCTCGACCATCTCATGCAGCTTGGAATCGCCGACAAAGCGCTCCGAGTTCATGCGATGGATCGTGGACAACAACTCCCGCAAACGCGGCGTTGCGGGGCCGGGCTTCGCCATGATGGCCTGGGCGGCCACCTCCACCTCGCCCATCAGGATGCGGGCGACGCCCTCATGGATCGCCTTCTTCGAATCGAAGAAGCGATACACATTGGCCGGGCTCATATGCAGCGCCTTGGCGATGTCGCCGACGGTGGTCTTCTGGTAGCCGAGTTCGCGGAACAGGCGTTCCGCCACCACGAGAATCCGCTCTCTCGTGTCCGGCTCCATCGTTTCGGTAATCAGCGTCATATCTCTACTCAGTCCAGCCTGCTCGGTTCGAGCAGGCCCATTTTGCAAACGCCCTCAAAGCGCCGATGTTCAATCATTGCCGATGTTCAATCATTCAGCCGCAGCTAATGGAAATACCGGCTGGACGTTGTCCTGGTGCTGCAGCGCGAGGCCAACATGAACGCTTCCGCCGCTTTCTTCAAGGCTTTTGCGGAACCACAGTGCATAGAGGCCCGGCAGATACAGCAAGGTCAGGAAGGTCGCAACGAACAGCCCTCCCATGATCGTGATGGCCATCGGCCCCCAAAACGCCGAGCGCGACAGCGGAATCATTGCCAGAATCGCAGCGAGCGCCGTCAGCACCACCGGCCTGGCACGCCGGACGGTGGCTTCGATGATGGCCTCGCGCCGGGTCAGGCCGTCGGCGACGTCGCTCTCGATCTGATCGACCAGGATCACGGCATTGCGCATGATCATGCCGGCGAGCGCGATCAGGCCGAGCAGCGCCACGAAGCCAAAGGGCTGGTTGGCGACGTTCAAGCCCAACGAAGCACCGACGATGCCGAGCGGCGCGGTCAGAAACACCAGGAACAGGCGCGAGAAGCTCTGCAACTGGATCATCAGAAGCGTCAGCATCACGATCACCATCAGCGGAAACAGCACGAAGATCGAGGCGTTGCCCTTCTCGGATTCCTCGAACGCGCCGCCCGGCTCGATGCGGTAGGCCGGCTCGAGGTGGTCGCGGATCTCCTTGAGCTGCGGCCAGATCTGGTTGGTCACGTCAGGCGCTTGCACGCCGTCGACGACCTCGGCACGCACCGTGATCGCCATGTCGCGGTTGCGCCGCCAGATGATCGGCTCCTCGTGGGAGTATTCGATCTTGGCGATTTGCGTCAGCGGCACCGCCACGCCGTTGCGCGAGGTCACGGTGAGATCGCCGACATGGCCGAGATCGAGCCGCTCCGACGGGACGGCGCGCGCCACCACGTCGACCTTCTCGATGCCGTCACGCACGGTCGTCACCGGTACGCCCGAGATCAGCATCGCGAGCGCCTGCGAGACGTCCTGCGGCGTCAGGCCAAGCGCACGGGCGCGATCCTGATCGACGACGAGCTTGAGATACGGCGACTGTTCGTTCCAGTCGAGTTGCGCTTCCCGGATATTTTTGTTCTGCCCGACGATGTCGCGCACCTTGTAGGCGATATCGCGCACGACCTGCGGATCGGGTCCGATCACGCGGAACTGGACCGGGAAGCCGACCGGCGGACCGAAATTGAAGCGGTCGACGCGCACGCGCGCTTCCGACAGATCGCCCTCTTCCGCCGCCTGCTCGATCTTCGCCTTGATCCGCTCGCGCGCCTCCACATTCTTGGCGACGATCACGATCTCGGCGAATGCCTCGTTCGGGAGCTGCGGGTTTAATCCGAGCCAGAAACGCGGCGAGCCCTGGCCGACATAGGACGTATAGGTCGCGATGTCCTTGTCGTCCTTGAGCAGCTCTTCGGCCTTCTTCACCGACTTTTCAGTCACGTTAAAGGCGGTGCCTTCCGGCAGACGGAGCTGCAAAAACAGTTCGGGGCGCTCCGACAGCGGAAAGAACTGCTGCTGGACGTGACCGAACGCAACGATCGAGAGCACGAAGACGCCGGCGGTCGCAAGCACGGTCTTGACCCGGTGGTCGACGCACCACTGGATGACGCGGCGCAAGCCACGGTACATCCGCGTGTCGTAGATCGCATGCGGATCGTGATTCTGATGCAGCCTGATGTTCGGCAGCAGCTTGACGCCGATATAGGGCGTGAAGATCACCGCGACGAACCAGGAGGCGACCAGCGCGATCGCCACGATCCAGAAAATGCCGCCGGCATATTCGCCGACCGCCGAATTGGCGAAGCCGATCGGCAGGAAGCCCGCGGCGGTGACCAGCGTGCCTGTCAGCATCGGAAAGGCCGTCGATTCCCAGGCAAAGGACGCCGCACGGATGCGGTCCCAGCCCTGCTCCATCTTCACCACCATCATCTCGACCGCGATGATGGCGTCGTCGACCAGAAGGCCGAGCGCGATGATCAGGGCGCCGAGCGTGATACGATGCAGGTCGAGCGACATCGCGTCCATCACGATGAACACGATGGCGAGCACCAGCGGCACCGAGGCCGCCACCACGATACCGGTACGCCATCCGAGGGCGAGGAAGCTGACAAACAGCACGATCGCGAGCGCTTCGACAAAGGAATGCACGAATTCGCTGACGGCATGCTCGACCACTTCCGGCTGATCGGCGATGCGGTCGACGTTGATACCCTGCGGCACTGCTTTCATGAATTCATTGGTCGCGGCCGTCACTTCCTTGCCGAGTTCGAGGATGTTGGCTCCCTTGGCCGTGACCACGCCGACGCCGATGGCGGGCTTGCCTTCCTGGCGCACGACAAAGCTCGGCGGATCGACAAAGCCGTGGTTGACGGTTGCGATATCGCCCAGGCGGAATACGCGGCCGTTGCTTTCGACCGGCGTCTCCGCGACCGCCTTGGCGCCATCGAGCGCGCCGGTGACGCGCAGCGGCACGCGTTGCGACGACGTCTCGACCGTACCAGCCGGCACCACGTTGTTCTGTTTGGCGAGCGAATCGAACAGTGCCTGCGGCGTGATGCCAAGCGTGGCGAGTTTCGCGTGTGAAAACTCAACGAAGATCTTTTCGTCCTGCGTGCCGTAGATATCGACCTTGGTCACGCCGGTGACTTTCAGGAGGCGCTGACGCAGGCCTTCGGCGGCCTTCTTGAGCTGGGCGTAATCGGCGCCGTCGCTGGTCATCATGTAGAGGATGGAATCGACGTCGGAGAATTCGTCGTTGACGACCGGCCCGAGCAGGCCTGCGGGCAACTGGCCCTGCACGTCGACGAGCTTCTTGCGCAACAGATAGAACAGGTACGGCACGTCCTTTGGCGGCGTGGAATCGCGGAAGGTGACTTGCAACGCGGTGAAGCCGGGCTTGGAATAGGTCTGCACCTTTTCGAAATAGGGCAGTTCCTGCATCTTCTTCTCGATGGGATCGGCGACCTGTTCCTGGATCTCCTTGGTGGTGGCGCCCGGCCAGAACGCCGAAACGTTCACCACCTTCACCGTGAAGAAGGGGTCCTCGGCCCGGCCGAGCTTCTGGTAGGAGAAGAACCCGGCGACGCCCAATGCGACGATCAGGAACAACACCAGCGCGGGATGACTGACCGCCCAGGCCGACAGGTTGAAGCGCTTCATCGGACTCTCCAATGCCTTATCTTTATTTTCGTCAATCTCGAGATTCCGGGTTCGCTCGCTGATGGCTCGCGCCCCGGAATGACCGTGAAAAATCAGAACGACAAGGACGATACGACCCGGACCTTCTGGCTCGGATCAAGCTTCTGCACGCCGAGCGTGACGATCTTCGCGCCCTCGTCGACGCCGCTGGCGATGATGACGCAATGGCTGTCGTACGACTTCACGACGACCGGCCTTAGGGAAATTGCGCCCTTGTCGTCGACGACGTAGAGCGAGGGATCGCCGCCCTGGTTGTACAGCGCCGACAACGGCAGCCGCGCCACGCGGTCGGACTGCGGATCGGACAGCGTCAATGTCGCGGTCATGCCGAGCGAGACGCTGTCTCCCGCCTCCGGCAGCGAAAACTTGGCAAGATAGGTTCGTGTCGCGGGATCGGCCGAGGGTGCGACCTCGCGCAGTTTTGCGGCATACGTCTTCCCGGCGTCCGACCACAGCGCGACCGTGGCAACGCCCGACTTGGCACGACTGAGAAGCGTCTCGGGGATCGCGACGACCGCTTCCTTCTCGCCAAGCCGGGCGACACGGACCGAGGCCTGGCCCGCGGCAACCACCTGGCCGGGCTCGATCGACGTCGCAGTGACAACACCACGGGTGTCCGCCACCAACGTTGCATAGGAAAGAGAGTTCTTGGTCAGTTCGACCGAGCGCTCGGCGCGATTGAGCCGCGCGCGGGCCTCGTCGCCTGCCGCCTTGGCGGAATCGAGCGTTGCATCGGTGGCCCAACCCTTGGCGCGGAGATCCTTGGCGCGCTGTTCAGCGGCGCCGGCCTGGGCCAGCACGCCGGTCGCAGCGCTGAATTCCGCCTCGGCCTGCTCGGCCTGCAATTTCAGATCGACTTCATCGAGCGTGGCGAGCGGCTGGCCGACATCGACCGTCTGGCCAACCTCGACCAGCCGCTTCGCCACTTTCCCCGCGACGCGAAAACCCATGTCGGTTTCGATCCGGGGCCTGATCGTTCCGACAAAGCTGCGCTCGGGGGATTGGGATTCATAATGGACGGTGGCGACCAAGACCGGCCGCGATTCCGCAGGCTTTTCAGCTACCGCGTTGTTGCAGCCGCCCAGGGCCACCGCCACGGCCGCCAGTGAAATTCCAGCTAAGAGCCTGGAATAGCTAGAAAAAATCCAACCAACCAGCATCACGCGCTCCTCTTGGCTCTCAGCCTGTGAGGAGTATCGATTGGTAACTGATAAAAGTCAATATTCGTTAGTCATCAGGAAAGCGTGATCGTTAACTCCGAATAACCGGTTCGGTGACCCCGAGCAGGCCGGTAGGGGGCAAGCGCCCCTTGGGACGCCTTAACGGAATTGACTAGGAAGCCTTCACCGAATTGGCGAACTCGGTCTTGCTCTCCTGGCCGCTGAGGAACACCAGAAGGCCGCCGATCAAGGGCAACACGGCGAGAACCAGTAGTCCGTTCTGGGTGTTGCCGGTTGCCTGCGTCACCCAGCCGATCAGGTACGGCCCACCGAAGCCCGCGAGGTTGCCGATCGAGTTGATCAGCGCGATCGCGCCCGCAGCCGCTGTCCCGGAAAGCCACGCGGTCGGCAACGTCCAGAACACGCCGAAGGTGCAGAACACCCCGACGGCGGCGATCGTCAGCACCGCTACGGTCGTGGAGGCGTCAAGGATGTAGCCAGACGCCGCCAAGGCGAGCGCGGTGAGCAGAAGCGGCGCGCCGACATGGACAACACGTTCCCGCGTAGCATCCGAATGCCGCGCCCAGAGAATCATCGCAATCGTGCCGAACAGATAAGGGATCGCGGTGACGAAGCCGGTCTGCGCATTCGTCAAGCCGAACGCCTTCACGATCTGCGGCAGCCAGAATTGCATGCCATAGAGCGCGCCGACGAAGCCGAAATAGACCAGGCTCAGCATGATCACTTTCGGCGACGACAAGGCCTCGCCCAGCGTCATATGTTTCGCGGCCTGCTTGGCGGTCGTTTCCGCATTGAGTTTTGCGGCAAGCCAGGACTTCTGCTCGGGCGAAAGCCAATTGGCGTGTTCAGGCCTGTCCGTGAGATAGAACCAAGTGACAATGCCGAGCAAAATCGAAGGAACACCTTCGATGATGAACAGCCACTGCCAGCCCTTGAGGCCCATCGCGCCGTCGAGCCCGAGCAGCAATCCCGACACCGGCGCGCCGATGACGGTCGAAACGGGAACGGCGATGGCGAAGGCGGCCAGAAAACGCGCACGATACTCGGCCGGATACCAATAGGTGAGATAGAGGATGATGCCGGGGAAGAAGCCGGCTTCGGCAACGCCGAGCAGGAAGCGCAGAATGTAAAAGCTCCACTCGCCGCTGACGGTCGCCATCAGCGCCGAGATGATGCCCCAGGTCACCATGATGCGGGCGATCCAGCGGCTGGCGCCGAACTTCTCCAGCGCAAGATTGCTCGGCACCTCGAAAATGAAATAGCCGAAGAAAAAGATGCCGGCGCCCCAGGCAAAGATCGTGGGCGAGAATTTCAGTTCCGCGTTCATGGTCAGCGCGGCGAAGCCGAGATTGACGCGGTCGAGGTAGGAAAAGAAATAGGCCAGCACCAGAAACGGAATCAGCCGCCACGAGATCGTGCGGATGGTCGATCGCTCCAGTTCGCTTGCGTTCGCACCGGTGACGCCTTGAGATGCGGCAGCCATGGATAGTCTCCCCCGAAATTATTGTTTTGTGCGTTTAGGCCCACGCCTCCCATACCATTCACCGCTCTCGCGCGGAATAGCCGAGCCGGGTAGCCGCAATGCCTCACTCGCCGAGCTGAAAACGCTCGAAGCGGTGCAGTTCTTCCTCGATTTTCCGCTTCAACTCCTTGCGTGGGCCCCTCGTGGCGCTCCCCACCCAATTCCATTTCTGCAACAGCAATTTCCCGTTCTGGCGATCGGTCTTGAGATCGAGCGCCGCCACGATGGCGTCCCCAACCAGGACCGGCAGCGCGAAATAGCCGAAGCGGCGTTTCTCCTTCGGCACATAGGCTTCGAAAAAATGCTCATAGCCGAAAATCAGCTGCGTTCGCTTGCGCTGGATAATCAAGGGATCGAACGGGGAAAGAACATGCACGCGCTCGCCGACGCCGTTCACGACGGTCTCGAGCGTCGCGGGCTCCGCCCAATGCTCCTGCTTGCCGGCGCCTTCCAGCGCGACGGCAACGAGCTCCTTGCGGCGAACGCGGGCCTCGATCAAACGCCGCACCGCCGCTTTGCTCGGCGCATCGAGATGGCAGATGGAATCGAGGCTGACCAGCCCCTGCGCGCGGAGGCCGCGATCCAGCAGATATCCGGAGATTTCGCGCGTTGATGCTGCTTTCGGCAACCGGTCCCAGCCAAAGTGCCGGTCCATCAGGTCATAGGTCTTGAGCATGCCGTTGCGCTCGGAGATGGTGACCCGCCCCTCATAAAAGGCGAGTTGCAGCGCCCGCTTCGACGGCTTGCGGCTTGCCCACGCATGCACCTTCTCGACCAGCACATCATCCTCGATGTCGCGAATGGTCAGTGCGCCGTCCTTCTTCAGAAGCCGCATCACCTTGCGCAAATCGGCGGGCTTTACCTCCTTGAACCATTTGTGCCCCTCGCGCCGATGCAGCTTCATCGCCGGAATAAAAAACCGGAAATCCTTCGCCGGCACGTAAGCCAGCGCGTGGGTCCAGTATTCGAACACGCTTTTGTCGATGCTCTGGGCGTGACGCAGATCGGTCCTGCGATAAGCGGGAATGCGGTTCCACAGAATATGATGGTGGCAGCGCTCGATCACATGGATGGTGTCGATCTGCACATAACCGAGATGCTCGACCGCCGCGGCCGTGGCTCGCGGGCCCTCGCCGAACGGCGCCTCGGAATCAAGCCGCTGGGCACGCAGCCAGATCGCTCTGGCGGCGGCTTTGGTCATCGGTATTGGCTTGTCGGCGGGCATAACCCAGCAACTTAACGGGATTCGCACATCTCAGGCAGGCCTTTTGGTCCGAAAGCTCTGGCGGCTCAGGGCTTGGCGCGATCGCCGATGCTGCCCGTCGCCGTCTCGGCGTCGCACACCGCCTTGCCGCGTTGCGGCGCCTTGCACCGGTAAACGCTGCCCGTGAGCCGATCGATCAGCCACACATTGTCTTCAAGCCCGCTTTCCATGCCGATGAAGCGCGTGCCCACGGCCGTCACCAGCGTCGACAGCAGGATTGCGGTCGCAATGATCGCCGAACCAACCAGCACGGCCGCGGAGGTTCCCGTCTGCCCTGGCATGGTCGGGCGATGCCCCTGATATTCGTTTGGCTTCTTTTGGGTCGGAAACAGAGACAGTTGATGGTACTCGCAGCATTCGCAGTCGCAGACCGGCCATCTTTAGAAACCCATCTGGCCAATTTTTTGTTCGCACCTCGGCGAACAAGCGACAGCTTTGCGATCCAGACATCAACTCCCGCTGAGCTTCGCAAGAGTCCAAGTCTTTTTCGCAATAGTCCAAGTTTTTTTTTGCTTCCTGGATTTGAACTGAAAGCGACGCGGCCATCACTAATTGTCGGTGTCGTAGCACGTCGCTTGTGACAAATATGCCACATGGACTGCTGCATGCGGGACAACGAAAGCGGCAGACACAACACAGATGAATTGGCGCCAGCGTGTTTTCCTCTTTTCGGTCCTGTTGCCCTTTGCGGGACTAGCCCTCAATCCAGCCCAGGCGCAGACCCGCGTCGGTGAAGCGGTTCTCGTGCAAAACCAGGTTGCCCGTGTCGCGGGCTCGCTGACCATGCCCATCGCCGTCGGCGACGGCCTCATGCGCGACGAGACCGTGCGTACCGGCACGGAGAGCGCGGCCAAGCTCGTGATGGCCGACAGCACCAATCTTTCGATCGGTCCCAATGCCTCGATCACGCTCGACCGCACGGTCTTCAACGACGAGCGTTCCTATCGCGAGATCGCCATCAAGCTCGCAACGGGTGCGTTTCGTTTCGTCACGGGCCACTCCGAGAAGGCGGCCTACACGATCAAAACGCCGATCGCGAGCATCGGCGTACGCGGCACCGTTCTCGATATTCTGTCGCAGCGGGGCAAGACCACCGTGGTGCTGCAGGAAGGCGCCTCGCGCGTTTGCGCCATCGGCGGCGCCTGCATTGAACTGACGAATCCGGGCGATACCGCCACCATCACGTCGACCGGCAATGGCGGCAAGACCACGATCAAGAAATCCGACTCCTCGAGCTGGACGTTCGCCGGGAACTGCACGGCGGCGCCGGGGCTTTGCAGCGTGACACAATTTGCCGAAGCCGCTCCGCCGCCCGTCGACAGCGGCCCCGTCGAAACCAGCGCGCTGTGTGGACGCTGACGATGGCCGCATCCCCACGCAAATTCGACGCCAGGATCTTCGTCGCCGCGGTGCTTTCCGGCGTTTCCCTCCAGGTGCTGATGCTTCCGCCGGCGGCAAAGGCCGCGGGGTACTGCCTCAACAACGGAGAAGGCCCCTGCTACAATGATTCAGGTTCCAGCAGCGGTTCGATCAAAGGGGTCGTCGATCAGCGCTTCAACCAGATCATCACCAACCGTGTGCTCGGCACCGTGTTGCTCGGCGTCAACGAACAGATCAATTGCAGCGACTGCGTGAGCGCGTTCGGCTCCGCCGGGTCGTTCTCGGCCGGCATTCACGGCCGCAAGGAAATCACGAATAACCTGTCGCTTCTGGCAGGCCTCGCCTATACCCAATACGGCGAGAGCGGATACAAGGTGACCGATGCGCCGATCGGTGCTTTCGCGTTGCGCTACGATTTCACGGATTGGGGCTCCTCGCGACCGTTCTTCGATGTCGGCACCATCCTGACGCCCTTCGAAAAGGTCAGCTACAGCCGCAGCTACAGTTACACGACAGCTTTCGGCCCCGCTGCGCCGCCAAGCATTGCGCTGCAGAGCTCGACCAATGCCAGCGAATATAGCGTGTACGGACGGGCCGGCTGGATCACCCGGCTATCGCCACGCGACGAACTCGCCGCGTCCGTCGAGGTCTGGCAGTTGTGGCAAAGCGTGAGTGGCTACAGCGATCCGAACGCCGCTTCCAATGCATTCAGCGCGAACGTCGCGGGCGGCACCGACCGAACCAATCTGGCCAAGATCGGCGCGCAGTGGACGCATCTGTTCGGCGACAATATCGAAACCAATATCAACGGCGGGTTTGTGCAGTCGTTCGCAAACCACTCCGGCCTCGTTGCCACTGTTACCGGCGAGGATGGTCTGGTGGCGCCCACAATCGGAAACCAGAGCTGGTTCGAATATGGCGGCCGGGTTGGATTCCGCATCACCAAGGGCTGGGTCGCCGATCTTTTTGTCAACGGCACGTTAGGGCCGCAACCCGTCGGCAACACGATTCACGGCGGCGTCGGGCTGCGCGTGAATTATTGAATCGTCGGCGATATCGGTCCTCGATCGCTTGCGTGAAGTGAATCACGTGATTGGAATTGAACCTCTCCTGCCGTCGGAGCATCCAACCGAACGTAATGGCGAGGATCAAAACCCATGAACGGCTTTCCCGGAATTTCCCGCAGCTTGGCGATCGCATTCGGCGCCGCGCTGATGACGGCAGGCACGGCGCTTGCGGCTGACGTCTTCGCGGAGCAGATCGTCAATGCGCTGCAACCGACGACACTGACCCGCAGCCTTTCGGCCGACCGGCCCGATCCCGCGGTCCAGACCCGGGAAGACAGCTTCATCAATAGCGTTCGCAACCGGAAAACCCGCTCGCTTTCGCTGGGCGAGCGCGACGGGATTGCGGAACTTGCGGCTGCAAAGCCCAAGATCGATCTCGATATCCAGTTTGAATATAATTCTGCGAAGATCAGCCAGGCCTCGCTGCCCGCCGTACAGGAACTCGGCAAGGCGCTTTCAAATCCGGCGTTCAAAGGCTCGACCTTTGTGGTGGCCGGTCACACCGACGCCATCGGCGGCGAAAGCTTCAATCAGGATCTTTCCGAACGCCGCGCCGATACGATCAAACAATATCTCAGCGCGAAGTTCGGCATCGCCGGGAGCGATCTCGTCGCCGTCGGCTATGGCAAGACCCGGTTGAAAGACCCCAACGCGCCGGCCGCGGCCGTCAACCGCCGCGTTCAGGTCGTCAATCTCACCGGGCAAACCGCATCCAAATAATCGACGCCGTCCAATTGCCGCCCACAAGAAAAATGGCCGGGCAAAGCCCGGCCATCAGTCAAAACCTGGATCGTCTTGTTATTATGTCGAGATCGGCGTTGGCATGGTCAGGAACGCCTTGGTCGCGTGCCAGAACAACTGCCGGTTCGTGGCCAGCACAACCGAGTGCGCCACGCCGGGCAGGATGATCAATTGGCGATCGCCGTTGGGCAATTGTCCGTAGAAATCCTGCAGGTCCGCAACGGTAGAATTTCCGTCATATTGACCGCTGATCACCAGCGTCGGCACGACGACCTTCTTGGGATCGACCTGCGGCATCTTGGACGTCATATCGAGGTAGGTGCCGGTCGGAACCTGATCGCCGAACGGCATCTCGGCGTCGGCCAACGCCTCGACAGCGGCGAGTTCGCTGGTGCCCGGCTTGTCGCGGGTGGCGATCGAGCGGATCATCTCGCGATCACGCTTGCGCATGTTGTGCGTGCGATAATAGTCGAGCTGCTCGGCACGCTTGACAAGGGTCGGTGCACCATCGCCCTTGTAAGTGAAAGCGGCAAGCACCAGACGATCGACGCGGTCGGGTTGGACTTCCGCAAAAGCGCCTGCACGGATCGCGCCAGCGGATTCACCGAGGAAGTGATACTTCTGCCGTCCGGTTTCCTTGGAGAGGACGTCGAGCGCAGCCTTGAGATCTTCGACACCGCTCTTGATGTCGGAATTGCCGGAGGTCCGGCCCGACTTGCCGTAGTTCTCGTGATCCATGGTCCAGCAATCGAAGCCGTAACGAGCGAACTCGTCCATCACGGAGTATTCGCCGCCACCTTTGACGTGAATATCGAAGCAGCGCGATGTCACCGACGAGCCATGCACGAAGAACAGCACCGGCTTGGAAGGCTCGCCGGCTTTCGGCGCGCCAACGCGCTTGCGGAACATCCACAACGGCACGTCGCCCTTCTTCGCCCAATATTCGCTGCTCCAGATCTCGCCGCCTTCGGTGGCAGCGCTCGCGCTTGGCGCGGGCAGCGTCGCCGACAGGCTTCCCGCGACAAGGCCGAGGCCGGCGCCCTTCATCAGGGTGCGCCGTCCGAGCGGTTGATTGACGAGTTGGTCGTTGGATTGCGTCACGATTCCTCTCCGAAGTTTTTGATCTTTGAATTTGGTCTTTGAATTTGATCTTGGAATTTGTATCGCGAAGTGCGGTGATGCGATTTTCATCTAATGAAATCGCATACTTATGAATCCATCAGCAATCTAGCAGACAGCTGAAAGCGCCGGAAGCTATTCCGCGCTGCGGAGCATGGCCGCAGCTTCGCCGCGCGGTAACGACGTCGTGTTTGACCGACGGTCCAGGCGTTAACTGGCGTTGGGATCGCGGTGCACGGGATCGACCCACAGCACCTTTTCCGGCTTCTCGACCGGCTCGATGTCGAGGTTGATCGCGACCGCCTCGCCGTCGCTGCGCACCAGCACGCACTCCAGCGCCTCATCGGGACTGGCGTTGATTTCCTGATGCGGCACGTAAGGCGGCACGAAAATGAAATCGCCGGGATTGGCTTCGGCGGTGAATTCGAGATGATCGCCCCAGCGCATCCGCGCCTTGCCCTTGACGACGTAGATGATGCTCTCGAGGTGACCGTGATGATGCGCGCCGGTCTTGGCGTCCGGCTTGATGGTGACGGTGCCGGCCCACAGTTTCTGGGCGCCGACGCGGGCAAAATTGATCGCGGCCTTGCGGTCCATGCCGGCGGTCGAAGGCACGTTGGGATCAAGCTGATTACCGGGAATGACGCGAACGCCATCGTGCTTCCAGCGGCTCTCGCCGTGGTGATGTGAATGCCCAGAATGGTCGTGATCGTGCGATTTCGACATGTGGGTGCCTTCCGGTTAAATCCCTGGCAAAAACGCTGGCCGAAAACCGCCGCCGCTACCTGAGCGACCGCGGGCGCGTCAGCCCTTCACGTTGAGCAATTCGACGTCGAAGATCAGGGTCGCATTCGGCGGAATGACGCCGCCAGCGCCGCGCGCGCCATAGCCGAGCTCGGGCGGAATGATCAGGGTGCGCTTGCCGCCGACCTTCATCGACGCAACGCCTTCATCCCAGCCGGCGATCACCTTGCGCTGTCCGACCGGAAATTCCAGCGGATCGTTGCGGTCGACCGAAGAGTCGAATTTCTTGCCCTTCTGGCCATCCTGATAGAGCCAGCCGGTGTAATGTACGACGCAGATCTGGCCGGGCTTGGGCGTCGCGCCGGTACCAACCTTGGTGTCGATGATCTGAAGTCCTGAAGCTGTGGTCATGGCTTTTCCCGGGGTTTGCGCCATCGCCGATGTCGGCATCGAGACTGCCGATACGGTCAGAACCGTCAACGCAATGGCGGCCAAAGTGGAAAACGTCGTGCGCATGGTGGCTTACCTTTTCAAAACGATCGGGCGCCTGTCTATCCCAACGCCCCCCGCAAGACCAGCGGGGTCGATCCTTTAATAGCCGAGCGCGCAGCCGTCCTTGCGGGGATCGGAGCCGCCGGTCAGCGTTCCCTTCTCCCAGTCGATCCAGATCGCCTGACCGCCGCCGAGCGGAGGAATAACCTTGGTGGTCTGGTGCCCGAGCTTCTGCAGGCCCGCGACGATCTCCGCCGGCACGCCGTCTTCAAGCTGATAGACGCCTTCGTAATGCAGGCCGCGCGGCATATCGATCGCCTCCTGCACATCGCACCCGTAGTCCACGACGTTGGTCAGCACGTGGGTCTGGCCGACCGGCTGGTACTGACCGCCCATCACGCCGTACGGCATGACCGCGCGGCCGCCTTTGGTCGCCAGCGCCGGCATGATCGTGTGCAGCGGACGCTTGCCAGGCGCGATGCAGTTCGGATGGCCGGGCTCGACGCGGAAGCCGGCGCCGCGATTCTGGAACAGGATGCCGGTCTTGTTGGAGACGATGGCGGAAGCCCAGGAATGGGCGACCGAGTTGATAAACGAACAGACGTTACGGTCCTTGTCGACCACGGTGATGTAGACCGTCGACGGATTCATCGGCGGTGACACCTTCGGCAGGTCCAGCATCCGGTCCATGCGGATCTTGCCGACATATTCGTCGGCGTAACTCTTCAGGATGCCGGCGACATCGACGTTGGCGAAAGCAGGATCGGCGATGTTTTGCTCGCGCATCATGTAGGCGACGCGCGCGGCCTCAGCCTCGAGATGGAAACGCTCGATGCTCATTGGCGCGAATTTCGTGAGATCGAAGTGCGAGAGAATGTTCAGCATCACCAGCATGGTGATGCCCGGTCCGTTCGGCGGGCACTGCCAGACATCGAGACCTTTATACATGGTGCCGATCGGCACAGTGGTTTCGGTCTTGTGGGCGGCGAAGTCTTCCAGGGTGTGCAGACCACCAGCGGCCCGCAGGGTCTCGACCATGTCTTCAGCAATCGCGCCCTTGTAGAAGGCGTCAGGTCCGCCCTTGGCGATGGCGCGCAGTGTCTTGCCAAGCTCCGGCTGCCTGATGACGTCGCCCGCGACGGCTGCCTTGCCATGCGGCAGCAGATAGCGCTCGGTGTTGATGCCCTTCTTCAGCTTCTCGAACCCGTTCTTCCAGTCGAAGGCAATACGGGGCGCAACGACATAGCCTTCTTCGGCAGCCTTGATCGCGGGCTGGAACAAAGTGTCGAAGCCAAACTTGCCGTGGTCGCGCAGGATCGTCGCCCAGAAATCGATCGCACCGGGAATGGTGACCGCGTGCGCCGAGGTCAGCGGGATCCCCTTCATGTTGCGCTCGAGATACCACTCGGCCGTCGCTGCCTTCGGCGCGCGGCCGGAGCCGTTATAGGCAACGATCTTGCCCTCGCCTTTCGGCTGGATCAGCGCGAAGCCGTCACCACCAATGCCGGTCGATTGCGGTTCGATCACCGCCAGCAGCGCGGAAGCCGCGATCGCCGCGTCCGCCGCGGTTCCTCCGGCTTTCAGCACCTCGATGGCCGCAAGCGCCGCCTGTGGGTGGGATGTGGCCACCATGGCGTTCTGGGAATGGACCGTCGACCGGCCGGCGAGATGGAAATTTCTCATAAGAAATGGCTCACTTTGTCGCTAGTTAAGCTGATTTCCGGGGTTTGATTTGGGGGTTACTTGGCATACTCAATGCCACCTGCGCAATGCTAGATGATGCATATGTCGAGGGTCACCCCTGCCCTTCGCAACCACCCCCTGGCTGGTGGAGTGGATTTGACATTCGCCACCACCCGCCGCGAACTCGCGACGCGAATGTCAAATCCGAAAACTCCACCAGTAACCTATATTTGCTAGTGGTCCTTTTGATTCTAACATTCGCAAAAGTGCCAGCTGAGAAGGAATGCGAATGTTAGAATCGGACCACTAGACCGCCAACATGCCAACCAAGGTAGCCGCCTTTTACCAATTCGCATCCCTGCCGGACTTCCGCGAACTGCGCGAGCCGCTGCGGACGCTGTGCGCCGATCTCGCGCTCAAGGGCAGCGTGCTGCTGGCGCATGAGGGGATCAACGGCACGCTTGCCGGCGGGCCTGAGGCGATCGACGAGTTCGTTGCCGCGCTGCGCCACAGCGATCTGTTTGGCGGCCGCCTCGACCATCTGGAGCTCAAATTCTCCAACGCGGCGTCTATGCCGTTCGGCCGCCTCAAGATCCGGCTGAAAAAGGAGATCGTCACGTTTGGCGATGAGTCCGCCGATCCGACGCGGCAGGTCGGCACTTATGTGGAGCCTCGTGACTGGAACCAACTGATCGGTTCTCCCGATACGGTGCTCATCGACACACGCAACGCGTTCGAGGTTGCGATCGGCACCTTCGAAGGCGCCACAGATCCGGCGATTGCAAGCTTCGGCAAGTTCAAGGATTTCGCCGCCCACCATCTCGATCCGGCGCGACATCGAAAGATCGCGATGTTCTGCACCGGTGGCATCCGCTGCGAAAAGGCTTCGAGCTATCTGCTCGCGCGGGGTTTTACCGAGGTCTATCACCTCAAGGGCGGCATCCTGAATTATCTCGAACATGTTCCCGAGGGTGAAAGCCGCTGGCGCGGCGAGTGTTTCGTCTTCGACGAGCGCGTCGCGCTTGGTCACGGCTTGCGCGAGCGTCCCGCGGAGCTGGAAAGCCAAACGGAGCTCGAAAGCAGTGAGTGACCTCAAAGCACTCGGCGAACGCATCGATCTCCTGGAGTCGCGGCTGGCGTTTCAGGATGATACCATCGAGACGCTGAACAAGACCGTCACCGAGCAATGGACGAAAATCGACGCGCTGACGCGCCAGCTTGTGGCTCTCCGCGAACGGTTGCAGGAAGCCGAAAGCCAGGTGCCACGGCCGGCGAACGAACCGCCGCCGCATTACTGAGAACACAAACGAGTGTCTGTGACGATGACAAAACCATTCCTGGAAGTGCTCTCCGGCCACAGACAAGCGGTGCCGCCGATCTGGATGATGCGGCAAGCCGGGCGCTATCTGCCGGAATATCGCGAGTTGCGGGCAAAAGCCGGCAGCTTCCTCGATCTGTGTTTCACGCCGGAATATGCGGCCGAGGTCACGCTTCAGCCGATCCGCCGTTTCAACTTCGACGCCGCCATCATCTTTTCCGATATTCTCGTCATTCCCCATGCGCTCGGCCGCTCCGTGCGGTTTGAGGTTGGCGAAGGGCCGCGGCTCGATCCGCTGGATACGCCAGACAAGATCGCAACACTGGCACCGCGCGCCGATTTCACCAAATTGGAACCGGTGTTCGAGGCGCTACGTCGCGTCCGGCGCGAGCTCAACGACAAGACGGCGTTGATCGGTTTCTGCGGCGCGCCGTGGACCGTCGCGACCTACATGGTCGCAGGCCAGGGCACGCCGGATCAGGCGCCGGCGCGCATGCTGGCCTATCGTCATCCCGAGGCGTTCGAAAAGATCATCGACACGCTGGTCGAGAACTCCATTCCGTACCTCGTCGGCCAACTCAAGGCCGGCGCCGATGCCGTGCAGATTTTCGACACTTGGGCCGGGGTATTGCCTCCGCGGGAGTTCGCGCGCTGGTCGGTCGAGCCGACGCGCCGCATCGTCCAAGGCGTGCGTCAGCAAATTGCCGATGCGAAGATCATCGGCTTTCCCAGAGGCGCAGGCGCCCTGCTGCCAGGTTACGTGGAGACGACCGGTATCGATGGCGTCAGCATCGACTGGGCGGCGGAGCCCGCGCTGATCCGCGAGCGCGTGCAGAGTCGCATTGCGATTCAAGGCAACCTCGACCCGCTGGCGTTGATCACAGGCGGCGCTGCGCTTGATCGCGCCATCGACGATGTCCTGGAAAATTACGCGAGCGGGCGGCTGATCTTCAATCTCGGCCACGGAATCTTGCCGGAAACGCCGATCGCGCATGTCGAGCAGATGATCAAGCGCGTGCGCGCTTACAAAGGCTAGCGATCACTTCAGATCACTTGGGCCGGCTGCGCTCGATAATGTCGGCTGCGCCCTTTGCCAGCAACTCCAATCCGACCGCACGGCCGAGTTCGCGCGGCCGATCGGCGTGCCCCTGACGCGACACCTCGATGAAGCGCTTGCCGTCTTCGTCGAGCACCGACGCCGTCAACGACATCTGGTGCCCCGTGACGGTGGCAAATCCCGCAATCGGGGAATTGCAATGGCCGTTGAGCACCCATAGCACCTCGCGTTCGGCATCGGCGCAGCGGCGCGCGGCGAGGTCGTCGATTTTCGCGAGGATACTTCGCGTCGGCCAATCATCCGCGGAGCATTCCACCGCGACGATCCCCTGCCCCGCGGCCGGCAGCATTTCGGTGACCTGAAATTCGTAAGCGATGCGGTTCGCAAGGCCCACGCGTTCGAGGCCCGAGCGCGCCATGATCAGCGCATCCGCAGGTCCCACCGCGCCGCCATCGGCAAGCCGCTGTTTCTCCAGGCGGTCGAGCTTGCGCACCCGGGTATCGGCGGCGCCGCGATAGTGGATCACCTCGATCCCGGGGAAGAGCCGACGCGCATAGGCGGCGCGGCGCACCGCGTTGGTGCCGATCTTGAAGCCCTTGCCGTGCGAAGCTCTCAATTCGTCGAGCGAGAGTCCCGCCCGCAACACCAGCACGTCGGTCGCGGGATCGCGCGCCAGCGTGGCCCCGATCACAAGTCCCGGCGTGTCTTCATTGCCCGGCATGTCCTTGAGCGAATGCATCGCCGCCTGCAATTCGCCTGATCGGACCGCATTGCGGATTTCGGCGACAAAGGCTCCGCCCTTGCCGCCATGGGGCAACAGCTTGCCGGTCTGATCGGTATCGCCTGATGTTTCGAACTTGACGATCTCGACATCGATGCCGGGAACGGCGGCCGAAAGCTGCCGCGCAATGGCCTCGGTCTGGGCCAGGGCCATGGAGCTCTTGCGCGTGCCGATCCGCAGTCGCATTGAAGTCGTTCTCGCTGTCTCGCTGCCGCCGATGCAATAGCACCCGCCCGGTATCGTGACTAGTGGACCACCGCTAGCGTGCGTCCTGCAAGATCATGTCGGAGACTTTTTCGGCGATCATGATGACCGGCGCGTTGGTGTTGCCCGAGACGAGATCCGGCATCACGGAGGCATCGACCACGCGCAAGCCGTCGATCCCGCGCACGCGAAGCTTTTGGTCGACGACGGCGAGCGGATCGTTCCCCATCCGGCAGGTCGAGGTCGGATGATAGATGGTAGAGCCGCGGGCGCGGCAATAGGCCAGCAATGCCTCGTCACTCGTGATCTTGTCGCCGGGATCGACCTCCTCGACGGTGTAAGGCTTGAGCGCAGGCGCATGCAAAATCTTGCGCAGGATCTTCAGGCCCTCGACATTGGTGGTGCGGTCGACTTCACTGGCGAGATAATTGATCCGGATTTCCGGAGGCGCGGCCGGATCCGCGCTTCTGATCCTGATCGAACCGCGGCTCTCGGGCCGCAATTGACAGACCGATGCCGTGAAGCCGGAAAACGGATGCAGCTTTTCACCCATCTTGTCGGTCGAGAACGGCAGGAAGTGAATCTGGATATCGGGCGAGGCCAGTCTTGGATTGGTCCTGAAAAACGCGCCCGACGTGCCGGCGGCGATCGTTAGCGGTCCTGTGCGGAACGCGAAGTAGCGCAACCCGGTCATCATCTTGCGGACGGGGTTATTGACGATGTCGTTCAGCGTAATCGCCTGCGAACAGCGCATCACCACGCGAACCTGCAGATGATCCTGCAAGTCACTGCCGACGCCAGGCGCATCCAGCACAACATCAATGCCGTGCTGGCGCAACAGCTCCGATGGCCCGACGCCCGAAAGCTGCAACAGCTGCGGCGAGTTGAACGCGCCGCCCGAAACCAGAACTTCCTTGCGGGCGCGCGCGGTCCGCGGAACTCCCGCGGCGCGATAGGACACGCCGACGGCGCGGCGTCCTTCGAACAGAATTCGCTCGGCAAGCGCCGAAGTCTCGATGTGCAGGTTTTGCCGCGCCTTTGCCGGACGAAGATAGGCGACCGCCGCGCTTGCGCGCCGTCCATCCCTGGTCGTGGTCTGGAAGAAGCCCGCGCCTTCCTGCGTGGCGCCGTTGAAGTCATCATTTCGGGGGATGCCGGCCTGCACGGCGGCATCGACGAACGCCTCCGACAGCGGATCGGCGTGACGCCAGTCCGAGACCGGCAACGGCCCGCCGGCGCCGTGAAAGTCGTTGGCGCCGCGCGTCTGATCCTCGGCCTTCCTGAAATAAGGCAGTACGTCGTCGTAGCCCCAGCCGAGATTGCCGTGCTGGCGCCAGCGATCGTAGTCTTCGTGCTGGCCGCGGACATAGAGCAGCCCGTTGATCGAACTCGATCCACCCAGCACCTTGCCGCGCGGCTGAAACACGTTGCGTCCATTGAGCCCGGGCTCCGGCTCGGTCTGGTACATCCAGTTGACGGCTTTTTCCTTGAACAGCCGGCCATAGCCGAGCGGGATGTGAATCCAGAGATGCTTATCCTCCGGGCCGGCCTCGAGCAGCAGCACTGAAGACTTGCCGTCGGCCGTCAGGCGATTGGCAAGCACACATCCGGCCGAGCCCGCGCCGACAACGATGTAATCGAATTCGAGGTGGTCAGAGCCTGACGCAGTGTTGTTCATGTCTTTTTCTTCGCCAGATCCATGCGGGAAAGCGGACGAGGGAGGCGAAGGATAACTTCACTGGATCGTCAGTCAATCAACGAGCCATGCGACCGGTACGCACACTCCTAGCGATGCGCGAGGCACCGAATGCCTATTTGATCTGCACCATGCCCACCTGGTTGACGAGACTGTTGGCCATCACCGGGTTGCCGTCAGGCGTAACCGACATGTTGCGCACGATGTCCCCGCCGCCGGGAATGGCCCAGCTCTGGAATTTTTCCGTCGCCGGATCGAACCGAACGATGGTGTTGGGCTTGGCGTTGGATTCGCTGTACCAGACCGCTCCCTTGGTGAAGACCATGCCATAGGGTTCGGACTTCGGGCCGCTTGGCGATGGCCACTCCTTGACCGCACCAGTCGCCAGATCAAGCTTGCCGATATATCCACGCGCGAAATCGGCGTACCACACTGCGCCATCGGGGCCGATCGCCAGTCGCCGCGGCCGGGCGGCCGCATCGGGCAGCGTGTATTCCTTGATCGCCATCGAATCGGGATCGATGGTGGCAACCTTGTTGGTGCCGAACTCGACGAGCACGGGCACGCCTTGCGCGTTGATCACGAGCCCATAGGGGCGCGACTTCGGGGTCGGTGACGTCACGAGCTTGATGTTACCGGTAGCGGGATCGAGCCGACCGATCAGATTGGCCTGCTGCACCGTGAACCAGAGAATCCCCTTCTGATCGAAATTGAGGGTGTGCGGATCCTTCGCGTTCGGGTCAGGCAGCCGATATTCGGTGACGATCCCGGTCTTCGGATCGAGTTTGCCGATCAGTCCGGCAAGATTTCCCGTGAACCAGATGTTGCCCTCCTTGTCGTCGACGAGACCATGCGGACCGGTGAAAGGCGATTTCAGCGTATACTCGCTGATCGCACCGGTCTTCGGATTGACCCGGCCGAGCTTATTGGCCAGTTGGGCCGCCCACCAAACCGAGCCATCGCGGGCGCCGAGTGGATCGTGCGGACGCGCGCCTTGGGTCGGCACGTCCCACATCTTGATGTCGACCTTTGCGGGACCATCGATGATGACCGCTTCCGGACGCTTGCGCTCCGGAAAATTCTTCATGAGGTAGTCGGACACAGTGCCCCACTCCTCGGCGGGAACCGGTGCATCCATATTCTGCATCATGCGCACGACAGTCAGCCAGCCCTCGGGGGTATAGCCGCCGCGAACACGGTTGATGTCATGACAGTTGTTGCAGGTGTCGACAAACCGTTGCTTGCCCGGGCCCTCCGGCCATTCCTTTGCGGTGTATTGCGCGTGCGCGGCCGACGATGCGAGCACAACCGTTGCGGACAGAAGGATAACCAGTTTGGCATGCGCCATCATGTTCGACTTCTCCCATTGCCCGCTTCAGCCGGGCGTCTTGATTAATTGAAACCAGCTAAGCCTCAGGCTATTCAGCCCGTCAAGCGCGGCCAATGGCGTTATAGCTGCGGGCCGTCGACGGCGGCATTCGAATTCGACCATGTGAAATTCGGACCGATTTGCGTCAGCGTGAACCATGCGCGGACTTGGGTGCAGGCTCGACCGCAGCGTACCAGTCGGCCAACTGGCTGCCGGTAAAGAAACCGACATCGGCTGAAGCGCTTAGCAGATCCAGCATGCGATCGAGCTCATGGATGCGATGCGGCACCGATATCAGATGCGGGTGCAAGCCGATGGCGAGCACGATCGCGCTGTCGCGGCATTCAGTTTCGAAGCGACGCAGCGTGAATTCCAGACGCCTCGCCATCTCGCCGGTCGCGTGCCGCTCGATCGCGTAGATGATGGAGTCGTTGACTTCAAGGTTGTACGGCATCGCAATCAAGTGGCCCGAAGTTGTCCCCATCCATGATGGCCGGTCATCGACGACCCAATCGCAAACGTAATCGACGCCCTGGCGCTTGAGGATGTCAGGCGTGTCGACGGTCTCGCGAAGACCTGGCGACAGCCAGCCGCGCGGACGCCGCCCGGTAAAGTCGGCGATCTTGTCGAGGCTCGCCGCGATGACCGCCCCCTCGCCGCCTTCGACATGGTTGATCGCCTTCTGGTGCATGCCGTGGCCGATGAATTCCCAGCCCGCATCGCGCATCGCCTTGGACGCTTCCGGATAGGCATCGATCACACCGGCATTGAAGCTCGTGGAAGCCGGCAAGCCACGCGATGCAAATGCTTTCAGGATGCGGGGAAGCCCGGCGCGCATGCCGTAATCGGCCCAGGAAAAATTCGGCACGTCGGGCACGGTCTCGCGGCCATGCGGCGGCGTGACGATCGTACGCGGCATCGGCTGGTCGAATTGCCAGTTCTCCACGTTGACGACGAGATGCACGAGAATTCGTTTGCCGGCGAGCGGCGGCAACGGCGCGCGCGCCGACGACAACACATAGGGAATGCGCGGATTTGCCATCCATACCTCAAACGGGAGCGGCGCTGACCTTCATGTCGGACATGATGCGCGCTTTGTAAGCCACGAATTCCGCGCTGGTGAGGCTCGCGATCGAACGCGGACGCGGCAGCGTGATCGGAATGGTGCGGATGATCCGGCCGGGCCGCGCCGACATCACGCAGATCCGGTCCGACAGCAGGATCGCCTCATCGATATCGTGGGTGACAAACAACACCGTCGTGCCGAGCGATTGCCAGACGTCGAGCAGCAATTGCTGCATCGACAATCGCGTCTGCGCATCGAGCGCGCCGAACGGCTCGTCCATCAGGAGCGCTTTCGGCGACATCGCCAGCACCCGTGCAATGCCGACGCGCTGGCGCATGCCGCCGGACAATTGCACCGGTAACGCATCGGCAAAGGATTCCAGGCCCACCACCTTCAGCAGGTTGCGCGCTTTGGATTCGTAGTCGGCGCGCGAGACGCCCTGAACCTGCGGCCCGAAAATCACGTTTTGCCACACGGTGAGCCAGGGAAAGAGTGCTGCTTCCTGAAACACCACGCCGCGGTCCGGCCCCGGCCGCGTCACGGTCTTGCCGTCGAACAACAACGTGCCTTCGGTCGTTTTCTCGAAGCCCGCGAGCAAATTGAGCAGGGTTGATTTTCCGCAGCCGGAAGGTCCAAGCAGCGCGACGAACTCGCCCTCGCCGATCGCGAGATTGATGCCGTCGAGCGCGCGGACTTCGGACTGGCCGGAGAAGGTTTTCGATACGCTTTCGAACGCAATCGTGCCCATCGTTACACCATCACGACTGGAATGATTGCAGGCGCCGCCATGCCAGCACCCATTTCTCGATGCCAAGAATGACGCGATCGCTGATCAGGCCGAGCAGACCGATGGTCGCCATGTCGGCAATCACGACATCCATTCGCCCGACATAATAGGCGTCCCACAGCACGTAGCCGAGACCGGATTTCACCGCGACCATTTCGGCGACGATGACCGCGGTCCAGGCGATGCCGAGCCCGATCCTAAGGCCTGTAAAGATCGACGGCAGCGAAGCCGGCAACACCACACGCCGCAGAATGGTCCATCTTCCCGCGCCCATCATCATCGCGGCACGGACGAGATTGCGCTCGATGTCGCGCGCGCCCTGCGCGGTATTGACCACGATCGGATAGAACGCGCCGAGCGCGATCAAGAACACTGCGCCCATGTCACGGATACCGAACACGGCGATCGAAAACGGCAACCATGCCGTAATCGGAATCGGGCGCAGCAGTTGCACGGTCGGATCGAGCGCGCCGGATGCGATCCGGTTCCAGCCGATCGCAAGCCCGACCGGCACCGCGACCAGGATCGCGGCGAGAAACCCCTTGCCGACCCGCTCGGCGGAGAACAGCAGATTGGTCAGCCAGGTCCCGCTATAGGGGTTGAGGCTCAGTCCGCTGTTCGAACCGAACGCCCACACCTTCCACGCCTGCCAGACCCGATCCGGCGTCGGCAGCACCCCGCCGAACAGCGAACCGCCGTTGCCTGCCCATTGCCAGAGCAGGATCACCAACACCGGAAGAATGATGGCGAGCAGGATTTGCCTCAAGCTTCTGCGGCCGGCAGGCGACAGCATCAACCGGCTCGAGGCAGACGATGCCGACCGTGAAGCCATCGGTCCGGTCGAGATCGACATCCGCAAAAATCCTTAAAAGCCCCGCGCAGCGTTGCCGCTGCCGTTACCTGCCCAAAGCCTTGTCGACGAACGAGCCATCCCAATGCGCATCGATCTCGCCCGAAACGTCCTTCTGGATCACGCCAAGATCGGCAAAGCCCTTGGCTTGACGCTTGATCTGATCGGGAGAAATGACCTCGCCGAGCTTGATGATCTTCGCGGCCTGCGCCGAGACATCTGGCGCGAGCCCGGTCAGCTTCGCATAGGCATCACCAAAGGCTGCGGGCGATTTGGTGAGTTCCTCTTCCTTGGCGAGGTAAGCCCAGACGAAGCGCTCGAGCGCGCCGCGCTTGCCGTCGATCGCCTGCTTGGTGGCCATGAACATGCCAAGCTCGGCGCCGACGGCTTTCGATGAGCCGTATTCGAGGTCCTTGGCGAAATATCCGTAGCCTTCCATCACCGGGATCGACTCAAACGGCTCCCAGGTCACGAGACCATCGACCTCGCCCTTTTTCAGAGCCTGGTCGAAATTGGCGCCGCCGCCCTGAATGTTGATGGCCTCGAAGCTGTTATAGGGAACGTTGTTTTCGACCAGCGTCGCGGCAAACTGAAACCAGACCGCCGAGCCCGGTGCGATCGCGATCTTCTTGCCTTTCAGGTCAGCCCAGTTGTCGAACTTCACGCCGTTGCGGCCGATCACATATTTGGGCGAGGAGCCGACCCCCATCAGCCCGACCACATTGGTCGAGCCCTGCGCCAGCGAGATCGCGAGATCGGCGGGCCCGACAGAAGCGACATCGAGAGAGCCCGCCAGCAGCGCCGTCCGCGCATCGGCATAGCGGACGAACTCGACCAGCTTGAGAGTGACGCCGAGCTTCTTCAATTCGTCGGCGACCAGAATGATGGGCGCCAGATGGCCGACCTTCACATAGCCGACGGTCAGTTCGACCGGCGGCGTCAATGGTGCCGGCTCGGGGCTGACGGCTTTCGCCGCCGTGGACAGTGATCCGATCGCCGCAACGGCGAACAAGAGCCCAGCAATCTGCTTCAATATCCGCACGATCTGCCTCCGTTTCGATCAGCCGTCGATCAAGCCATGGCCGCGACGTCACAAGCCGCAAATACAAGCAAAGACTGCACCAGATCACGTCTGTTGTGCAACGAGGCCAAACTCCGCTGGAAACTCATATTTGCGAGTGGCCCCATGATTCCAACATTCGCAAAGGTACCAGTTGAGAAGGGGTGCGAATGTTAGAATCGACGGACCACTAGCAAATATAGGATTCTGGTGAAGTTTAGGATTTGACATTCGCTTGGCGAGCCCGCGGCCAGGTAGGTAGCGAATGTCAAATCCACTTCACTAGCGCATCATGGCTCGCCGGCAATGTCGGAGGCGACAGCTGTCGGCACGCGCCCGTGCCAGTCGGTGCGTTCCTGCAACCCGATGGCAACCTGAAGCAACATGCCTTCGCTTCCCGGCCGTCCGATCAGCTGCAGACCGACTGGCATGCCGGTGCTGTCGAAGCCCGCGGGAACCGCCAAGGCAGGCAGGCCAAGATAATTGACAAAGCGCGTAAAACGGCTGAGCGCGTACAGCACGCGCGGATTGAAACGAGCGGACGCTGGATCGACCTCGCTCACGACAGGCGTTCTGATCGGCATGACCGGTAAGACGGCAACCTGATCCTCGCCCAGGCCGCACAAGATAAATTGATCGCGAAGCGCATCACGCGCGGCGATCGCGGCTGCAAGCTCGCTATCGGTAATCACGAGACCTTTGCTGATCCGCTTGCGCAACATGGCATCGATCGCAGGATCGTCAGCGCGCGCGCGATGCTCACGCGCGGCTTCCGCCAGCAGGACCGTGAGGGCATGAAGGTCGGCTTCCTCGGAGAAGCCATCGGTCTCCTCGATCCGCATGCCGCCCTCCGCCAGCACGCTCACGGCGCCACGGCAAACGCCGGCGATCTCGGCGTCGCTGGCCTCGAACGCATCCCGCAACAGGACCGCTCGCGGAAGATTCTCGATATTGGTGACCGGATCGCCCGAGACAACGGGCCACAGCAGCGCGAGATCCGCAGCGCTTCGCGCGAAAATTCCAAAGGTGTCGAGGCTCGGCGCCAATGCCATCGCGCCATCCAGCGGGATCTTGCCGTGGCCCGGCTTGAGCGCTGTGATGCCGCAGCAATGCGCGGGGATGCGCACCGAACCGCCGGTGTCCGAACCAAGCGCGGCAAAGCAGCAGCCGGCCGCGACCAGAATGGCGGAGCCGGTCGATGAGCCGCCGGGGATCGCGTCGAACCGCCAAGGATTGAGCGCGCGGCGTCGCGCCATGCCCGAAGGCTCGTAGGCCAGTTCCGTCATCGTCGACGCGCCGATGAGGCTCGCACCCGCCAGATCGAGACGATCGATCACCGAAGCGCGGGGCAGCGCCGGTGCTTGCGGCGCGGAACATCCCCAGGAAGGCCGGCTGCGTCCGGTCGCAAACATGTCCTTGGCGACATAAGGCAGACCCGCGAGCGGCCCCTCACGCACCGGCTCGGCGTGATAGATGTGTTCGACCGCGTGCAGCACGCGGCCGAGATGAGCCAATCGCCGGCGGCATTGTTCGAGGGCCGCCATCCGGCCAAGCTCGGAAAGCGAACTCCAGTCCGGCAGCCGAGCAGCCGATGTGGACGAAGCCGATATGGACGGCAATGTCATGGTTTCGGGCCCATCCCCTTCGTGCGCGCTTCTTGGAACTCCCGATATATGAGAGCGTCAATTGTCTGATACCGTGGCGCGCTGAACATTCGATAGCACGAGGCCCGTCGAGGCGTGAAGTCGGACGATATGAATCTTCCTCACGACGGCTTGGCCCAACCGCAACGCGGCTGGGCCATCCTGACGATTGCGATCGGCCTGATCATGTCGGTCATGGACGGCGCGATTGCCAACGTGGCGCTGCCGACGATTGCGCGCGACCTGCATGCGAGCCCCGCTTTTTCGATCTGGATCGTCAACGGTTATCAGCTTGCGATCACGATCTCGCTGCTGCCACTGGCCTCGCTTGGCGAAATCGTCGGCTACCGCCGCGTCTATATTGCGGGGCTGCTGCTGTTCACGATCGCCTCGCTGTTTTGCGTAGCTGCAAACACGCTGACGCTATTGACGATCGCGCGCATTTTGCAGGGGTTCGGCGCCGCCGGCATCATGAGCGTCAATATGGCGCTGGTCCGGCACACCTATCCGCGCGCGATGCTCGGTCGCGGGATCGGCATCAACGCCATGGTGGTCGCGGTTTCCGCCGCCGCTGGACCTACGATTGCTGCCGGCATTCTCGCGGTCGGGCCGTGGCCGTATTTGTTTGCGATCAACATTCCGCTCGGTCTCGTCGCGCTCGTCCTCGGCATCAAATATCTGCCGCACACTAGGCCGGCAGGCCACGACTTCGACTGGAAAAGCGCGGTGCTCAGCGCCCTGACCTTTGGTTTGGGACTGGCTGCAATCGACAGCATCGGCCACGGCGAAGACGCCGCCATTGCGCTTGGCGAGTTCGGCGGCGCTGTCATCGCGGGCGTTCTTCTGGTGCGTGAACAGAAACACATGGCTTCGCCGCTGCTCCCGCTCGACCTGCTGCGCATTCCGATTTTTGCGCTCTCGATTGCGACCTCGATCGCTTCGTTCTGCGGGCAGATGCTGGCCTTCGTGGCGCTGCCCTTCTATCTCGAAAGCCGGTTCGGCTATTCGGACGTCGAGATCGGACTTCTGATCACGCCATGGCCGATTGCGGTTGCCTTTGCCGCACCGCTGGCAGGACGTCTGGTCGAACACTATCCGGCCGGGCTTCTCGGCGGCATTGGACTGCTGTTGTTCGCGCTCGGGCTCGGCGCGCTCGCGATGCTGCCGACGCATCCTTCCCTGTTCGACGTGACCTGGCGGATGGCGCTCGCCGGTGCAGGGTTCGGCCTGTTCCAGACTCCGAACAACCGCACCATGATCGCGGCCGCCCCGCGCGAGCGAAGTGGCGGCGCCAGCGGCATGCTCGGCACCGCGCGCCTGCTCGGACAGACCATCGGCGCCGCGCTGGTATCGCTGTTCATCGCGCGCTTTGCGCTCGACGGCGCCCGGATCGCACTGTTCGCCGCAGTCGGGTTTGCCATCGCGGGCGCCATCGTGAGCACGCTCCGGCTGTCGCAGGCCGGCGCACGGGGCGCCGAATATGTGCGGGTCAAGGAGGACCAGCGGATGAAGGGCGAATAGGCCGGCTTTTGCGGCCAGGTGAGCCGCGTATAATTTTATAAACCAGTCTCAAATTTTGTTGCTGGCGCGCCTCGTGCGCGATATAGACAATCGCTTTCTTCGCGTCTCGAAAAGGAAAGCACCATGGGCGAGCTCCACGACTGGCTGTCGCAGCAACATCACGGGCTGAAGACCTACAAGGCCTTCCGACAGACCCTGATCGACCGCGTGTCTTCCGACGCCCAACACCGCGCGCTTTACCGTCTGCTCGCCGGACTGACCGAAGAGTATATCGCGCGCTATGACGCTGAGGCCGTCCCGGTCGAGGTCGCCGATCAGACCTACCGACATATGCTGGAGATCGTCGCCACGGCGGAAAAGGCACTGACCGCGTCAGCGCAGCAGCAGATTCAGATTTTGAATGAACTCGCCGCCGCCAAGCTCGTGTGACGCTTTAACGCCGCTCATTCAATCTTGGACCTGAGGTCCTTGGCCCACATTCCGGCGCCGCAGCCGGCCTCGCCCGCTTCCGCGGATTCGTAGAAAATCCTTGCATAAACAGGGATTTCGCGATAGAAGTGGTTGTTTCTTCTCGAGCTTCCGACGAGGAAACAACATGGTTGAGTTACATAGCTGGCTGTCGCATCAGCACCCCGGTCTCAAGACCTACGTCGCGCTTCAGCAAAAGACGAACGAACTGGCGCAGTCCGATGCGGAGCACCGCGCGGTCTACAAGCTGCTGTCCTCGATCCCTTCATCGCCTCGTTTGACGAGGAGCCGCTTCCGGCCGGCGTCGCCGAGACCACCTTCCAGCGGCTGCTCGCCGTCGTGCGCGACGCCGACAACGCCATCTCGCTGGCTCCGGATCAACAGATCGATGCGCTCAACAAGATCGCGTCCGTCGACCTCCTCTGAGCGCATTCACTGCCTGCGGCAGTTTTCAGTTGATCCCGCCGTAGGCAGCGAATTAGCGCTTCCCTGAGCGCCGAAAATCATGTACGCCTCTGTCTCAAATATGAGACGAAACCAGACAGAGGCAAAAATGAGCGCGACCAGCAACCGCTTTGCCGAAATCGGTGAAAGGCTCCGTGCCTACCGGATGGGGCGCGGGCTCGCGGCGGAGCAGGTCGCCGAACGCCTCGGGGTGTCGCGCGCCGCGGTTTACCGGATCGAGGCCGGCGAGGTCGTCAAGATCGAGACGCTCGATCGGCTCGCCGGCGTGCTCGAAACCTCCATCGGCTCCCTGCTCGGCCTCGGCGTCGAATACTACGCCAACGCCATCAGCTATTTCGAACGGATGCGGCAGATCGAGGAGAAGTCCGAGCAGGTCATCGCGCACTTCCCGCCGCTCTCCTACCTTCTGACCTCGGACGATTACGGCCGCCAGCTCAAGCAAACGCTGATCGAAGCCGCTCCGTCTTATGCCGAAGACGGCAAGGACTACGAGGCCGAGATCGACACCATCATCGCGGTGCTCGACGAGCGCAAAAACGCCCGCGACCGCCGGCACCTCAGCGTGGTCAATTTCGTCAACATGCCGGAGATCGAGCGCTGGTTGAAACTCGGCCTGGTCGGACGCTTCGACTTAGCCCCGAATGAAATCGTCGAACGGCGTCTCGCCGCGCGCGCCGAGGTCGAGCATTTGATCAAATTGATCGAGCAGGAACCGATGGGCATCCAGATCGGCCTGATCGAAGAGCCGCTGCCGAACATCACGTTCCAGCTGTTCCGTACCTCCGAGCGCACGCTTCTGGGCTTGAGCCCGTTCCGTCTCGGCGGAGAATTGCCGAACATCCGCACCGGCGTCGCCATGCTGACGGCGGACGAAGAACCCGTCCGTCTTTATGAGCAGCTGGTCGAGAAGTTGTGGCGGCGCGCCCATAAGGGACGCGAGGCCGCGCATCAATTGCGCATGATCCTGGAACGCTCGGCGATGCGGTCGCCGGCGCGAAAAGCATCTTGAGTTCGAGGGAAGGACCTTCCTCACCTCTCCCCGCCGGGGAGAGGTGAAAGATCTAACTTCTGGCCGAAAGCTTCGAACGGCCGCCATGCCGCGTCGACCAGGCGACCGGATCGGCGAGGAAACGTTCGACTTCGCTGCGATCCTGCACTGAGACGCTGTCGGCTGCCGGCGAGCGCAGGATATCGGCCCAGGTCGCGAGCGGATGCAACGACAAACCGGCTTGCGCCAGCCGCTCGGCCGCGCCGGGAAAGACGTCGTGATAGAAAACCGTCAGGACGTGCTCGACGTCAGCGCCCGCCGCGCGGAGTCCACGTGCGAAGTTGAGCTTGCTGCCGCCGTCGGTGGTGAGGTCGTCGACCAGCAGCACCCTCAGTCCATCGACATCGCCGCCTTCGACCTGCGCATTGCGGCCGATGCCGAGCGGACGCTTGCGCACGTATCGCATCTTCACATTCAGCCTGTCGGCAAGCCACGCCGCGAAGGGGATGCCCGCGGTCTCCGCACCCGCGACCGCATCGATCGAGGCTTGCGGCAACACCGCGCTCACATAGCGGACCGCGAGTTGCGTCACCGCCTGGCGCAGCGCGGGATCACCGAGAATGACGCGGACGTCGACATAGACCGGGCTCGCCCAGCCTGCCGCCAGAATAAACGGTTGCTGCCGGCTGACATGGATGGCGCCGCCCTCGAACAGCAGCCGCGCGACTTCGCCGCCGATCTCCTGCCGGATTGCTTGATCGCTCATGGCCTCACCTCTCCGACCGACCATGGCAGCGTTTGCCCGCCCTGAAACACCACGACTTCGGTGTCTTCGACGGCGACGGCGGCCATCACGGGAGACTCGCGCCGCTCCAGCGTAATCGCGCCGCTGTTGAGTTCGAGACCGTAGAACTTAGCGCCGTCGACGGAGGCAAAGCTCTCGAAGCGATCGAGCGCGCCCTCCTCGTCGAATACCTGCACATAGGTCTGCAACGCGGTGGCGCCACCGAACACGCCGGCCGAGCAGCATTCCGCTTCCTTGGCGGTGCGGCGATGCGGCGCGGTATCGGTGCCGATGAAGAAGCAGGCGTCGCCCGACGTCACTGCTTTCCGCAAAGCGAGGCGATGGTGCTCGCGCTTGGCGACCGGCAGACAATAAAGGTGCGGACGCAGGCCGCCCTGAAACAGTGACGTGCGATTGATCACGAGGTGATGTGGCGTGATCGTTCCGGCCGTATTTGAGCGATGGGCGCGCACGATATCGACGGTCTCCGCCGTCGTGACGTGCTCGATCACGACTTTCAGGCCCTCATGACGCTTTCGCATCGGCAACAGGCTCTGTTCCATGAACACGGCTTCGCGGTCGAAAATATCCACGGCCGGATCGGTCGCTTCGCCATGGATCAAGACCGGCATGCCGATCTTTTCCATCCGCTCCAGCACCGGCGCGAGCGCCGGAATGCTGGTCACGCCGTGATGCGCGTTGGTGGTGGCGCCGGCGGGATAGAGTTTTGCCGCGACCCAGACGTGATCTCTGAATCCTCTCTCGATCTCATCCGCTGAGGTCGCGTCGGTGAGATAACATGTCATCAGCGGCTGGAAGTCGGATGTCGCGGCGCGCGCCGCCAAAATCCGCTCGCGATAGGCTTTTGCCGCCGCAACTGATGTCACCGGCGGCACCAGATTGGGCATGATGATGCCGCGCGCGAATTGCGCTGAAGTGAACGGGAGCACCGCCGTAAGCATCGCGCCATCGCGCAAGTGAACGTGAAAATCATCGGGCCTGCGGATCGTGATGCTGTCGACCCGTTTGGGTGCAGCCTTGTTGAACAGTTCAGTCACGCTCATTGGACGGCCTCTTCGATCGCAGCCCGCATTACCGCGATTCCCGCGACAAAATCATCCAGATTCATCGCCTCTTTCGGGTTATGCGAGCCATTTTCGTTGCGGACGAATACCATGGCGCTGGGAACTCCGGCATTGGCAAATACCGCCGCGTCATGCCCGGCCCCGCTTGGTATCTCTTCGTCCGGCAGACCGAGCCCCTGCGCCGCCTGCCGCAGCCGCCGTACCCACTCACCATCCATCGTCGCGGGTGCCGACTCCAGCCGGCGGTCGAAAGAGAATTCCACACCACGCTCTTCGGCGATCAGATTGCATTCGGAACGGAACAGGTCGTAGAAGCCTTCGAGCGTCTCCTTGCTCTGGCTGCGCACCTCGAAGCTGAACGACACCTTGCCGGGAATGCGCGCGATCGCGTGTTCGGCCGGATCGGTGCCGAAAACACCCGAGGTCACGACCACGTCGCGCCCGCGTTCCAGCAGCGTACGCCAATGACGATCGAGGTGCATCATCAATTCGGCCACCGCAAACACGGCGTCGTGCCGCAGCCAGCGCGGCACCGCGCCGGAGTGTCCGGCCTCGCCAATGCATTCGACCGTCCGATGCCGTACATTGCCTCTGATGCCGGTGACGATGCCGACCGGTAGGTCGCGCGCCATCAGCACCGGGCCTTGCTCGATATGCAGCTCGACCCAGGCCGCAACGCGTTTGGCGTCGAGCAGCGGCTCGCCTTTTTCGATGCGCGCGACATCGGCGCCGACATCGCGCATGCAATCGCCAAGCGTGCGGCCGTCGCGGTCCCTCACCTTCAAATCTTCCGCGGTGAGTTTTCCGAACAGCGCCAGCGACCCCATATAGGCCTTGCCGAAGCGTGAACTCTCTTCGCCGCGCAGGCCAAACAGTTTTAGGGTGCGCCGGGGCACAACCTTGTCGCGCTTCAGACGCGCGAGCACGGCAAGGCCCGCGACGACGCCGGCCGCGCCATCGAAATTGCCACCCTGCGGGACCGAATCCAGATGCGAGCCGCAAGCCAAAAACGGCAGGTCCGGTTCGCTGCCGGCAAGTGTCACGACCAGATTGGCGCCTGCATCGCGGCTGGTCTCGAGGCCGAATTCACGCGCCTTGGCCTCGACGATATCCAGCGCCCTTGACTCACGCCCGCTGTAGCTTTCGCGTGTGATGCCGACGTCGTCGAACGACGCCTCGCGAAGCGCGTCAAACAACTCAGCGGCGAGCGCACGGTCCTGCGCATCGCCGGTGAAGACGTTGCGGTGTTGGGTCTCCTGCATCGTCATGTCGGCGGACTGAGCCAGGCGAGATCCTGATCGTCAGCCTCCTCGATCACGACGCCATGAACGAGATCGGTCACGCTCTTGATCTCGCGTTGCAGGCAAAACATCTCGATGCCGTCGATGATGCTGACCATCGCCGCCGGTTGCAGGAAGGTCGCCGTTCCGACCTGCACGGCCGTGGCGCCGGCGAGCATGTATTCGATTGCATCTTCGGCCGACGAAATTCCGCCGCAGCCGATGATTGGAATCTTGACCGCCTTGGCGCATTGAAACACCTGCCGCACGACGATCGGCTTGATCGCGGGGCCCGACAGGCCACCCATGATGTTGCCAAGGCACGGCTTGAAACTCTTCAGGTCGATCGCCATCGACAAGAACGTATTGGCGACGACGACCGCATCCGCCCCCGCGCCCTCCGCCGCCTTCGCGACTTCGGCAATGTCGCCCGTGTTCGGCGTGAGCTTGACCCAGAGCGGGAGCTTGGTCGCGGCGCGCAACTGCCGCGTGACTTTTTCAGCCGACTCCGCGCGCATCGCAAAGGCCTTGCCGTCCTCCTCGATGTTCGGACAGGAGATATTGGCCTCGATCGCCGAGACTCCCGGCAACGACAATTCGGACGCAAGACCGGCGAACCCCTCCGCCGTCGGCGCCGAAATACTGACGACCAGCGGCGGTTCATAGGCCACATATTGCGGAATGATTTTCTCGATGAAATGCGGCACGCCCTTGGAGGGAATTCCGATGGCGTTGATCAGGCTGCCCGGCCGCTCGACTACGCGCGGCAAGGGATTGCCTGCGCGCAACTCCCGCGTGACCGTCTTGGTCACGAAGGCGCCAAGACGGTTGAAGTCGATCACCTTGTCGAGGCCTTCTGCGAAGGTGCCCGATGCCGGCATCACCGGGTTGCGCAGTATGACGCCGCCGACATTGACGGAGAGATCGATTGAAAACGGCTTGATCATGGCAGCGCCTCCAACAGATCGAACACGGGCCCATCCCAGCAGACCCTGCGGTTGACGATTTCGCCGCCGACATTGAAGTCGCGGACGCAGCAGTAACAAAGCCCGATGCCGCAGGCCATTTGCTGCTCCATCGCCACCTGGCCCGGAAGGCCGAACTCGATGGCCAGCCGCTGTTGCACCCGCATCAGCCGGCTCGATCCGCAGGTGAAGAAGGCATCGCATTTTCCTGCCGCGATCAGGCCGCGGAGGATGCGTTCGACATTGCCGGGTCCGCTGGTCTGTTCCGAGTCCGTGACCGGCACGACGTCGGCGCCGTTGCTCTTGAAGAGATCGACCGACACCAGCAATTCGGGCCGTCGCGCGCTGAAAATCGCGGTGACCTTGGTGCCACTCGCTTTGGCAGCTTTCGCGAGTGGCGCGAGGGTGGCCAGGCCGGCGCCGCGCCCCACCGCCACGATGTGCCGCCATCTGGAATCGAGCGTGAAGCCGACCCCGAGCGGTCCCATGATGTCGAGCGTGCCGCCAGGCGGGATCAAATCCAGCCCGCGCGTTCCCGCACCCGTCACCTTGTACAGGAACTCGACCTGGCGCTTTACGGGATCGGCGCCGTAGAGGCTCATCGGACGCCGCAGGAACGGCTGTTCACCGGCCGGGTGCGGACAGAGCAATTGAAAAAATTGCCCGGGCTGCGCCGCGGCGGCGATCTCGCTGCAATCAACGACGAGATGACGATACTCGGCGTTGACCGCGGTGTTGGCGGCGACCCTGGCGACCTCGGCAACGATGCTGGGCTTCCAGGGCGCGCGGGATGCAGGCGGCGTTACCGCCGGCTGCATCGGCACAGTTGGGTGATCGAGCGACATGACAGCCTCCGATCAAAACATCAGGTGAGCTGGGCGCCGCGGCGCTCAGGGATCAAGAGCCACATCGCCAGGATGTCGAGCACGTAAAGCGCGGCAAGCCCGGCAATCGCGGTCTCGAACGAATAAGCCGTCGCAATCGCGCCCACCACGACGGGACCGAACCCGCCGACACCGCGGCCGATATTGAACAGCACGTTCTGCGCCGTGGCACGCGCCGCGGTCGGGAACAACTCGCTGATCAGTGCTCCGTAGCCGCCGAGCATGCCGTTGACGAAGAAGCCCATGATCGCGCCAACGACGAGCAACTGAATCGGATCGGTCAGGCGTGAATAAACCAGCACCATGACCGCAGCACCCAGCATGTAGGCGAAGAACGCCGGCCGGCGGCCGATGCGATCGGCAATATGGCCGAACATGAAGATGCCGAGCGCCATGCCGGCCAGCGTCACGCAGGTCCACATCGCCGACTGCGTCAGCGCGAAGCCGAAGCGGGTCGACAGATAATTCGGCAGCCAGATCATCACGCCGTAGTAGCCGAAGTTCTGAACCGAACAGAGGATGACCATGCCGAGGCTGAGCTTGGCGGTTTCACCGTCCTTCACGAGCAGGTGCAGCGCCGACTCTTTCGGCCGGTCCTTCGACTTCTCCACGAAGACTTCGGGCTCGTGCAGCGAGGCGCGGATGAAATAGGCCGCTACGGCCGGAAAGACGCCGACGGCGAACATGCCGCGCCATCCGATCACCGGCAAAAGCAAAGGCGTAGCGATGGCTGCAGCGAGCACGCCCAACTGCCAGCCCAAGCCGACATAGGATGAAGCACGGGCGCGCTTCGATGCCGGCCAGGCTTCGGCGACCAGCGCCATGCCGATGCCGAATTCACCACCAAGGCCGACGCCGGCGAGGGTGCGATAGAACAGAAGATCCCAATACCCTTGCGCGAACGCACAAAGACCGGTGAACACCGCGAACACGACGATGGTCCAGGTCAGGACGCGCACGCGCCCGAGACGATCCGACAGCATGCCGAAGCCGATGCCGCCAATCACCGCGCCAATCAGCGTGGCGGTCACCAGCGACGCCGATTGCGCCTGCGACAGACCGAGATCGGCTGCGATCGTTCGCAGCATGAAGCCGAGAATAAGAAGATCGAATCCGTCCATCGCATAGCCGAGCCCCGAACCCGCCAGCGCCTTCCATGCATTACTGTCGACGGTCGTTGGCACGCTATCCGCGTGGTCTGCCGTGATACTCATGTGTGACCCCTCCTCGTTTGAATTCCCCGACAAAAGGAAGATTGTCACAAGCTCGTATCAATTACAATATTAATCTCAAAAATTATACTACAAACTCGTATCTATCTGATATTAAATAAGTTATATTCGTATCAATAATGAGATTTGGTCACCAAATGAGCCGAATTCCAACCCCGATTGGAGAAATGAGATCGAAAAGCGATGCCTGCACGCAAGCCGCGCTTCGAGGCCGGCAGGGCCTATCGGCCCCAGCGCATTTACGCCGATCGCGCGACGCGGCGCAGCGACTGCGGCGGTTGCCCGAACGCGCGCATGAAGGCGCGGCGCATTCGTTCCGGATCGCCAAATCCGGTGCTGCGCGCAATTTCCTCGATCGGTTCGCCGATATCCTCGACCCTGCTCTTGGCCGCTTCGATGCGCAGCTTTTCGATGGCCTTGGCTGGCGTCATTCCGATTTCGGCGATGAAGGCCCGGGTAAAATGGCGCGCACTCATGTGGGCCTGCTCGGCCATTCGTTCGACCGTCAGCGGCTGATCGAGCCGTTCGCGCGCCCAGGAAAGCAGCGGCTTGAAGCGTCCGGTCGGCGCCTTTAATTCAAGCAGCATTGAAAATTGCGACTGTCCGCCCGAGCGGCGATGATAGACGACGAGTTGCCGCGCGGTTTCCCTGGCGATTTCCTCGCCGTGATCCTCGGCCACCATCGCCAGCGCCAGATCGATGCCGGCGCTGATGCCGGCCGACGTCCAGACGTTGTCGTCCTTGACGAAGATGCGATCTGGCTCCAGCCGCACCTTGGGAAACGCGGCGAGGAAATCTGCCGTCCGTCCCCAATGGGTGGTGGCGCGGCGGCCGTCGAGCAACCCGGCCGACGCCAGAACATAGGCGCCCGAACAGACGCTCGCGATCCTTCGCACCCGGCGCGCTGCGGTCTTCAGAAAAGTCAGCGTCGGTTCGGACACCATCGCGGCCGAGATCCCCTCGCCGCCGGCGACGATCAGGATATCCAGCGCGCGCGCATCCTTGACGCCCTGCGCCATCATTTCCACACCGGAAGAACTCCGGACCAGGCCAGCGTTGAGCGCCAGCGGCTTGATGGTCGTCCGCCGGCCGGCGAAGCGGCTCGCGACTTCGAACACCGAAATCGGGCCGGCCGCATCGAGCAACTGAAAATCCGGAAATATCAGGATTCCGATCGTACGGCCCATCGCGGTCCTCCTGCGTTCGACGTCCATGTCCTGAAAAGGCCCATGTCCTAAAACGAGGGAATTATGCCATTTATGACACAAAGCCAAGCATGCTTGAAGGACGGCTGTCAACTGAGCGCAGCATTCGAAGGAGCCGAACGATCAGACCGCCGCGCGACAGGCTCAACAGAGTAACGAGGTGAAGGAAAATGCGACGAGTCCGGCTCGTCATTGAGTGTCGCGAGAGCGCTCAGCCCATCATTTTCGCCGCAGAGGCCGCTCGAGCCGTTCGTCAGGTGGCGCGATTTCGGTCACGAGATCGCGGATCAGCGCCTTTTTCGGCAAGGGCGCGAGCGTGGTCGTTCCTTCCTTCAGGCGCGCGGTGCAGGCGTATTCCACCTCGCCGTCGATCAGCATCATGCATTCCTTGCAGGCGTTGGCATTGATGCAGGAAAAACGAAAGGCGAGCGACGGGTCGCGATCGCGGCGAACCATCCGCAAGCCGTCGAGCACGGACTGACCAGGCTCGAACGCGACCTCGAAGGTCTCGACGCGGGATGTCACGTCGGGCTCGCCGCGCTGAATGGAGAGCAAGGCTTTCATGCGGCGGCCTTCTCTTTCGCGGTTTTGATGTCCAGTCCGCGGTCCGTCATCGCCACAATCTGGTTGAGCTGCCAGGCATCATCGAGACCAAGATGATCCTCGCGCTGATGTGCGCCGCGGCTCTCGGTGCGCGACAGCGCCGGCAATGCCACGGCCTGCGCCACCAGCAGCATGCTTCGCAGATCGAGCCAGTCGATCAGCACGGGATCGAAGCTACCCGACGACGAAACCAGCGGCCGGTCTCCAAGATCGCGCGTCATTTCTGCGAGACGATCGATCGCGATACGGAGCTTATCTTCTGTGCGAAACGGTCCGACATAATCCGCCATCAGGGATTGCAGTGCGACGATGCTGGCGGCGACGTTCGGCGCGTCCCGCTGCTCGGCGCTGCGGAGAAAGTCGACGGCGGAGTTGGCCGCGTCCAACGACGGTATTGGCCGCTGCTTTGCTTTCAGCGCGGCACGATGACCGGCAAGCGCACCGAACACGAAACTTTCCGTGATGGCGTTTCCTGAAAGACGGTTGGCGCCGTTAGCGCCGCCGATCGCCTCACCGCAGGCGAAGAGACCCGCGATACCCGTCTCGAGCGTTTCGCCCACACGGATTCCGCCCATATGGTAATGCGCAATCGGCGCCACTTCGATCGGCTGATGCGCAAGATCGATGCCGTTGGCGGCGAGCCGGTCGACCACGGGGCCGAACGCGCGGCGTATTTCCTCCGGCGGCACATGCTGGAAGCTGAGATAGGCGCCGCCCGCCGGCGTGCCGCGTCCGGCCTCGACTTCCTTGGTGATGGCGTAAGTCGCAAGGTCGCGCGTCAGCACGTAGCGGCCGTCGCTGCGCGTGTCACGGGTGGCATAGTCGCTCTCGAATTCTCGCATTTCGGCGTTCAGCAGCTTGCCGCCGAGCTTGTAACGGAAAGGATCCCACATGATCGGGTCCATGCCAACGAGCCGCGGCGCAAGGTGACCGATCGGGAAAAACTGCACGAACTCCATGTCGATCAGCTCGGCGCCGGCGCGAAGCGCGAGCGCATAACCGTCGCCACCCATATTGGACGAAGCGCTGTTGCGGCGATAAAGCCTCGTCAGTCCGCCGGTCGCGATCACGACGGCCTTTGCGGCAATCGGGACGATGCGGCCGCTCGAAACGTGAAGCGCAGTGGCGCCGCAGGCTTCGCCGTCGCGGACGGTGATATCCGTGATCAAGAGGTCGCCGATCCGGCGAACGCCGTTGGCGTCGTTCAGTTGGGCGCGAAGGGTTTTCGACACCGCGGGTCCGGTCGACAGAAAATCCACATAGACGCAGCGCGGGCGGTCGTGACCGGGGGCCTGAACCTGCTTGATATGGCCATCTTCGCGGGCCCAGCCGACTTTCCAGTCGTCCATCTCGCGGATGCGCCGCGGACCGTCCTCGCAAAGGATGGCGGCAAGCTTCTCGTCGCAGAGGCCGCGGCCAGCGGCCAGCGTATCGGCCAGATGATGTTCCCAATGATCCGGCGTCTGCTCACCAAGCGCGACGGCGACCGTCATCTGCGCCATGACCGTGGCACCGCCACGGCCGATCAGGCTGCGGTCGGCCAGGATCACATCCGCGCCAGCCTTCGCAGCTTCGAGCGCGGCATACATCCCTGCCCCACCCGCACCGATCACGAGAACGTCGGTTTCAAGAGGGGTCGTTATTTCCAACGGCAAACTCCAATCCTTTGCGGCATTTTTCGTGGGGCATTTTCAACGATGAACCGAAGCCCGCCCAATTGAGAAAATACGTCAAAATAAAAGCACAGATCGCGGCCGTGTGGCGAACACAAAAAGAGGCCGCCCAACGGGCGGCCTCTCGCATCCAGTCGAGGCGTGACGACTATCACTCGGTCCAGTGCTCGCCCTGCGAAGCGCGAGGATGCGTCAACAGCCTCGGCAAATACCGCTGATCTTCGAGTCGATCCGAATGTTTTCGTTCTGGATTTCGGTGTCGATACGCCGGCTGTCTTGCGGTTCGAAGTTGGCGCCGACGGTTCCGCCGGACGAATTCGCGGTTCCCGGACGGTTGGTGCCAGGCGGCGAAATGTGTGCTTGATCGGAAGCGATGCCGGTCGTCGTTCGTGTGCCGGTCGAAGGAGCTCCGCCTCCCGGACTTCCACTCGTCTGGGCGAATGCAAGCGGCGAATAGAGCAGCACGCCGATCATCAGTGTTTTTGCCAGGACTGTTTTTTGCTTTTGCATGACGGTCCTCCCGATAAATCTCGCGCGGCTTCGCTGGTGCGAGCCACCTTCTCTCGACCAACGAAAATACAAGAATGCCGGTTCCGCGGCGGACGGCAGCCACCGTCACATGTGCGAGATGAACCGCCGGAAGCGTCGCTGGTTTCGCGCAACCCGCGCGCGTCGTTTGTGGTGCGGCCGATGCTTCCGATTTCGATGCGACGACAGATCGTTTGGCGGAATCGAGAATGGAAGACGTTCGGAGGCTGAAATGCGGAGAAACTTGGTAGCGGGGGAGGGACTCGAACCCCCGACCCCAGGATTATGATTCCCGTGCTCTAGCCAGCTGAGCTACCCCGCCACGGCGCAGGCAACGCGGACATTATATATGGACCGCAGTCGCTGAGCGCGCGGCATATAAGAAGTAGCTCCCTGCCCTGTCAAGCAAAGCCCGAATTCGACCGGAAATACCTGACGCAGCGGGACTATTTCGGCCGGACATTCGGGTTGCCGCCGGGGCTTCCGGGCGGCGGAATCACGGGCGTGTTGCCGGCATTGGGCGGCGTCGGCGCACGGATTTCCGGGTCAATGCCCGGCGGCGGACACAACACGCCGTCGGATCTGGCAAGCTTGTCGCCCAGCGGCTCGGCTGCCTGCCCGGTGGTGGTGCCCGGTTCGCTGTTGAAGCGCCGCATGGCCGATTTGGCGTTCGGCGCGCAGTCGTCGGCTGAGGCGGTCGCCGTCGGCGCCGGTGGCGTCGTTGCGGTAGGCGGCGCCTGCGCCGCCGCGCCCTGCACAGAAGCCATCAACACGAATGTGAAAAGAAGCGCATGTCTGGTCATGCAACGAAAACGAACGTCGCGAACGCTGGTTCCGTGCGCCGACGGTAACGCTTCAGGTTTTCCGATAACGGATCAGAGAGAAATGTCCCATCGGCGGCATCGGACGGCGTTCGGTGAGGACAACACCGCCATGTTTGGCCGCCCAGTTCACGAGCCGGTCCCACGGAAATTCCGGCCGCCAGCCGAGCCTGCGGGCGAGCGGCGCAAAGGCGAGCTCGAAGGCGCGGCGCGGGCCGCTTTCGGCGCCGATGTGGTTGACCAGGATCAGTTCGCCGCCCGGTTTCAACACCCGGATAAAGTCGTCGAGCGTTCCTTCCGGATCAGGAACCGCGGTGATGACGTATTGCGCGACCACCGCATCGAACGAAGAATCCGCAAACGCCAGATTCTTGGCGTCCATCACCGCGAGCGTCTCGACGTTCTTCAGGCGAAGCGACCGCACGCGCTGCTGAGCCTTGCGCAACATCGGCTCGGAAATGTCGACGCCGCAGATCTTCGTGGTCGCGGCATAGTCGGACAACGACAGGCCGGTGCCGACGCCGACGTCAAGAACCCGGCCGCCGATCCGATCAGCTTCCGCAATGGTCGATTGCCGGCCCTGGTCGAAGACTTTGCCGAACACGAGGTCATAGACCGGCGCCCAGCGGCCATAAGCCTTCGCGACCCCCTCGCGGTCGATATCTGACGCCATTCCCCCGCCCTGAGTTTTTTATCCGCGCACAGTCTCGACGACCGGAACTGCCCTCGACGTCTTCGCCTTGGCGCTGGCACTTTGAATGAAGCCGCCGCCGAGCACGCGCGCACGGCCCGAAGGCGCATCGTAGAACACACAGGCCTGGCCCGGCGACACGCCCTCCTCACCGGCGACGAGATCGACCGCGTAGCCGTCATCGGTGGCACGCAGCCACGCCGGCTGCGGCGGACGCGTCGAACGAACGCGCACGAAAATCTCAAGGCCCGCACCGACCGCGCGATCGAGCGGACCGTCGCCGATCCAGTTCACTTCGCGCAACGAGATGCGGTCCATGCGCAGCGCCTCGCGCGGACCGACGACGACGCGGCGGTGCGCTGCGTCAAGCTTCACCACGTAAAGCGGCGCGCCCGACGCAATCCCGAGGCCGCGGCGTTGGCCGACGGTGAAATGAATAATGCCCTGATGGGTCCCGATGACGTTGCCGTCGAGGTCGACGATATCGCCGGGTTCGATCGCATTCGGCCGCAGACGGCCGATTACATCGGTGTAGCGGCCGCTCGGCACGAAGCAGATATCCTGGCTGTCATGCTTGTCGGCGACCTCGAGGCCGAAGCGGCGCGCCAGTTCGCGCGTCTCGGGCTTGGTCATGTCACCGAGCGGAAAGCGCAGATACTGAAGCTGCTCGCGGGTGGTCGCAAACAGGAAGTAGCTCTGGTCGCGATCGCTATCTGCGGCACAAATGAGTGCACGCTCTCCATCCGCCAATTCGCGCGAGGCAACATAGTGCCCGGTCGCCAGCACGGAGGCGCCGAGTTCGCGCGCGGTCTCCATCAAATCGCGAAACTTGATCGATCGGTTGCACTCGATGCAGGGAACGGGCGTCTCGCCCGAGGCGTAGCTCTCGGCGAAGTTATCGATCACCGACTGGCGAAATCGGCTCTCGTAATCGAGCACATAATGCGGGATGCCGATCCGCTCGGCGACATTGCGCGCGTCGTGAATGTCCTGCCCGGCGCAGCAGGCGCCCTTGCGGTGGGTCGCCGCGCCGTGATCGTAGAGCTGCAAGGTTATGCCGACGACATCGTAGCCCTGCGACTTCAGCAGCGCCGCCGTCACCGAGGAATCGACGCCGCCCGACATCGCGACGACCACGCGGGTGTCCTGGGGACGGCCTTCGAGATTCAGACTGTTGCGCATGGTCTTAAGTCACCAACTTGGCGCTACTAGTGTCCCGGTTCTGACATTCGTACGCGGCCGCTGCGGGTTCTTTTACGAATGTCAGAACCAAAGGGACACTGGCAAATATGGGTTTTGAGTGGAGTTTCGGATTTGGCATTCGCTATAAGAACTCGCGGCAACAGGATATCGAATGCCAAATCCACTCCACTCCCGCCACTAGGTCAGAGGCGTCGGGGCGTTCTTTCCTGAGGCCTCACCCTCGGGGCGGCCGGAAAGCTGCACTTTAATATAGGCCGCGATGGCGCGAAGCAATCACACGGTCCCCATGCGCATATGGGACGGCAAATCTTGCCGCCGGGCAGAAAAGATGGGGCCGCGGGCGTCCCCAATCAAATCCAATCAATTATCAAGATATTGAAATATATCATGTTTTTAAAAATTACGGGGTGGCCCGGTCCTTGCTGACCTCTCGGTTAAGTTTCTCGTCGGAGGCCGTCCAGTGGTCAGTGCTACCCCAGATTCCGCAGCCGCAGCCAATGCCGCGTTCCAGGCCGCGCCTGCCTGGCTGACGCGCGCCAATACGCCGCCGGCCAACGATCTTTTTGCGGGTCTGGTCAACCAGAACACCCAAACCGGCTCCGCGGCGACCTTGCCGCCCCCTCCTCCGCCGCAGCCCCAGAACAACGCGGCTAACCAACCGCTTCCGCCCGCCAACAACGCTTCGAACAGCAACGCCAACAACAACGCGGCCGCGGCTAACAACAATGCGCCGCCTCCGCCGCCAGCTAACGGCAATTCCAATAACAACGCGGCAAATTCCAACCAGCCGTCTGACGCCAACAATGCCGGTTCCGGCACGACGGCGAACGCGAACGGCGCGACGACCGGCAGCACGAGCCAGTCGTCGTCGACGGCCTCGTCCGACTCGACGCCATCGACCGATACGAAGTCCAAGGACACAGCGACCGACACGGGTTCGACCGCGATCGACGCCACCCTTCTGGCGCAACAGGCCGCTAGCACCGCGACCACTCCGGTCGCCGTAGCGGTTCCGACATCCGTTCCTTCCACCAATGCGCCGCCGCCGGCAACGCCGACCTCCGGTGGCCCGACCGCGCCGCTTGCGATTGCCGCTGCCGCGATCGCGGCGAGTTCCCAACCGCTCGCATCGCCGGCCGGACCAACCACACCGGACAAGACCGATCCCGGCACCGCGTCCACCACGACACCGGACAACGGTGCAACCGCCAAGACCGCGGCCGTTTCCGCCATCACCTTCACGACCACCCTCCAGGCAGGAAGCACGACGTCTGCGGACACAACCGCCGTCACAGCGGCAGTGGCCGCCACCACCCCGGTCACGCCGAAGACACCGCAAGCCAAAGCTCAGGCTACGACGACCGACGCTTCCGCAAAAACGTCAGTGACGACCGACCCTACCGCGCCCGGCACGACGACTGATCCCGGCCAGAATGCCGCTGCAACTTCGACCACCGGCAAGCAGGAGACGGCGAACGTCGCCATTCAGGCTGCGGCCGCGGATGCCGGTACCCCGGCGCCCGCCGCGCGCGATCACGCCGCTGCAAACGTTGCGCACTCTGCGACGGCGGATGTGCCCGACGTCAATAGCCAGGCGGCCGGCACGTTTACCCCGCAGTTCAATTCGACGTCAGCCGTTGGTTCGGCGAACAATTTGACGGTGACATCGGCGGCCAATGGCGCGGTGCCCTTGAGCGGCGTCGCCATCGAAATTGCCGCCAACGTCAAGAGCGGCAAGAGCAGTTTTGAAATCCGTCTCGATCCCGCCGATCTCGGCCGGATCGACGTCCGGGTCCAGATCGATCAGAACGGTCAGGTCACCTCGCACCTGACGGTCGAGAAGCCGGAAACGCTGTCGATGCTGCGCCAGGACGCGCCGCAATTGCAGCAGGCACTGAACGATGCGGGCCTGAAGACCGACAGCGGCGGTCTTCAGTTCAGCCTGCGCGACCAGTCTTCATCCGGCCAGAACAGCGGCAACGACAGCAATCCCAACGCCCAACGGCTGATCATCAGTGACGAGGACGCGGTTCCTGCCGCCGTCGCGGGCCGCAGCTATGGCCGTTCGCTCGGATCGAGCGGCGGCGTCGACATCAGAGTGTAAAGAGTTTGAGGAGAATGACATGACTGTTGTTTCAGGAACGACCCCGCAGACCTCATCATCCAGCTCGAGTTCGACGGCGAACTCCGCCAACGCGCTCGCCAACCAGCAGATCGCCGGCAACTTCCAGAGCTTCCTGCAACTCCTGACGACCCAGTTGCAGAATCAGAACCCGCTCAGCCCGCTCGACACCAACCAGTTCACCCAGCAGCTGGTCGAGTTCGCCGGCGTCCAGCAGCAAATCAATACCAACGATTCGCTGTCCACGCTGGTGTCGCTGCAACAAACCGCGCAGTCGAGCCAGGCGCTGGAATTCGTCGGCAAGACGGCCGTGGTCAAGGGCAGCACCACATCGCTCACCAGCAGCAAAGCGGCCTGGGGGCTCAACATCGCCTCCGCCTCGACGGTCACCATCAATATTACCAACAGCTCGGGCGCGACCGTCTACACCAGCAGCATCAACGCCAACGCCGGCAACAACCAGACCTTCACCTGGAACGGGCTTGGCACCGACGGCACCCAGCAGCCCGACGGCTCCTACACGCTCACGGCGACGGGCAAGGACTCCACCGGCAACTCGGTTGGGGTCTCAACCGAAATCCAGGGCGTGGTCTCGTCGGTCGACCTCACGCAGTCGCCGCCGCTGTTGTCGATCGGCGGCCAGACTTTCACGGTCAACCAGGTCCAGAGCATCGTGAACTAGCGCGAAAACGAGGGCATAGAGCCCATCGCGACCCTCTCGCAGGCGTTTTGCGGCCTAACATCCGGTTAACAAACGCCGGATGGGGCCGCATTCGTGCGTCTGCACCTGGCATTTTCAAGGAGATTCGTATTGGAGCCTTGGGTTTAGGCAAATTTTAAGTCGCCGGGCGTAGTTTGTTTAGCGTGAGTTTCAGTGGTTTAGAGTTTGTGAGTACGCCATGACAGAGCCTCATCGCCCGAGGGTAAAATACGTCATCGGGCCCGACGGCAGTCCGCTGACGATTGCGGATCTGCCCGCTCCGGGAACCAAGCGATGGGTGATCCGTCGCAAGGCCGAAGTCGTTGCCGCGGTTCGCGGCGGCCTGCTCTCCCTTGAGGAGGCCTGCAGCCGCTATACGTTGACCGTCGACGAATTCCTGTCCTGGCAGTTCTCGATCGACCAGCATGGTCTTGCGGGACTGCGGACCACCCGAATCCAGCAATATCGCCAATAATCTTCGGCCCGAAGCGGCCATTGATCGGATTTAACGAAAATCGGCCTCGCGCTGCGAAGCCGATTTTTGCCGCTTCGAACTTTCACGTCGGCCATTTACCTTTGTTAACCATATCGAAACCATACCGTAGGCAATAATTGCCCAGTGGTCCGATCCCTGATGGGACCGATCTGAGGGGCGGTTGGTTTGCAGAGTCTCGTAAGCTTTCTGAGGGGCTTGGGCGCTTCGCGGCTGATGGCGATGGTGGCGGTGACAACCGCCCTGCTCGGCTTCTTCGCGTTCGTCATCATGCGCGTCACCACGCCGCAGATGACGACGCTTTTCACCGACCTCAGCCTTGAAGACTCCAACGCGGTTATCAAGGACCTGGAACGGCAAGCCATTCCCTTCGAGATCCGCAATGACGGCGCCGTGATCATGGTGCCAAAGGACAAGGTCACGCGGCTGCGCATGAAACTGGCCGAGGGCGGCCTGCCCAAGGGCGGCGGCGTCGGCTACGAGATCTTCGACAAATCGGACGCGCTGGGCACCACGAGTTTCGTCCAGAACATCAATCATTTGCGCGCGCTGGAGGGCGAACTCGCACGCACGATCCGCGCCATCGATCGCGTCCAGGCCGCCCGCGTCCACCTGGTATTGCCGGAGCGGCCGCTGTTTGCGCGCGAAACCCCCGAACCTTCGGCCTCGATCGTCGTGCGCGTCCGCGGCGCGCTCGAAGCTCAACAGATCAGGGCGATCCGGCATCTCGTCGCCTCCGCCGTCAACGGCTTGAAGCCGCAGCGGGTCTCGATCATCGACGAAGCCGGCCAGTTGCTTGCCGATGGCGCCGGCGGCGAACAGGACAATACGGTCGCCGATGAGCGCCGCAACTCCTTCGAGAAACGGCTGCGCAACGAGGTCGAGGCGATCGTGTCGTCGGTGGTCGGCGCGGGCCGGGCGCGCGTCCAGCTCTCGGCGGATTTCGACTACAACAAGATCACCCAGACTTCCGACAAGTTCGATCCCGAAGGCCGTGTGTTGCGCTCGAGCCAGACCCGCGAGGAGTCCAGCGCCACCGCCGAAACCAACGGGCAGGTTACGGTCAACAACGAACTGCCGGGAAATCAGCAGAACGGCGGCGGCCCGGTCGCGCGCGACCAGAGCAAGAAGACCGAAGAGACCAACAACTACGAGATTTCGCGCACCACCAAGACCGAAGTCACCGAGGCCGGGCGGGTCAACCGCATCTCGGTCGCCGTGCTGGTCGACGGCAGCTACGCCAAGAACGACAAAGGCGAGATGGTCTACCAGGACCGCAGCAAGGAACAGCTCGACCGCATCGCAACGCTGGTGCGTTCCGCGATCGGCTTCGACCAGAAGCGCGGCGACCAGGTCGAGGTCGTCAACTTGCGATTTGCCGAATCGCCGGTGGTAGCGCCGCTCGCCGAGCCCACGGGCCTGCTCGGGATGCTGCAATTCACCAAGGACGACGTCATGTACGTCATCGAGCTCGGCGTGATGATGCTGCTCGGTCTTGTCGTGCTGTTCATGGTGATCCGCCCGCTGGTCAAGCGCATCCTCGCCGACGAAGTCATCGCGGCTGCTGCCGAAGGCGCACTGCCGGCGATTGCCGACGGCAGCGCCCAGGCTGCGCCCACCGGCAACAGCCTCGCTCCCGGTGTCAACAACACCGCTCAAATGATCGACGTGGCCCAGATCCAGGGACAGGTCCACGCCCAATCCGTTCATCGCGTCGGCGAACTCGCCGAACGCAATCCCAATGAAACTGCAGCCATTGTCCGTCAATGGCTGTCCGAACCTGCCGCGTGATCCAGAATGGCCGTATCGCAGAACAATAACACCAACGACATCACCAGCGTGATTTCCTCGCTGGCTGCGCGTCAGGCCAACAAGGTGAAGGGCGAGCCGATCGCCGGCCCGAAGCGCGCGGCCATGCTGATGCTGGCGCTCGGCGAACAATATGGCGGCAAGGTCTGGTCGCTTCTGGACGACGACGAGGTCCGCGAACTGTCGATCCATATGTCGACGCTCGGCACCGTGGAGGCCGACACCGTCGAGGACATGCTGCTCGAGTTCGTGTCTCGGATGTCGGCGTCGGGCGCGCTGATGGGCAATTTCGACGCCACCGAGCGGCTGTTGCAGCAATATCTGCCGGCCGAACGCGTGGTCGGCATCATGGACGAGATCCGCGGTCCGGCCGGCCGCAACATGTGGGAGAAGCTCTCCAACGTCCAGGAGGAGGTGCTCGCCAACTACCTCAAGAACGAATACCCGCAGACCATTGCCGTGGTGCTGTCGAAACTGAAGCCCGAGCATTCAGCGCGCGTGCTCGCGATTTTGCCCGAGGACATGGCGCTCGACGTCGTCAACCGCATGCTGAAGATGGAGGCAGTTCAGAAAGAAGTGATCGAGCGCGTCGAGCAGACGCTCCGCGTCGAATTCATGTCGAATCTTTCGCAGACCAGGCGACGCGACGCACACGAGGTGATGGCCGAAATCTTCAACAATTTCGATCGCCAGACCGAAACCCGCTTCATCACCTCGCTGGAAGAAGACAATCGCGAGGCCGCCGAGCGGATCAAGGCGCTGATGTTCACGTTCGATGATCTGATCAAGCTCGACTCCGGCTCGGCACAGACCCTGATGCGCAACGTCGACAAGGACAAGCTCGGCGTCGCGCTCAAGAGCGCCAACGAGGAAGTGCGCGGCTTCTTCCTCAGCAACATGTCCTCGCGCGCCGGCAAGATGCTGCTCGACGACATGGCTGCGATGGGCCCGGTGCGGTTGCGCGACGTCGACGAAGCGCAGGCGCTGCTCGTGAACCTCGCCAAGGATCTTGCGGCCAAGGGTGAAATCACCCTGACCAAGAACCGCGCCGACGACGAATTGGTGTACTGATGGCCGCGCCCGCAAAATTCCTGTTCGACACGGACTTCTCGGCCCCCGACTGGGCGCGCGAGCGTGCCACCGCCGCCGAGGTCGCCCAGAAGGTCGCTGCCGCCGAGGCACGCGCCTATCGCGATGGCTACGACGTCGCCCAGCGCGAGGCCAAGGCCGAAAGCGACCGCCGCGTCGCACTGGCGCTCGAGACGATCGGCGTCGCCATCAAGGGCATCGCAGCCGGCTTGTCCGGCGTCGAGCGGCGGATGGAAACCGAAGCCGTCGACGTGGCGGTCGCCGTTGCACGCAAGCTGGCGAGTGAACTCGTCGCCCGCGAGCCGCTCGGCGAGATCACCGCGCTCGTTTCCGACTGCTTCGCCCAGCTCGTGTCGACGCCTCATATCGTGGTGCGGATCAATGACGCGCTCTACGAGACGGCGCACACCCGCATCGAGACATTGGCCAAACAATGCGGTTTTGCCGGCCGGCTGGTGATCCTGGCCGAACCCGACATCCAGAACGGCGACTGCCGGATCGAGTGGGCCGATGGTGGCGTCGTTCTCGAACGCGCAGCGATCGAAGCCAAGATCAACGAACTCGTCGGGCGCTATATCGCGTCCCGCAACCAGGATTGAATGAAGAGGAATGAACCATGAGTGACACGGACACACAGGTTCCGCTCCCGGATTTGAACAGCGCCGATACGCCGGCCGTGGGCGGCGACATCGCCTACAACGAGGACGAGAACGCCGCCCGCATCGCGGCCGATCTCGAGGCCGTGTTCGACGTGCCGGTGCAGGTTTCAGCCGTCCTCGGCCGTTCCAAGATGGACGTCGGCGATCTGCTCAAGCTTGGCCCCGGCACCGTTCTCGAGCTCGACCGCCGTGTCGGCGAAGCCATCGACATTTACGTCAACAACCGCCTGGTCGCGCGCGGCGAGGTGGTGCTGGTCGAAGACAAGCTCGGCGTCACGATGACCGAAATCATCAAGGCGGAACGCAACTAGGACTTCTTGAATTAAAGAGCGCCTGAACGGCGCGAACAGACGAACAGGAGATGAGCATGCGGCTTCTTATCGTTGGCACCTTGAAAGGGCAGCTCACGACAGCGACCAAGATCGCGATGGATAACGGCGCTTCCGTCACCCATGCGGAAGACAACGAACAGGCGATGCGGGTATTGCGCGGCGGCAAGGGCGCCGACCTGCTGCTGGTCGATGTCTCGCTCGACATCCGCGACCTCGTCATGCGGCTCGAATCCGAACACATCCACGTGCCGATCGTCGCTTGCGGCATCTCCAACGATGCCCGCGCCGCGGTCGCAGCCATTCATGCCGGCGCCAAGGAATATATTCCGCTGCCGCCGGATCCGGAATTGATCGCCGCCGTCCTTGCCGCCGTCGCCAACGACTCGCGCGATCTGGTTTATCGTGACGACGCGATGGCCAAGGTCATCAAGCTGGCCCAGCAGATTGCCGGCTCCGACGCGTCCGTCATGATCACCGGCGAGTCCGGCACCGGCAAGGAAGTGGTGGCGCGTTATGTTCACACCCGCTCCAACCGCGCCAAGCGTCCGTTCATCTCGATCAACTGCGCAGCCATCCCCGAGCATCTGCTTGAGTCCGAATTGTTCGGCCACGAAAAGGGCGCGTTCACCGGCGCGGTGGCGCGACGCATCGGCAAGTTCGAGGAGGCCACCGGCGGTACGCTGCTGCTCGACGAAATCTCCGAGATGGACGTGCGGCTGCAATCCAAGTTGCTGCGCGCGATCCAGGAACGGGTGATCGACCGCGTCGGCGGCACGCGGCCCGTACCCGTCGACATTCGCATCATCGCGACCTCGAACCGCAACCTCGCCGACGCCGTGCGCGAAGGCACTTTCCGCGAGGACCTGTTGTTCCGCCTTAACGTCGTCAACCTGAAGATTCCGCCGCTTCGCGACCGGCCGGCAGATATTCTGGAACTCGCCCAGCACTTCGCCAAGAAATATTCCGACGCCAACGGCGTTCCCTTACGGCCGCTTTCGGCCGAGGCCCGCCGCGTGCTGACCACCAACCGCTGGCAGGGCAACGTCCGCGAGCTCGAAAACACCATCCATCGGTCGGTGCTGATGGCCCAGGGCGACGAGATCGGTGTCGAAGCCATCATCACGCCCGACGGCGAGCGCCTCGATGGCCCGAAGACCGCGCCGGTGGTGGCGCACGCCACCTTCGCCGCCGAACAGGTGACGCGTGCGCTGGTCGGCCGCACCGTGGCCGATGTCGAGCGCGACCTGATCCTGGAAACACTAAAGCACTGCCTCGGCAACCGGACCCACGCAGCCAATATCCTTGGCATTTCGATCCGCACGCTGCGCAACAAGCTGAACGAGTATGCCGATGGCGGCCTGCCGATCACGCCGGCCGGCGCTGGCGAAGCGCAGCGGACGGCTGCTGCCTTCTAGGATTCGCGGGCGAGATTCCGTCCGGCGCGAGGGCAACCTCGCCTGCGGATTTCCATTGACCTAACCCAGTTCCGGCGCGTCGGGTTTGCGAAAAATATGGATGGGATCGCCGGGCTCGAAGCTACGCCCGGTGAACGCGACATAAGCGTAGAGCGCAAGATAGGCGACCGCCAACGCGCCAACGGCATAAAGGGCCCAGGCCGCAGCCCGTTTCATCGGAAAACGAGGCCGCTTACCACGACGGCAGTACCGCGCCCTTGAATTTGGTCAGGACAAATTCGCGGACTTCCGGCGTGTGATAACTGTCCACCAACGTCTTGACCCACGGCTTGTCCTTATCGGCAGCGCGCACGGCAATCAAGTTGGTGTAGGGCCCCTTCGGGTCCTCGCGCAGGATCGCGTCCTTGACGGGGTCCAGACCGGCTTGCGTGGCGTAGTTCGTGTTGATGCCGGCAACATCGACGTCGTCGAGCGTTCGCGCCGTCTGTGCGGCATCGACTTCCACGATCTTGAACTTCTTCGGATTGTCGGTGATGTCGGCGATGGTCGGCTTGAAACCGACATTGGCTTTCAGCTTCAGCACGCCCTTGTCCTGCAACAAAAGCAGCACGCGGCCGCCATTGGTCGGGTCGTTCGGGATCGACAAGGTCGCGCCCTGCGGCACCGTATCCCAGCTCTTGTACTTCTTGGAATAAATTCCCATCGGGAAATTCACGGTCAGCGCGACCGTCTCGATCTTGTAGCCGCGATCGGCCTTCTGGTTGTCGAGATAAGGCTGGTTCTGGAACGAATTCGCCTGCAAGTCGCCGGCATCGAGCGCAGCGTTCGGAACCACGTAGTCCGTGAACTCGACGATCTGGATGTCGAGACCGTTCCTGGCCGCGATCGCTTTGACCGCTTCGAGGATCTGGGCGTGCGGCCCCGGCGTAACCCCGATCTTGATGGTCTCAGAGCGGGCCGGCGTGGCGAGGGCTGCGGCAGCGACCACTGAAGCCAGAAGAAAACGGAGGGACATGATCATTCGATCCTTCTTGAGAACTCACTATTCATGATTGCCGGCTGCGCTTGTCGAGACGGCGCGCGATCATTTCGCCCAGCGTCTGCACGCCCTGCACCAGCACGATCAGCACAATCACGACAGCCGCCATCACTTCCGGCATGAAACGCTGGTAGCCGTAGCGAATGCCGAGATCGCCGAGCCCGCCGCCACCGACCGCGCCCACCATGGCCGAATAGCCGAGCAGACTGACCAGCGTCAATGTGAGCGCGAGCGTCAGCGCCGGCAAGGCTTCCGGCAACAGCACCTTGCGCACGATCTGGAACGGACTGGCGCCGAAGGCGCGCGCGGCCTCGACCAACCCCTGGTCGACCTCGCGGATCGCAGCCTCGACGACGCGGGCAATGAACGGGATCGCGGCAATGGTAAGCGGCACCACCGCCGCACGGGTGCCGATCGAGGTTCCGACAAGCAAACGTGTCAGCGGCACGATGGCGACGACGAGAATGATGAACGGCGTCGAGCGCGTCGCGTTGACGATCAGGCCGAGGATGCGGTTGGCGGCCGGCGCGGCAAACAGCTCGCCGGCGCGGCTTGTCGCCAGAAAGATGCCGAGCGGAAGTCCGAACAGCGTTCCCAACAGGCCGGAGAGCCCGACCATCACAAGCGTGTCGAGCGTCGAACTCGCGATGAGCTGGAACATTTCAGGCGACATAGCCGAGGTGCTCCACCGTGTTCTGTCCCGCCGCGAGCTGCTCCATGATGCGACGCAGGTCCGCTTCGGCGGAAACCGAGATGAACAGCGACCCGAACGGACGGCCGGCGATCGTTTCCACCTGCCCGTGCAGGATGTTGACGTCGATGCCGAGATTGCGCGACAGCCGCGACAACACCGGCTGGTCGGCGTCGCCGCCGACAAAGCCGACGCGCAGCACCGCGCTATCGCCCGGCTGGCGCTGCGGCCTCAATTTCGCGGCCAGCCATTCCGGCACTTGGGCACCGCTGATTGCGCCAATGAACCGCTGCGTCGTCTCGTGGCGCGGATGGGCAAAGATCTCATACGTCGTGCCCTGTTCGACGATACGGCCGCCCTCGAGCACGGCGACGCGGTCGGCGAGCTTTTTGACGACCATCATCTCATGGGTGATGAACAGGATGGTGAGCTTGAGCTCTGCGTTGATGGTCTTGAGCAGCGCCAGAATCTGGTCGGTGGTCTCCGGATCGAGCGCAGACGTCGCTTCATCCGACAGCAAGACCCTGGGCTTGGTCGCGAGCGCGCGAGCAATGCCGACGCGCTGCTTCTGTCCGCCGGAAAGTTCAGCCGGATAGCGGTCGCGCTTGTCGGACAGTCCGACCATCGCCAGCAAGGGTTCGACGCGCTTGGCAATCGCAGCCCTGTCGAGGCCCGCGATTTCGAGCGGCAAGGCGATGTTGTCGAACGCCGTGCGCGACGACAGCAGATTGAAATGCTGGAAGATCATGCCGATCGAACGGCGGGCCTGGCGCAGGCCGCGCTCGTACAGCGCCGTGACATCGGTGCCATCCACGACTACGCGGCCGCCGCTCGGACGCTCAAGCCCGTTGACCATCCGAATGAGGGTCGATTTGCCCGCGCCGCTCTTGCCGATCACGCCGACAATCGCGCCCTCGGGCACGTCGAGATTGACATCGGAAAGCGCGACCACCTCCGCCGCGCGGTCGCGTGACGGATAGACCTTGCTGACATCGGCAAAGGCGATCAGGGGACGGGTCTGCACGTCGCTCGGCGGCGCTCCGGGTATTGGAAATGGAGCGTTCATGACAAGGTTCTGCGCGAAATTTACGGGTTAGGCCATAGCAAAATGAAACCCGCCCGGCCAGCCCCAGTAATACCAGAGGCCGCCGGGCGGACAGGCTCGGAGGAGGGTCAAAGCTTGATGGGCACGAAATGATTAACGGCGATCAGCACGACCAGAAGCACGATACCAAGGCCGAGGCTGTAGCCGATCAGCTTCTTTTCGATCGGCAGCAGCGGTTCGACTTCCACTGCGTTGAGCTCGTCTTTGAGGTTGGATGTGGGCATGCGATGGCTCTCTCTTCAGGTTAGCTGGCAAGCGGCGGCTTGAAGCCGCTGAAGAACAGCCAGGAAATCAACAAGCCCACCCAGATCACGAACCCGAACAGGCTGACGAAATAGACCGCGGCCAGCTTGCCGAAGCCCTGCTGCCAGAGCTTGCGGAAATCCGACAGCACGCCGATCGAGAAGAAGGTGAGCACGAAGAAGATGACGCGGAACACGTTGGCCTCGCCGGCCGCCGCGGGCAGCGCCTTGGCGACATCCGGCGTCGAGCCGATCGCAAGCCAGAGCGACACGGCGAACACAAGGATGAAGCCGAGAATGAACTTCGGGAAGCGCTGCCAGATCTCGCGGGGCTTCGCCCGGTCCGGTCCTTTGTCGATGTGGTTGGTCCAGATATAGCCGAGAATGAAGGCCCAGATGCCGATGAAGATATCGATGAAGATCTTCACCGTGGTCGTGGTCGCCAGAATCCAGCCCGGCTGATACTTGATGCCTTCCGCGGCCGACTTCGCCATGATCAGCGACTCGGTAATGCCGCCGCCCGCGACTGCCGCGCCATCGGTCTTGATGGCAAGACCGATCCAGGCGCCGGCCACCAGGGGCTCCTGCCACAGGAACGTTTGGGCCAGGAACGGCAGGATCAGGACTTCGACGACCGCGAAAACGACCACCAGCGAGGACACCAGGATCGGAACCGCCGGCCGCGCCCGGATCGCCCCGCCGGTGGCGATCGAAGCCGCCACGCCGCAGATCGAAATGCCCGACGCCAGCGGCACCGACCATTCGCGGCTAAAACCGAACCATTTGCGCGCGACGTAATAGATCACCGCCCAATAGATCAGATAGGCCTCGACGATGGCGGCAGCGCCGCGCAACAGCAGCGAGGAGGCAAGATTGAGGCGTCCGGCCGCGGTGACGGCAACGGTGGCGCCGAGAATGACGATCGCGATCTTGATGTAGAGCTCGGGCCGGATCGCTTCCTTCAGCCATTCGGCAAAGCGCGGAAAGAAATTGGCGATCACGATGCCGGAAAGGAGCGCGACGATGAAGCCGCCTTCATTGGTGAGCTTGAGCGACCAATCGATGCCGAATTTCTGCTGTTCGGCCGGCGTCACCGCAGCGACATAGGCGTAGCTGCCGACGATCCAGCTCGCATAGGCGATGGCAAAGACGGCGGTGAATGCGACGGCGAATTTCCGCACGTCGGCGCCAAGCGTTGCAACACCGGCGCTCAACACGATCAACAGCGACGCGTAGGTCGCGATCAGGGCTCCGCCGCCGCCGAGCCAGGCATAGGACTTGGCAAAGGGGCCGAGCGCCCTGGTGAGATCGGTATAGACCGAGGTGGTGACGGCCCAACCCAGAATGTCGGTTCCGCTGATGCTGACCAGCGCTGCGCCGAACACCAACAGACCGATGACGACGGCCAGCCAGTCCTCGGTCAATTGCGCCCGCAGCGTCAGCGGCTCGGATGCCTTGATTGCAATGTCCGACATTCCAATTCCCCAAAATGATCAGGATGGAGGGCTGAAAAGCCCTCCATTTTTCATTGTTCAGGATGATGGCGCTGGTTTGTCCTGTCGAGGACTCGAGAAAAAAAGCGATGCCCGACCTGCTGGATTACCGGCAAACGCCAGCTTTCTTCCAACGAAGCGAGGGAACTTAGGTCAATTTTCTGCCTGGCGTCAGCCGCCCGGCAGCGGAATTGGCCCCTTTATCCTGCCGCCGCCGGGGCCGGTTTTGGCGAGCCGACATTGAGGGCGAGCTTGCCGTAACGGTCGGTGAATTCAGCAGTGTCGATCTCTTCGAGCTTGAGGCTGCCTCGCATCACGCCCGCCTTCCAGGCGTCGTGCTCGGGATCATTCTGGAACTCCGGCATCACTTCCTCGGCGAACAGTTCAAGCGACTCGCAAATATGTTCATGGCTGTTCTTGCCGGCCTGGTTGAGCAGGATGACCTGATCGATGTGGGAGGTGCGGAAGCGCCGCAGCTTTTTGCGGATTGTGTCCGGTGAGCCGATGAGACCGCTGCGAAGTGCGGCTTCCTGGGCTTCGCGGTTCTCGCGCTTCCATTTGTTGTATTCGTCCCACATGTTGACGGCGCCGGGCGCGGGACGCTGGCGGTCTTGCGACGCACCGTAAAAACGCAAGGCGAACTGAAAAAACGTGGCGCCGTCGGCGCGTAGCCGTGCTTCCTCGTCCGTTTTTGCGCACATGAAGAACGACACCAGCGCCATGTTCGGATTGATCTCGTAGTCGGCGAGCTTCTTCAAGCGTTTCGTGATCGCGTTGTAATAAGCGTGCACCCAGGCATGCGCCGCGTCCGCGCTGACAAACTGAAAGCCGAGCGCGCCAAAGCCGCATTGGCCGGCGCGTTCGATGGTCGGCAGTTGCGAACAGGCCATCCATAACGGCGGATGCGGTTTCTGCACCGGCTTGGGCACCACGTTGCGCAGGGGAATGTCGAAATACTTGCCGTGGTGCTCGCTTCCGCCATCCCGAAACATCGGGAAGATCGCAGCGACAGCCTCCTCGAACACCTCCTTCTTGGTCTCCATATCGCGGCTGAACGGCTCGAGCTCCGTAATGGAGGCGCTTTCGCCCATGCCGAATTCGCAGCGGCCACGGCTCAGGAGATCGAGCACGGCAATGCGCTCGGCCACGCGCGCGGGATGATTGGTGGTGAGCTGAAAGATGCCGTGGCCAAGCCGGATGTTTCTGGTGCGCTGGCTCGCAGCCGCGAGAAAGGACTCCGGCGACGGCGAGTGCGAATATTCTTCCAGGAAATGATGCTCCACGACCCAGGCGTGGTCGTAACCGAGACGGTCGGCGGTCTCGAGCTGGGTGAGCGCATCCTGATAGAGCTTGAGCTCATCACCCGCCTGCCACGGACGCGGCAGTTGCAGCTCATAGAAGATGCCGAACTTCATGATGCCTCCCGCAGCCAATTTCATCTTTTGGGGCAGTGTAGTGCGAGCAAAACCTTAGTCCAGCCGGGGGCTTATTCCGGGAAACGGAAGCGCCTTGCGCTACCGGCATGAATGGTTAGCTTTGGCCGTGCGCCTCGAATCGGCGCTCTCCCATCCGAGCCCTCATGACCAGCTTCTCCCCGCATCAGGATGCCGCGCTCAAGGCCGTGGCGAAGTGGCTGAAGGCCAGGCCCGGCCGCAACGGAACACCGCCGGTGTTTCGCCTGTTCGGCTATGCCGGCACCGGCAAGACCACGCTGGCCCGCCATATCGCCGAAGATGTCGATGGCGAGGTGAAATTTGCCGCCTTCACCGGCAAGGCGGCGCTGGTGATGCGCAACAAGGGCTGCGACAACGCCTCCACCATTCACTCCCTGATCTACCGCGCCCGCGAATCCGGCGTCGAGCAGCCGAGCTTTGAGCTGTGGGACGATGCGCCGGCCTCGAAAGCGAAGCTGATCATCATCGACGAATGCTCGATGGTGGATGCCGAAATGGGGCGCGACCTGATGTCGTTCGATTGCCCGCTGCTGGTGCTTGGCGATCCCGCGCAATTGCCGCCGATCCAGGGCGGCGGCTTCTTTACCGACACCACGCCCGACGCGATGCTGACCGAAGTGCACCGCCAGGCGCAGGACGATCCGATCGTGCGGATGTCGATGGATATCCGGGAGGGGCGCGAACTCGAACTCGGGCGTTACGGCGAAAGCGAAATCATCTCCCGTGGCGACCTCGATCCAGACCGGGTGATGCAGGCCGATCAGGTGCTGGTCGGCCGCAACAACACGCGCCGCGCCTACAACACGCGGATGCGGCAGAAACAAAGCATCGAAGACCCCTTGCCGGTTGCCGGCGACAAGCTCGTGTGCCTGCGCAACAACCGCAAGAAAGGACTGTTCAATGGCGGCCTTTGGCGCGTGAAGTCACGCAACGCTTCAAGATCGAAGTCGCGCATCGTCAGCCTGCGCCTCGCCCCCGACGAGGAGTTCAGCCACAAGGTCACGAAAGTTTCGGTCCGCTGCGACTGCTTCGAAGGCGGGGTCGAGCAGATCCCCTGGGAACAGCGCAAACCTTACGACGAATTCGACTACGGCTACGTGCTTACCGTGCACAAGTCGCAAGGTTCGCAATGGGATGACGTGGTGTTGTTCGACGAAAGCTTTGCCTTCCAGGACAGCCGCGCCCGCTGGCTCTATACCGGGGTGACACGCGCCGCCAAACGGCTTTCGATCGTGGTGTGAGCCGTCCCGGGTTCGGCCAAAAGCCGCGCTTTTTCACGGACTCGTGTGCTTTTCGCGGTAACAGGCGGGCTTTTGCCCCGTATCTTAGACCGAGACCCCGGGCGCAAAGTCCCGTTTTGCGAACGGGCTACGCCCGCCTTAAATTATCAGCCGAAACGACCAGGAAATCAGGAGCCAGCTCCCATGACCCGCCGTCCTCTCAGCCGTTTTCCGATATATGCCGCCGCCATCGGCCTCTTGGCGATTTCCGCCATCAACCTCACGCCTTCGCTTGCCGCCGAGGAAGCCGTGACGATTCCGCCACCGGCGGTCGATGTCCAGAACGCGAGCGGTATCCAGACCGCGGTACTGGCCGGCGGTTGCTTCTGGGGCGTGCAAGGCGTGTTCCAGCACACCAAGGGTGTCGTCAATGCGGTGTCCGGCTATTCCGGAGGCATCAAGGCGAACGCCGATTATCACCTGGTCTCGACCGGCACGACCGGGCACGCCGAGTCCGTCGAGATCAAGTATGACCCGAAGAAAATCAGCTACGGCAAGATTTTGCAGATCTTCTTTTCAGTGGTGCACGATCCGACGCAGCTGAACCGTCAGGGGCCGGATACCGGCACGCAATATCGCTCGGCGATCTTCACGACGTCAGACGAGCAGAAGAAGGTCGCGGACGCCTATATCGCGCAGCTCAACTCGGCCGGCGTCTACAAGAAGCCGATCGTGACCAAGGTCGGACCGCTGCAAGCCTTCTTCGCCGCGGAGGGTTATCATCAGGATTACCTGACGCTTCACCCTAGCCAACCCTATATTGCCTATAATGACATTCCCAAGGTCGAAAACCTGAAGAAGCTTTTCGCCGAGGACTATAGCGAGAAGCCCGCTTTGGTCAGTGATATCAAGGTCACTAACTAGGAATCTCTCGCTGCAAAGGAGGTTTCATGTCTGACGCCAAGACGACGACAAAGGTCGAAAAGAGCGAAGCCGAGTGGCGCAAGGAACTGACGCCGATGCAGTATGCGGTGCTGCGCGAGAAGGCGACCGAACGGCCGTTCTCCGGCGAATACGAGCATGAGCACCGGCCGGGCACCTATGTGTGTGCCGGCTGCGGACAAACGTTGTTCGAGTCCGATGCCAAGTTCGATTCCGGCTGCGGCTGGCCGAGCTTCACCCAGCCGGCGACCGAAAGCCATGTCGACGAGGAGCGTGACGCGAGCCACGGCATGATCCGCACCGAAGTGCTGTGCTCGAGCTGCAACGGCCATCTCGGCCACGTGTTCGAGGACGGCCCGGGGCCAACCGGGTTGCGTTACTGCATCAATTCGGCGGCGCTAAAACTTCAGCCGAAATAATTTTCTTGAGCTTGCCTCGAACGCCTTTCGCGCCCCGTGCGACCAAGAGCTGGTCGCGCGGGGTTTTTCTTTGGGCCTCCCGCCGGTCTCACGCGCACAGCCTCAAGGAAATATTCAGATGCAAATTTCCAAACGTCTGCTGTTCGGCCTCACGGCAGCAGCCCTCATCATGGAGTGCCCAGTGATTCAGCCGGTTTTGGCGGCCGACAAGGTCTCCCTGTTCAAGATCATCACCGTCAAGGACGAGATCGTTATCGGGATCCCCGACGACGAACTCGCGCAACTCGACGGAAAGGACGCCGGCGGCATCGCCAAGATGCTGATCGCGAAGGGCTCGATGAGCGTCTGGCAATATGCCGTGCATAAATCGGCTGCCGGCGACCTCGAACAGGCGCCGTTGCGCAAGATCGGCCTGATGGCCTCGGACTCGTTGCGGGTCGAGCCTTATGCGTCACCGCTGAAGGTGCTTCCGATCGACGAGACCAGGAAATAACCCCTCGACTCCGCTTGTCATCTCGCGATTTCGGTTCCGGTTATGGAACCGAAAGGCAAGTGATACCGTTCTTCTTTATCCGACCGGCGGAATCCGTCCGCCGGCGGGACGTCTAGTGTTTCGATTCCGAAGTTCGTAGCATTTTTCGGGGCCACGTTTCGAACTTCGGAATCGAAAGAACACTAGAAAACCTACTATTTCTAGTGTGGCTTTTGGTTCAAAAGTCCGCATGACGAACTCGCGGCAGAAATGATGCGGACTTTTGAACCGCCACACTAGCTGGGAGGCGCGCCATGTCGCTTGGAACGATCCTCATCATTCTCGTGATCCTTTACCTGCTTGGCGGCTGGAGCGGCCGAATCGGCGGGTACGGCTACGGCCTGGGCCACTCCGGAATGGGACTTGGCGGGGTAGTTTTGGTTGTATTGCTCGTGCTGTTGCTACTGGGCAAGCTCTAGCGGCCATAAGTAGCTGTAAATAAAGATATTTTTAGTAGACTACGGGACCTCAGGACGGATTCATCATTCGTCCTGACAGGAGTCGCAATTCCTGCGGAGAGGCCTATATTAAGGTCTGTTCACAACGGAAATGACGTGTGCCGGCGCCGCCTGATTTTTGCGCCCGTGCAATCTGTTCGCGACAAAGTTCGCGTTCTCACTAAAAAAGAACAGAGGTCCCCGATCATGGCTTTCAGCTTCAACACCGCCGCCGAACTATTTCCTGCCGCCATCCGCAAGAAAAAGCGCGCGGGCTTCGCCTATCGGCGATTTGGCACCGCGGCCGAAGCCGTTCGTTTCGCGATCGAGGAATTGCCGGCGGATTCGCTGAATGGCGCCTACTTGCAGGTCGATGAGGCCCGCTTCGACCAGATGGGCATTCGTTCGCTCTATGAGAGCAAGGATTTCCCGCTGCCGCGCACGCCCCGCGCGCCCCAGCCGGCTCCCACCGACGCCAAAACGGACGACAAGGCCGCCTAAGCCTTTCACGCACGTCGATGTGACAGCCGCGGCTAACGCGGCTGCTTGTCCAGCCAGCGCCTGAGCAGGCGCACGTTGCGCATATTGGCGCGAAACAGCACGTCAAATGCGTCGCCCGCCAGCGGCACCAATCCGACGACGCCGTCGACAGCGACGTTGCCGAGCATTCGCGCGGTGACATGCCACGGCGCGCCCAGCGCGCGCGCCTCGCGTACTAGCCACAGCGAGAACGCGGTGGCCAGCACGTCGCCGACGATCGGGATCAATCTGATAACGCCGTCAACGCCGTAGCGAATCTTCGTGCCCGGCAGCATGAAGGCGATGTCGAGCAGTTTCGCCAGCGCCTCAAACCTCGCGAGACGTTGCTCCTGCGTCAGATCGCCAAACGGATTGGCGCTGGAATGGGCGAAGTCGAATTGGAATTGCCGAAACCCGCCGCGCAACGAGCTTTGCGGAATCTCGCGGCCTTCCTGATCGATCACGGGACCAGGTTTTGCCGCGCGGGATGACGCCCGCGCGGAACTAAAGCGCGCGTCTGGAGCGATGATTTCTTCGTTCGTCATGCCCATCAGATGGGAACGCGCCAGATCAGCGCAAGTGCCAATTTCAACGGGAGAACACCGGGATCAAAGCGGTCAGGAAGGCTGCGTCGCACTTACCGGAGGATCGGCGAAACGATGGGATAGCGCGGACGATACCGCGCCGGGAACGAAACCGACCAGGCCATAGAGAACGAATTGCAGCAGACCGCTGTCAGGTCCTCGCGACCCATAAAGCAATTCGGCCGAGGCAAACCCGATCAGGGCGACGATCACGACGCGCAGGGTTGGCCCAATTCGCCTGATATGCATGACGATATCATCGACGGCCCCCAACATCAGCGCCGGCAACAAGCCAAACAGGTAGGAGTACTGCAACGTTCTTGCGAACGTCGCGAACAACTGCTCCACCTCCGACGGACTCGGCGGATGGCTCCAGAATCCGGACATCACGGTGGTTGCGAGCAGAAGCAGAAACCCGCCGAGCAGCGGCCCAAGGACGCCAAAGATCACATAGCGTTTCATCTAGCGCCCTCGCCCTCGACTACTCGCCCCAGGCCGCGAAGGCGTCGTTGAAGGCGCGTTCACCCGGCGCGCCCTTCTCGATGGCGATGATGGCGCGGCGCTGGTTGACGTAGACCAGCGGCACGTCGAACCAGGAACGTTCTTTCAGCAGTTGCATGTTGCGCGAGCGGTCGGCATCGACATTCGACAAGCCGACCAGGAAGAAGCCGTCGGTGACCTTGACGGCAAGACCCGCAAGCGGCGTTCCGCGCGCCTGCTCGTTCGACTTCATCAGGATGCCGGGCACGTTGCTGACACCGCCGCCCGAGAAGTCCGGCGGCAGGATGAAGGTCAATTCGGCCGTGTGGCTCGCCGGCAGCGATGAGTCCGTGTTGCGGCGGAACGACATCGTCATCTTGAACTTGCGATCCGGAATCTCGATGTCGGCGCGCACCGCAATGTCGGCCTTCTGGTTGCCGGTGGCCTTGATTGGTTCGGTCCGCCAGACCACGGAGCCGACATACTGCTTGCCCTTCGGATCGGACGGATCCTCGTCATACAGCACCACGCGCTGCGCCACCGGCGCCACCTGATCGCTCGACGACGGCTGGCCGACGCGGTCCGGAATCTTCGGCTTGGTGCCGGGGGCGCTCGTATCCTTCGGCGCTTCGACCACGGAGGTCGGCGACGATTTGAACAAGCCACTCACGGCGCCAACGAGCGACTTGCCCCACAGGATTCCCGCGCCGATCAGGATCAGGACGATGCCGACGGCAATCGCGCTCTTGAACGGAAATATCGCCCCGCGCTTCGGCTCACGGCCGCGATCGGGCGCGATGCGCGGACGCGGCTGGGACGGCTGCGGCGGCGCATAGCGCTCCGCCTCCTCCGCCGACTCGTCGTAGGAATACGGCGCCTCGGAATCGTAGCCGCGCTCTTCCAAGACCGGTTCGAGCCGATCGAATTCCGGCGACGGCGACGGCACGTTGGCATAGCTCTTCCGCGCGGCTCGGCTGGCCTGCGCCGCGGCGCGGCCAAGATCATCCGCATCGGCCGTGATGTCGCGAAAACCGCGTACGCCCGGAGGTTCGGGCGCATTGAGATCAGGTGGGCCACGGCGCGCGCCGCCCGGCCGCGTCGGCGGCAGCTGCGGGTCCTGCATCGAAACCGGCGGCTGGCGTGGCGTGTCCGGACGAGCGTTGCGCGCCTGAAACGCATCCTGCCCGTCCGGTGCGAAGGATGGCCGGTCATTGCGGGGCACCGGCGGCGGACCCGGCTGCCGCGGGCGCGGCGACGGCGCGGCGGCCGCAGGCTCGGACAGGCGGCCGGCGGGACGCGCAGCACTGGCGCGCAGCGAATTGCTAGCTCTCGAGCCGCCGGCACGCGTCGGGTCACCACCACCACCCGATCGCGCGTCGCGCGCCCGCTGCGCCGCCTCGGATTCGACCTTGCGCACGGCCTCCTCCAGCGACAACCGCTCGCGGGTGATTTCGGACTCGCTGAGCGGCGGCTCGACGCTGCGCAGTTGCGCGATCAGCGCCGCTCGCGCCCGCTCATAGAGCGCACGACGGCTTTCGCCGGGGGCACTGGGGTCCAGTCCGGCGATGGCACGGGCGATCAGCGGGTAGTAGTCAGCCATCTCTACTCAACATGCAGCCCTTACGGTAACATTTCGTTAATCACGTTAGGCCTCGAACGGATTCTGCACGAGGATAGTATCCTCGCGTTCCGGACTTGTGGAAAGCAAGGCAACCGGACAACCCACCAGTTCTTCGACCCGGCGAACATATTTGATCGCCTGCGCCGGCAGGTCGGCCCACGAGCGCGCATTGGCGGTCGGTTCCTTCCAGCCTTCGATGGACTCATAGACCGGCTTGACCCGGGCCTGAGCGCCCTCGCCGGCCGGCAAATGATCGATTTCCTTGCCGTCGAGGAGATAGCCGGTGCAGACCTTGATGGTGTCGAAGCCGTCGAGAATATCGAGCTTGGTCAGCGCCAGCCCGTTGATGCCGCAGGTGCGCACGGTCTGGCGCACCAGCGCGGCATCGAACCAGCCGCAACGCCGCTTGCGTCCGGTGTTGACGCCGAATTCCTTGCCGCGGCGGCCGATCTCCTCGCCGATTTGGTCATGCAGTTCGGTCGGGAACGGTCCCTGGCCGACGCGGGTCGTATAGGCCTTGCAGATGCCGAGCACGTAGCCGACCGCGCCCGGGCCGAGGCCCGTCCCGGTCGCAGCTTGCGCGGCAACGGTGTTGGACGAGGTGACGTAAGGATACGTGCCGTGATCGACGTCGAGCAGCGCGCCCTGCGCGCCCTCGAACAACATGCGCTTGCCCTCGCGCCGCTTGATGTCGAGCAGCCGCCACACGGTTTCCGCATAGGGCAGAAGCTGCGGGGCCAGCGCCGTCAATTCCTTCACGATTTGCTTGCCGTCGAATTCCGGCAGATTGAGCCCGCGGCGCAGCGCATTGTGATGCGCCAGCAAGCGGTCGATCTTGTGTGGCAGCGTGTCGAGATCGGCGAGGTCCATCAGGCGGATCGCGCGCCGTCCGACCTTGTCCTCATAGGCAGGTCCAATGCCGCGGCGCGTCGTGCCGATCGCAGTGCCCGTGTTGGAAGACTCGCGAAGCGCATCAAGTTCGCGATGTAAGGGGAGGATCAGCGTGACGTTTTCGGCGACGCGCAAGTTCTCGGGGCTGATCGCAACGCCCTGGCCTTTGAGTTTCGTTACCTCATCGAGGAAGGCCTGCGGATCGAACACCACGCCGTTGCCGATCACCGCCAGCTTCGAAGGACGCAGCACGCCGGAAGGCAACAGCGCGAGCTTGTAGGTCTCGCCATTGATGACCAGCGTATGGCCGGCATTGTGGCCGCCCTGAAAGCGCACCACGATATCGGCCTGTTCCGACAACCAGTCGACAATCTTGCCTTTTCCTTCGTCGCCCCATTGGGCGCCGACCACGACGACATTCCCCATTTCGCAGCTATTCCCTCTGCAACTTTCCTTGTTCAGGCATGATCTGTTCGAAAAAATCCGGTCTCAGCCCAATGGATCACCCATCCAGGGCGTGCCGGGGCCGACCGCAAGCGAGGCCCACAACCGGATAAAGGAAGCGGGCTACCGACGCAAGCAAGAAGGCACATTTGGCCGCCTCAAGAAGGTCTATCAACCCATTGATATCCCCCAAAAATATGCGCCCTCCCAAACCTCCACCAAGGGCTGTCCTCAAGCCTTTAGCCTATTGGGGCAGGGATAAGGCAATTGACGTCCATTCCTCTCCACCTTTCGCCGCAGTCCCGCCCCCGATCGGGCAACTTGGCGCATGCTACGTTCCATCCGAGGGTCAGGTTTCGAACGGCAAGCCATTCATGCGCAGGGATTTCGGATCGGCGGTACTGGGCGGCCTGCTGGCATGCGCGATGGGCGGCGCGCTGGAGGCCGCGCCCTACCCGGACCGGCCGATCACCATCGTGGTGCCGTTCGGGAAGGGCACCACCGCCGATCTGATCGCGGCCGTTGTTGCGGAGGCAGTGTCGAAGAATACCGGCCAGAAAGTCAGCGTCGAACTCAAGCCCGGCGCCGGCGGCGGCATCGCCATGGCGCAGGTCGAGAAAGCGGCGCCCGACGGCGCGACGCTCGCCATGATCACGCAGGGCACCCACGTCTTCAACGTGAGCCTCTACAAGTCGCTGCCCTACGATCCAGACAAGATCATCCCGATCACGCCGATATCGGCCGTCTGCAACGTGATGACGGTTCATCCGACCAATCCTGCGAACACGCCACTGGAGGTCGTCGCTGCCGCCAGGGCCGCGCCCGGCCAGCTCACTTACGCTTCCGGCGGAATCGGCACGTCGCACCATCTTGGCGGCGTGCTGTTCGCTTCGATTGCCGGCGTCGATATCAAGCATGTGCCGCATCTGGTTTCGGTCGACGGCGTCAACAAAATCGTCAACGGCGAAATCACCATGGGCTTCTTCAACCTGCCGACGGTGATCGATCAGATCAAGGCCGGCAAGCTCAAGCCTCTCGCGGTGACCTCGCTCACGCGCTCCTCACATTTACCCGACGTGCCGACGTTCGATGCTTCGGGGCTCAAGGGCTACGACCTCGTCACCTGGTTCGGCTTCGGCGCACCGGCCGGTACGCCACCCGAGATCGTGCAACGGCTTCGTGATGAATTCGCGAAGGCCGCCGCCGATCCCGTCGTGAAGGCGAAACTCGACGAAGCCGGCCTCGACCCGATCGATCAACTGCAACCTTCAGAATTCGCTCGATTGATTGCGTCCGACCGCGCCAAATGGACGCCGATTATCAAAGCTGCCGCTGCTACTTCAGAATGATGAAGCCACCCAGCGCATGGTCGCGATGCGTCCAGCACCGTTGATGCAGCGCCAGAATCCGTGTCTTTGAGATAGCCGGGCGATCAATCCACCGGCCGTGCGTGTTGTGCCGCGCGGCCGGGGCCGCGGCGTCGTGATCCATGCACTGCATTACCACCGCCGCGATGTCCGCTTCCGAAGAAATCTCCGATGCTTCATCTCGCGCATGGCTTGCCAACCGGCCTTATGCGCTGCTTTCGATCGCGGCAGCATGCTGGGCCGGCAACGCCATCGTGGGCCGGCTCGCCGCGGGCCACATTCCGCCGGTGACGCTCGCCTTCCTGCGTTGGGGCCTCGGCTTTCTGATTATCCTTCCCGTATCGTGGAGGCATCTCAAGCACGACTGGCCGGCGATCCGCGCCAAGCTTGGCTTGATGACCTTCCTGTCCGTGATCGGCATCGCCGGCTTCAACACCCTGCAATACTGGGCGCTGGAATATACCGAGGCGCTGAACACGCTGCTCCTGCAATCCACCGGACCGCTGTTTGTCGCATGCTGGTCGCTGGTGCTGTTCGGAATCCGGCTGACACTGGCGCAGGCCATCGGCATTGTCGTATCGCTGACAGGCGTGCTGGTGATCCTCCTTCACGGCGATATCGCGGCGATCACAGCGATCGACTTCAACAAAGGCGACATCATCTTCCTGGTCGCGCTTCTGATCTTCGGTCTTTATTCGGTGATGTCGCTGAAGCGGCCTGCGATTCACGACCTGTCTTTTACAGCTTTCACCTTTGCCTGCGGTTCTGCGGTCCTCGTTCCGCCGCTGATCTTCGAGCTGTTTTGGCGACCGGCGATGCAACTGAACGTGACCAATCTGCTGTCGGTAATGTACGTCGCGGTGTTTCCCTCCACGATCGCCTATCTCTGTTATAATCGAAGCGTCCACCTGATCGGCGCCAACCGCGCCGCGCCGTTCTTTCATGCCGTGCCCGTGTTCGGATCGGCCATGGCAATCGTCTTTCTCGGCGAGCGGCCGCAAGTCTTCCATTTCATCGGCTTTGCGCTGGTGCTGACGGGCATCTTCGCGGCGTCACGCAAGCCATCGGCGGCGCCAGGATGAAGCGCCCCCGCCCATGACGAAGTCAGCGCCACCGCAGCGGTCTTTAGATCCCATCGGGTGGCTCAACCACCAGCCTTATCTGCTCCTGACGTTGACCCAGCTGTTCTGGGCCGGCAACATCGTGCTCGGACGTTATGTCGCCGGCCACGTGCCGCCAATGACGCTGTCCTGCATTCGATGGATCGGCGCCTGCCTGATGCTGCTGCCGTTCGCCTGGCCGCATCTCGCCAAGGACTGGCCGGCGCTGCGCCGCCGCCTCCCGCTTGTGTTTGCATTGTCGGTGACCGGATTCGCCCTCAACAACGCCCTGTCCTATTGGGCGCTGCAATTCACCCAAGCCCTCAACGCGCTGCTGCTGCAATCCGCGGGACCGCTGTTCGTGGCGCTGTGGGCGCTGACCCTGTTCGGCCTGCGCCTGACCTGGGCGCAGTTCGCCGGCATCGCGCTATCGCTGCTCGGCGTGCTCACGATCGTGCTGCGCGGCGACCTCTCGACGCTCACGTCGATCCGGCTCAATCTCGGCGACGTCATGACCACCGGCGCCCTGATCTCGTTCGGCCTGTACTCGACGCTGATGTTGCGCCGGCCGGTCACGCATCAACTGACGCTGATCTGCTTCACCATGGCCTGCGGCGCGATGCTGCTGCTGCCGCTTTCGATCTGGGAATACACCAACGGCATTCGTCTGAAGTTCGATGCGATCACGATGGTCACGCTGGTCTATGTCGTGATCTTTCCCTCGACGCTCGCTTACCTCTTCTTCAATCGCGGCATCGCGATGATCGGACCCAATCGCGCCGCGCCGTTCTTCCATCTGGTGCCGGTGTTCGGCTCGGTGATGGCGATTCTTCTGCTTGGCGAACAGCCGCAGCTGTTTCATCTCGCCGGTTACGTCATGGTGTTCGCCGGCATCGTCATCGCCTCGCGCAGGACGGCTCCGACGACATGAGCTCCAGGCGGCGAACGGGAACCTCCCGTTCGCCGCCCGTGCTTTCTTGCTCTAGTGTCCCGCTTCCGAAGTTCGTCGCATTTTGCGGAGCCACGTTTCGAACTTCGGAATCGAAAGGACACTAGCAAACTTATTGATCTAGTGTGGCTTTGGTCCAGAAGCCCGCATGACGGACTCGCGGCAGTAATGATGCGGACTTCTGAACCGCCACACTAACCGGCCGGCACCATCACGACGCCCTTGTCCTTGGGCCAGCGTACGCGCCACGCAAACGCAATTTCCTTCGCGTCGCCAGGCGTCACTTCAACAGCCCATTCCAGGACGCCGCGCTTGTCGCGCACATTGGTCGTGGTCGGCGGCGTCGTCGCAGGCAGCATCTCGACCTGGATGTCATCGTTTTCGCTGACCGGAAGCTGATCCTCGACAGCGACCCGGATCGGGAAATCATGGCCGTTGCGAATGGCGGTCTTGAACGCGCGCTCGTCGGTCTTCGAGGTCGTGACGATCAGGCCGGTGGATCCTTCGTTGCGCTTGACGACGGAACGCACGATCTTGACCTTGTCGTCGGCGCCAAACCCCAGTCGTACCTTTTCCTCCTTGCCGGCTGCCGCCATCTGGCCGCGGCCGACGAACACGCCGTCGCGGTAGATCGAGATCCGGCCCGGCAACAACGGCGCATCCTCGCCCTGGATAAAACTCGCCTCGAGAAACGCGGTCGGATCAATCACCGGAACCGAACGCACCACGAGATCGGGCGAGATCGTCGCGTCGGAAATATAGACGCTCTTGGCACCCTCGCTGGCGCCGACGCTGACGCGGCCCGGAATCCTGAACACGACCTGGAAGCCGCTGACTTCAGCCACGGCTTTTTTCTCAACGGCCTGATCGGCGAACAGACTCTGTTCCTTGGCGACGTGCGGCTGCAAGGACCGCGCGCCTGCCGGAACGCTTGAAGGGGCCGCCGCCTGGGCAACGAGCGGATACTGCACGACCAGCGGATTTAGTTCGGGCGCCTTGCCGCCGAGCGCGGTGCGCACCGTCGAAACGCTCAGCGCAACATCCGGCCAATCCTCTCCGGTTGCTTGCGTGATTTCGGCACGGCGCACCAGTTCAAGCGCGGGCTTGCGATCCTTCGCGCCGGTGTCGAGGCGGGCATCGTAGAGCGCAGTCCAGCGCGCGGCCGGCACGGTGTAGGTCACATGCAGCATGGCTTTGGCCGGCGCGTTGGCCGCGAGGCCGATTTTGACCTCAAGCTTGCTCGGCGGTCGGGTTGCGCGATCCTGTTCCAGACGGGCAATTTCCCGATCGATGTCGCGCTGCCGGCGCTGAGCTTCGCGGATAGCGGCATTCGCCGCAGCGACCTCGTCCGCGACCGCCGCAAATGCCGCGCGCCAGTCAGCCAGCGGCCTCGCCTCGCCCTTCTCGCCAATTCCCGCGGGCGAGGTTTCGGCGAAGCGCTCGGCGAATTTTCGGCGCGCCGTGGCGGCCGCAATCGCGCCGTCGAGATCGGCACGTTCATCCTTCAGCGTCTCGATACGCTTGTCGAGTTCAGGCAGATTGACCGGCGGCGCCGCGCGGGGCGAGCGGGTGTCAATCGCGCCGATGGTGAGGCCGGCATTGGCCTCGCCTTCCACCCGCAACGACGACGGGTCGAGCTTGAGCGGAAAGTCCTTCAGCACAAGCGTGGTGTCGCCGGCGGGCAGTTCGACCGTAACGACACGGGTGACACTGGCGCCGTCGGGATAAACGGTGACGGCATCAACCGCCGATGCTGCCTCGATATCGGCGGCCTCGACCCGCGCCGCGGCAAACGCCGTCAACACGATGATGCTGGTCATAACGACACGATTTACGACAAAGCCCATGATCTTCTCCTGCAAAGCCTGTGGCGCACAGCCGGTCGGATGACGTCACGACTCGTGATGAGACGCGGCAGGGAAGGAACTGGTTCGATTGGGGTTTCCGTGCGGCACGACGGCGGCGAGAACGCGGCACACGCCTGCGGCAAATTGCGTCACGCCAACAGCAGGCGACGAAGCGATCCAATCAGTCCTTCGACTTATTGGATTGCTTCGCACACGCGCGGAAAAGAGGCGCGACCTAGAACGCGAGCACCTTGGCCTGCTTCACCTGCGGCAACGCCTTGATCTTGGTGAGCACGTCTTCCGGCACCGCGCCGTCAATCTCGACCAGCGCGATGGCATCGCCGCCCTGCTTGACGCGGCCAAGATGGAAGGTCGCAATGTTGATCCTGGCGTCGCCGAGCAGGCCGGCAAAATGGCCGATGAATCCCGGCTTGTCCTCGTTGGTGATATAGATCATCGACTTGCCGAATTCGGCGTCGACCCGGATGCCCTTGATGTCGACCAGCCGTGGTTTGCCGTCGTGATAGACCGTGCCCGACACCGAGCGCTCCTGCCGCTCGGTGGCGACCTTCACGGTAATCAGGCTTTCGTAATCGCTTTGCGCGGTGCGGACGATTTCATCGACCGCCATGCCACGCTCCTTGGCGACGACTGGCGCCGAAACGACATTGATCGCGCCGAGCATCGGGCGCAACAGGCCGGCAAGCACGGCCGAGGTCAGCGCCTTGATCTTCATCTCGGCAACATGCCCCTCATAGGTGATTTCAACCTTGGCGATGCCGGTCTCGGTGAGCTGACCCGCAAACGAGCCGAGTTTTTCGGCGAGTTCGATGAACGGCTTCAGCTTGGGCGCCTCTTCCGCCGTGATCGACGGGAAATTCACGGCATTCGAGATCGCACCATGCAACAGATAGTCGGACATCTGTTCGGCGATCTGCAGCGCGACGTTCTCCTGCGCTTCGGTGGTGGCAGCGCCGAGATGCGGGGTGCAGATCACGTTGGGATGGCCGAACAGCACGTTCGACGTCGCCGGCTCCTCGACGAAAACGTCGAAGGCCGCGCCCGCCACCTGCTTGGAATTCAGCGCATCGACCAGCGCCTGCTCGTCGACCAGACCGCCGCGGGCGCAGTTGATGATGCGCACACCCTTCTTGGTCTTCGCAAGGGCAGTCGCATCGATGATATTTTTCGTCTTGTCGGTCAGCGGCGTATGCAGCGTGATGAAGTCGGCACGCTTGAGCAGTTCGTCCAGATCGACCTTCTCCACGCCGATGTCCCTGGCGCGCTCGGGCGACAGGAACGGGTCGAACGCGATCACCTTCATGCGAAGCCCCAGCGCGCGGTCGGCAACGATGGAGCCGATATTGCCGCAACCGACCACACCCAGCGTCTTGCCGGTAATTTCGACGCCCATGAAGCGGTTCTTTTCCCATTTTCCCGCTTGCGTCGACGCATCGGCCTGCGGAATTTCGCGCGCGAGCGCCAGCATCAGGGTGATCGCATGTTCGGCGGTCGTGATCGAATTGCCGAACGGCGTATTCATCACGATGATACCCTTGGCGGTGGCCGCAGGAATTTCCACATTATCGACGCCGATGCCGGCACGCCCGATCACCTTCAGCTTTGAGGCCTTCTCGATGATCTTGGCGGTCGCCTTGGTGGCGGAGCGGATCGCAAGGCCGTCATAGTCGCCGATGATGGCGGCGAGCTTCTCCTTGTCCTTGCCGAGGTTGGGCTGGAAGTCGACCTCGACGCCGCGGTCCTTGAATATCTGCACCGCGGCCGGCGACAGCGCGTCGGAAATGAGCACTTTCGGTTTTGTCATGGGTGTGACCTTCGAATATCGAGGATGCTTTCCCGGCCGAAGCGCCGCTTGGCGCGAAGAGCCGGGATCCATACTCTGAAACGGTGGTTATGGGTCCCGGCTCGCGCTACGCTTGGCCGGGACAACAGATGCAAGAGAACTACGCCGCCTTGGCCAACTGCGCCCTGGTCTCGGCGAAAGCCCAGTCGATCCACTGGGTGAGCAACGCAACATCGCTCGCCTCGATCGTGGCGCCGCACCAGATGCGCAAACCCGCCGGCGCATCGCGATGGCCCGCAAAGTCGTAACCGGCGCCTTCCTTTTCGACCAGACCGACCATCTTCTTGATGAAGTCGATCTGCGCATCGGTCGAAAGCGAAGCAACCGCGGGATCGGTCACCTTCATGCACACCGAGGTGTTGGAGCGGATGGCGGGTGTCGCGGCGAGGAAATCGATCCAGGGCGTCTTCGCCTGCCAATCCTCGAGCACCTTGAGATTCTTGTCCGCGCGCGCCATCAGCGCCTTGAGACCGCCGACCGATTTGCCCCAGTTCAATGCATCGAGATAGTCCTCAACGCACAGCATCGACGGCGTATTGATGGTCTCGCCGACAAAGATGCCTTCGTTGAGCTTGCCACCCTTGGTCATGCGGAAGATCTTCGGCAACGGCCACGCCGGCTTGTAGGTCTCGAGCCGTTCGACGGCGCGGGGCGAAAGCACCAGCATGCCATGGCCGGCCTCGCCGCCCAGCGCCTTCTGCCAGGAGAACGTCACGACATCGAGCTTGGGCCAGTCGAGCGGCTGCGCAAACGCCGCCGATGTGGCGTCGCAGATCGTAAGACCCTCGCGCCTGGCGCTGATCCAGTCGGCGTTGGGCACGCGCACGCCCGAGGTCGTGCCGTTCCAGGTGAAGATGATGTCGGAGGCCGGGTCGACCTTGGAAAGATCGGGAATATCGCCGTAGCCCACGGCAAGCTTGGTCACGTCTTTCAGCTTCAGTTGGTTGAGGATGTCGCTGGTCCAGCCCTCACCGAAGGATTCCCAGGAAAGCGCGGTGACAGGCCGCGCGCCGAGCAGCGACCACAGCGCCATTTCGACCGCGCCAGTGTCGGAAGCCGGCACGATGCCGATCCGGTAATCGGCAGGCACCCCAAGCACATCGCGCGTCAGGTCGATCGCGCGCTTGAGCTTCTCCTTGCCGATTTTCGCACGATGCGAACGGCCGAGAGCGGCGTCTTTCAGATTTTGCGGGGTCCAGCCGGGGCGCTTGGCGCAAGGGCCGGAAGAAAAATGCGGCACGAGTGGCCGCGAAGCGGGCTTCGCTACAGTCATGATCTACCCTTCCAGATAGCAAGCCTCCCGTTGGGGGGAGGTGTCCCGCCGTCGTGGATAGGGGAATCGCCCCAAATCGTCAAGAAACTTCGAGCCAGATTCCGAAGTTCGTGCGCTACTCAGTGTGGCGCAGGAACTTTAACGGGCGGCGCGGGCTCCGTGTCCGCAGGCTCGGGCTCGGCGGCCGGCTGCAGCTGCGCGTTGAGCAATTCTGCTGCATCGGTCACGAGTTGCGCGGCGCGGCGGCGGCTTCCAACTTTCAGAATGCTCTGCTCATCGGCCTGCACGACATAGTCGTCACCGATCCGGACAATGGAATAGCTCTTCATCTGACATCCCCAAGTTAGCGTGCGCCGGACAGACGCCAACTGACACGGATCGTTCCCCGGCAAAATTCCTGATGACGGGATTAGTTTATCGCGCGTTAAGGGGAAAGAACGGCGAAACGTGTTTTGCAGCATCCGCAAAGGTGCGTTCATGCTGGGGTCGAAACTGCGGCAAAAGATAAGCGCGATTCCGGCGCGGTAATCAGCGCCGAGCCGTCAGATTTCTACCGGCTTCAGAATTTGTAGCCGAGACCGGCGCGCACGGTGTTGATGTTGGTGTCGACCGTAGTTGCCAAACGGACATATTCCCACTCAGCGCGCATGAAAAGCCCAGCATAGAGGTTGATATCGATGCCGAGGCCCATGGCGTAGCCGAAGACGAAATGGCCATTGGCATTGTCGGGCAAGCTTTGCGTTAGCCTAAGGTTTGGCAGAGTAGGCGGCGGGGTGCCTACGAAATTTTCGGTGATGTCGACGGAAGCGACACGGTCGATATTGGCCTGCCCCAGGCCTACCCCGCGAACGCATAAGGCAAGAAGCTGCTGAAAGCGTAGCCGGCGCGGACACGGAGTGAGCCGAAATCCGTCACGTTCATCGACGAGCTCGATGACGCCGTGGCCGTCGAAAAATAGTTGGTGGGGAAGTTGAATGACCGTGTCTGCGAGCCACTCGACGACCCCAGGAGATTGCCGTGGGCATAACTCAGCTCGACGCCGACCAGTACGTCAGTCCACTGAAGATTATAGCCCAGATAGCCGCCGAAGGCGCTGTTGCGCGCATGAGAGGTGCCATTCAGCGGCCATTGGGAAATATTGAACTGCTGTTGCAGGTCGACATTGTTCAACAGCTTGGCGAGCAGGTCCTGACTCGAATTGGTGAAGTCCATGTCGGCGACGCCGTAGGCTGCCTGGCCGCCGATATAAAAACCCGCCCAGTTGACCGTCGGCGCTGGCGACGATGAGAGACTTCCACGAAGGAAGTCCGGCATGTCGGCCGCCTGTGCGTGCGCCGCCATTCCGAACATCGCGATCGCCAACAGCGCTCTACGCATCGAACCACTCCCATTCGCACCTGAACTCTGGCTCGATCATCGCTCGTTAACCTTAATCAATCGTTGTCGCGCCGGCTTTCTCTGCGTGATCTTCCGCAAAAAGCGAGATCAACTTTGCGCTGACGCCTCCCCCTCAGGTCGCGATCGTGCATTCGGGAAAAACAAAACGGCGCGGGAAACATCCCGCGCCGTTAAGAAGAGTTAACTGAGTTCAGTTCGATCAGCCCTTGGTGACGAGCGGCGGCACATAGGCCGGCGGGCTGTCGAGGTTCCAGCGCACGCCGAGCTTCACGTCATGCGAGGTGATGTTGTGGAACTGGAAGACGTGGCCGCCGACGGAGTTGTCAAACGCGCTGTCGACGCCGGTGGTGCCGTTGCCAAGATTGACGTAGCTGTAGCCGAGTTCGACCGCCATGTTCGGGTTGACCTTGTAGGCGAGACCGGCGTGCAGCGCCCAGGCGAAGTTCCACTGCGAACCGTTCGCGGCCGTGACCAGGCTCGGAGTCGCGCCAGCGCCGCTGTTGTTGATGCCCGTGTCGGTGAAGTTCGAGATCGCCACGCGCGCAGTACCGATGCCGGCGCCAACGTAAGGCGTGATGCACCACCAGGTGCCGAGGTCGGCATAGGCGTTGGCGAGGAACAGCCATTCGGACTTGCTGGCATTGTAGGTGTCGGCGCCGAAGCCGCCGGGGAAGCCGATCAGATCGAGCCCGTGGAAGTTGGTGCTGCCACGATACTCGCCGGTCACGTCGACGCGGAACCAGTGATTGAACTGATAGCCGGCACCGATCTGATAGATGCCGCCGGTATCAAAGCCGGTCTTTTCCTGGAACGAGGTCAGGCCGGTATAGAGCGCGGCGTTGGTGTTTCGGATGTTGTCGACGCGCTGGTTGCTGAAGCCGATATCGCCGCGCAGATACCATCCGCCGAAATCGGCGGCAGGGGGCGGGCCATAGGACATCGGCGGGGGCGCGATGGCCATATCCGCGGCGAACGCCATCGATGACAATAAAGATGCCGCGCCGGCGACAACGAAAATTTTCACACTACGCATTGGTTTCGTCCTTTTGGCCGGTGAGGCAGACGGCCCCACATCAAAACTCACGTCGGGACGATGGCACTAAATGTTTAAGCGCCGCTTAACCCTAATTTTTAAGGTTGATTTTTCGCGAACAAAATTGTCGCCGAAAGTTTCTCTGCCCCAAAACAGGCGATGGCGGCCACAATCACTAACGAATGCTTGCTGCGTTCCGCGCGCGTGAGCGAAATGTTAACGCGTATTTTGCTTCATCTTCGGCAGGAACACCGCGAGCAATCCGATCGCCGGCAGAAACGAACAGACCTGATAGACGAAGGTGATGCTGGTGTGGTCGGCAAGCTTGCCGAGCGCAGCCGCGCCGAGGCCGCCGACGCCAAACGCGACGCCAAAGAACACGCCGGAGATCATGCCGAACCGGTGCGGCACCAGTTCCTGCGCGAACACGATGATCGACGAGGTGGTCGAGGAAATGATGAGGCCGATGAAAACGGTCAACACCGCACTCGCCTCAAGCCCGGCGTAAGGCAGCGCCAGCGTGAACGGCAACGCGCCGACGATCGAGAACCAGATCACGATCTTGCGGCCGAAACGATCCCCTAACGGACCACCAAAGAACGCGCCGACCGCGTTAGCAGCCAGGAAGACGAAGAGATAGAGCTGCGCGGCTTGCGTCGAGACGCCGAAACGGTCGATCAGATAGAAGATGTAGTAGCTCGACAGGCTCGAGACGTAGAGCTGCTTCGACAGCAGCAACACGACCAGAACCAGGATCGCAATCGTGACGCCGCGCGAGCTCGGCGCATCAGGATGGCGCTCGGCGACTGAGGTCTTCTTCGCCCTGATCTGCGGGCGGTACCATTGGCCGATACGCCACAACACGACGATCGCGAGAAAGGCGATCGTCGAGAACCAGGCGATCGAGGGCTGGCCGAACGGAACGACGATCAACGCCGCAAGCACCGGCCCCATCGCGGTGCCGAAGCTGCCGCCGAGCTGAAACACCGATTGCGCAAATCCATACCGGCCGCCGGAAGCGAGCCGCGCAATGCGCGCCGACTCCGGATGGAACACCGCGGAGCCGAGACCGATCAGCGCGGCCGCGATCAGGATCACCGTGTACCGGTGCGCGACGCTGAGCAGCAACAGGCCAAAGAAGGTCGAGGACATGCCGATCGCAAGCGAGAACGGCTGCGCCTTCTTGTCGGTGAAATGACCGACCAGCGGCTGCAGCAGCGAGGCCGTGAACTGGAACGCCAGCGTGATCAGTCCGATCTGCGCGAAATCCAGCGCGTAGTTGTCCTTCAGGATCGGATACACGGATGCGATCAGGGACTGCATGGTGTCGTTGAGGAAGTGCGAGAAGCTGATGCCGGCGAGAACGACATAAGCGGGCCCCGCGACGCTCGCCTGCAGCGCAGGCGAAGCGGCGTCGACGATTACCGGCTCGGTCAGGGTTTCCTCGGAGACGACAACAGGCTTGTTCAACGACTCATTCCCGGAGACATCAATGCGGCGTGTACTGCGCAGTTCCTACGACGGCACCGTCGCATGCACCACCGCCATTAGAAAATGGCTGCGATGCACGTGGAGAATTCTGAATGAGACACTAGCGCATCACGCCGAAAAACCGACGTGCTGCGCAGCGTCCGGGGAACGCTTTGACTGCGAGGCGTTACGCCGCGGCTTGGCCGAGCGCGGAAACGATGTGATCGACCACTTCCTCGACCAGCCGGCGATCATCGCCCTCGCCCATCACGCGGATCACGGGCTCGGTGCCCGATGAACGCACCAGGAGCCGGCCGTGGCCGTTGAGGCGCTTCTCGCCGGCGTCGATCGCGGATTTGACGTCGGCATTGTCGAGCGGCTTGCCGGAACGGTAGCGCACGTTCTTGAGAATCTGCGGCAGCGGATCGAAACGGCGGCAGACTTCCGACACCGGCCGGCGAAGTTTTTGCACCACCGCCAGCACCTGAAGCGCCGCGACGAAGCCGTCGCCGGTCGTGGCGTAATCCGACAGGATGATATGGCCGGAGGGTTCGCCGCCGAGATTGTAGCCGCCGGCCAGCATCCGCTCGAGCACATAGCGATCGCCGACAGGCGTACGGAGGAGTTCGATGCCCTGCTCATTCAGGAAACGTTCGAGGCCGAGATTCGACATCACGGTGGCGACGATGCCGGGCTTGGCAAGCCGCCCGTCTTCCTTCCAGCTCTGCGCGATCACGGCGAGCAGCTGGTCGCCGTCGACCAGATGGCCGCGCTCGTCGACCAGGATCACGCGATCGGCGTCGCCGTCGAGCGCGATGCCGATATCGGCGCGCAGCTCGCGCACCTTGCGGCTCAGTGCTTCCGGCGCGGTCGAACCGCATTCCTTGTTGATGTTGAAGCCGTCGGGTTCGACGCCGATTGAAATAACGTCGGCGCCGAGCTCCCACAGCGCTTCCGGCACCACCTTGTAGGCCGCGCCGTTGGCGCAATCGACCACGACGCGCAGGCCTTCGAGCGAGAGTTCGCGCGGCAGTGTGCGCTTGGCGAATTCGATGTAGCGGTCATGCACGCCGTCGATGCGGCGGGCGCGCCCGAGGCTTGCGCTCTGCGCCAGGCGGCGGTCGAGCGATTCATCGAGCAACTGCTCGATCTGTTTCTCGACGTCGTCGGACAGTTTGAAGCCCTGCGGGCCAAACAGCTTGATACCGTTGTCTTCGAACAGGTTGTGGGATGCCGAAATCATCACGCCGAGATCGGCGCGCATCGACTTGGTGAGCATCGCGACCGCCGGCGTCGGCATCGGGCCGAGCAGGAGGACGTCCATGCCGACCGAGGTGAAGCCGGCGACCAGAGCGGTTTCGATCATGTAGCCGGAAAGCCGGGTGTCCTTGCCGATGACGACGCGATGGCGGTGCTCGCCGCGCTGAAACACCAGCCCGGCCGCCTGCCCTACCTTGAGCGCAAGCTCAGGCGTGATCAGGCCATTGGCGAGCCCGCGAATCCCGTCCGTCCCGAAATATTTACGGCTCATGCAACCCCCAGCGTCGCCCGCACCTTACTCAAGGCCATTTGCCGAGTGCCGGGCGTCAGCCCCATGCTAACGTGGGTGCCTTATAATGCCTCGCCCGCTAAAATGAGTTCAAAAAATATGATGAATGATTTCCGGCCCGGTTCCCAGCCCCGAACTTAAGTCATTGAAAACACAAAATATTACCTTGCGACGGCAAACGGGACAAGCTTTCAGCCCTTCCGCCTGACGCGACCATCCTCCCTGGAGGGCGCCGGCTGGGTGGCACTGACGGGGTCGGAACCCGGAAAGGTCTCCTCAAGCCCCTCTTCCAGTGCCTCTTCAAGTTTCTCGTCGCGCTGCTTCTTTCCGGGCTTCTTGGCGCCGGAGGACTTGGTGTGCGGTCCGGTCATGGGCAATGTCCTGCTTTATCTTGCGCTCGCGCCTCCCATGGTAGATGACAGGCGAAACGGCAAATACAATACAGGCTGGGGCCGGAATACGTCCATGAAACACATTACCTGCATCGAGGATCTGCGGCAGCGCCATATGCGGAAGGTGCCGAAGGCATTTTTCGACTATTGCGACCGCGGCTCCTATGCCGAGGAAACGCTGCGCGCCAACCGTGAAGACTTGCAGGCCATCAAGCTGCGCCAGCGCATCCTGGTCGACGTTTCAAAACGCGATACCGCGACGACCATTCTCGGCGAACCGGCGGCGCTGCCGCTGATTCTGGCGCCGGTCGGCCTGACCGGCATGCAGCACAGCGACGGCGAAATTCACGCCTGTCGCGCGGCGCATGCAGCCGGTATTCCCTACACGCTGAGCACGATGTCGATCTGCTCGATCGAGGACGTCGCCGCCAATGTCGACAAGCCGTTCTGGTTTCAGCTCTACGTCATGAAGGACCGCGGCTTCATCAAGGCGTTGATCGAACGCGCGATCGCCGCCAAATGCAGCGCGCTCGTGCTCACCGTCGATCTCCAGGTGATCGGGCAGCGCCACGCCGACATCAAGAACGGCATGACGGTGCCGCCGGAATGGTCGCTGTCGAAACTGGTCGATTTTGCTACCAAGCCGGCCTGGGTTGCCGGCGTGCTGCGTGGCAAGCGCCGCACCTTCGGCAATCTCGCCGGTCATCTCAAGGGCGCCGATGATGTCGTTGCCCTCGGCAACTGGATCTCGACGCAATTCGACACCACGCTGAACTGGAAGGATGTCGAATGGATCCGCAGCATCTGGCCGGGCAAGCTGGTGCTGAAGGGCATTCTCGACGTCGAGGATGCCAATGAGGCTGCCAAGACCGGCGCGCAGGCGCTCGTCGTGTCCAACCACGGCGGCCGCCAGCTCGACGGCGCGCCGTCATCGATCGCGGCACTGCCCGAAATCGTCGATGCGGTCGGCGACAAGATGGAAGTGATGTTCGACGGCGGCATCCGTTCGGGCCAGGACGTAGTGCGCGCCATCGCGCATGGCGCCAGGTCCTGCATGATCGGCCGCGCCTATATTCACGGCCTCGGTGCTTATGGCGGCCCCGGCGTCACCAAGGCGATCGACATCATCCGCGCCGAGCTGATGACCACCATGGGGCTGTGCGGCGTCAACACCATCGCCGAAATCGACGACCACGTGCTGGCGGTGTAGGCCGTCATTCCGGGATGGTGCGAAGCGAACAAAATTGAAAGTCAATTTTGCGCTGAGCACCAGACCCGGAATCTCGAGATCCCGGATTCGTCGCTGTCGCGACGCTCCGGGATGACGTTTTCGCCTACGCGAAAACGTCACATCGGCGGCGCAATGCCGTCGCGGCCGACGCCGATGCGGTTGGTCTCGAGCGAGCCGTCATCCTTCTTCACCGCACCGAAGATGATGATCTTGGCGCCCGGCTTGATCTCGGATTTTTCGCCGGTGACGAAAGCGACGACCGCCGTGTCCGGCGTCACCATGACCTTCTTCTCGCCGTCCTTGTACTTGACATCGATGACCTGACCGTCGGTACCGGTCACCTGTTGCGCGACCGTCGCGTTGGTCATCGTCGAGTTCGGACGCAGATCCCAGGCGCGGAATCCTTCAGCGGCGCCACGCATCGCTTCCGGGAAGATGTGGATCGCGATCGCCTTCTGGCTGCCGTCGGGTTGCGGCATGCCGGAGACGCCGATGTAACTGCCTTGCTTAATGTCCGACAGCGAGGTCTTGGCGATGCCGATGACCGTGATGTCGTCGGTGATGTTCACCTTCACATCGTTGCCCTCGCGGGTCTTGATGCCAAGCGTCTTGCCGTCGACGCTTTCGATGGTGCCGCGGATGCGGGTCGGTGTCGGCGGCTGTTGCGCCCAGGCGCTCGATGCCAGGACGGAGATGACGGCGAGCGACGCCAGAAGCGTGCTCGGCTGCCAGGAAGAAGCTTTCGGCATGATCTTTACCTCAACGGTTTGGGGCGAACGACAAAGGGGAATACCCCGCGACTGCGGGGTTATTCCGGGCGGCTGGTGTCCCCGCCCATTTACGCTGGATGGGCGGAAATCGTTACATCGGCGGCGTCAGCCCGTCGCGGCCGACGCTGATGCGGTTGGTCTCGAACGATCCGTCCGGCAACGGCTTGACGAACGCGATGATCCTGGCGCCGGCCTTGAGGTCGGCTTTTTCGCCGGGAACGTAAGTCACGACCGGCGTATCGGGACCGACGGTGACTTTTTTCTCGCCGTCCTTGTACTTGATCATCAAGGTCTGGCCGTCAGTGCCAGCCACCTGCTGCGCGACCGTCGCATTGGTCATGGTCGAGTTCGGCCGCAGATCGTAAGGCCGCGACCCCTCGCCGGTGCCGCGCATGTCTTCCGGGAAGACGTGCACCTCGACGGCATTCTGCTGGCCATCCGGGCCCGGCACCGTGGTGGTGCCGATGAACGAGCCGAGCTTGATATCGGCGAGCGCAATCTTGACGATTCCGACAACCTTCATGTCGGCGCTCATGTGCAGCTTGACATCCTCGCCGCTGCGCGACTTGACCATGATCAGATCGCCATCGACGCCTTCGATGGTGCCGCGCACCCGTGTCGGCGTCGGCGGCTGTTGCGCGATCGCGCCAAGAACGGAGGCAGCCACCATCGCGGCGGCAATCAGCGGACGGGCAAGCGTCGAACGGGACTTCAAACGGTACTTGGGCATATCGGGTCCTCCTCTTTACCCGACACCATAGCGATGGGTGCGGACGGTTCCATGATGGGCCCGCTCACAAGCTCGCGATCATTGACGGTTAAGCACCCCGCAAATCAGCCTCGACCAAGGCGCGCAGTTCGGCCGTCACCTCGGGCCGTTGACCGAACCAGAGTTCGAAACCGCGTACCGCCTGATGCAACAGCATGCCAAGTCCATCGGCCGTCTTCAGGCCCCGCGCCCGCGCGGCTTTCAAAAGCGCGGTCTCCAACGGCACATAGACGAGATCGGCCACGATCGCTTGCGGCGACAGCAGGCCCACATCGACATCGAGCGTCGGCTGGCCGTGCATGCCGAGCGAGGTCGTGTTAACCAGAAGGCCGGCGTGTGGCAGCACGTTGTTGACTTCATCCCACGAAATCGGCCGCACCGCCGCGCCGAACTGATCCGCGAGCGCCTGTGCACGCTCGTTGGTGCGGTTTGCCAGATGCACGCGCTTGATGCCGCGTTCGATCAGACCGAACACGACTGCGCGCGACGAGCCGCCGGCCCCTAACACCAGAGCCTGCTCGACTTTATCCCATCCGTTCGCGGACGCATCGAGATTGCCGACAAAACCTTCGATGTCGGTGTTGGTCGAACGCAGTTCATTGCCGTCGTACCACAGCGTGTTGGCGGCGCCGACGGCGCGCGCCCGCTCATCCGGCGTCGTCAGCGCCAGCGCGCGCTCCTTGTGCGGAATCGTGACGTTGGCGCCGACAAAGCCGTGCGCCGCGAGGCGCTGGACGAATTCCGCAAAGCCTTCCGGCGGGATCGCCTCGATGGTGTAGCCGCCCTCGATGCCGAGCTTGCGCAGCCAGTAATGATGGATCAGCGGCGAGCGCGAATGCGCCGCCGGCCATCCGAGCAGGCATGCCACGCGAGGTTTGTTGTTCGATGCCGTCATCACTCACTTCACATCGGGCAAGGCGGAGCTTGAGTCAATGCCGACGCTCAAACGCTGGCCGCAGCGGCAACCAGCGCCGACCCGGCGGCGAACGTCAGCTCGTCGCAAGAACGGTGGCCACTGACGCTTCACGCCCGCCTTTGATGTCGACAACAGCCCGCGCGATGGTCTCGCGGTAGGTGGCGCGCGAACGGGTAACGCCGTGGGTGAGGAGCGCACGCCGCACTGCCGGCGATGCGCCCGTGATGTAGAGCCGAATGCCCTGACGCGCAGCCTTGTTTGCCACCCTGCTCATCGCATTGGCCGCAGTGGAATCCAGAAACGGCACGTCCGCAAAATCGACGACAAACGCCTTGCTTGTGTCGGCGATCCCATCGAGCACCGCACCCACCGAGGAAGCGGCACCGAAGAAGAAGGCCCCGCTGATCCGGTACACCAGGATGTCGGGGTCGGCGGCGAGACGGGAATCATAGGGAACGCGATCGCCACCGGCGAAGTCGGCTCGATCGGCGGGCACCAGCGATGTATCGGCTTGTACCTCGGTCATCTCAGCCATGCGGTTAATGAACAGCGCCGCGCCAAGCGCAAATCCGACCAGAATGCCTTCGGTCAGATCGCGAAACACCGTGAGCAGGAAGGTCGCGAGAAGCACGATGGCATCACCGCGCGAGGAGCGGATCAGAAGCGCGAATTCGTGCTTCTCGGCCATGTTCCAGGCGACCACCGCGAGCACGGCCGCGAGCGCTGCCAGCGGAATGAAGCTCGCAAGCGGCGCAGCGACGAGCATAAACAGCAGCAGAAACATCGCGTGCAACATCCCGGAGAGCGGACCGCGCGCACCGGCGCGGACGTTGGTCGCGGTCCGCGCGATCGTGCCGGTGACGCAAATGCCGCCGAACAATGCCGAGCCGATATTGGCAAAGCCCTGCGCCACCAGTTCGCAATTGGATCGATGCCTGCGCCCGGTCATGCCGTCGGCCACGACAGCCGACAGCAGCGATTCGATGGCGCCGAGCAACGCAAAGGCGATTGCATCGGGCAGAACGGCCTGCGCCTTTGCAAGCGAGAACGCAGGCCACGAGGGAAGCGGCAATTGCCGGGGAATTCCGCCGAAGCGGGTGCCGATCGTCTCCACGGGAAGCGCCAATGCCCAGGTCGCCAGCGCCGCCGCGGCCACCGCGATCAAGATCCCCGGCCAGTTCGGCCGCAACCGGCGCAGGACGACGATGATGGCGATGCTGGCGGCAGCGACCGCGATTGCCGGAAAGCTGGCGGTAGGCAGCGCATGCGCCAGCGCCTCGAGTTTCGGGACGAATTCGCCCGGCTCTTTTCCTGCAAGCGTGATGCCGAGCAGGTCCTTGAGCTGGCTTGCCATGATGATGATGGCGATGCCGGAGGTGAATCCCACCGTGACCGGATAGGGAATGAACTTGATATAGGTGCCGAGCCGCAACAAGCCGGCCGCGATCAGGAACACCCCGGCCATGGCGGTCGCAAGCATCATGCCCTCGACACCGTGTCGCTCGACGGTCAGCGCTACCAGCACGATGAATGCGCCTGCGGGCCCGCCGATCTGAAACCGGCTGCCGCCGAGCAGCGACACGATGAAGCCACCTATGACGGCGGTGTACAGACCGCGGTCGGGCGTCACGCCGGAGGCAATGGCGATCGCCATCGACAGGGGAAGCGCGACGATCGCAACCGTCAGACCGGACATCACGTCGGCGCGAAAATCCGCGACGCCGTAGCCTTCACGCAGGACCGTGACCAGCTTCGGCACATAGAGTTCGGCGAAGGTCGGCTGACGCATTTGACCCGTTCGCCTGGCGACGATGCTCATATCCACTCGTTCCATTCCGATCGCACGATCGTTCGTGCGACGATGGCCAAGCAGGTCCTCGCCCGAACCTCGTGTCAGTTTCGGCGTGGCGGCCGCGGTTCCTTCAACCGCACGCCGCGTCCGCCGTCTTCGCTGCGCGCATGGTCTCCGATCAGTTCCACCCCGGCCTGGCTCAACGCGTCGACGACCTTGGTGAGGGATTCGACGACGCCGCGGACCGTGCCGACGCTCGCTTCCATCCGCTGGATGGTTGGCAGCGAAAGCCCGGCCAGGTCGGCAAGGGTTCGCTGGTCAATTCCCAAGAGCGCCCGAGCGGCCTTCATCTGGAACGACGTAATCATACGACCATATCTCAACAATTATAAATGATGTCTGAGATAATGAAAATGATGTAAAAAACATCATCTGGCAAGCAAAAAACTGACGCCAAAACAAATCCGCCGCCCCAGGGGAGCGGCGGATCGAAGTGGATAGATGCGGAAGGGCTTGGTCAGGCCGCGACGCGATGGGCGGCGATGATCTGGTCGGCCGCCTTGCCCGTTACCTCCGCCATGCGGTCGAACTGCCGGGTGAAACTGCCGGCACCGGCGGTCGCCGATCGCAGTTCCACGATCAGCTCGCCGATCTCGGCCTCCGGCATCGTGGCCCGGACACGGTCCCATCCCGCCCAGCCTTCGCGGGTGTCGAAGCCGAGAATTTGTCCGCGCCGTCCCGACAGGATGGCGTTGATCTTCGCCGTCGCATCGGTCGGACAAACAATTTCCACGACGTGGATCGGCTCCAGCAGCACCGGCTGGCATTGCGGCAACGCCTCGCTGACACCGATCCGCGCCGCGGTGCGGAACGCAAGGTCCGATGAATCCACGCTGTGGTAGGAGCCATCGGTCAACGTCACCGCAACGTCGATGACGGGAAAACCGAGCGGGCCACGCAGCAGGCCGTCGACGACGCCCTCCTCGACTGCCCCGATGTAGTTGCGCGGCACCGCGCCGCCGACAACCTTTTCGTGGAATTCGAAACCGCTGCCACGCGGCATCGGCTTGATATCGAGCACCACGTCGCCGAACTGGCCGTGGCCGCCGGACTGCTTCTTGTGCCGGCCGCGCTGCGTGATCGGCTTGCGGATGGTTTCCTGATAACCGATCGCAGGCGCGTGCGACTTGATGTTGACGCCAAAGCGGTCGCGCAGACGTTCGAGCGCGACGCGCAGATGCATCTCGCCCTGCCCCCACAATACGGTGTCGTGGGTGCGCGGGTTCTGCACCATGGTGAGCGACGGGTCCTCCTCGTTCAGGCGCAGCAAGGCCTGTCCGAGCTTGACGTCGTCCTTGCGGTCGGCAGCCGCCAGCGCGAGCGCCAGCACCGGCGACCACGGTTCGATATGGACCAACGCCTGTGGCGCGGTCTTGCCGCCCGCGAGCGTGTCGCCGGTCTTGACCGTGTCGAGCTTGCCGAGTGCCACCGTCTCGCCGGCTTCCGCAGATGCGCGCTTGTTTTCCTGACCGACATAAAGCGCCGAGACGCCCGACACCCGGCCGCTTTCGCCGGACGAAGCGTGAATGGTGGCGCCGTCGTCGAGACGTCCGGCGAGAATGCGCGCGAACGACAGCTTGCCGCCATGTTGAAGATGCACCGTCTTGAACACGTAAGCGAGCGCGTCTTTCGACGCCGTCGCGCCGAGCCGCTTCGAGGTCTCCGCGACGCCTGGCGCCTCATGCCGCAGCGCCTTCATCAGGCGCAGCACGCCGTTCTCGCGCGCGGCCGAACCGAGCAGCACCGGACAGATCTGGCCCTCGCGCAGTTCGCGGGCGAGATCGTCGAACACGGCATCGCGCGGCGGCGTGATGTCCTCGAGCAGTTGCTCCATCAGCGCATCGTCGTGATCGGCAAGCTTCTCCAGCATCGAGAAGCGCGCCTCCTTCTCGCGATCGAGGTTGCCGCCTTCCAGCGCCACGACTTCCGACGCCTTGTGCTCGCGATAGACGAAGGCGCGCTCCAGCGCCAGGTCGACAAAACCCTCGATCAAATCGCCGTTCCAGATCGGGATCTGGCGCAGCACCAGCGGGATTCGCGATGCCGGCTGCAAGGTCGAAAGTGTTTCGCGGATGCGCTTGTTGGCGCGATCGATCTTGTTGAGAAACAGAAAACGGGGAATGTTCAGCTCTTCGAACTCGCGCAGGATGATCTGAAGCTGCGGCAGTTTTTTCTCGTCGGCCTCGCAGACCACGACGGCGGCGTCGACCGCAGGGAGCACCGAACGCATGTCGTGGACGAATTCAACCGAACCCGGACAATCGATAAACGTGTAGCTGTCGCCCATGAAGCTGGTGGTGACCGCTGTCAGCGCGACACTCATCTTGTGGCGGCGGGCTTCTGCGCTTGAATCGCCGACGGACGTACCGCCGTCGACGCTGCCGGCACGCGTGGTTGCACCCGTGCGCGCCAATATCGCTTCTAAAAGTGTGGTTTTACCGCTTTGGAAAGGGCCCACCAGCGCGATGCACCGTGGACCTCGGGGACTTCTGACGTCTTGTCCCATTGCCGCCTCCTTTGTGGAGCTCGGCCCGTGATTGGGTCGGCAACGGTGTATGCTCTTCCTCCGTCAGAGATTTGGCAAGGAAGAAAATCGCTGCGGTGCATCGACCGAAGAATCGTTCCGCCGCCCCACCAGTCAGACTGGTGGCGAGGCGGCGGCGCGACAAATTATCTCTAGTTAGCGTCCCGGACGCAGTTCCAGGCTTTCCAGTCCGGCGGCGACGCTCAACCCAACCTGGCCTTGCAAGCTGAGCGGCTGCAACGCGATCGAATTGTTGGAGCCACCGACCAGAACGTTGCCGCCGGCACCGACGCCAATCGTGGCGCTGCCCTGCGCGCCGGCGTAGTTGCCGGAGATATCGCCCGGTCCGAGCTGCCGCGTCGGCGCGAACACGCCCCAGGCGAGCGCAGTCTCCGAGGTGATGCCGAGGTCGACGCCGACCTTGCGGATGGTCGCGACGTAACGGTCCTCCGGCACGCCGTCGATCCGCAGCACGCAGCCGAGATTGGTGACCGAGCCGACGATGAAGCCGATGCTGGCCCCGCCACGGCATTCGAGCACGCCGACCTGGACGCGCTCCTGGGCATTGGCGCCACCGAGCGACGCAGTCAGTGCGGCGGCGGCAACGCCGGCAAGGATGATGAGACGACGCATGAGGGAAATCTCCGACTAAAAGTGTGATGCGAGCCGAGAACGAACGCGCGCCTCGAGGGACAGGCCTAAAAGCCGAACGTCGGCTTTCTATGGCATATCTTCGGTAGCCGTTCCAGATTTTGCCGATTGGACAAGGTTAATTCCGGCTCGCGCGAGCCCCGCGCGAACCGGAAATCCCTTGAGCGTTAACTAACGCAGATTGCCGCAGAAGCGCTGGATGCGCTTGCAGGCGTCTTCGAGGTCGGAGGTCTTGGTGGCGTAGGAGATGCGGAACGCAGGGCCCAGGCCGAATGCCGATCCCTGCACCACCGCCACGCCCTCGCTTTCCAGAAGCTCGGTGACGAAGTCCTGGTCGTCGGCGAGAACCTTGCCCGACGGCGCGGTCTTGCCGATGGTGCCGGCGCAGGACGGATAGACGTAGAAGGCGCCTTCCGGCCGCGGACAGTCGATGCCCTTGGCCTGGTTGAGCATGGAGACCACGAGGTCACGCCGCTCCTTGAACACCTTGTTGTTCGCGGGAATGAAATCCTGCGGACCGTTCAGCGCCTCGACCGCAGCCCATTGCGCAATCGACGACGGGTTCGACGTCGACTGCGACTGGATGGTCGACATCGCCTTGATCAGCGGCGTCGGCCCGCCGGCGTAGCCGATGCGCCAGCCCGTCATGCAATAGGCCTTGGAGACGCCGTTCACGGTCAGCGTGCGGTCAAAGAGTTTCGGTTCGATCTGTGCCGGCGTGGTGAACACGAAGTCGTCGTAGACGAGGTGCTCGTACATGTCGTCGGTCATCACCCAGACCTGCGGATGCTTGACCAGCACGTCGGTGATCGCCTTGAGCTCGTTGCGAGTATAGGCCGCACCGGTCGGGTTCGACGGCGAGTTGAGGATGATCCACTTGGTTTTCGCTGTGATCGCCTTCTCAAGCGCTTCGGGCTGCAGCTTGAAACCATGCTCCGCCGTGCAGACGACTGGGACCGACTCGCCGCCAGCGAGCGCCACCATTTCCGGATAGCTCACCCAGTACGGCGCGGGGATGATCACCTCGTCGCCCGGATTGATGGTCGCCATCAGCGCGTTGTAGAGCACCTGCTTGCCGCCGGTGCCGACGATGATCTGGTTCGGCTTGTACGACAGGCCGTTCTCGCGCTCGAACTTGGCTGATATCGCCTGCTTGAGCTCCGGAATGCCGTCGACGGCGGTGTACTTGGTCTTGCCGGCCTCGATCGCATGGATCGCCGCAAGCTTGATGTTGGCGGGCGTGTCGAAGTCAGGCTCGCCAGCACCAAGGCCGATCACGTTGCGTCCCGCCGCTTTCAGCTCGCGCGCTTTATCCGTGACCGCGATGGTCGCGGACGGCTTCACGCGGTCGAGGGCAGCGGACAGGAAAGGCATCATGATCTCCCGGCAAACGTCGTGTGTTGAAAACAACACGACTCGATGTGAATGGATACGCAGCAACACTGAAAGGATGACAGAGTCGCAGCGTCGGACACACTAAGACCAGGCCCGGATCATCGCAAGAAGCTTCGGCAAAGACTTGCAAACTTTAGAGATCGTTAAAGCGCAACCGCTAGCCTGCCATGCGCAACATTCATAAAATTCCGCGGCAAAATGGCTCATTTCTGGCAAGGCCTGCGATCCGGCGAGTGGCTGACGGCCGAGCGCATGCGCGGTTACAGCATGATCCTGCTCGGCTTGTGCATTGTCGCGACCGTGGGCTGGATCGCCCTCTCGGACAGCTTCATCGACCGCAACGGCAAACCCATCGGCACCGATTTCTCGAGCTTCTATGCCGCCGGCTCACTGGCGCTTGAGGGCCATGCGGCCGAGGCCTATACGCCCACCGCGCACTATGCCCGCGAGCAGCGGCTGTTCGGCGAAAAGACGCCTTATTACAGCTGGAACTATCCGCCGGTGTTCCTCCTCGTCGTCACGCCGCTGGCGGCGCTCCCCTATCCGCTCGCGCTGGGCCTGTTTCAGCTGGCGGGCCTTGGGCTCTACTTTCTGGTCATCGCGGCGATCCTCGCGCCGGCGCGACGGCGCGATCCCGTCTTCGCGCGGAACTGGCTGCCGGTGGCGGCGGCCTTTCCTGCGGTCTTCATCAATCTCGGCCATGGTCAGAACGGCTTTCTGACCGCTGGCCTCCTGGGCGCCGCTCTGGTGACCTTGGAGCGGCCCATGCTCTCGGGCCTGTGTATCGGTCTGCTTTGCTACAAGCCGCAATTTGCGCTCGTGATCCCCGTTGCGCTGCTTGTCGCCGGCTGCTGGCGTGTGATCGCGTCCGCAGCGCTGACCGTGGCCGCGCTGGTTGCCGTGTCCTCGTTCTGCTTCGGCATCGACAGCTGGACAGCATTCCTGGCCTCAACCGAAACGTCGCGCAAGGTGCTGCTCGAGCAAGGCAGCGTCGGCTTCGAAAGATTGCAAAGCGCGTTTGCGGCGGTGCGGCTCTGGGGCGGCAGCGTGCCGTTGAGCTATGCCGTACAGGGCGCGGTGTCGGCGCTGGCCGTCGTGGCAACCGCGTGGGCCTGGCGCGTGTCGGACAACCGCGCGCTCAAGGCCGCGCTGCTCGTGACCGCGACCGCGCTCACCTCCCCACACATGCTGGATTACGATCTCGTCGTGCTGGCGCCGGCGCTCGCTTTCCTGACGCTGGTCATGCAGCAAGACGGCGCGCGCGATTACGATAAAAGTTTGATGGCCCTGATCTGGATCACGCCACTGATGGCGCGCAGCGCCGCCGACCTGTTCGGCATCCCGCTTGGCCTTCTCGCGATGCTCGCTTTGTTCGTGATGGTCCTGCGCCGCCTGCGCCAGCAGCGCGACAACGTCGCCAGTGGAGTGGATTTGACATTCGCTAACCCGTAGCCGCGCATTCGCGATGCGGATGTTAGAATCGGACCATCAGGTCGTTTCGACTATCGCAAGTGCGGCTATCGCAAGTGTGATCTGATTTGTTGCGCCGTGTTGGAAAGTTGTTGTCCAACGCTGCAGTGCAGTAGAGGTTTTTGATCTATTCCAGTTTCAACCCTTGCGGCGCCTTCGCATCGGCATCATTGTTTGGCCAAGTTGCGGGTGGACAAGCCGCCCGCACGAACTGGTCGAACTGTTTTCGCAATGTACAAACTCTATTCCATGCAGCGGTCCGGGAACAGCTACAAGGTGCGCCTGGCCCTTGCGTTGCTGAATGCGCCCTATCGCGCCGTCGAGATCGATATCCTGCGCGGCGAGAGCCGCACGCCGGACTTTCTCGCGAAGAATCCGAGTGGACAGGTTCCGCTGCTCGAAGTCGCCGAAGGCCGCTACCTCGCCGAATCCAACGCCATCCTCTGGTACGTTGCGCGTGGAACGCCGCTTGCGCCGGAGTCGCCGATCGAGCGGGCCGAAGCCTTGCAATGGATGTTCTTCGAACAGCACGCGCTGGAGCCTAATATCGGCGCGGCCTATTTCTGGCTCGCGCTGGTGAAGGGTGGCCGCGACCTGCAGACACATGCGCTGGAGGACTGGATGGAGCGCGGCTACGCCGCGCTTCAGGTGATGGAAAATCACCTCAAGACCCACGACTACTTCGCAGCCGGCCAGTTCACCATCGCCGACATCGCGCTCTACGGTTACACCCACGTCGCCGACCAGTGCGACTACGACCTTTCGACCTTCCCGTCCGTTCGCGCCTGGCTGAAGCGTATCGAGCAAGTCCCCGGATTTGTGCCGATGGGCTGGCAACCGGCTAGTGGAGCGGATTTGGCGTTTGTCGCGGACCTGGCCACAGGCTCGTAGAAAAAGCGGGGACGAATTGCCGGGATAATGGGTACAACGGCGTTTTCGCCCCGATTTTGCCGCTTTTGGAGCGGTCTCGCCCCAATCTCGCCAGCGAAAATTGTCACAAACCATTCAACGCGGGTGATTCGCCCGCGAGGGCGAGATTTTGGCCCGCTTTGAGATCTTAAGGATTTGGACCCATGAACCGGTCTTCAGGCGCGGCGGGCTTTAGCTGCCCGGCGGTTGCCGTGGCATCAACCGGACTGAGGGACGCGGTTGCGGCCTCGCTGGTAATTGCCTCGCTGTCGCTTTGCCTGATCGTCACCCTCACGGTGCTATCGAACAAGCTCGGCGCGGGATTGCCGCTGCCGGCATAGGCCGATTTCATTTCATCAAGCCATTTTGTTCTGTGCAGGCTTTGTAGGCTTACGCGATGATCAGCATCGCGATCGGGTGACGATGAAGAGTCCTACCGCACTGGTTACGGCGGCGCTTGTGACGGCAATCCTGGTGGCGGCGTCGTGTCTGATTGCCGCCGGGACGCGCGGCGAGGATGCGCCACGTCCCCCCGTGAGTGTGCCTCACGACCATTCGTGAAAGATGAAGTACGCGCCGAGCGCGATAAAACCGAATCCCAATCCGTGATTCCAGCCGAGCGGCTGCTTCAGATAGAGCACCGAGAAGCCGGCGAACACGATCAGCGTGATCACTTCCTGGATCGTCTTGAGCTGCGCGGCGCTATAGACCGCGCTACCCCAGCGATTGGCCGGCACCGCCAGCCAGTATTCGAAGAAGGCAATTCCCCAGCTCACAAGGATAACCGCAGGAAGCCAGTGGTCCTTGTATTTGAGATGCCCATACCAGGCGAACGTCATGAAAATATTGGATCCGAACAACATCAATATCGGCAAGACTGCCGGCGGCACGGTGGGCATGTACATCCTTTCGGGGTTTAACGGTCTGACTTGAAACCGGACGAGATCGGCAAGTCCTAACCGTCCGAAGCGAGCGTGGGTTCCAGTGTCCCGATTCCGAAGTTCGTATTATTTCGCGGCGCCACGTTTACGAACTTCGGAATCGAAAGGACACTGGAAAGTATTGATCTAGTGCGGCTCTGGTTCGGAAGTCCGCATGACGGACGTGCGGCAGCAATGATGCGGACTTCCGAACCGCCGCACTAATCAATCGGTAGCATTCGATGCAAAAAGACCGAACAGTTGTACGGAAACAATCGACGGCTTTTTAGGGTTAGCCCAAGATCCCTCGCTGACATCCAGGTATAATCCATCAAACTGGCGGCATCATTGTTGTGTGCAAATGATGCAGCTTGACTGGCGCGCCATCCTCGGACCGGCCCTCACCCTCGCGACGGCATCGACCGCGCTCGCTGCCAATCATCTCTTGTCCCATGTTCCGAACCCGGCGCCGCTGTTCGTCTGCATCGTGGCGCTCGCCGGCTCGTTCTCGGGCCTTGGTTCGAGCCTTGTCAGCGCGGTGCTGGCGCTGGTTGCGTCCGCGCTGTTTTTCTCGGGCCACGGCGTTCCGGTCGGACTCGCCGCTCCGGAAATCACCCGCCTCTCGATGCTTGCGGTCGCTGTCGTCGGCACGGCAATCCTGACCGGGCTGTTGCGAAAGCGGCTGGTCGACACGCTGGTCGGGGAGCGCCACCACCATGCCACGTCCGAGCGGCTTTCGGCGGCGCTCGATCAGGTCGATATCGGCATCGTGCTTCTGGATTCCGACACCCGCGCCGAATTCATCAACCGTGCGTTCCGCCAGTACTTTGCGTTGTCCGACGAAAAGGCCGACAGCAAGCCGCCTTTCATCGCGCTGATGTATCACGGCCGCGACACCGGCGCCTATGAAATGCCGGAAGACGAATTGAGCACCTTCATCGCGCAGCGCACCGAAATGATGCGCGTGGGCGACTCGACGCCGATCAACATCAACCTCAGCGACGGTCAGGTGCTTCGCTTCAGCTGCACGGCGTTGCCGGACGGCGGACGAATGCTGAGCTACACGCCGGTCACCGAGCTTGTTCGCCGCACCGACGACCCCGCCTATGCCGAGTACTATCGGTTGATGCGCAAAAATACCTTGCGCGGTCCGTTTCAGAATCTTCGGGCGGCCGAATAACGATGACGCCAAAACCGGATTGATCGTTTCGCCATTGCGGCTCAAGTCGGCAGATATCCCCTCCTCGCGGCGTGCCTTACTTGCCATTGTCGATCATGTTCGTTTGCATCGGCGCGCTATCTGCACCATCGGCGACGTCCGCGACCTCCCATCCTCCCCCGAGCGCGCGATAAAGATTGACCAGATCTGTTGCGATCTGCGTGTCGCTGTCGGAAAGGTCGTTCTCGCTCTGAAGTAACTGGGCTTGTGTCGCGGTGACATCCAGAAAGTTGGTCGCCCCTTCCGAGTAACGCTGCCTTGCGGCTTGCAGCGCGGTCTGATTTTCCGCAACCGAGCGGGCGATCTCGATACGCCGGCGCTGCGCTTCGCGATAGTCCGTCAGGGCGTCGTCGACTTCCTTCCAGGCGCGCAACACCGTTTCCTGGAAGAAGATAGCCGCTTCCCGCTGTCGTGCCTCGCTCAGAGCCAGGGCGCCGCGCAACCGACCGCCTTCGAAGATCGGAATCGAGAACGAAGGTCCCACCGCAAATGCGGTCGACGTCGGTGTAAACAGATTAGCAAGGTGCAGGCTTTCGAGGCTCGCGGCTCCGTTCAACGTCACGTCAGGATAGAAGTTCGCCACCGCGACACCCGTCTGCGCCGTGGCTTCGTGCAGCCGCGCCTCCGCCTCACGCACGTCCGGGCGGCGGCGTATACTCGTCCCGGGCATGCCTACGGGAACCCTGCGTGGAACGCGCGGAATGATCCGGGGGCGGCGCAACTCGGCCTCGAGCGCGCGCGGAGCCTCACCGAGCAGCAGTCCGACGGCATTGATAAGTTTGGCTTCACGAGCCCGCAGCGGTGGCACGGTTGCGGCGATCGTGGCCTGCTGGGCCCGGGCTTGTGCCATGTCGAGCGTCGTGGCGACGCCGTTGCGGAAACGCGTGTTCACAAGCTCCACATTCTCTTCGGCGAGGCCGAGATTGCGTTTCGCGATCCCAAGGCGGTTCTGTGTCCCGCGCAACAGCATGTAACTTTGTGTCAGCTCAGCGACGGTCGCGAGCGCAACACCGTGCCGGTTCTCCACCGCCGCCAAGGCATTGGCGTCCGCAGCTTCCACCGCCCGACGAACGCGGCCGAACAGGTCCAACTGCCATGATGACGTCAAGCCATCATGAAACAGGCCGTAGTCCAAAGGTGCGCCGGGTGCGGGCGTGAGCAAAGAGAGCGTGCCATTCGGACTCTGCCGATTATAAGTGGCCGATGATTGCCCTTCGATATGCGGCAGTGCCTGAGAAACCGCGACCTGGCGCTGCGCTACGCTCTGGATTACGCGCTCGGCCGCCGTCTTGAGGTCGAGGTTCTGGGCTGCCGCCCGTTCGACGAGTGATGATAGTTCGACGTCGCGGAAGCTCTTCCACCAGGCGATGTCGACCGCCCCTCGAACGGTTCGGCTGGGCACGCCTTCTCCATCCGGCGCCGGCCGTCTGTATTCTTCTCTCACCTCGGGGCTCTGATAGTCCGGACCTACGGTGCAACCGATCAGCCCGACGGCTAGTGTCGGACCCGAGAGACATCTCGCGAGACGTAAGACACGCACACCTCAGTGCCCGGTCACGCGATCGCTTGATCTGCGTTGTTCGCCCACGATGTCCTCCAGTCCCGTATGGATGGTAGTCTCGACCGATAAACCGACACGCAGGAGTTTAGCCAAGGGTTGCCCGGGCGTCACCACGATCTTGACCGGCAGTCGTTGCACGATCTTGGTGAAATTGCCGGTGGCGTTGTTGGGCGCGATGGGCGCAAAGGCGGCACCAGAGGCCGCGGGGACGCTGACCACCGTTCCCTTGAGGTCGATATCGTAGGCGTCCACATGGATGGTTACGGGCTGGCCGCCCCTGACGTGCAGCAGATCCACTTCGCGATAGTTCGCCTCGATGTAGACCTGGTCGAGCGGCACAACGGTCATCAACGTCGTGCCGGGCCCGACGTAGTTCCCGACCTGCACGGATCGCTCACCGATCATGCCGTCGATCGGCGCCCTGACCTGCGTATAGGACAGATTGAGTCTGGCCTGTTCAAGTCGAGCCTCGTCAGCTTTGACCGTAGCCTCCGTCGCAGATTTCCGTGCCCTGAATACGTCCAGTTGCTTGCGCGCGGCATCAAGCGATGCTTCAGCGCTATCCAGCGAGGCTTGATCCTGCGCCAGTGTCGTGTCGGCCTGCTGGTGCTCCTGCATGGAGCCGGCTCCCGTCGTCGCGAGGTTGCCGAAGCGGCGCGCGTTGTCTTGCGCAAAAGCCAGTTTGGCGCGCGCCGATGCGACGGCAGCCTGCTGTTCTTTGATGATCGACGGCTGGCGCGACACCGTCGCCGAGATCTCATCGAGTTGCGATCTGTCGCTTGCAACTGCCGCCTCGGCGGATGCCAATGCAGCCTCGTTGTCGCGGGGGTCGAGAGTCGCGAGCACTTGTCCGGCCTCGACGACGTCGTTGTCGTCAACCGGAACCGTGGCGATCTGACCCGAAATACGCGGTGCGATCGCGGCGTAGTGAACCATCACATAGGCATCGCTGGTCCGGATGTCCGGCCGCGGCCGGAAAATGATGAAGAGGACCATCGCGGTGAAGAGCGCTACGATGAGTCCGACCAGAAACAGTGGCCAGCGCGGCCGAGGCGCAAGAAGCTCATCGATTTCCTGCTCCACCCTGTCACGCGAAAATACATCCTTGGGACGAGATTCGTCATCGTTCCCGCGCATCGGGGCGAGGTCCGCCGTTTCGCACGCCTTCGCCTCGGCGGGTCGCATATCCAGTTCGGCTGTATCCACTTCCATGCCGGTTCCTAGTGCTTTGCAAACACGATGCGCGGCGGCATGGTGCGGATCGGCAACGTCATCACCACGACCATCAGGAACACCGTGAGTGCTCCGAGGATCAGGAAGGTGTCGCTCGCGGATAAAATTGCTACCTGCCGCTCCACGGCGTGACTGAAGGTCTCCAGGCTGTTCGGCACCCGGGGCCGACCATCGGGCATCAACGGCGGTGGATACTGCGGCAGTACGCCGTTGCTCTGGATCACCCGCCACCGGTCCTGGCCGACCTGATCGATGATGCGATCGGAATGCAGCGCGCCGCGCCAGCGACCAATCAACCCCAGGAACCAGGCGCTCGTTGCCTCGGCGAGAGCGCGCGACGTGTTGATCAGAGCGGACACGAAAGGGCCATCTGCCGGACCGGCAACAGTATTGGTGGACATCATCAGCAGCGACATGATCACCATCGGCTGACCGATCGCCTGGAGCAGCTGCCACAGATAGAACTGATCGCGATTCCAGTAGATGGTGACAAAGGAGGAGCCGATGCAGGACGAGAGAATGAATCCTAATCCGACCAGGCTGACCACGCGCGAATCGGCCCGCTTGAAATCCAGCAACAGCGCCATCGCGGGCAGCATCACGATTTGCAATACCGAGATCTCCAGCGTGATCAGGTTCGATTGCAGCGGTCTGTAACCCTGAACTTCCTGCAAGTACCGCAAGGGCACCGTCGAACCGGACTGGCCGATGATCAAAAAGAGGAATAAGCCCAGCGCACCGTAAGCGAGGTTGCGCCGGCCAAGCAGCTGCAGTTTGAGAAGCGGCAAAGGGTGAAACCACTCGTTGGCCAGGAGCAACGGGATAGCCAGGGCGCTCACCAACGCCAGAACGCAGATCAGTCTCGAGTTGAACCAGTCCAGCCGGTCCCCCTGATACAGCATGGTACTCAGGGCTCCGGTCCCGATCACCAGAAGCAGCAGGCCGCGCCAATCCAGCAGACGGAAGCGTTCGTATTGCGGCTGGTCCTGATCCAGACAATACCAGACCAGCACCCCGGCCAGCAGGCAGAGCGGAACGGCCTGCAGGAACACGAAACGCCAGTGGACGATATCCACCCAAAACGCGGTCACCGTCGCGGCCAGCGGAGGCGTGAAGGTTGCCGTTAAAGCGTAGACGGCGAGGCCGTAAAGCCGAATGCTCGGTGTGAGCACGCGGAAAGCCGTAGTCATCAGGAGGGGAACAAGCATACCTCCCGCAAGCCCCTGCAGCAGCCGCAGCGCATAAATCGCCTCGACGTTCGGACTGAACGGGATCAGAACGCTCGCGGCTCCGCACAAGGCGATCGCAAAAAGTGTCCAGCGCCTTAATGTGAAGGTCATTGCGAACCATGGCGACACTGCCATGCCGACGATCTCCGCCGACACGTACAGGCTTTCAATCCAGGTTCCAGCATCGTGACCGATGCCGAGCGCTCCCCGGACGTCTACCAATGCAATGGCCGTGACCTGATCGTTAAACTCGGAGGTCATCACCGCGATCAGGACACCGCCGAGACCGAACAAGGGCTTGATATCCACGGGATGCTCCAGCCCTTTCCGATAACCTGAGATCGATCACCGATGAGCTTGGAGCAGATGTAAGGATCGCAAACCGCCGACCTCATTAAATTCGGGTTTAACGGATGCGGCGTCTCGGCATAGCCTGCGACGGACTTGCGAACGCGACCGCACGCCACTCGAACGACCCGAGCTACACCCGAGGCAGCCGACTTCTACGCTCGCTTCGGATCGACATCGGGGGTTGATGCATCCCTCCCTGGCGACGCCTTCTTGATCAGCGCACGGGTGCGGTTGACGATGTCCCCAGTGCGCATTCCGTCCTCGATGATACAGGCGAGCAACCGCACGACTGCTTCCGTATCTATCGGATGCGCGCCGAGCAGCCGCAGAGCGGCCTCTGCGTTCATGACGATGGCGCTGATCGCCTGGTTGATTTCAGCAATCGACGCCGATAGCTGCTCTGGGGTCGCGTCGGGAGAGTTGCAATGGTGCCTCTCGGTAGACGCGGTTGCGGCAACACCAGCGGTCTCATTTACGGCACAGGGCATGGCACACCTCCTCCGAATTTAGTTGGTGTAGCCACTCTCGGAGGCCGATTCCTTAGGACCGACCTTAAGAATTCTTAAATTGCGGCATCCGTTGAGGTTGCCTGGGGCCCGGATCGCGACTAGCGCGGATGATTGCGGTGCATAGGTACCGCAGAAGGCCGGTTTCGCCAGTAGCCGGAGGCGGTAGGAGCATTGCGCGCATCACTATGAACGGCAAAACTTCAGTCTTTGTAATCCGCGAGGCTGGGGTGCCTGAAGCAAGCGCCAGTCTGGTCTATGTGTGCGATCAATGGGAGATCGACCTCGGGCGGCGGGAGCTCAGGTCGCGCGGGATTCCCGTGCCGCTCGGCGGCCGGGCCTTCGAGATCGTCACGGTCCTGGTGCAATCGGCCAGCGAGTTCGTCACCAAGGATCATATGATGGAGCGGGTGTGGCCGGGGGCCATCGTCGGCGAAGGCACACTGCACGTTCACATCTCTGCCGTACGCAAGGCGCTCGGTCCGGATCGTGGCCTGCTGAAGACCGCCTCGGGTCGTGGCTATCGCCTGCTTGGGAGCTGGACGCCTCAGCAACGTGAGACGACCGCTTCGTCGGTCCTTTCATCTCCGGTCCGCACGTCTGGAGCGCCACCGCCGAATAATTTTCCTCCGCTCATTTCACGCCTGGTCGGCCGGGCCGCTGCTGCGCAGTCTGTCCGAGACCTCGTCTCTGCCTATCGGGTGGTGACCCTGACGGGCCCTGGCGGCATCGGAAAGACCTCGCTCGCCATCAAAGCCGTCCGTTACCTGCTCACCGACTTTGAAGACGGGGCCTGGCTCTTCGAACTCGCTTCGTTGTCCGACCCGGACCTCGTGCCATCAACGGTAGCAAGCACCCTGGGGCTGAAGATCGCGGGCGAGATTTCGGCGGAATCCGTCGCTCGCGCCGTTGGCGGAAGACACATTCTGTTGGTGCTCGACAATTGCGAGCACGTTATCGACGCGGCAGCGAACCTGGCCGAGACGATCACGCGCCTATGCCCACGCACCACGATCGTGGCGACCAGCCGCGAAGTCCTGCGGATCGACGGCGAGTGCGTCTATCGCGTTCCGCCGCTCGAGGTGCCCACTTCCGGGCAAGCGGCGCCGGATTACATCATGCAATACAGCGCGGTGGAGCTGTTCGTCGCCAGGACCAAAGCGCTGAACGCCGGTTTCTCGCCGCACGCCGAAGACCTCGCATCGATTGCCGCGATCTGTCGGCACCTCGATGGCATGCCGCTCGCGATCGAGTTCGCGGCGGCTCGCGCCGCGGTTCTCAGTGTTCAAGGGGTAGCCGCCGGCTTGCGCGATCGCTTCGCGCTGTTGACGGCGGGCCGCCGCACGGCGCTTCCGCGGCACCGGACGCTGCGCGCGACGCTCGACTGGAGTTATGAGCTGCTGCCGGAAACAGAGCGGCGGTTGCTGCGGCGCCTGGCCGTATTCGCCGGCGGATTCACCGTCGATGCCGCCGTCGCCGTCATGACGGACACCGGATTCGATGCTTCGGCGGTGCTGGACGGCATCGCCAATCTCGTCGCGAAATCATGGGTCGCGCTGGACAAATCGGGCGGCAACGCCCACTGGATTCTGCTGGAGACGATCCGTGCCTACACGATCGAGAAGCTTGCCGAGCACGCAGAGGCCGACGTCGCCGCGGAACATCATGCAAGGCATTTTCGCGATCTATTCGTACCACAGGAGCGCGGCGCCAGATCGTCTTTGTCGGATGAGGACCTGGCGCGACGGGTCCGAGAGATCGACAATGTTCGCGCGGCGCTCGACTGGTCGTTCTCACCGGCCGGAGATCACGCGATTGGCATCGACCTCACAGCCGCCTATGCGCCGGCCTGGCGACACCTGTCGCTGATGAGTGAATGCCGCGAGCGATGCGAACGCGCGCTGCTCAGTCTTCAATCGGATGCGACCGCGAACACGCGTTTGCGAATGGAGCTGCAGATCGCCCTCGCGGCTTCGATCTTCATCACGATGGGCCCCCCAGATCAGGCCACAACGCTCCTGACCGAGGCACTCGAAACCGCCGAAGCGCTGAATGATCTCCATGCGCAGGCGGGCGCTCTGTCGATGCTGTCGCCCGTTTATGCCTTTCGCGGGAAATACGCTCGGGCGCTGATCGCGGCGGAGCAGATCGAGCAAATCGCCCGTCGTATTGGCGACCCGATACAACTCTTTTTACCCAATCAGCATATGGGCGCCTCGCTTTTCGTGAGCGGGAGGCCTCACGAGGCCCAGCAGTATTTTGAACGCGTTCTTCGATCTCCGGCCGCGCCGGAGGATCGCCGAGATGCGTTTTATTCTAACTCGAATGACCATGCGGTGGCCCGGGCGATGTTGGCCCGGGCGCTTTGGACGCAGGGTTTTACAGACCAGGCGCTCAATGAAGCTCGCCTTAGCCTGAAAGAGCAAGGCACAGATCACCCGCTCCGGCTTTGCCGGATACTGAATCACGGCATCTGCCGCATCGCGATGGTGGCAGGCGACTTCGCAACCGCCGATCGGGAGATCGCGCGCTTGATCGAGGTGGCCACAGGTTTGAACGCTCTCCTCTGGGAGACCGCGGGTCGCCTGCTGAAGGGGAAATTGTTGGTCGAACGCGGCGAGTTCGCGCAAGGCCTGCTGGTGTTGCGCGATGCCTTCAAGACGTGTGACCGAACCGGATGGCACATGTCATATGACGAGTTCAAGGGCGCTCTCGCGTTGGGACTTGCGGGAACGGGGTGGCTCGACGAGGCTCTCATTGCCGTGGACGACGCGATGGCGGCCGACCGCGAGGGCGCGGACGGGCGCGGCTGGTATGCCCCCGAATTGCTCCGCATCAAGGGAGAATTACTGCTCCAGAAGGCGGCGGATCAGGCCACGCTGGCGGCCGAAGATTGCTTCAACCAAGCGGCCCAAATGGCCCGCGAACAGGGCGCTTTATCCTGGGAACTGCGGACCGCGCTCAGTGTTGCGCGTTTGAGGGTGAGCCAGGGGCGCCGCCACGAGGCGAGAGCGCTGCTTGCATCGGTTTATGGTCGGTTCACCGAAGGTTTCGCGACCACGGACATGCAAGCAGCCCGCACCTTGCTTGACGGGTTGCCGCCATAACGTATGACGTTGGAAGAGGCTGCGCGAGCTAACAAGAATCGACCGTGGCTCAAGGCCTAACTTGCACGCGTTGGGCACCTCGAAAAATCGAACCAATTCAGCTAAGTTGCGAGACAACCCGTCCGATGACCAACCCCATGTCCGACTCTCTTCTTGTCCGCCCAGTCCACCGATCCGACTACGCGCGATGGTTGCCGCTGTGGGACGGATACAATGCTTTTTATGGCCGCTCGGGCGAAACCGCGCTGGCGGGCGAAATCACGGCAATGACGTGGGCGCGCTTCTTCGATGCCTATGAGCCTGTGCATGCGCTGGTCGCCGAAAGCGGCGAGCAGCTGGTGGGGCTGGTGCACTATCTCTTCCACCGTTCGACCACCGCGATCGCGCCTGTTTGTTACTTGCAGGATCTCTTCACCAGTGCTGCCGCACGCGGAAAGGGAATTGGCGGGGCGCTGATCAGCGAGGTCTACGAGCAGGCGCGCCAGGCCGGCGTGTCCCGCGTTTACTGGCAGACGCACGAGACCAACCACACCGCGCAAACGCTGTACGACAAGGTCGCCGAGCGCTCCGGCTTCATCGTCTACCGCAAGGTATTTTGATGCAGCTAGCTCTTGAGCACCTGGCGTTGCCTGGGCGTTGGCGGCCGGCGACGGCGAAAACCACAGGTTGAACAACGCCTGTGGATAAATGTCCCTGTCATGGCTGCGTTACAATGCAGGACTAGCCTTTGCCTGCGTTTGATCCGGCCCCCCGTCGACGATCTCACGCGCCCCCAGCGGTCCCCGTCAGTCGCCGCGTCTGACCGGGGCCGCACTTTTTTGTTCCACGCATCTGTTTGCCCCGGCATCGACGATTTTTGGCTTTTTGCGGCCTCTTCCGGCGCTTTTCGGCGCTTGCGCCTGCCTTGCGTCCCATCGCTTAAGGGTCAAAGATGACGCGCTTTTTCAAACGCGGACAGGATGATCCATGGAAATTCGTAACCTCGGCAGCTCGGGCCTTCGCGTCTCTGCCGTCGGTCTCGGCTGCAACAATTTCGGCCAGCGCACCGATCTCGAAACCTCGCGCAAGGTGATCCACAAGGCGATCGATCTCGGCATCACGCTGTTCGATACCGCCGACATCTATGCCGACATGGGTGGCTCCGAGACGGTGCTGGGCGTGGTCCTCGGCGACCGCCGCAAGGACATCGTGCTCGCGACCAAATTCTCCAAGCCGATGAGCAACGACGGCACCAGGCAAGGCGCCTCGCGCCGCTACATCATGTCGGCGGTCGAAGCCAGCCTGAAGCGATTGAAGACCGACTACATCGATCTCTACCAGCAACACGACTATGACCCGCTGACGCCGATCGACGAAACGCTGCGCGCGCTCGACGACCTGATCCGGCAGGGCAAGGTGCGCTATATCGGCAATTCGAACTTTCCGGCATGGCGGATCGCCGAGGCTGAGCATGTCGCCCGCGCCATGAACCTCAACCATTTCGTCTCGTGCCAGGACGAATACAGCCTCGTGGTGCGCGACATCGAAAAGGACCTGCTGCCCTGCGCGCAGGAATACAAGCTGGGATTGCTGCCGTTCTTTCCGCTGGCGAGCGGCCTCCTCACCGGCAAATACAAGCGCGGCCAGGCTGCGCCCGACGATACGCGCTTTGACAAGATACCGCGGCTGCGCGACCGCTATGTCACGCCGCGCAACGAGGAAATCGTCGAGAAGCTGCAATCTTTCGCGCAATCGCGCGGGCACTCGATGCTTGAACTCGCTTTCTCCTGGCTCGCCGCGCGGCCGCAGGTTTCAAGCGTGATCGCCGGCGCCACCCGCGTCGAGCAGATCGAGCAGAACGTCAAGGCGATCGCCTGGAAGCTGGGCACGGAAGAGATGGCGGAGATCGACAAGATCACGACGGGGTAGAATGACAGATCGCCTGGACATGCCGCCTCCCCGTCGCGTCGCCTGCTCGCGGTGCGGAACGGAGTTTTCCTGCACAGGCTCGGAAACATGCTGGTGCGCGGAAGAAGATGTCCGACTGGCGATGCCGCGCGACGAAGAGGATTGCCTGTGCCGCGAATGCCTGCGCAAAGCAGCGGCGGCGCAAGCCTCGCGCTAAGTCGGCGCCAGTGGCGCTCGCGCGAGGCTGGGGCTGGGGCGCGACACTCCGTTTGATTTCAGCGCCTCCTCGAGACGATCGATTCCGGCCTTGACCTGATCTTCCGACAACGACGCATAACCGAGCAACAGCCAGTTGGTCTCGAAATGCGATCCGTCATATTCATGCCCGCCGCCGGACTGCACGGTGTAGACGCCGATGTTCCGGGTGCGCGCAATCGCCTTGACATTGTGTGCCGGCATCAGCGACGACGGCAGCCGCCAGCCGATATGCGTGCCGGCCTCGGTACCCAACAGGTCGACGTCGCCGAAACGCTCGCGCAGCCGGCTGATCAAGGCATTGCGCCGTGAAAAGTAATGCTGCTGGCAGCGCCGCAGGTGGCGGACAAAGCCGCCGCTCTGCATGAAGCGCGCCAGCGCTGCCTGCTCGAGCCAGACCTGGCCGTTGTCGAGCAAAGCCTTGGCGGTTGCGGCGGCATCGACCAGGTGTTCGGGGAAAATCGCAAAGCCGGTACGCAGTCCCGCCCCGAGCGACTTCGAGAACGTGCCGAGATAGATCACGTGATCCGGGCTGAGCGCGGCCATCGCCGGCAGCGGCGCGCCATCGTAGCGATACTCGTTGTCGTAATCGTCCTCGATCACATAGGCGCCGGTGCGCTGCGCCCAGCGCAGGATCGTCCGCCGCCGGTCGAGCGACAGCGTCGCCCCCATCGGAAACTGATGCGACGGCGTCAGGTAGACGAGCCGCGCATCGGTGGCCGCCACCGCCGTGGCGTCGATTCCGAAACGATCGACCGCAATCGGGCGCAGCCGCATGTGGTGGCTCTCGAACAGATAAGCCGCACCCTGGTTGCAGGGATTTTCAACCGCGATCTCGTCGCCCTCGGAGGCCAGCAGGCGTAGCGCCAGATTGAGCGCCAACTGCGCGCCGGCGAGGATGACCACTTGTTCGGGGCGCGCCTGAATGCCACGGGTATTGCCAATATGCTCGGCGATGGCGACGCGCAGCGCCATCAATCCGCAGGGGTCGCCATATTCGGTGAGGTTATGCCCGGCCGATGCCAGCGACTGCATGATCAGACGCCGCCAGGTTTTCAGCGGAAAGGCACGCGGGTCGGTACGCTGGGTCCAGAAATCGATCGGAATATTCGAATTGTTGAGAATGCCGTGCTGACGCCCCGAAAACACCGGCATCCGACGCGATTCCGGATTTTCAGGGAGATCCGCGAGCCCGTCATTTTGGCCGGTATCGACGGTTTGATCCGGCAGGACGTCGGCGACGAAGGTGCCGATCATCGGCTTGGCGACGAGGTACCCCTCGTTGATCAGACGCTCATAGCCGAAGATCACGGAATTGCGTGACACCTTGAGCTGCGTGGCGAGGATGCGCGACGACGGGACCGGAGATCCCGGCCGCAGAATGCCGGTGACGATCTGCTCGCGAATGCGCGAGAAAATCTGCTCTTGCAGGCTTTCGGGGCTGTCGCGGTCGACGGTGATCAGCATATCTGCTCTCGAAATCTGGCACCCTCAGCAAAGACCAAATCGGGCCGCGCGGCAACACATTCGGGTCCAGTTCATGACCACTTGCTGGAACCACGCACCGCAGCGGTTGACTTCAAACCGGTCCGATATCAATCGTCTGCGATAACCAACGATAAGAGTGGAGCCCATGTCGTCATCCCCTCACTTCCTTAACGACAGCGAAACCATTTTTCCGGAAGAGCTGTTGGCGGCTGCGGCTGCGGCGCTCGATGCGGCGAAGAAAAAGGGCGTTCGTCTGGCAACCGCCGAAACCGTCACGGCCGGCCTCGTCAGCGCCTGCCTGACCTCGGTGTCTGGCGCCTCGCAGATCTTCGACCGGGGATATGTCCTCTACCATGAATCTGCCAAGGCGACGGGGCTGGGCGTCGCCGAAGACGTCTCCAAGCAACATGGCGCGGTCAGCGCCGAGGTGACGCAAGGCCTCGCCGAAGGTCTGTTGTCGAATTCCGGCGCGACGGTCACCGTCGCCATCACCGGCTATGCCGGTCCCGGCGGCGGCAATGCCAAAAACCCCGTCGGCACCATCTTCGTCGCCGCGGCGCGCAACGGCGTTCCGCTGCTTGCCGAGCGGCACGTCTTCCCCGGCAGCCGCGACAACGTTCGGCTTGAAGCCGTGGCGGCGGCGATCCGCCTGCTGCACCAACAGATCGACGCATGAATCGCACGCCGCTGGTTTTGCTGACGGGATTTCTCGGCGCCGGCAAAACGACGATGCTAAATACGCTGCTCGCAACGCCGGAATTTCGCGACACCGCCGTCGTCATCAACGAGGCCGGCGACGTCGGGCTCGACCATCTCCTGGTGGAGCAAGGCTCCGATTCCATCACCATGCTGGAAGGCGGATGCCTCTGTTGCCGCGCCAAGGGCGCATTGGCGCCGGCGCTGGCCAACCTGATGCGGCGCACGCGCGACGAAAGCCTACCGCCGTTCAAACGCGTCGTGGTCGAGACCAGCGGATTGTCCGATCCAGCACCCCTGCTCGAAGGCTTGATCACGGACGCTTACTTCAATCGCTTCTTTGAACTGGCGGGTGTTGTCACCGCGATCGATGCGCGCGCATTCGCGGCAACGGCCGATCGGCATCCGGAGGCGCGCATGCAAGTGGCGCTGGCCGACCGGCTGCTGCTGACCAAGACCGACCTTGCGACCTCTGGCGAGATACGAAAGGTGCAGCAAGCGCTGACCAACCTCAATCCCCACGCCCGGCAACATCTGGTGCAACCGGGAATGGCAACGATGTCGGCGTTCTGGCCTCAAGCGCTCGATCTGCCGCGAGCGCTTGCCAGGCCGAACATGATCTGCTCGCCGGAGCCCGCGGCGATCGCGTCCGCATCGCTTGTCTTTGAGGGCGCAATCGAACCGGATGCGCTGGAAGCCTGGCTCGATCACACCATCAATCTGCTCGGCCCCATGCTGCTGCGGATGAAGGCAATACTGAACGTCGCCGACACAACGCGGCCGACCGTTCTGCACGCGGTTCAGGGCCTGCTGCACCGTCCGCTCGATCTCAAGGCCTGGCCAAATGGCGATCGACAGAATCGCGTCGTCCTGATCGGTCGCGATGTCGAAGAGCAGATTCTGATGGACGCGTTGGCGCGCTTGTCGACCATCGCTAGAGCTCCGATTCAGAAGTTCGCAAAAGTCTCGCACCAGTCATAAAAGCTTCTTCGCTCGTTTCATGGGTCCAGTCGAGGCTGGTACTATCAACGCGTCACGCCGCGGACCTTGGGGATCGCGAGGCTCCCACCTAGCTTGCCGCTTCAGTTGACCAAAGAGGTTTCCATGGCAAAAAAACTCAAGGGCGATATGGGCATCGTGCCGGCGCTCGATATCGATTCCCACGAACACCTCGAACGCGTCGTGCGCGAAACCACGAAGCGCGAAGGCGTCGCCGGCTACAAGCTTGGCCTGACCTCGGTGCTGCATTTCGGCTTGCGGGAATCCGTGCGCCGCCTGCGCGACCTGACCGATTTGCCGATCATCTATGACCACCAGAAAGCCGGCCCGGACATGCCGGACATGGCGAAGAAATACACCGCGCTTTGCAAGGAAGCCGACGTCGACGGGCTGATCCTGTTTCCCGTCGCCGGCCCGACCGCGGTCGACCAGTTTGTCGGCGAAGCCATTCGTGCCGACCTGACGCCCTTTGTCGGCGGCGAAATTCCGGTGCCGGATTACGGCGTCTCCGGTGGCGGCTACATGCTGGACGATGCGCTCGATCGCATCCTGGCCCGCGCCGCGCAGAACAAGTGCGATCATTTCGTGCTGCCCGCCCACGACGTGACAAAGATCAGGCGTTGGTCGAAGTGGATCGCATCCAACGTCTCCTCACCGCTGCTGCTCCTGACAGGCTTTGGTGCGTTGGGCGGCAGCGTCGAGACTTCGTTTGCCGCGGCCGCGGCCTGCAAGCGCCGCTTCGCCATCGTCGGCCGCCTGATCACCGGCAGCCAGGCGCCCGGCGATACCGCCGCACGCATGTATGAAGAAATGCAGGCCGTGAAGCCGGCGGCATGAACATGCAGGCCACGCTCCCAACGCTTCGGCTGACGCCTTTCATCGACGGCGCGTTCGAAGCGTCCGCCGTTGCCGGCGATCCGTTGCTGGATCCGGCGACCGGCGAAGTTGTGGCAAGCGTTCAGCCGGCAAGCCGCGAACAGGCCCTGAAAGCGATTGCCGCCGCGCGCCGCGCCTTCGACGAAGGCGACTGGCCGCGGATGCCGGTGTTCGAACGTGGCCAGGTCTTGCACGCGATTGCCGACGGCATCCTGGCGCGATCGGAAGATTTTGCGCTCCTGGAAAGCGTCAATGGCGGCAAGCCGATTACGGGCGCACGCCGCGAGGTTGCGGGAGCAGCCAAGGTCTTTCATTACTATGCCGGCGCGATGGACAAGTTTTTCGGCGACACCGTTCCAGTGTCCGAGCCGCTGCTGAACTTCACGCTGCACGAGCCGCTCGGCGTCGTCGCGCAGATCACGCCATGGAATTTTCCGCTGCTGGCGGCCGCCTGGAAATTGGCGCCGGCGCTGGCGGCCGGTTGCGCCAGCCTTTTGAAGCCCTCGCCGCTGACGCCGCTCTCCACGCTGCTGCTTGCCGAAATCATCGCCGAATGCGGCGTGCCGAAAGGAATCGTCAACATCCTGCCGGGCGGCGCCGAGATCGGCCAGCTGCTGGCGACGCATGAAGCGATCGACGGCATTTCGTTCACCGGCTCGACCGCCGTCGGCAGCGAAGTGATGAAAGCCGCCGCCGGAACCGTGAAGAAGGTGGCGCTGGAACTGGGCGGCAAGAACGCCTGCATCGTGTTCGACGATGCGGACATCGTGAACGCCGCAAAAAGCGCGATCGCGGGCGCCTTCGGCAATGCCGGCCAATCCTGCTCGGCACGCTCGCGGTTTCTGGTGCAGAAATCGGCTGTGGCGCCTTTCACGGAAGCGCTGCTCGCCGAACTCGCAAAATTACGGCTCGGCTCGCCGCTCGATCCGACAACTACGCTCGGTCCGTTGATCTCACTACCGCACTGGCAACGCGTCGAGCGCTCCGTTCGCCGCGCGATGGAGGATGGCGCGAAGCTTCTGTCCGGCGGTCGTCGCCCTGACGATCTGAGAAGCGGCAATTTCTTTCTGCCGACGGTGTTCGGCGACGTCTCGCCTGACATGCCGCTCTATAGCGAAGAAGTTTTCGGCCCGGTGTGCAGCATCACGCCGTTCGAGACCGAGGCGGAGGCGATCCGCAACGCCAATGATTCCCTCTACGGATTGAACGGCTCGGTATGGTCGCGCGATATCGGACGTGCGTTGCGGACCGCAAAAGCCGTGCGCACCGGCATGATCGCCGTCAATGGATTGCCGAGCGCGAGTTCGACCAGCCTGTTCGCCCCGTTCGGCGGCTACCGGCGCTCGGGCGTGGGGCGCGAACTCGGGATGAACGCGCTGGCGTTCTACACCGAGGTGAAGACGGTCACCGTCGATCTGTCCTGAGGCAATTGGCGTCTCGACAAAGCTGCTATGGAATTGCAGATATACTGAGTGAGTGGACCCATGAATTGAACGGCCTTTGGCACTTCGCCCTGGTTTTTGGGCTGTTAGCTTTTCAAATTGGCTGCAAAGGCGTGCGGGAATGTTGACGGCGATTGTCGGTGGTACCCTGATCGATGGACTTGGCGGCGAGCCGGTTCAGCGCGGCGTTGTTGTCATCGAGGACGGGAGAATAATTGCCGCGGGATCGGAGCGAAACGTAGCAATTCCTGCCAAGGCGACGCGTCTCGACGCAGCGGGCCGCACCATCCTCCCCGGCTTCATCGATTGTCATGTTCACGGCACCTATCGTGCACGCGACATGCGGCAGCATTTGCTGAACACGCCGACCTACAATGTGCTGCGCTCGATCGACATCTTTCGCGAGACGCTGGCCTGCGGCATCACCACCGCGCGCGACATGGGCGGCGCGGATGCCGGTTTCCGTACCGCGATCGAGGAAGGCCTGATCGACGGCCCGCGGCTTTTGATCTCGCTCGGCATGATTTCCCAAACCGGCGGCCACGGCGACTACTGGGTGCCGGCGGACATGCGGATCAAGAAGCGCGCCTGGTTGCCCGATACCGTGGCCGACGGCGTCGAGGAAATCCGGCGTGTCGTGCGCGAGCTGCTGATGCGCGGCGCCGACTTCATCAAGATCTGCGCGACCGGCGGCATCACCTCCGTCACCGACAGTTGGGACGAGCCGCAATTCACCATCGAAGAAATCCGCACCGCCGTCGAAGAGGCGGCCGCCAAGCGACGCCGCGTCGCGGTCCATGCCGAAGGCATCGACGGCATCCGCAATGCCGTGCAGGCCGGTATTCATTCGCTCGAACACGGCTGGTTCATCGACGAACAGGCCGTCGACAAGATGCTCGAAATGAAAACCTGGTGGGTCCCGACGCTGGCGCTGGTGCCGCTGTCGGTGAAGAAACGCGGCAGCGACAAGTCCTGGGCCGGTCACCAGATGGGCCAGGAAGACGTCAAGGACAAAGAGATCTACGGCCGGATGCAGGAGCAGATTCCGATCTGGAAGGAGGCCGTGCGCCGCGGCGTCAGGGTGGCGATGGGCACCGACCAGTCGCACCGGCTTCTGGTCGGCGAGAACATGGTCGAACTGGAGTTCATGGTGAACTGGCTCGGCATGACGCCGATGCAGGTGATCGTGGCCTCCACCAGCAAGGCGGCCGAATGCATCGAGCGTCCCGAACTTGGCGCGCTCGCCGCCGGCAAGGCCGCCGATATTCTCGTGGTCGACGGCAATCCGCTTGACGATATTTCCGTCATGCAGAAGCGCGACAAGCTGCACCTCGTGATGAAAACCGGCAAGGCATTCACCGACAAGCTTTCTTCGTAAGTCAAAAGGATCGATCCGATGAGACTGAACCGATTCATGATCCGGCCGCTGGTCGAACAGGCATTGCGCGAGGAGCTCGGCCCGGGCGACACCACCGGCGGATTTCTCGTCGGCGACGACCCGGTCCAGACCGCGCAGATCTACGCCAAGGGCACCGGCATCGTGTGCGGCCTCCTGCTCGCCGATGAAACCATCAAGCAGATCGATCCGGAAGCGCAGATCGAATATGCGGTGCAGGACGGCGATCCGGTCGGACCCGGCACCGTGCTGTTGCGCATCAAGGCGCGCGCCTCGACCTTCTTCATCATCGAACGCAACGCGCTCGACTGGATCCAGCAGATGTCCGGCATTGCGACCAAGACCCGGCGCTACGCCGATCTGGTCAAGCACACCAAGGTGCGCGTCACCGACACCCGCAAGGGCTGGCCGGGCCTGCGCATGATCATGAAATACGCCGTGCGCGTCGGCGGCGCCCACAATCACATCTTCAGCCTCGCCAACTGCATCCTGGTCAAGGACAACCATATCAAGATCGCGGGTTCGATCACCAATGCGATCGAGACGCTGCGCGCCACCGCGCAGCACACCTTCAAGATCGAGGTGGAATGCGAGACGCTCGAAATGGTCGAGGAAGCGCTCGCTTGCGGCGTCGAGATCATCATGTTCGACAATATGGACCTCGACGAAATGAAGGCCGGCCTGAAACTCGTCAACGGCCGCGCCATGACGGAAGCCTCGGGCGGTATCAACGAGCAGACCATCGTGCCGATCGCCGAGACCGGCGTCGACATCATCTCGGTCGGCGACCTCACCCACTCGATCCGCGCGCTTGACATCAGCCTCGACGTACAGGACATCAAGCCGAGCGCGCAGCGGACCATCCGCCGGCTCAAGGAGGCCGCTCGCTAAATCGCGGTTACCTGTTTGGATCTGGATGACATTAAAGCCGGAACGCTGGCTGGCGTGCGCGAGTCATTCGCGCATGTCGATACCTGGGTGTTCGATCTCGACGACACGCTCTACCCGCGATCGGTCGACCTTCATGGCCAGATGCGGGATCGCGTCGTCACCTTCATCGCCAACCATATGAAGATCGATCGCACCGCGGCCGAAGCGGTTCATCGCGATTACTACGAACGCTTCGGATCGACCTTGCAGGCCATGGTCCAGTTGCACGGCGTTTCGCCGAACGCCTTTCTGGACTTCGTTCACCAGATCGATCTGTCGGTACTGGTGCACAACGAGGATTTGATCGGCGCGCTGCGGGCGCTGCCGGGACGCCGGATCATCTTCACCAACGCGCCCCGCGGTCACGCCACATCGGCGCTCAAGGCCATGGGCATGGCCGATCTGTTCGAGGCCATCGCCAGCATCGAAGACAGCGCGTTCATCGGCAAACCGAACCTGAGCGCCTTCTCGGGCTTTTTCGAAGCCCACGGCGTCGACCCGAAGACCGCCGCGATGTTCGAGGATCGCCCGGGCAATCTCTTGGTGCCGCACGAACTCAGCATGAAGACGGTGCTGGTGGTCGACCCCTTGTTCGAGGATGCCGATCGTGTCGCGAAGCCGGCGCATGCCGACCTCATCGTCACCGATTTGACGGGATTTTTGCGTCAACTGGTCCGCGATTAGAACCCGTACTCATAAAGCCGGCTGAAAAGTAACCCCGGGCCGCGATAGCCGGTATCCGCAGTCCAAGGTAAAGCGGGCCTCGAAGGCCGGAATTAGGCATGTCAGTTAATGACCCGAATCGGACATTGCGTGGCGCGCGCCCCTCATCTCCGGCCCGGTGTCGAGGATGACGCCGAACTCGCGGCGCGCGGCGTTTCGGCGGCAATGTGAACCCTATCGCCTTCCGTGAGGGTTTCCGGCGGATTATCGACGATCCGGTCGAACGGCGACAGGCCGGCAATGACTTCCACACTGTCACCGAAATCGCGGCCTAGCTGTACGCGTTTGATGACAATCTTGTCGTTGCTGTCGAGGGTGGCGATCTGCGTGCCCCGATTGCCGATCACAAGGGCAGTAGATGGGATTCTCACCAAATTTGCGTCGGCCGGGATTTCGAACTGCACATTGCAATAGCTGCCGGCAAGAAACTTGCCGGCTGAATTGTCGGCCTGAAGCTCGACCTGCATGCTGTGGGAAGCCGGGTTCATGGCCCCTGAAACATGCGAGAGCGTTGCATCGAATTGGACGCCCGGATATTGCGGCATCTCGAACGTCGCCCTCAGTCCCGGCTTGAGTCCGGCCGAGAGGGATTGCGGCACCTGGACGTAGATTCGAACCCGATGCAAATCGGATACCTCGAAAAGCGGCAGGCCGGAACCTCCCGAATTGATCAGCATTCCGAGTTCCACGTTTCGGGCAGTCACGACGCCGTCAAAAGGCGCTGCCAGCGTCTTGAACGATTGCATGGCTTCGAGCTGCCGGACGTTGGCCGCGTTGGCGTCGACGACCGCTTGCTTTGCTTTGGCGTCGGCGGTGGTCTGGTCCGCAAGCTGCTGCGCCACGATCTGCTTTTGCAGCAGGATGTTGTTCCGGTTCGCGGTCAGCGTTGCGATCTGCTCATTGGCCTCGACGCTCGCGAGCGTGGCTTTCGCCTGACTAAGTTGCTGATCAAGATCGGGCGCATCGATGGTGGCCAACACTTGCCCTTCCTTGACCGATGATCCGATGTCGTGGTCCCAACTCTTCACGTATCCGTTCACGCGCGCGTAAATCGCCGCCTTGTTGAAGGGTTGGATGTTGCCGGGCAGCGTCAGCATTTGATGCGGACTGCCGGGAATGGGTTGGGCAAGCGCAACGGTCGGCATCGCCTGCGCGTCGGTCCACTGTATGACTTCCTGCTTGCTCTCCGCCCGTTGCGTGAAACCATAAGCAACCACGACGGCGGCAAGCAGAACCGCGGCGGCGGCGGCCGTGACCAGGCTTCGCTTGCGGGGAGGGGTGATTTCTTCTGAGGGCATTCTGTTCTCCTCTTGATTTACGCGGCGGTTGCCGCTGCTGCCTGATGCGCGGAGCCCTGCTGGCCGCCGTGCACCAGGCTGAAGATAGTTGGCACCAAAACCAGGGTGGCGCAGGTGGCAAAGATCAGCCCACCGATCACGGCGCGGCCCAGTGGCGTGTTTTGTCCGGGTTCGATCGCCATCGGCACCATGCCAATGACCATCGCCAGCGCCGTCATCATCACGGGACGAAACCGCGCGCGACCCGCTTCGAAGGCCGCCGCGGTCGCATTGAGACCGGCCGCCATCTGGTCGCGCGCAAAGCTGATCACCAGGATGCTGTTGGCGGTCGCGACCCCCATGCACATGATGGCGCCGGTGAGCGCCGGAACGGAAAGCGTGGTTCCGGTCGCAAACAACATCCAGACGATGCCGGCCAGGGCGGTCGGCAGCGCCGTGATGATGACGAACGGATCGGCCCAGGACTGGAAGTTGATGACGATCAAAAGATAGATCAGCATAATCGCCGCTGCGAGCCCGACATAGAGCTGCTGATAGGCGCTCGTCATAGTGGTGACTTGACCGCGCAGTGTCACGCTCGCCCCACGGGGAACGTCTTGCGCGGTCGCGTGGATCGTCTTTTGAATGTCCGACGCAATGGCGCCGAGATCGCGTCCCTGTGGCGCCGCATAGATATCGATCACGGGCTGAACGTTATAGTGCGATACTACGGCGTTGCTGTTGGTCCGCTCGACACGCGCCAGTCCGCCGAGCAGCTGGGTGTTGGCGGAAGGAGAGCTAACTGGAATGTTTTTCAAGCCGCTCATGGTGTCGATGTCGCGCTGCGGGGTCTGGACCGAGACCGCATAATTGACGCCATTGGCGGGGTTCAGCCAGTAGGTCGGGGCCGATTGCGAGCTTCCCGACAGCGTCGTCAGCATGGCATTGGCGACATCCTTCTCCGAGAGGCCGCCAAGCGAGGTAAGCGAGCGGTCGACATTGACGTTAAGTGTCGGCTGCGCAAACGCCTGCTGGATGCGCGCATCGGCGATTCCTGGAATTTGCTTGACCTTCGCCAACAGCGCGTTGGCATATTTGCGGTCCGCCGCAAGGTCTCTGCCGGCCACCTGCAGGTCGATCGGCGCCGGGGCGCCGAAATTCAGGACCTGACTGACGATATCAGCGGGCAGGAAGGCGAACGTCGTGCCGGGAAACTGCCGCGGCAATTTTTCTCGCATGGTTTTGACGTAGTTGTCGGTCGGCGCATGTTTGGGTTTGAGGCTGATCAAGATGTCGGCATCGCCGATGCCGATGGTACCGGAATTATTGTACGCCATGTTGATGCCGCTGACGGTGAGCCCAATGTTGCTCACAACGCCGTCCAGTTCGGTTGGCGGAATAATGCCCTTGATCGCCGTAGCGATCCGGTCAGTGAGGGCCGCCGTCACCTCGAACCGGGTTCCCGTCGCGGCGCGAACGTGAAGTTTGATCTGGCCGCCATCCACCGCCGGGAAAAAATCCTGGCCGAGTGAGGGCGCAAGCCCGAGCGACAGCAGGCTGATGCACAGGAATCCGACGATCACCTTGATACGATTTTGCAGCGCGAGTTGCAGGAGGCCGAGATAGGCTTTGCGCAGATTTTCGAAACGACGCTCGAACCCATGCTGGAAGCGCGTAAGCGGATTGCGGCTGGGCTTTGTCTCGCCACCGTGCTCGGCCGGGCCGTGACCGTGTTGATTGCGCAGAAGATGGTTCGCCAGCGTGGGCACCAGAGTCTGTGACAGCACATAAGAGGCGGCCAGCGCAAGGATCACCGCCTCGGCGAGCGGCCGAAACAGATAACCGGCGACACCGCCAAGCCAGAACATTGGCACGAAGGCAATGGAAATGCAGAACAGCGACACGGTCGCCGGCACGATGATTTGAGACGCGCCATCGAGAATGGCTGGCTTGATCTCTTTGCCCTCTTCAAGGTGACGGTTGATATTTTCGATGGTGACAGTGGCGTCGTCGACGAGAATTCCGACGGCGAGCGCCAGACCGCCGAGCGTCATGACATTAATGGTCTCGCCGAGCAGCGACAGGCCACTCAGCGCCGCCAGGATCGCAAGCGGAATCGAGATCGTGATGATAAGGGTCGAGCGCCAGCTGCCGAGGAACAAGAGAATCATCATCCCGGTCAGCGCCGCCGCGATCACGCCTTCCCTGATCACGCTGGATACGGCGTCGGTGACGTAGACCGACTGATCCCCCACGGCCGTCAATTTCAGGCTGGCGGGAAGCGTCTGCGAGATCGACGGCAGCAGGTTCTTGACGCCATTAATGATGTCGAGCGTCGAGGTGGCGCCTGCCTTGACGATGGTCAGCAGTACGGCGCTGGCGCCGTTAACATGCACGGCGTTGGTCTGCGGCGGACTGCCGTCGTGCACATAGGCGACGTCGCGCATATAAATGACCGTGCCGTTGACGGTCTTGATGGGCAGATCGTTGAACGCTTTGACCGCTGTCGGTGAGTCGTTCAGGTTCACGGTATATTCGTAAGTGCCAATCTTCTGGGTTCCGACCGGGACGATCAGGTTCTGCAGCGAGAGCGCGTTAATGACGTCGTTCGCCGAAACCCCATATTGGTGCAGGGCCTGCTGATTGAGGTCGGCCTGGACCTGCCGCACCTTGCCGCCGAACGGAAGCGGCAGGGCTGCGCCCGGCACTGGCGCCAAGGCCGGGCGGACGAAGTTCAGCGCGTCGTCGAATATTTCGGTTTCCGACAGCTTATCGCTCGAAAGCGCAACCTGCAGAATTGGAACACTCGAGGCATTGAAGCTGAGGATCAGCGGCGGCGTGATGCCAGGGGGCATCTGCTTCAGCACCGTCTGCGACATGCCGTTGACCTGCGCCAATGCGGCGTTGATGTTCACGGTCGGCTGAAAGAAGATCTTGATGATGCCGTAATTGGCGATCGATTGGGATTCGATGTGTTCGATGTCGTTGACGGCGTTGGGCAACGAGCGCTCGTAGAACGTGACCACGCGGCCGGCCATGTCGTCGGCTGGCAGGCCGGTGTAGCTGAAAACCACGCTGACGACGGGGATGTTGATGTTTGGGAAAATGTCGGTCGGCGTCCGCAGGGCCGCCGTCGTTCCGAAAATCAGGATTAACAGCGCCATGACAACGAACGTGTACGGCCGCCGCAGCGCGAGTCGGACGATTCCAATCATGACTTTCCTCCTGCGCCAACGAGTTTGTTCGTAGTGTCCGCCAAGCGGGCGAGGCGGTTTGGACTCTGTGTCCGGTCGAGCCTTGCCTCTGGTTAAGGCGAACTGCCAGGGAGCAACTCAGACTCTAGGGTTGAGTTTGCCATTCGAAAAATGCATTGTCTTCATTTGAACATGTTAAATCTGAATATCGATGGAGCGGCAGTCGCTTGAACAAGCAAGCTCCCAAGTTAGGCGCGATCGATCTGAACCTGCTGGTGGTGTTCGACGCCCTCATGCGGGACAGATCCGTCACGCGGGCGGGACAGAGGCTGGGGCTCAGTCAGCCCGCCGTGAGCCACGCGCTGACCCGCCTGCGGCACATGCTAAAGGACGAGCTGTTTGTCCGGAGCCCAAACGGGATGATGCCGACGCCGCGAGCCGAACAGCTCGCTACGCCCATCAGAATAGCCCTGGACGGACTGCAACAGTCACTGGAGCCCACGCAGTTCGAACCGGCAACGGCGACGGCGACCTTTCGCATCGCGGTCGACAATTATGCGGCGATCGTTCTGGTGGCACCGATAGCAGAGCACATTGCGAGAAACGCTCCCGGGGTGACGCTGGATTTTCGGCCGAGCGGAACACTAAACATTCCCGATCTGCTGGATCGAAGCGAACTGCATCTGGCGATAGGTCCGCCCCGTGTCCAGGCCGAGCGGTTTTCGCTCAGGCGCTTGCTGCAGGATCAATTCGTCGTCGTGCACCGAAAGGGCCATCCGGCCGCAAGAGCACGGGAGTTCTCGACCGAAACGCTGGCAACTCTTCCGCAGCTTGAAATTTCGTCCGCTCAATTTGGCGCCGACTTTGCAGAGGCCAGCCTTGGAAAATCAAAGCCTGTCCTCAAGCCGGCGATGCGTGCGCCGTTCTTGTCAGCCGCGCAGATTCTGGCGACGTCGGACCTGGTATCGGTGTTTCCCCTGAATATCGCCAGGCACATGACAAAATCTCACGGCCTTGTTCTTCATCGGCTGTCGCGTCCGCCAAAGCCGATTGAAGCGGCCATGATTTGGCCGCGACGTCTCGACAACCAGCCAGCACATGCCTGGCTGCGCGAGCTCATCATCGGTGTCGTAGCCAATGACTTCCGTCGCACATAAGGGCAAGGCAGGCGGAAGTTTGCGAAAGCGCGGAGCTGAAAGGGTATGGCCTCCGAGTGACAAGGCCAGTTCACGACTCCCGGGCATTTGTCTGCGGCTATTGCTGTTGGCGACCTAAACGCGCGGGTTTTTTCGTCTTGAGAAATGCCGCCTCCATGTCCGCCATTGGGCCCTCAGCGGAGTTCGAAACGTGGCCCCGCAAAATGTTCCGAACTTCGGAATCGAGACACTGGCGCAGCGATTGCGAATCCGAAGCTTAGTGAAACCGGTCGCGCGGCCGTTCCTGCGGCCCGCCCGTCGGTTGCGGCGTGGTCGCGGCTTTCAGTTCTTCCGGCGTCACGCGGCAGTCGCCGTTCTTGTCGAAGCGCAGGATGAAGACGCTCGGCTTTTCGACGAACTCCTTGCGCGAGACCTTGCCGTCCTGGTTTTCGTCGAAGTAACCGAAATCGGCGTCAGCGAGACTGGGATCGGCCTTCTTGATCGAGTCGAATTCCTGCCGCGTCAGAAAGCCCTTGCGCCCCTTGTCACCGGAGACAAAGAGCTGCTCCATGAACTTCTTCCATTCGTCGCAGGTGAAGATGCCATCGTGGTTGGCATCCCAGACCGGCGGCCCGGCGTTGAGCAGCGGATCGCTACGGCCGGACTGCGCCATTACCACAGATAAGCCGAGCGCGCTGCCAACAACCAGCACCGCCAAAGTCGCGCCGATGCGAAGCGCCAAAATCCCGTCACGCAAGTTCTCGTCTCCCTGTCGTTAGACGCCAGTACCGCCGATCTGAAGTCCCTGCACCACAAGCGGCGAATTCAATCAGGGACCTTAGATCGATAAAGCGGTACTGGAATCAATAAGTTTGTGAGTAGCCCATGACTTTCCGAAGTTCGTGAAAGTGGTTGCTGCGACGGAGCACGAACTTCGGAAAGTGGGCACTAGGCGGGCGCAACAAACAGAAATAAGCCCGCCGCTTGATCCACTCTGGATCATAAAGGCGGGTTTGTCATCGACGGCGACACGCACGCTTGCGGGCAAGCTTTGGCTATTAAAAAGCTATTTCACCACCGCTGCGGCGTGATGCGGGTCACGCGGGCGTCAGTTCACGGCAGGCGTCAGCGTAGTCGTCCGCGCGTCGGTCTGGATCAGGTTCTGTTCCATACCGCGAAACACCGTCGTTGATTTCTCGGCGACCTTCCGCGTCATGCCGTCTTCGACGTCGAATTCGGCGCGCTTGTCGAACGAAAACACCATTGAACTGACGAGCCGGTTGACAAGTGCCGGCGTGACGCTGTCGCCGGAAGCGGCAAGCAAACTCCGGGCAAAGTCCCGCATGAACTCACTCAGCGCCGCGGGGTCGACGGAGGTGACGTTGACGAATTTGAGCCGGCTCCCGTCCGTATCGGCGTCGACCAGTTCGAAGCGCACGTTCGATTTCAGCGCATCGCCACCGAGCGGATTCTCCGCGGGCTTGATTACCTGCCTGAACTCGCCCGGTTTCATGCCGGTGTTTTGCGCAACGGCGAGCGTGCCGAGCACATCGAGATAAACCGTGGCGGCGCTGCCGGCATCGACCTCGACCAGTTCCGCCATCAGCTGGTCGAACAACGCCCGCGCCGCCGGACGCTGGTCGAATTGCCCGACCAGTTCGCTGGCGACGCTGCGCATCTTGTCCCTGGCCTCATCGAGATTGTCGATGCGCAACGGCTTGCCGCTGGCATCGGTGCTGGCGCGTATCACCACATTCTCCAGCACCTTCATGTAGGCACGGCGCAGCGGCACACTGCGCGCGTTGCCCTCGATGGTCGCGCCGCGATGAACGTAGGAAATGCGAAATCCATCCGCCGTCTTCTGCTCGATCGTCAGTTCAGCGCGCGTCCTCACCAGCGACGTCACGGTGCCGTCGGGCCGCACCTCTTCGCCGCGCGTCTCGGTCTCGACAATCCAGCGGCTGCCGGCTGCGGGATCGTAGACCTTTTCGGCGGCCAGGCCGGGTGTGGCGTCGAACATCGCGAGCGCCGCAACGACAACCGCAAGTGTTCTAACGCGCGCGAAAGCAGGCGTGTTCATCGCCTTATCCCCTAAATCCGTGATCAGCTGATGCGGCCGTGCGCGCGCAGCCATTTCCGGCCGT